>CAWHIH010000009.1:0-212650 GCA_963829365.1 uncultured Alphaproteobacteria bacterium | reverse complement strand
CCGTGCCCTGCCGCGTCTGCTCGACTCCTCGTATTGCTGTCCTGGCCTCGGCGGCGGCGGGCGGTGGTGGGCCGGGGCCACTGATCTCGGCGCTGACCGGGCGCTACGCATCCCAGATCCGGGTGCCGATGACCATCGTGCCCGGCGCCCTGGACGACAAGGAACTGGAACGGGTCACCTGAACGGGCGCCGGCCGCTCAGTTGGCCGGCATGAAGCCCGCGCCGGCCCGTTGCACCGCCCCGCCAAGCGCATCCAGCGCGGTCCGGCTGCGCCGGGCCACCACCAGCAACGCCGGCAAGTCGCGCGGCTGGCGCAGCAGGGCCAGCGCCACCCGGCCGGCGGCCGGGCGGCCATCCGGCGTCAGCCCCGCCGCGGCGGAACGCGGCAGCACCTCCCCGGCGGTATCGGCCACCGCGCGCAGGGCGGCGAAGGGCAGCCGCAGGGCGGTGGCGAAGGCCGCCGCCGCCTCAGTTTCGAGATCGACCACCAGCGCCCCCGTCGCCGCCCATAGCCGGCGCTTGCCGGCCGGCTCGCCGACCACCGCGCTGGCGCCCGCCACCATGCCGAGCCGCGCGCCGCAACGCCGCGCCAGTTCCGCGGACCAGTCCGGATCGGCGGCATAGGCACCGCCCGGACCACGGACGCGGGTGGCCACCACCAGGTCGCCGGTGGTGAGCGAGGGGTCCAGCCCGCCGGCGATGCCGAAACTCAGCACGCCGGTAATTCCCTCGGGCGCCTGCCGCAACAGGGCACGCAGCCGGTTGGGATCGCCGCCGCTGACGATGACGCGCATGCCGTCGGGCAGCATGGCCGCTTCGGACCGCATGCCGACCACCGCCAGGATCGAAGACGCGTTCATCATCGGCGTCCATCCACTATGCTGCGGCGCAGTATAGACCGGATGCCGGCCGGAGACACGCCCGCCTTTGGCGGAGCGCGGAGGCGTTACCGGATGACCGGTCGTTCCACCCCGCCCGACACGGGGAGGCCCCGGGTCCGCAGGCAATCCCGGTAGGCACGGCTGAAAATGGCCTGTTCCTCGGCAGCCAGGCGCTTCTCGTTCGAGTAGTCACCGGGCATCACCTTGGAGCCCAGCCGGCGGATCGCCGGCGAGTTGCGGGCTTCCTCGCGGCAGGCGCGCTCGGCGGGGCTCTCCCCAGTCCCGGCGTCGGCGGTGGCGACGGGGGCTCGGGCGGGCGGCCCGCCGCAGGCGCCGAGCGGCGGCAGCAGCAATGCCAGCACGGCGAGGCGCGGCAGGCCCATCATGCCTCGCCGAGCCAATCCTCGATCAGCCGTCGGGCGATGCTGATCGCCGCGCGGCAGGGCGAAGCCATGCGCCTTGGGGTCGCGCATTTCCGCCCGGCTGAACCAGCGGGCGTCGCTGCAATTCCTCCGGGTCGATGGGATCTCGTCCGACAGCCCCTCGGCGTGGAAGCCGAGCATGATGGAGGACGGGAATGGCCAGGGCTGGGAGGAATGGTAGTGCACCTCCCCCACCTCGATGCCGGCTTCCTCCTTCACTTCCCGCCGCACCGCTTCCTCCAGCGTCTCGCCAGGCTCCACGAAGCCGGCCAGGGTCGAGTACATGACGGTATTGGGGAAGCGGGTGGAATGGCCCAGCAGGCAGTGGTCGCCGCGCACCACCAGCATGATCACCGCCGGGTCGGTGCGCGGGAAATGCTGGGTGTTGCAGGCGGTGCAGGCCATGGCATGGCCGGCCGAGCGCGGCTCGCAGCCGGCGCCGCATACCCCGCAGAAGCGGTGCTTGGTGCGCCAGTGCATCAGCCCGCGGGCATGCGCCAGCACGCTGGCCTCGCCCGGCGGCAGCAGCCCGGCGACGGCGCGGAGGTCGTTGAAGCTGCCCATGCCCTCGGGCAGCAGCGGCAGCGGGTCCGCCGCCTCGGAACAGTCCACCCCGAACACCGGGCGGCCTTCCCACAGGCCGAGGAAGGCCCAGGGCCCGCCCGCCATGCGGACCGCCTCGGCCGCCGCGCCGGTCAGCAGCACGGCTTCCGGCTGGCCGTCCTGGACCCCCTTCATCAGGCTGCGGCTGCGCCAGACCGGGACGAACAGCGTCTCCGGGTCGGCCAGGGCGGCGGCGATGAAATCGGGGTCCTCGCGGCGGTTGGCGGCGCGGTCGAGGGGGCTGCCCGAATAGGCGTTCGGGCGACTGGCGGGGATTGAGAGCATGCGGGGCGAACCGTGCCACGCGGGCGCGAGGGGGGCAACGGCCGCGGCATCCCCCGGCGTGGGGAGGGGGCATTGTACCCGGGGCGGGTAGGCATGATATGGTGCTCTCGGAAGGTCGGTGGTGGACGGGCTCCTCGCCAACCCGGTCAGGTCCGGAAGGAAGCAGCCGTAACGGGTTCTCGCCCGGGTCGCTTGCCGGCCTTCCACCCCTTCAGGCCGCCCGTCGGGCACCGCTGCACAGGATCCCGCCGCGCGGATGTCCTCCACCCTTTTCGGCCCCGCAGACACCGCCGATCAGCCCGCCGGCGAAGCGCCCGAGCAGGGCCTGCCCGAGCCGCCCGCGCCGGAAGGCCCTGGGCTGTTCGGCGAGGCGCCGCCTCTGCCGGCCGCGGCGCCGGCCCCGCCGCCTGCACCCGCGCCCGCCCCTGCCGCCACGCCCTACCGGGTGCTGGCCCGCAAGTACCGCCCGAGCAATTTCGAGGAGTTGATCGGCCAGGACGCGCTGGTCCGCACCCTGCGCAACGCCTTCGCGCAGAACCGGGTGGCGCATGCCTTCATGCTCACCGGCGTGCGCGGCGTCGGCAAGACCACCACCGCCCGCATCATCGCCCGCGCGCTGAACTGCATCGGCCCGGACGGCAAGGGCGGCCCGACGCCGGAGCCCTGCGGCGTCTGCCCGGAATGCCTGGCGATCCTCGCCGACCGCCATCCCGATGTGCAGGAGCTGGACGCCGCCTCCAACAACGGCATCGACGACGTGCGGGAGCTGCGCGAGCGGCTGCGCTACCGCCCGGCGCAGGGGCGTTTCAAGGTCATCATCCTGGACGAGGTCCATATGATGTCCAACCAGGCCTTCAACGCGCTTGTTGAAGACGCTGGAGGAACCACCCGCCCAGGTGAAGTTCATGCTGGCCACCACCGAATTGCGGAAGGTGCCGGCCACCATCCTGAGCCGCTGCCAGACCTTCCACCTGAAGCGCGTGCCGCAGGCCGAGCTGCGGACGCATTTCGAGCGCATCGCCGGCCTCGAATCGGTGGCGGTGGAGCCGGAGGCGCTGGCGATGCTGGCGCGTGCCGCGGACGGCTCGGTGCGGGACGGGCTTTCGCTGCTCGACCAGGCGATCGCGCTCGGCGGCCCGGATGGCAAGGTCACCACCGATGCGGTGCGCGACATGCTGGGCCTTGCCGACCGCGCCATGGTGCTGGAGCTGATGGAGGCGCTGATGGCCGGCGACACCGCCGCGGCGCTGGCCCTGCTGGAACGCGCGCATGAGCGCGGCGCCGACCCCGCCGTTGTGCTGCAGGACCTGCTGGAGCTGACCCACACCCTCACCCGGCTGCGCAGCGTGCCCGCGCTGAAGAACGACCCCGCCCTTACGGAAGGCGAGCGCACCCGCGGCGCGGCGCTGGCGGAGAAGCTTTCCGTCCCGGTGCTCGGCCGCGCCTGGCAGATGCTGCTGAAGGGCCTCGGGGAGGTGAACGAGGCGCCGGACCGCCGCGCCGCCGCCGAGATGGTGCTGATCCGCCTCGCCCATGTGGCCGAGATGCCGACCCCGGGCGACCTGGTGAAGCGGCTGCTGGATGGCGGCGCGGCCCCGGCCGGCGCCGCCCGGCCCGGCCCGCCGCCCGGCAGCGGTGGCAATGGTGGCGGCCTGCGCGCCATGGGTGGCGGCGGGGGTGCCGTGCTGGCGGAGGCGGTCGCCGCGCCGGCGCTCGCCCAGCCGCAGCACTGGCGGGACGTGGTGGCGCTGGCCTCGGGCCGGAAGCCGATGCTGCATGCGCATCTGGTCCACAGCGTCCACCCGGTGCGCGTCATCCCCGGCCGGATCGAGATGCGGGTCCAGCCCGGTGCGCCGCGCGACCTGGCGGCCGAGCTGGCGGCGCTGCTGGGCGAGGCGACCGGCGCCCGCTGGACCATCACCCTCAGCAATGCCGAGGGCGAGCCGACCCTGGCCCAGCAGGGCCGCGCCGCGGATGCCGAACGGCGCGGCGTGGCGCAGAGCCATCCGCTGGTGCAGGCGGTGCTGGCCGCCTTCCCGGGCACGGTGATCGAGACGGTGCGGGACGCCGGGGCCGATGCCTACGGGCTGGTCGGGGCGGGGCCTTCCGCCGCGCCGCCCGAACCGGAGGACGCCGCCGGTATTTCGGATGAGAGCGAACCCGCCGACTACGACGATGTTCCACCCCCAGACGATGACAGGTAGGCCAAACCCATGAAGAACCTGGGCAACATGTTGAAGCAGGCACAGCAGATGCAGACCCGCATGGCGGAGATGCAGGCGAAGCTGGACGCCACCCTGGTCGATGGCGCCGCCGGCGGCGGGATGGTGAAGGTCACCCTCTCCGGCAAGGGCGACCTCAAGCGCGTGGAGATCGACCCGAGCCTGATGGTCGCGGATGAGCGGGAGGTGCTGGAAGACCTGTTGGTCGCCGCCCATGCCGACGCCAAGCAGAAGGTCGAGGCGATGATGGGCGAGGAGATGCAGAAGGCGACCGCCGGGCTGAACCTCCCGGGTGGGCTGCCGGGCGGCCTGAAGCTGCCGTTCTGAGCCACCCATGGACCCGACCAGGGACCCGATCGAGCACCTGATCGGGTTGCTGGCCCGGCTGCCGGGGTTCGGCCGGCGCAGCGCCCGGCGGGCGGCGCTGAAGATGCTGATGCACCCGGAACAGGCGATGCTGCCGCTCGCCGCCGCGCTGCAGGCCGCCGCCGCCGCGGTGAAGCCCTGCGAGGTCTGCGGCAACCTCGATTCCGCCAGCCCCTGCCGCATCTGCCGCGACCCGCGGCGGGACCGCGGGGTGATCTGCGTGGTCGAGGGCGTGGCGGAGCTGTGGGCGCTGGAGCGGGCGCATGCGCATGGCGGCCTGTACCACGTGCTGGGTGGTACGCTGTCCGCGCTGGGTGGCGTCGGGCCGGAGGACCTGGCGGTGCAGCCGCTGCTGGCCCGCATCGAAGCCGCCGGCGGCGAACCGGTGGAGGAGGTGATCCTGGCCCTGCCCGCCACGCTGGATGGCGCGACCACGACGCACTACCTCTCGGACCGGCTGCGCGACAGCGGCGTGCAGGTGACGCGGCTGGCCCAGGGCGTGCCGATGGGCGGCGCGCTGGATGTGCTGGACGAGGGCACGCTGGCGGCGGCGCTGAAGGCGCGGCGGGGCCTGTAGGCGCGACCGGCCGCAGCCTTCAGGAGAACACCATTGCAACCGGCAGGTCGTAGAGCACCAGGATCAGCGCGCGGCCGGACCCCATGCAGTCGTGGCCGCTGCCGGCCATGCCTCCCATGCCGATGCCTGGCCATCCTGTGGCCGCCACACCCCGGCCGCACCGTGCAACCCGCGCGCCCGCCAGCCGCTGTTCGGGTATCGCTGGAGACGAGATGATGGTGGATGACAGGAATCCGGGCACCGCAGGCCCCGCATCCGTGGGCCTGCAGCCCGAGGTGCGGTTCCTTCGAAGGGTTCTCATCGTGGTGGCGGTCGTCACGGTGGTGTTGCTGGCGTGGATGGTGCGCGACGCCCTGCTGCTGACCTTCGCGGGTGTCCTGATCGCCGCGCTGCTGCTTGCCGCCGCGAACCCGATCGAGCACCGCTTCGGCCTGTCGCGCACCTGGTCGCTGGCCACGGTGGGCCTGGCGATCGGGCTGTTGCTGGCGCTTGCCGGCATCCTTGTGGGGTCCCAGGTGCAGGTGCAGGTCGCCCAGCTCGGCGATCAGCTGCCCCGCGCCGTGAGCGCCTTCGAGGATCGCTTCGGCGTCAAAGTGCCGGCGATCGGGCAGGACGGGCAGGCGCCGGCGCTGGACGACGGGCGCGAGGATAAAAGCGCCGGCCCGGACGGGGCTACCAGCAGTCTCGATGCCTCCCTCATCGGGACGCTGGCCAGCCGGATTGCCAGCGCCGGCAGCTTCATCCTCAACGCCCTCTCGGCGCTGGTCCTCGCGGTGGTGGGCGGCTTCTTCCTGGCGGCGGACCCGAAGCTCTACCGGCGCGGCGTGGTGAAACTGCTGCCGGCGAGCCAGCAGGACCGCGCGGACGAGGCATTGCTGGCCAGCGGTCGCGCGTTGCGGTTATGGCTTGGGGCGCAGCTCATCTCGATGACCATCGTGGGCACGCTGGTCGGCCTGGGCACCTGGGCGATCGGCCTGCCTTCGCCATTGGCGCTCGGGCTATTCGCGGGGCTGGTGGGCTTCGTGCCGCTGGTCGGCGCCGTGGCCGGCGCGGTGCCGGCTTTGCTGCTGGCGCTGTCCGAGGGCGGCACCATGGTCCTGTGGACCGCGGTGCTGTTCATCGCGGTCCAGCAGGTCGAATCGAACATGATCCTGCCACTGGTGGAGAAGCACCTGGTGAGCATGCCGCCGGCGCTGCTGCTGTTCGCCGTCGTCGCCATCGGGCTGGTGTTCGGCATTCCGGGGGTGCTGCTGGCGGCACCGCTGACGGTGGTGGGGTTCGTCCTGGTGAAGCAGCTCTATGTCCGCGAATTGCTCGGGCAGCCGACGGAGGTGCCGGGCGAGGATCACTGACCGCGCCGGGGTGGTGGCTCCGCCCCGCACGGTGGTGCAGACTGGCCGCTGCCGCCAACCGAGGAGCCCGACGGTGACCAAACGCTTCCAGTTCGGCCTTGCCCTGCGTGGCCAGTACCCGGTGGGCGACGACATTCAGCTTCGGCTGGCCGAGTTGCTGGAGCAGGCCCGCACCGCCGATGCCCTGGGCTTCGATTCCATCACCAAGACCTCGCATCACAGCACCCATCCCTTCCAGGCGCTGCAGCAACTGCCGGTGCTGGCCCGGCTGACGGCCGAGGTGAAACGCGCCCGGCTCAATGCCGGGATCGTGCTGCTGGCGCTCTACAAGCCGCTGGAGGTGGCCGAGCATTTCGCCACCCTCGACGTGCTGGCCGGCGGCCGGCTGATCTTCGGCGCCGCGCTCGGCTACCGCGATGTCGAGTTCAAGGCCTTCGGCATCCCGAAATCCAGCCGCGGCAAGGTGTTCGAGGAAAACCTCGTCGCGCTGAAGCGGCTCTGGACCGAGGATCAGGTCAGCATGCGGGGCTCGCACTTCGAGTTGGCGGAGGCATCATGCCTGCCGAAGCCGGTGCAGCGCCCGCACCCGCCGATCTGGATCGGCGCCGATGCCGATGCGGCGCTGGACCGTGCCGCGCGCCTCGGGGATTGCTGGTACATCAACCCGCACAGTCGGATCGACACCGTCATCCGCCAGCTCGACATCTACAAGGCCGCGCTCGACCGCCACGGCAAGCCCTTCCCCACCGAGTTGCCGATGCGGCGGGAGCTGTTCGTGGCGAAGACCCGCGCCGAGGCGCTGCGGCTCTGCCGGCCCTTCCTCGAGACCAAGTACAAGGCCTACCACGACTGGGGCCAGGACAAGGAAATGCCGGCCGGCGACAACAACCTCGACCAAGCCTTCGACGACCTGGTGGGCGACCGCTTCCTCATCGGCTCGCCCGCGGAGGTGGTCGAGCAGATCGTCGCCCTGCACCGGGCGACCGGCATGAATCACCTGATCGCCAGCATCGAATGGCCCGGCATGCCGCCGGGCCTGGTGCTCGATACCATGCGGCTCATCGCGGCGGAGGTGATCCCGGGCCTGCGGCAGGCGATCTGACCCGGCCCGGCCTTCGCCGTCACCCGGGCTGGATGACCGCCGGCCCGTCGGGGCCGCCGATGCCGAGGCGCCCCAGGCCGGGGAGCTTGATCGCCGGACGGCGGAGGTCGAGGCCCGCGACGGCGCCGAGGATGTTCACCTCGACCCCCTCCACCCAGGCCAGCGTCAGGCCGGCATAGCCGCCCAGGGTCCATTTGAACCCGGTGCCGGAGGGCGTCGGCCGCAGCCAGCGGCCATCATAGGGGTAGTCCTTGCCGATGGCGGTCGGCGGCAGGGAGGCGCCGATCTCCGGCACCGCATCCATGACGGCGGCGACGAAGGTGTTGGAATTCGGCCCCGGCCATGGCCGGTAGTCGCCGCGGTTGCGCCAGGCATAGCCCGCGATCACCGCCTCGATCCTTGGGATGAGCGCCGCGGCCGCCGCGCCATCGGCCGCGAAGACGACCTCCGGCGTGCGGCCGAACCAGCGCCCGTCGGGCTCGAAGCCGTTCATGCGGATCGGCTCGCCCCAGGCGGTGTAGTCGTAGCGGGTATAGGCGCCGTCCTCGGCCTTCACGACGATCCAGCTATGGACCGCGAATATGCCGCGCCAGCGCACCGTCTGGGCCGCGAAGACCCGCACGATGGCCCCAGGGTGCCGTGCTGCGGGCGGCAGCAGGCCGGCACTGGACCTGTCCGCCGTCCGCCAGCCGGCGGCATCCCCGTCGATACGGTAGAGCACGGCGGAAACCGACAGCGGCACCAGGAAGAACAGGGAAAACAGCACAAGCCCGAGTTTGACGAGATACATCACCATTCCAGATCCGACGCCGGCCAGGGAGACGCATATATGTGCCGGCTTGGCGGGGTTGCAGCGCCGGCGTGCCGGACCGGCCCTGGCACCGGTCCCCCGACTGCCCGGGCAGCCTTCAACGAGTTGCGGCATGGAAGGCCTTGATTGGCGCAGATCCCTTGGCGGGCCTTCCATTCAGTACCGCCCGACGCCGAGGCAAGCGTGGCGGCCGGGAATTACGCAATCTTTCGTGACTGTACTTTGGTGTAGTGCAGCTGGGCGAATACCCAACCTTGGCGCTGAGGTGCAGCCGGCGCTGCAAGCCAGACAAGCGGTGGCTCGGTCCGCTCACATACTCGTTTCACCGAGGAAGTTACTTTCCCGGCGACCAGCCCGGTGTTAATGTTCCGTTATCGCTATAACCGGGAGCGGATGATGCGGCAACTGGCCGGCAGGCGCATCCTCATCGTTGAGGACGAGGCGATGGTCGCCCTCCTGATCGAGCAGGTGCTTGTCGATGCGGGTGCCACCGTGCTTGGCCCGGCGCATTCGGTGGTGGCTGCCCTCGCCCTGCTTGGTGCCAGCAAGCCGGATGCGGCTGTACTAGACATGAACCTGACCGGAGATTCCGCAGCCCCGGTCATCAGGCTGCTTTCGGCGCGCGGCACCCCATTCATCGTCGTCACCGGCTACGGCGATGACAACAAGGCCTTCGGCCTGCCGGATGTGCCGGTATTGGCGAAGCCCTTCGATCCCGATGACGTGGTTGCGGCGCTGGCAATGGTGCTGTCGCGGCAGGACGGGCCACGGGCGGCACCCTCACCCGAACCAGGCTCCTGAAGCCTCGCCGGGCCCGCGGTCGGACGGGCCGCCGGCACCGGGGCGTCAGAAACGCGCGGGCTGGTACGGCTCGGGGCTGACGAAGGGAGGTTCGCCCAGCATCATCTCCGACAGCAGGCGGCCGGTGGTCGGGCCAAGGGTCAGGCCCTGGTGGGCATGCCCGAAGGCGCACCAGGCACCATCCTGGCCCGGCATCCGGCCGATGATCGGCAGCATGTCCGGCGTGCAGGGGCGCACGCCCATCCAGGGGGCGCCGTCCACCCGGTCCGCCAGCGGCAGCAGCCGGCGGGCGACCGGCTCGGCACGTTCAAGCTGGACAGGGCTTGGCGGCGCATCGGGGCGGGCGAATTCGGCGCCGGTGGTCAGGCGGATGCCCGCCCGCATCGGCGCCAGCAGGAAGCCGCTGTCGGTGTCCAGCACGGGGCGGTTCAGCGTGGCGTTGCCGCGCAGCCCGTAGTGCATGTGGTAGCCGCGCTTACCGAACAGCGGCGGCGCGTAGCCGAACCGCCGCGTCAGTTGCACCGAGGCGGCACCGAGCGCCACCACGACCTCCGCCGCCTCGACCGGCCCGGCCGCCGTCTGCGCCCGCCAGCCGGATCCCGCCCGTTGCAGGGTGGCGGCATCGCCGATGGCGAGGGTGCCGCCTTCCTCGACGAACATCCGGGCATAGGCGAGGGTGAGTGCGTGCGGGTCGCTGACCGAGAGCGGGTCGGTCCAGTGGATCGCGCCGGCCCGCCGCTCCAGCAGGTGCGGCTCCGCGGCCGCCAGGGCCTGGCTGTCGAGTGCAACGAAATTGACGTCATACTCGCGCCGCGCCACCTCGGCCTGCGCCAGGGCCGCCTCGAGCAGCCGCGGCTCGCCGAACATGCGCATCCAGCCGATCGGCCGCAGCAGCGCCATCGCCTCGGTGCCGGTGGCGAAGGCCAGGTGTTCGTCGAGGCAGGTAGAGATGAGCCGCGCATGGGCCTGCACGGCGTGCAGGTAGCGGTGCGGCTCGGAGCGCCACCAGTACTGCAACAAGGGCGAGACGAAATCCGGCAGGGCGAGCGGGTGGTAGGACACATCGATCGCGCGGTTGCCGATGATCCGCCGAAGCTCCGCCAGCGCCCGTGGGAAGGGATGGGGATAGACCGCCTCGCGCTGGATCAGCCCGCCATTGCCGAAGGACGCGCCCTCACCCGGCCCCTGTCGGTCCAGCAGCACGACATCATAGCCCCGCCGCCGCAGATGCAGCGCGACCGAGACGCCGACCATTCCTGCCCCGAGCACGATCGCCGATGGCGGCATTCCTCACTCCCTTCGATCGATCCCACGGTCGCGCGCCATACCGATGCCGATCCAGCGGAAGGCGGCGACGGGCATTCGGCAATCCTATGTGGGATTCACCGGATTGTCGCTCCCCCGCCGCTGGTCGGCCCACTGTATGCAAAGGGGCCGATGATGGGCATGGGACAGGGGAGATGGCCGAGCCGGTATCACCGCGATGCGCCACCGGACGAGCTGGCCACGCGCTGTTTCTCGTGCGCGTGCACGCGACGCGCTCCATGCCGGCGACCAGCCCGCGCAACCGACCTGTCGCCTCGATGAAGCAGGCACCATCCCCCGCATCGGTTGCAGCGCACGGGCCGTGCGGCCCTCGCTTCCAGATGCCCCGGATGGCGGCCAATGTGTCCGGCATCCTGATCGACATGGGAGAGGTCACGCTGCACGGTCGTGAACCCGGCCGCCGTTTCCCGAAAGTCGATAAGCCCAAGCATCGGCGGCGCTCCAGCGGCTTGGCGATGGGTGCGCAACCCACCACGCCGGTTGGCCCCATAAGGTTTCCGCCCAATTTGTACGCTGCTGCGCATCACATGGGCCCGACATATAGGCAACCCCATCTTCCCACGGCGATTTCGGCTAGATAATATGCATTCACCCAAGCATGACATCTTGCGACATGCGCGATCCGCATCCTAGCCTGTGGCCGGTCCGGGATCGGCTCCCTGCAGGCGCGCTTCCTTGCACCTGCGCCCGGACACGCAGTCGGTACGGCAGCCCACCCGCGTTTCCGGGATAGCTCCGCGACCACCGGTGACCGTGTTCCGCCCCCGATCAGACGGCAGGAGATCGAACCCGATGTATGACATCACGCGGCGGCACGGCTTGGCGATCGGCGCAGCACTCGTCGCCGGAAGCTTCGCCCGGCCGGCCCAGGCCCAGGCCCAAGCATCAACCGGCGGGGAGTTGCGGATCGGCATGACCCTGGCCGACATCCCGACGGCGCGCGGCGCCCCCGACCAGGGCGGCGAGGGCATCCGCTGGATGGGCTTCACCATCTACGACTCGCTGGTCTACTGGAACCTGATTCAGGAGGAGACCATCCCGGAGATCGTGCCCGCGCTGGCCGAGAAGTTCTATCCGAACCCGGACAACGACAAGGAATGGCTGTTCGAGTTGCGGCGCGATGTCCGGTTCCACGATGGCTCGGCATTCAACGCCGACGCCGTCATCTGGAACATCGAGAAGCTGCTGAACCGGGACGCCCCGCAGTACGATCCGCAGCAACGCCTCACCCTGGCCTTCCGCATCCCCGGCGTGAAGACCTGGCGCAAGATCGACGACTTCAAGCTCGCCGTCGGCAGCGATGCGCCCAACGCCTATCTGCTGGACCAGCTCGTGTTCCTGCACATCTCAAGCCCGGCCCAATGGGAGAAGCTTGGGGGGTGGGAGGCGTTCAGCCGCCAGCCCTCGGGCACCGGGCCCTTCCGCGTGCAGGAGATCGTGCCGCGCCAGCGCGCCGTGCTGGTGCGCAACGACGACTACTGGGACCCCGCGCGCCGGCCCAGGCTCGACCGGGTGCTGCTGCTGCCAATCCCCGATGCCAACATGCGCGTCGCCGCGCTGCTGGCCGGGCAGGCCAATTTCCATCGAGTCACCGCCGCCGGACGCCATTCCGCGCCTGCAGGCGGAGGGCATGGTCATCAAGACCAACCCCTACCCCCATATCTGGCCCTACATCCTGCGCATGACGGGCGAGAACACGCCGCTGGCCGATGTGCGCGTGCGCCAGGCGCTGAACCTGGCCATCAACCGCGACGAGGTGGTGCAGTTGCTCGGCGGCATGGCGGCGCCGGCCCATGGCATGGTGCTGCGCGACAGCCCGTGGTTCGGCGAACCGAAGTTCAAGATCCGCTACGATCCGGAGGAAGCCAAGCGGCTGCTTGCCGAGGCCGGGTATGGCGCCGGCAATCCGCTGCAGATCCGCTTCATGATCTCGGCCTCCGGCTCGGGCCAGATGCAGCCGCTGCCGATGAACGAGCTTGTGCAGCAGCAACTGCGCGCAGTCGGCGTGGAGCTGAGCTTCGAAGTGATCGAGTGGAACGCGCTGCGCGTCCAGCGTGGCAAGGGTCCGCTCGACGTTACCGCCCGCAGCCTGCATGGGCTGAACAACAGCATGGGGACCTCGACGCCCTTCGATGCCTTCCAGCGCCACTTCAGCTGCGAGGCCGCACCGCCCAATGGCCTGAACTGGGCCGGCGTTTGCGACCCGCAGCTCGAGGCCATGCTGGAGGAGGCGGCCCGGACCTTCGATGCGGCCGAGCGCGACAAGATGACCGCGAAGATCCATGAGCATGTCGTGGACAATGCCTACTGGCTCTGGGTGGTCCATGATGTGAATCCGCGCGCCCTTCGCCCGGAGGTGCGCGGTTTCGAACAGGCGAAGAGCTGGTATCAGGACCTGACACAGATCCATGTCAGCAAGTGACCACGCGATGCGCCTGGCCGGCACCGGGATAACCGGACGGAGGCCGTGTGCAGGCCGACCCACCTGGCACGCTCACCATCTGCCGGACCCCGACCCGACGGGAGACTGATTGCGGTGCGGCGGCTCCTGGCCTGGCCGCCATCCTCCTCCCCGTCGCGCAGGGCCAAGCAGTCTGTCGCGCTCGCCGCATCCGGGATCTGCCGCGTCACCGCCACCGTGACCTCGTCTTGACACTTTCAGAAACCGGTTGCTAGCTTCCGTGCGGATTTCAACGAAAGCGTTGTTCCCATTGGCAGCCTGGCCTTCCGCAGATACCCAGGGTGCGACCGGTCAGGCTCGGTTCATCGATCCCGACGCCCGCCCGCGCGCTGCGTGTACCGGACAAGGTGCATGGGCAGCATGGCTTGCCGCCGGCACCGGATCTGCGATCATGAAGGTGGCATGCGCCTGCCGCATCCTGAAGCGAAAAATCCCAGCGGAGCACATGCGATGAAACGCAGAACGACCCTGACGCTGGCGCTGGGCGGCCTCGCGGCGCCCACGCTGCTGCTGCGCGATGCCGCGGCGCAATCGCCCCGGGATGGCACCCTGCGCATCGCCAATGCGGTGGAACTGGACACGCTCGACCCGCATGCCGTGCTCGACACCGGGCGGCTGAACTTCAAGGTCAATGTCTACGACAGCCTCTACCGCTTTGCGGGCAATCCGCCCGAGCTGAAGCCCTGGCTGGCCGAGCGCCACGAGGTGAGCGAGGACGGCACGCGCATCACCGTGCATCTGCGCCGCAACGCGGTGTTCCATGACGGCAATCCCGTCACCGCCGCCGACGTGGCCTATTCGATGGACCGCATGCTGGCGCTTCGCCAGGGGCCGACGCGGCTCTTCGCCGGGCTGGTGGAGCCGGGCACGACCCGCGCCGTGGATGACCACACCGTGCAGTTCACCCTGACTCGCCCGGCCGCGCCCTTCCCGACGCTGCTCGCCGAGTTCTACGTGGTGAACAGCCGCCTGGTGCGGGCGAACGAGAAGGACGGGGACTGGGGCCGCGAATGGCTGGCGCGCAACGTCGCGGCCTCCGGCTCCTGGCGGGTCACCGCCTACGACCCCGCCGTCGGCTGGGAAGGCGAGCGTTTCGCGCAGCACTTCCTGCCCTGGCACGAGCGCGCCCCGGCCGGCATCCGCTTCCGCACCATCCGCGAGGCGAACAGCCAGACACTGGGCCTGCAGCGTGGCGACATCGACTATTTCGTCGGCACGCTCTCGGCCGACCAGGTCGAGCGCATGGGCCGCGCACGCAACGTGGTGGCGATGCGCGAGCCTTCGGTCCGGCTGTTCATGATGCTGTTCAACACCCGCAAGCCGCCCTTCGACGACGTGCATGTGCGGCGCGCCTTCAGCATGGCCTTCGACTACGAGGGCTGGATCAACGGCATCATGAATGGCACGGCGCGCCGCTCGACCGGACCGATCCCGCCGCAGCTTCCCGGCGCGTTGCCGGCACCCCTGTACAACTACGACCTGGATGCGGCGCGCGCCGAATTGGCCAAGGCTGCGCAGCGGGTGGACCGCCCGGTATCCTTGCATTGCATGACGGGCATCTCGCGCACCGAGCAGGCCGCGCAGGTGATGCAGGCCGGCCTGCGGCAGCTTGGCATCGAGGGGCAGATCGTCGCCGAGACCTGGCCCACCTTGGCCAACCGCTGCCGCACCGTGGACACCACGCCGGACATGATGACCATCTGGTCCGGTGCCGAGTACATGGACCCGCACAACTGGGTGGGAGACCACTACCTGTCCAGCCAGCAGGGCAATTGGAAGGCCTGTTCCTGGTGGTCATCCGATGAAACGGACGCGATGCTTCGGCGTGGGTATGAAAGCCTCGACGAGGCCGAGCGGCTCCGCATCTATGGCGCTGTGGCGCGCACGGTGGTGGAGAATGCGGCCTCGGTCTACATCCACAACGAGGATTGGCTGGGGGTGCGCAACCGTCGGGTGCAGGGCTTCACCTTCACCCCGGTGGGCAACGGCAACCATATCCGCGACGTCTGGCTGCAGAACCCGGCCTGATGGGCCTGTTCCTGCGCATCGCGCACCGGCTGGCATGGAGCATCGGCACGCTGTTCGGCGTGGTGGTGATCGTCTTCGTGATCAGCAACGTCATCCCCGCCGACCCCGCCGCCCTGGTGGCAGGGGACAGCGCAACGGCGGAGCAGATCGCCGAGACCCGCACCCGCCTTGGCCTCGACCGCCCGTTGCACGAGCAGCTTTTCTTCTATTTCGCCCGGCTGCTGCAGGGTGACATGGGGACCAGCATCTTCACCGCACGCCCCATCGCGGAGGACCTGATCGCCCGCCTGCCCGCCACGGTGGAGCTCGCCCTGGCGTCGCTGCTGCTGGCCATTGTCATCGGCATCCCGGTCGGTGTGCTCGCGGCGCTGCGGCGTGGCTCCGTGCTCGACCATGCGGTGCGGGTGCTCACCGTCTCGGGCTTCGCCGTGGCGAATTTCTGGCTCGCCATCATGCTGCAATTGCTGCTGGTGATGTGGCTGGACCTGCTGCCGCTCTATGGCCGGCTGGAGGGGGACGCGCCCGCCTTCATCACCGGCCTCGTCACCCTCGACGCCTTGCTGACGGGCAACTGGCGCGCGCTGGGCGATGCGTTGTGGCATCTTACCTTGCCGGCCGTCACCCTGGCGCTGCCCGTTGCCGCCACCATCGTGCGCTTCACCCGCACCGGCGTGCTGGAGGCGCTCGGCAAGCCCTTCGTGCCCTACGCCCAGGCGATGGGCCTGCCGCCATCCATCATCATCTGGCGCTATGTGCTGCGCGCCGCCCTCACCTCGGTCGTCACCCAGATCGGGCTGGTGGCGGGCACGCTGCTCGGCGGCTCGGTGGTGGTGGAGGCGATATTCGACTGGCCGGGCCTCGGCGGATATACGGTGAACTCGATCATGATGAGCGACTACAGCGCGGTCATGGGGGCGGCCCTCTGGATCGCCGCCATGTATGTGCTCATGAACGTGCTGGTGGACGCCTTGCAGGCCAGCATCGACCCGCGCGCGGCAGCTCGCTGATGGGCACGGATCTGTGGCAGCGCCTGCGGCGGGACCGGCTGGCGACCATCGGCTTCGGCATCATCCTGGTGTTCGTGGTCATCGCCGCCCTCGCCCCGCTGCTGGTGCCCTACCCGGATGCCGGCCATGCCATCGCACCGATGAACCGGCTGCAGCCGCCCTCCGGCCTGCACTGGTTCGGCACCGACCGGATGGGGGCGGATGTCTTCAGCCGCCTGCTGTTCGGCGCGCGGATCACGCATCTCCATCGCGCTCATCGCCGTCGGCGTCGGCGGCGTCATCGGCGTGCCGATCGGCCTGCTGGCGGGCTACTGACGGCTGGCGTGAGCGATGGCTTCGATGCGGCTCTCGGACGTGTTCCTGGCCGTGCCGCAGATCGTGCTGGCCATCGCCATCGCGCAGACGCTGGGGCCTTCGGTGCGTCAACGTCATCCTGGCGCTGTCGCCTCACCTACTGGCCGTTCTGGGCCCGGCTCGTCTATGCCGAGACGCGCGCGCTGAAGAACGAGCCCTTCATCGAGGCGGCGCGGCGCTCGGCGCCTCGCCGCTGCGCATCATGGTGCTGCACATCCTGCCGAACCTCGCCTCGCCGCTGTCATCGTGCGCACCTCTATCGGCATGGGCGCGACGATCCTGACGGCGGCGGCGCTCGGCTTCCTCGGCCTCGGCGCGCCGGCGCCCACGCCGGAATGGGGCCGCACGATCGCCGAGGCGCGGGAATACCTGCCCGAGGCCTGGTGGTACGCGGCCGGCGCCCGGCCTTGCCATCTTCCTCGTGGTGATGGGCTTCAACCTGCTGGGCGACGGGCTGCGCGACGTGCTCGACCCCAAGCTGCGCCGCGCCGATCGCCGCCGCCGGCGCGTGCACCCGCGTGACCGCCCTGCTGGAGGTCGAGCGGCTGTTCCTCCGCTCCCACGGCGCGCGGCCTCGGCCGAGCGCTCGACGGCGTCACCCTCACCATCCGGCGGGGCGAGATGATGGGGCTTGGTGGGCGAATCCGGCTGCGGCAAGACCACCCTGGCCCGCGCCGATCCTGGGCATGCTCGGCAGCGCGCGAGCGCGCGAGCGGCGCCATCCGCTTCGACGGCCAGCGACATGCTGTCGCTGCCGGCACGGGCCGGGTGCGGCGAGAGATCCGTGGCCGCGCGCATCACCTTCGTCCCGCAGGACCCCTTCACCAGCCTGCAACCCGCTGTTCACATCGGCGACCAGATCGACGACCTGATGACGCTGGAAGTCGCCGCAGGACACCGCCGCGCCCGGCCGCCATGGCCGAGCGCCTGGCGCTGCTACACCCGCCGCCGCCGGCCGCGGGCACCGCGAGGCCGCAGATCGCCATGCTGCGCGACGTGCAGCTCCCGCAACCCGAGCAGATCGCTGGGCAAATACCCGCACGAGGTCTCGGGCGGGCAGCGCCAGCGCCTGATGATCGCCATGGCGCTGCTGCCGCGAGCCCCAGCTCATCATCGCCGACGAGCCGACCACCGCGCTGGATGTCACCATCCAGGCCCAGATCCTGCGGCTGCTGCGCGGGCTGGTGCGGGAGACAGAAGCGTCGCGGTGCTGTTTACCACCCACGACCTTGGCGTCGGCCTACGAGATCTGCGACCGCATCATCGTGATGTATGCGGGGCAGGAGGCGGAGGTGGCGCCCGATCGCCGCAGCTTCTTCGCCGCTCCCCGCCACCCCTACACCGCGCCCTGCTGCAAAGCCTGCCGAACGAAGCGGCGGGTGCTGCGCGGCATCCCCGGCGAGCATCCCGGCGCTGGTGCAGCCGCCCGGCGGCTGCCGCTTCCATCCCCGCTGCCCCAATGCCAGCGCCCGCTGCGCCGCGGAACGTCCGCCGCCGGTGGAGGTCGCCCCGGGCCATGCTGGTGCGCTGCTGGCACCCGGTGGCGGCATGAGCGAGCCATCTGCTCCGCCTTCAGCAGCTTCTCGGTGCAGTTCGCCGTGCGCGGGCGGGTCCTGCGCGCGGTGGATGGCGTGGACCTGGCCATCCGGCGCGGCGAGATGCTCGGCCTGGTCGGCGAATCGGGCTGCGGCAAGTCCACCCTGGGCAAGACGATCATGGGCATCCGCGCCGACCGCCGGGCGCATCCTGTTCGACGGGGATGCGGTGGAAGGGCTCGGCCGCGCCGGCTGGCGGCGGGTGCGGCGGCGGCTGCAATACGTCTACCAGGACCCCGGCGCATCGCTCGACCCGCGCTGGAGCATCGGCCGCTCGCTGGAGGAGCCGCTTGCTCATCCACACCGGCTGGACGGCCGGGACCGCCGCGCCCGCGTGCTGGCGATCCTGGCCGCGGTGGGCCTGCGCGAAGACCATGCGGACCTCTACCCGCATGAACTCTCGGGCGGGCAGCAGCGCCGCGTCGGCCTGGCGCGCATCCTGACGCTGCAACCCGAAGTGCGTGGTGCTGGACGAGCCGACCAGCGGCCTCGATGTCTCGGTGCAGGCCACCATCCTGAAGCTGTTGCGGGACCTGCGGGCGGCACACAACCTGACCATACTGTTCATCAGCCACGACCTCAGCGTGGTGCGCATGATGTGCGACCGCGTGGCGGTCATGTACCTCGGCCGCATCGTCGAGATCGCCCCGGTGCGGGAGCTGTTCTCCGCCCCCCGCCACCCCTACACCCGCGCCCTGCTGGACGCGGTGCCGGAGCCGGGCGAGCGCCGCGTCATCGGCCGCCCGCTGCTGGAAGGCGACCCGCCGGACCCGTCCGACCTGCCATCCGGCTGCCGGTTTCGCTCCCGCTGCCCGGTGGCGGTCGCGCGTTGCGCCACCGACGACCCGGCGCTGCGCGCCGTGGGCCCGCACCACGAAGCGGCCTGCCACCTCGCCACTGCCGAAGGAACCCCCGGATGAGCGACTACCCCAAGGGCGCCCCGGCGCCGCGCGCGCCTGCCACGCTGGTCGGCGGACGGATGCCGCTGCTCGACGCCCGCGCCTTCCTGGCCGGCGAGCCTGGTGCGGCGGAAGCCCTGGCGGCGGAGCTGCGCTGGTCGCTGCAGGAAATCGGCTTCTTCATGCTGCGGGGCCATGGCGTGCCGCAGGCACTGATCGACGCCGCCTTCGCCGCCGCGGCCGAATTCCACGCCCAGCCGCTGGAGACCAAGCTGCGAATCAAGGTGAACGAGCACAATGTCGGCTACCTGCCGATGGGCGGCTCCATCACCAAGTCCTCCAAGGTCAACACCAACACCAAGCCCAACCTGAACGAGGCGTTCTTCGCCCGGCGCGAGCGCACGCCAGACGACCCGGACGTGGTGGCGAACAGGCCCTTCCGCGGCATGAACCAGTGGCCGGACTGGATGCCGCGGTTCCGCGACACCGCGCTGGCCTACATGGGTGCGCTGGAACAGCTCGGCCGCCGCATGGTGCCCGCCTATGCGCTGGCGCTCGGCCTGCCGGCCGATCACTTCGACGCCGCCTTCGCCCGGCCCAACATGACGCTGCGCATGTCCCACTACCCCGCCGTGGCGGCCATGGAGGAGAACCAGTTCAGCCTCGCCCCGCATACCGACAGCGGCTTCATGACGCTGCTGGCCCCCAACCTTATCCCGGGCCTGAACGTGCGGATGCCCGACGGCACCTGGTTCGACGTGCCGCACATCGAGGGCGCCTTCATCGTCAACAGCGGCGACATGCTGCACCGCTGGACCAACGAGGTGTTCCTCTCGACCCCGCACCGGGTGGTCAACCGCTCGGGCGAGGAACGCTACGCCATCCCGTATTTCTTCGACCCGCACCCGGACACCTTGATCGCGTGCCTGCCGAGCTGCACCGGCGCGGACCTGCCGCCGAAGCACGAGGGGCTGCTGTTCGACGACTATATCCAGTGGTTCGCCCGGCGGAACTACCTGCACCTGCAGAAGAAGGAAGCGGCCGAGGCATAGGCCCGGCAGGCATGATGCCGCCGACACATGGGGGAGCCGCGGGATGCAGACGGACAATCCACCGGAAGCCGGCCCGGCCATGCCGGCGCGCCACCTGCCGCGGGCGGAGAATTTCCTGCTGTGGCCGCCGACGATCCAGCCCTGGGGCTACCGCATCGTAGACCGGCTGTTCGCGCATCGCGTCGTGCGGCGCGGCAATCCTGCTTCCTGGCAACGCGGCGGCGAAATCGCACCGGGGTATTCCGCCGGCGGCCAGGCCTGCGGCGTCGGCGAATTCATGGAGCGCAATTTCATCGCCGGCCTGCTGGTGGTGCATGACGGGCGGATCGTGCTGGAACGCTATGGCCTCGGCCTGGGCGAGGGCGACCGCTGGAGCACCATGTCCACGGTCAAGTCCGCCACCGCGATGCTGGTCGGTGCCGCCATCCGGGACGGTGCCATCGGCTCGATCGATGACCCCGTCACCGCCTACCTGCCGGAGCTGGCGGGCACGGCCTATGCGGGCGTGTCGCTGCGGCATGTGATGACGATGTCCTCCGGCACCCGCTGGGACGAGACCTATGCGGACCCGGCCTCGGACGTGAACCGCTACAGCCGGTCGCTGGCCAACAAGGTCCCGGGGGGCGTGCTGCGGATCATGGCCGCCCTGGAACGCCAGCATGCGCCCGGCAGCGTGTTCAACTACAACTCCGGCGATACGTTCCTGCTGGGGGCCTGCCTGACCAGGGCGGTGGGCCGGCCGCTGGCCAACTACCTTTCCGAGAAGATCTGGCAGCCGGCCGGCATGGAATTCGACGCCTTCTACACGCTGGAGGCGGCGGGCGGGCAGGAGATCGGCGGCAGCCGCGCCGGCATGGCGCTGCGGGATTTCGGGCGGCTGGCGCAATTCGTCCTGGATGACGGCGTCATCGCCGGGCAACGCGTGCTGCCCGAGGGCTGGGTGGTGGAGGTGGCGACGCCGCGCTTCCCGGTCAGCCCGCCGCGGCCGCCGGGCATCACCGGCTACGGCTATAGCTGGTGGCTCGGCGATGGCCTGATGTCGGCCGTGGGCTTCGCCGGCCAGCGGATCGACATCATCCGCGAGGAGCGGCTCGCCGTCATCACCCTGGGCGCCTTCCCGCAGCCGCCGCATGTGGCGACGGCGGTGGAGGTCGGCCACCGCGAGGAGGTGGCGGCATTCACCGCCGCGGTGCGCCGGACGCTGCGCGGCAGGTGAGCCCGCCCGGTGCGGCGATAGCCCGGCAGCCTCGCCGCAAGGCCCTGTGCATGGGCGGCTGGCGCTACCACCAGCCGCCGCCATGCGGAAACCCGGGCGGCATGCGTTGTGCCCGCCCGCGCAGCATGATATTGCGAATCACTCGCATCTATTGGGCGACATTGGCCCCTTCACCGGGACGCTGACCGGCCAGCCTGATGCCTACCCTGCCTGAAGGACGCGTCATGGTTGGAACGCCGGTTTTTCCATGACCCGAAGCGGGGTCGCTGCCGCCAAGCCACCCCGGGCCGGTGGCCGCCGATCGTTCTGGCTGAAGCACCTCCACCAGTGGCACTGGGTCAGCGCCGCGGTTTGCCTGATCGGCATGCTGCTGTTCGCCGCCACTGGCATCACCCTCAACCACGCCGGCCAGATCGAGGCGGCGCCCCGCGTCACCACCCGCACCGCCACCCTGCCGGCCGCGCTGCTGGCCACGCTGCCGCCGCCCGCGGGGGAGGAGAAGCGGCCGCTGCCGCCCGCCATCCGCGCCTGGATCGGCGCGGAGCTGTCGGTCAGCGCGGGCGGGCGCGACGCGGAGTGGTCGGCCACCGAGATCTACCTGCCGCTGCCGCGGCCCGGCGGCGACGCCTGGCTGAGCATCGACCGCACCAGTGGCGAGGTGACGCATGACGTCACCACCCGCGGCTGGATTTCCTACCTGAACGACCTGCACAAGGGCCGCCACGCCGGCCTCGCCTGGAGCTGGTTCATCGACATCTTCGCGGCGGCCTGCCTGGTGTTCTGCGGCACCGGCCTGTTCCTGCTGCACCTGCATGCCGGCGCCCGCCCCGCCACCTGGCCGGTCGTCGGGCTTGGGCTGGTGGTGCCGGTCATCCTGGCCATCCTGTTCATCCACTGATGAGGAATTGCATGCGCTTCCTGCCTTCCCTGGCCCTGGCGGGCCTGGCCGCGGCGCCGATGGCGGCGCCCGCCGCCGCGGCCGAGATCAACCTCACCCTGGAGATTCCGCAGCTTTCGGTGGCCGAATACCACCGGCCCTATGTGGCGATCTGGGTGGAGCGGCCGGACCAGCAGGCGGCCACCAACCTGGCGGTCTGGTACGACACCGGCCTGCGCAACAGCGAAGGCGAGAAGTGGCTGAAGGACATGCGGCAATGGTGGCGCCGCACCGGCCGCGAATTGCAGATGCCGGTGGACGGCGTCAGCGGCGCGACCCGGGCGCCCGGCCGCCATACCCTGCGCTTCGATGGCGAAGGCAAGGCGCTCTCCGGCCTCGCCCCCGGCCAGTACAACCTGGTGGTGGAGGCAGCGCGCGAGGTCGGCGGGCGCGAGCTGCTGCGGGTGCCCTTCCAATGGCCCCCCGCTGCCGCCCAGGCCGGGACCGCCCAGGGCGCGCATGAACTCGGCGCGCTGTCCGTCGAACTGAAGCCGTGATGCAGATGAAGGAGTTGCGCATGACCTACCCTGCCATGCGGCGGCTGATGCTCGCCGCTCTCGTCGCCCTTCCCATCACCGTCCTGCCGGCCATCGCGGAGGCGCACCGGGCCTGGATGCTGCCCTCGGCCACCGTGCTATCCGGCGACGACCCCTGGGTGACGGTCGATGCCGCCATCTCCAACGACCTGTTCTATTTCGAGCATTTCCCGATGCCGCTCGACGGGCTGGCGATCACCGCGCCGGACGGCTCGGCGGCGCCGGCCGAGAACCAGGCCCGCGGCCGCTACCGCAGCACCTTCGATTTCCAGCTCAAGGAGCCCGGCACCTATCGGGTCGCGGTCACCGGCGACCTGCTGGTGGCCAGCTACCGCCAGGACGGCCAGCAGCGGCGCTGGCGCGGCACCCGCGAGGCCTTCGCGCGGGAAGTGCCGGCCAATGCCGAGGGGCTGCGCGTCAGCCTCGGCCAGCGCCGGATCGAGACCTTCGTCACCCGCGGCGCGCCATCCGATGGCGTGCTGCAGCCGGTGAACGAGGGGCTGGAGATGGTGCCGGTCAGCCATCCGAACGACCTGGTCGCAGGCGAGGCGGCGCAGTTCCGGCTGCTGCTCGACGGCAAGCCGGCCGGTGGCGTCGAGGTCTCGGTGGTGCCCGGCGGCAACCGCTACCGCGACCAATTGAACGACAGCAAGGTCGAGACCGCCGATGATGGCAGCTTCGCCGTCACCTGGACCGGCCCCGGCATGTACTGGCTGAACGCCTCGGTGCGGGATGCCAATTCCGGCATGCCGAACGTCCAGCGCAACGCCAGCTACGTGGCGACGCTCGAGGTCCTGCCTTGAGCCACGCCCACCGATGAACCGGGTGCTGGTCCCGGCGCTGCTGGCGCCGCCCGCCCCGCCACGGGGCGCCGCGGTCGGGCGCCTCGGCGGGGCAACCATGGGCACCACCTGGTCGGTGCGCTACGCGGCCTCCGCCGACCCGGGGCCGCTCCGTGCCGGGATCGAGGCGCGGCTGGAGCGGGTGGTGGCGCAGATGAGCGGCTGGCGGGCGGACTCCGACCTCGGCCGCTTCAACCGTGCCCCCGCGGGGTCCTGGCAGGCATTGCCCGGGGATTTCCGTGCGGTTCTCCGCTGCGCCCTGGCGACCGCCGAGGCGAGCGGCGGCGCCTATGACCCGACCGTCGGCCCGCTGGTGGACCTGTGGGGCTTCGGGCCGGAGCCGGCGGCCGGCGAGGGCCCGCCCCCGGCGGACCGCATCGCCCTGGCCCGTGCCCGGGTCGGCTGGCAGCGGCTGCGGTTCGACGGCGGCAATGCGCTGCAGCCGGGCGGGCTCGGGCTCGACCTGTCCGGCATCGCCAAGGGCTATGCCGTCGATCTGGTGGCGGAGTATCTCGAAGCCGCGGGCGTCGGCTCCTTCCTGGTCGAGATCGGCGGCGAGTTGCGCGGCCATGGCGTGAAGCCGGATGGCTCCCCCTGGTGGGTGGCACTCGAACCGCCGCCCGGCGAAGGCGCCGGTCCGGCGGACCTGCTGGTCGCGCTGCACGGCCTCGCCATCGCCACCTCGGGCGACTACCGGCGCTGCTTCCGGCATGCCGGCCGGCGCTATGGCCATACGCTCGACCCACGCACCGGCTGGCCGGCCGGCGCGGCCGTCGCTTCCGTCACCGTGCTGCACCGGAGCTGCATGCGGGCCGATGCGCTGGCGACGGCGCTGGCGGTGCTGGGGCTGCCGGCGGGGCTGGAATACGCCGCGACGCACGGGATCGCGGCACTGCTGGTCGAGCGCTGCCCGGCGGGCGGGCTGCGGGAGCACATGTCCCCGAGCCTCGCCGCCATGCTCCACTGACACGGGGCATCTGGCCATGATGCCCGAAACCCGTCGCCTGCTGGCCGCGCTGGCGGTGCTGCTGCTGTACCTGGCCTTCTGCGCCCTGGTCGCCTGGCGGGTGCGGCGCCGCCGGTCGGCCGATGCCGCGCTGGCGGCCGCGCCGGACAGCCCGGATGGGCCGCCTCTGCTGGTCGCCTATGCCAGCCAGACCGGCACCGCCGAGGACCTCGCCCGGCGGACCGCGCAGGCGCTGCGGGCCGGGCAGCTGCCGGTCCGCATCGCCGGGCTGGATGCGCTGGATGCGGCGGCGCTGGCGGCCACGCGCCGCGCCGTCTTCGTGGTGAGCACCACCGGCGAAGGCGATGCACCGGACAGCGCCGCCCGCTTCGTCGGCAAGGTCATGGGCGCCCAGGCCGACCTGTCCGGCCTCGGCTACGGGCTGCTCGCGCTCGGCGACAGCGGCTACGAGCAGTATTGCAGCTTCGGCCGCCGGCTGGATGCCTGGCTGCAGGCCCAGGGCGCCCGCCCGCTGTTCGACCGGGTGGAGGTGGATGACGGCGAGGCGGGCGCGCTGCGCCACTGGCAGTACCACCTCGGCCACTTGGCCGGCACGGCAGGCCAGCCCGGCGAAGCGGCGGACTGGGCACCGGCCCGCTTCCAGGCCTGGCGGCTGGCGGAGCGGCGCCTGCTCAACCCCGGCAGCCCCGGCGGCCCGGTCTTCCTGCTGGCCCTGGTCGCGGCCGACGAACGGGCCGGCTGGTCCGCCGGGGACATCGCGGAGATCGGGCCGCGCAACGGCGCCGAGGCGGTGGAGCAGGTGCTGCGCGGGCTCGGCCTGGACGCCGCCGCGGCGGTGGCGGCCGAGGACGCGGCAACCTTGGGCGAGGCGCTGGCCGCGCGCATCCTGCCGGACAGACTGGAGCCGCTGCGCGGCCTGCCGCCGCAGGCGCTGGTCGAGCGGATGAAGCCGGTGCCGCACCGCGAATACTCCATCGCCTCCCTGCCGCAGGACGGCAGGCTGGAGCTGCTGGTGCGGCAGATGCGGCACCCGGATGGCCGGCTCGGCCTCGGCTCCGGCTGGCTGACCGGACACGCGCCGCTCGGCGCCCGGATCGCGCTGCGGATCCGCAGCAACACGGGCTTCCATGCGCCGGAAGCGGACCGGCCGCTGATCCTCATCGGCAACGGAACCGGGCTGGCCGGGCTGCGGGCGCATCTCAAGGCGAGGCAGGCCGCCGGCCGCCGGCGCAACTGGCTGGTCTATGGCGAACGCACCCGCGCGCACGACTTCCTCTGCCAGGCTGAGATCGACGGCTGGGTCGCGGAGGGCCTGTTGCAGCGCCTCGACCTTGCCTTTTCCCGTGACCAGGCGGCGCGGGTCCATGTGCAGCACCGGCTGCGCGAGGCGGCCGCCGAGTTGCGGTCCTGGGTCGGGGCGGGGGCCGCGATCTATGTCTGCGGCAGCCTTGAAGGCATGTCCGCCGGCGTGCATGCAGCGCTGGGCGAGGCGCTGGGCGCCGCGTCGCTGGAGCGCCTCACGGAAGAAGGGCGCTACCGGCGCGACGTCTATTGAGGCACGGCCGTGGGTGAGGTCAGCCCGCGTCCCACAGCACCGAGCGGTCGATGGCGTCGAGGCTCGCGCAGCCGGTCAGCGCCATGGTGATCTCAAGCTCGGTGCGCAGGATCTTCATGACATGGGCGACGCCGACCGGCCCGCCCACCGCCAGCCCATGGATGTAGGGGCGGCCGATGAGCACCGCTCTGGCCCCCAGCGCCAGGGCCTTCAGCACATCGCTGCCGCGCCGGATGCCGCCATCGGCCAGCAACGGCATCCGGCCCGCGACCGCCTCGGCAATCCGTGGCAGCGCCTCGATGGTGGCGGGCGCGGTATCGAGCGCCCGGCCGCCATGGTTCGAGACGATGAGGCCATCGATGCCCTCGTCCATGGCCCGCAACGCATCCGTCGGCGCCATGATGCCCTTCAGCAGCACCGGCAGCCGGGTGATCCCACGCAGCCAGGCGATGTCCCGCCAAGTCGGCGCGGCATCGAGCAGGCCGCGGAACACCTCGCTCTCGTGCAGCGCGGGGCGGGGTGCCGGGGCCGGCGCCATGCCGCGCAGGTTCACCGCCTCGATCCCCGCCGGCAGCCGGAAGCCGGCGCGCTGCTCGCGGTTGCGCAGGCTGACCGGCGCATCGACGGTGACGACCAGGGCGCGGTAGCCGGCGGCCTCGGCCCGGCGCACCAGCGCCTCGGTGAAGTTGCGGTCGTGCTGCAGATAGAGCTGGAACCAGAGTGGCGTCTTCGCCTGCTGCGCAATGCGTTCCAGTGTCACGCTGGCCTGGGTGCTGACGACCATGCCGGCGCGGATGGCCGCGGCGCCGAAGGCGGTGGCCAGCTCGCCATCCGGGTGCACGAGCTGATGGAAGGCCACGGGCGCCAGCAGCATCGGGTAGTCGAACGCCTGGCCGAACAGGGTCAGCCGGGTATTGGCGCCCTGCATGTCGGCCAGCACCCGCCCTTGCAGCCGCAGCCGCCCGAAGGCGTCGCGGTTGGCGCGCAGGGTGAGTTCATCGGCGCTGCCACCGGCGATGTAGGACCAGGCATTATCGCCCATGCGTTCCCGCGCCAACGGCTCGTAGTCGGCGAGCGCGACGATGCCCGGCGGGATCGGAGGGGCCGCGAACATCGGGTTGCACCTTCCTGCCTTGGGCCATGGGCACGGCGGAGCGAGCCGGCCGCGACGCGGAGCAATAGCGGCCGGGCGGCGCATCCCGCAAGCCGGCAGCGCCCAGCCGCCGTGGCATTCGCGGCACAGGGTCTCCGGCCCATGACAGCCGTGCAATTTCCCGGTCCCGGGCCATTGCCGCCGTGACGAATTGCAACTAAGAATCACTCTCAATTCTGGCCGGAGCGTTGAGATGACCAAGAGATCCCTGCTTCATTGCACCGTATCCCAGTTGGCCATCACGGCAGGCCTGGCGGTCGCGCTCTCGGCGGTGGCCCAGGCCCAGCCGGCAACCACGGCCCAAGGCTCCCCGGCCCAAGGTTCCTCGGCCCAAGGTTCCTCGGCCCAGGCTCCGGCGCTGGAGCTTCCGGTGGTGGATGTCACCGGCGCGGAGCCGGCCAATACCCTGCGGCGCGGCACCGGCGTGTCCCGGCTGCCCGGCACCGTCCAGGAGACGCCGCAGACCATCAACGTGGTCCCGCGGGAGGTGCTGGAACAGCAGAACGTCACCACCCTCGACCAGGCGCTGCGCAACGTGCCCGGCATCACGGCCTCGATCGGCGAGGGCAATGGCGGCGTCAACGGCGACCAGTTCCGCATCCGTGGCTTCACCTCGCAGAACGACGTCTACCTGGATGGGCTGCGTGATTTCGGCTCCTACTCGCGGGATGCCTTCAACTATGAAAGCGTCTCGGTCCTGAAGGGCCCCTCGGCGACGACCTTCGGCCAGAACACGGTCGGCGGCTGCCGTCAACGTCAACACGCGGACGCCGCACCTGGGCAATTCCTACGGCGGCAGCATCACCGGCGGCCTCGGTCCGCTGTTCCGCGGCACCATCGACATCAACCAGCAGATCGACAGCACCACGGCGGTGCGGCTGAACCTGATGGGCCACTACAACCGGGTGGTCGGCCGCGACGAGGTCGATTCCGGCCGCTTCGGCATCGCGCCCTCCATCGCCTTCGGCCTGGGCACCGACACGACGCTGACGGTCGACTACATGCACTTCGAGGACAACCGCACGCCCGACTACGGCGTGCCGGTGGTGACCGCGCCGGGCGAGACCGTCGGTCGGCCGGTGACGGAGTTCGGCGTCCGGCGCCGGAACTGGTATGGCTTCGACCTCGACCGGGACGATGTCACGGTGGATCGGGTGACCGCCCGGCTGCAGCACAAGGCGACGGATTGGCTGACGCTTTATAACGACACCCGGTTCAGCTACGTCACGCGGGACTTCGCATCCTCGCCTGTCGGCTGCGGCGCAACGCCGCTGAACTGCCTTGGCGACTTCTTCGACAACAACCCCGCGACGGTCCCGACGGTGCGGGCCAGCGGCGCCGGCAACCCCTTCCACCAGGAAACCTGGGGGGTGCAGAACGTGACCACGGCGGTGGCCCGCTTCACGACCGGCCCGTTCCGGCATGAGACGACCTTCGGCGTGGATGCATGGTTGCAGAGCGACAAGCGCACCGGCTCGGCCTATAGCCCAAGCCTGCGACCCGTCGTCAGCCTGCTCGACCCCAGCCATTCGGCGGCGGGCTACAGCGTCGTTCCCGGCTCCGGCGCCAATGTGCGGGAGACCGACCAGCGGCACCTCGGCGCCTTCCTGACCGAGCGGCTCTGGCTCACGCCACAGGTTTCGGTCATCGGCGGCCTGCGCGTCAGCAACTACGACGTAGACTACAAGACCTATGGCACCGGGGCGGCGACGACGTCGCTGGCCTCCAACGAAACCTTCGTCGACCCGCGTGCCAGCCTGGTGTTCGAGCCGACGCCGTCGCAGACCTACTACTTCTCCTATGCCACCTCGACCAGCCCGCCGGGCTCCTTCATCACCACGCAGCCCGGCACCTTCAACGTGAGCAACCAGAGCCTCGATCCGGAGCGGAACACCAGCTACGAGCTTGGCGCGAAGTTCGGCCTATTCGACAACCGGCTGGGCGTCTACGGCGCGCTGTTCCGGGTCGAGAAGGGCAACGCCGTCGAAACCGATCCGCTCACCGGTCTGAGCACCCAGTCCGGCGATGAACAACGCAACCAGGGCGTCGAAGTCGGGTTGACCGGCGCGATCACCCGCGACTGGACCGTTATCGCCAACTATACCTACATGGACAGCGAGACGACGGAGTCCACCAACGCGGCCAATCGCGGCCAGCGTGTCCAGTTCGTGCCGCGGCATGCCGCCTCGGTCTGGTCGACCCATGAGGTGTTCCGCGAGACGCCCTACCAGTTCACCCTCGGCGGCGGCATCACCTGGCGTAGCCAGGCGTTCCTCAACGCCAGCAACACGGCCGAGGTGCCCTCGAACTTCAACCTGGATGCGCTGGTGTCCCACAGCTTCGGCGAGCGCAAGCAGTGGCGCTTCGCGGTCAATGGCTACAACCTGACCAATGAGCTCAACTACGACAACCTGTGGGCCAACCGGGTCAACCCATCGGCCGGGCGGACCGTGCTGTTCACCCTCGCGGCCACCTACTAGAGCGCATTCCGTTCGACATGGCTCACGGAATGCGCTCTAGCCTGTTGTTTAGGCGAGCAAATTACCCCTGCCGGGTGATTCCACCCGTTCGGGGTTTGCTCTAGAGCGTGACCGCCGGCGGCGGGCCGGAATGCTGGCCCGCCGCCTTCAGGAGCAACCCCGATGCTCGTTCGAATCCCCAATGTCCTGACGCACGCCGAGGTGGCGCAATGCCGGCGCGTGCTGGAGGCGGCGGCCTGGGCCGATGGCCGGGCCACCGCCGGCGAACAATCCGCCAAGGCGAAGTTCAACCTGCAAATCCCCGAGAACAGCACGGCGAGCCGCGAGCTGGGTGAGCTGGTCCTGCGGGCCCTTGGCCGCACGCCGCTGTTCACCTCGGCCGCGCTGCCCTACCGGGTCTATCCGCCGATGTTCAACCGATATGACGTCGGCATGAAGTTCAACGCCCATGTGGACAACGCCATCCGCACGGTGCCGGGCACGGGCGGCTTCCGCATGCGGGCGGATGTCTCCTCCACCCTCTTCCTGACCGACCCGGAAGAGTACGACGGTGGCGAGCTGGTGGTGGAGGACACCTACGGCAGCCAGTCGGTCAAGCTGCCGGCCGGCGACCTCATCGTCTATCCCGCCACCAGCCTGCACCACGTGCGGGAGATCACCCGCGGCAGCCGGTGGTCCAGCTTCTTCTGGTCGCAATCCATGGTGAAGGACGACGGCCAGCGCGCCTTCCTCCACGAGATGGACATGGCCATCATCGGCCTGCGCCAAGCCCTGCCGGATGACCACCCGAGCGTGCTGTCGCTGACCGGCGGCTACCACAACCTGGTGCGCCGCTGGTCCGAACTCTGACGCGGCACTCCCCGCTCAGGCCGCCGGTTGGCCCTTGCGCAGCGCGGGCGCCAGCTTCGCCTGGAAGAACTCGATGAAGCCCGCCTGTTCCGGCCCGACCTGGGTCAGGATGAGGTGGTCGAAGCCGGCCTGGACGAAGCGGTCGATCGCCGCGAGATGCCGCTCCGGGTCCGGGCCGCAACTCACCATCTGCGCCACCATCTCGGGCGTGACGTGGCTGGTCGCGGCGGCAAAGCTGTCGATGTTCGGCAGCTCCGCCATCACCGGCCATCCGGTGACGGACCAGCGGAAGAATCGATGCGCCGTCTTCCGCGCCTCCTCCTCGCTGGCGGCATGACACATGGCGACCTCGGCGTAGCACGGCCCCTCCCCACCGGCCTCGCGGTATGCCTCCACCAGGTCGGACCGCGGCTCTGTGGCGATCATCCCCTCGCCCTTGCGGGCCGCGAGGCGGGCCGCCTCGGGGCCACCGGCGGCCAGGATCACCGGCGGCTTGCGCTCGGGCCGGTCGAACAGGCGGGCATGGTCGAGCCGGAAGTATTCGCCGCGATAGTTCTTCAGCTCGCCGGACAACAGCCCCTGGATGATGTCGAGTGCTTCCGACAACCGCTCGTGCCGCTCCCCCACGCCGGGCCAGCCTTTGCCGGTGACATGCTCGTTCAGCCGCTCCCCGGCACCGAGGCCGAGGGTGAAGCGGTCGTCGCTGAGCAGGCCCAGCGTCGCCGCGCCCTGGGCGATGATCGCCGGGTGGTAGCGCATGATCGGGCAGGTGACCGCCGTCATCAGGCCGATACGCCGGGTGGCGTTGGCCAGGGCGCCGAGCACCGACCAGGCCAGCGGCGCATGGCCCTGTTCCTCGATCCAGGGCGAGAAATGATCGGAGATCGCCGCGAAGTCGAAGCCCGCCTGCTCGGCCAGCGCCACGTTGCGCACCAGCGCCTGTGGGCCGTGCTCCTCGGACATCAGCTTGTAACCCAGCTTGATCATGCTGCCCCTGCCATCGTGTTGCGGTTGGCCGGGCTGGCCGGCGTGGCAGACCAACGCCGCGACATGGGCCCGGTTCAGGGCCGGCCGTTCAGCCGGCCAGCGCGACCAGGTGGTTGTCCCACCGCAGCCGGCGCAGCCACGCCCCGGGCAGGGGCGCCAGCGCCGCATCCCCGGCGCTGACGGCAACCTCGCCCAGCCCGGAGGTCATCACGAACCCGCCCCCAGGCGCGGCGGCGACGCCGCAGCCATCGGGCAGCGCTACCCTGGCCCGCATCGCGCCGCTGGCGGTGTCGAACACCGCGGCCATGCCGCCGCGCGGGCTGGTCACCGCGACCAGCCGGCCATCGGCGCTGGCCGCCGCGCTGCCCGCGTAATGGTCCATGCCGCGCCAGACTGCGGACGCGTTGTCCAGGGTCGCCAGCCCTTCGCCATGCGCAACGGCGACCAGCGGCAGGGTCTCGAAGCGCGGCCCCTCATGCTGGGCTGCGACGAACACCGCATCCCCGTCGCCGATCGCCAGATGGCGCAGCGACAGCAGCGCCTGCGCCTCCGGCAGCCGCCGGTTGGCCAGGACCTGGCCGCTCGCGGCGTCGATCCAGGCGAGGCTGCTGTCCATCCCGTCCAGTTCGAACCGCGCCCGGGGCAGCCGCGGATCGGTGCGGATGCCGCCGTTGGCCACGACCAGCGTGGTGCCGTCCCGGGCCAGGCGGATGTCATGCGGGTCGAGGCCGCCGGTGGGGAATTCCCCGATCCGCCGGTAGCCCTGCCCGGCGGCGTACACCCCCACCAGGCCCTGGCCGTCGCCGTCGATCTCGGTGGCATGCAGCAGCGCGCCATCGGCCGAGAAGGCGCCATGGCCACAGAACCAGCGTTCCGTCGCGGGCTCGATCCGCTGCCGCACCGCACCGCTCGCCGGGTCGAGCACCAGCGCGAACCGGCCCGGGCGGCGGGCGAACAGCACCGCCACGCCGGGTGCCACCGCCGCGCCATGGCCCCGTGCCGGCAGCGCCAGCTCGAACCGGCCGGTGCCGTCCAGGCCGAAGGCGGCGGCCCGCCACCCCCCTGCCGCATCGGCGGCGGCGGACAGGAAGGCCGGAGCCTGCGCCCGCGCCGACTGGGCGAGCAGCAATGCCGGCAGCGCCAGCGCCGCCCTGCGTCCGATCATCGCCATCAGTCCCCATCCATGGAATTGAAGCCGACCGGTATGCCTATGGCCGGCGCCGCACGCTCGGTCAGCAGCCGCCGCAGCTTGCCGAGCGGTTGCAGCAACGCCTCGACGGCGGCACGGCCGGCGGGTTGCCCGACTGCCTCCTCCAGCCCCGGCATGATGGCGGCGCCGGCGGCGGCGGCCTCGGCGAATCCCCCGGCGATCTCGCGCGCCAGTTCGGGGTCGGCGGCGCGCAGCAGCGGATCGAAGCCGAGCCGGTGCAGCTCCGCCAGCGCCGCCAGCGAGGCGCGGATGAGTGCCAGCGATTCGCCGCTGCGCCAGGCCTCGGCGCTGCGTGGCCGCGCCGCCTGGGCGGAGGCGCCGAGCACCCGCGCGACCTGCCGCTCGGCCAGGAATTCGAGGCCGCCATGCAACGACTTGAACAGCACCAGCAGCCCCTCGCTGGGGTCGCGGTAGGCGGTGCCCGGCGCGCCTTCCAGCACCTGGCCATAGGGCGGGTCGCCATGCGTCCAGCCCGCTTCCAGTGCCTGCCCGATGGTGGCCAGGTTGCGGCCGATGGCGGCCAGCAGGCTGCGGCGGAAACCCTCGTCGGGGGCGAGCAACCGGGGCGCCTCGGCGCCGAACAGCAGCCGCTCGGCCGCGGGCAGCCCCTGCGCCGCGATCCGGCCGCGCTGGAAGGCTTCCTCGGTGATGCTGGCGGGGTCGGCCTCGCGCAGCAGCTCCGTCATTTCCCGGCCGATGCTGTTGCGCGGGTCAGGGAAGAAGGCGATCCGGAAGGCACGGTCGAAGGCGTCCATCGGCCCGAAGCGCAGGTGGCGGATGCGCTGGAAGGCGATGGCGCTGCCGGTCCAGGCCGCGCGCGCCGCATCCGCATGGGCCGCATCCGCCTCGGTTTCCAGCAGCCGGGTCGCGGCGGCGAAGCGCGCGGTGGCGGCGGCGAACCCCGCGTGGCCGGGCAGGATCTGCCCCGCCACCATCTGCCGGATGGCATGGCGCCGGGCCGCTTCGCTGTCCTGGGCGCGTGCGACGGCGGGCAGGCAGAGGGTGGCCAGGATCAGGCGGCGGGAGATCATCACAGGCTCTCCAGGAAGGCGATCAGGGCGGCGCGGTCGGCGGGGCACATGCGCGGCAACCGCGTCGCGGGCCGCCTGCGCCTCGCCGCCATGCCAGAGGATCGCCTCGAGCAGGCTGCGGGCCCGGCCGTCATGCAGGAAGTTGCGTATGCCCGCTGACCGTCTGCGGTGCAGGCCGATGCCCCAGAGCGGCGGCGTGCGCCATTCGCGGCCGATCGGCATCGCCCTCCGGCCGGTCGTCGGCCAGGCCCTCGCCCATGTCGTGCAGCAGCAGGTCGGTATAGGGCCAGATGCAGCTGGCCGCGAATGCTCGGGCGCGCCCGGCAGCCGCGCCGGTGACGAAGCTTGGGCGGTGGCAGGCGGCGCAGCCGGCGGCGTAGAACAGCGCCTTGCCGCGCAGCACCTCGGCGTCGTCGACGTCGCGGCGGGCCGGCACCGCCGAGGTTGCGGGCGTAGAACACGACCAGGTCGAGCAGCTGGCGTCGGCACCTCGACGTCCTCCGGCGCGTCGGCGCCGTCGGGCGCGGCTGCGGCAGGCGGCCTGCGCCGCGGTGCAGTCGCCGCAGCCGCTGCGGTGCAGCCGGCGTGGAGATGCCGATGTCGCCGGCGAAGGCGTCGGCCGCCTGGTCGCCGATCGGTCGGCTTGCCGCCTTCCAGCCGAAGCGGCCGAGCATCAGGCCGGCCGTGCTCGGCCGCTCCAGACCTCGTCGGCGCGGCCCGAGATGCCGTCGCCGTCGGGTCGTCGGGGTCGGCGCCGGCCAGGATGTCGGCCGCGGGGATCGCCTCGAGCAGGCCGAGGCCGATCATCGGCGGGGCGACGCGGGGCGAGATCATCAAGTCCGGGTGCAAGCGGGCCGTAGCCGAGGTCCGTCGATGCGCGTAGGCCGGGCGGCGCAGGCGGCGCGGCCTCGCCGACCGTCGAGCGGCACCGGCGAACTCGGTCCAGTCGATCACCATCCGGCCCTCGGCCGGATGGCCCGGGACGCCGAAGGTCTGGAGCTGGCCGCCGTAGGTCGGCTCGGCGCGATCGCGGGCATGCGGCGCTGCGCCAGCGCGGCCTGCTCGGCGGCGTCGCGCGGCGGCACGGACAGCCGCAGGAACAGCGAGACGCCGCCTCGCCCGGCCCGCCGGCGGCTGGCCGCGGCCGTCCTTGAGGTGGCAGGTCTGGCAGGCGCGGGCGTTGTACAGCGGCCCGAGCCCGTCCGACGGCTGCGGGTCGAGGCGGGGGCCGAGACCCAGAGCCTGCGGAAGAAGCCGTCGCCGACCTTGAAGTCGAGCTCGCCGCTCGAAGGACAGGTTGGCCGAGGGCTGCGAGAAGGCGTCGCGTTGGCGGCCCGGCGGCGTGGCGGCGCCGCCGGGCGGCCTCGAACGCTCGGCCGGGCGAAGTCGGTCGTCGGCGCAGTCGCGGCCCGCGCGCGGCCTCATCGGCGGCGGGCGCACGCGCCGGCGCCGGCCGAGCAGCGAGCCGACCAGGGCGGCAGGCCAGCAGCGCGAGGCCGGGGATCGCGGCGATCAGGGACGCGCGTCACTGGAAGACCGCTCCGGGGTTGTCGAGGCTTTCGGAGCCCTCGAACGTCGACTCGTCGAGCTCGCAGCGCGCGCGACGACCCGCTCGATGGCGCGGGTCTGCGCCAGCAGCGCGTCGATCGCCGGCCTGGACCGCGGCTTGCCCTCGGCGTTGCCCTCGCCGAGCATCTGGTCGTAGGCCTCGGCGGTCTCGGCGCGCGGTCTTGATCGCCTGGCAAGCGCGGCGACCGTGGCGTCCAGCTCGCGCCCGCATCTCCGGTCCAGCGCCGGCGCCGCGGCGCGCACCAGATCCGGCCAGGCCGGCCCGCGGACCATGCCGCCGTCGATGCGGCGGTAGTCGCCCGAGATAGACGTCGCGCATGCCCACCACGTCGTAGATAGTGGCTGTTGTGGGTGTTGTCGGAGAAGCAGTCGTGCTCCTCCTCCGGGTCGTGCAGCAGCAGGCCGAGCTTCATGCGCTCGCCGGCCAGCTCGCCGTAGGACAGGCTGCCGAGGCCGGTGAGGATGGCGGCGAGCCCGGCATCGGTCCCGTGCTCCGTCAGCGCCCGCCGCGCGGCGCCGCCGGCGGCCCAGTTGGCGGCCATCGCGTCCAGGTCGGCGACCAGCAGGTCGCGTCGCCGCCTTCAGGTAGGCGCCGCGGCGGTCGCAATTGCCGCCGGTGCAGCCGTCGCCCGCGGCGTAGTCGGTCCAGGGACGGTCGCCGGCGCCCGGCCCGGTGCCGTTCAGGTCCTGGCCCCAGAGCAGGAACTCGATGGCGTGGTAGCCGGTCGCGACATTGGCCTCGACGCCGCCGATCTCCTGCAGCGTGCGCCAGCAGCTCGGGCGTGATGGTCGGCGTCGATGGTCTTGCCGCGCATGGGTCAGCGCGGGTTGGCGATGACGTTGGCGGTGTAACAGCGGGTTCTCGTCGTTGGCGTCGCCGTAGCGGCGGCGTCGACATAGTCGATCAGCCCCTCGTCCAGCGGCCAGGCGTTCACCCGGCCCTCCCACGTCGTCGACGATCGGGTTGCCGAAGCGGAAGGCCTCGGTCTGCTGGTAGGGCACGCGGGCGGCGATCCAGGCCGCGCGGGCGGCGGCCAGCGTCGCCTCGGACGGATCGTTGCGACCAGGGCGCCGACCGCCTCGCGCAGGCGGCGGGCGCCGGCCAGGGCATCGCCGTACATGGCGGCGGCGATATCGGCATAGGTGCCGAGGATGGCGGGCGCCGGCTGTGCCCCGGCGGCGGGGGCGAGCGCCGCGACAAATGCTGCGCCGAGGAAGGTGCGGCGGATCAGCATGGGCTGGATTCCCCTGTGGGCTGGATGAGGTTCCGCCTGCGCGGGGACGGGGGCGGGGCGGCGGATGGCCAGCTGTTCATCCGGCATCATGGGGTTCCATAGGCAGCCCGGTACGGGCGGAGCGGACCTGTCGCATACAGCAAATGCGATTCAGTCGCAATAACCCTGTCGCCTTGCTGCCGGATACGGGTCGTGGGGGTATGGATGCAGCGCCGCCGCCGCCGGGGCAAGTGGCAGCGGCATAGCGCTGCGGCGCGGGAGGACAACACCATGGCGTGCGAACGGCGCGCGGCTGTGACGGCATGACCATGCCGGTTCCACAAGCATGATCGGCTACATGGTCCGGCGCCTGATGTTCGGGGCCCTGATGGTGCCGGGCGTGTCCGTCGTCGTCTTCATCATGCGCATCCTGCCGGGGGACCCGCTCGTCGCCATCTTCGGCCCCGATGGCTTCACCCGGCTGACCGAGGTGCAGCGCGTTCACTAACAAGGTGCTGCCCTGCCTGGACGGCATCGAGTTCTACCATGCCCTGCCCTTCTCGCCCGAGCTTGGCTCGGCGCAGCTGTCCGGCCGGGTCGATTATGCCCGGCTGCTGGACCCGATCCCGCAGCAGCGGGTGAAGCGGACACCCGGCATGTCCGGCACCGACTTCTACCAGAGCGTCATCCAGGCAACCTGGGTCACCGCCAGGAAGAAGCCGCTCGATGATCCGCGCGTGCGCCGCGCCATGCATCCGGTGTTGGACAAGGCGGTACTGGTCGAGGTGGTGAAGGATGTGGCGCCCATGCATGGTCGGCGGCTTCATCTACCCCTTCTCCGAATTTGCCGCCCCGCGCGAGGAGCTGTCCGGCCGGCTCGGCTACCAGGAAGACCCGGCGGCGGCGATCCGCGAGGCACGCGCATTGATGGCGGCGGCATCCGTGGCCTCGGCTTCGTCATCCGCGATGTGGCCACCTTCAAGCTATGGGCGCCTGCGATCCAGGCAATGATGCAACAGAGGCTCAACATCGAGTGCAGGTTGCGGGCCGTCGTTGAATCCGTGTGGTTCGACGATGTCCGTTCCGGCAATGTCGGCCTGCCGACCGGCGCGGACGTCTCCACCCTGGTCGATCCGTCCGACTACTTCAACGCCTGGTACAAGGACGGCGGGTCGCAGAACTATTGGTGCTGCCGGTCTCCTGGAAGAAGATCAACGATGGCTGGTATGATTATGTGAAAGGCCACATGCCGGAGGAGTATTCCGGCATCTACGACGTGGTCCGGATGGATACCATGTGGCTGGACAATCAACGCCCGGGCAGCCGGCAGGATGATGAGGTGGGGATGGCGGACGATCCGGAGACATTCGATTTCGTGGTCGCGGGTGCCGGCTCGGCCGGCGCGGTGGTGGCGTCCCGCCTGTCGGAGAACGGCCGGCACCGGGTGCTGCTGCTGGAAGCCGGACCGCCGGACCGCAATCCCTGGATCCACATTCCGCTGGGCTTCTCCAAGACCTACGTCAATCCCGAGGGTGAACTGGAAATTCGAAAGCGCGCCGCATCCGGAACTGGATGGCCGGCGGCTCTATGTGCCGCGCGGCAAGACGCTGGGCGGCACCAGCTCGATCAACGGCATGGTCTACATCCGCGGCAACCCGCGCGACTATGACGATTGGCGCCAGCGCGGCTGCGTCGGCTGGGACTGGGATTCGGTGCTGCCCTATTTCAGGAAGGCGCAGAACCAGGAGCGCGGCGCCTGCGCCTTCCACGGCACTGGCGGGCCGCTGAACGTCGCCGACCAGCCGGGCAACTCGGCGCTTTCCGAAGCGATGATCGTCGCGGCCGGGCAGGTGGGCACTGCAACGCAATCCGGATTTCAACGGCGCGCAACAGGAAGGCGCGGGCTACTACCAGACCACCACCGGCAACCGCCGCCGCTGGAGTTCCGCCCGGGCCTACCTGACCCCGGCCGCGGCACGGCCAAACCTGCAGATCCGCACCCTGTGCCAGGCGACGCGCGTGCTGATCGAGGAGGGGCGCGCGGTCGGGGTCGAGTACCAGTCGCCGCGCGGCCGGCAGCAGGCGCGGGCGCGGCTGGAAGTCATCGTCTGCGGCGGGGCCTATGGTTCGCCACAGCTGCTGCAACTGTCGGGCCTCGGTCCGGCCAGCCACCTGCAGGAGATGGGGGTGGAGGTCGTGCGGGACATGCCCGCGGTGGGCGCCAACCTGCACGACCATTTCTGCACCTACCTGATGTGGCGCTGCGCCCAGCCGATAACGCTGAACGATCTTGAGAACAGCTGGCCGCGCAAGATCGTCGCGGCGCTGCGGTACGCATTGTTGCGTGACGGGCCGATGGCGGTGAACGGCATCCGCGCTGGCGTGTTCGCCCGCTCGGATGACCGCCTGGAGCGGCCCGATCTGCAGATCAACCTGATGGAATGGAGCACCCTGGAGCGATCCCGGGACCGGGTGACGCCGCATCCCTTCTCCGGCTTCACCCTCGGGCTGGTGCATCTGGCACCGGATGGCCGTGGCACGGTGCGGCTGGCCAGCCCCGACCCGCTGGCACCACCGGCGATAACCTTCGGCTTCCTCACCTCCGACTACGACAGGCGGGCCATGGTGGCGGGGATGACGCTGGCACGAAGCATCGTGGCCCAGCCGGCGATGCGGCCCTATGTCATGGAGGAGCTGGTGCCTGGTCCAGGCGCGGAGACCGAGGCCGACATGGAAAGCTTCTTTCGCCGCACCGGCACCACCAACCATCACCCGTCCAGCAGTTGCGCGATGGGAACCGGCAGCAACAGCGTGGTCGACCCGCGCCTGCGGGTACATGGCATCGGCGGGCTGCGGGTAGCCGATGCTTCGATCATGCCCTCGGTCGTTGCCGGGAATACCAACGCGCCGTCCATCATGATCGGTGAAAAGGCTGCGGCGATGATCCTGGAGGATGCGGCGGCCTGACAGGCAGCAACCCAAGCCGGGGCGGTAGGGGATCACGAGCTTGTTGCGCATGGTCAGCGACACATTTGCGGATTGCGGAAGCGGCGGCGCCATCGTTAGGATAGCTGGCTATCGTGCCGCATCGGAGCATTCCGGATGAGCAAGCACGTCGTTGCGCCTGTTGCCGAACTGCCCCCTGGCAGCCGCAAGCTGGTGACCATCAAGGGCCGGCCTATCGCCGTCTTCAATCTCGGCGGCGACTTCTTTGCGCTGATCAACCGGTGTCCCCACCAGGGCGCCGGCCTGTGCGAGGGTGAGTTGACCGGCCTGGTGACCGCGGAGCAACCCGGCGAGTACCGGATGTCGCGGCCCGGCGAGATCATCCGCTGCCCCTGGCATGGCTGGGAATTCGATATCCGCACCGGCCAGTCCTGGTGCGAGCCGTCCCGCATCAAGGCGAGGCAGTACCCGGTCGAGGTGGCGCCCGGGACTTCGCTGGTGAAGGGTCCCTATGTCGCCGAGACGGTCGCCGTATCCCTCGAGGAGGACTATCTCGTCGTCGAGCTTTGACGCCTCTGCCTAGGCCGCCACCACGCGGCGGATAATGCGCCCCGGCAAGCAAGAAGGGCGCGGATCGGGAGGAGACATGAGCGAAGGCACCAGAACCGTTCCGCATCCGCTGGCGGTGGCCGCGGCGGCCCCGGCGATTGGCAGGCTCAGCCGCATCTCGCTCGACCGCTACTTCCTCCATGCCACCCTGGCCCCGACGCTCCTGATCATGCTGGGCATCTTCGGCCTGCCGCTGCTGTTCTCCTTCTACCTGAGCTTCACCGGCTGGTCCTTGTCGCAGAACCTGCTGGGCGGCAGCTTCGTCGGGCTGGCGAACTACCAGGACCTGCTCGCCGACCCGGTGTTCATCGGCAGCCTGGGGATCACCTTCGGCTTCACTGCCGCGGCGGTCGCCGCACAGCTGGCGCTCGGGCTGTCCATTGCCATGCTGCTGAATGTCGACCTGCCGTTCATGCGGGCCTTCCGCACCGCGCTGATCGTGCCGATGATGATCACGCCCATCGTCGGCGCGCTGTGCTGGAAGCTGCTGCTGGACCCGACGCATGGCGTCATCAACTACTTCATCGGCGAGCGGATCGTCTGGCTCGGCATGCCCGGCACGGCGCTGGCCGCGGTCTGGCTGGTGAATGTCTGGCACAGCACGCCCTATGTGGCGCTGATCCTGCTCGCCGGGCTGCGCTCGCTGCCGAGCGAGCCGGGCGAGGCCGCCGCGATCGACGGCGCCAGCCGCTGGCAGATGTTCCGCCATGTCACCCTGCCGCTGCTGCGGCCCTACCTGCTGGTGGCCCTGCTGCTGCGCACGATCTTCGAGTTCCGGGCCTTCGACAACGTCTATGCCATGACCGGCGGGGGCCCTGCCGATTCGACCATGGTGCTGTCGATGTACACCTACCTCATCTCCTTCGTGCAGTTCGACTTCAGTCTGGGCGCCGCCGCATCCTGGGTGATGCTGGTGCTGTCGATGCTGATGTGCCTGTTCTTCATCGCGATCATCCGCCGCAGGGATGTCTACTGATGGCCGCCGTTGTCGGATCACGCCGCACCAGGCGCATCGAGGCCGGGCTGGTCTACCTGGCGCTCATTTTTCTCACCATCGCCTTCCTGTTCCCGCTGCTGTGGATCTTCGGCCTTTCCCTGAAGACCCGGCCACAGATCTTCGCCGATCCGCCGCTGTTCCTGTGGTGGCCGACCTTCGAGCACTATGCGGATGTGCTGGGGCGTGCCGATTTCCTGAAGGCGTTCCTCAATACGCTGATCGTCTCATCCAGCGCGGTGCTGCTCTCGCTCTGCGTCGGTGTGCCGGCGGCCTATGCCTTCGCCCGGTTTCCCTTCCGTGGCCGGTCCTTCCTGTTCTTCACCCTGCTGGTCATGCGCATGCTGCCGCCGATTGCTGTGCTGGTGCCGATGTACGTGCTGTTCAGCAAGCTCGGGCTGACCACCACCCATCTCAGCGTCGTGCTCGCCTACAGCACCTTCAGCCTGCCGCTGGTGGTGTGGATCATGCGGGGCTTCTTCGAGGACCTTCCACCGGAAGTCGAGGAATGCGCCTGGATCGACGGTGCAACCCGCTATACCGCCTTCCTGCGCGTCGTACTGCCACTGGCGCGGCCGGGCATGGTGGCCGCCAGCATCCTGTGCCTGCAGCTTGCCTGGAACGATTTCCTGTTCGCGGCCGTGCTGACCAACAACAACACCCAGACGCTGCCGGTGCTGATGGCCGGCTTCTCGGGTGGCGATTCCGGCGTGGACTGGGGGGCGATGACAGCATCCGGCATGCTGGTGATCCTGCCGGTGATCATTTTCTCCTTCGCGGCACAGCGTCATCTGGTTGCCGGGCTTTCGTCCGGTGCGGTCAAGGGATGAAGGACGTCCAGCCAACAAGAAGATCGGGAGGAAACGCCATGAGCCGATTGAACCGACGGCAACTGCTGCAGGCCACCGCGGCCACGGGAAGCATCCTGGCCGCCCCCCGAAGCCTTCGCGCGCAATCCAGGCCGGAGAAGCTGGTCTATATCGGTGAGAACCAGGGTGGCTGGAAGCGCACCCTGATGGAGGAGGTGGCACCCGCCTTCGAGAAGGAAACCGGCATCCGGGTGGAATTCACCATGCTGCCGGTCGATGCCTGGCGGGCCCGGCTGCGGGCCGAACTCGGCGCCCAGTCGAGCGGCATCGACATCGCACAATGGTCGGTCGGCATGGCGGGATGGATGGCGCCGCATCTGCTCGACCATGAAGAGGTGGTCGCCAAGATCACCACGCGCGACCCCGGTTTCAATTGGGACGACTTTCTCGCGGGCAGCAAGCAGGCGGCGAGCTACGAAGGCAAGCTCTCGGGCATCCCCTACCGCATCACCACCGGCATCCTGCACTACCAGAAGCCGATCCTCGCCCAGGCCGGCTTCAACGAGGCTCCCGGCACCTTCGAGGAATTCCTGAAGGTGGCGCTGGCGGTGAACAACCCGCCGGACCGCTACGCCGTCGGCATCATGGGCAAGCAGGGCTCGGGCACCTACACGAGCTTCGCCTCCTGGCTGTACTCCACCGGCGGCAGGCTGGCCGACTTCAAGACCGGCGAGATCTTCATCAACGAGCCGAAGGCGATCGAGGCGCTGGAGTTCTATTCGGCGCTGATGGCGAAGCACAAGGTCGTCCCGCCCGAGGCCACCACCTGGGAATACGACGAGATCATCGCCGGCGGGCAACGCGACCGGTACGTGATGGCGCAGACCTTCGCGCCCTACGGCACGCTGATCAACGACCCGGCGAATTCCACCACCGCCGGGCAATGGGCCTGGGACGTCGTGCCGGGGCATACCGCCAAGGAACAGAGCCGCACCTGGATCGACGGGCATTTCCTGTCGGTGCCGCGCTACACGCCGAATGCGGACTGGTCGATGGAGTTCATCCGCATGGCTACCAGCAAGGACTGGATGCGGCGGTCCATGGAACGCGGCAACGCGCCCGCGCGCGGCTCCGTCCTGCGCGACCCCGATCTGGCGGCGACCGTGGGCTGGCCACCCGTTGCCGCGCAGGCCATCGAGACCGGCATCCCCACCCCGGCGCACCCGGCCTGGAACACCCTTGAGATCGGCCTGCGCACGGCCGTCTCGGCGACGCTGCTCGGGCAGAAGCCCGCCAAGGCCGCGCTCGACGACCTCGCGGGGGATTGGCGGCGGAGCCTGCGCCGGGCGGGGATCGGGCGATGAACGCCATCACCCGTGGCTCCGTCGACTGCGACATCCATCCGGGCGTGCCGGGCATCCGCACCCTGCTGCCCTACATGGACGACCACTGGCGGGACGCCTTCGTGCGGCGTGGCGCAGACGACTTCGACCTCGCCAGCTATCCGCCGGGCGCACCCATCACCTGCCGGCCGGACTGGCGCCCGCAATCGGGCAAGCCCGGCACCGACATGGCCTTGTTGCAGTCGCAGGCGCTCGATGTATTCGGTACGCGCTTCGCCATCTGCAACACGCTCTATGGCGGCCAGGTGGCGGTGAGCGAGACCATGGGCGCGGCCATCTGCAGCGCCATCAACGACTGGATCGCCGCCGAATGGCTGGCGCAGGACCCAAGGCTGCGCGCCTCCATCGTGGTGCCGGCCCAGGCGCCGCACCTCGCGGTGGAGGAGATCGAGCGGCTGGCCGGCGACCGGCGCTTCGTGCAGATCCTGATGCCGGCGGCCGGCGAGATGCTCTACGGCAAGAGCTACTACTGGCCGATCTGGGCGGCGGCGGAAAAGCACGGCCTGCCGGTGGGGCTGCACGCCGGCTCCATGTACCGCCACGCGCCCACCTCCAATGGCTGGCCATCCCACTACCTGCAGGACTACGTCAGCCAGAGCCAGGTCTTCGAGGACCAGTTGCTCAGCCTGGTCTCGGAAGGCACCTTCGTCCGGTTCCCGGGGCTGCGCATCGTGCTGCTGGAATTGGGCGTGACCTGGCTGCCGCATTTCCTGTGGCGCGCCGTCAAGACCTGGCGCGGCGTGCGGACGGAAGTGCCCTGGGTGGCGCGCCCGCCGTCCGAGATCATCCGCGACCATGTGCGGCTGACGATGCAGCCCTTCGACACGCCGCCCGACCCGGCGATCGTCGGGCAGATCCTGGACCAGCTCGGCTCGGACGAGTTGCTGCTATTCGCCACGGACTACCCGCACTGGCAGTTCGAGGCCGACCAGGCCATCCCACCCGGCTTCCCCCCCTCATTGCTGCGCAAGGTCATGGTGGACAACCCGCTGGCGACCTATCCGCGGCTGCAGGACAGCACCCCATGAGCGAAGTCATCGAGCGGCAGGTCGAACAGGCCAGCAAGCTGCGCATCATCGACAGCGATATCCATCCGACGCTGCGTTCGGAAGCCGACCTCAACCCCTATCTTCCGGCGCGCTGGCGGCAGCATATCGCCGAATACGGCAAGCTGGGCCGCGGCCCCTACGCCAGGCGCGGCACCTATCCGCGCTTCCAGCCGATGCTGTCGCGGCGGGATTCCTGGCCGCCGGGCGGCGGTCCGCCGGGCTCGGACCTGGATTTCATGCGGGCGCAGCTGCTCGACCTCTACGATATCGAATACGGCATCCTGGAGCCGCTGATGCCGGGCAACCTGGTGCGCAACCTGGAACTGAGCACGGCGCTGTGCAGCGCCATCAACGACTGGCAGGTGGCCGCCTTCACCTCGCAGGAGAAGCGGCTGCGTGCCTCGATCCAGATCCCCTTCGAGGATGCCGCCGCCTCCGTCGCGGAAATCGAGAAGCGGGTGCATGACCGCAACTTCGCGCAGATCCAGCTGACCTCGCGCAGCACGGAACCCCTGGGGCGGCAGCGCTACTGGCCGATCTTCGAGGCCGCCGCGCATTACGGCATGCCGATCGGCATGCATGTCGGCGGCGAGGCCGGCTATGCCCCGACCGCCGCGGGCTGGCCCTCCTTCTACATCGAGGACCACCACGGCCTGACCCATACGATGCAGACCCAGGCCACGAGCATGGTGCTGGAAGGCGTGTTCGAACGCTTCCCGACCCTCAAGATCATCATGATCGAGGGCGGCTTCGCCTGGCTGCCCCCGCTCGCCTGGCGGCTGGACCGGCACTGGGAGAAGATGCGTGGCGAGGTTCCTCACTGCAAGCGGCCGCCCTCGGAGTACATGCGGCGGAACCTCTGGGTCTCGACCCAGCCCATGGAGGAGCCGGAGAATCCCGAGGATCTGCGCAGGACGCTGTCCTGGATCGGCTGGGACCGGGTGCTGTTCGCCACCGACTATCCGCACTGGGACTTCGACGATCCGCGCCACGCCTTTCCCTGCCGGCTCAGCGAGGCGGAACGCCGGGCGATCTTCCGGGGCAACGCCGAGGCCGTCTACCGCCTGGATTGACCCGCCGTTCCGGCAGTCAGCCCAGGCGGCTCAGCCGGCGTCGCCCGTGACGAGGTAGGGCAGGGTCAGGCCCTCCCTCACCGTCTCGAAGGCGACGCGCACCGGCAGGCCGATGCGCATGTCGCTGCGGCTGGACGCCGCGCAACTGGGCGTTCATGCGCACGCCCTCCTCAAGGTCCACCGTGGCAAGCAGGTAGGGCAAGTCGCCGCGCACGCCCGGATGGAAGGCATGGTGGGTCATGGTCCAGCTATGCACGGTGCCGCGGCCCGATGCCTCGATCCAGGCGACTTCCATGGAATGGCAAACCGGGCACATCGGCTGCGGGTAGTGGCGGACCTTGCCGCAGCGCGGGCATTGCTGCAGCAGCAACCGGTGCTCGTTCAGTCCTTCCCAGTAGCGCGCGCTGTGCGGCGTCGGCTCCGGCACGAGCTTGTCGTAGCCTGCGGTGGTGCCCATCAGCCCCTCCTCATGATGGCGACCGAGCCGTCGCCCATGTCGCCGTAGCCGGTCACGAGCCCCACCTCGGCATCCGCCACCTGCGCCTTGCCCGCCTCGCCCCGCAGTTGCCGCACCAGCTCCGCGACATGGTTCATGCCCACCATATGCGCCTGGGAAAGCAGCCCGCCATGGGTGTTCACCGGCAGCCTGCCGCCGAGCCGGATGGCGCCGCTTTCGACGAAGGGCCCGCCCTCGCCCTTGCCGCAGAAGCCGAGATCCTCGAGCTGGCAGAGCACGATGTAGGTGAAGCAGTCGTAGATCTCGGCGACATCGATGTCGTCATGCGTGACGCCGGCCATGGCGAAGGCCCGCGCCGCCGCCTTGGCGATGCCGAGGCGGGTCATGTCCGGCCGCTGGGTGATGGCGCTCGGGGAATCCGGGTGGCCCTCGGCGACGCCCATCACCAGGACGGGCGGCTTGCGCAGGTCGCGCGCGCGTTCGGTGGCGCTGACCACGATGGCGCAGGCGCCGTCGCTCTCCAGGCTGCAGTCGAACAGCCGGAACGGGTCCGAGATCATGCGCGAGGCCTGGTGGTCGTCGATCGACAGCGGCCTGGTCATGACGGCATTGCCGTTCAGGATGGCATTGGCGCGGGTCGAGACCGCGATCTCGCCGAGTTGCCGGCTGGTGGTGCCATGAAGCTCCATGTGCCGCCGCGCCATCGGCGCATAGAGCTGCGCCGGCGCGATGGCACCGAGCGGCATCTCGAATTCGCCGACCACGCGGAACTGCGGCATCTGCTGCACCCGCACCCCGATGCGCCCCTGCGAGGCGCCATTGCGGCCGACCGGCACCAGCACATGGTTGCAGATGCCGGCGGCAATGGCGGCGACGGCGCATTGCACCGCGGCGACGCAGCTCGCGCCGCCGAGCGGGGTCAGCGCCGAGAACCGCAGGTCGGGGATGCCGAGATTGGTGATGAAATCCTCGGCGACCACCCCGCCGGCATAGGGGATCACCCCGTCGATATCCGCCGGCCTGAGCCCGGCGTCCTCGATTGCCTTCAGCGAGGCCTCGAGCTGCAGCGACAGCACGCTGCGGCCCGATTCCCGGGTGTAGGCGGTCTCGCCCACCCCGGTGACCGCGCCTTTTTCGCGCAATGACATGTCGGTTTCCTCCGGTTGGCCCGGGCTCAACCCTCCGGGTCAGGCCACCTGCCACTCCGTGCCAGGATAGGCGACCAGCGAGGCACTGGCCACGGTGGCGCCATCCATCAGCCATTGGGCTACCGTGCTGTCGGCATTCTGCAACAGGATGTCGGACTTGCCGTCGCCGTTGTAGTCGCCCACATCGGCCACCCTCCAGTTGAGGCCGAGATCGGCGACATCGGTGACGGCGGTGATGGCGTTGCCATCGGTGCTCCAGATCGTCAGCTTGCCATCGGCCTGCCGCACCAGGATCGCATCCCTGCCGTTGCCGTTGAAATCACCGATGCCGGCGATCGACGCGCCGGCGCCGAGGCTGGCGGAGACGCTGCTGCCGGCGACGGCGGTGCCGTCCATCAGCCATTGCGCGATGCGGCCATCCGCGTGCTGGAACAGGATGTCGGACTTGCCGTCGCCGTTGAAGTCGCCGGTGCCGGCCACCTGCCACACCGTGCCCGGGCTGGCGACGACGGCCGCCGACAGGATGGACGCGCCGTTCATCTGCCAGACCGCGATGTCGCCGTTGTCGTGGCGGAACAGGATGTCGCCCCGGCCGTCGTTGTTGAAGTCGCCGCCTTCGACGGCCTTCCACACGGCCCCCGGGAAGGGCAGGAAGAAGGACGCGGTGATGCTGGCGCCATCCGTCCACCACTGTGCCAGCCGGCCATCCGCATGCTGGAACAGCAGGTCGTCCCGCTGGTCGTTGCTGAAATCGGCGGCCGGCACCAGGGTCCAGCCATTGCCCGGATTGGCAAGGACGGCGGCTTCGGTGATGCCGGCGCCGTTCAGCTCCCAGACGGCGACCGCACCACCCGCCTCGCGCAGCGCCACATCGGAAATGACGGCGACCCCGTTCACCGCCAGGCCCCGCGCGGCGACCCAGATGGGCATGCCGGCATTGTCATAGACCGCGTTGCCCTGGCCGGCGCCGTTGTCGCCGTCCAGCCGGCCATAGCCATAGCCATAGTACAGCTTGGCGTTGGCCGGCAGCGGCGAGCCGAAGGTCAGCAGCAGCGTGTCGTTGCCGGTAAGCTGCGCCGCCGTTGCCTCGACCCTGGTGCCGGCACCGTTGCCGATGGCGGACCAGCCGACGCCGGCAGCCGCATCCGCGTCCAGCGTCCGCAGGTTCTGCGCCGCGTCGAAGCCGACCTGCACGGCGACCTGGTTCGCGCCGGCCAGCCGGGCCGCTACCACCTGCGGGCCGAGGTCGTTGACCACGCCGCCGGCCTGCGCCACCGGGGAACCTGGCTTGGCGTATTGCGCCCAGGTCTGGGCCAGCGACAGGGCAAGGCGCTCGCCGGTCTGGGTCCCGTCCGTGAAGGACTGGTGCGGGCCGCCGTAATCGACCCTCTGCGGGATGCCGTCGAGATCGTCGAGGCTCATGTCGGTATCGAGCGCGCGGGCGGCGATCCGGGCGTTGAAGCCGGGATCGGCCGCCAGATTCTCCATGCCGATGCGGATGGACTGGTGGCCCTGGTCGGTGCCCAGGAAATACGGGATGGCGCTGACGAACAGGTAGGGCAGGCTGGCGGCGGACTGGCCATAGGCATCGCGCACCAGGCTGGCATCGAAGCGGACCGCACTCTCCCATTCGGCGGGCGTCAGGTCGGTGCGCTGGCTGTCGTACTCGTTGTGCAGCCAGACCACGGCGGTCGGCTGGGCCTTCTGTGCGCCGCCCAGGTCGCCGATGAAGTTCAACAGGCTCTGTTCGAGACGATCGACCTGCCAGCCGTTGTTCCAGTTGCCGTTCCTGGGCTCCAGCCAATCGGTCAGGAAGGCGGTACCACCGGCTACCGTGACATTGCCTGCCGGGTTGCTGGCGAATTGCAGGGTGACCCGGTCGTTTACCCCGTCGAAGCCCAGCAGCGCCTCGACCCGGCGGGTCATCGCCTGGGCGCCGCCGTTGAATTCGCCCAGGTAGTAGGCATTGGACTGCCCGCGAAGCAGGACGTTCAAATTCACCGTGAAATCCTCGATGCCGTGGCGCGGGTAACAACTGCAACCAGCCAGTGATTGTTCCGCGGCCCGCAATTACTATTACGTTATGACTTGCCGACTTTAGTAGAAGGACCTCCAGCAGTCACGGGTGTCCGGTCCAGACGGGGGCGATGGTTTTCGCTTCCCCGATCACATCCAATACATTCCGATTGTGTATTAGTGACCTCCGGGGGAGAGCCGGCAGGGCGGCATCCCCCGGCGACCGGCCGGCTAACTCAGCGCGAGTTCCCGGTAGCCCTTCGCCGCCACCTCGTCGCACCAGGCGCGATAGGCCGGCGCGCTGCCGCTGTAGCGCGCGATGATGCGGGTCTGCTTGCCCTCGACATTGGTGTTGACGCCGGTGAACCAGGAGTTGACCTCGTTGGACAGCAACCCCTCACCGGTCGCCTTCACATGATCGGTCCAGGCCGCCACGGCGTCCGGCGTGGCGTCGGCGCGGGTCAGGTTGCGCTCGCGCATGGTGCGGATCAGGCCGGTCACCCAGTCCACGTTGTACTCGATGCTGCGGGGGATGTTGCCGAGGGCGGTATGCGGCCCCATCAGCATGAACATGTTGGGAAAGCCCTCGACCTGCACGCCGAGGAAGGTCTTCGGCCCACCGGCCCATTTGTCCTTCAGCTTCAGCCCGTCCAGGCCGCGGATGTCGATGCGGTCGAAGCTGCCGGTGATGGCGTCGAAGCCCGTGGCATAGACGATGATGTCGAATTCATACTCCGCATCGCTGGTCCTGATGCCCCGCGGCGTGATCCGCTCGATCGGGGTTTCCTTGATGTCCACCAACTGCACGTTGGGCTGGTTGTAGACCTCGTAGTACCGGGTCTCCAGTGGCACGCGGCGGGTGCCGAAGCCGTGGTTGGTCGGGATCAGCTTCTCCGCCACCCTGGGGTCCTTCACCCGCTGGCGGATCTTGCGGGCGACGAAGTCGGAGACCACCGCATTGGCCGCCGGGTCCATCAGGTAGTCGCGGAAGTTGCCGACCCAGATGCCGAAGCCGGGTTCGCCGTACAGCTTCTCAAGGAAGGCCTCGCGCTCCTCCGGCGTCACCTCGAAGGTGCCGCGGGGGTCCGGCGTGTGCAGGAAGCAGGAGAAGGTCTCCTGGCAGCGCCGGAACATCTCGGGGTAGTTGGCCTTGATCCTGCGCTGCTCCTCCTCGGTGATCGGCCGGTTGTGCAGCGGCGCGCACCAGTTCGGCGTGCGCTGGAACACCGTCAGCTGGCCGGCGGTCTTGGCGACCTCCTGGATCGTCTGCACCCCGGTGGCACCGGTGCCGATCACCGCCACCCGCTTGCCGGCGAAGTCCACCGGCTCATGCGGCCAGCGGGAGGTGTGGAAGGCCTGGCCCTCGAAGCTGCCCACCCCCTCGATGCGCGGCAGGGTCGGTGCCGACAGCGGCCCGACCGCGGTGATGAGGAAGCGTGCGCGGTGCCGGCTGCCATCCTGCAACGTCACCTCCCAGCCGCGCATCTCGTCGTGGTAGTGCGCCGCGGTCACCGGGCTGTGGAACTGGATGTCGCGGCGCAGGTCGAACCGGTCGGCGACGTGGTTGAGGTAGCGCAGGGTCTCCGGCTGCGGCGCGAAATGCTCGGACCAGTTCCACTCCTGCAGCAATTCCGGCGAGAAGGAATACCCGTAGGAGTAGCTCTCGGAATCGAAGCGGGCGCCTGGATAGCGGTTCCAGTACCAGGTGCCGCCGACACCGGAACCGGCTTCGAACACCCGCACCCGCATCCCCAGCTCCCGCAGGCGATGCAGCTGGTACAGGCCCGACATGCCCGCCCCGATGATGATGGCGTCGTAGTCCAGGTCCGGCGCGGTGCCCGGGGCGGTGCGTGTGTCCTGCAAGGCGGCCATTCTTATCGTTCCTCCATGCGGCGTCGAGGCCGGGGCGGTGCCCGTGGCGGGCGTGGCGCCCGCGCCGCGATCCTTCGGGCCGGCGACCGGCCGGGCCTGTCCTCGTGGCAGGTTACCAAGGAAGGCCGGCGATCTGCAAAAGCGGGGCGCCGGCACCGTTTCCTGCGCAGCCGCCACCCCGGCGAGTGCCAGCTTGCATCCCGCAAGCCGGAATGCTTGCATGCCGCAAGTCATCCGGAACTCCGCCCATGGGCCGCACCGATTTCACCCGTATGCGCTGCCCCGTGGCACGCTCCATGGCCGTGCTCGGAGAGCGCTGGGCCATGCTGGTGCTGCGGGAATGCTTCTACGGCACCACCCGCTTCGATGCCTTCGAGCGCAACCTCGGCATCGCCCCCAACATCCTCTCGGCCCGGTTGCGGGAGCTGGTGGCGCATGGCCTGCTGGAGAAATCCCCGGCCGAGGGCGGCCGGCACGACTACCGCCTCACTGAGAAGGGCCGCGACTTCTTCCCCGCCTACCTCGCCCTGAAGGGCTGGGCGGACCGCTGGATGACCGGCCCCGAAGGCCCGCTGGTGGTGCTGGAGGACCGCGCCACCGGCCAGCCCGTCACCGCCCCGCCGCCGCTCTCGGCCGCCGGCACGCCGCTGCGGCCGGAGGATGTGCGGGTGCTGCCCGGCCCCGGCGCCGGCCCCGCCACGCGGCAACGCTTCGCGCCGGAGGATGCCGGGCATGGCTGACGGCACCCTCGCCCCGGCGCCACCGGCACCGCTCGCCACGCTGCTGCGGCGGGTCTGGCTGCTGGCGGCGCCGACCACCGCCGTCTCCGCGCTGCAATCCGCCTGCCAGTTGGTCGAGCCCTGGCTCGCCTCCCGCCAGGGTACTGCGGCCTTGGCCGGCTGGGCGGTGGTGCTGCCCTTCGCCCTGCTGATGCAACAGATGTCGGCCGGGGCGATGGGCGGCGGCGTGGTCTCGGCCATCGCCCGCGCCCTGGGGGCGGGAAAGGAGGAGGAAGCCTCCGCCCTGGTGCTGCATGCGGTGGTGATCTCGCTCGGCTTCGGGCTGGCCTTCGCCGTGGTGCTGGCGGGCTTTCCCTACCAGATCCTCGGCGCCATCGGTGGGCCGGAGGCTGCGGCGGCGGCGGCGGCCTATTGCGCCTGGCTGTTCGGCGCCGGCGCCATCCCGGCCTGGCTGGCGAATACCCTGGCCTCGGTGCTGCGCGGCGGCGGGCGGCATGCGCTGGCATCCCGCGTGCTGCTGCTGGCCTGGCTCGGCTACCCGCCGCTGGCCTGGGCACTGATGGAACCCGCCGGGCTGGGGCTGAAGGGCGCCGGCATCGCCTTCGCGGTGATGATGACGGCGGCCAGCATCGGCATGGCGGCGGTGGTGCTGGCCGGCGGCGCGGGCTTCCGGCCGACCCTGCGGGTGAAGCTGCAACCGGCGCTGTTCTCGCGCATATTCTCCGTCGGGCTGGTCGCCTGCGCCATGGCGACGGTCGCCAACCTCACCACCATCCTGGTGACCGCGCGGGTCGCAGCATACGGCGCGACGGCGGTGGCGGCCTATGGCGTCTCGGCTCGGATCGAATTCCTGATGGTGCCGCTGGCCTTCGGCGTCGGCTCCGCACTGACCGCGCTGGTCGGCCGCGCGGTCGGCGCGGGGGATTGGGTGACGGCGCGGCGCACCGCCTGGGCCGGCGCGCTGATGGCCCTGGCGGTGACGCTCGGGGTCGGCGTCTTCGTCTCCCTCGCGCCGGGCTTCACCGCGGCGGCCTTCAGCTCGGACCCGGAGGTGGTGGCCATCGCCACCCAGGCGCTGGCGGTGATCGGCTTCGCGCTGCCCGGCTTCGGCGTCGGCATGGCGCTGTATTTCGCCAGCATGGGCGCCGGGCGGATGCAGTGGCCGGTGGTGGCGGCGCTGTCGCGCATCGGCATCGCGGTCGGCGGCGGCTGGCTGCTGGGGGATGTGCTGGGATACGGGCTGCAGGGGCAGTTCGTCGCCGTGGCGCTGGGGATCAGCGCCTACGGCATCATCACGGCGGCCTCGGTGCGGCCGGGGGTGTGGTCGGCGCGGTAACGCGCCGGCCGCGTCAGTCGGGCCGCGGCTCGTTGCCCTCGCGCCAGGCGATGAGGCGGCGCAGCCCCTCGCGCATGTCGACTTCCGGCACCCAGCCGATGGCGTCCTTCGCCGCCTCATGCGCGATGCGGAAGGCGCCGCCGGAGGTCAGCCGCACCTTGCCCGGCTCGTTGCCGACGAATTCCGGCTTCTGCCCGCCACCGAGCAGGTCGGTCACCATCTCGACCAGTTGCAGCGTCGTCACCGGCGCCGGGCCGGAGGTGTTGACCGCCAGATCCGTCGCCGCGCTCTCGAAGGCCATGCGGTTGGCGCGGGCGAGGTCGCCGACATAGACGAAGTGCTTGGTTTCGGACCCGTCGCCGAACACCTGCGGCGCCTCGCCGCGCTTCACCCGGTCGATGGTCTCGATGATGTAGAGCGCATTGGCCGCGCGGTAGTGCTGGCGTTCGCCATACACGGTGGAATAGCGCAGCACGACGTAGTCCTGCCCCCATTTGCGGAAGGCGTCGCGGCAGAGCTGCTCGCCGATGATCTTGCTGGCGCCATACAATATGGCGGCCGGCGGCGCGCCGAGGCTGTGGAAGGGCGTGCTCTCCACCAGCTCGCCGGCGACGCCCGGGCCGTAGCCGTAGGTCGCGTTAGAGGATGCGAAGACCACCTTCGCGACCTTGTTGGCGCGGCATGCCTCCAGCGCGTTCTGCACGCCGCGGATGTTCACGTCGAGGCCGGACCACGGGTCGCGGTCCATGGACAGGGTCATGTAGGCGGCCAGCAGCAGCACGCCATGCGCGCCCTCCGTCACCCGCAGCAGGTCCGCCATGCGCATCACGTCGCCGCGCACCAGCTTCAGCCGCGGGTGGTCCTTCAAGTGCGCGATGGCGGCATCCGAGCCGAAGGCGAAATTGTCGAACAGCACGACCTCGGCCGCGCCATTGTCCAGCAGCTCCCCGGCGGTGGCGGAGCCGACCAGGCTGGCCCCGCCGACGATGACGAAGCGGTTGCCGGCGATGGGAACGGCGGCGGATTGCGGCATGTGGTTCACTCCCGAGGGTCGTTGCCGCGCATCCAAGCGCGGCCGTGCCCGGAGGCCAAGGGGGGCGGGCGATTATCCGCGGGTGTCGCGCCCGGCGTGGTCGGCCAGCTTGCGCCGCGGCGGCGGTGGCGGCGCGGGCGGCGGCAACGGCAGCACCTCGCAGCCGAAGCAGAAGCCCATGCGCTCCAGCCCGATGCTTTCGCTGACCTGTTCGATGTACTGCCGCGGGTCCGGCCGGTCCGGCAGGGTGCACCAGGCGGCGGCGATCAGCGCGGCGACCAGCACCGGCTCGAAGGGGGAGCCGGTGCGGCAGACCGGCAGCGCCCAGGTGCCCTTGAGCGGCCAGGACAGCCGCAGCCCGGCCGGTGTCAGCAGATCCGCCGCGAGGTGGCTGAGGTAGCCGACGACCACCGGCACGGCGATCTCCAGCGGCACCGCCTGGTGCTGCAGCAGCAGCCAGCAGCCGACCACCGCGACCAGCGAATGGGTGATGCCGCGATGCCCGAACACCTTGGCGATGATGTCCGAGGCCGGCCGCAGCCGCTTGCCGACCCAGGATTTGGGGTGGTCCACGTCGGGCAGCAGCCCGCCGAGGCCGGCGAGCGCCATCGCCCCGGCATCCAGCGCGGGCTGGCCGAAATGCGGCGCGGCGACCACCCAGGCCGCCGCGCCCAGTGCAACATGTGAGCCCGCCATCATGGCGCGCGGCTCCCCGCCCGATGGCGCCTGGATTCAAACCTTAGGAATCACTGCTAACTGCTGGAATGTCCAATGGTTTTCAGCTTGCCGCCAGCGCCGCGAGAAATCGCTCCGCGGCCAGCTCCGGTGGCCAGGGACGCCAGGGGTCGCCGCCGTAGATCGGCAGCAGGGGGTCCGCCTCCATCACCCCGGCGCGGATGCCGAGCGTCCCGCGCACCTCCGCCCGGGTCCAGCCGGCGACATGCACCGCCTCGGCCGCCGCCAGCGCCACGTCGCAGGATTTATGGGCGCGCTTCTCCTCGGCGGTCCAGGCGGGCAGGCCGTAGCGCAGCGCGACCACGTCCTGCAGCCGGGTCTGCAGGGCGGCGAAGCCGGGGCCGAGGAAGGGCTTCAGCGGCGATATGCAGTCGAAGTTGATCAGCCCTTCCTCGGCATCATGCAGCAATTCGCGGCGTGCCTGGGGTGGCGTCAGCGGCCCGCGCGACCGGCGCAGCGCCAGCACCGCCAGCGAGTGCTGCGCGACCGACAGCGGCGCCCCGGGCCAGATGGAATGCCCGCCCCAGCGGAAGGTGCGGGACAGGCCGATGGCGAGGTCCTCCTCCGCCCAGTCGAAGGGCGTCGGGGCGAGCAGGTCCAGCCGCCGGCCGGAGGGCAGGCGCACCCAGGCGCGCGGCTGCGGCCCTGGCGCCATTCAGAAGCGCGGTTCGGTGATGTCGAATTCCTGCATCACCTCCAGCTCCTCGGTGAACCAGGCGGCGATGCCGGCGCGGCGCTGGCCGATGAACTCCGGCCGGCCGGCGGCATCCAGTCGCATGGTCAGGTCATGCCCCGGGATCAGCAGCGTGCCCGGCTGCTGCTTCCACAGGGCCCAGATGCGCTCCAGGCTGGTGCGGCTGGCGCCGGCGTCCATGGTCATGTCGGTGGCCAGCGAGAGCAGCTCCGCGCGGTTCTTCGCCGCATCGCCGCTGAACACCACCGGCACCTCGTTGCCGGTGAGCCGGAACACCAGGCAGCCCGGCGTATGGCCGGGGCAGAGATGCGCAGTGAGGCCGTCGAGGAAATCCTCGCCATCCTCCAGCAGGTGCAGCCGGGGGTGCCGCGCCAAGTCCTGCACATACAGTTCCGGCAGCGGGTTGAAGCCGGTGGGGACGCTGGTCGCCCAGTCCATCTCGGCCCGGCCGATCCAGATCCCGGCGTTCGGGAACAGCGTGTAGTTCACCGAATGGTCCCAATGGGCGTGGGTCAGCACCACATCCGTCACGCTCTCGGGCGGGCAGCCGGCGGCCTGGAGCTGTCTGCCAAGCTCCGACCGCACCGCGAAGGAGCCGACATCGATGAGAATCGTCCTGCCCCCGCCGCGCAGCAGCGCGACGGTGCTCCAGCCGAGCGCCCCATGGCAGAGCGACTTGCCGGGATAGCCCTGGATCAGCACATCGATCTGGTACATGGCGGCGTTCCTTCCCGTGGTTCGCCGCAGCGTCGGGTCGGCCGCCGCCGCCGTCAATCGGTCGCGCTAGCGGTCCAGCAGGCGCCGCAGCTTGCGCACCGCGCTGTCCGGCGTGGTGAATACCGGCCGGCCGGTCGCGGCTTCCACCAGCGGCGCGGCCCGCGCCAGGCTGAACTGCGCCAGCGCCACCACATCGCAACCGGCCAGCGCCCTGGCCGCCTCGGCCGCCAGCCTGTCGTGCTCCGCCGGATCGCCGCGATCGAGCGCCGCCAGCGCCCCGGCGGCATGCTGCGGTACCACCGTCACGTCATCGGGGAATTCCGGCGGCATGATCTCCAGCGTCGGCTGGAAGGTGGCGAGCAGGCCGATGCGCGGGCGGGTGCCCGGGGCGGCCAGCCGGCGCGCCTCGGCCACCGCTTCCTCGATCATCGCCTCGTTCGGCTTCAGCACCGGCATCGGCGCCACGCTCATTGGCCACGGCCTCGATGCAGGGGCCGAAGGCGGAGCAGGTGAAGAGAATGCCGTCCGCCCCGGTGCCGACGGCATAGCGCGACAGGGTAAGGAAGCGCTCCGTCATCCCCGGCGTCAGCGCGCCTTCCCGGCCGAGATCGGCCGAGAGGCTGTCATCCAGCAGGTTCATCAGCACCGCCTCGGGCCAGGCGCGGGCGAAGGCGGCCTCGATCGGCGGCGGGGAATGCCGCAGGGCATGGATCAGGGCGATACGCATGGGCCGGCCTATCGTGTGACGCAACGGCGCAGGGGGAAGGGGAATTCGTTGCAGCCCGGGAACACGATCTCATCCGGGCCGCGGCGTTCCACCAGCAGGATGTTCGGGTTGCGGTCGCAGCCGAAGCCGATGTCGGGCGGCAGGCGCGAGCCGAGCGGGCCCTGCATCGGCGCCAGCGGAATGAAGCGGAATTCAAGCCCATCCGGCCGCAGCGCCACCGTCTCGATGGTTCGCTGGCGATAGGCGGTGTCGAGCGCGCTGACCCGCATCACCAGGTCGCGGGTGAAGATCACCGTCGGGCTGCCGAAGCAGGCCAGGCTTTCCCAGTCGTTCGGCGGGTACTGCCCGCCGGTCCAGGAGCCGAACACCCATTCATGCGGCGGGCCCGGGCGCGGTTGCGCAGCGGCCCGCCCGGCCAGCACGAAGGGCGCCGCGAGGGACGGTGCCAGCGTAAGAAGCAGGGCCCGACGCCGCATCCACAATCCTCCAGTTTCGAAAAAGATTATTGTAGCGCCCTTCGCGGATGCCCCCAAACATGGATACTTGTCCATGAAACCTATTGGCGAATGGAACCCTTGCCGATGACCCAGCGCGAGCCGGCGCCGATCCGCATCCTGCCCGGCGATCCGGCGCCGTGGTTCCGCGCCGCGACCGCCAACAATCCCCGCTACAACTTCGCCTCGGTGGCCGGGCGGTACGTGGTGCTGGCCTTCCCCGGCCCGGCCGCACAGCCCGGCGTGGCGGCGGCCCTGGCCACCCTGCAGGAAGCCCGCGCGGAGGGGCTGCTGGATGACACCAACGCCACCGCCTTCCTGGTGAGCATCGAGCGGGACCCGGCCGCCGCCCCGCCCGATGCCATGCCCGGCCTGCGGGTTCTGTTCGACCCGGACCTCGCGGTCAGCCGGGCCTATGGGACGGTGCAGGACGGGCCAGCCTATGCCCCGGCGGTTTTCCTGCTCGATCCGCTGCTGCGGGTGATCGCGGTCGCGCCGGCCGCCCAACTGCCGGCGGTGCTCGCGCTGCTGCGCCGGCTGCCGACGGCGCTGCTGCACGCCGGGCAGGAGACGCCGCCCCCGGTGCTGCTGCTGCCGCGGGTGTTCGAGCCGGATTTCTGCCAGCGGCTCATTGCGCTGTATGCGGCGCAGGGCGGCACCGAAAGCGGCTTCATGGTGGAACGCGACGGCCGGACCATCGGCGCCCAAGACCCCGCCGCCAAGCGCCGGCGCGACCTGGTGATCGAGGATGCCACGGTGCAGGCCGGCATCCGCGCCCGGATCATCCGGCGGCTGGTGCCGGAGATCCGCAAGGCGTTCCAGTTCCAGGCGACCCGGATCGAGCGCTACATCGTCGCCTGCTACGACGCCGCCGAGGGCGGCCATTTCCGCGCCCACCGCGACAACACCACCCCGGCCACCGCGCACCGCCGCTTCGCCGTGACCATCAACCTGAACGATGCCTTCGAGGGCGGCGAATTGTGGTTCCCCGAATTCAGCCGCCGGCGCTACCGCCCGCCGGCGGGCGGCGCGGTGGTGTTCTCCTGCTCGCTGCTGCATGAGGCGACGCGGGTGACCCGCGGCATCCGCTACGCCACCCTGCCCTTCCTGTACGACGATGCCGCGGCGATGCTGCGCGGGGCGGCCAATGCCGGGGTGCCACCGGCCGCCATGCCGGCGTAACCTGCGGGCACGACAACAAGGGAAACCCGTCATGCCTGCTGACCCCCCCGCAACGCCGCCCGGCCAGGCGGCGATCATCGGCTTCGGCCTGATGGGCTGCGACATCGCGGCCATCTTCCTCGCCGGCGGCTGGCGGGTGACGGCGGTGGAGCCGGACCGCGCGAGCTGGCCCGCCCGGCTGGACCGCGTCACGGCCTCGCTCGCCCAGCTCGGGGCCGCGCCGGGGCGGGTGGACCTGCTGGATCTGGTGGCGACGCTGGAGGATGTCGGCTTCGCCGACGTGGATGTGGTGGTCGAGGCGGTGCCCGAGCGGCTCGACCTCAAGCGCGCCGTCTTCGCCGAACTGGACAGGATGGTGCCGGCCGGCGTGCCGGTGGCCACCAACGCCTCCGGCTTCCGCATCACCGATGTCTCGGAAGGCTGCGCAACCCGGTCGCGGATGGCCAACCTGCACTTCTTCCTCCCCGCGCATCTGGTGCCGGGCGTGGAGGTGGTGCAGGGCGAGCACACCGACCCTGCCGCCTGCGACCGGCTGGCCGAGATCATGGCCAGCCTCGGCCGGGTGCCCATCCGGGTCGCGCGGGACGTGCCGGGCTTCCTCGCCAACCGCATCCAGCACGCCATGGTGCGGGAGGCGTTCAACGCGATTGACGAGGGCCTGGCCAGCCCGGAGGATGTGGACAAGGCGGTGCGCTACACCTTCGGCATGCGGATCATGGGCGCCGGCCCGATCCTGCAGAAGGAGTTGGCGGGGCTTGAGACCCAGCTCGCCGCGGCGACGACCATCTATCCCTCCCTCACCAGCCGCACCACGCCGAGCCCGACCTTGGCGAAGCTGGTGGCCGAGGGCCGGCTGGGCGCCAAGACCGGCGCGGGCTTCTGGGACTGGACGCCCGAGACCGCGGCCGCCGCGCGGGACCGCTACGAGCGCATGCTGATCGCCGCCGCCGCGGCGTTGCGCGCGGAAGGCTGACCGGTCCACACGCCGGCGTGACCCCAAGCGGGAGCGGCGGAACGCTGCCGCTTCCCGTGCGTCTGCCCGGTACACCGAACCGGGAGTCGCCCAGCATGGACCAGGAAGCCGCCGGCAGCAGCAGCATCATTATCTGGTTGTTCGCCATGACCCTGTTCGCCGCCCTGGCGATCGGGATCTGGCAATGGGTGCGGGTCCGGAATGCCAAGCGCAACAACGAGCATTCCGTGGCCACGACGCCGAAAAGCGGCCCCGACCCGCATGCCTAGCGGCTGGAGCGCTTTCCGTTCGACCTGGCTCACGGAAAGCGTTCCAGCCTGTTGTTCAAGCGAGCAAATTACCCCTGCCGGCTGATTTCACCCGTTCGGGGTTTGCTCTAGCCGCGGCGAAGTTCCTGCTCGACCAGCGTGGCGAAGTAGCTGGCGCCCAGCGGCAGCATGTCGTCGTTGAAGTCGTATTCGGGGTGGTGCACCGGCACGCCGCCCTTGCCGGCGCCATGCTGGCCCATGAAGACGAATGCGCCGGGCCGTTCCAGCAGCATGAAGGAGAAATCCTCGGCGCCCATGATCGGCGGCAGGTTGCGGTGGACCCGGGCCTCGCCGAGCACCTTGGCGGCGGCCAGCGCGGCCCGCGCGGCTTCCTCCGGGTGGTTCACGGTGGGCGGGTAGTTGCGGGTGTAGACCACCTCGGCGGTGGCTTCATGGGCGGCGGCGGTGTTCTGCGCCACCTGGGTGATCAGCCGCTCCATCAGGTCGCGCACCTCGGGCAGCAGGGTCCGCACGGTGCCCTTCAGCTCCGCCACATCGGGGATGACGTTGCTGGCGCTGCCGGCATGGAATTGGGTGACGCTGAGCACCGCGCTGTGCAGCGGGTCCACCCGCCGGGCGACCAGCGCCTGCAGGGCCACCAGGATATGCGCGCCGACCATCACCGGGTCGATGGTGAGATGCGGCTTGGCGGCATGCCCGCCGGTACCGCGCACGGTGATCGCCAGCCTGTCCGAGGCGGCGAGGATCGGCCCGGGCACCGCCGCGCATTCGCCGAGCGGCAGGCTCGGGTCGTTGTGGATGCCGTAGACCTGGTCGCAGGGGAAACGATCGAACAGGCCTTCCTCGACCATCACCCGGCCGCCGCCGCCGCCTTCCTCCGCCGGCTGGAAGATGAAATGGACGGTGCCGTCGAAGTTGCGGGTTTCCGCCAGGTATTTCGCCGCGCCGAGCAGGGTCGCGGTGTGGCCGTCATGGCCGCAGGCGTGCATCCGGCCGGGGGTGGTGGAAGCGTGCGGGGCGCCGGTCTGCTCGTCCATCGCCAGGCAGTCCATGTCGGCGCGCAGGCCGATGCTGCGGCCGCCGCCGCCGTTCCGCAGCACGCCCACCACGCCGGTCGTGGCGATGTTGCGGTGCACCTCGATGCCCCACTCCGCCAGCTTCGCCGCGACGATGTCGCTGGTGCGGAATTCCTGGAAGCCCAGTTCCGGGTGCCGGTGGAAATCCTGCCGCCACTCGGCCATCTCGGGGGCGAAATCGGCGATGCGGTTGATGATGGGCATGCTGGGCTCCGGGCAGGACAGGGCGCCACTTGGCCCACCGCCGCGGCGCTTGTCGAGGTCCATCGCGCGGGGCAGGCTGGCCGGCATGGGAAATGTTCTGCTGGCCCTCGACCAGGGCACCACCTCCACCCGCGCCATCCTGTTCGGGCCGGAGTTGCGGCCGGTGGCGATGGCGCAGCAGGAGCTGCCGCAGCATTTCCCGGCCCCCGGCTGGGTGGAGCACGAGCCCGAGGATATCTGGCAGGCCGCGCTGGCGGTGCTGCGCGGGCGCTGCGGCAGGCCGGCGCGGCGCCGCGCGAGGTCGCCGGCATCGGCATCACCAACCAGCGCGAGACGGTGGTGCTGTGGGACCGCGCCAGCGGCCGAGCGGTCCATCGCGCCATCGTCTGGCAGGACCGCCGCACCGCCGAGGCCTGCGCCCGGCTGCGGGACGCCGGGCATGAGGCGCTGATCACCGCCCGCACCGGGCTGCTGGCGGACCCGTATTTCTCCGCCACCAAGCTGGCCTGGCTGCTGGACAACGTTCCCGGCGCGCGCGCCCAGGCGGCGCGCGGCGAGCTGGCCTTCGGCACGGTGGACAGCTTCCTGCTGTGGCGGCTGACCGGCGGCCGGGTGCATGCGACGGATGCCACCAACGCCGCCCGTACCATGCTGTTCGACATCACCCGCGGCTGCTGGGACGAGGACCTGCTGCGGCTGTTCGACATCCCCGCCGCGATCCTGCCCGAGGTGCGCGACTGCGCCGCCGAATTCGGCATGACGGATCCCGGCGTGCTGGGCGCCGCCGGTGCCGGTCCGCGGCATCGCCGGCGACCAGCAGGCGGCGACCCTCGGCCAGGCCTGCTTCGCGCCCGGGGATGCTGAAATCCACCTATGGCACCGGCTGCTTCGCCGCTGCTGAACACCGGCGACGACGCCGGTCGTCTCGCGCAACCGCCTGCTGACCACCTCGCCTGGCAGCTTGGGCGGCGTGCGGACCTACGCGCTGGAGGGCGCGATCTTCGTCGCCGGCGCCGCGGTGCAGTGGCTGCGCGACGGGCTCGGCATCATCGGCGACGCGGCGGAGAGCGGGCGCGCTGGCGGCGCAGGCGGACCCGGCGCAGCAGGTGTACCTGGTGCCGGCCTTCGTCGGCCTCGGCGCGCCGTGGTGGGATGCCGAGGCGCGCGGCGCGCATCCTCGGCCTGACCCGCAACACCGGCCCGCGCCGAGATCGCCCGCGCCGCGCTGGAGAGCGTCGCCTTCCAGACCCGCGACCTGCTGGACGCGATGCACGCCGACTGCCCCGACATGGGCGAGATGGTGCTGCGGGTGGATGGCGGCATGGTCGCCAGCGACTGGACCATGCAGTTCCTGGCCGATCTGCTCGGCGCGCCGGTGGACCGCCCGAGGTGATGGAAACCACCGCGCTCGGCGCCGCCTGGCTGGCCGGATTGCAGGCCGGGATGTTCCCGCCGCCCGGCGCCGCCAGCGCCGCACTGGCGGCTGGAACGCCGCTTCCCGCCGCCGATGCCGCGAGCGAAGCGCACGCCGCCACGCCGGCTGGCAGGACGCGGTGCGCCGCACGCGGAGCGCAGCATGATTGCCGGCGTACCGCCGCATCATCAACGCCTACGGCACCAATCACCCGCCTCTCCGGCGGCCTGATGGCGCCGGAGGTCGTCGGCGGCCATGGCGGAGGCCGCCCGCGCCTGCGTGGACATGCTCGGACCTGCAGGCCGCCGCGTCGCGGGCCATCAGCGCGGCGACCGGCGCCGAGGCCGGCATCGTCACCGCCGGCGCCTCGGCCGCGCTGCTGCTGGGCGCGGCGGCCTGCCTGGCGCGGCTCGACCCCGGCCGCGATGAACCGCGCTGCCGGACACCCGCGGCCGGCGGAACGCGAGTTCATCATGGTCCGCAGCCAGCGCAACATGTACGACCGCGCGCTGCGAGGTCGCCGGCGGCCGCATCGTCGAAGTCGGCATCCCGGACCGCTATCGCGGCCCCGGCGTGCGCGACGCCGCCGCCTGGGAGATCGCCGCCGCGATCACGCACGCGCACCGCGGCGGTGTACTACCTGGCGCGGCGCGGGCAGCGAGCCGCCCCTGCCGGAGGTGCGCGGGTGGCGCCAGGCGCGCGGCGTGCCGGTGCTGGTGGATGCGGCGGCGCAACTGCCGCCCGCCGGCAACCTGCGGCGCTTCCTGGCCGAGGGCGCGGACCTCGTGTGCTTCTCCGGCGGCAAGGCGATCGGCGGGCCGCAGGCCAGCGGCATCCTGGCCGGGCGGCGCGACCTGGTGGCCTCCGCCCTGCTGCAGATGCTCGACCTCGACCTGCCGGAGGCGCAGTTCCGGCCGCCGGCCGAATTCGCCGCCACTGCGGCAGATGCGCGGCCTGCCGCACCACGGCATCGGCCGGTCCTGCAAGGCGGGGAAGGAGGAGATCGTCGGGCTGATGGTGGCGCTGCGCCGCTTCGTCGCCGAGGATCCCGCCACCCGCACCGCCCGCTGGACCGCCCGGCTGGACGCGGTGCTGCAGGCCGCCGGGCCATTGGCCGGGCTGCGGCTGGTGCCGGACGGCGCCAAGCCCGGCCTGCCGCTGCTGGAATGGCGCCCCGCCGATGCGGTGCGGGCGGAGGCGGCGCTGCGGGCGCTGGACCCGGCCATCCATGTGGATGCCTCGCGCATCCGGCTGGGCGTGCTTGCGATCAACCCGATTGCGTTCGACGATGCGGATGCGTCGCTGCTCGGTGAAGCGCTGCGCCATCTGGGGGAAACGCGATGACCTTTCTTGTCGGCAACGGCGGCGGCTTTTCCGGCGACCGGGTCGATGCGCCGGTCCCGGTGGTGCGCAGCCTGGTGGCGCGCGGGCTGCCGGCCGCGATGTTCTTCGAGACGCTGGGCGAACGCACCGTGGCGCTGGCGCAGCTCGAACGCCGGCGCGACCCGGAACTGGGCTATGAGCCGATGCTGGAGCGGCTGCTGGAGCCGATCCTGGCGGATTGCTTCCGCGCCCGCATCCCCATCCTCGGCAATTTCGGTGCCGCCAATCCGCTAGCGGCGGCGCGGCTGGTGGCGCGGCTAGCGCTGCGGCTCGGCCTGCCGGAGCTGAAGATCGCCGTCGTCAGCGGCGACGACGTGATGGGCAGCATCGCGCTCGACCAGCTTCCGGTGCATGAGGCGGACGGCAGCATCGATACGAAATCCGCGCGCCTCGTCGCCGCCAACGCCTATATCGGCGCGGAGCCGCTGGTGGAGGCCCTGCGGCAGGGCGCCGATGTGGTGGTCGCCGGCCGCACCTCGGACCCGGCGCTGGCGATCGCGCCGCTGGTGCACCACTTCGGCTGGTCCTTCACGGACTGGCAGAAGCTGGCGGTGGGCGCGGCCTGCGGGCATCTGCTGGAATGCGGCAGCCAGGTGACCGGCGGGGTGTTCTGGGACCCCGGCTTCAAGGACATCCCCGATCCCGCCAACATCGGCTTCCCCATTGCCGAGGTCACCGCCGAGGGCGGGCTGGTCATCACCAAGCCCGAGGACACCGGCGGCATCGTCGACCTGCGGACGGTGAAGGAGCAGTTGCTCTACGAATTGCACGACCCTTCCCACTACATCACGCCCGATGTGGTGCTCGACATCGGCGGCTGCACGGTGGAGCAGGTCGGCCGCGACCGCGTGGCCATCCACGGGCTGCGCGGCCATCCGGCGCCGGAAACCCTGAAGGTGACGGCCAGCTTCGAGGGAAGCTGGCTGGGCGAGGGCGAGGTCTCGGTCGCCGGTCCCAATGCGCTGGCACGGGCGAAGGCGACGGCGGATGTGCTGCTGCGGCGGCTGGAGATGCGCGGGCTCGGCGTGCGGGCGCGGGTGGACCTGATCGGCGTCGCCAGCGTGCTGGACAGCGACGATGGTGCCCTTTGGCGCGGCTATGACGGGCCGGAACCACCGGAGGTGCGCATTCGCCTCGCCGCCGAAGGCCCCGACCGGGACGCGGTGGACCAGGCGGCGCGGGAAGTGCTGGCCCTGCTGTGCTGCGGCACCGCCGGCACCGGCGGTGCCCGCTGGCGCCTCACGCCCCGCATCCTGACCCGGAGCTACCTGGTCCTGCGCGAGAGGGTGCCGACCAGGGTGCTGGTCCGCAGCGCAGGGGAGATGCTGGCATGAGCGAGGAAACGGTCGAGGTCCTGCTGCACGCGGTCGCGCACAGCCGCGCCGGGGACAAGGGCAACCGCAGCAACATGTCGCTGATCCCCTATGATCCGGCGCTGTATCCCGTGCTGGCGGAACAGGTGACGGAGGCGCGGGTGCTGGCGCTGTTCGCGCATCGCGGCGCCTCGCGCTGCACGCGCTACGAGTTGCCGCTGCTGCACGCCTTCAACTTCGTGGTGGATGACGTGCTGGAGGGCGGGGTCAACGGCAGCCTCAACCTGGATGGCCACGGCAAGACCCACTCCTTCCGGCTGCTGTCGCTGACGGTGCGGGTGCCGCGGGCGCTGCTGGCCACCTGACCCGTTGGCTGAACCGGATGCGCCACCGTGCGTTGCGGTGGCGTGACCTATTTCATGTTCGCCACCGGCATCGAGAACAGCAACCCGACCATCCGGGGCGGGACGGTGCCGGCGCGACCAGATGGAGGAATGCGGCCACTACGCCCACTGGCGGGAGGATTTCGCGCTGGTGGCGGAGTTCGGCTGCGGCTTCCTCCGCATGGCCCGCCGCTGCACCGCACGCTGCTCGGCCCCGGGCGGTACGACTGGGACTATGCGGACCAGGCCTTCGCCGAATTGCGGCGGCTGCGCATCGTCCCGATCGTGGACCTGTGCCATTTCGGCGTGCCGGACTGGCTCGGCAATTTCCAGAACCCGGACTGGCCCGCAGCTATTCGCCGACTATGCCCGCGCCTTCGCCGAGCGCTTTCCGTAGGTGCAGCTCTACACGCCGGTGAACGAGATCTTCGTCGACCGCGCTGTTCAGCGGCCGCTACGGCTGGTGGAACGAGCAGCTTGCCAGCGACCGCGGCTTCGTCACCGCGCTGAAGCATGCGGTGCAAGGCCAATGTGCTGGCGATGGAGGCGATCCTGGAGGTCCGCCCGGATGCGCTGTTCATCCAGAGCGAATCATCGGAATACTTCCACGCCGACAGCCCCGCCGCGATCGGCCCCGCCGAGATCCGCAACGCCGAGCGCTTCCTGTCACTCGACCTGAACTACGGCCGGCGGGTCGATTCCGGGATGTACGAGTACCTGCTCGACAACGGCATGACGCGCGACGAATACGACTTGTTCCTGTCCCACCGGCTGAAGCGCTGCGTGCATCATGGGCAACGACTATTACGTGACCAACGAGCACCTGTCTCGGCCGATGGCCGTACTCGGCCGGCCGGCGAGATCTTCGGCTACGACGCATCACCCACCAGTACTACGACCGCTACCACCTGCCGGTGATGCACACCGAGACCAACCTGAACGAAGGCCCCACCGGCCAGGAATCCGTGCAGTGGCTGTGGAAGCAATGGGCCAACGTGCTGCGGGTGCGCAACGACGGCCTGCCGGTGGTCGGCTTCACCTGGTATTCGCTGACCGACCAGGTGGACTGGGACACCGCCCTCCGGGAGCAGAACGGCCGCGCCAATCCGCTCGGCCTGTTCGACCTGGACCGCAACATCCGCCGGGTCGGCACCGCCTACCGGAAGCTCATCGCGGATTGGCGCGACGTGCTGCCGGCCCACAGCCTGTGCCTGCAGGTGCCGGTGCACATGCTGCGCGACCGTGACGACTGGCCGGCGGGCGAGGGGCGCGACCCCACCGGACCCTGATCAGCGCTGCCAGCAGCGCTGAACAAGGTCCGGCTCCTTGCTTGGCCGCGTGATTCACGCCTCCGGCCGTCCCAGCCGGCGGCGATCCCGCTTCAGCCTCCCGCCACCCCCTGGGTATTGACGTAGAGCGCGAACAGCGACTGCGCCGCCGACATGAACAACCGGTTCCGGTTGCGCCCGCCGAAGGCGAGGTTGGCGCAGCGTTCCGGCAAGTGGATGTGGCCGATATAGGTGCCGGCGTTGTTGATGACGCGCACGCCGTCATGCTCCGCCGTCATGCCCCAGCCGCACCAGAGGTTGCCGTCGGTATCGACACGGAAGCCATCCGGCGTCTCGCCGGGGCGGCATTCCACGAACACCCGGCGCTTCTGCAGCTTCGTGCCGCCCACCACGTCATAGGCCAGGATGTTGCGCGGGGTACTGCGGCTTTCGATGACGTAGAGGATGCCCTCGTCCGGGCTGAAGGCAAGCCCGTTCGGGTGGTCGATGTCATCGGCGACGCAGGTGATCTCGCCGGTCTGGCCGTCCACCCGGTAGACATGGGTATGCGGCAGCTCGGCCTCGCACTTGTTGCCCTCGTAGAAGGCGTAGGTGCCGAAGGGCGGGTCGGTGAACCAGATGCTGCCGTCGGATTTCACCACCACGTCGTTGGGGCTGTTCAGCCGCTTGCCCTGGTAGCTGTCGGCTATCACCGTGATGGCGCCGTCCGGCTCGAACCGCACCACGCGGCGGCCGGCATGCTCGCAGGCGATGATCCGGCCCTGGCGGTCCCGCGTGTGGCCGTTGGCGTTGTTGGAGGGCTTGCGCCATTCGGAGACCGCGCCGGTTTCCTCCTCCCATTTCAGCACGCGGTTGTTCGGGATGTCGGACCACAGCAGGCAGCGCAGGTCGCCGATCCAGACCGGCCCCTCTCCCCAGCGCGAGCCGGTCCACAACCGCTCCACCGCCGAGAGCGGCAGGTGGTATTTCTTGAAGGACGGGTCGAGCGCAACGATGGACGGGTCCGGGTAGCGTTCGCTCGGCTGCCAGCGATCGGTCATGGTGGTTCCTCCCCGGCGCGATCCTGCCGGGGAAGGGCTGGCCCGCCAAGGGGCGCTATTCCCGGTTCCGCTCCGCGACGAAGGCCTTCAGTGCCTCCACGTCCCGGTGGTGCTGGGTGATGCGGTGCTTCACCAGGTCGCGGATGCTGATGATGCCGGCGAGCTGGCCATCATCCATCACCGGCAGGTGGCGGAAGTAGCCGGCGTCCATGATCTCCATCGCGTGATCGACCGAGGTGTGCATGTTCACGGTCGTCACCTGCCGCGTCATCAGGTCGCTGGCGGTGAGTTCCATGGCCTTGGCGCCGTGCTTCGCCAGCGCCTTCACCACATCCCGTTCGCTGACGATGCCGGCCAGCCCGCCGTGGTCCTCCAGCACCATGACCGCGCCGATCCGGCGGGACGCGATGATGGCGGCGATCTCGGCGATGCCGGCCGCGGGCGATACCGAGACCACGTTGCGGCCCTTCTGTCGGATGACGGCGGCGACGGTCATGACATTCTCCTTGTGGTTGTTTCTTCTTCTGGGTCCGGGCGTCTGCCGCCGCAGCCTAGCGGGTCTTGCCGGCCGCCATGAACAGATTTGCGCAGGTCAAACCGCTGGCGGGGGCAGGGGGGAAGGCGGCATGATCATGGGTATGGACACGCACATCACCGCCCCGGCCCTCGCCGGGCCACCCGTCGGCGCCGCGGCCGTACCGGACAGCGCCGGCCTGAACCTGTTCCGCGCCGATCCCTGGCTGGCGCCGCTGCTGTCCCTGTACCTGCCGCCGGACCTGCTGGCGCATCTGGCGCCGCACCTGGACCGTATGGGCGCGCTGGCTGGCGGCGGCTGGACGCGCTGGCCGCCGCCGCGGATCGCAACCCGCCCGAGCTGCTGCACCGCAACCGGCGCGGCGAGGATGCGCAGCCATCGACTACCACCCGGCCTACCGTGAGCTGGAACGGGTGGCCTTCGGCGAATTCGGCCTCGCCGCCATGTCGCACCGCGCCGGCGTGCTGGGCTGGCCGGCGCCGATGCCGCCGGCGGCGAAATATGCGCTGACCTACCTGTTCGTGCAGGCGGAATTCGGCCTGTGCTGCCCGCTGTCGATGACCGACGCCCTGGCCCGCACGCTGCGCAGTTCGGCGACCCGGCGCTGGTCGCGCGCTACCTGCCGGCGCTGACCGCGACCAGGACCTCGACGCGCTGCACCAGGGCGCGATGTTCATGACCGAGCAGGGCGCCGGCTCCGACATCTCCGCCACGGCGGTGCTGGCCGAGCCGCGGCGAGGATGGCACCTGGGCGCTGACCGGCGACAAGTGGTTCTGCTGCAACGCCGATGCCGACACTGGCGCATGGTGCTGGCCCGCCGCGCCGGCGCGCCGGCCGGGCTGCGCGGGCGTCTCGCTGTTCCTGCTGCCGCGGGAGCGGCCGGACGGCACGCCGAACGCCTACCGGATCGTCCGGCTGAAGGACAAGCTCGGCACCCGTTCCATGGCCACGCGGCGAGATCCGGCTGGAGGGCGCGACGGCCTGGCTGGTCGGCGACCCGGACGCCGGCTTCCGGCAGATGGCCGACATGGTCAACAACTCCCGCCTGTCGAACGGCATGCGCGCGGCCGGGCTGATGCGCCGGGCGGTGACGGAGGCGCTGTTCGTCGCCCGCAACCGCCATCGCCTTCGGCCGCACCCTGGTCGAGATGCCGCTGATGCGGCGGCAGCTGGCAAGCTGATGCTGCCCATGGAGCAGGCCCGCAGCATGGTGTTCCAGACCGCCGAGGCGCTGCGCCGTGCCGATGCCGGGCGAGGACGGCGCCTATGCCCTGCTGCGCATCCTGACGCCGCTGATCAAGTTCCGCGCCTGCCGCGACGCCCGCCGGGTCACCGGCGATGCGATGGAGGTGCGCGGCGGCTGCGGCTACATCGAGGAATGGGCCGACGCGCGGCTGCTGCGCGATGCGCATCTCGGCTCATCTGGGAAGGCACCAGCAACATCGTCGCGCTCGACGTGCTGCGGGCGGCGCAGCGGGAAGGCTCGCTGCCGGTGCTGCGGGCGCATGTGCACGGGTTGCTCGGCAACGGCGCGGCGCTGCCGGAGGCGCTGCCGGCCTTCGACCGCGCCGCCGCCCTGGCGCTGCGCGCGCAGGACAACCCGGCGCTGGCCCGGCAGGCGGCGAGCGCGATCTATCACGTGACCAGCGCCGCCGCGATGGCGTGGGAAAGCGAGAGGCTGGGCGACCCGGACCGGCTGGCGCTGGCGCAGCTGGTGCTGCGCCACCGGGTGCTGCCGCGCGACCCGCTGGAGGATACCGACGAGGACCTGCCGGCCGCCCTGCTGGCCAAGGCGCTGGCGGCATGACGCTGGCCGATATCCTGCTGACGGCGCGGCGGGATGGCCGGCAGGTCAGGGCGCTGCCCACGCATCTCGTGCCCGCCGATGCCGATGCGGCCTATGCCGTCGCCGCGGAAGTCGCGGAACGGCTCGGCTGGGCACCCCTCGGCTGGAAGATCGCCGGCACCAACGAGGTGATGCGCGCCCGGCTGCGCATGCCGGAGCCGATCCTCGGCCGCAGCTTCGCGCCGCTGCTGGACGCGCCGGCCCGGTTCACCCATGCGGGGCTGCTGGACCCGATCATCGAGGCGGAGTTCTTCTTCCGCCTCGGCGCCGACCTGCCGCCGCGCGCCGAGCCCTGGACCGAGGCCGAGGTCGCCGCCGCCGTGGCCGCCGTGCATGCCGGGGTGGAGGTGGCCGAATGCCGCTTTCCCACCGATGCGCTACCGCCCTTCGCCGCCGTGCTGGCGGATGGCAGCGGCAACGGGCGCTATGTGCTGGGGCCAGAGATCCCGGACTGGCAGGCAGCCGATCTGCCGAACATGCCGGTGGAGGTCTCGGTCGATGGCGTGGTGCGCCGGACCGGCAGCGGGGCGGAGGTGATGGGCCATCCGTTGCGGGCGCTGGCCTGGCTGGCCAACCGGCTGCCACGCACGGGCACGCATCTCCGTGCCGGCGAATGGGTCAGCACCGGCACCGCGACCGGCATGCTGGCGCCACGGCCGGACAACCGGGTTTCGGTACGGTTCGGCACGCTGCCGCCGATCAGGATCAGCTTCGGCTGAGCCGTTGCGCGCCGAGGTCCCGGACGAAGCGCTGCTCGCCGGGCGGTGCCCGGCCGACCGGGCGCCAGCCATGCGCGCGGTAGAAGCCCTGGGCGCGGATGCAGGGGTCCGCGCCGGTCAGCAGCCAGGCCTGCCGCCAGCCCTGGCCGGCCAGCCAGGCCTCCGCCTCCCGCAGCAGGGCACGGCCGAGGCCACGGCCTTCCTGGCCCGGCCGTACGAACAGCGCGAACACGCTGCCATCCGCCCCATCCGCGATGGCGAAGGCGGCATCCTCGCCGGCCATCCAGCCGGCGGCGCCGGTTGCCAGCATGCGTGCCACGGCGGGCGGTGTGACGCCGGCGGCGGCGAGCGCAGCAGCGGTCATCGGATTCTCCCGCACCGCCAGGCGGATCTCGAACATCATGGGGATGTCCGCCGCCGTGGCGCGGCGCGGCAGGGTCACCCGCGGGCCGCCATCGCCTCCAGCACCGGCAGCAGGTACGGCTTCAGCGCGGCGGAGTCCTCGCTCATCGGGAAGTGGCCGAGGCCGGGCATAATGGTGGCGTTGGCGCCGGGAATGGCGGCGGCGGTGGCGCGGGTGTCCTCCGGGCGGCAGGAGTAGTCGTATTCGCCGGTCAGCAGGGCGACCGGGCATTTCGCCGTGTCGATGCCGGGCCAGCTTCGGGCGCAGGTCGCCTTCCTCGGGTAGAAATGAAGGTCGCCGCGGAAGATGCCGGGGCCGCCCTGCATGTAGTGCCACAGCGTCTCCCACTTGCCGGCTTCCGGGGCAGCCGGCCCCATCAGGCCCGAGACCAGGCCGCGCCGCAGACCTCGCCGCCATGGATATGCGGGTGGTGCAGCACGGACAGATCGTAGTAGCGCCGGTAAAGGCGCTGCCGCTGCAGGCCGATGATGCCGCGCAGCGCTGCGCGCATGTTCCGACGCCAGGTCCAGCACGATCCGCCCGCCGATGGAGCAGCCCATGACGACGGGCCGCTCGAGGCCAAGTGCCGCCGCCATGGTCATCACCAGGCCGGTGTAGGCGGCGGTGGTCAGGCGATATTCCTCATGTTCCCAGCCGGCCGGCGGGCTGGACTTGCCGTGGCGCGGCATGTCGAAGGCGATGCAGCGGAAGCGGCTGGTGACATCCGCCATCGTTCAGCAGGTCCCGCCACTGCCGGCCGTCGCTGCCGGCGGTGTGCAGCAGCAGCAGCGGCATGCCCTCGCCGGCTTCCTCGACATAGACCCGCTGCGGGCGACCCTCGATGTCCATCCGCAGGTAGCGGCCGGTGATGGGCTCGACAGTGACGGTACCGTGGGGGACCGGGCGAGGGGATGGAGCAGGGGCCTCGCGCTCGCCCAGCAGCGCCAGCGTGCCCTTGAACCACAGCAGGTGGGCGAAGAACCGCGTGGTATCGCCCTCGATACGCAACGCACCCTGGCGGCGGAGCGCCAGCAGGTCGTGCCAGCCGGGCAGGGGAGTGGGCGAGAGGAATTTGGCGAAACCCTCCGCCGTGATCCGCAGCGCCAGGGTGAAGCAGGGCATGACGAAGGGGCCGGGACGGACCGCCAGCACCTGGCCATCCCGCACCGTCAGCAGCCAGGCATCGGGGCCGATCTCCAGCAGCACATCGGCATCCAGCAGCCGGCCCCAGCGTTGCAGGCCAGGGGCGGCGGCCAGGCGGGCGGGCAATTGTTCCACGGGAAACATCGGGGCGCCTTCCTCCTTGGTCTTGCCCGCCACGCTATCCTTTGCCGACGCACCGCACCAACCCCTGGCCCTGGGCGCCCGGCGCGCTATGTTCGGATGACGCAGGAGCATCCCCACCCGTGCACGTCACCTCCCCCGCCTTCAAGGAAAACTCCGCCCGCGCCCTGGCGAACCCGGGACTGCAGAAGGCGCTCGGCACCGCCAAGGGCGCCTTCCTGCAACGCCGCGCCACCGCCGTCGCCAACCTGCCGGAATTCGAGCGGCTGCGGGATATTGGCCGGGACATCAAGAACCACACCCTGGCCAACCTCGACTTCTACCTCGAAGCCTATGAGGAGAAGGTGCTGGCGGCCGGCGGCAAGGTGCACTGGTGCTCCACCTCGGACGATGCACGCGCCCGGGTGCTGGAGATCTGCCGCGCCGCCGGTGCGCGGACCGTCACCAAGGGCAAGTCGATGATCTCCGAGGAACTCGGGATCAACCACCACCTGGAAGCCCATGGCATCCAGCCGGTCGAGACCGACCTCGGCGAATACATCCTGCAACTGCGCAACGAGGCGCCGAGCCACATCATCGCCCCCGCCTTCCACCTGAACCGGGAAGATTGGGAAGCCGATTTCCGCCGCCTGCACACCGACCTGCCGGCCGACCGCATCTTCCACGAGCGCCGCGACATATTGGCCGAGGCCCGCACCCGCCTGCGGGAGCGCTTCCTGGCGGCGGATGTCGGCATCACCGGCGCCAATTTCCTCATCGCCGAGACCGGCAGCAGCGTCATCGTCACCAACGAAGGCAACGGCGACCTCACCCAGACGCTGCCGCGCGTGCATATCGTGCTGGCCAGCATCGAGAAGGTGGTGCCCACGCTGGAGGACGCGACCAGCCTGCTGCGGCTGCTGGCGCGTTCCGCCACCGGCCAGGATTTCTCCGTCTACACCACCTTCTCGACCGGCGCCCGGCGCGAGGCCGATCTCGACGGGCCGGAGGAATACCACGTCATCCTGGTGGACAGCGGCCGGTCCAACATGCTCGGCACCGAGTTCCAGGAGATGCTGCGCTGCATCCGCTGCGCCGCCTGCATGAACCATTGCCCTGTCTATGGCGCGGTCGGCGGCCATGCCTATGGCTGGGTGTACCCGGGGCCGATGGGCAGCGTCCTGACGCCGTCCCTGGTCGGCATCGACAAGACCGGCATGCTGCCCAACGCCTCCACCTTCTGCGGCCGCTGCGAGGCGGTCTGCCCGGTGAAGATCCCGCTGCCCAAGATGATGCGGCACTGGCGGGAGCGCGAGTTCGAACGCCACCTCACCCCCGCCACGGTGCGCGCCAACCTGTCGCTCTGGGCCTGGTTCGCCCGGCGGCCGGCGCTGTACCGGCTGGCGACGCGGACGGCGATGGCGGCGCTCGGGCTACTCGGCCGCGGCAAGGGGGCGTTCCACCGCATGCCGCTGGCCGGCGGCTGGACCGCCGGGCGGGACCTGCCGGTGCCCGAGGCGGGCGGCACCTTCATGGCGCGCTACGCCCAGGCCCAGCGTGCCCGGCGGCGCTGAACCATGGCTGGTCCGCAGCCGGGCGCTTCCGCTTCCCCGTCCCAAGGCGTAGGACGACCGGCATGACCAAGGAAGCGATCCTCGGCGCTATCCGGCGCGGGCTGAAGCGCGGGCCGCTGCCGGCGGACCAGCAGGCGATGCTGGGCGGCCGGCTGGCGAGCCACCCACGCCACCTCATCCCCGACCGGTCCCGCCTGCCGCGGCCCGAGCAGGTGGCGCTGTTCGTCCGCAACGTCGAGAAGGAGTTCGGCACGGTCGAGCGGCTGCCGGGGCTGGCGGCGGTGCCGGCCGCCATCGCCGAATACCTGGCGGCGCAGAACCTGCCCTCGCGCTTCGTGCTGGCGCCGCACCCGGAATTCGCCGGCATCCCCTGGGCCGACCGGCCGATGCTGGCCTTCGAGCAGCGCCGTGCCGAAGCCACCGACCAGGTCAGCGTCCAGCACGGCTATGCCGCGGTGGCGGAAACCGGCACGCTGATGCTGCCCTCCGCCCCCGAGCGCCCGACCACCCTGAACCTGCTGGCGGAAACCGAGATCGTCATCCTCCGTACCAGCCGCGTCGTCGGCGCCTATGAGGAAGCCTGGGACAAGCTGCGGGCGGAAAGCCGGGATGCCCGCAGCGGCGGGTTCATGCCGCGCAACGTCATGTTCGTCACCGGCCCGTCGCGCAGCGCGGATATCGAGCAGACCCTGGAACTCGGCGCGCATGGCCCGCGGCGGCTGCACATCCTGCTGCTCGACGACGACCCGGCCGCCCTGCCGATGGCCGATGCCGCGGTGGCGCCGCCCATCGCCGTCCCGGGCGGCCCCGCCGCCCCCGGGGACTGACCGGCCGCGCCATGCAGAAACGGCCGGTGTCCGCACCAACGCGGCCCCGCCGGGGCCTGACCGAGGGTGATCGCACGCTGTGGCAGATCTGGACCACCAAGGCCCAGGTCGCGCCGATGCCGGGCAAGGCGCTTGCCAAGCCGCCGGCTGCCGCCCATCCCCCGGCCACGCAGCCGCTGCCGGCCCCGCCCGCGCCCGCCGTGCTGCCGCTGGTCGTCTCGCCCAGCCGCGCCGCCCCCGAATTGCAGGTCGGCACCCCGCCCCCCGGCATCGACGGAAAGCGCTGGCGGGAGTTGCGACGTGGCCGCACCCGGCCGGAACGCACGCTGGACCTGCACGGCCGCCGGGCGCAGGACGCGCATATGGCGGTGCGCCGCTTCCTGCACGATGCCCAGGCGGATGGCGTGCGCTGCGTCGCCATCGTCACCGGCAAGGGGTCCTCGCTGGAAGGCGGAGTGCTACGGCGGGAATTGCCGTTCTGGCTGAACACCGCGGACATGCGCCCGCTGGTGCTCGGCGCCGCGCATCCGCATGCCAGCAACCCGGGCGCAGTGCACCTGCTGATCCGGAAGCGAAGCTGGTGACCCCCTTCGGCAGCCCGCCTGCGCGCCCTGCGGGAAGCGCGCGGCGTCAGCCAGGCGGCCCTGGCCGAGGCGCTGCATGTCTCGCCGGCCTATCTCTCGGCGCTGGAGCACGGCCACCGCGGCCGGCCCTCGCCGGGGCTGATCCACCAGGTGAACGAGTTCTTCGGGCTGATCTGGGATGATGCGGAGGAGACTGGCCCGGCTCGCCCGCCTGTCCCACCCGCGGGTGGTGCTGGACACCGCCGGGCTGAGCCCCGAGGCGACCGCCCTGGCCAACCTGCTGGCACGCGAGATCCACCGGCTGCCACCCGAGGCGATCGCCGCCCTGGCGGCGGTGCTGGAAGCCCTGCCGCCGGAGACGGGACGCCGCCCGCCGGGTTGAACGGGCTTCAGGCCAGCAGCACGCCGTGGCCACGCAGGAAGCCCAGCAGCGGCACCAGCGGCAGGCCGAGGATGGCGCTGTGCTCGCCCTCCACCGCGGAGAACAGCTGCACCCCGAGCCCTTCCAGCCGGTAGGCACCGACCGAGCCCAGCACCGCCTCGCCCTCCGCCGCCAGATAGGCACCAAGGAACTCGTCGGAGAAGTTGCGCATGGTCAGCCGTGGCCGGGCGAGGTGCTGCCACACCCGTTCCCCATGGCGCCAGCAGACCAAGGCGGTGACCAGCTCATGCGGCTTGCCCCGCAACGCCAGCAGGTGGTTCCGGGCGGCGGCCATGTCCGGTGGCTTGTCGAACCACCGGCCCTCGCAGACCAGCATCTGGTCGGCGCCGATCACCACCGCCTCCGGCTCGCGCCGGGCGATGCGCTGGGCCTTGGCCTCGGCCAGCAGCATCGCCGCCTCGGCGGGGGCGAGGCCCTCGGCCTGGGCGCTTTCCTTGATCGCCGCCTCGTCCACCGCCGCCGCCTGGGCAGTCGAAGTCGATGCCGGCCGCCGCCAGCACCGCCCGCCGTGCGGCCGAGGCGGTGGCCAGGATGATGCGGGGCCCGGGTCGCTGGATCACTGGCCCGGCGCCCCGCCCAGGACCGGCGCCGCCGGGTCGAGCGGCGTGGCGCCCGAGGTGCGGCCGCGCCGGGCGTGCCAGGCTTCCATGAGCTGCAGCACGGTGGCGGCGGTTTCCTCGATGCTGCGGCGGGTCACGTCGATCACCGGCCAGCCGTGCTGGTTGCACAGCCGGCGGGCGGCCAGGATCTCGGCCTTCACGCTGTCATGATCCACGTAGTCGTTGGTGTCCTGGCGGACCCCATCGGCGCCGATCAGCCGCAGCCGGTGCCGGCGGATCTCGATCAGCGCATTGGTCTCGATGGTCAGGCCCACCACCGCGCAGGGCGGCTCCAGCAGTTCCGGCGGCAGCGGGGTGCTGGGCACGATCGGCACGTTCGCTGCCTTGATGCCGCGATTTGCCAGGTAGAAGCAGGTGGGGGTCTTGCTGCTGCGCGAGACGCCGACGAGGCAGACATCGGCCTCGGCGATGCCGGCCGTACCCTGGCCGTCGTCATGCGAGAGGACATAGTGCATGGCATCGATCCGGCGGAAGTAGTCGGCGTCCATCACGTGCTGGGCGGCGCGCTTCTCCTTGGCCCGGGCGCCGAGCTGGCTTTGCAGCAACTCCATCACCTCATCGAGCACCGAGAGGCAGGGCACCCCGAGCCGGCTGCAGGTTTCCTCCAGCGCCAGCCGCAGGCTGCGGTCCACCAGGGTGAACAGCACCGGCCCGGGCTCGTGGTTCAGCCCCTCCAGCACCCGGTCGAGTTGCAGGCGGGAGCGGATGAGGCTCCAGCGGTGATGCACCACATGGTGGTCCTCGAACCGCGAGAGGGTGGCGCGGGCGATCGAGTTCAACGTCTCGCCCGTGCTGTCTGAGACCAGGTGGAGGTTGATGGTTCTGTGGGACATCCGGGGAGAATAGCGCGAAGCGCTGGGGATAACCGGGAAAACTATGCCGCTGAGTTCGGGCGGCGGTGAGTTGGGTGACCGAGTCCTGATCGATCCGACCGACGGGAGAGGAATCCGGGCCTGGTTGTCCGACTCCGGGGCAACCGGGAATTACCCACCCGAGTCAGCGCCATGGCCGACTCAGGGGCGGTGGACAGATCTGTGGATGAACCTCGGGGCAATTGCCTCCACATCATCCACAGCCCCTACATCCACTACATCCTTTCAAGAATCCTGTTTTCTTGCGAAGGGAGAGGGGCGAGGGAGAGCGACATGTCCGGGCAAGCGAGCAATCCGACTCAGAAACCGATGCTGCGGGCGCTGGCCGGCGAGGCGGTCTGGCCGCCACCGATGTGGCTGATGCGCCAGGCCGGCCGCTACCTGCCCGAATACCGGGAGATCCGCGCCCAGGCCGGCGGCTTCATCGCCCTCTGCACCGCGCCGGAGATGGCGGCCGAGGTCACCCTCCAGCCGATTCGCCGCTACGGCTTCGATGCGGCCATCCTGTTCTCCGACATCCTCATGGTGCCCTGGGCCATGGGCCAGCCGCTGCATTTCGCCGAGGGCGAGGGGCCGGTGCTGGAGCCGGTGCGGGACGCCGCCGCCATCGGCCGGCTGGACCCGACCGTCTGCGCCCGCAATGCCGCGCCGATCATGGAGACCGTCCGGCTGGTGCGCGCCGCGCTGGATGCCGAGGCCCCCAAGGTCGCGCTGATCGGCTTCGCCGGCAGCCCCTTCACGGTCGCCTGCTACATGGTCGAGGGCCATGGCAGCCGGGACTTCGCCGCCGCCCGGGGCCTCGCCTACAGCGACCCGGCGCTGTTCGGCCGGCTGATCCGTACCCTGATCGAGGCGACCACGGACTACCTGCTGGCCCAGGTGGAAGCCGGCGCCGAGGTGCTGATGCTGTTCGACAGCTGGGCCGGGCTGCTGTCGCCCTCCCAGTTCCGCCGCTGGGTCATCGAGCCGACCGCCACCCTGGTGCGGGCCATCCGCAAGCGGCACCCGGAGATCCCGATCATCGGCTTCCCCCGGCTGGCCGGGCCGATGCTGGCCGAATACGCCCAGCGGACCGGGGTGCAGGCGCTCGGCATCGATACCAGCATGGACCTGCGCTGGGCTGCCGGCGCGGTGCCGCCGGGCATGGCGCTGCAGGGCAACCTCGATCCGCTGTCGCTGGTGACCGGCGGCATGGCGCTGGAGACCGAGGCGCGGTCCGTGCTCGCGGCCATGCGCGGACGGCCGTTCATCTTCAACCTCGGACATGGCATCGAGAAGGTCACCCCGCCGGATCACGTCTCGGCCCTGGTGCGACTGGTGCGGACAGGCTAACCCGCGCCATATCAGTCACGCCATGGTGCTGGCGACGGACGGTCCGGGGAGTTTCGATGCAGCGGGTTGCGGTGGTTCTGTTCAACCTCGGGGGGCCGGACGCGCCTGACAGCGTGCGTCCCTTCCTGGAGAACCTGTTCACCGACCCCGCTATCCTGCGGGTGCCGGGGTTCGTTCGGCCCTGGCTGGGCAAATTCATCGCCAAGCGGCGGACCAAGGCGGCTTCGGAGAACTACGCCATCATCGGCGGCAAGTCCCCGCTGCTGGAGCTGACCGAGGAGCAGGGCCGCAACGCTGGAAGCCGCGCTGAACGCCAGCGGGCAGGCCGAGTACCGCTGCTTCGTGGCGATGCGCTACTGGCACCCGATGTCCGACGCCGACTGCCCGGGCAGGTGAAGGCCTGGGCACCGGACAGCGTGCTGCTGCTGCCGCTCTATCCGCAGTATTCCACCACCACCACCGGCAGCAGCGTCACCGCCTGGGGGCAGGCGGCGCGCCAAGGCCGGGCTGGCGGTGCCGACCACCACGCTGTGCTGCTACCACTCCGACGACGGCTTCGCCGCGGCCGACCGCGGCCATCGTCCAGGCCGCCTAGGACGCGCCAGGGCCGCCCTGGCGCCCGAGGTGCCGCTGCGGGTGCTGTTCTCCGCCCACGGCCTGCCGGAGAGCATCGTGAAGCGCGGCGACCCCTACCAGTGGCAGGTCGAGCGGACGGTGGCCTCGGTGGTCGCCCAGCTCGACATCGCCGGAGCTGGACCACGTCGTCTGCTACCAGTCCCGGGTGACGCCGCAGAAATGGATCGGCCCTCAGCACCGAGGAGGAGCTGGAGCGGGCCGGGCACGACAAGGCCGCGGTGCTGGTCTGCCCGATCGCCTTCGTCTCCGAGCATTCGGAAACCCTGGTCGAGCTGGACGTGGAATACCGCGAGGAGGCCGAGAAGCTCGGCGTGCCCGGCTATTTCCGGGTGCCGGCGCAGAACAGCGACCCGGCCTTCATCGCGGCGCTCCGCGACCTCGCGCTGCGGGCGACCGGCGGCGACCGGCCGCTGTGCAGCTTCGCCGGCGCCCGGCAATGCCCCAAGGCCTTCGGCGACTGCCCGCATGCCCGTGCCACCACCCGCGCCCGGGAGCCCGCATGATCCGCCCGGCCGCGGTGCTGTTCGACTGCGACGGGGTGCTGGCGGACAGCGAGGGGCTGGTGAACCGCATGGTATCCGCCGAGCTCACCGCCCGCGGCTGGCGGATATCGCCGGAGCAGGCGCGGGAGACCTTCCTCGGCATGGCGCTGCCGGCCATGATGCCGGTGATCGAGGGCCGCGTCGGGCGGTTGCCGGCGGATTGGGGAGCGGTGTTATCGCGCCGCATCATGGCCGCCTTGCTCGACGAGGTGGAGCCGGTGCCCGGTGCCCTGGCCGCGGTGCGCGCGGTGGCGGCGGCCGGCATTCCGCTGGCGGTCGCCTCCAACTCCGCGCGGGAGAATTGGCGGCCAAGCTCAGGCGGCTGGAACTGGCCGGGTTGTTCGGCGACCGGGTGTTCAGCTTCGAGGATGTCGCCCGCGCCAAGCCCGCGCCGGACATCTACCTGGCGGCGGCGGCGGCCTGCGGCGCTTTGCCCGCCGATTGCGTGGTGGTGGAGGACAGCCTGCTCGGCGCCGAGGCCGGCATCCTCGCCGGCTGCCGCGTGCTGGGCTTCGCGCGGGACATCGACCCGCGGGTGCTGGCCGCCGTGGGCGCGGAGACCTTCACCGACATGGCCGAATTGCCCGGGCTGCTGGGGCTGGCGGACGGAGCGAAGCACGGATGACGCTGGATTTCCTCGGGCCCTACTACCTGTGGACCAAGGCGCTGCACCTGATCTCGGTGTTCGCCTGGATGGCCGGGCTGTTCTACCTGCCGCGGCTGTTCGTCTACCACACCCAGGTGGCGGTCGGCGGCGGCGAGAGCGAGCTGTTCAAGACCATGGAGCGGCGGCTGCTGCGGGCCATCATGAACCCCGCCATGATCGCCGCCTGGCTGTTCGGGATCACCCTGGTGCTCACCCCGGGCGCGGTGGACTGGGGCGCCGGCTGGTGGCACCTGAAGCTGCTCTCGGTCGTGGCGATGACCGGCTTCCACATGCACCTGGCAGGCGCGCGCAAGGCGTTCCTGGCGGACGGCCGGCCGCGGACCGAGCGCTACTGGCGGGCGATGAACGAGGTGCCCACCGTGCTGCTGCTGGTCATCGTCGTCATGGTGATCGTGAAGCCGTTCTGAACGCCGCGTTCCCGCAGCCCGGGCCCGGCAAAACCATCTTGACGAAACCATCCGGGCCCGCCATCTGATGAGTTGACGGCCGGTGGCTTGATCCTTAGGGTCAGGTCGCTTCCTCGGGGTGGCAGGCGCCTTTCACGCCGTGCCGCCTCTCTCTCCCCCTTCCTTATCTTGGACATCGCCGGCCATTGGCCCCGACCCGCTACAGGGTCGCGTTCGTGGCGCAGGCGGAAGGGCCGGACCAAAGGCGCAGCCTGCTGCGCAACCCCGGCCTCATTGGGACCGTCCTGTCTCCTCGCATCTGGACGCACCGCGCCATGCATCTTTCCGAACTCAAGGCCAAGAGCCCCGCTGACCTCCTCTCCTTCGCCGAGGAGTTGCAGATCGAGAACGCATCATCGCTGCGCAAGCAGGACATGATGTTCGCGATCCTCAAGCAATTGGCGGAAAACGACCAGGCGATCTTCGGCGAAGGCACGCTGGAGATCCTGCCCGACGGCTTCGGCTTCCTCCGCAGCCCGCAGGCGAACTTCCTGCCCGGCCCGGACGACATCTACATCAGCCCCGCCCAGGTCCGCCGCTTCGGCCTGCGGACCGGCGACACGGTGGAAGGCCAGATCCGCGCGCCGAAGGATGGCGAACGTTACTTCGCGCTGCTGAAGGTCAACGCCATCAACTTCGAGCCGCCGGAGGCGCTGCGCCACCGGATCAACTTCGACAACCTCACCCCGCTCTATCCGAACCGTCGCCTGAAGATGGAGAACCCGGAGGCGGAGGCGGTCGGCAAGGGCCCGACCAAGGACTACACCCACCGCATCATCGACCTGATCGCGCCGATCGGCATGGGTCAGCGCGCGCTGATCGTGGCGCCGCCGCGCACCGGCAAGACGGTAATGCTGCAGAACATCGCCAAGTCCATCACGGCGAACCACCCGGAAGTCTTCCTGATGGTGCTGCTCATCGACGAGCGGCCCGAGGAGGTCACCGACATGGCCCGCACCGTGCGCGGCGAGGTGGTCGCCTCCACCTTCGACGAGCCGGCGACGCGCCACGTGCAGGTGACCGAGATGGTGCTCGAGAAGGCCAAGCGGCTGGTCGAGCACAAGCGGGACGTGGTGATCCTGCTCGACAGCATCACCCGCCTCGGCCGCGCCTACAACTCCGTGGTACCGTCCTCGGGCAAGGTGCTGACCGGCGGCGTGGACGCCAATGCGCTGCAGCGGCCGAAGCGCTTCTTCGGTGCAGCGCGCAACATCGAGGAAGGCGGTTCGCTGACTATCATCGCCACGGCGCTGATCGATACCGGCAGCCGCATGGACGAGGTGATCTTCGAGGAGTTCAAGGGCACCGGCAACTCCGAGCTCATCCTCGACCGCAAGCTGTCCGACAAGCGCACCTTCCCGGCGATCGACATCACCAAGTCCGGCACCCGCAAGGAAGAGCTGCTGGTGGACCGCGCCACCATCGCCAAGATGTGGGTACTGCGCCGCATCCTGAACCCGATGGGCACCCAGGATTCCATGGAGTTCCTGCTGGACAAGCTCAAGTACAGCAAGACCAACCAGGACTTCTTCGACGCCATGAACACCTGAGGCCAGGTGACGCGTTAAGGGGGCGAAAGCCCCCTTTCTGCTGGCCGGATGCCCGGAGGACCGCATGGAGCACCAGACCAGTTCCCTCGCCGCGGTGCTCCACGCTGCCAGCTACGCCGCCCGGGTCCATGCCACCCACCGCCGCAAGGGCGCCGCCGCCGAGCCCTATGTGAACCATGTGCTGGATGTGGCGGAGATCCTTGCCGCCCACGGCGCCCCCGTCGCCGCCATCATCGCCGGCCTGCTGCACGACACGGTGGAGGACAGCGACGAGGACCCGACGCCGACCACCCTGGCGGACCTCGAAGCCACCTTCGGGCCGGAGGTCGCCGGCATCGTGGCGGAGGTGTCGGACGACAAGTCCCTGCCGAAGGAGGTCCGCAAGGGGCTGCAGGTGCGCCACGCCCGCAAGGCATCGGCGGCGGCGAAGCAGGTGAAGCTGGCCGACAAGATCTCGAACCTGCGGACCATCCTTGCCAGCCCGCCGGCCGGCTGGAACCATGCCCGGCGGCTGGAGTATGTCGGCTGGGCCGGGCGGGTCGCGGCCGAGGCCAAGGGCGCCAACCCGGCGCTCGATGCGCTGTTCGAGGCGACCTACCGCGCCGCGGTGGCACGCCTCGCCACCGAGGACTGAAATACCGGGACGCCGGCCGCGCTTGGGGGGATTGACCTCGTAGGCCGCGAGGAAGGGAACGGCCCCGGGGCGCACAGCCGGCGTCCTTGCCGACAGCATGGCATGATTCGGGCCGGCATGCATCCGGCGAAAGCCGATGCCCTTCCATGAACCGGCAATTTCGGCCGGAACGCCTCCGGCCGAAACCGCCCCCGCCAAATATATTACGGAATGTACACCGTGCTGCCGGTGGTCTTGCGGCTTTCCAGTGCCCGGTGGCCCTCGGCGGCGTCCTTCAGCGGGAAGGTCTGGTTGACGTTGATCTTCACCGCGCCGGACTTCACCACTTCGAACAACTCGTTCGCCGTGGCCACCAGGTCGGACCGCTTGGCGGTGTAGGTGTTCAGCGTCGGCCGCGTCACATAGAGCGAGCCCTTGGCGGCGAGGATGCCGAGGTCGGTGGTCACCGGTCCGGAGGCATTGCCGAAGCTGACCATCAGCCCGAGCGGCTGCAGGCAGTCCAGCGAGGTGATGAAGGTGTCCTTGCCGACGCTGTCATAGACCACCGGCACCATCGCCCCGCCGGTGATGTCCTTGACCCGGTCAGGGATGTTCTCGCTGGTCAGCAGCGCGTGGTCGGCGCCCGCCGCCTTGATCAGCTCGGCCTTCTCCGGGGTCGAGACCACGCCGATGACGGTGGCGCCCAGGTGCTTCGCCCATTGCACCAGGATGAGGCCGACGCCGCCGGCCGCGGCATGCACCAGGATGGTCTCGCCCGCCTTCACCCGGTGGGTGCGGCGGATCAGGAATTGCGCGGTCATGCCCTGCAGCATCATCGCCGCGGCCTGGGTGAAGTCGATCCCGTCCGGGATCTTCACCAGCCGGTCGGCCGGGGCGCAGCGGGCCTCGGCATAGGCGCCGAGCGCGCCGGCATAGGCCACGCGGTCACCGAGCTTGAGGTCGGTCACCCCGTCGCCCACCGCCTCGATGACGCCGGCACCCTCCATGCCGATGGTCACCGGCATGGAGGGCGCCTTGTAGAGGCCGGTGCGGAAATAGACGTCGATGTAGTTCAGCCCGACCGCCTTGTGCCGCACCAGCACCTCGCCCGGCTTCGGGTCCGGCAGTGGGACTTCCTCCCACACCAGCTTCTCGGGGCCGCCGTTCTCGTGGACGCGGATGGCGTGGTTCATCGGGGGGTTCCTTGATCGGTCGCCGGGGGGCGGAACAGGGGAAGTATCGTGGCTTCCTGACGGGAAAGGCCGCGCGCTTCAAGGGCCAGCAGATAGCGCTTGGTCACGATGCCCTCGCCGCCGGAATAGCCACCGATTTCCGCCATTCGCCGCCACCACCCGGTGGCAGGGGATGATGATGGGGATGGGGTTGGAGCCGTTGGCCTGGCCGATCGCGCGGGGCGACAGGCAACCGATCTCCCGCGCGATGTCGAGGTAGGATCGCGTCTCGCCCGGCGGGATGCGGCGGAGCGCCTCCCAGACGGTGCGGCGGAAGGCGGTGCCCTGCGGGTTCAGCGGCAGGTCGAAGGCCGCCCGCTTGCCGTCGAAGTAGTCATGCAGTTGCTCCGCCGCCTCGCGCAGCAGGGCGGTCGGCGCCGTATCCGCCGGGCCGTAGCCGCGGCCCCAGTCGACGGCCACGATCGCCCCCTCGTCCTCGAAGACGGTGAGTTCGCCGAGCGGGGTGTGGAGGGTCAAATGCGGCATTGCGGTGGCGGATGCCACACCCATGGCCTTGCCGCGTCAAGCATTTGGTTCGTCAACCGTTCGTATGGGGCCGGGCGAGCGCCGCCGGCAGCGCCGCCGGATCGGTGACCGGCAGGCCGCAGGTGCCGTTGCGGCACACATAGGCGGCCGGTACGCCGGCCACCGGGCCCTTGCCATGGGCCGGGTGGCCTTCCGGCAGGGCATCGGCACCGGGGGCGCGCAGCAGCACCGTGGCGAGGTCCGGCTGGGCCAGGGCGACGGCCGCCAGGACGCCGGCGCGGGGGTCCGTCGGGTCGCCGGCGACGACCACAGTAGCGGCCTCGGTCAGCACATCGGCGGCCAGCAGCAGGCTGGGCATGATGGCCAGCGCCTGGTGCCCTGCGAAGGCGCCGATGGTCGCCTCGGCAGCGATGCGCCAGCAGTCCTCGCCGGTCAGGTGGAACAGCCGGGCCTGTACCTCGGCGATGATGCCGTTGCCTGAGGGGGTGGCGTTGTCGGCGGCGGTGCGGCCCCGCACCAGCACATCGGCGGCATCGTCGGGCGAGGTATAGTAGCCGCCATCGGGTGCGGCGAAGTGGCGGTCCACCGCCTCCGCCCAGCGGACCGCCTGGTGCAGGTAGTCGGCCTCGCCGGTCGCCTCGTGCAGCGCCAGCGCGGCGCGGGCCATGGCGGCGTGGTCCTCCAGCAGGCCGGCGGCGCTGGGCTGGCCGTGGCGCATGGCGTGGTGCAGGCGGCCGTCCGGGGTGGCCATCCGCTCAGCGACGAAGCCGAAGGCGCGGCGAGCCGGGGCGATCCAGTCCGGCCGGCTGAAGGCGGCGGCGGCGCGGGCCAGGGCGGCGATGGCCAAGCCGTTCCAGTCGGCCAGCACCTTGTCGTCGCGGCCGGGCCAGACGCGCCTGGAACGGGCCTCGTAGAGCACCGCGCGGCAGCGGGCGAGGGTTGCTTCCGCATCCTCGGAGAGCGGCGCCGGGTGGTCGCGGCGGTTCAGGATGGCATGGCCTTCCCAGTTGCCCGCCTCGGTCACGTCGTAGATGCGGCGGAACAGGGCGGCATCGGGGCCGAGCAGGGCATCGATCTCGGCGGCGGTCCAGACGTAGAACTTGCCCTCCACGCCCTCGCTGTCGGCATCCTGGGTGGCGGCAATGGCGCCGCCTTCGGCGAGCATCTCGGCCAGCAGCCAGCCGATGGTCTGCTCGGCCCGCTGGGCGAACAGCGGGTCCGGCTTCGCGGCATGGGCCAGCGCCAGCAGCTCCAGGATCTGGGCGTTGTCGTAGAGCATCTTCTCGAAATGCGGCACGAGCCAGATGGCATCCGTGCTGTAGCGCGCGTAGCCGCCGCCGAGGTGGTCGTAGATGCCACCCTGCGACATCCGCCGCAGCAGCAGCTCCACCGCCTCGGCGCAGGCCGGCCGGCCGAGCCGGTGCCGCATCTGCCAGAGGAAGCGGAAGATCGGCGGGCTGGGGAATTTCGGGCGCCTCGCCGATCCCGCCCTCGGCGCTGTCGGTGGCGCGGACCAGCCCGAGCGCCACCTGGCCCAGCGCCGCGGTGCCGGGCAGCGTGCCAGGGGTGGCGGCTGCCATGCCCGCCAGCGCGGCCTTCAACGCCGCCACGTTCTGCAGAACCTTGCCGCCTTCCTCCCGGTGGGCGGTGGCGACGCCCTGCAGCACCTGCCGGAAGCTCGGGCGCCCGTAGCGCGGCTCGGGCGGGAAGTAGGTGCCGCCCCAGAAGGGCTCGGCCCGAGGGGTAAGGAACATGGTCATCGGCCATCCGCCCTGCTCGCCGAGCAGATGCAGAGCGTTCATGTAGAGCGCGTCGATGTCCGGCCGTTCCTCGCGGTCGACCTTGATGTTCACGTAGAGCGCATTCATCAGCGCCGCCGTCTCCGGGTCCTCGAAGGATTTCATGCGCCATGACATGGCACCAGTGGCAGGCGGCATAGCCGATGCTCAGCAGGATCGGCCGGTCGAGCGCCTGGGCCTCGGCCAGGGCGTCCGGCCCCCATGCCCGCCAGTGCACCGGGTTGTCGGCGTGCTGGAGCAGGTAGGGCGAGGAGGCATCCCGCAGCAGGTTCTCGGCGGGGAGAGGTGCGCTGGTGCTGGACATCATTGATCCCTTCGGGTGCGAACCCTGGCCGCGAGAGGGGCAGGCCGCTACATGGGACGGGACGGGCCGCCATCACAGGCGCCTGGAAGGAGACAGACGCCGTGGCCGATGCCCTCGTTCCCGCCGATCCGCCGCCATATTTTCAGGCCCATGTGTTCGTGTGCTGCAACCGCCGGCCGGATGACCACCGGCGGGGGTCCTGCGCCGCCCGTGGCAGCGAGAAGCTGCGCGACTACATGAAGGTACGGGCCAAGGAACTCGGCCTGGAGGGCGTGCGGATCAACCAGGCCGGCTGCCTCGACCGCTGCGAATTCGGCCCGACCCTGGTGATCTACCCGGAAGGCGTCTGGTACCGGCCGCAGACCCCGGCGGATGTGGACGAGATCCTCGCCGCGCATCTCCAGGCCGGTGGCCGGGTGCCGCGGCTGATGCTGACCGAGAAGGACGTGCCGCCGCCCAAGCGGTGACCCACAGGTTACATGAATAACGATGTAATTTTCGCCCTGGCCTCCGGCGCCGGACGGGCCGCAGTGGCGGTGCTGCGCGCTTCCGGACCCGGGACGGCGGCCGTGGTGGCGACCCTCGCCGGAAAGCTGCCGGCGCCACGGGTGGCGACCCTGCGGCGCCTGCGGCACCCCCGGACCGCGGAGTTGCTCGACCGCGCGCTGCTGCTGTGGTTCCCCGGGCCGGCCAGCTACACCGGCGAGGACAGCGCGGAATTCCATCTGCATGGCGGCCCGGCCGTGGTGGCGGGGGTGGCGGAGGCGCTGGTCGCCGCCGGTGCCCGGCCTGCCGAGCCGGGCGAGTTCACCCGCCGCGCCTTCCTCAACGGCAAGCTGGACCTGACTGCGGCGGAAGGCATCGCCGATCTCGTCGCGGCGGAAACCGCGGGCCAGCGCCGACAGGCGCTGCGCCAGGCGGGTGGCGCGCTGGCCAGCCTCTATGGCGGATGGGCGGCGCGGCTGACCGCGCTGCTGGCCCGGCAGGAAGCCTTCATTGAATTCGAGGACGAGGACCTGCCGGCCGGCCTCGACGATGCGGTCGGGGTGGCGGCGGCGGCGCTGCGGGCCGAGATCGCCGCGCATCTGGCCGATGACGGGCGTGGGGAGCGGCTGCGGGAAGGCTTGCTGGTCGCGATCCTCGGGGCGCCCAATGCCGGCAAGTCCTCACTGCTGAATGCCCTGGCGGGGCGGGAGGCGGCGATCGTCTCGGCCCGCGCCGGCACGACGCGGGATGTGGTTGAGGCGCGGCTCGACCTGGGCGGCGTGCCGGTGACCCTGGCGGACACCGCCGGGCTGCGGGATGCGCTGGACGATATCGAGGCCGAGGGGGTGCGCCGGGCACGGCGGCGGGCGGAGGAGGCGGACCTGGTGCTGCTGGTCTTCGCCGCCGACCAGCCGCCCGATGCGGAAACTCTCGGCTGGGTGCGGCCTGGGGCGCTGGTGGTGGCCAACAAGGCCGATCTGGCCGCCGCCCCGGCCGAACTGGGTGGCCAGCTTGTGCTGGCAATCTCCGCACGTACCGGCGCCGGGCTTGATGCGCTGCGGTCCCGGCTGGCGGAGGAAGCCCTGGCCCGCGCCGGAACCGCCGCGGAAACCCTGCTGACCCGCCCCCGGCATCGCGCCGCCTTGCAGGACGCCATGGGCTGGCTTGCGGAGATGGAGAGCGCCGCCCTGCCGGAATTGCGCGCGGAGGCGCTGCGGGCGGCCGTGCGCGCTCTGGGGCGGATCACCGGACGGGTCGGGGTGGAGGCGGTGCTGGATGCGGTCTTCGCTGAGTTCTGCATTGGGAAATAGCCATGAACGATATCGGCGATGATCTGCGGATAACCTGGCGCCGTTGCGCCGAGGCCCGGAAGCGCTTCCAGGAACTGGCGGTGCAATCCGTGCCCGTGCCCAAGGTGCTGGACCAGGCCCGGCGGCTGGGTTTGCCGGTGGACCGGGAGCTGGAGCAGATCGCGGAGACGGAGCTGGCCTATGCGCTCGACCTGGCGATCTACAGCGCGGCGCCGGGCCGGTCCCGCGCCATCGACCGCGTGGTGCGCCAGCATGCCAGGCTGCGGGGCGAGGCGGTGCTGGTGCTGAATGCGTTGAGCACCGCCTGGATGTCGGTGTTCCGGGTGGTGGGGGTGCATCCGGATGCCGGGCTGGTGCTGGAGGATGCGCTGCTCGGCGGGGAGGTCTGGGTGGTGGATGAGGGCTTGGCCGAAGTCGCCGAGCCGGGTGGCGTGGTGGCGACGCGGCTGGGGCGGGTGCAGGGCTTCGCCATCACCTGCGGGGTGGTGGCGGTGCTGGACGAGATGATCCTCGCCGGTGTCCGCGGCGCGATGCAGCGCGGCGGGGTCGAGCCGGCGGAGCTGGTGGCCGACCCGCGCTTTGCGGAAGGCATGTGGCGCCGGGCGCTCGGCTTCAGTATCGGCTGAGCTTTGGCGCTGCGGCGCCAGCCGGGCTATACCGTCGGCATGTTTGACGAAACCTATGATGTGGTGGTGATCGGCGGTGGCCACGCCGGCTGCGAGGCAGCTGCGGCGGCGGCCCGCTGCGGTGCCCGCACCCTGCTGCTGACGCACCGGGTGGAAACCCTTGGCGAGATGTCCTGCAACCCCGCCATCGGCGGTGTCGGCAAGGGGCATCTGGTGCGGGAGATCGATGCGCTGGACGGCATCATGGCCCGCGCCGCCGATGCCGCCGGCATCCACTTCAAGCTGCTGAACCGGAGCAAGGGGCCGGCGGTGCGCGGGCCACGTGCCCAGGCGGACCGCAAGCTGTACCGGCAGGCCGTGCAGGCACTGCTGCGGGCGACGCCGGGGCTGACTATCGCCGCTGAGGCCGCCGAGGATCTGGTGGTGGCTGCCACCGGCCGGGTCGGTGGCGTGGTGGCTGCCAGCGGGCGGCGGATCGGCGCCGGCGCCGTGGTGATCACCACCGGGACGTTCCTGCGCGGCGAGATCCACATCGGCGAGACCCGGACCCCGGCGGGCCGGGTGGGCGAGGCGCCGTCGCTGGGGCTTGCGGAAACCTTGCGGCGGCTCGGCCTGCCGCTGGCACGGCTGAAGACCGGCACGCCACCGCGGCTGGACGGCAGGACCATTGACTGGGCCGCCCTGCAACCCCAGCCGGGTGACGAACCGCCCGAGCCGCTGTCCTGGCTGACGCAGCGCATCACCAACCGCCAGATCGCCTGCGCCATCACCGCCACCACACCCGCGACCCACACGCTGATCCGCGCCAACCTGCACCGAACCGCAGTCTATGGCGGACGAATTGCGGGGGTGGGCCCGCGCTATTGCCCATCCATCGAGGACAAGGTGGTACGCTTCGCCGACCGGGAGCGGCACCAGATATTCCTGGAGCCAGAGGGGCTGGACGATGACACGGTCTACCCGAACGGCATCTCGACCAGCCTGCCGGAAGTGGTGCAGGCGGCGCTGATCGCCTCCATCCCCGGACTGGAGCGGGCACGGATCGTCCGGCCGGGCTACGCCATTGAATACGACCATGTCGACCCGCGCTCGCTGCTGCCAACGCTGGAGGTGCGGGTGGCGCCGGGGCTGTTCCTGGCGGGACAGATCAACGGCACCACGGGATACGAGGAGGCGGCGGCGCAGGGGCTGATGGCCGGGCTGAACGCCGCGCGCCGCGCTGGTGGGGCCTCGCCGGACCGGGTGCTGACGCGGGGCGAGGCCTACACCGGGGTACTGATCGATGACTTGGTGCTGCAAGGGGTGACCGAGCCCTACCGGATGCTGACGGCGCGGTCCGAGTTCCGGCTGGCCCTGCGTGCCGACAATGCCGGGCTGCGCCTGACCGACCGAGGCATCGCCTGGGGCTGCGTCGGGTCGGAGCGGGCTGCCATGCACGCGGCGTTCAGTACGGCCGTTGGCGGCGCCCTGGCCCGGGCGAGGCAGGAGGGCCATACGCCGGCGCAATACGCTGATGCAGGCGTCCCGGTGAACCAGGATGGCCGGTGGCGCAGCGCCCTGGAAGCCATGGCCCTGCCCGCGATGTCAGCCGATGCGGCGGACCGGGTGTTCCCATGGCTGCGCGATCTGCCGCCGCGGGTGCGGGCTGAGTTGGAAGCGCAGGCACTCTACGCGCCTTATCTGGAAAGGCAGGCGACGGAGCTGCGGGTTCTGGAACGGGAGGAAAAGCTCGCCATCCCGGCCATCCTGGATTTCTCCGAAATCCCTGGCCTGTCTGCCGAGATGCGACAGCGCCTGATCGTGTCCCGTCCTGCTACCCTGGGCGGCGCCGGGCGCGTTCCGGGCATTACCCCGGCTGCGCTGGCTGCCCTCGCCGTCCATCTGCGCCGTGCCGAGGCTGGTTCCACGTGAAACATCCCCCGCCCGACGGCTTCGATGTTCCACGTGAAACGGAAGCGAAGCTACGAGAATACCTGGCGCTGCTGATCCGCTGGAATGCCCGGATCAACCTGGTGGCGCGCGGTGACGCGGATGCGCTATGGCAGCGGCATGTGCTGGATTCCGTGCAGCTTGCCCCGCTGCTGCCCTCGGCCGATGGTCCGACTCGTGGATCTCGGCTCAGGCGCCGGCTTTCCTGGGCTGGTCCTGGCATTGCTCAGTGATCGTGAGACGCATCTCATCGAATCGGACCGCCGCAAATGCGCCTTCTTGCAAGAGGCGTCGCGCATCCTCGCGCTGCCACGCGTCACCATCCACCCAGCACGGATCGAAGCCACCACCGTCCCGCCCGCGGCCATCGTCAGCGCCCGCGCCCTGGCGCCCCTGCCGGACCTGCTGCACCATGCCCACCGAATCCTCGCGCCGGGTGGCGTGGCGCTGTTCCCCAAGGGCCGCACCGCAGAGCAGGAATTCGACGGCGGCGGCCACCGGCTGGACTATGCGTGCCGAGCGGTTCCGTAGCCGCACCGAGCCCGATTCCATCATCCTCAGACTGAGCGAGATCACCCCTGTCAGCGCCCATGCCTGACCGCGCCATGCCGCGCGTCATCGCCCTCGCCAACCAGAAAGGCGGCGTCGGCAAAACCACGACCGCCATCAATCTTGCCACGGCCCTGGCGGCGCAAAGCCGCGTGCTGCTGATGGACCTGGACCCGCAGGGGAACGCCTCCACCGGCCTCGGCGTGGACCGCTCGGCCCGAAGCGCCGGCACCTATGCGCTGATGATCGAGGATCGCCCTCTGGCCGAGGTGATCCGCCCCACTCCAGTGCCGAACCTTTCGCTCATACCTGCGGACCCGGATCTGGCTGGTGCGGAGGTTGAACTCGTGGCGCTCGACGACCGGGAAAAGCGGTTGCGTCATATCCTGAGTGGGGCAGCGGAGCTGGCAGCCGGATTCGACTATGTCTTCCTGGATTGCCCGCCGTCCCTCGGGCTGCTCACGCTGAATGCGCTGGTCGCGGCGGATGGCGTGCTGGTGCCGTTGCAGACTGAGTTCTTTGCGCTGGAGGGCGTCAGCCAGATCACCAAGACCATCGACCGGGTGCGGCGCTCGATGAACCCGGGGCTATCGCTGGAAGGAATCGTGCTGACCATGTACGACAGGCGCAACAACCTTTCGGAACTGGTCGCACAGGATGTCCGTGGCTTCTTCAAGGACAAGGTGTTCGAGACGGTGATCCCGCGGAATGTGCGTGTCAGCGAGGCACCCTCCCACGGCCTGCCGGTCAGCCTGTACGATGCCCGCTCTCCCGGTGCCCAGGCCTATGAGGCCCTTGCCGCCGAATTCCGCCGCCGCGAAAAGGCCCGCGCCCCATGAAGCCCCCCCGTCTCGGCCGCGGCCTGTCCGCGCTGCTTGGCGAAGCGCCCCGCTCCCCCACCATCGGTGAGGCGCTGCGGAACCTGCCGATCGAGGTGCTGGAGCCCGGCCCCTTCCAGCCCCGCGGCCCCATGGACCCCGCCCCGCTGCGCGAATTGGCCGACAGCATCCGTGAGCACGGCGTCCTGCAACCCATCCTGGTCCGTGAGAAGCCTGATGCGCCGGGGGTGTACCAGATCATCGGCGGCGAGCGGCGTTGGCGGGCCGCGCAGCTGGTACCGCTGCATGAGGTGCCCGTCGTCATCCGTGAACTCGGCGACCGCGAGGCCATGGCGGCCGGGCTGGTCGAGAACCTGCAACGCCAGGACCTCAACGCGCTGGAGGAAGCCGAGGGCTACCGCCGGCTGCTCGAGGAGTTTGGCCTTACCCAGGACAAGCTCGGCCAGGCAGTCGGGAAAAGCCGCAGCCATGTCGCCAACACTTTGCGGCTGCTCGCCCTGCCCGACCGGGTGCGCGAATTGCTGCGCGACGGTGCGCTGACCGCCGGTCATGCCCGTGCCCTGCTGACCGCCCCGGACCCGATTGGTCTCGCCCTGCAGGTGGTGGATCGCGGCCTGAACGTCCGCCAGGCGGAGGCGCTGGCCGCCGCCAGGCCGCGCGAACCTGGCGCCAAGCCGGCACGGGCCGAGCCCGAAGTGCAGGCGCTGGAGCGCAACCTGTCGGAACGCCTCGGCCTCCGCATCAGCATCCGCACCGCGGGCCGGGGCGGTCAGGTGACCATCGCCTATCGTGATCTCGACCAGCTGGATGGCGTCATCCGCCTGCTCCAGGGCAGTTGATCAGCGGCGGGCCGCCGCCTGCCGTGCCAGCCCGGTTACCGCATTGCGGGCAATGACATCGGCCGGAATGCCGGTGGTCTTGGTGCGCCGCTCGGCCTCCAGCAATGCGGTGCCGGCGGCTTCCAGGGCTTCCGGCCGCCACAGCCGCAGCGCCCGCTCGAAGGCCGGCTTGTGGCGGAAGAACACCGGAGGCCGCAGCCCTTCCGCTGCCGCCGAGGCCGCCGCACCCCCCGCCACAGCCAGCGCCGCCAATTGCAGCCGCTGGACATGGCGCAGCGCCGCCCGCACCACCTGCACGGCATTGGCGCCCTCGGCGAAGGCGGTGGCCAGCGCCTTGTCGGCGGTTGCCACCTCGCCGGCCATCGCCGCCATCAGCGCCTCCTCCAGGTCGAGCGCCGAGCCTTCCGCAACGCAGGCAACCGCATCCTCCGGCGTCACCCGGCCGCCCGCGCCGACGAACAGCGCAAGCTTTTCCAGTTCGCGCCGCAGCAGCATGCGATCCTCGCCCAGCCGCTGCGCCAGCCATTCGGTTGCCGCCGGCTCTGCCGAGACGCCCAACTCCTGCAGGATGCGACCGATCGAGCCGGTCAGTTCCGCGCCGCGTTCGCGATAGCAGGCAATCACCGCGCCCAGCGGCGAGGCCTCCACCGCCTTGTACAGCGCCGCGCTGGTCCGCAACTCGGGCGCCTCCATCACCACCAGCCCGGGGCCAGGGCCGGCCAGCGCCGCCTTGGCCGCGGCCGCCGGGGCCACGCCGTCGCCCACCTCGCGGACCCGTACCAGGCAGCGGCCACCGGTCAGCGGAGGGCTGGCCGCCTCGGATGCCAGCAGGCCGGCGCTGCGCAGGCCATCGCGGCCCACTTCCACCAGCCGCAGCGCATCGCCCGACGTCACGCTGCGGACCAACGCCTCGGCCCGCTCGCGGATCAGCCCGGGGTCGTCGCCATGTAGCAGCGCGACGCGGCAGCCGCCGGGGTCCGCCAGGAAGGCCCCGACCCGCCGGGCATCCAGCTTGGCCATCAGCCGGTCGCCGAACTTTCCTTCCGCCGGCGCAGCTCCATCGCCACCTGCCGGGTGATCTCCTCGGAAAGCGCTTCCATCAGCCGCTCGATGGTCGCATCCCGCGCCGCATCGGCCGCGAAGAATTGCAGGTCGGGGATGTTGAAGGAATCCAGTGCGCGATACGGGATGCCGGAGGCCGCGATGCGTTGCGGCGGCACCCCCATGGTCCACAGGTTCCAGTTGCCGGACACCACGTAGCGCAGCCGGGTGACCGCGCCGTCCCGCCGGTAGCCGAGAATTTCCGAACCCAGGTCCACGCTCACGTTCAGCAGGTAGCGGGCCTGCGTGCCGGGCGCGCTGTCCTCCAGCCGGCGCTGCAGGCTGCGCCGCAACAGCTGCCCGGACCGCTCGTACAGCGGCCCCACCCGCACCGCGGCCAGTTCGGCGTGCAGGTCCTCCTCGCTGCCATCGGCCGCGGTGATCGGCCCATACAGCGGCCGGAAGCCACAGCCCGCAAGGCCGAACAGCCCACCGAGCGCGGCACGCCTAGACCACGAAATTGACAACTCGTCCCGGGACATGGATGCGCTTCCGGATGGGGCGGCCTGCGATGAAACGCTGCACGTTCTCATCGTTCTCGGCCAGGGAGAAGATCGTAGCCTCATCGGCATCCGCTGCCACCTCGATCGTGCCGCGGAGCTTGCCGAGTACCTGCACGGCCAGGGTCAGCGTCTCGGCCTTCAGCAGCGCCGGGTCGGCTTCCAGCCAGGGCAGTTCCGCCACCAGCGCATCCTCGCCCGGCCGCAGCAGCGACCACAGCTCCTCGGCCAGGTGCGGCATCATCGGGCTGGCCAGCCGCGCCAGCGCCTCCAGCGCCTCCCGCTTCGCTGCGCCGAGGTCGCCGCTGGCGTCGCCGATGGTATTGGCGAATTCATGGATGCGGGCGACGGCGACGTTGAAGGCGAAGCTCTCCAGCGCCTCGGTCACCGCGGCGATGGTCCGGTGCGTCGCCTGCCGCAGCTTGCGGGCCGGGCCTTCGGCACCCTCGGCGGAGGTGCCGGCGGGCGGCAGGCTGTCGAGTGCGGTGGCGGCCAGCCGGTACACCCGCTGGGTGAAGCGGTAGGCGCCGGCAACGCCGCTTTCGGTCCATTCCATGTCCCGCTCGGGCGGGTTGTCGCTCAGGATGAACCAGCGCGCGGTATCCGCGCCGTATTTGCCGATGATGGCGCCGGGATCGACGGTGTTGCGCCGGGACTTGGACATCGCCTCGACCCGGCCGATGGTCACCGGGGTCTCGCCATCCTTCAGCCGCGCGGTGCGGCTGCCGTCCGGGGCGATCTCGAACGCCACCTCCTCCGGGTAGAGCCAGCGGCCATCGGCCGATTTGTAGCTCTCATGCGTCACCATGCCCTGGGTGAACAGGCCGGCGAAGGGCTCGGCCAGCTTCAGGTGGCCGGTCTCGCGCATCGCACGGGTGAAGAAGCGGCTGTAGAGCAGGTGCAGGATCGCATGCTCGATGCCGCCGATATACTGGTCCACCGGCAGCCAGGCATCGACCGCTTCGCGCACCACCGGCGCCTCGGCGCGGGGCGAGCAGAAGCGGGCGAAGTACCAGCTGCTGTCGACGAAGGTGTCGAAGGTATCGGTCTCCCGCCGCGCCGGCTTGCCGCAGGACGGGCAGTCCACATGCTTCCAGCTCGGGTGGTGGTCGAGCGGATTGCCGGGCCTGGAGAAATCCACGTCGTCAGGCAGCTTCACCGGCAGGTCCGCGGCCTTCACCGGCACCACGCCGCAGGCCGCGCAATGGATCACCGGGATCGGGCAGCCCCAGTAGCGCTGGCGCGAGACGCCCCAGTCCCGCAGCCGCCAGTTCACCACGCCGGTGCCCTGCCCGGTCGCCTCCAGCCGCTCGATCACCGCCCGCTTGGCCGCCGGCACCGCCAGGCCATCGAGGAAGTCCGAGTTGAAGATCGTGCCGTCGTCCGTATAGGCAGTATCGCCCACGGTGAAGCTTGCCGGGTCGGCGCCAGGCGGCAGCACCACGGGCGGTACGTCCAGCCCGTACTTCCGGGCGAAGTCGAGGTCGCGCTGGTCATGCGCGGGGCAGCCGAAGATGGCGCCGGTGCCGTATTCCATCAGCACGAAATTGGCGATCCATATGGGATAGGACACGCCCTCCAGGAACGGGTGCGCCACCCGCATGCCGGTGTCGAAGCCGCGCTTCTCCGCCTGCTCGATCGCCACTTCCGAGGTGCCCATGCGGCGGCATTCGGCGATGAACTCGGCGGCGGCCGGGTTGTTCGCCGCGGCTGCCGCGGCCAGCGGATGCTCGGCGGCCACCGCGAGGAAGCTCATCCCGAACAGCGTGTCCGGGCGGGTGGTGAAGACCTCCACCTCCCCGGCGCGGTCCAGCAGCCGGAACCGCACCCGCGCGCCTTCGCTGCGGCCGATCCAGTTGGCCTGCATCAGCTTCACCCGCTCCGGCCAGCGGTCGAGGTCGCCGAGCGACTCAAGCAGGTCGGGCGCGAATTCGGTGATGGCGAAGAACCACTGGGAGAGCTGCTTCTTCTCCACCAGGGCGCCGCTGCGCCAGCCGCGGCCGTCGATCACCTGCTCGTTCGCCAGCACGGTGCCGTCGACCGGGTCCCAGTTGACCCAGCTTTCCTTCCGCTCGACCAACCCGGCCGCCAGGAAGTCGAGGAACAGCGCCTGCTGCTTGCCGTAGTACTCGACGTCGCAGGTGGCGAATTCCCGAGCCCAGTCCAGCGACAGTCCCATGCGCTTCAACTCGGCGCGCATGTTGGCGATATTGTCGTAGGTCCACTTGCCCGGATGGATGCCGCGCTCCCGCGCCGCGTTCTCGGCCGGCAGCCCGAAGGCGTCCCAGCCCATCGGGTGCATCACCTGGTGCCCGCGGGCCCGCTTGTAGCGCGCGACCACGTCGCCAAGCGTGTAATTGCGGACGTGGCCCATGTGGATCTTCCCGCTCGGGTACGGGAACATCTCAAGAACATAATACTTCGGCCTGCTGCCATCCGGCACATCCGGCACCACGAAACAGGCGCGGCGGTCCCATTCCGCCTGCCAGCGCGGCTCGGCGACGGCGAAATCATGTCGTATCTCGGGGCGGGTGCTGGTGTCGCTCATGGAACCATTGGCCTGTATTGACCCAAGGGAATAAGCCGAGGCACCCGCTGAGGGAAGCCCGGCCGTTGCCCTGCCGCCATCACCAGGGCAGAGTCCCGCAACAATCCGCCCGGATGCCCGATGCGCCTGCTCCTGCTGCTCATCCTGCTGCTGTCCGCCACGCCGCGCCCGGCCCTCGCCGAGCCGGCCGGGGAAGCCTACCGGCAGGTATTCTCCCTCGGCGCCCTGGGCACGCCCGGACCCTCCCAGGCACTGGCCAGCAGCTTTCTCCTGCTCTACCGCGGGGTGGTGCCGCATGCCGCCTTCGCGGTGGCGCGCGACCCTGCCGGCCGCTCCGCCTGGGGCTATGTCGGTGGCGCCACCGACCAGGCCGCCGCCGATGCCGCGGCGCTGGTCCGCTGCGAGCGTGCACGCGGGGCATTGCAGGCCGAATGCCGCATCCTGGCGCGCGACGCGGCGCTGGTGGATGGCCCCGCGGTGGCGCCGGTGCAGGGCACTCTCGGCCCGTTCCGCTGGAGCCCGCTGCATCTCCGCCGCGGCCCGGAGGCGGCGCGCGGCGTGGTGGTCTGGGGTCACGGCTACGCCGGACCGCGACGCGACCTCCGCACCGTACCGGCGCCCGGCTTCGTCACCATCCTGAACGATGCCGGCTGGGACGTGCTGCGGTACGACCGCGACCCCGGCGACGACGCACTCTACACCAGCCTGCCGCGGCTGCAGGACGGGCTGCGGGCGGTACGGGCGGCGGGGTATCGGCGGGTGGTCCTCGGCGGCCAGTCGCGCGGCGGCTGGCAGGCCATCATGGCGGCCTCCGAGCAGCCCGGGCTGGTCGATGCGGTGATCGCCACCGCCCCGGCCGCCCATGGCGAGGCCAGCCGGGCCAACAACCTCGCCGCCGGGATGGACGACTTCCGCCGCCTGCTGGCCGGCCTGCCGGCCGAGGGGCCCCGGCTGGCGATCGCGCTGTTCGACGGCGACGGCTACGATCCCGACCCCGGTCGCCGCGCCGCCATGCTGGACGAGGCCGCCCGCGCCCGCCCCGCCCCGACCCTGGTGCTATGGCCGGAAGGACCGGCCGCGGCGCCCATCCGCGGCCATGGCGGCGGCGGCGACTGGCGCTTCACCACCCGCTACGGCGCCTGCCTGCTGAGCCTGGTGCAGGCGCCGGAGGCCGCCACGCCGCGTGGGCTGCGCCGGGCGCCCTGCGGCGGCGGATAGCGCCGGCCGCCGCTGCCACATGGGCGGAACTTTCCGCCTTGTGATGCCGGATGCCGCCACCTCGCAGCTTCGTTCCGCACATCACGCAACGGATCCTCCTAGCTATTGAACCGGAGGATTACCCCATGCGACTGCTGTTCCTGCTCCCGGTTATCGCCCTTGCTGGCTGCACCGCGCCCCAGGTGGCAAGCCAGGCTGAAATCGACCTCGCCGCCGTGCGCCAGGTGTCCATGTCGGGCCCGGCCATGAGCTGGTCGGAATTGCGCGTACACCCCGCGCTGATCCAGCGGGCCTGCGCCGTGGACACGCTGGTAAGCGAGACCGGCGAGGTCATCGGCTATTGCCGCGCCGGCCGGCAATGCCGGACCAACGACTGGCGCCCGGTGTCGGATGGCTGCGGCCAGGGGCTGGAATATCGCTCCGCCCCGCCCGCCGGTCCGGCCACCCCGGCGTTGGAGATCGCCGGGGTACGCTGACGCGCCGGATGCGGAAGGAGGCTTGCGGCACGGCGCAGCAGGGGTACATCCCGTTGCGTGCTGCACCTCCTCAAGCTGTCGGTCGGCCCCCGGGACGTGGGGCAGTTGCGGGATATCCAGGCGCGCCGCGCCAAGGTGGACCCGCCGCTGCGCCACCAGACCCGGATGATGCCGAAGCGCGCGGCGGAACTCACCGCCGGCGGGTCCATCTACTGGATCGTCGCCGGCTTCGTGCAGGTGCGCCAGCGCATTCTGGACATCACCGAGGACCGCTGGGACGACGGCACCCGCTGCGCCGGGCTGGTGCTGGACCCGGTGCTGGTGCCGGTCGCGGCGCGGCAGGTGAAGGCCTTCCAGGGCTGGCGCTACCTGGCACCTGAAGCGGCGCCAGCCGATGTCACCGCCGCCGGCGAGGCCGCGGGCGCCGAGGCCATGCCCGAGGCGATGCGGGCGCAGCTACGCGCGCTCGGCCTATTGTAGCGCCGCCCAGGCCAGCACCAGCACCGCCAGCCCCACCGCCAACGCCGGCAGCAGCCGCCCGCGCAGCAGGCCGAAGGCCAGTAGCCCCGCCGCCAGCCCGGCCAGCCGCGCGACCATGGGAATGCTCCCGATCGCTCCGGCCGGCGCCACTACCGCCAGGGCGACGAAGGCCGCCAGCGTCGCCTGGGATACCGCGGTGGCCCAGGCGATCAGCGGGTGGTTCGGCCGCAGCGCCCCGGCGACCAGCATGCCGGCGCCGCGCAGCAGCAGCATCGCCACCGCTGCCAGCAGCAGGGCGAGTTCAGTGTCGGCCACCCAGCCACCCGATGATGAAGGCCATGGTGCCGCCGATGAGTCCGGCCCCCAGCAGCGCCCAGGCAGGTGGCAGCAGCAGGGCCACCGGCGCCGCCAGCACGCCGGCGACGATCGCCCGGCGCGGTGCGGCCACCTGCAGGTCGGCAGCCAGCAGCAGCGCGAAATACAGCGGGTTGGTGAACAGCAGCGCCGCCAGCAGTCCCGGCCCGAGGGATGGCGCCGCCCGGTGCCCGGCCGCCGTCGCCAGCCCCGCCACGGTCCAGGAGACCAGGGCGAAGCCAAGGAACCAGGCCAGCCGCTGCGCCGCCGGCAGGGCGGGCAGCACCCGCATCGCCGCGGCCCAAGGGGTGATGGCGATGAAGGGCAGCGCCAGCCAGCGCCGCCAGCCGGTGCCGAGCCAGGGCGAGATCGCCAGCGCCATCGGCAGGAAGCGGGCATTGGCGACGGTGGCGCCGAGCGCCGCGGGCAACGCCGCACCTCCCGCCGCGCCCAGCAGCACCACCTGCCCGGCCATGCCGTACACCGCCAGCGACGCCGTGATGGCCCAGCCCAGCCCCAGCCCGGCGGTAGCGACCGCGGCGCCGAAGGCGAGGAAGGTGACCGCCATGGCAACCGCCGGCGCGCCGACCGCCGCCACGGCACCGCGCCGGAACGCCTGGAGGTCGATCATCCGCGCAGCGTGACGCGGCGCACTAGCGGGACGCGGTCTGGCTCCGCAGCTGGCGGGCGCGGGCGAGCACCTTGTCCTCCATCTCGGAGTTGGTGGAGGCGGAAACCGGGCTGTCTACCCATTGCCCGCCGTCCAGGGTCTGGCGGAACACCTGCACCCGCACGCCGTCCGAGCGGAGCTGGCGGCCCATGACATAGGCCTGGGCGCGGAAGCGCTCGTTGTTCGCTCCCGGCGGCGCGTACCATTCGGTGATGATGGTGCCACCGAAGGGGTCGGCGGAGGCCAGCGGCATGAAGGACAAGGTGTCGAGCGTCGCCCGCCAGAGATAGGCATTGACGCCGATGCCGGTGCCGGCGCCCGCATCGGCCTGCCGCTGGGCGCTGCGGTCCGTGCCGAATATCACCAGCCCGTCGCCCGCGGCGCCGCTTTCACGCAGGGTGCGGCCACGCCGGCTGTCGTCGTTGTATTCGTCCTTCCCGACGGTGCGGACGTTGTCGCCGAGATTGGACCCGCAGCCGCTGAGCAGCAGTGCGAACGCGCCGAGCAGAACCAGCGACGCATGCCGTGCCATGATCAATCCATCCCCTAGAATTCCGGCAGCCGGCCGGTTGGCCCAGGGCTGCGGCTGCCAGGATAGGCAGCAAAGCCTGTTCCGCCAAGCCGCCAATCGGCGAGGGGGCATGGCGCCCAAAACGACGAAGCCCGCTGCGCTTGTGGCGCAACGGGCTTCGATGGTCAGGCGATGGGGCGGCGCGCGAGGCGCCGCCCCGGTCTGCGGATCAGAATGCCAGGCGGACGCCGACGCCGATGATGTCGGCATCACGATCGTCGCCGAACACCTGGTTGCCACCGAGCGCGGTGGTGTTTTCTTCTTCCAGGCGGGTGTAGTTCGCGTAGGCGATCAGGCCCGGCGCGAGCGGATAGGCGGCACCGACGCCCCACACGGTCTGCTTGAACTTCGGCAGCGAGGTCGTCGGGGTGGAGAACAGGTCCTGTTCCGCCTGGCCATAGAAGCCGAGCACCTGGACGCCGCCGAGACCCCTCATGCCGGCCGGAATGCGGTAGGCCAGGGCGATGTCCCAATGGTTGCTGTCGTCCTGACCGACGCCCTTGGCGGAACGGCCAACGCTGTTGCCCTGGTACTGGCCCCAGGTGTACTCGCCACCAAGGGTGAAGCCCATGGCGGTCGCGGTCGCGCCCACGGTGTAGGCGGTGACCTGCGGCGCGTTGACGGCGGCACCACCATTGGTGCGCTGCGGCGCGCCGGCGTTCTGCAGGCCGGCGCCGATGGCGAGGCCGACGCCACCGAGGGTCCCGCGCCAACGGGCGGCGGCGCTGATCTCGTCCTGGAGGCCGGTGCGGTCACGCTGGCCGGTGCCGATACCGTTGAGGGCCGGCGACTCGCCTTCGGCGGAGTTCGGCGCATAGGAAACACCGAAGTCGAAGCCGAAGAACTGCGGCGTCAGGTAGCTGATCTTGGTCGCGTCGCTGCCGTCGTTGATGCCGGTGAGGCGCGACGGAGAACCGCCAACCAGGGGCTCGTCCCAGAAGCTGTCACGGTCGAGGCCGGTGATGCCCGGCGGACGGACCGCCATCAGGCTCGCGGCGCTGTCTTCGTCGCCCAGCTTCACGGTGCCGAAGTTGCCGGAGATGTAGATATAGGCTTCGTCAAGGTTGACGCCGGTGCCGTTGCCAAGCTGCGAGGTGTTGTTGGCACCGGCGGCGCCGCCCTGCATGCCGTCCGTCTGGAACTGGATCTCCATGCCGTAGCGCATGCCGTTGGCGGCCTTGCCGTCCACCAGCACGTGCAGCTCGGTCTCGTAGTAGAAGTCGTGCGAGCGGCGGCCGAGCGTACGGCCGCCGGCCGGCAGGGCCTGCTCGTCGGCGCTGTCATTCACCAGAAAGCCGATGAAGCCGAAATAGCCACCGAGGCGGATGTTCACGCCCTGCGAGGCTGTGCCCATCGCGCGCGGCGCGGTGATTTCCGGAGCGGACGGCATCTGCGCCGAAGCGGTCGTTGCGAGCATACCGGCGCCAACCACTGCCGTGGTCGCCAGCAAAAGAACCTTACGCATTCTACCCTCCTCAATCGCCGGGCTTATCCGGCTGTTCCCTCGACCCGCCCGCCCCCCTGAGGCAGGTGTCGGGCTCACAGGCAAAATAGAACCGCGTGCGAGCATGACCGGGCCTGTCCAGACTATGGGCCAACGGAACAAAATTGGGCAACAAGCCAAAGCGCCTCACCGCGACATACCTGAGACACTGTGGCGCTTCAGCCACAGAGACATCTACCGCCCGAAGCCGCCGATCGCGCAGAGCGCCGCCACCCCCTTCGGCAGCCTCGCCGCGCTGGCCCCGGTGATGCCGCCCAGTGCCGCCACCGGCCGCCCCGCCCGCCGCGCCAGCGCCGCCCAGCGCCAGGGGCCGAGCGCCCGCGGCGCCGGGGTGGCTCAGGGTCGGGAAGACCGGCGACAGCACCACCAGCCCGGCCCCCAGCCGCCGCGCCCGCGCCAGCCCGGCCCGGCCATGCGCCGCCGCGGTCAGCAGCAGGGGCGCCCGCCGGCCGCGCCGGGCCAGCAGGAAGGGCAGCAGCCCCGCCACCGCGCGCCGGTCCGGCACATGCAGCCCGGCGCCATGCCGCAGCGCCAGCCGGCCATCGCCCGCCACCAGCAGCACCAGCCGCCGCCGCCGCGCCAGCGCCGCCAGCCCGCGCAGCACCCCCGGCGACAGGCCGCGCGCCACCACCGCCGCCCCGGCCGGCAGCCGCGCCGCCACCGCCCGCGGGTCCGCCAGCCGCACCGGATCGCTGAACAGCAACAGCCGCGGCGCAGGCGATGGCTTGAGCCGCCGCGCCGCCGCCTCTAGCGTTCGCATCGCATGACCGCATTCCCAGACATCGCCGCCAACCTCGCCCGCATCCGCGCCAGGATCGCCGAGGCCACCGCCCGCGCCAACCGGCCCGCCGATGCGGTGACCCTGGTCGCCGTCTCCAAGACCAACCCGGCCGAGGCGGTGGCCGCCGCGCTGGCTGCCGGGCAGACGGTGTTCGGGGAGAACCGGGTGCAGGAGGCGGCGGGAAATTCCCCGCGCTGCGGGCGGCATGGCCGGCGCTGCGGCTGCACATCATCGGCGGCCTGCAGACCAACAAGGCACGCGACGCCGTGCGGATCGCCGATGTGATCGAGAGCCTGGACCGCCCGAAGCTGGCCGCCGCCATTGCCGAGGCCATCCGCAAGGAAGCCCGCACGCCGGCGCTGCTGGTGCAGGTGAACACCGGCGACGAGGCGCAGAAGGCCGGGGTTCCGCGCGCCGGGGCGGAGGATTTCCTGCGCGCCTGCCGCGAGGAATGGGGCCTGCCGGTGCAGGGCTGATGTGCATCCCCCCCGCCGAGGCCGACCCGCGGCCGCATTTCGACTATCTCGCGGAGCTGGCCGCCCGGCACGGCCTGGCGCTGCTGAGCATGGGCATGAGCGCCGACTTCGAAGTGGCCATCGGCTGCGGCGCCACCCATGTCCGGGTCGGCTCGGCGATATTCGGCGCCCGGGGATAGCCCGGCGTCACCGCCCCGGCCGGCCTCGCCGCACCGAGATGGAGATGATGCAGCCGCCCGCGGCCATGAACATCAGCGTGCTGGAGGTAGCGGTCCCGAACTGCGCCAGCAGGATGCCAAGCACCAGTGAAATCAACGTCATGGCGATCGGGTTCGCCCGCATGTAGCAGAGCATGTCTCGTATGGACCGGCCCTTTGCCCGGACTTCCGTGGTTGGTCCTGCGGGAATTTGGCCAAGCACGCCGGAACATGTCCAGCCGGAAATCATTCGTCCATGATCGCGATCGCGGTAAGCCCTCCGGCCAGCAGCGCCCGCAGGTCCCCCTCGGGCAGGGCGATGCATCCCTCGGTGGGGGACAGGTCGGGTCGGGCGAGATGCAGGAAGATGGCGCTGCCACGGCCGCGGGCGATGGGCTCGCCGCCCAGCCCGTCGTTCCAGCCGAGCACCCCGATGATGTCGTAGAGCGCGTCTTCGCGCCACAGCGCCTCATGCCGGGCCTCGTGCGGCAGGGTGACGCGGCGGTTGTAGTCGCGGTGGCCCGGGTCGTCGCACCAGCCATCGGTCTCGGCGATGGGCTCCACCGGCACCCGGCAGGCCGGCGCCGCCAGCCGGTCCGCCCGGTAGAACACCCGGCGCAGCGGCAGCAGGCCCGCGGGCGTGGCGCCGTCGCCCTCCCGCTTGTCGCGCCGCATGCCACCCCTGCCCAGGGCGCAGCGCCAGACCTGGCCGGCGAAGCGCAGCAGCCCGTCCCGGCGCACCACCGGCCCGGCCGTCAGCCGGGTTGGTTTCGGCCGGCATCAGGTCGAGCAGGTGGCCGAAGCGCGCCGGCCTTGGTGGCGAGGTAGTCGTCGTTCACCCCGTTGGGCGCGAAGGCATGCGCCTCGCGCCCCTCCACCCCGATGCCGCAGGCGGCCAGCGACGGCCAGCTTGTCCGGGTTGTTGGTCAGCAGCCGCACCGCGGTTGATGCCGAGCTGCTCCAGCATGGTGGCGGCGACCAGGAAGTTGCGCTCATCCGCGCCCCAGCCCAGCGCGCGGTTGGCATCCAGCGTGTCCAGGCCGCGGTCCTGCAGGGCATAGGCGCGCAGCTTGTTCACCAGGCCGATGCCACGGCCTTCCTGCGCCAGGTAGAGCAGCACCCCGGCGCCCTCCTCGCGCCATGCGCTGGATGGCGCCGCGCAGCTGCGGGCCGCAGTCGCAGCGCAGGCTGCCGAGCAGGTCGCCGGTGAAGCATTCGGAATGCAGCCGCACCAGCGGCGCGCCGCCCTTGGCCGTCGCGCCTCCGGCTGACCGACCAGGATCGCCAGGTGCTCGATGCCGCCATCCGCCGCGCGGAAGGCGACGATGCGGGCATCCGGCGCGCCCTCCAGCGGCACCGCCGCCTCGGCCACCCGGCGGAGCGAGGCCGCGGCCGTCGGCGGGATAGGCCAGCACCTCGGCCGCCGTCGACGATCGAGCAGGTCCTGCCGGGCAGCGCATCCCGGGCGCGGGCGGCGTGCGGCGCGGCGAGCACCGCCGGCAGCAGGCGCGCCAGCTTGGCCAGCGCCAGGGCCGCGGCGGCCAGCGGCGGGGCAGGCAGGCGCTCGGCGCGGCTGCCCTCGGGCAGCGCGCTCGGCGGTGGGGTCGGCGAGGCTGCGGAGCACGGCCGGGTCCAGCAGGCTGGGCGGCAGGCGCAGCGCCACCGCCGCTTCCTCCAGGCCGCTGACCGGCCGCAGCGCCGGGCGGGCGCCACCGCCGCGGCGCGGCTGGGCGCCAGCAGCAGCACCGGCGCCGACTCGCCAGCGGCCGAAAGCTCGGCCAGGCCGTGGCGCCGACGGTTTCCGCCGCAGCGATCACCAGCGCGGTCGCCACCGCGCAGCATCACCGGCGTGCCGCGCCGAGCTCCGCGGCGGCACGATGGACCGCCCTCAGCGACAGGGCAGCGGCATCCGGCATGGCGGATGCGACGGCGCCATGCTGATCTGAGGCAATGGAAAGGGGCATGTTGGTCAATTTGCATCCATATTTGGCCGCATGGCGCACCTTGAATGTCGGCGTTGAAACGGCGTCTGACAGGGTGCTGACGGAAATGCATGGTGATTTCGGCTGGCATCGCGAGACTGGTGCTCGGGCCACATCATGGCCTGCATATGAAACTATCGGGCGGTCGAGCCTTAGCTTCGCCATCGGCTGGTGTTAAAGCCGGGCGTGAAGTCGGCTTCGTTACGGTTTGAAGGGAAAGCATGGCCGGTCCGCGCCCGTTCTTGATCGTGGATGACGACGACGCCCTTCGGGAGACCTTGGCGGAGCAGCTTGCGCTGGACGGCGAATTCGCCGCCGCCGAGGCGGCAACCGCCGCGGAGGCCGAGGCGCGGCTGCCGCCCGAGGATGCCCGCTTCGACGCCGTCATGCTCGATGTCGGCCTGCCGGACGGCGATGGCCGCGACCTTTGCATCAAGCTGCGGCGGCAGGGGCTGAAGATTCCGATCATCATGCTGACCGGCTCGGATGCCGAGCAGGACGTGGTGCGCGGGCTCGATTCCGGCGCCAACGACTACATCGCCAAGCCGTTCCGTCTGAACGAGCTGCTGGCCCGCCTGCGCGCGCAGCTGCGCATCTTCGAGAATTCAGCGAGGACGCGGTCTTCACCGATCGGGCCCTACACCTTCCGCCCCTCCGCCAAGCTGCTGCATGGACGCGGCGCGCAACCGCAAGATCCGGCTGACGGAAAAGGAAGCGGCGATCCTGAAGTTCCTGTACCGCGCCGGCAGCCGGCCGGTCGCGCGGCAGGTGCTGCTGAACGAGGTCTGGGGCTACAACAGCGCCGTCACCACCCACACGCTGGAGACCCATATCTACCGCCTGCGCCAGAAGATCGAGCCGGACCCGGCCAATTCCGCGGCTTGCTGGTGACCGAAGGCGGCGGCTACCGGCTGGACCCGACGGCGGGCGCCACCCCGCAATAGGGCGGCGCCACCGCAGACGGGTCACTCCAGCCGGGCGGCCTCGTCGAAGCCCAGCCGAGGGCTGCGCGGGAACAGGCCGCTGTCGTCGCCGAAGCCGAGGTTGACCAGGAAGTTGGACTTCCAGCTGGTGCCGGCGAAGAAGGCCTCGTCCACCGCGGCGTTGTCGAAGCCGCTCATCGGGCCGGTGTCGAGGCCGACGGCGCGCGCCGCCATGATGAGGTAGGCGCCCTGCAGGGTGCCGTTGCGGAAGGCCGTCACCTCGGCCAGTGCCTCGTTCCCGGCAAACCAGGACCGCGCATCGGCATGCGGGAACAGCTTCGGCAACTCGTCGTAGAAGCGCGTGTCATGCGCGACGATGACGATGACCGGGGCCGACATGGTCTTCTCGAGATTGCCCTCGGACAGCGCGGGCTTCAGCTTGGCCTTGCCCTCGGCGGTGCGGATGAAGACGAAGCGGGCCGGGAACTGTTGGCGCTGGTCGGGCCGTATTTCAGCAGGTCGTACAATTCCTGCAGCTTGGTGTCGGGCACCGGCCGGTCCTGCCACTTGTTGTGGGTGCGGGCGGTGCGGAACAGCTGGTCGAGCGCGGCCGGGTCGAGCGTATCGATGGTCAAGGGAAGCTCCTGTGGGTTCGCCTGGACCACCGATATCGCGTCGCCGTCACGGCCCGCCAATGCGGTGGCGGCATCGCCGCCATCACCGGCGGTGATGATCAGGCGTCCACCTGCTCCACCGCCACCACTTCCGGCACGTAGTGCCGCAGCATGTTCTCGACGCCATGCTTCAGGGTGGCGCGCGAGGAGGGGCAGCCCGAGCAGGCGCCCTGGAGGTGCAGCTTCACCACGCCGTCGCGGAAGCCGCGGAACACGATGTCCCCGCCGTCGCCGGCCACCGCCGGGCGGACCCGGGTGTCCAGCAATTCCTTGATCTGGTCCACGATCTCGGTATCGGCGGGGTCGAATTCCTCGGCCTCGGCGTCGGCTTCGCTGTCCAGCACGGGCAGGCCGGCCATGAAGTGCTCCATGATCGCGCCCAGCACCTGTGGCCGCAGCGAGAACCATTCCGCGTCATCGGTCTGCGTCACGGTGATGAAGTCGCCGCCCAGGAACACCCGGGCCACGCCGCCGAGGGCGAAGATCCGGGCCGCCAGCGGGCTGCGTTCGGCCGCCTCGGCGGAGGCGAAATCGGCGGTGCCACGCTCACCCATCACCTCCCGACCGGGCAGGAACTTCAGGGTGGCGGGGTTCGGGGTGCCTTCGGTCTCGATGAACATGGGGTCTGGTCCTGCCCGATCCGGCTGGAGGGAAATATCCGTACCAAGGTGGTCGGCTTTAGACCCGGATGCAACCCGCCCGGCTCATTCGGCCGCGGCCGCCGGGGGCTTGCCGGTGCCGCCGCGCCGCGTCTTCGGCTCATGCGCCATCCCGGCCATCGCCTGCTCGACATGCCGGCTGAAGACGAAATCCGCCTTCCGCTGGCGGGAGAGGTCGATCTCGGGCGCCATCCCGCCGGTGGTCTTCGGGCCGGCGATCTGCCGGGCGATGGCCTTCCAGGGCTTCCGCACGGCATCGATCACCGCGGTCGCCTCGAAGCCGGAGTGCACCATGCAGTCGGCGCATTTCTCGTAGTTGCCGACGCCGTAGCTGTCCCAGTCGGTGGTTTCCATCAACTCCCTGAAGGTCTTCGCGTAGCCCTCGCCGAGCAGGTAGCAGGGCCGCTGCCAGCCGAAGACGTTGCGCGTCGGGTTGCCCCAGGGCGTGCAGCGGTAGGCCTGGTTGCCGGCCAGGAAATCCACGAACAGCGGGCTGTTGCCGATCTTCCAGCCGCGGCCCCGGCCGCGCGCGAAGATGCCGCGGAACAGCTCCTTGGTCTTGCGACGGTTGAGGAAGTGCTGCTGGTCCGGCGCCCGTTCATAGGCATAGCCGGGCGAGACCATGATGGCGTCCACCCCCATGGCGGTGACCTCGTCGAAGAACCTCGCCATGCGCCCGGGCTCGGCGTTGTTGAACAGCGTGGCGTTGATGGCGACCCGGAAGCCGCGCGCCTTGGCGTCCTTGAGCGCGGCGACGGCGCGGTCGTAGACGCCCGCCTGGCTGACCGCCCAGTCATGCTGGTCCCTGTCTCCATCCAGGTGGATGTCCCAGGTGAAATTGGGGTGCGGCTGGTACTGCCCGATGCGCTTTTCCAGCAGCAGGGCATTGGTGCAGAGGATCACCACTCTTGCCCTTGGCCAGGATGCCGCGGACGATCTCGGGCATTTCCTTGTGCAGCAGGGGTTCGCCGCCGGCGATGGCGACCACCGGCACGCCGCTCTCGTCCACCGCCTCCAGGCATTCGGCCACCGAGAGCCGCTTGTTCAGGATGGGGTCCGGATAGTCGATCTTGCCGCAGCCGGCGCAGGCCAGGTTGCAGCGGAACAGCGGCTCCAGCATCAGCACCAGCGGGTAGCGGCGGCGCCCGGCCAGGTGCTGCCGCAGCACATAGGCGCCGACCTTGATCTGCTGCCGCAGCGGGATACCCATGCTCTGCTCCTCAGTCCGCCGCGCCGGACCCGGTCAGGGCGGCGGGCAGCTTGAACTGGATGTCTTCGACGATGCCCGGCATGGCGGAAACCTCGGCGGGGCCATATCGGCCGAGCGCCGCGATCACCTCCTGCACCAGGCTTTCCGGCGCGGAGGCCCCGGCGGTGACCCCCACCGTCTGCACCCCCTGCAGCCATTCCGGCCGCAGCGCCGTCGGCGTCCGGGATCAGGTAGCAGGGAATGCCCTGTTCCGCGCCGATCTCCTGCAGGCGGTTGGAGTTGGAGCTGTTGGCCGCGCCCACAACCAGCAACAGGTCCACCTGCCTCGCCAGTTCCCGCACCGCGGTCTGGCGGTTCTGGGTGGCGTAGCAGATGTCCCGCGTATCGGGCCCGACGAGGTCGGTGAAGCGCCGCTGCAGGGCCTCGATCACCGCCCGCGTGTCATCCACCGAGAGCGTGGTCTGGGTGACATAGGCGACCGGCCGGTCCGGCGGGATGGGCAGGGCTTCGACCGCGGCGGCGCTGGCCACCAGATGCACCTCGCCATCCACCTGGCCGAGCGTGCCCTCGACCTCCGGGTGGCCGGCATGGCCGATGAGGATCAGCGTGCGGCCCTGGGCGGTGTAGCGGCGGCCCTCGGCGTGCACCTTCGAGACCAGCGGGCAGGTGGCGTCCAGCACCGGCAGGCCGCGCGCCCCGGCCGCCGCCTCCACCGCGCGGGAGACGCCATGGGCGCTGAACACGGTGACGGCGCCCACCGGCACCTCATCCAATTCCTTGACGAACCGGGCACCCTTGGCCTGCAGGCTCTCGACCACCCGGCGGTTGTGCACGATCTCGTGCCGCACGTAGACCGGCGCGCCGTATGTCTCCAGTGCCCGCTCGACGATCTCGACCGCGCGCACGACGCCGGCGCAGAAGCCCCTCGGCTGAGCCAGGATGATCCGCATCGGCAACTCCCCCTGCCGGCTGGTTGTCGGTTGCGCATCGCAGCATCTTGCGCCGACATGGTTTTGCTGCACTTTGCCGGCGAGTTGCAACCAGCGAGTGGCGCCCGGCACGACCGGCCCGCCGCATCCCGAAGGGAGGTCGCCCTGCCCCTGCGCGCGCCCCTGGCCCGGACCTCGCGCCCCGCCCGCCGCCGGCCTTTTCCATGCGCGGCCGCGGTTTCCAGCCCGCCCCGGGAGGCCGCCGCCGCCCAGGCCACAGGCCCCGGGCCGGTCATCGCCTTGGCCGCCCCGCCGCAAAACGTGACCCTTCGTTCCGGCAGCCGCCTGCCGCCGGTCCTCCGGGAGAGCTGACCGAATGGGCGGTGGCAGGCTGGCCCGCGCCTGCGCCACCCTGGCCGCCGCCGGCGCGCGGCGGCCCTCGCTGGCCGTGACGCTGGCGCTGCTGCTGGCGGTGCTGTCCGGACTGGCGGTGGTGCCGCGCTTCGCGCTCAACACCGACATCGAGGCGCTGTTCCCCGCCGACCTGCCCTGGCGGCAGACCGAGCGCCGCATGGCGGAGGCCTTCCCGCAGCGCGACGTGGTGATCGCCGTGGTCATCGACGGCCCGACCGGCGCCACCGCCGAACGTGCCGCCGCCGGGCTGGCCGAGGCGCTGGCCCACCGCACCGACCTGTTCCGCAGCATCCGCCGGCCGGACGCGCTGGCCTTCTTCCGCCGCAACGGCCTGCTGTTCCTGGACGAGGCCGCGGTGCGGGAGACCATGGAGCGCATTATCGCCGCCCAGCCGCTGCTCGGCATCCTGGCGGCCGACCCCAGCCTGCGCGGTATCGCCGGCGCCTTCGGGCTGATCCTCGCCAGCATCGAGCAGGGCGAGGCCAGCCTGGACAGCGTCGCCGGCCCGCTCCGCGCGCTGGCCGGGGCGGCGGAGGCGGCGGTGGCCGGGCAGGTCGCGCCGCTCGACTGGGCCGCGCTGTTCACCGGCTTGCCGCCCGACCCGCTGGAGTTGCGCCGCTTCGTGCTGGTGCAGCCGCGGCTGGACTTCACCGCCCTCTCGCCCGGCGCCGCCGCCGGCCAGGCGATCCGCGAGGCCGCCCGAAACCTCGGCATCCCCGGCATCCGCGTCCGGCTGACCGGCGAGGTGGTGATGGGCGACGAGGAATTCGGCAGCGTGGCGGATGGCGCGGTCCGCAACACCCTGCTGTCGCTGGCGCTGGTCGGCGCGCTGCTGTGGCTGGCGCTGCGGTCCTGGCGGCTGATCCTGCCGGTGCTGGCGACCCTGCTGGTCGGGCTGCTGGCGACGGCCGCCTTCGGGGTGCTGGCGATCGGGCCGTTCAACCCGCTGTCCATCGCCTTCGCGGTGATGTTCATCGGGCTTGGCGTGGATTTCGGCATCCAGCTTGCGGTGCGGCTGCGGGAGGAGCGGCGCCATGCCACGGCATTGCCCGCCGCCATCGCCGCCGCGGCGGCGGCAGCCGGGCCCGGCATCGTGCTGGCGGCGCTGGCGATTGCGGGTGGCTTCCTCGCCTTCCTGCCGACCAGCTACCGGGGGGTGTCCGACCTCGGGGTGATCGCCGGCTTCGGGATGCTGGTGGCGGCCCTGCTGTCGCTCACCCTGCTGCCGGCGCTGCTGCGGCTGACCGCGCCGCGCGGCGAGGCGGCGGAGGTCGGCTACCCCGCCCTGGCCCCGCTGGACCACTGGCTGGCGCGCCGGGCGCGGGCGGTGACCGCCGGCTGTGGCCTGCTGGCCCTGGCGGCGGCGGCGGTGCTGCCGCTGCTGGTGTTCGACTTCAACCCGCTGAACCTGCGCGACCCCGAAGCCGAGGCGGTGGCGACCTTCCGCGACCTGATGAACTCGCCCGAGACCACCCCCAATACGCTGAACATCCTCGCCCCGTCGCTGGAGGCCGCCCAGCCGCTGGCGGAACGGCTGGCCGCCCTGCCGGAAGTCTCGCGGGCGATGACCCTCGCCAGCTTCGTGCCGGACGACCAAGCGGCGAAGCTCGCCTGGATCCGGGATGCCGCGGAACTGCTGGCCTTCACCCTGGCGCCGCCGGCAGTGGCACCGCCGCCGGATGATGCCGCCATGGCCGATGCGCTGCGCGACTTGGCCGCCGCCCTCGCCCGGCAGCCCGGCGAGGCGCCGCGACAGCTTGCCGCTGCCCTCGCCACCCTCGCGGCTGGCCCGCCGGCAGGCCGCGCCCGGCTGGCCCGCGCCTTGCTCCCGGGCCTGGCAGCCACCCTGGCGCAGCTTGAGGAAAGCCTGCAGGCCGGGCCGGTCACCCCGGGCGACCTGCCACCGGAACTGGTGCGGGACTGGGTGGCCCCGGATGGCCGCGCCCGGATCGAGGTCTGGCCCGCCGACCTTGCCGACGACACCGCCACCCTGGGCCGCTTCGCCGAAGCGGTGCAGGCGGTGGCGCCGGGTGCCAGCGGCATGGCGATCTCGGTGCGCGAGGCCTCGGTCACCATCCGCCGGGCCTTCCTGGTGGCGGGGGCCATCGGCATCGGCTGGACCAGCCTGCTGCTGCTGCTGGCGTTGCGGAGCCTGCGGCTGGCGCTGCTGGCGCTGGCGCCGCTGGTGCTGGCCGGGCTGCTGACCCTGGCGGTCTCGGCCCTGGCCGGGCCGGCGCTGAACCTCGCCAACATCATCGCGCTGCCGCTGCTGTTCGGCTTCGGGGTCGCCTTCAGCATCTATTTCGTGGTGGCCTGGCGGGCCGGGCAGCGGGAGCTGCTGCCGGCCCCGCTGACCCGGGCGGTGCTGTTCAGCGCGCTGACCACGGGCTGCGCCTTCGGCACGCTTGCGCTGTCCGCGCATCCGGGCACCGCCAGCATGGGGGTGCTGCTGGCGCTGGCGCTGGCGGCGGCGCTGGTCTCGGTGCTGCTGGCCCTGCCGGCGTTGCTGCATGCCTTCGCCGGCTCACGGAAAGCGTGATGACGGGAAAGCACGAATTCATGGCGCCTTTTATCCATTATCGTTCATGCTGCACCGCAACATAATGCCGGTGATAGAAATACCCATGCAATCTTTCAAGCTGAGCGCGGAAGCCACCACGGCCATGACCGGCCTCGCCACCACCGCGGGCCGCAACACCAGCCGCCATGGCGAACTTGCCCGCGCGGCGGCGGAAGTGGTGATGCGGCGCATGGCGCTCGGCGGCTTCGCCGTGGTCGACCCGGCGAATGCGGACCACGGGGAATTCGCCCGGATGATGCCGGAGAAGACCCGCGCCTTCGCCGATGCGGGGGCCGTGCTGGTGAACCATTCCAACCAGATCGGCCAGGAGGTGGCGCGCTTCATGGCCGCCGAGGCGGCGCTGCTCGGCCAGACTGCGGCGGCGATCCTGGCCAGCCCGGGGCCGGCCGGCATCATGGCCGCGCAGATGGCGGCCGCCAGCGCCTGGTTCGGGCGGCTGGCCACCCAGTCCAGCGCCATCTGCCAGCTTGCGCTGGAAGCCCAGGGCGCGGTCCTGGCGCCGATCCATCGCGCCGCCACGGACAATGCCGAGCGGCTGCGGACCTGACGAACCCGCCGGCACCGGAGATGGCCAGGCAGCCACCCGCCCTGACCGGCGTGCCCGAGACCATGCTCTGGCCGCTGTACCACCGCGCCGCCGAATCCCGCCGCCCCGACGGCCTGCTCCGGGACCCCGAGAGCGTCCGCATCATGGATGCGCTGGACTATGATTTCGCCGGGCATTTCGGGGTGGCGGGCGGCTCGCTCGCCGCCCGGGCGGCGGCGATCGACGGGGCCATCCTGGAATGGCTGGAGCGCCACCCGGATGGCCTGGTCGTTTCGCTTGGCGAAGGCCTGGAGACCCAGTCCCGGCGGGTGGACAACGGCCGGGTGCGCTGGCTTTCGGTGGACCTGCCGGAAGCCATCCGGCTGCGCGAGGCCTTCCTGCCGCCGACCAACCGCTTCCGCCACCTCGCGCTGAGCGCGCTCGACCCCGCCTGGATGGCGGCGGTCGATGCCACGGAGCCGACCTTCGTCGTGGCGCAGGGGCTGCTGATGTACCTGGAGCCGGACGCGGTGGAACGGCTGTTCGGCGCCATGGCGGAAGGCCTGCCCGGGGCCGGGCTGGTATTCGATACCATCCCGCCCTGGCTGTCGCGGCTGACGCTGCTGGGCTTCAACCAGACCCCGAGCTATCGCCTGCCGCGCATGCCCTGGGGCATCGCCCGGGACGACATCGGGCCGTGCCTGCGGCGCTGGTGCCCGAACCTCGGCCCGGTGACCATGCTGCCGTATGAGATGCCGCGCGGCCTGCCCTCCGCGCTCGGCCGGTTCATGGCCGGCATGCCGGTGCTGCGCGGCCAGTTGCCGAGCCTGGTCCTCACCGGCTTCCGGTGAGCGGCGGTCAGGCCCGCTTCCTCCGCCGCCGCAACAGCCCCCGCACCTCCCGCAGGTCGAGCGCCCGGAGCAGGTGCCCGGCGGCGAAGTAGATCCCGCAGCCGGCCACCACCAGGCCCAGCAGCACCACGAAGCCCAGGCCCGGCGCGGATGGCAGCAGCATCCATTGCAGGCCCCAAAGCCCCAGCCCCATCAGCGCCGCTGCCGCCAGCAGCCGCGGCATCCGCCGCCGCAGCCGCCGGTCCGGCATGAACTGGCCGCGCCGCCACAGCATGCCGCCCAGCGCCAGGGCGTTGAACCAGGCTGATAGCGCGGTGGCCAGCGCCACGCCGACATGGCTCAGCCATTGGGTCAGGATCAGGTTCAGCAGCAGGTTCAGCGCCACCGCGGCGATGCCGATCTTCACCGGCGTGGCGGTATCGCCGCGGGCGAAGAACCCGGGGGCGAAGATCTTCACCAGCACATAGGCCGGCAGCCCGATGGCATAGGCGGCCAGCGCGGCGGAGGTGGCGCCGGCCTCGGCCGCACCGAAGGCGCCGCGCTGGAACAGCACGGCGATGATCGGCCAGGCCAGCATCGCCTGCCCGACCGCCGCCGGCAGGCACAGCAGCAGCGACATCTCGGTCGCGCGATTCATGGTGCGGTGGGCCGAAAGCCGCTCCCCGGCGCGAACCTGGCGCGAGAGCAGCGGCAGCAGGGCGGTGCCGATCGCCGCGCCGATGACGCCGAGCGGCAGTTGCCCCACCCGGTCCGCGTAATAGAGGTAGGAAACCGCGCCCGCCGGCAGGAAGCTGGCGATGATGACATCGACCGCGAGGTTCAACTGGGTGACGCCGGCGCCGATGATGCCCGGCCCCATCCGCCGCAGCACCTGCCGCACCTCGGGCGTCAGGGCCGGCGGCCGCAGGATCTTCAGCGCCATGCCCGCCCGCGCGCAGGCCCAGAGCACCAGCCCGAGCTGCACCGCGCCTGACACCAGCACGCCCCAGGCCAGCGCATGCGCCGGCGTCGCCACATAGGGCGTCAGCACCAGCAGCGAAGCCATGGACAGCAGGTTGAAGAATATCGGCGCGGCGGCGGCGGCGGCGAACCGGCCCAGCCCGTTCAGCACGCCCGAGACCAGTGCGGTCAGGCAGATCAGCAGCAGGTAGGGGAAGGTGATCCGCGTCAGCTCGATGGCGAGTGCGAATTTCGCCGGCTCGTCGGAGAAGCCGGGCGCCAGTACCTGCATGAGCTGCGGCATGGTGATCATCCCGATGACCACGAGCAGGGAAAGCCACAGCGTCATCAGCGCCGCCATCCGTTCGGCGAGCTGCTGCGCCACCTTCGGGCCCTGCACCGCCAGGGTGCCGGCGAAGGCGGGAACGAAGGCGGCGTTGAAGGCGCCCTCCCCGAACAACCGGCGGAACAGGTTGGGCAGCTTCAGCGCGACGAAGAACGCATCGGCGATCGGCCCGGCGCCGAGCCGGGAGGCGATGAGCATGTCCCGGGCAAAGCCCAGGATGCGGCTGGCCATGGTCCAGCCGCCAACGGTGAGGACGCCTTTGAGCATCGCGGCGTCCTAGCCCGGAACGGTGCCCGCGGCGAGACGCCCATGGAGCAGGATCCGCCCTGCCGCGTTGAACAATGTGCGGTGTGTCGTCCGGGCAGCCATCGCGTGCCCCGGCGCGGCGGCGGGAGGGCCGAGCATGTCCGATACCCTTATCCCCTTGATCCGCGACCTGGTCGCCTCGGTGGCGGCCGGGCCGCGCCCCTACCCCGAGGTGATCGAGGCCTGGCGCACCTCATGCCCCCGGCTGACGGTATGGGAGGATGCGGTGGAGGGCGGCTTCGTCGCCATCATTGCCGCCGGCCCGGGCAGCCCATCGGGCGGGCTGCAGGTGGTGGCGACGCCGCGCGGGCGGGCGTTGCTGGCGGGGCGGTAGCCGTTATTCCTGCGGCAGCCCGGCGCTGGTGTCCCGGCTGCCCTTGCCGGTCGCCTTGTCATCCGGCTGGCCGGCGGCGGCGGGGCCGCTGTCATCCGGGGTGCCGCCCTTGACGCCGATGTTCACCGGCCCGCCGGGCGCCTTGGCATCCGTCCGGTTGTTGTTCTCGCCGGGCTTCGGCTGGTACTGGTGCTCGACCGACTTGTCGCGCTCCGGCGCATGTGGGCCGTGGCTGCTGGTCAGGTTCTCATAGGGCTCGGTGTTGGTCTTGGGGTCGGCGGGCATGGCGGGTTCCTTTCCTTCCGGGGAGGCCCCGGGATGGAAAGGCAACGCGCCAGCGCCCGGCCGGATTTCAGGCGGGATCCGCCGCCGCCGGGCGGGGTGCGGCGGCATTGCCGCCGGCTTCCTCGGTGGCGGGCGCCAGCGCCGCCTCCATCGCGCGGCGGAGGGTGGCGAGCTTGCGCTCGTTCTCCACCTTCAGCCCGAACACGTCCTTCACGTAGAACACGTCCACCGCGCGGACGCCGTAGGTGGTGATATGCGCGCTGGCGATCTGCAGCCCCTGCTCGCTGATCGCCGCCGTCACGTCATGCAGCAGGCCGGGCCGGTCGCGGCCGTTCACCTCGATGACGGTGTGGGTGTTGCTGGCGTGGTTGTCGAACACCACCCGCGGCGGCACCGTCACCGCCCGCAGCCGGGCCGGTTCGCGCCGCACCTTGCCGATCTCGTCCTGCAGCCTGCAGCCGGCCGGACAGCGCCTGCTCGATCAGCACGGCCAGCCGGGCCAGGCGGTGCGGCGCGTCGAAGGCGCCGCCGGCGGCGTCCTGCACCCAGAAGGTGTCCAGCGCCATGCCGTTGGTCATGGTGTGGATGCGGGCATCGACGATGGAGGCGCCGGCCACCGCCAGCGCGCCGGCGATGCGTGCTGAACAGCCCGGGGTGGTCGGCGGCATAGACCGTGATCTCGGTGACGGCGCGCGCCTCGATCACCCGGGTGCGGACGGTGAGCGGCGCCCCCACCGCCTCCGCCTCGCGGATGAGCGCGGCGTGGCGGGCATGGGTCTCGGCATCGAAGGACAGCCAGTAGCCGGGGTAGCCGAGCGAGAGGAAGCTCGCCCGTTCCGCCGCCGGCCAGGATTCCAGCATGCGCCGCGGCGGCAATCGCGGGCGCGGGCCACGCGGGTGTCGCGCTCCGGCACGCGAAGCCCGCCGGCCAGCACTTCCGCGACGCGCCAGTAGACTTCGCGCAGCAGGGTGGCCTTCCAGCCGTTCCAGACCTTCGGCCCGACCGCGCGCATGTCGCACGACCGTCAGCACCAGCAGCAGCCGCAGCCGTTCCGGGGATTGCACGAGTCTCGGCGATGTCGAGGATGGTCTTGGGGTCCTCGATGTCCCGCTTGAAGGCGGTCTGGCTCACCAGCAGGTGGTGGAGCACCAGCCAGGAGACGGTTTCGGTCTCCTCCGAGGTCAGGCCGATCTTCGGGCACGATCTCGGCGCGATGCGGGCGCCGAGTTCGGAATGGTCGCCGCCGCGGCCCTTGGCGATGTCGTGCAGCAGGGCGGCGACATAGAGCGCGCGGCGGGACTGCAACTGGCCGATCAGCTCGCTGGCCACCGGCGCCACCTCGCCCAGCTCGCCGCGCTCGATCTGCTGGAGCACGCCGATCGCCTCGATGGTGTGCTCGTCGACGGTGAACACATGGTAGGTGTCGAACTGCATCAGCCCGACGATGCGCGCCCAGTCCGGCATGTAGCGGGAGAGGAAGCCGGTCTCGTTCATCAGCCGCAGCCACAGCGCGGCATCGCGGCCGGTCAGCAGGTCGAGGAACAGGGTGCTGGCCTCGGCCTGCCCGCGCAGGCTCCCGGCATGGTAGGCGTTGCGGATCAGCGCGCGGATCGCCAGCGGGTGGATCTCCAGCTTGCGGTCGCGCGCCGCCTTGATGATCCGCAGCATCAGCACCGGCTCGCGCGCGAAGTCGCGGTTCGGCGGCGCCGCCACCAGCTTGCCGTCGGCCAGCGCCAGCCCGGCCTCCGCCAGCCCGGCATCGCCTTGCCGCCGCACCGCGGGCGGGCCGAGCGCCGCGCGCTCGATCGCCGGCTCCAGCACCCGGGTCAGCCGCAGCACGTCCCGCACCGTCAGGAACAGGTGCTTCATGAACCGCTCGACGCCGTCCTGCCGGCCGCGCGGGGTGTAGCCCATGCGGGCGCCGACCACCGGCTGGAAATCGAAGGTCAGGCGTTCCTCGGCCCGGCCGGCGACGTAGTGCAGGTGGAAGCGGACGGTCCAGAGGAAGTTCCAGGCCCGGCGGATGGCGCGCGCCTCGTGCTCGGTCAGCAGGCCGCCGCCGGGGCTCTCGGCGCCGACCAGCTCCGGCATGCGCTGGGTGCCGAAGGCGTAGCGGGCCAGCCAGTACAGGGTCTGCAGGTCCCGCAGCCCGCCGCGGCCTTCCTTCACATGCGGCTCCACCAGGAACGGGCTGTCGCCGTAGCGGGTGTGGCGGGCGATGCGCTCGGCCCGCTTGGCGGCGAGGAAGGGGCCCAGGCCGCGTTCCGTCCGGGCCTTGTCGAACACCACCAGGAAGCGGTCCTGCACCTGGCGGTCGCCGACCAGGAAGCGGGCATCGACCAGCGCGGTCAGCACGGTGCTGTCGCGCGCGGCTTCCTCCATGCAGTCGCGGATGCTGCGGGTCGCATGGCCGACCTTCAGCCCGAGGTCCCACAGCAGGTACAGGATGAACTCGACCACCCGCTGGGTGCGCGGGCCGGCCTGCTGGTCGGTGAGGAACAGCAGGTCGATGTCGGAATAGGGCGCCAGCACGCCGCGGCCATAGCCACCGGTGGCCACCAGGGCGAAGGGTGCCTCGGCTTCCTCGGCCGCTCCGCGAGGCGGCACCATGGCCAGGGCGTAGCTGTGGATCGCCACCATCAGCCCATCCGTCAGCGCCGCCAGCCAGCGGGCGGCGGCGAGGCCGGACAATTCCTGGGTCTCGAAGGAGTCCTGCACCCGGCCCTGGATGCGGCCAAGATGGGTCCGCAACAGGTCGAGCGCCACTTCACGGCGGAGTGGCCCGGCCACGAGGTCGGCGATGAGGTCCGGAATCACCCCCGGTGCATCGGCCAGTACCGGGGGGCGGGGGGTGGTGCCCCTGGCAGGATAGGTCGCCGCGACTGTCATGGCTTCCAGCCTAGCGTCCCTCATGCGTTGTTGACAGCGCCATCCATAATGCTGCGCAGACGATAAATCATCTCATGTGCCTCCCGTGGTGACAAACTGTCGGGATCGAGGCCGGCGAGCGCCTCCAGCGCCGGGTGCCGCTCAACCGCGGCGTGCGGCGGGGCGGCTGGCGGCGGGGCCTCGGCGGCCGGGCGGGCGAACAGCGGCAGCTCGTCCGACAGCGGGTCGAGGCCACGCGCCCGGGCCTCCAGCGCACCGAGCACCTGGGCGGCGCGGGCCAGCACCGCGCGCGGCACCCCGGCGAGCTTCGCCACATGCAGGCCCCAGCTGCGTTCCGCGGTGCCCGGGGCGACGCTGTGCAGGAACACCACGTCGCCCTTCCATTCCCTGACCCGCATGGTCGCCGGGACCAGCTCGGGCAGCTTGCCGGCCAGGGCGGTGAGTTCGTGGAAATGGGTGGCGAAGATGGTCCGGCAGCGGATGCGGTCGTGCAGCGCCTCCAGCACCGCCCAGGCGATGGCGAGGCCGTCCCAGGTGGCGGTGCCCCGCCCGACCTCGTCCAGCACCACCAGGCTGCGCGGCCCGGCGAGGTTCAGGATGGCCGCGGTCTCCGCCATCTCGACCATGAAGGTCGAGCGCCCGCCGGCGATGTCGTCCGCCGCGCCGACCCGGGAGAACAGCCGGTCCACCAGCCCCATCCGCGCCGCCTCGGCCGGCACGAACAGCCCGGCCTGGGCCAGCACCACGAACAGCGCGTTCTGCCGGAGGAAGGTGGACTTGCCGGCCATGTTCGGCCCGGTCAGCAGGCAGATGCGGCGGCCCGGCGAGAGGTCGCTGTCGTTCGGCACGAAGGCCGGGCCGCGGTTGCGGGCCAGCGCCGCGGCGACCACCGGGTGTCGCCCGGCGGTGATGGCGAAGTCCGGCCGGTCGGTGAGCTCGGGCCGGCACCAGCCGCGCGCCGCTGGCCAGTTCGGCGGCGGCGGCATGGACATCGATCTCCGCCAGCGCCTCCGCCGCGCGGGTGATGCCGGCGGCGGCGGCGAGGCACAGCTCCCGCAGGTGCCGGGTGATCAGCTTTTCCCGGCGGGCCGCCTGTTCCGCCGCCTCCGCCAGCTTCCGGTCGAGGCCGGCCAGGGCGGCGCAGGTGAAGCGATGGCCGTTCGCCATGGTCTGGCGGTGGATCGGCGCGAAATCCCCGGCCGCGGCGGCGGGGGCCTCGCGCAGCAGCTTCTCCCCGGCGGCGGCCGGCAGTTCCGCGAGGTAGCCGAACTGCTGGTGGTGCTTCACCTTCAGGGCCGCCACGCCCCAGGCCTGGCAGAGGTCCAGTTGCAGCGCCGCGATGGCGCCCCGCGCATCGTCCCGCAGCCGGCGCAGCGCATCGAGCTGGCCGTCGTAGCCGGGGGCTATGATCCCGGCATCGTCGAGCCGCGCCGGCAGGCTCGCGGCCAGGGCGCGGGCGAGTTCCGCGGCGGGGTCGGGTGCCGGCCGCAGCGCCGCCGCGGCGTCGCGCAGCAGCGGCGGGATGGCGGCCAGGCCTTCGGGTTTCTCCAGCGCCCCGGCGATGGTGGCGGCGCGGGCGAGGCCGTCCCGGATTGCGGCCAGGTCGCGCGGCGCGAAGCGGTCCAGCGCCAGCCGGGCGAGGGCGCGGGCCATGTCCGGCGCGCCCTTCAGCGTGGCGCGGATGCCCCCGCGCAGCCCGCCGCGGCCAGCAAGGCGGCGACGGCATCGTGCCGCGCCAGGATCGGCGCCGGCTCGGCCAGCGGGCAGGCCAGCCGAGCCGCCAGCAGCCGGCCGCCGGCGGCGGTGACGCTGCGGTCCACCGCGCCCAGCAGGCAGTCCCGCAGGCCGCCGCGCGCCGCGCCGTCAGGCGTGCTGTCGCGCGATGCACGGAGGATCTCCAGGCTTTGGCGGGTCGCGGCATCCATCTGCAGCACGCCCTGGCTGCCGCGCGGCACCGGGCGGGAGAGATGCGCCAGCGCCGCGCCGTCCGGCCCTTCTGGGTCGCCTTGATATAGTCCAGCGCCATGGCGGCGGCGGCGACCTCGGCCGGGTGGTATTCGCCGAAGCCGTCCAGCGTCGCCAGCCCATAGGCCTCGGCCACCCGCCGGGTGCCGTCGCGCGGCACCCCCGCCTCCGCCGCACGCGCGAGGCCAAGGCTAGCCGGGGCCAGGCTCTCGGCCGGCTCGAGCCGGGCCAGCAGGGCGTGATATCCTGCGGCGCCAGGGTTTCGGTCTCGAAGGCGCCGGTCGAGAGGTCGAGCCAGGCGGCGCCGAGCCGGTCTTCCAGCGGCGCCAGGGCCAGCAGCCAGGCCGGGCGGGCGGCGTCCAGCAGGCCTTCCTCGGTGACGGTGCCGGGGGTGACGAGGCGGACCACCTGGCGGTGCAGGGTGGGGGCCTTGCGGCGCTTGGCCTCCTCGGGGGTTTCCATCTGCTCGCAGATGGCGACCCGGAAGCCGCGGCGGATCAGCCGGGCGAGGTAGCTTTCATGGCTGTGGGCCGGCACGCCGCACATCGCCACGCGCTGGCCCTGGTGTTCCCCGCGATAGGTCAGCGCGATGTCGAGCGCCTCGGCGGCGGCCTCGGCATCGGCGAAGAACATCTCGAAGAAGTCGCCCATGCGGAAGAACAGCAGCGCATCCGGGTGGTCGGCCTTGGCGGCGAACCATTGCGCCATGGCCGGGGAGGCGCCCTCCGCGGTCAGGGGGCGGCGGGCGGCGGGGTCGGGGAGGCTGGTGTCCATCCGGCCCAAACTAGCCCGGATCGGGGCGCCTTCGCACCCGCGAACCCGCCGCCTTCCCGAAGCCGCGCGCGGCTGCGACACTGCCACCTCACGAAAGGCGGCTCAGCCGGGCTGCCCCACTGGGTTGAAGGGGCGAGTAGGACCATGGACGACGCGCACAAGGGCATGATGCCGCCGGTGGCCCTGGCCGATGTCCGCACCGCGCGGGTCACCCCGGAGGAAGCGCTGGCGCTGCACGCCGAAGGCCGCCCGGGCAAGCTGGAGATCCGGCTGACCAAGCCGCTGATCACCGCGCGCGACCTGTCGCTGGCCTATTCGCCGGGCGTGGCGGAGCCGTGCCTGCACATCGCCCGCGATCCGTCGCTGGCCTACGACTATACCTCGAAGGGCAATTTTGTCGCCGTGGTCTCGAATGGCACGGCGGTGCTGGGCCTCGGCAACCTCGGGGCGCTGGCCAGCAAGCCCGTCATGGAGGGCAAGGTCGCGCTGTTCAAGCGCTTCGCCGATGTGGACGGCATCGACCTCTGCATCGACACCGAGGACGTGGACGCATTCGTCAACGCCGTGCGCTACCTCGGCCCGAGCTTCGGCGGCATCAACCTCGAGGACATCAAGGCGCCCGAGTGCTTCGTCATCGAGCAGCGGCTGCGCGAGCTGATGGACATCCCGGTGTTCCACGACGACCAGCACGGCACCGCCATCGTCGCCGCCGCCGGGCTGCTGAACGCCGTCCACCTCACGGGCCGGCAACTGCGCGACACCACCATCGTCATCAACGGCGCCGGGGCGGCGGCGATCGCCTGCGCCGAGCTGATGAAGGCGATGGGCGTCACGCCCCGCAACGTCATCATGTGCGACACCAAGGGCGTGGTCTACCAGGGCCGCACCGAGGGCATGAACCAGTGGAAATCGGCCCATGCGGTCGATACCCAGGCCCGCACCCTGGCCCAGGCGCTGGACGGCGCCGACTGCTTCTTCGGGCTATCGGTGAAGGGCGCGGTCACGCCCGAGATGCTGCGCGCCATGGCGGACAAGCCCATCATCTTCGCCATGGCCAACCCGGACCCCGAGATCACGCCCGAGGAAGCCAAGGCGGTGCGGCCGGACTGCATCATCGCCACCGGCCGCAGCGACTACCCGAACCAGGTCAACAATGTGCTGGGCTTCCCCTTCATCTTCCGCGGGGCGCTCGATGTGCGGGCCAGCACCATCAATGACGCGATGAAGGTGGCCGCCGCCCAGGCCCTGGCGATGCTGGCGCGCGAGGACGTGCCGGAGGAAGTGAACACCGCCGGCGCCGGGGGCGGCACCGCGCTGCGCTTCGGGCCGGAATACATCATCCCCAATGCCTTCGACCCGCGGCTGATCTCCCGCGTGCCGCCCGCCGTCGCCCGCGCCGCCATCGACAGCGGCGTGGCGCGCAAGCCGATCGCCGACCTGCACCGCTACGCCCGCATGCTCACCGGCCGGCTGGACGCCACCGCCAATGCGATGGAGCTGATCACCGAGCGGGTACGGGCCAACCCGCGCAGCGTGGTCTTCGCCGAGGGCGAGGAGGAAAAGGTCATCCGCGCCGCCATCGCCTTCCGGAACGCCGGCTACGGCAACCCGGTGCTGGTGGGGCGGGAGGACCGCATCCAGGCGACGCTGAACACCATCGGCGTGCCGCTGCCGGATGGCATCGACCATCCGCAACGCGGCGAATTCCGGCAGCAACCTGCGCTATGCGGAATACCTGTATTCCCGCCGCCAGCGCGAAGGCTTCCTGATGCGGGACTGCCAGCGGATGGTGAACCAGGACCGCAATGTCTTCGCCGCCTGCATGGTGGCGCTGGGCGATGCCGATGCGGTGGTCACCGGGGTAACCCGCAGCCTCGCGGTGGCGCTGGAGGGCATCTCCACCGCCATCGACCCGGAGCCGGGCGGCGTGTTGTTCGGGCTGACCTTGCTGCTGGCCCGGGTCTCCGGCACCGTCTTCGTCGCCGATACCGCCATCCATGAACGCCCGGATGCGGCGACCCTGGCCGAGATCGCGGTGCAGTCGGCCGCCGCCGCCCGGCGGCTGGGACATGAGCCGCGCGTCGCCTTCCTGTCCTTCTCGACCTTCGGCGACCCCAAGGGGCAGATCCCCGGCAGCCTGCGCGCCGCGGTGAAGCTGCTGGACGAGCGCAAGGTGGATTTCGAGTACGACGGCGAGATGGCCGCCGACGTGGCGCTCGACCCGGTGTTGCGGGCGCAGCTCTATCCGTTCTGCCGGCTGACCGGGCCGGCCAATGTGCTGGTGATGCCGGGGCTGCACGCCTCCCACATCCTGACCAAGGCGGTGCCGCGGCTGACCAGCGGCACGGCGATCGGGCCGTTGCTGATGGGGCTCTCGCGGCCGGTGCAGATCGTGCCGATGGACGCCGGCGTGAACCAATTGCTGGACATGGCGTGCCTCGCGGCGCATGCCGCTATCACCCGGTGATTGCCGGACCCCTGACGAAGGAACCCATGCATGTCGATCTGCCTGGTGCTGCACGATCTGGGTGATGCTCCGGCGGCGGCCGAGAAGGTGTTCTTCGAGGCGATCTTCGAGATCGCGCCGGAGCACTGGCGGGTCACCGACCGGGCGACGCTCGTCGCCACCGGTGTCTCCCCGGCCTACCTGCGGGACCACCTGCTGCGGGCCCTGAAGAAGGAGGAAGCGCCGGATACGATGCTGGCCGTCACCCAGTTCTCGGCCGATGCCGCCTGGCACAACCTGCCGCCGGATGGCGAGGCCTGGCTGCGGGAGGTGATGGCCGACTGAGCGCCTCAGCCGGAGCCGCGCATGTAGTGGCGTTCCGGCCGGTAGGAGAGCCAGCGGCGAAGGCGATGGACGAGGAACTGGAACATGGCGGCGGATTCCGGCCCGACTGGCATGGTCGTCATCCGGGCTGTCGCTACTCTCGGGCGAAAACCTTGCCTGTCCATTTATCCCTTCCGGTTCGTGACTTATTGAGACTGAGGCATCCCGGGCGGCGGGCACCAGTCCGGCAAAGCGCGCCGGACATGCCGGGAATGCTTAATGCGAGCACCGTGGACCGGCCCCGGCGCGGTGGAGCCGCACCAGGCCGGGCGGCGGCTGAAGCCTGAGGCGCTGGCTTCACCGCTCCGGCTGCGGCCGCTCCTGCGGCCCGGCGCTGGCTGCCGCCACTGCCACGCACTGCTCAAACACGTCGAGGGCATCGAAGGGGCGGTCCCGGCCATCGGCCGGCACCACCATGGGGTGGCCGCCGCCCCTGAGGACCGCCCCGGGGATCATCAGGTTGTCCGGCAGCCCGAAGCCCTCCACCGACAGCCCCGGCATGGGGTCGGGGACCGCCCGCACCTGGAGGCGGCTGCGCTCGGCGAAGGGCAGGGCCGTGTTCGAGTAGCCGAAGACCGGCTTGCCGCGGCCGAGGAACCAGCCAAGCTCGACCAGGGTTCCCGCATCGGCCGAGGCACCGCGGAAAGGTGTCAGGTTGGCGATGATGATGTCGCACTCCTCCATCATCGACAGGTCCTTGTCGAAGATGGCTCGCCAGGCCTCGTGGTCCGGCACCGCGCCGAGGCTGGCCAGATCCTCGTTCAGCGGTGGCAGGCCGAGGATGCCGTGGCGGGCGCAGATCGCCACTTTGCGGCGGCCATTCTCGACGGCGTTCGGCAGGAAGACGTCGGGGCCGGCCAGATATGCTTTCACGGTCATCCGCCCATCCTCGATCCCGTGGCTTCGGCTGTCCACGCCGCGGCTTCAGGCGTCCGGGCGCGCCCGGATCCTACAGGCCATCCGGGGCCCGGGCCATGCGGCGCCGCTTCCGGATGACGCGAACGCGATCCTTGTTGCCCCGCCCAGGCAGCGCAATGCCATTGCGGGGAGGAAGGCGATGCGTCCGGACAGGCCGGTTGACCGTAACGGATCGCCCAGCCAGTTTGCCCAGATGGATGCCGCCGTGGATATCGCCTCATTGCTTTCCGCCGTCGCCAGGGGCGACCGGGCCGCGCTGCGCTCCGTCTACGAGCACCAGTCGGTACGGCTGTTCGGCATCGCCAACGCGATCCTGCGGGACCGCGACGCCGCCGCCGATGCGGTGCAGGACGCCTTCCTGCGCATCGCCCACCGCGCCGCCCAGTTCGACCCCGGCCGCGGTGCGGCGGAGGCCTGGCTCGGCGCCATCGTCCGCTATGCCGCGCTCGACCTGGCACGTGCCCGGGGGCGGGAGATCCCGACCGGCGACCCCACCCTCGGCGACCAGCCGGTGGAGCCGGAAGCCCTCAAGAGCCTGGCGGCCAACGCCGAGGGACGCCGCCTGCATGAGTGCCTGGCGACGCTGGAGGAGCGGAACCGCCGCGGCATCCTGCTGGCCTTTGTCCATGGGTTGAGCCACGCACAGATCGCGGCGCAACTCGAATTGCCGCTGGGCACGGTCAAGGCCTGGATCCGCCGCGGGCTGATGCGGCTGCGGGAGTGCCTGGCATGATCCCCGCCGACCCCGCGGAGCGCGACGCGCTCGCCGCCGAATACGTGCTCGGCACGCTCGAGGCACGGCAGGCCGCAATGGTGGCGGAGGCCCTGCCGCGCGATGCGGCGCTGGCCGAGGCGGTGGCACGGTGGGAGGCGCGGCTGGCGCCGCTTGTCGTGCTCGCGCCGCCGGAAGCGCCGCCGCCGGACCTCTGGGACCGCATCGCCACGGCGCTCGATCCTGCCGAGCCTGCGCCGCGCGCCAGGCCCGCATGGAGGCGGCTGTTCGATCCGTGGCGGGCCGGTGCGATCGGCGCCACGGCGCTGGCGGCCGGGCTGGCGGCCTTCGTCCTGCTGCGCCCGGTGCCGGAGCCGGCGATGATGACCGTGCTGCTGACCGACCGCGACCAGCCGGCCTGGCTGGTGGAGGCTGGCCGGAACGCCATTCATCTTTCTTCGGTCAATACCCGTCCGGCGCCGTCCGACAGGGCGCTGCAACTCTGGGCGCTGCCGCAGGGCGAGACGGTGCCGACCTCGCTCGGGCTGATCCCGGCCGATGGCCGCGTCACCGTCACGCCCGACACCATCCGCCCCAGCCCCGGCATGCTGATCGAGATCACGCTGGAGCCGCCCGGGGGTTCGCCCACCGGCCGGCCGACGGGTCCGGTCCAGTTCATCGGCCGGCTGGCGCCAGCCACCGGGTCATGAGCGGGATTCTGTCGTAGCCCCTGCATCCAGATGCATCTGCCGTCCGTAACGTTGTCAGCGAGGCCGGAGCGGCTCCGCAGCAAACGGAGAAATGCAGATGTCACCGATGTTCCGCCACCTTGCCGCGGTTTCCGTCATCGCCGCCGCCGCCCAGGGCGTGGCCGGCAGCGCCGCCGCCACCAGCCTGATCGGCCTGACCGCCGAAGACACCCTGGTGCGGATCGACAGCGAGGCAGGCCGTGCCGCCGCGCCCGTGCGCATCACCGGTGCCGATGGCCGCGTGCTGGGCATCGACCAGCGCCCGCAGGACGGCAAGCTCTATGGCGTGACCGAGCGTGGCCAGATCGTCACCATCGATCCGGCGAACGGCCGGGCAACTCAGGTCTCGCGGCTCAGCGTACCGTTCGAGAGTGGCGGGCGTGCGGTGGTGGACTTCAACCCGGCCGCCAACCGGCTGCGCCTGATGGGCATGAACGGCACGAACTTCCGGGTGAATGTGGATACCGGCGAGGTCGTTCGCGACGGCGACCTGAAGTACCAGGACGGCTCGCCGCAAGCCGCCACCACGCCCCGCATCACCGCGGGCGCCTATACGAACAGCGCCACGGGCCAGACGACCACCACGCTCTACACCATCAACTCCCTGCTCGGCGCCTACAACCTGCAGGCACCGCCGAACGACGGCGTGCAGCAGGTGAAGGGCATGTTCGGCATGAGCGTACCGGCCAGCCTTGGCTTCGACATCCTGGCCGACGGCAATGGCGGCAACATGGGCTTCGTCTTCACCGGGGACACGCTGCACGGCATCGACCTGGCGAATGGCAAGCTGACCACCACCACCAAGCTGTCCGGCCTGCCCGCCGCCGAGGTCATCGACATCGCCGCCACGCGCTGATCAGTCCGGGGCATGCCCCGGAGGATTGGAACCATGTCGCGGCGAGCCGGCATCGGGTGGCTTCGGTGATGCCTGATCCGCCCTTCAGGAAGCGGAAGCTCGCCGCCGGCGGTGCAGTCGCGCCGTCGTGCATCCCAGCGCGGTGGGCACGGTTTCCAGCGCGCTGGTGAGGTCGCTCGCCGCCATGGTGCTGCCGGGATTCCCTTCGACCAGGATGAGTACAGGCTCTCGGCCAAACCTTGGCGGCGGTACAGGGCGGCGATCCAGCGGGATGGCCCTCACCCGAACATTTCCCCCGGCCGGGGCCGGCAGTGGACCATGGGCGGTGGTCCGTCTACATCATTGGCACCACTCCGCAGGACACGGCCTGCCGGGGTGCCAGGCTTCTTGGGGCGGTCAGGATGAAATACCCGCGCAGGCTCCCCCATCGGCACCGCAGGCGCGGCGAGTGCACCGCGTGACCTGGCCGCTGCTGCTCGTCGTCTGGCTCTGCTGGGGCCTCAGCTATCCCTTCATGGCCTGGACGCTGGAAGCGGTGGACCTCATCACCGCGCGGCTGCTGGCAAATGCCGGTGCCGGAACCCTGCTGCTGCTGCTCTGCCTGCGCGGCCCGAACCGGCGTCTTCTGCCGTACCGCGAGGAATGGCGGGGGGTGCTCGCGCTCAGCCTGCTCATCATGGTGGTCTTTCCCTTCGCGCTGATCGCCGGGGTCATGCTGGTCGGGCCAGGGCAGGCCGCCATCCTGAACTACACCATGCCGCTCTGGGCCTCGCTGCTCGCGGTGCCGGTGCTGGGCGAGCGGCTGGACCGCCGCACCCTGATGGCGCTTGGCTTCGGCCTGGCGGCCGTTGTGCTGGTGCTGGCCGGCACGACGGGCTCGGATGGCCCAAGCGGGCTCGGCGTGGCGCTGGGCCTGGCGGCAGGCGCCACCTTCGGCGCCGGCACGGTGCTCAGCAAGAAGCTGCGCTTCCGCAGCCCCGTGCTGCTGATCACGAGCTGGCAGCTGCTGCTGGCGACGCCAGCGGCCTTCGTGGTGTGGCTGGTGCTGCACGACTACACCTATCTGCACGCGGATGCGGGGCGCGGGCTGTTTGGCCTGTTCTACATGACGGTCTTCGCCAATGCGCTGGCCTATGCCGCGTGGTTCCCGCTGGTGGGGCGGCTGAAGGCCAGCGTCGCCAGCCTGTCGCTGCTGGTGGTGCCCTGCCTCGGGGTTGCCAGCAGCGCGTTGCTCGTGCAGCGCGAGATCGGCTACTTCGACCTGGCGGCGCTGGTCTGCGTGCTGGGGGCGATCACCCTCGTGGTCCGGCGGCGCCCTGCACCGCCGGCGGAGACGCGCCGGCAGGCGGGCTGAGACGGTACGCGCGGTAGCTGGCGGTTGCCGCCTTTGCCTGCCGCGCAATGGCCGATCGTCGCGCATATGGACCTGACATTGCCCGGTGCCGGTCCTGGCGTTGGCCAGCACCGGCACGCTCGTGACGTCGCCGTGCGGACCTGCGGCAGCCATGGCGTGTGCTTCGAGACAGCGGCAGCGCGCGCCGCCGACCCGGGCCCGTACCAGTACTCGGCGGCAATGCCGAGATTCAGCCGCCGCCTTGCACCAGCGGGCAGCCGCCCTCGGCGACCGGCCGGTAGGCCTCCTCCAGCGGCACCTCACGGAGCAGGCGATAGACATCGTAGCGGCTGGCGGATTCGGCCGGCGCCTTGACCTGGAAGACGTACACCGGGCTGATCCGGCGGCCGTCCTGCCGGATCTCGCCCCGGCCGAAGATCGTGTCCTCGGTCGGTGTCGCCTTCATGCGGGCGACCACGGCCCGGCCGTCGGTCGAGTTGCCAAGCGCCTCCACCGCCTTCAGGTAATGCGTCACGGCGGCGTAGACATTCGCTTGCAGGGCGGTCGGCATCCGCCCGTTCATCCGTTCGGCGAAGCGCCGGCCGAAGCTGCGCGTGCCGTCGTTCAGGTCCCAGTACCAGTTGCCGACCACGATGGCGCCCTGCGTCGCCTCCAGGCCAAGCGACACGATATCCGAGACATAGACCGCCAGGCCGACCACGCGCTGGCCGCGCCGGACCAGGCCGAACTCGGAAGCCTGCTTCATGCTGTTGATGAAGTCGGCCTGGGAATTCGCCAGCGCCACCACCTCGGCGCGCGAGGCCTGGGCCTGCAGCAGCACGGCGGAGAAATCCATGGTGCCGAGCGGGTGGCGGACCGAACCAATGACTTTCCCCCCCGCCCGCGTCACCGCGCCGATGGACTGCTTCTCCAGGTCGTGGCCGAAGGCATAGTCGGCGGTGACGTAGAACCAGGTGGCGCCGCCCTGCTGCACCAGCGCGCGGCTCGGCACGTTGGACATCGACCAGGTGTCGAGCGAGTAGTGCACCAGGTTCGGCGAGCAGAGGTCGCCGGAAAGCCGGCTGGATACCGCGGCGGTAGGTATCGCCACGCGGTTGGCATTGCGTGCCACTTCGCCGACCGCCAGCGCCACCGCGGAGTTGGGCAGGTCGATGATGGCGTCGACACCCTCCGTATCGAACCAGCGGCGGGCGATGGCGGAGCCGGTATCGGCGCGGTTCTGGTGATCGCCGGAGACGATCTGCACGGGCACGCCCGCCGCACGGCCGCCGAAATCCTCCACCGCCAACTGCGCGGCCACCACGGAACCCGGGCCGGCGACGTCGGCGAAGCTGCCCGAGAGGTCGCTCAGGATGCCGATCCTGATCGCCTCGCTCCGCGGTCCGGGTTGCGGCTGCGCCGCGACCGGCAGGCCGGTCGCCAACGCCGCCGCAAGCGCGGCAGCCTTTAGGATATAGCGTCGCATGATGTGTTTCCCCCTGTTCCAGCCGGTTCGATCAGCGGCGGTCGTTGCCGCTGGAGAAGCTGCCTTCCGCCATGTCGGTGGTGCCGGCCGCTGCCCGTGCATGCGCCAGCATCGCCGCCGGTGGCCGGGCGTAGTGGCCGATGCGGCTGACCTGGAGCCCCAGCGCGGCACGCGCCGCCGCCATGAACCGGGCATGGTGGAACAGCGTGCCCAGCGCGTCCATCACCACGGCGCCGTGGCTCGTCCGCAGCCCGTGGCGCCAGACGAATTCGTTGAGGAAGCCGTCGCCGGGGATCACCACCTCGGCGCCCATCGCCACGAGCTGGCCGCAGGCCGCATCGAAGGCGTCGAGCAGCGGCCGGGCGGTCTCCTTGCCACCCTCCAGGCTGTACTCGTCGATCGGTGGCTGCATCGCCACCACCCCGGCCAGGCGTTCGCGCAGGCCGTAGGCGCGGGCCAGCTCCTCGTGCTGGGCACGCTGGCTGGCTTCCAGCGACACCAGGCCGAAGCGCTGGCCGAGCGAGCAGGCGACCAGCATGCAGGTCTCCGACAGGCCGACGCAGGGAATGTCCACCAGCGACCGCGCAGCGCGCAGCGCCGGGTCGTAGAAGCAGCCGAGGGCGAAGGCGTCGTAGCCCTCACGCTCCGCCGCCAGCGCCGCCTCCACCACCTGCGCCTCGTTCAGGTATTCCAGGTAGCGGTGACGGATGGCGTGGATCGGTGCGAATTCGGTGCCATAGGTGCCGGGGCGCAGGCCATGCAGCACCACGCTGTCGCCCGCCGGCATCACCGCCCCGGCGTGGCGGGCCAGGGTGGCGCGATAGACCGGGGCACGGTCGAGGTCGCTGAAGCTCTGGTGCCAGATGCGCATCCCGGTGTCCTTCGGCTAGCCGGCATTGCCGCGCCGTGCCGCATGGCTGCCCGCCAGCCGGCCGAAGACGAGCCCCTTCAGCACCGAGGTGGCGCCGGTATAGGTGCGGTAGTAGGTGCCGATGATCTCGCCGGCGGCGTAGAGCCCTTCGATCGGCCGGCCGTCGCCGTCCAGCACGCGCCCGTCGCTGTCCACCTTCACCCCGCCGAAGGTGAAGACATTGGCCGAGATGATGGGGTAGGCATGGAACGGCGGCTCATCCACGGGCAGCGCCCAGTTGGACTTGGGTGGGTCCAGGCCGCGGGTCGCCAGCCCGTCCAGCTCCAACGGGCGCCAGTCGCCGGGCACGCAGGCCGCGTTGTAGTCCCGCAGCGTCGCCGCCAGGGCCGCGGCCGGCACAGACATTTTCGCCGCCAGCGCATCCAGGCTTTCGGCGACCATTGGCGGCTGGTCCGTGCGGATGGCGAGGCGGACGTTCGGCACGCGCTGGTGCCGGGCATCCAGCACCACCCAGGCGAGGCCGTCGCGCTGCTCGAAGATCCGCCGGGTGACGCTCTCATAATGCGCATCCACGGTGCCCGGGGCCTCGTCGGTGAAGCGCCTGCCGTCCTTGTTCACCAGGATGCCGTAGGGGAAGACGAACACGGAGGGCTCGGAGACGCCGGAGCGCGGGTCTATCGGCTCCGCGTGGTAGCTGCCGAAGTCGCCCGCCGTGGCCGCGCCGACATCCAGCGCCATGCGGATGCCGTCGCCACGGTTGAAATTCGCGCCCTTGCAGATGGGCCGCAGGAAGGCGGCGCGCGGGCCGATATAGCGGGTCAGCATCTCGGCATTGCCTTCGAAGCCGCCGCAGGCCAGCACCACCCGGCCGCCCAGCCGCAGCCGCCCGTCCTGCCCGCTGCGGGCGCAGCAGGCCGGTGACGCGGCCATCCTCGTCCTGCTCCAGCCGTTCCGCGGCGGTTTCGTAGAGGATCTGCGATGCCGAGCGCCTCGGCCCGCGCCGCCAGCCCCTCCACCAGCGCCAGCCCACCGCCGACCGGCAGCAGGCGCGGCTGCGACCTGGTGAGGAACTGCGTCGGCAGGAAGTCGAAGCGCAGGCCGAAGCCCTTGAGCCAGGCGATGGTCGGCCCGGCTTGGTCGGCGAAGGTCGGCGATGAAGCCGGGCTCGGCCATCGCAAGCGCGGCGGCATAGGCGGCGCGCTGGCCGGGCGGGCGGGCGCTCTCGGCGATCAGGTCGGGGTCGAGGGTGCCGCTGCTGTTCTCCGCCAGATGGGTCTCGAAGTCGTCGGTGACCTCGGTCTCGCTCTTCATCCGGAGATAGGCCTCGGTGTAGCGGCTCTGGCCACCCCGCTCCGCCTGCGGGGCGCGTTCCAGCACCGCCACCCGCGCACCGGCCTCGGCGGCCGCCACGGCGGCCGAAAGCCCGGCGACGCCGCAACCGGCAACCACCACCTCGAAACGCTTTTCGCGCATCCGACGTTCCCCCTGGGGCGGGAGCATGGCACGGCGGTGGCGGAGGTCAAATGCACAGGCAAAGGCCCGGGACGGGGCCGGAACATCAGGTCCCCGGGCGGTCCTCGGGCCGCGCCCGCCTGGCCGGCGGCGCCCCTTTGCCGGCCGGCCGCATGGACTCAGGTCGGACGACCTGATTATCATCCGAGCATGAGGCGGCTTCGAGAACAACGCCTCGGGGCGAGGCGACGATGGACGATTTCGACCAATCCCTTCGGGAGTTCCAGCTCGCGGCGCAGACCCGGCGCTCCGCCGCGGATTGGCTGCGCGCCTTCGAGACAGCGCTCGCCTCCCGCGATGCAGCGCGGTCGCCGCATTGTTCCATGAAGAATCCCATTGGCGGGATGTACTGGCCTTCACCTGGCACATGACGCCGGTTGCCGGGCCGCGACAGCATCGCTGCGCGCCTGGTGGCGGAGCAGGCGCGCACGGCCGCACATGGATTTTACCTGCCGCAGGGCCGCAGGCCGCCGCGGCGGGTAAAGCGCCTGGGCATCGACAGCATCGAGGCGATCTTCGAATTCACCACCGCAGACGGTCGTGGCGCCGGCATCATCCGCCTGTCGCCGGCATCCGAAGGTGGTGACGTGATGAAGGCCTGGCTCATCTCGACCACGCTTGAGGCATTGGCTGGCCACGAGGAGAAGATCGGCGCCAACCGGCCGACCGGCGCCGCCTATTCACGGAATTTCGGCGGCGACAACTGGGCCGACATGCGCCGCAGGGCCAGCGCCTATGATGACCGGGAACCGGCGGTCCTGGTCGTCGGTGCGGCCCAGGCGGGTCTTTCCGTTGCCGCGCGGCTCAACCAGCTCGGCGTCGACACCCTCGTCGTCGAGCAATGGCCACGCATCGGCGACAGTTGGCGGAAGCGTTACCACTCGCTGGCGCTGCACAACTCGATCCATCTCAACCATCTGCCCTACATGGAATTTCCACCGACCTGGCCGAAATACATCCCCAAGGACATGCTGGCGAACTGGTTCGAATTCTATGCCGACGCCATGGAGATCAACTGCTGGACGGGGACTGAATTCATCGGCGGTAGCTGGGATGACACGGCGAAATGCTGGACGGCCCGGCTCAGGCGCGCCGACGGCAGCGAACGCATCGTCCGGCCCCGCCACATCGTCTTCGCCAACGGCGTCAGCAGCTATCCCATGCTGCCGGACCTGCCGGGCCTTGAGGATTTCAGGGGGCAGGTCCTCCACTCCGAAGGTTTCGACAGCGGCGCCGGCTGGAAGGGAAGAACGCGCTCATCATGGGCACCGGCAGCAGCGCCAACGACATCGCGCTCGACCTTCACAGCCATGGCGTGAACACCACGCTCATCCAGCGGGGATCCACGACCGTCGTGTCGATCGACCCGAGCGCCAGGCTCAACGAGGCTATCTGGGATGAGGGCGGACCGCTCGAGGATTGCGACCTGATCGTCTCGTCCGCCACGCCCCCGCTGATCATCAAGGCCTACAAATCCGTCACGCAACGGATGATCGAGCTCGACCGCGAGATGATCGAGGGCCTCAAGGGCATCGGCTTCAAGCACGATGTCGGCGAGGATGAGACCGGCCACCAGATGAAATACTTCCGGCGCGGCGGCGGCTACAACCTGGATGCCGGCAGCTCCGCCCTCATGATCAAGGGCGAACTCGGTCTGCTGCAATACGAACGGATCGAACGCTTCACCGCCAACGGCGTGCTGCTGAAGGATGGCTCGACGGTGCCGGCGGACCTCATCGTCCTGGCGACCGGCTATTACCCGCAGGAGGAACTCGTCCGCCGCGCAATCGGCGATGCGATGCTGGAGCGCATCGGGCCGGTCTGGGGCATTGGCGAGGACGGCGAGTTGAACAACATGTTCAAGCGCACACCGCAGCAAGGCCTGTGGTTCATCGCTGGCGGCCTGTCGCAGTGCCGCATCAATTCGAAGTACCTCGCCGTGCAGATCAAGGCGATGGAACTCGGGAAGCTGGGCCCGCTCTGAGGCGACCGGCTTGCCGGCGCATCGGGGAAAGCCTTCGCACCCAGCCCGGCGATGGGCCGACGCCGGCGGCTTGATGGGCGTGGTGGTGCGGCTGCCGGCCAGCCGCCTGTGACCGGCCACTGCACGGGCGATGCCCGCGGTTGGCGAACCGCCCCCCCGCGCCCGATCGCCGAAAGCTGTGCACCTCCGGAAGCCCCGTGGAGCAACCGCCGCGATCGCCCCGCAGAGCCGGCCGCGCGCCGGTAATGCGAAGACGATATCTCCCTCGACCAGGCTGGCACTGCGCAGCGCCAGGACGAACTCGACGGTCGCGGCATCGCCACTGAACAGCCGGTTGTCGGCCGCATTGCCTGTGCCATCAGTGTCGCTCGTGACCTTGAGGGCGAGCGTCTCCACGCCGGTGGGCAGCGTGAAGCCGGCATAGATTTCGATCATGTCGACCCCGCCGCTGTCCACCACCGGATCGGTGACGCTGCGTGCCACGAAGACGTCGCCGCCCTCGCCGTCGATCAGCGCCTTGTCGTTCCCGGAGCCCGTCAGGCTGTCGTTCCCCATGCCTCCGCGCAGCACCTCGATCCCGCTCAAGGTGTTGCCGCCGGCATCGCCTCCGCTGGCCGGGTCGCTGCCAAGCGTCACGATGAGGTCCGCGCCCTCCGCGACATAGCTTGCCTCTTTGATCCCGGCGCCGCCGTCCAGGAAATCGGCGCCCACCCCGCCGATCAGGTGGTCATTGCCTGCCCCACCCCAAATGACGTCGCCATTGTCGAGGCCATGGATGGTGTCGGCGTCATCGCCGCCGAACAGACGATTGGCGCCTGCCGCGCCGAAAGCCGAGTTCGCCGCTGAGGGTCACCGTGAGGGTGGCCGCGGTGCTGTCCGATTTGCCTTTCATCACATCCGCCGCAAGGGCGACGATTGATACGCTCGCATCATTGTTGAGGATGCGGCCGAATGCAGCAGCATGGGCAATGGTGGCTTCGGTCCACCCGGCGCGCGCTGGGCTTCTGCCCGCTGCATGCCGGCTACATGGTCCAGTACGGCCATGCCCTGAAGGAACAGGCCAAGCTGGTCGATGCCGAGGTAGCCTACCGCTCCGCCCGGGCCCTCGGTGCATCGGCCGCCGATGTGGATGAGCACCTCCTTTACGCGCTGGGCAGGCCCGGGTATGCGGCGCCACCGCCGCCCGTTGCCGCGATGGCGCCCGCCGCGCATCCGCTCGACCGGCCGCCGACCCGGACCGACATCGAGACCGTGTTCGCGCTGCTGCTGCACCGCTTGCCGGAGGGCATGGCGGAAATTCTCGAGCTGCTGCGCCGGCACCGCAATTGCAGCGAGGTTGTGTTCGACCTGGTACGGCGTGACGCCCTTCGCCCGCGAACCGCGAACCGCGAATTGCTGATCCTGCTGGCCGAGCAGCCGTGATGCGCCCGCCCATGCCGCAGCAGCCCAGCGTGTCCGTGGTAATCAACACCTGCGATCGCGCGTGGTGCCTGGCCGATGCGCTATGCAGTCCGGCGGGCCTGCGCTACGGCTCGCGGGAGGTGGTGGTGGTGAACGGCCCCTCGACCGACGGCACTGCTCGATGGCTGGGGCTCACGCATCAAGCGTGTGCAGGTGGACGAACGGAACCTCCCGGCGTCCCGCAATGCCGGCATCGCAGCAGCGGCGGGCAAGATCATCGCCTTCCTCGACGATGATGCGGTGCCACACCCGGATTGGCTCGCGCGGCTGGTGGTGCCCTATGCCGACCCGCGCATCGGCGCCGTCGGCGGCTTCACGGTGGACGATACCGGGGTGCGCTGGCAGGCAAGCAGGACGATCTGCGACCGCTACGGCAACGCGCACCATGTCTCGGACCACTTCGACGAGCGCCCGCTGAACCGCCCGGGATCGCCGTTCTACCCGAGCCTCCTCGACACCAATTCCTCGTTCCGCGCCGCGGCGCCGCTCGGCATCGGCGGCTTCGGCCACGCCTACGCCTATCTGCTGGATGAAACCAATGTCTGCATGCGCCTGGTCGATGCCGGCTGACGCGTGGTGTACGAGCCGGAGGCGCTGGTCTGGCACCAGTTCGCCCCCAGCCATATCCGCGACCCGCGCCGCATCGCCCGCACCCTGTATCCCTCGGCCGTGAGCAAGGGCTATTTCTTCGTGCGCCACGGCGCCCCCGGCAATGCCCCGCGCGCGGGCGCCGAGATCGAGCGCCACCGCACCGAGATCCTGGCCACGAATGCCTGATCTGAGAAGCATGGCGACATCGATGTGGTCCGCCGTGGCTCGCTCGACCGGGACCCTCGACCGGGACCCCGCCTGGGGCCTGCAGGAAGGCGAGGCGCTGGCCCGCCGTCGTGACGACCTGACGCCTATCCCGGCGCCGGCACCGCTGCACCCGTTCCCGACCAACTCCGGGCTCTGCATCGCCCTGGTCAGCCAGTGCTTGCCGCCGCGGGTCGATGCCGGAATCGCGCGCTGGACCGCGCTGGTGGCCAGGGGCCTCGCGCAGCGCGGGCACCAGATGCATGTGCTGACGGGCATTGATGGCGCGGAGTACACGCGCTACGAGGATGGGCTGTGGCTGCACGCGATGCGGTCCAATCCCGGGGATGCGCGAGCCTTGACGGCTGCGCTCGGCCTGCAGCCCAACATCGCGGCAAGGAAACGGCGCGATGCCGGTCTTTGACGACGTGTTGGAGGAGGCGCTGGCCGAACGGATTCTCGGCGATCTGCCCGTACGCAAGGCGTGCCGTCTGCGCACCGTCGGCCAACGCGCTAAGCAGCTTGCGGTGCAGACGCCGTGATGCCGGCAGTGCAAGACGACGAAATGGCCCGCGGCGGGGACGCACAGGCGGTGTGGCACGCCCGCTGGCAGGCGGCGGGCGTGCGGACCGCCGTGCTGCTCGCCAGCACCTGCCGGTCCGGCAGCACGCGGGTTGCCGCCGCATTGGCCGTCAATGGCGTGCCGGGCCTGGAGAAGGAGCGCTTCCAGCAGGCCTGGCGCTACGTTGGCAAGCCGCCCCTCGCGGCCTTCGCGCGCGAAGGCCTGGCCGAGGTCGCGGACGGTGCCTTCGGCACCAAGATGATGTGGCCGCATTTCGTGCACCCGGCACACGCGATGTGCCTGGGCCAGGCCGATGCGCCGTAAATGGCTGCCCTGTTCGGCCCGGCGCGATGGATTCATGTGCGGCGTCAGGACAAGATCTCACAGGCAGTGAGCTTCTGGCGCGCCAAGCAGACCGGGCAGTTGCACGTCTACACCGACAAGCCCGAGCCCGCCCCGGCCTTATGATTTCCATGTCATCAAGGCTTGCCTGCAGGAGATCGAGATGGATGACCGGCTGTGGGATGGCTTCTTCGCCTTGGCCGGCATTCAGCCCGTGCGCGTGACCTATGAGGATTTCGAGGTCGATGTTGCGGCTGACATCCGGAGGATCCTCGAGGACCTGCAGCGGTGTCTGCACGCTACGATAGAAACCAAAGCCTAAGCGCATTCCGTTCGACATGGCTCACGAAATGCGCTCTAGCCTATTGTTTAGGCGAGCAAATTACCCCTGCCGGGTGATCCACCCGTTCGGGGTTTGCTCTAGTTGCGCCAACAACGCGACGCCGTGTCGCACGCCCACCGGGAACGTTTCCTCGACGACATCTATGGCCGGATCGCCGGCCCGCCCACGCATGGCATGTTGCCCGCCGGGACTAGTTGCCACGCCGCGACCGATGGCCTCCAGCCGAGCTATGGCCGAAGTTGGGTGCCGGCGGTCTGAGAAAGGCCGCGTATCGAGGCGGGTGACGAGCCTGCCAGACCCCCCCGAAGGAGCGATACGCCACGATGAGCCATACCACAGTTATCCCACTCCGCCGGCCCGAGGGTGGCACGGTCGCGCAGATCGCGAATGCCACTGGTTGGGCGCAGCATACAGTGCGCGGCTTCTTCGCCGGCCTGAAGAAGAAGGTCTACCCGGTTGAGGTGAAGTCGCGGGAGCGGATGGGCCGCCCGAACAAGACGCGCGCGAAGGGCTCCTTCACCATCACGCTCTGGCGGAGTGAAGCGCCTCAGCCACAGCATCGAACATCATCGGAAGCGCCGGAGATCAGCCACATTCCCGGCGCCTTGGCGAGTTGGCTGCACTCCGACACAGCGTGAAGCGTTCGCCACGCGCAGGACATTCCGCCCAGCCGGGATGGAGACGACGATGAGCCAGGAACCGAAGGCGGTGGTGCAACGACTGCGTGGTCTCCGACTCCGCCTTGATGCTGTCAAAGACGCCTACAATCCAAATGGTTGAGCGACCGCGCTTGGCACCACCTTCTCTCAGTCCAGGGCCTTCTTCACGTGCAGGAGCACCGGGCGCATCCCGGACGACGTCGTCAAGAGCCGAACCTTCGACCAGTCATTCATCGGCGAAGCCGGCAGCATCTCTCCCACCATTCCGTATAGCGGCGCCATTATTCGCGCCACCGCGACCGCTGATGTGAACCGGGCACATGGGGGTTCCGCCCGTGCCGCCACGGACATGTTCCACCCCATCATTACCCATGGGATGCCGTGGGCTGGGCAGATGTCCCCTGTGCGCGCGACATGGCGGCCGATTGCCTCGGCGACGCGATCACTCCGACCTTGACAATGCACGACAATCTGCCGGAGAAGGGACAGGTGGTCATCATCGGCATCGCTGGGTTCCGTGGCCTGGCCGTCAAACTCTGCCGCCGCCACGACGCACCATCTGATACCCGCATCGGGGTCGGCAACTCCATGCATCGCATGATAGCCAAAACTGCAGACGATGCCTCGGTAGAGATGCCATTGGTGACCCCCGCTCGAAGCGGCCCACCTATGCGCGGCCCTCGCGGCTGCGGTGGCCCGGCCGGTCATCCCGATCCTCAGTCTGGCCGGCGGCGGCACCAGCCACCTCGTCTCCACTGCCATGGAAGTGCCGATGGTCCGGCCGGGCATCCCGGCATGACCAGTGCGGGGGGTGATCGTGAACGTCGGCTCGTCCAGCTTGCGCTTTACCCTGTTTGCGGCCGGCGTCAGGGGCAAGGCCATGGCGCGCGGCAAGGTGGAGTGTCTCGACGTCGAACCCCTCATCCTGGCCCATGTCGCGGCTGGCGTGTCGCTCGCGGAGCGTCGTTGGCCGGCCGCAACACTCTTCATCGACATCCTGAAGGTCCTGCTGGAGCGCGCCGAGATCCATCCCGGTCCCTGTGCTTCGACTACATCGCGCGCGAGATCGCGACGCAGATACCCTCGCTGGCCCGCGCCCGCATCATCATTGCGCATCTGGGAGTGGGCGCGAACCTCGGCGTGCTGCAGGACGGGCGGAGCATCGCCACGACCATGGGATTCAGCGCGTTGGACGGTCTGGTGATGGCGACGCGCTGCGGCAGCCTGCATCCCGGCGTGATCCTCCACCTGGGCCAGCAGGGCCGCAGCATCGCGGAAATCCAGGAGATGCTGTATCACAATTCCGGCCTGCTCGGCGTCTCGGGCATCAGAGGCGACATGCGGGTGCTGCTGGCCGGCGCGCCGGGCGGGCTTGATGGCCTGGTCTTCGCCGCCGGCATCGGCGAGCACGCGCCATCGATCCGTGCGGCGATCTGCGACCGTCTCGCTTGGCTTGGCCTTGGTCTCAACGGCACGGCCAATGCAGGTGGCGCCGGACGTATCAGCGCGCCGGGCAGCCGCTTGGAGGTCCACACCGTTCCCACCGATGAGGAAGCGATGATCGCCCGCCACACCCGGGCGACGCTTCAGCAGGTCGCTGCATGAAGGACGGTTCGGTCGTGCCCCCTCCCAGCGCGAAAGGCCTGAATCGCGCCACGGGCCTGCCCGCATGACGGGCACGGGCGTCGCCGACGGGACCGTCCTTTCCGTACGCGGCGCCGTCGTGGAACTGCGCTTCGAAGCTGGCGTCCTGCCGGCTGTCAACACGGCCATCGCTGTCGCCTGGGATCGCCCCGAGACCCTGACGCTCGAGGTCCACAGCCATGTGGATACGCAAACTGTCCGCGCCATCGCGCTGCAGCCGACCGCGGGGCTCGCCCGCGGAACGCTGGCGCATGCGACCGGCGCGCCGGTGAGCGTGCCGGTGGGCGATGCCGTGCTGGGCCGCCTGCTGGACGTGGTCGGCACGCTGCGCGATGGCGGGCCCGAATTGCCGGCCGACACGCCGCGGCGTTCGATCCATCACGCGCCGCCGACGCTGGCGGAGGAGACCGCGACCGCCGGCGTCTTCGAGACCGGCATCAAGGTGATCGACCTGCTGACCCCGCTCGCGCTCGGCGGCAAGGCCGCGATGTTCGGTGGCGCCGGCGTGGGCAAGACCGTGCTGGTGATGGAGCTGATCCACGCCATGGTCGAGAAGTACCAGGGGATCTCGGTCTTCGCCGGCGTGGGCGAACGCTCCCGCGAAGGACATGAGCTGCTGACCGACATGCAGGATTCCGGCGTGCTGGCGCGCACCGTGCTGGTCTATGGGCAGATGAACGAGCCGCCCGGCGCCCGCTGGCGCGTGCCGCTGACGGCCCTGACCATCGCCGAGTATTTCCGCGACGAGAAACACCAGAACGTGCTGCTGCTGATGGACAATGTCTTCCGCTTCGTGCAGGCGGGGAGTGAGCTGTCGAGCCTGCTCGGCCGACTGCCGTCGCGTGTCGGCTATCAGCCGACGCTGGCGACCGAGGTCGCCTCGCTGCAGGAGCGCATCGCTTCGGTGGCCGGCGCCGCGGTTACCGCGATCCAGGCGGTCTACGTCCCCGCGGACGACTTCACCGACCCGGCGGTGACCGCCATCTCCAGCCATATCGACAGCATCATCATGCTCTCGCGCCGGCTGGCGGCCGAAGGCTTCTATCCCGCGATCGATCCGCTCGCCTCATCCTCGGTGCTGCTCGACCCGCTGGTGCTGGGCGAGGACCATTACCGGATCGCCCAGCAGGTGCGTGAGACGCTTGCGCGCTTCAAGGAGCTGGAGGACATCATCGCCCTGCTCGGCGTCGAGGAGCTTGGCGCCGGCGACCGGCTTGCGGTCAAGCGGGCACGGCGGTTGCAGCGCTTCCTCAGCCAGCCCTTCGCCGTGACCGAGGCCTTCACCGGCATGCCCGGGCGGAGCGTGACGAGAAAGGAAACCCTGGCCGGCTGCCGCGCGATCCTCGATGGCGAGGCCGACGACTGGGCCGAGGCCTCGCTCTACATGGTCGGCACGCTGGACGAGGCGCGCCAGAAGGAAGCCGCGGCCAACAGGACGGAGCCGGCACCATGAGGCTGCGCATCATCACGCCGCTCAGCGTCGTCATCGACACCCAGCCGGTGCTCTCGCTGCGGGCCGAGGATGCCAGCGGCGGCTTCGGGATCATGCCCGGCCATGCGGATTTCCTGACCAGCCTGACCATCGGCGTGGTCAGCTGGAAGGATGGCGAGGCGAAGCAGCACTACTGTGCCGTACGCGGAGGTGTGCTCAGCGTCGCCGCCGGTGCGGATATCACCATCACCACGCGGGAAGCTGTCGCGGGCGATGATCTTGCGACGCTCGATGCGACGGTAATCGCCGGCTACCGCACCGACATCGAGACCGAGCGGACGGAGCGGGCCGACGCCGTCCGGCTGCAGTTGAGCGCGATCCGGCGAATCGTCGGGCATCTGGGCCGGCGCCATGGTCGGGAGCGCCTGGAATGAGCACGCCGCCCGAGGAGCAGGATCCGCTGGTGAAGGGCGTCCGCCTGCGGGCGGAACGGCAACGTCGCTGGCTGCGCGACGGCGATGGGTCGGTAGCGCGGCATCTGGCGCAGATCGGCATCCTGGGCTGGATCATCGTGGTGCCCATGCTGCTGGGCGCCCTGCTCGGTCGCTGGATCGACGGGCTGCGCGGCTCCGGCGTGTTCTGGACCGCGCCGCTGCTGCTGGTGGGCCTGGCGCTGGGCTGCTGGTCGGCATGGAAATGGATGCGCGAACTCATGAACCTCGCCCTGGCGCTTGGCCTCGGCGTCCTGCTGGGGGTGGTCTTCTTCCGCGCGCTTTGGTGGATGACCCGCCGGCTCGTCGGCGGCGGCGGCCTGTCGCTGCTGCTGGCCTGCCATCTCGGACGCTTCGCCCTGCTTGCGGGCGGGCTGGTCTGGGCCGCCCGGCTGGGGGTCTGGCCGCTGCTCGCCATGCTGTGCGGCATCACCCTCGCGCGCATCGCAACGCTGCGCCAGATCCGGAGCGCCCCGCCATGAACTCACCGCTCAGCAGCGTCGTGCTGTTTCATCTGGGCCCGCTGCCGATCAGTCAGGCCGTAGTCACGACGTGGGGCATCATGGCCGTGCTGATCCTGGGCGGCTATCTGCTCGGCCGCCGACTGACCCTCGTGCCCTCGGCGACCCAGGCGTTCCTGGAGTTGATCGTCGAGGCGGTGGACAGCCAGATCCGCGAGACGATGCGCGTCGAGCCCGGCCCCTATCGCGCCTTCATCGGCACGCTCTTCCTGTTCATCTTCGTCGCCAACTGGACGACGCTGGTGCCCGGCGCCACTCCGCCCACGGCGCAGATGGAAACCGACGCCGCGCTGGCCTTGCTGGTCTTCCTCGCCATCATCTGGTTCGGCGTGCGCGCCGGCGGCCTGCGCGGCTATTTCGCCAGCTTCGCCGCGCCCAACCTCTTCATGGTTCCCCTCAACATCGTCGAGAGCCTGACGCGCAGCTTCTCGATGATGGTCCGCCTGTTCGGCAATGTGATGAGCGGCGTCTTCGTGGTCGGCATCGTGCTGTCGCTTGCCGGACTGCTCGTGCCGATCCCGCTCATGGCGCTTGATCTGCTGACCGGCGCCGTGCAGGCCTACATCTTCGCGGTTCTTGCGATGGTCTTTATCAGCGGCGTGGTCGCGGACTCGAAGCGCCCGGCCGCTGCCGCCATTCCCGAAAGGACATCACCATGAACTGGTTGCCCCTCGCCAGCATCGTCTGTGCCGCCTTCGCCGTCGCCTTCGGCGCCATCGGGCCGGCGCTCGCCGAGGGCCGCGCGGTCGCTGCCGCGATGGACGCCATCGCCCGCCAGCCGGAGGCCGCCAGCACCATCTCGCGCACGCTGTTCGTCGGTCTCGCCATGATCGAGACCACGGCGATCTACTGCCTGGTTATCGCGCTGCTCCTGCTCTTCGCCAATCCGCTGCTGGCATGACGGCATGACCGTCGACTGGTGGAGCCTGGGCTTCCAGACGCTCAACGTCGCGATCCTTGTCTGGCTGCTCGGCCGCTTCTTCTGGCGCCCGGTGGCGGCCATGATCGAGCAGCGGCGCAGCGCGGCCGAGACCACCCTGAGGGAGGCGGCGGACAGCCAGGCGAAGGCGACGGCGGCGCTCGCCGACATCGAGAAGACCCGCGCGGGCTTCGCTGCCGAGCGCGACGCCATCCTCGCCGCCGCGCAGGAACAGGCGGCGAAAGCCGGCAAGGCGCGCCTGGCGGAGGAGGCCGCCGCGGCCGCCACCCGCGCGGCGGCGGCCAAGGCGGCGATCGCGCAGGACAGGCTCGATGCAGAGAAGGCCTGGTCCCGGAGCGCCGCCGCCCTCGCCACCGAAATGGCCGGCCGGCTGGCGGCCAGGCTGGACGGCGAAGCGGTCCGCGCCGCCTTCCTCGACTGGCTGGTGCAAGGCATCCGCGCGCTGCCCGAGACGGTGCGCGAGGCCGCCGCGGCTGAGGGCGCAGCGCTGAAGGCGATTACCGCCACTCCGCTCGATCCCGGCGAGCAGGATCGCTGCCGGAGGATGATCAGCGAAGCGCTCGGCGCGCAGCCAGAGATCACCTTCGAGGTCGACTCCACGCTGATCGCCGGCATTGAGCTGCGTGGGCAGCATCTGCAGGTGGACAACAGCTGGCGCGCCGACCTGGCACAAATCCGGAAGGATCTCGCGCATGGCGCCTAAGGTCGGAAGCGCTGCGGATGCATGGCTGGCCGGAGCCCGCACGACGCTGTCTGCCACAAAGCTCGGCCCGCATGTGGAACAGGTCGGCCGCATCGAGGAGGTTGGCGACGGCATTGCCCTCGTTTCAGGCCTGCCTGATCTGCGGCTCGACGAGCTGGTGCGCTTCGCCCGGGGCCAGTTCGGTTTCGCCCAGGTGCTGGAGCGTGACCGCGTCGGCTGCGTGCTGTTCGACGACGTGACCGGGATCGAGGCAGGCGATGCGGTTCGTGGCACGGGTGACGTCGTGCGGGTGCCGGTGGGGCCCGGGCTGCTGGGCCGTGTCGTCGATCCGCTGGGGCGGCCGCTGGATGGGCGCGGCCCCATCCTGGCCGAGCACACGCTGCCCATCGAGCAGCCGGCGCCGTCGATCATCGACCGCGACCTGATTCAGCAGCCTGTGCAGACCGGGCTTCTGGTCGTCGATGCGCTTTTCGCGCTCGGCCGCGGCCAGCGGGAGCTCATCATCGGCGACCGCGCCATCGGCAAGACGACGGTCGCGCTCGACACCATCATCAGCCAGAAGACCAGCGACATCATCTGCGTCTATGTTGCGATCGGCCAGAAAAGCTCCAATGTGCAGCGGGCGATCGAGGCGATCCAGACATTCGGCGCGCCGGAGCGCTGCATCATCGTGGTGGCCAGGGCGGCGAGCTCGCCCGGGCTGCAATGGATCGCGCCCTTCGCCGCATTCACCATGGCGGAGTATTTCCGCGACCGTGGCGGCCATGCGCTGATCGTGCTCGACGACTTGTCCAAACATGCCGCGACGCACCGAGAGATCGCGTTGCTGACCCGGCAATCGCCGGGGCGGGAGGCCTATCCGGGCGATGTATTCTATGTCCATGCGCGGTTGCTGGAGCGCGCCGCCAAATTGTCGAAGGAGAAGGGCGGCGGGTCGCTGACTGCGCTGCCGATCGCCGAGACCGATGCCGGCAACCTCAGCGCCTACATCCCGACCAACCTCATCTCCATCACGGATGGACAGATCGTGCTGGACACCAACCTTTTCCACCAAGGGCTGAAGCCCGCCGTCGATGTCGGGACCAGCGTCAGCCGAGTGGGCGGCAAGACGCAGGCCAAGGTGCTGCGCCAAGCGGCCCATACGCTGCGGCTCGACTACGCGCAGTTCCTCGAGCTGGAGAGCTTCACCCGCTTCGGCGGCATGCCCGATGCGCGGGTGCGGGACCAGCTCACCCGTGGGGCGCGCATCCGGGCTATCCTGGACCAGCCGCAGCATCAGCCGTTGCGCCTGGCACAGGAGGTGGCGCTAGTGTTGGCCGTGCAGTCTGGCGTTCTGGACGCGATGCCGCTGCCGTCTGTAGCGATCTTTCGGCAGAGGCTGGGCGAGGCGCTCGACCGGGGCGCCCCGGAAGCCATGCGGGCAATCGAGACGGATGGAACTCTCGACGACACGCAGAAGAAGGCGTTGCTGGAGGCGCTGCGCGCCCACGCCGCTCGCGTGGCACCGACGACGCCGCAGGCCGCGCCCGCGTGACCGAGCGCCTCGGTGATATCAGCGGTCGCATCGACGGCATTCGGCAGCTGGGCGCGGTGGTCAATGCGATGCGCGGCATCGCGGCCGCGCGGGCACGCCAGGCGCGCGACCAGCTTGCAGCGGTGGACACCTATGCCGCGTCGATCGCTGCCTCCATCAGCCACGCCCTTGCACTCTCGCCGTTGCAGATTCCCGAAGTAACGCGGCGGCCGGCGCTGGTGGTGTTCTGCGCCGAGGAGGGCTTTGCTGGCGCCTTCAGCGAGCGCGTGCTCGACGCAGTCGGCGCGGATCTCGCGGCCAACACCATCTTCCTTCTCGGCACACGTGGCGCGTCAGTGGCGGCGGAGCGGGAAATCGACTTTAGTTGGCGCGCTGCCTTGCCCGCGCATTCGCCAGGCGTGCCGAAGCTTGCGGATCGGATTGCCGAGGCGATCTATCACCGGATTGCCCAGGGCGAGATCGATGGCGTCGAGGTTGTCTTCAGCCGCTGGGAGCCGGGGCAGTCCATGCATGTCGCACGCCAGCGGCTGCTCCCCTTCGATCCGGAACAGATGCCACATCCGCGCAACCGCAATCCCCCGCTCATCTACCTTCCGCCGAAGGTGCTCCTCGGCGGACTCACCGCGGATTTCCTGCACGCGCAGCTTTGCAAGGCGGCGCTGCACGCATTCGCTGCAGAGAACGAAGCACGAATGACTGCGATGGCAGCAGCTCGGACCCAGATCGAGCGCAGCCTCGCCACGCTTCAGGCACAGGAACGTCGCGTGCGCCAGGAGGAGATCACCGCCGAGATCATCGAGCTTGCGGCAGGCGAGACGGCCGGTCGGTCGCGCAAGGATGCCAGCGGGCCAGCCATGAGCTGTTGATTGGCTGGGGCTTTTCCACCAACGTGCCACCAGGCGCAAAGCCTCCGAGATGCAAAACAGCGTGCAACTCTTTCCAGATTCTGGAGTGCGCCCCTGGGGGTGGACAGAACGGGCGATTTGAATTGACCCCCCTGGCCGGGCTTCCGGAGGATGGAAGTCATGACGAAGCATCGGTCACACAGCGCCGCGTTCAAGCGGCAGGTTGCGGAGGAGTTCATCGCGGGTGAGACGCTGCACGCCCTGGCGCAGCGGCATGACATCTCGCGGCAGCTGATCCGGATTTGGGTCGGCAAGTTCGAGGCAGGTGGGCTCGATGATGACGTGCAGGCAGCCGACCTTCTGCAGGAATACGAGGCCAGGATCGCGGCGCTCGAGCGGATGGTCGGGCGGCAGGCGCTGGAGATAGAGCTGCTAAGGGGGGCTTTGAAGCATGCTCCCCAGCCGAGAAGCGCGAGCACCTCCGTCGTCACCGGCCCCATGGCCTCTCCATCAGCCGAGGGTGCGCGCTGATGGGCCTCCCGCGCTCCACCTTCTATGATCCCGCGCCTGCGACGGTGGATGCAGGCGAGGTCCTTATCCGGATCGGCGCGATCTGCGACGAGTTCGAGTGCTATGGCTACCGTCGTGTGGGGGCCGCCCTGCGTCACCAGGGCATCGTGGTGAATGGCAAGAAGCTGCGGCGCCTGATGCGCGAACACGATCTTCAGCCCAAGCGGAGGCGGCGTTATGTCACGACCACCGACAGCGACCATGCCGGGCCGATCTTCCCGGACCTGGCCAAGGATGTCGTGCCCGAGCGCCCGAACCAGCTGTGGGTCGCAGACCTGACCTACGTCGCCATTCCTGGCGGTTTCGTCTATCTGGCCGCAATCCTTGATGCTTGGTCACGCAAGGTCGTGGGCTATGCCATAAGCAGATCGATGGATGCTCGCATCGCTGTCGCCGCGCTGAAGGCGGCGATCAGAGGCCGCAGCCCACCCCTGGGCTGCATCCATCATTCCGACCGCGGATCGCAATATGCATCCGAGACGTACCGCGCGTTGCTGACCGTCCACGGCTTGGAGAGCTCGATAAGTCGCCGAGGCAATCCGTATGATAACGCTAAGGCCGAGAGCTTCATGAAGACGCTGAAGGTCGAGGCCGTCTACCTGGCAGCCTATGAGACGTTCGAAGACGTCACCGCCGACCTGCCTCGCTTTATCGACGAAGTCTACAACGAAAAGCGGCTACATTCCGCCTTGGGCTATCTCAGCCCTTCGCAGTTCGAGGATCAACACGCCCGCCAGACGGTCAAAACAGCAGCCTGAAACCGTCCACCCCCAGGGGCGCACTCCAAAATCTGGAAAGATTGCACGCTGTTTGACAGCGGCGGGCCGGGCGCCCAGGGAAACAGCACCGCCACCCAACCGAGCCAGACCAGCAGCAGCCAGAACAGCAGCAGCACGAAGACCGCCACCACAGGGAAATAGCCCCAGCCACGGCTATAGGGCCACCATGGCCCGGCGATGAGCAGCAGCAGGAACAGCACCAGCAGCAACCAGAAACCGAACATGGCATTTCCTCCCTGTCAGTTGGCCCGTCGCAGGCAGGCGGCTGCGAATTCCGCGATATGCACGGTTCCCCGGTCCACCCCATGCTCGATCTGCTCCCGGCACTGAAGCCGTCGGCGATCACCAGGCGTCGCGGTCCGCGGCCCGCAGCCGGCGGGAACAGCACGCGCTCGCCGATCTTCTGGGACACCGCGTAGTTATCCGCCTCGAAGCCGAAGGGGCCGGCCATGCCGCAGCAGCCCGAGTCGAGCATCTCGAAGTCGAGGCCCAGGCGCTCATCATCTCGCGCTCGCCCTGCGACCCGATCACCGCATGGTGGTGGCAGTGGATCGTGCACCATGGCCTGCCCCGACACGCGGTGCAGCGGCTCGTAGTCCGGCTCGCGCAGAGGAACTCGCCGATGCATGAGGTGTTGCCGCTGAGCCTGTGCGCCCGCCGGTCGTCCGGGAACAGCTTGGGCAGCTCGTCGCGGAAGGCCGCGACGCAGGCGGGCTCGAGCCCGACCACCGGCGTGCCGGCCTCGATCTCCTGGCTGCAGCACGTCCAGCATCTGCCGCCAGAGCCGCTTGGCGCGGTCGAGCATGCCCCAGGCGTAGAGCGGCCGGCCGCAGCACAGGAGCGCCGCGGGACGTGCACCTCGTAGCCGCCGCCTCGAGCAGGCGCACCGCGGCCTTGGCGGTATCTGGCCGGAAGTGGTTGTTGAACGTGTCGGGCCAGAGCATCACGGGCGCGCCGGCGCCGCGGGGCGTGTCGCCGCGGTGCGAACCAGTTCGTGAAGGTTCGGGGGCGAAGCGCGGCAGGCGGCGCGCCTGGGCGATGCCGCCGGCCCATTTGGCGACGCCTGGCAGCCCCGGCGTCGCGCACCAGCGCATTCGCGGCTCTGCGGCGCGTGGCTGGCGAGGCGCGCCCCATCACTGGATCAGCCCCATCGAGTAGGCGGCGCGCGGCCGCAGCCGGCCCGGCGTAGTAGTGGGAGTGGAACTCGGCCTTGTAGGTGGCCATGTCCACCTTGACCGGGCAGTCGCCCTTGCAGCCCTTGCAGGCGAGGCAGAGGTCGAGCGCCTCGTGCACCGCCGGCTCCGCCAGCCGCTCGGTCGATCGGCGTCGCCCTGGAGCATCTCGAACAGCAGGCGGGCGCGGCCGCGGGTCGAGTGCTTCTCCTCGCGCGTGGCCATGTAGCTCGGGCACATCACGCCGCTCGTCGATGTGCCGGCACTTGCCGACGCCGACGCAGCGCAGCGGCGGCGCGACGAAGCTGCCGTGTCCTGCGGAAGGCTGAAGCACGGTGTCGAGCTTGCGGCGGCCGGTAGTCGGCGCCGAGGCGCAGGTTCGAGGTCGCGCGGTACGGCGTCCACGACCTTGCCGGGGTTCATCCGGCCCTGCGGGATCCCAGATCGCCTTGAACTCGCGGAAGGCGCCGCACCAGCTCCGGTCGCCGTACATCTTCGGCAGCAGTTCGGCGCGCGCCTGGCCGTCGCCGTGCTCGCCGGAGAGCGAGCCGCCGTAGCTGCACCACCAGATCGGCCGCCTCGTCGATGAAGCGCCAGTAGCTGGCGATGCCGGCCGCGGTCTCGAGGTCGAAGTCGATGCGCACGTGCACGCAGCCCTGGCCGAAGTGGCCGTACAGCGAGCAGCTCGTAGCCGTACTGCTCGAGCAGCGCGCGCAAGTCCCGCAGGTAGTCGCCGAGCTTGCTCGGGCGGCACGGCGGCGTCCTCCCAGCCCGGCCAGGTGTCCGGCGCGTCGGGCACGTGCGCCGTCGCGCCGAGCCCCGACTCGCGCACCTCCCAGATCTCTCGCTGCTCCGCGTGATCGGTCGACCAGCTTCATGGCTGGCGCGCTGGCGCTGCCGCGCAAGCGCTTCATCAGCGCGCGCGGCCTTCCGCATTGGCCTCGCTCGCGGTCGTCGCCGCCGAACTCGACGAGCAGCCAGCCGCCGCCTTCGGGCAGCAGCTCGCGACGCTCGCCCGTGCAGGTCCTTGTCGCTTCATGTACGTCGAGCAGGCGGTCGTCGATGCCCTCGAGGCCGATCGGGCCGCACTCCAGCATCTCGCGGCACGTGGTCGCCGGCCGCGATAGACGTCGGGATAGCCGAGCACGACCAGCGTGCGCTCGGCGGGCTCGGCACGAGCCGCAGCGCGCCTCGAGCACGATCGACGCAGGTGCCCTCGGTGCCGACCAGCGCGCGGGCCACGTCGAAGCCGTTCTCCGGCAGCAGCTCGTCGAGGTTGTAGCCGGAGACCCGGCGCGGGATCGTCCGGGAAACCGCGCGCGGATCTCGTCGGCGTAGCGGTCGCGCAGTCGCGCAGGCCGCGCGTAGATCTCGCCGCGCCGCCCGCCGGCGCGCGACGTAGCGCTCGAGCTCCGCCTCGTCGCTGTCGGCCCGACGGTGCAGGCGCAGCGCCGTCGTAGGTCAGGACCTCCAGCGCGTCGACGTTGTCGGCCGTGCGCCCGGCCATGACCGAGTGCACGCCGCAGGAGTTGTTGCCGATCATGCCGCCGAGCGTGTTGTGGTTGTGCGTCGCCGGGTCGGGCGCCGAAGGTCAGCCCGTGCTGCTCGGCCTGCGTTGCGCAGGTCGTCGAGCACGCAGCCGGGCTGGACGCCGCGCGCTGCGCGCTCGGGATCGATCTCGAGCACCCGGTGCAGGTACTTGGAGAAGTCGATGACCACGGCCGCGTTGCAGCACTGGCCCGCCAGGCTGGTGCCGCCGCCGCGCGACAGGACCGGGGCGCCGTGCTCGCGGCAGACCGCGACCGTGCTCGATCACGTCCTCCACGTGCGCGGCACGACGACGCCGATCGGCACCTGCCGGTAGTTGGAGGCGTCGGTGGCGTAGAGCGCGCGGCTGCCGTCGTCGAACCGCACCTCGCCTTGCACCGCGCTTTGCGCAGCTCGCGCGTCGAGCGAGCGCCACGTCCAGCGTCGGCGCCGCCGTTCCGCGGGCGGCCTCACGACGGGACGTCCGCGGCGAGCTGTCGGCCTGGATTCGCTCCCTGTGCATGCCCGTCATGCCGACGCTTGCCGGGGCAACATCCCGTCCCACCACTCGCGGATCGTCTCTGAGCGATCACGATCTTGAGCGCCTCGGGATCGCCGTGCAGTCAGCGCTTTCGAGGTATAGGCTTTGGCCTGCTTGAGCGTGATGTGCGGCGGCAGCGGCGGCACGTTGGGGTCGGTGTACGACTTCGAGCACGACCGGCCGGTCGGCGGCGAGGGCCTGGTCCCAGGCCGCGCCGACCTGCTCCGGCTGGTCGACGCGGATGCCCTTGAGGCCGAGCAGCTCGGCGTATCGGCGTAGGGGAAGTCGGGCACGCCTGCGAGTCGCCACGAATTTCGGGTCGCCCGCCATGACCCGCTGCTCCCAGGTGACCTGGTTGAGGTCGCGGTTGTTCAGCACCATGACGACCAGCCGGCGGTCGGTCCACTCCTGCCAGTACTTCGCCACCGTGATGAGCCCGTTGATTGCCGTTCATCTGCATCGCGCCGTCGCCGACCATCGCGATCGACCGGCCGGTCGGGATGGGCGAACTTCGCCGCCATCGCATAGGGCACGCCCGGGCCCATCGTCGCCAGGCCGCCCGACAGCGAGGACATCATGCCGCGCCGGATCTTCAGGTCGCGGGCATACCAGTTCGCGGGCGAGCCGGAGTCGCAGGTGATGATGCAGTTGTCCGGCAGCCGCGGCGACAGCTCCCAGAAGACGCGCTGCGGGTTGATCGGGTCCGCCTCGTTCATGGCGCGGCCTTCGAGCACCTGCCACCATTCGCGCGACGTTCTTCTCGATGCCGTCGCGCCAGCACCGGTCCGGCTTGCTCTCCAGCAGCGGCAGCAGCGCCCGCAGCGTGGCCGCGCTGTCGCCGACCAGGTTGATCTCCATCGGGTAGCGCAGGCCCAGCATGCGGCCGTCGATGTCGATCTGCACGCCGCGCGCCTGGCCCTCCTTGGGCAGGAACTCGGAGTAGGGGAAGCCGGAGCCGACCATCAGCAACGTGTCGCAGCCCATCATCATGTCCCAGCTCGGCCTGGTGCCGAGCAGCCCGATGGAGCCGGTGACGAAGGGCAGGTCGTCGGGCACCGCGGCCTTGCCGAGCAGCGCCTTGGCGACGCCGGCGCCGAGCAGCTCGGCCACCGCGATCACCTCGTCGGTCGCCTGCAGCGCGCCGGCGCCGACCAGCATCGCCACCTTCTTGCCGGCGTTGAGCACGTCCGCCGCCCGCTGCAGCTCGCGCCGGCGTCGGGACGACCAGCGGCGGTTCGGTAGCCGATGCCGGAATGCACGGTGCCGTGCTTGCGCGGCGGCTGCTCGACGGCGTCGAGTTCCTGCAGGTCGTTCGGCAGGATGAGGCAGGTGACCGTGCGCTCGCCATGCGCGATGCGCATGGCGCGGTCGACCAGGTGGCGCATCTGCGCCGGGCACGCATCGCCTGCTGCACGTACTCGCCCGCGACGTCCTTGAACAGGCTGACCAGGTCCACTTCCTGCTGGTAGTGGCCGCCGAGCGCCGACGCGCGCCTGCTGGCCGACGATGGCGACCACCGGCTGGTGGTCCAGCCTGCGCGTCGTACAGCCCGTTGAGCAGATGGATGGCGCCGGGGCCCGAGGTCGCCATGCAGACGCCGACTTCGCCGGTGAACTTCGCGTGGGCGCAGGCCATGAAGGCGGCCATTTCCTCGTGCCGCGCCTGCACGAAGTCGATCTCGCCGCCGGTCCGGTCGAGCGCCCCGATGAGGCCGTTGATGCCGTCGCCGGGGAAGCCGAAGACGCGCCGCACGCCCCAGTCGTGCAGCCGCTTCCAGAAGAAGTCGCTGACGGTATCGGCCATTGCTTTCGCCTCCGATCTGGCCGTCTGGTGCGGCCATGGGTGTCGGATTGTCCAGGGCCAACGCGGCATGCCCGGTGCTGTTCCGCGCTGTGCGACGGGGTTTCCGATACACGTTTTCGATGCCCCGGCGCCCATGCAGGCGTGCCCGCCACTGGAACCCGAGGTGCGCGCCGCCCGTTGCCGATCCAGGGGTGCACGGCAGGCGTGCGCCGGATCGGCAAGCGAACGGAGATGAGCATGAAGAGCAAACTTGTCCACGAGGCGCACGGCCACCGCACCTTCGTCGTGGTGCTGGACGTCGGTGACGAGATCCGCGAATGCATCAGCAGCTTCGCCGAGCAGCAGCAACTCTCGGCGGCGCAGATCACCGCCATCGGCGCCTTCCAACGCGCCACCATTCGGTTCTACGACTGGGAGACGAAGGAGTACCAGCCAATCCCGGTCAAGGAACAGGTGGAGGTGGTTTCGTTGAATGGCGACATCGCGCTCGACAAGGCAGGGAAGCCGAAGCTGCACCTGCACGCGATGCTCGGGCGCCGCGACGGCTCGGCGATGGGTGGGGATCTCAAGGATGGCATCGTGCGTCCGACCCTCGAGGTGATCATCACCGAATTACCGGCGCATCTGCGCCGCGTCGAGGATCCGGAAACCGGACTTTCGCTCATTCGGATCGACTAGCGAAGCACCCGCGGCGCCAGGGCATGGCGCCGCGGGGCCGTGGTGATGCCGCCAGCGCTTACTGGCGAACGCGCAGGTTGTTCTGCACGTGCCGCACGCCTGAGACATCGTCGGCGATATCGTCCGCCCGGCGCTTGTCGCTCCGGCTGCCGACGGTGCCGTCCAGCGTTACCTCGCCGCCGCTCACGCCAACCGTGATTTCAGTGGCGTCGAGGCGGTCGTCCTCGGTCAGGCGGTCGTTCACGTCTTCCTGGATACGCTGGTCCGAGCGGGTGTAGCCACGAGGCCCGTGGCCCCGGAACGGTCCGCGTTCGTGGCCTTCGTCCTGGCGCAGGGCGCCCTTCGGATAGCCGCCATAGTCGGTTCGGCCTTCGCGGCTGAGGTCGTCCGGGAGGTAGCGCCGGCCCTGGTCGCCACCGCCGCGTAGGCCAGCATCCGTGTAGCCTCCCTGGTCGATCCTGCCTGCCCGACGGTTCTGGCGACCCTTGTTGTCATCGGCCATGGTTATTGTCCTTCCTCGAGCGCCGCGGGCCGCCTCCCGCGTGGAGCGCCGGACCGTGGCGTCATGGGTTCCGGTGCGAACACAGCGCGCCGCCGGTGGGTTCCCCTGTGCCCGGTCCTCCCGGCCGGCGGCGGCATATACAGAACACCACAAGAATTTCCCAGGCCCGCCTTTCAGCACTGCATGCCACGGCTCCGCAGGGTGGAGACATGCCCAGGACGCGCCAGCCCAGCCTGGCCCGCTGCGGCATCAGCCCAATGTGAGGAGGGCCGCCATGAACGCCCATGCCACCACCGCCGAGATGCCTGCCCCCACCAGGCGGCAGCCGGTTCCGCTGAACGGCGTGGATACGCCGAAGCTGTTCGCCACCATCGCCGCCGTCGACGGCCAGCGGTCGCTGGCGCAGTTCCAGCCCGCGCGCAGGGCAAGTGGCTGGACTGCACCGACATGCGGGGCACGATGAACGGCCTCTTCGGTGCCGGCGGCGAGATGTCCGGCAAGGCAGCATTCACCGCTGATGCCGACCACCCCGCGTTGCTCTGCCGTGCCGCAGGGAAATATTCCAGGTGAGACAACGCGGTTCTCAGCCTAATTGTCGTGCGTCAGTCCCGGGCAAACGGAACTTCCGGACGGACATACCGATCATTTGGTCGGCGCCGCTCCATATGGCAGCCAATCGCATACGTGCTCGCGCCGGATGGCCATCGGGCCGCGCGGGACCATCAAATGAGAGAGGACGGCTGATGCCTCCCATTCCGCGCGACAAAGGCTTCGACCACACGCTGGCCCTGCTCCGCGCGCCCTACGAGTTCGTGGGAGAGAGGTGCATACGGCATGGGTCTGATCTTTTCGAGACTCGGCTCCTGCTCCGCCGGACGATCTGCATGAGCGGACCCGAGGCGGCCCGGATCTTCTATGATCAGGGCCGCTTCGTCCGGCGCGGCGCCATGCCCGGGAGGATTCGCAGCACGCTGCTCGGCCGGGGCGGCGTGCAGGGTCTGGACGATGATGCCCATCGGCACCGCAAGCAGATGTTCATGTCGCTGATGACGCCGGAGCGCATCGCACGGCTGGCGGAGCTGACCGTCGAGGAGTTGCACATCCAGGCAGAGCAGTGGGCGCTGATGAACCGGGTGGTGCTCTATGACGCAATGCAGGAGGTCCTGACCCGTGCCGTCTGCGCCTGGTGCAGCGTTCCTCTAGCAGAAGCGGATGTCGCCCGGCGGACCCGGGACCTGGCGTTGATGTTCGATGCGGCCGGGGCGGTCGGGCCCCGTCACTGGCAGTCGCGGCTGGCCCGCTTGCGGGCCGAGGGGTGGATCGCAAATCTCGTCAGGCAGGTCAGGGCCGGGAACATGTTCCCTCCACAGCAGAGCCCGCTGCATAGTGTCGCGCAGCATCGTGGACCGGATGGTGACCTCCTGCCGCCGCTGACAGCTGCTGTGGAACTGCTGAACCTGCTGCGGCCCACGGTGGCCATCTCGGTGTTCATCACGTTCATCGCCCATGCATTGCACCAGCATCCCGGTTGCCGTCAGCGGCTTGCGACGGGCGAGCCTGGCTATGCAGAGCTGTTCGTCCAGGAGGTGCGCCGCTTTTATCCCTTCTTCCCAGCCGTCGCGGCGCGGGTGCGACGGGATTTCGCCTGGAAAGGATTTCGGCTTCCCCGGGGCAGGAGAGTGTTGCTCGACCTCTACGGCACCGACCACGACCCCCGGACCTGGGACGCGCCTGATGAGTTCCGCCCGGATCGGTTTCAAGGGTGGAACGGAAGCCCTTTCAACTTCATCCCGCAAGGAGGAGGAGACCATCACCAGGGCCATCGTTGCGCAGGAGAATGGGTCACGATCGAGCTCATGAAGGTGGCGGCGACCTTCCTGGCGGGACGCATCACTTACGACGTGCCGGAGCAGGATCTGCGGATCGACATGTCGAGGCTCCCCGCCCTGCCACGAAGCGGCTTCGCCATCAGCAACCTGCGCCTTCTGGCCTGAACGGCGGGGGGCCGTGGCCTCCCCTGGCCCGGGTAGCGGGCGGTGGCGGGTGGTGCCGTGTGGGTCACGGGCCCCGGCCGGCATGAGCATCTCTTCCACCAAGCCATGCAGGTCCCGCGCATGGCCGTCGCCGCTGCCGATGAGGTGGTCCCCGGATTTCGGACAGGAGGCTAAGCTCGGTTCGCTCATGAGAAGGACTGCCCTGAATGACGGGCAAGCGGACGCGGTATTCGGCAGATTTCAAGGCGAAGGTGGCGCTTGAGGCGCTACGGGGTGAGCTGACAACGGCGCAGCTGGCGGCCAAGCATGGCATCCACCAGACGATGGTCGGCGATTGGAAGCGACAGGCCATGGAAGGGCTGGCGGCGGTGTTCTCCGGCAAATCGGCGGCCGAGGAGAACGCGAAAGTGGCCGAGGCGGATGTCGAGAAGCTGCACGCCAAGATCGGCCAGCTGCTGGTGGAACGGGATTTTTTGGCCAAGGCCTCCGGTCGATGAGCCTCGAGCGGAGGCGCCAGATGATCGAGCCGGAGCACCCGCGGCTGTCGATCGTGCGGCAGTGCGAGCTGGTCTCGATCAACCGGTCAGGGTTCTACCACCGCCCGGATGAGGAGACGCCGCTGAACCTGGAGCTGATGCGGCTGATCGACGCGCAGTTCCTGGAGACGCCCTGGTAGGGCGCGCGGCAGATGGCACGGCACCTGCGGCATGAGGGCTATGCGGTCGGCCGCAAGCGCATCCGGCGGCTGATGGCGAAGATGGGCTTGGCGCCGATCTACCAGCGGCCGCGGACCACGGTGCCGCATCCCGAGCACCGGTGCTGGTCCCGTCCTGCTGCGGGACCTGGTGATCGATCGGCCGAACCAGGTCTGGTGCGCCGACATCACCTGCCTGGCGATGCGACGCGGCTTCCTCTACCTGGTCGCGGTGATGGACTGGGCGACGCGGAAGGTGCTGGCCTGGCGGGTATCGAACACCATGGACGTGGAGTTCTGGCTCGCAGCCTTGGAGGAGGCCTTGGCGCGGTTCGGGCCGCCAGAGATCTTCAATACCGACCAGGGCAGCCAGTTCACCTCGCCGCGCTTCACCGGCCTGCTGCGGCGGGCCGGGTTACGCATTTCGATGGACGGCCGCGGCCGCTGGATCGACAACGTCTTCATCGACGGCTCTGGCGCAGCCTGAAGTACGAGTGCATCTATCTGCACGCCTTCGAGACCGGTTCGGAGTTGCGGGCCGGGTTGTCGAAGTGGATCGGCTACTGCAATGCCGGATGCCCACATGGCGCGTTGGCGGACCAATGCCGACGAAGCACATGAGGCGAACGAGGCAGAAAGATTGGCGGCCTGACGACAACCAGGACCGAGCTTATCCAGGCCGTCAAACTGTCCGATGGACGGGGACCACCTCAGGCGATGTCTCCTGCGAATGCCCGGAGGTCGTGCAGCACCGACCTGAGGAGCCTTGCTTCGGCGACACATAATCCGGCATCGGACTCCTCGTCCGTCGCAAGGCGCGCCACCAGCACCTCCACCTTGCGTGCCAGAACCACGAGTGTCGGTGACGGGGCCGCGGCCAGGCTGGCTACCAGCCCAAGGCTGACACCCTCCGGGGCATCCTCCTCGGGCCACTCGTCGACATCGTCATCCGCTGAAAATGGCTCGACGTCAGAAGGCAAGGCGTGATGGCGATCAGCCACATTCACGCGCCGTCCAGCGGGAAACTGCAGGATTTCAGCCATCGCCAAAGCTCTCCGCTGAGAGGCCGGTTCAGTGTGCGGGAAGCAGCACGCGCTTGCTACCGGTATCGGACGTCACGGTGGCATCCAGGCGGTATCCGCCGTGCTCGGTCAGCAGCAGCTTCGGCTGTGAGGGATCGGCCTCGAGCTTCTGGCGGAGGCGGTAGACGTGGGTCTCGAGGGTGTGGGTGGAGACGCCGTTGCTGTAGCCCCAGACCTCGTTGAGCAGCACCGGGCGCGGCACGGACTTGCCGCCGGCGCGGTACAGATACTTCAGGATGGCGCATTCCTTGTCGGTCAGCCGCACCTTGCGGTTGCGGGCCGGGTCCTGCAGCAGGCGGGCGCTGGGGCGGAAGACATAGGGTCCGATCAGGAAGACGGCGTCCTCTGAGTTGTCGAACACCCGCAGCTGGGCGCGCACCCGGGCGAGCAGCTCCGGCACCCGGAAGGGCTTGGCGAGGTAGTCGTTGGCGCCGGCATCGAGGCCGCGGACCACATCGGCCTCGGCATCGGCGCCGGTGACCATGATGACCGGCATGCGGCGGCCGTCGCGGCGGAGCTTGGCGCAGAAGTCGCGGCCGTCGGTGTCGGGCAGGCCGACGTCGAGCAGGATGGCGTCGTAGCGGGCGCCGGCGCAGGCCAGCTTGGCCTCGGCCTCGGCGGCGCTTTCCGCTTCATCGGCGTAGAACTCGCCGTCCAGCAGGATCTGCTCGGCCATGGTGGCGCGCAGCGCGGCATCGTCTTCGATGATGAGGATCTGGCGAAGAGCGGACATGGGAACCTCCGGGAGGCCAGACCGGATGTCTGCCCTGCAAATCGTCTACAGGTTGATAACGCGCATCACCAATCACTCATTTGCGATTTTTTTATCCAAAAAAAGACGCGGATTGCCCAATACCGCGAGCCGCCAGCAGGGTGCCAACCAATCAGCGGCAACCGTGCATCCGGAGATGCCGGGCTCAACATGGCGGTCGACTGAAAGTCATGCAGCGAATTGTTGCTATATCGGCATAAACCACAGCTTTGGTTGAGGCGTCTGCAGCAAGGGCAGCGTGGCAGGTTGCGCGCGAGTGCGCGGGCGATCCTGAGCCGCATGGTGGTGATGGAGTTGGCGACGTGGCGCTCAGGCCGGATCGGCGGCTCCCCTCGGTTGGTAGGTTTCGGGAACCGCAGGCGCTTGGAGGCGTGGGGTGCGTCGTTCTGCTGAGGGGGGAAGCGCCGCCCTTTCGGCGACCAGGAAGCCATAGGCAGCGATGCAGAGGCTGGCGTGGTGGTGGAAACTGCGCCAGCCGCGACCTTCGTAGTGGCCGAGGCCGATCTCCTGCTTCAGCTCCTGCCAAGTCCCGCTCGATCCGCCAGCGCAGCATGGCGTGGCGGACCAGCCTGGTGCGGCTGATGGTAGGCGGCAAGGTCGACAACCAGTACTTGGTGGGCTCGGCTGCCTCGGTGGGCCATTCGATCAGGCACCACTCCTCGGGGCGTGGCGTGGCGGCCTCGTAGTCGCGGTGGGCGGGTCGCACGCGGACGGCGGCAAAGCGGGACGAGAGCGGCGCGTTGGTGCCCTGGCGCCAGGTCACGCGGCGCCAGGCGTCTTTGGGCAGCGCCGCCGCGAGGTCCTTGGTGGAGACGGGCTTGTGCTCGGCGCTGCGGCCGACGCGGGATGGAGGCCGCCCCCGCCCGCTCCAGGGCTTGGCCGGCAGCGGCGCCTGGCCGGGCGGCCAGAGGCTGGCGGAGGACTGGATGCCGAGGACGTAGGCGAGGCCGAGGGCGGTGATGCCGTCGCGGAAGTCGGTATCCACGCCGTAGCCGGCATCGGCCAGCACCACGCCGGGCGGGATGCCGTCGGCCTGGGCGGCGCGGACCTTCTCGAGCGCGATCTGTGGCTTGGTGGCGAAGCGCAGGTCCTCCGGCACCCCGGCCTTGGCGCGCCGTGCTGCGTCCTCGGCCCAGGCCTGCGGCAGGTAGAGCCGCCAGGCCACCGGCAGGCTGGCCTGCTCGTTGGCCACCGAGAGGCTGACGGCGACCTGGCAGTTGTCCTGCTTGCCAAGTTGGCCGCAGTACTGCCGCGCCACGCCGACGGAATGCTTGCCCTTCCTGGGGAAGCCGGTGTCGTCGATGATCCAGGCCTGGATCGGGCCATGCCGCTCGATGGCGGGCAGTACCCGGGCGCGAACCACGGCCAGCACCGCCGCGTCAGACCAGTCGGCCTTGGCCATCAGGTGGTGCAGTGACTGATGGGCGGCCTGAACGCGTCCGGGTGCGACGCGCGCCGCCATCGGCTCGATGCTCTTGCGCTCGCCCGGCAACAGCAGGCCGGCGCAGTAGCGCCTGGCCGGGCCGACGCGGTCGGCATGGCCAAGGGCACCGCCAAGCGCCTCGACACAGGCGGCAAACCGCACTTCACTGTCGCCTGCTGAGGATGAGGAAGCCACGCTCGCCTCCATGCGTGTGATCCCCCGCACATACGAAAGCAGCCCCAAACTGCGTAAGATTTTTATGACACAGTAGTAATAACCGCTTGTCCGAGATCCTGGGACCACCTTACAGAAGCAAGATCGGCAAGACGTACGAGTCCATGTTGACCTACCGCCACCCAATGACAGAAGGTGTCCCATAGGCTTAAAATAATGTGAAAATCACATCGATCTCGACATGGCTGCCAGCAGAGAAAGTGACATCCTGCGCATCCAGGAAAAATTGAGTCCTCCTTGAACGTCACATCCCCTGGCTCTAGCAGGGTATTATCAGTGCCCAGCTTCGCCGAGATAATTGTGTGATTACCGGTGTCGTGGTCGGACAACCGAAAACCGTTGAAGGAAATACCCTTTCCATCATCAAATTTCACTTCAGCTATGAATTCTAGGATGTTGTTGTTGGTAACGTAAAGGCTGATCCCCTTGCCCAGGAGATTGGTGAATTCGACACCATCGCCGACGAGCACAGTGCCCAGGTCTTGCACTTGGCCTTCGCCGATGGTGACCTGCCCCCGATCGGGGATCCATCGGCTATGAGAGGCTTGGCCGATGTTCTGGCCTGGCCGTTTGGCCCTGCCGGAGCCGAGCTAGTCGCCCGTGAAGAACGAGTTTTCAGCGCGCTGCGAGCTTTGCCGGGCACGGTGGAGCCATTGGTCCCCTGATCGAGACAAGGCTGAGGAGGAACGCGAAAAGCCGGATCAACCAGGCACGGAGGAGGCGCAGGTTGTTGCCGGTGGCGGCGAGGACGAGGTTGATGGCATCGCCGGTGGCGCCGGCGAGGAAGTTGCGGCCGAGATGGCCGTCCTCCTTCATGTGGCCGATTACTGGCTCGATGGCGGCTCGTCGTCTGAGCTCGCGGCGTATGGTGGGCGTGACGCCGCGCTTCTGGCCGGAGACGAAGAAGCGCGCCTTGTCGGCATCGTGGCCGCGATAGCCGCGGTCGACATAGGCGCGCTCGATGGGCACGCCGGTGATGCGTTCGGTCTGGGCGATCTGGCCGGCCAGGGTGTGGCCGTCGAAGGGATTGCCCGGTAGGGCGCGGGCGCCGATCACGAACTGCCCGCCGGGTGCTGCGCGATTGGTGGTGGCGAGCGAGACCTTGACGCCGAACTCGAAGCGGGTGCGGGCCTTGCCCTTGCCGATGCACTCCACCTCGGGGGCGTGCAGCGAGTAGAGCTTGTCGCGGCCGCGGTCCTCGCGCCGCTGGCGCAGCAGCCGGGCGATGCGATCGAGCGGCGTGGTGAAGGCGGCACGCACCTCGTCGGTAGCGCTGGTGATCTTGCGGGCGATGTCGCGGGCGAGGCGGCCGAGCCAGGTGCGCATGCGCCGGACCAGGCGCTCGGCCTCGCGGTGGCGGCCGCGGTGGATCAGCCTGGCCACCTCGCGCCGGGCACGGGTGGAGACGCGCCTGTAGGACTGGCGCGGCGCGATGCCGTGCCGGCGTGCGAGGCGTCCGAGGATCTCGACGCCGCGATGCAGCAGCTTGCTGTCGGTGGGGTGGGTCACCGCCTTGGGCTGGACGGTGGTGTCGATGGTGACGCGCTCGAAGTGCTTCGGCTCGGCGGCACCGGCGCGCTGCGCGGTGGCGAGGGTTTCGGCGAGGAGCAGTTCGAGCCGCTCGGGGCCGATGCGCTTGCGCCAGCGGGACAGCGAGGAGCGATCCAGCGGCAGGGCGTGCTGGAAGTAGGCCTCGCCGCAGAACAACTGGACGTGGGTCGGCAGGCCGGGCCGGCCGACGCCGTCGCGGTAGAGCGGGCCGAAGGCGACAGCGAAGCGCTCCCAGTCGATCAGGCCGGCCAGACGGACCAGGGGATGGCGGCGATCGACGAGGTTCAGCAGGGCCGAGCGGAACAGTTCGGGCTGCTCGAACGGTGGTGACTTCGGCGGCATCGGCGGGCTCCTGCGCGGCGACGCGCCGAGCGAATCACGTCGCCCGAATGACTGCAACAGGGGCACCGTTTTGCCAGGTTTTCGCATGCTCCGGACAAGCACCTTGCAATTCCAGATACTTCCCCAAGCCGGAAAACCAAGGAAATCCAAGCGTTACGGCGTTGTTCACAGGCGACTACCCAGGCCGGATCAATAGCGTCGTCGTGAGCGAGGCGCAGGCGCGGGATGACGGCCGTGAACGCCGGCGAGACTCAGAAGCCCGTGGCGGAGAGCAGGAGCATGGCATCGTCGGCGAACTGCACGAGGGGCTGTCCAACTTCCTCATGATCATCGTCGGGCTTCATGTCGCCTAACTGTTTCTGTTCAAGCGCCCGCTGGCGCGCTTCATGCTGTTCATCGCGACGCCCAAGCCCCGGAAGCTGCACCTGGTCGTGCGCCTTGACGCGGCAGGACGCGCGCGACAACAGGCCCCAATCTCCACAGGCGACGCCCAGCACCCAGAAGGAAAATCCCATGCCGCGCCTCCACCTGCACCCGGAACGCCATCTGGTCTCGCGCATCGGGTGGCTCCGGGCCGCGGTACTGGGGGCGAATGATGGCATCGTCTCCACCGCCAGCCTGATCGTCGGCGTGGCCGCCGCTGCGGCCACCCAAAGCGACATCCTGATCGCCGGCGTGGCCGGCCTGGTCGCCGGTGCGATGTCGATGGCGGCGGGCGAGTACGTGTCGGTCAGTTCCCAATCCGACACGGAACAGGCCGACCTGGCTCGGGAAACCCAGGAACTGCGGGACAACCCCGTCTTCGAGCATGAGGAACTGGCCGAGATCTATGTCCGGCGCGGCGTGGAGCGTGGGTTGGCGCTTCAGGTCGCCGCACAGCTGATGGCCAAGGACGCGCTCGGCGCCCATGCGCAGGATGAACTCGGGATGTCCGAGATCACCACCGCGCGGCCGATCCAGGCGGCGCTGACCTCGGCCGCGACCTTCGCGGTTGGCGCCGCCATGCCCCTGCTGATGGTCGTCGTCGCACCGACCCACCTACTTGTCTGGGTCGTCTCCGGCGCCTCGCTCGCCTTTCTGGCTTTGCTCGGTGCCATCGGCGCCCAGGCGGGCGGCGCCAATGTGCTGCGCGCCACGGCGCGCGTGACCTTCTGGGGCGCGCTGGCCATGGCGCTGACGGCCGGCATCGGCGCGCTGTTCGGCACGGTGGTGTAGCCGGCGCGCCCGCCGGTGGGGAAAGGCCCGCTGGTGGAGGCGGGGCGACCTTGGTGACTTTGCCATAAAGAGCACAGGAAACCCTGTCGGTACGACAGGTAGATCGTTTCCGCTTGCTTCCCACATATCCGGTATGCTGTCGCCATGATCGATAAGGCGCGACCTGCAGCCGAACGGTTCTGGGCCATTTCCCCCGACGCCATGCTCGCGCGCCTCGGCAGCGGTCCCATGGGGTTTGCCGCCGCCGAGGCGGAACGGCGCCTCGCCGAGACCGGTCCCAATACGGTTGCGGACCGGCCCCGACTTGAGATAGCCGTGAAGATCGGCCGGCGGCTGGTCGAGCCGCTGGTCGCCATCCTTCTGGTCGCCGCACTCGTCTCCGGCCTGACCGGGGACTGGCCCGGCTTCGTGATCATCGCCTGCATCGTCGCGGTGTCTGTCGGCCTCGACGTCGTGCAGGAACACAGGGCGGAACTGGCCGCCGCGCGCCTGCGCGACAGCGTCGCCGTCAAGGCATCGGTTCGGCGCGACGGGCAGGTGGTGTCGCTCCCGGTGGAGCGGATCGTTCCCGGCGACGTGGTCGAGCTTGCGGCCGGCGCGCTGGTGCCGGCCGATGGCATTCTGCTGGAAAGCCGCGGTGCCCAGGCCAATGAGGCGCTGCTGACCGGCGAGCCCTATCCCGCGGGCAAGCGCGTCGGCGTCAGCGAGGCCAGTAGCCCGGCAGACGCCTTCAACGCGGTCTTCGCCGGCACCGCGATCGTCGCCGGCGCGGCCACCATGCTCGTCGTCGCCACGGGGCGCGCGACGCGGCGTCGCTCGCCGCAAGGCGCCCGCCGACCGCCTTCGAGAAGGGGCTGCACGGGCTCGGCCTGCTGATCCTTCAGCTCACCGCCTTCCTGGTGCTGTTCGTGCTGCTGGCGCATCTCGGCTTCCACCGACTGCCGCTGGAGAGCTTCCTGTTTGCGATCGCGCTCGCCGTCGGCCTCCCTGTCCCATGGTGACCACGGTCACCCTCTCGCGCGGGGCCATGCGGATGGCGCCCAAGCGCGTGGTGGTGAAGCGACTGGCGGCGATCCACGACCTGGGCGCCATGGACGTCCTCTGCACCGAAAGGACCGGCACGCTGACCGAGGCCCGGATCGCACTGGCTGACACGACCGGATCGGATGGCGCGCCATCATCGCGTGCGCTCGGCCTCGCCGCGCTGAATGCCGGGCTTGCGAGCGGCGTGCCGACCGCGCTGGATGCCGCCATCCTGGAGGCCAACCGACCCGCGCCAGGCTGGCACGCCCTGGCCGAGGCGCCCTTCGGGTTCGAGCGGCGGCGCTCCGCCGTGCTCTGCGAAGGGGAAGGCCAGCGCCTTCTGGTGGTGAAGGGACCGCCCGAGGCGGTGCTGGCGGTGTGCACCGCCGCGGAAGGTGCGGATGGCACGCGGCAGCCGATGACCGGCGCCCTGCGGGCCGAGCTCCTGGCCTGCGCGGATGCCAGGGGCGCCGATGGGTTGCGCCTGCTCGGCATCGCCTGGCGGTCGATGAGTGAGGACGAGACCATCGAAGGCCCGCACACCGAGGCCGATCTCGTCTTCACCGGCTTCCGCGCCTTCCTCGACCCGCCGAAAGCCTCGGCCGCCGATGCCATCGCATGGCTGGGTGCGCTGGGCGTGCGGGTCAAGATCGTCTCGGGCGATGCCGCACCCGTCCTGCTGCATCTGGTGCAGACGCTCGACCTCCCCTGCAAGGGAGTGCTGACCGGGGAGGAGATCGAGGCGCTGGACCATCCCGGACTGGTCGCGCGCGTGCAGGAGGTGGACCTCTACGCCCGTGTCTCGCCGGACCAGAAGCGGCGCGTCATCCTTGCGCTGAAGGCGCTGGGCCATACTCTCGGTTTCATCAGCGATGGCATCAACGACGCGCCCGCCATCCATGCCGCCGATGCCGGGCTGTCCGTGGAAGGTGCGACCGAAGTCGCTCGGGCGGCCGCCGACCTCATCCTTCTGGCACCCGATCTCGGCGTGCTCGCGGAAGGCGTCGAGGAAGGCCGGCGCACCTATGCCAACATCATGAAATACGTGCGGATGGGCACCTCCTCCAATTTCGGCAACATGTTCTCGATGGCCGTGGCGTCGCTGCTGATCCCCTTCCTGCCGCTGCTGCCGGCGCAGATCCTGCTGAACAACCTGCTCTACGACCTGTCGGAGATGGGCATCCCCTTCGATGCGGTGGACGCCGAGGACGTGGCGAAGCCGCATGGCTGGGACATGGGCGCGGTGCTGTGCTTCACGCTGGTAATGGAGCCGCTTTTCTCGGTCTTCGACCTTGCGACCTTCGGCATCCTGCTCTGGGGCTTCGGCGCCACGCCGGAGGAATTCCGTACGGCCTGGTTCATCGAAAGCATGGCGACGCCGGTTCTGGTCATTTTCCTGATTCGCAGCCATGGCCGGCCTGTCCGGCGTCGGCACACTTGAGACAGGTTGGCGGAGTTGAGGAACGGAGGATTTCTGGTTCATCGTAACTGCCAGTAGAGTGAAGATGATCCAGAAATCCTCCGCCGCCACCACCAAGCCGCCAGCCGAAAATGTGGTGCGCGACATCCGCCGCGCCACCCGCAAGCACCACTCGGCCGAGGACAAGATCCGCATCGTGCTGGAGGGTCTGCGCGGTGAGGACAGCATCGCCGCCCTGTGCCGCCGGGAGGCCATCGCCGAGAGCCTGTACTACGGCCTGGTCGAAGGAGTTTCTCGAAGCCGGGAAGCGCCGCCTGGCCGGCGATACGGCCCGCGCCGCCACCACCGACGAGGTCAAGGCGCTGCGCGATGAAGCCCGCGCGCTGAAAGAGGTCGTCGCCGAACAGGCGCTGGAACTGCGCCTGCTTAAAAAAAGCATGATCGGGGCTGGGGACGACCGCTCATGAGATACCCCGCCGCCGAGAAGCTCGAGATCATCCGCCTCGTCGAGCAGTCTCATCTGCCGGCACGGCGCACACTTGCGCCAGTCTCGGCATCCCGCCAGCTACCTTCTATCGCTGGTACGACCGCTATCAGAGCGGCGGGCCGGAAGCCTTGCCGACCGGCCTTCAAGGCCCGATCGGGTCTGGAACCGCATCCCAGATCCGACGCGCGCGCAGATCATCGATTTGGCGCTGGCCGAACCCGAGCTGTCGCCGCGCGAGCTCGCTGTGCGCTTCACCGAGCAGCAGCGCTACTTCGTCTCCGAAGCCTCGGTCTACCGCCTGCTCAAGGCGCATGACCTGATCACCAGCCCAGCCTTCATCGTGGTCAAGGCGGCCGAGGAGTTCCACACCAAGACCACCGCACCCAACCAGCTCTGGCAGACCGACTTCACCTACCTCAAGGTCATCGGCTGGGGCTGGTTCTACCTGTCCACCGTGCTCGACGACTTCTCGCGCTACGTGATCGCCTGGAAGCTCTGCACCGGCATGGCCGCCAGCGACGTCATCGAGACGCTGGAGATGGCGCTCACCGCCTCGGGCTGCACCCAGGCCCGCGTGCGCCACCGCCCGCGCAGCCTATGGAGGCACGCTGATGGGAACGCTTCGCGCCATTCTGCACGAGATCATCGGGCTCTTCGTCGATGACGGCTGGCTGGCCCTGGCCCTGGTAGTCTGGTGCGCGCTGGTCGGGCTGCTGATGCTGACCGTATCCGAGGTGACGATGGCCACTGCCGGCGCCGCCCTCTTGGCCGGCTGCGTCGCCATCCTTCTTGTCAATATCGTGACCGCCGCCCGAAAGCGGCGGGCCGCACGGGCAACCCATTGAGCGCCGCACGGCTCGGCCGGAGTGGCGCGGCGGTTCGGCCGCGCGGGAGTTTGCATCCGAGGTCTTCTGGGATTTTCCGAGCTTGGCGACGGGGACAACCTCGCTGATCGATTTCACGGTGAACGGCGCACGGGCCGGCGATCTGGCGTCGGCGTCGCTGGTGTCGTCGACGCGATTCGTCGAGCTCGACGCTGCCGTATGGTCGAATAATGCGGTGCGCGTGATGGCGCGGAACATTTCCGCCGCGACGTTCGACCTGGCCGTGGCTGCCCACACCAGCAGCGCCGCTGCACCGATCCAGACAACAACGATGAGCACCGCCGCGCTCCTGCTGACCGGTCGCGTCACCAGGGCCTCCGCCGCAGCACGGTGTTCTGCCATCTGATCGGCGGGGATGAGCTTGACCACGAGCCAAATTCCCAGCGGCACCAGGATGATGTCGTCGAGATAGCCAAGCACCGGTACGAAATCCGGGATCAGGTCGATCGGTGACAGCGTATATGCCGCGATCGCCAGAGCCAAACCGCGTGCCAACCAGGGCGTCCGCCTGTCGCGAGCGGCGAGATACAGCGCCAGCACGTCGCGCTTGAGGCGGCGTGCCCAGGCTCGAAGCGCCTGTCGGGCGCGTGCCATCATGGCGGGACCTGCCCGAGATACAGCACGCCCCCGCAGCCACCGTCACGCGGTGCCAAACGACGGTCGGTCGGCACCGCGCCAGGCAGCCTGCCGAGGGCGGCGCAGTCGCCTTCCTCGGTCGGACGCGGCAGCGACAGAAGGCGGACGATGGGCGCCGACGTCTCCCGCACCACCGACACGATCAGCAGTGTCTGGCTTGGCCGGGCTGGGTCCTGCCACCGCGTGGTCCAGGCGCGCAAGACAAGCCGCTGGTCGGCAGCGCCGGTTGGTCGGGCCAGGGTCAGCGCCGGTGTCCTGCCGCGGTCCATCACGGGCAAGGCCGGCAGTTCCATGGCCGGCGTAGCGGGGACCAAGATGCGCCCAAGAGCCGCCACCGACCAGCCGGGTAGCCGCCGCCAGCCCTCGCCTTGGAGGGCCATAGCGAGTGAAGTTCGGCGAGCCCTGCCATTGCAGGATGATCGGTTCCTCATCCTCGCCGCCGAGGTCGCTGCGATGGGTGGGCAGGCTCCGCCATCCGCCGGCCAGCCAGGGCTCTGCCAGCAGGCGCGGCCGCAGTTCGTTGCTCCGCAGGATGGCAAGGTCCGGTCCGATATGCGTGGCGATCCGTGCTCCACCAAATACCAGCAGGACCAGTCCGACCAGGGCTGCGAACGCCAGTGGCGCCACCGCCTCGTGCCGCAGGTCGCGGAACACAACCGCGAAGGACGCGACCACAGCCGCGCCGAGCAGCATTCCGCCCATGACGTCCGATGGCCAATGCGCCGCCAGATAGACGCGGGAGAAGGGTATCAGGACGATCAGCAGCAGGATCGGGGCCAAAATAAGCCGACGCCATGGGCCGCTTTGGCCGCCCGCGACGAGCCAGCCGAACAGGCCCAACGTCACCACCGCCATGGTGCTGTGCCCGCTGGGGAAGGAGAAGCCGGGGGCGATCGAGGTCACCAGAGGAGGGCGTGCGGCGTGGACGCCCAGCTTGATCGCGGTCATCAGCGCTGCGGTGGCGGCGACCGCGATCAGGACGCCGGCCGCGAGGCGGAACTGCCGGCGCAGCAGCAGCCAGCCAACCATCGCGCCACTCACCATCAGGTTCATGACCGTATCGCCAAGCCGGGTCGCCGCCAGCATCACCGGGTCGGTCCATTGGTTGTGCAACGACCCGATCAGGGCCAGGACGGCGCCATCGATCTGGACGACGGCCTCGCGCCCGACCACGCTTTCCAGCAGCGCGAGGAACGCGAGAAGACAACCCGCAGCCAGCGCGATCAGCAGGGCGCCGCTACGACGCTCCGCATGTTCTGGGGCGGTCGCGAAGCGGCCGAGGCGGCCAGCGAAATCCTGGCGCGGCGCCGCCCAGTGCGCCAAAGCGACCTGCCCACGGCCAAACCAGCGATAGCCGATCAGCCCTCCATTGCGCAGCGCCCACAGCATTGCCAGCAGCAGAACCAGAAGCACGGTGACCGCCACGCCGAGCCGCATGCTGATCGCGCCGGCCCCGGCGAGGATCGTGCCGGCCAACACGCCTGGAAGGACATGCGCGGGCGCCCAAACCAGCGCCGATGCGATATTCGCAGCGTAGAAGCGCGTTGCTCCCATGCCCAGCATTCCGGCCGCGATAGGAACGGTGGACCGGATCACCGGGACGAAGCGGGCAATGAGGATGCTGATGGCGCCGCGCCGCAGAAAATAGGCCTCGCCCCGCTCCAGCAGTTCCGGCCTGCGCGAGAACGGCCAGATACCGCGCAGCCGAGCGCGGTAATGATGGCCGATCCAGTAGGAGAGCCCGTCACCGGCGATGGCGCCTGCAGCAGTCGCGATCAGGATGACCCAGAGGTTCAGGTGCCCAAGCGCCACCAGCGCGCCAAACGCGATGATAATGGCGGTGCCTGGCACGATGGCACCAATGATGGCGAGGCTTTCGGCCGCAGCAGCGACGAAGACCAGGGCTGCGGCCCAGGAGGGATGCGCCGCGGCGGCGGCAGTCGCCGCGTCGATCAGGCCCTTCATGTCAGCGCATGCCCGGCGTCATGCCGCGCAGCGGGCGGTGACCCATCGCCTCATGCTGCAGCGCCACGGCGGGATGGCCGATCAGATAGGCCCACATCAGGTTTGCGGCCGCCTTATGCACAGCCAGCGCCGCATCAGCCCATGCCGGCAACGTGCCATCGGGCGCCATGCCGGCGAAGACGATGGCTCCGGTCGCGGCCATGGTTGTCGCGATGATCAGGCCAAGGCCGTGGATGGCACTGGCGAGCGGCGTCTCGCTGCCCGGCTGTGGCAGCCGCAGCTGTCGGAGGGCCGCGAAATGCTCCCGCAGATCGGCCACGACGGCGGTGCGCCGGCTGCGTGAGAACCATGGAACCAAGGCGGTGAAGCCGTATTCCCGCCGCAGCAGCAGCGTCCACAGCCAGAAGGCAACCAGCACGCCGAGGGTTCCGAGGCCAACGACTTGATGGACCGAAAACATGAGGTTGCCTGGCAGTCCAGGCTTGGGCGGTTCGGCGAAGCCGATTCCGATAAGCTGCGCGATGATGGCCAGGGCGATGGTTGCGTGCAGGAGGCGGGTGAGGAGGCTGCGCGGCACGGGAGCGGCTCCGTTCGATAGGCGTTTGCCGGGCATCAGCGGCGCCACGCGGTCAAAAGCATGTCGGCGCCGATCAGCAGCGGCAATCCAAGCGCCACCGGCAGGACACGCCGTGATTCCACGACCGGCTTTGCCCGGACAGTGAAATCGGCGAAGGGGCTGGTGGCCAGGGCCGCGCCGTCTCGCGTCGCGGTACTGACCACCGCGCGATAGGTGCCACTGGCAATCAGCCGGAACGGCCAGTCGGTTGCAACCGCCTCGCCTGGGGCCAGCGACGGGATCGTAATCGCCTTATGGGCCGACCAGTCTTCCAGATCGATCGGCTGTTCCTGGCCGCGATCGGTGCGCGGCAGCAAGACCCGGCCGATCACGCCATCAACCGGCGTTGTGCCATCATTGCGGATCATCGTGCGAAAACTGAGGCGATCACCCATTTGCGGGGCGGCCGGGTTGGCCGCCGCAGGGGCTACGGAGATGCTGATCGGCAGCGGCTCGGCCGCTAGGGCCGGTGCAACAGCCAGGCCGAGCCCCAGCGCACCGGCAAGAAGCTTGGGGGACATTGTTAAATCTCCTACCGGGTGACGCGGCGGAAAGCCGCGCGAGCGAACCAAAGCATCAGTGCGAGCCATGCCAATGTGTGGCCGAAATACGCCCACTGGTTGAGCAGGTCCTGGCTGTCGATGACCACAAGGTCATAGCCATTGACCGCGGCCGAGAAGGGATCGATCGCATCGAATATCCGACCGAGCGCCGATTGCCAAAGACTTGGGCCAATCAGCAGCGGGCTTGCCGCCACCAACAGCCCGATCAGCCCCGCTAGCGGCGCCGCACGGGTCGAGCCCAGCATCGCACCAAACCCCAGGCCGAACAGACCGAAGCCCAGGACCACCGGCGTGCCCAGCAGCAACAGCACCGCCATGCCGTACCACAGTTCTGGCCGGTGCTGCCGACGGCCCACAGGAACGGGACAGCCAATACCAGCATCGCCGCCCAGGCCATGGCCACGCCGCCGATCTTGCCCAGCAGGATCCCGCCGCGTGAGGGCGGGGTCAGCAGCAGCGGCACGAGGCTGCCGCGTTCGCGTTCCCCGCCAATGCCGTCTACACTCACCACAAGCGCCAGCAGGGCGCCGAGCGCGGTGGCGATGCTGGCCATGTCGTAGACGACCTGCGCATTGTCCAGCAGGCTGAGTTCCGCGCTTCCGACCAGCAGCAGTGAGAAAGCTGAAAGAGCGCATGCCATGGCCAGCAGCCAAGCCTGGCGGCGCAGGTCCAGCAGCAGCTCGCCCGCTTCCTTGCGGGCCATCAATCCGGCGGCGCTCATTGCATTTTCCCCTCTGTCAGCCCGAGATACAGCGCCTCCAGCCCGCCGGCGTCGCGGTGTACTTCAAGGATCGGCCAGCCGGCGAACATCAGGGTCCTCCACATCTCCGCAGGATCAGTGCCGGGGGCTATTGCAGTGACTCATTCGGAAGGTGCAGGCAGCCGGGCGAGTTTGGCGAGGATGCGGTCGGCGGGCTTGGTCCAGACGAATGGGCTCGACGTGGCGTTGTGCTCGCGGATGTAGCGGGCGATGGCCTGCTCGAGATCGGCGACGGATTGGAACACCCCTCGTCGCAGGCGCTTTCGGCTCAGTGCTGAGAAGAAGCCCTCGACGGCGTTGATCCAGGAGGCCGAGGTCGGCGTGAAGTGGAACACCCAGCGCGGGTGCCGCTCCAGCCAGGCGCGCACTCTGTTCTTGAACCATCCCGGGTTTGCTGGAGGCCCCAACTGTTGAGAGGATGGGGCCATGACGAAGAAGACGTCGAACCGGTTTTCGCCTGAGGTCCGGCAGCGTGCGGTGCGGATGGTGCTGGACCACGGGGGCGATCATGCCTCCCCATGGGCTGCGATCGCCTCGATTGCAGCCAAGATTGGATGTACGGCCGAGTGGAACGCCTGATGCGGCGGATGGGCCTGCGTGGCGTCGTCCGGGGCAAGGAGACCAGGACCACGATGGCCGACAAGGCCTCGCCTTGCCCGACCGACAAGGTGAACCGGCAGTTCCGGGCGCCGCAGCCGAACGTGCTGTGGGTTTCCGACTTCACCTATGTGGTGACCTGGCAGGGCTTCGTGTACGTGGCTTTCGTCATCGATGTCTTCGCCCGTCGCATCGTCGGCTGGCGGGTGTCGCGGACGGCGCATGCGGGGTTCGTTCTCGATGCTCTGGAACAGGCGCTGCATGAGCGCCGTCCGTTGCGGGGCGGCCTGACCCACCACAGCGACAAGGGGTCGCAGTACGTATCGATTCGGTACACGGAGCGGCTTCTGGAAGCCGGGATCGAGCCCTCCGTCGGCAGCGTCGGCAACAGCTACGATAATGCGCTGGCCGAGACCGTCATCGGCCTCTTCAAGACCGAGGTGATCCGGCCGCGTGGCCCATGGCGCTCGCTGGAGGCGGTCGAATATGCCACCCTGGAGTGGGTGGACTGGTTCAACAACCGCCGCCTCATCAAGCCGATCGGCAACATGCCGCCCGCCCAGGCCGAAGCGCGCTACTACGCTCAGCTCGAGCCAGCCGCCAGGGTGGCCTGACTCAAGCCTACCAGCCTCCGGTGAACCCGGGGCGGTTCAGAACTGCTGGGGCGGCTTTGACTGTTCTGTCTCCATCACTTGCTGGCGAACATGGTAGGAGGATCTCCTGGCTCGACCCGCGCCCGACGTTCCGTCTACAGCCGACCGCAGCCCGCCGACGGAGGCGCTGGTCGGGCTGGTGGAGCGGGCCACCTTCCACATTGCCGAGACCGGCATCTGTATGACGAGCTGACCCAATCTTTCCAGCAGCGCCTTGGCACTGGTGGGGACGAAGCCGGTGAGGCTGAGGACGAACGGCCGGCGTCCCAATAGCGCGGTGCCAGTGGCCAGGGGCATGTTCACCACCGACCGACGACCGTTGATCGGTGGTGAACAGGAGGGGAAAGGCAATTTGGACACCATCCAGTTGCGCGGGTTAGCATCCGCGCGCTCGGCTCCGAAAGGCGGAGCTCTGACCGATTGCGGGACAAATCCATGGATGCGGCCGTTCGAACTGATGCTGACGCCCTTGGGCTGTCATCCCAGCGCCTCGCCCGGATTGACGGGTGGATGGATTGCCTCGTCGCAGATGGCAAGCTCGCCGGCCTCAGCGTAACAGTCGCGCGGCGTAACCACGTCGCCTATAGCCGCTGCAGCGGCCTCGCCGACCGGGAACGCGGCGTGCCCATGGCGGAGGATGCAATCGTCCGCATCTATTCGATGACCAAGCCCCTCACCAGCGTCGCCATCATGATGCTGTACGAGGAAGGGCACTTCCAGCTCGACGATCCCATCACTCGCTTCCTGCCCTGCTTCCGCAACCAGCGGGTTCTGGCCGGCGGCGCTCGCGGCAAGGTGGAGACGGTGCCTGCGGTCCGCGACATCACCTTCCGTGACCTGCTGACGCATACCTCCGGCCTGACCTATGGCTTCATGGAATCCACGCTGGTGGATGCGCTCTATCGGTCAGGGGGCGTGGATTTCCAGACCTCCAAGGCATCGCTAGCCGAAGTGGTCGAGCGCGCCGCAACGATGCCGCTGCTTGCCCACCCCGGCACGGCTTGGAACTACAGCATCGCCACGGATGTGCTCGGGCATCTTGTTGCCGTCATCTCCGGTCGCTCCTTCGACGATTTCCTTCACGAGCGGGTTATCCGGCCGCTTGGCATGGTCGATACCGGCTTCCACGTGCCGGCCGAAAAGCTCGGGCGCTTTGCCGCGAATTACGGGCGCGGTCCCGATGGCACGCTGGCGCTGATCGATGATCCTGCGACCAGCCGCTTTACCCAGGCAGGTCGCATTCCCTCGGGTGGGGGCGGGCTATGCTCCACCGCCGCCGACTACCTACGCTTCTGCCGAATGATGCTGAACAAGGGCGAGTTGGACGGTATCCGCCTGCTGGGCCGCAAATCCGTCGAGTTGATGACCGCCAACCACCTGGGCGGCGACATGGCGGCCATGGGCCAGCCGAGGTTCAGCGAATCCAGCTATGAAGGCATCGGTTTTGGCCTCGGCTTCTCCGTCATGCTGGACCCGGCGCGAGCACAGGTGCTCGGCACGCCGGGGGAATATGCCTGGGGCGGCGCCGCCAGCACCGCCTTCTGGATCGATCCGGCCGAGGAGATGGCCGTGATCCTGCTAACCCAGCTCATGCCGTCGTCGACCTACCCGATCCGGCGCGAGCTGCGGGTGCTGACCTATCAGGCGATCGTCGACTGAGGGCGACGCTGGCCTCTCATCAGTCGGGGTGGCCACAGGTGCCGCCGCTGGCTCAGGCGAGCACCCGGGCCACCGTCGTATGGGTCCAGCTGGCCCGGCCACGCGGCGTAGGCACCCCGCGCTCGGTCAGCGCCCGCGCCACGGCCGCCTGGCTGACAACGCCTTCGGTGCGCAGTCGGTCGACCTCCAGCATCAGGCGGTACGCTGCCTGTTCCGCCGTCTCCCGCCGTGCCCGAGTTGCAGCCTCGGCATCCGGGCCTTCCATGGGCCGGTAGCCCCGATCACCGCCCAGCACCGCACCACGAGCTTTGGCCGCCGCCAGTGCCGCCCTGGTGCGTTCGCTGATGAGTTCCCGCTCCTTCTGCGCCATGGCGGCATAAATGCGCATCATCAGGTCATCTGCCCCCGGCATGTCGGCGGCGCGAACCTGGTAGCCCTCCTCCAGCAGGCCCGAGAGGGTGTGGGCCCGACGGGTGATGCGGTCGAGCCAGGCGGCGACCAGCACCGCCCCGAGCTGCCGGCAGCGCGCCAGTGCAGCCCGGAAGCCTGGCCGGCGGTCGTCCTTGCCGCTGGCGATGTCGGAATGCTCGGCGACCAGAGTCCAGCCCTGGGCCTCGACGAAGGCGCGAACGCTGACCTGTTGCGCCTCCAGCCCGAGGCCACTATGGCCCTGCTCGGCGGTGGAAACGCGGTACAGCGCCACCGCATAGCGCGGGCCGCCGCTGGGTGCCTGAAGCATCAGTCAGTCTCCGCGATGCGATAGACGGTGAAGCTGCCCTTGCGCCCTGCTTGCCTGGGCCGACCTGTCGGACCCGCTCGGCGGCCTCGGCCCCGACGCCCTGGCGCTTCTTCAGCCCGGCGAGAAATCCGCGGACCGTATGGGATTGCCAGCCAGTGGCGCCCATGATCTGGGCAAGGGTAGCGCCCTCGGAGCAGCGCAACATGGCGAGCATCTGCTGCTGCTTGGTGCCCTGCCGCGGCGGGCGCGGGCCTGGCGGGCGAGGTGCCATGGCGCGCACCGGCATCGCGCTTCGGAGAGCGTCCACCGCTGCCGCGAGGCCCAGGCCATCGTTCGCATCCCAGGCGGCGAGCAAGGCCTGGGCCGCGGTGCGGAGGTTCGGCCGCGCCGACACCGCACTCCGGCCCGTGGAGGCGGTGTCAGCGGCTTCTGTAGCCTCACCACTGTGACCCACGGGACCTGACGCGGCTGCCGCTGGTGACTCGCTGCGGCGCATCATGGGCATAATCTCCGTGGAAGGCTCCGCCGCCGCTGCGGCCCCGACGGCACCGATGGCCAGCAGCCCGACGTCAGTGATCCGCAATGCAATCCAGGCGCCGGCCGCGTCCGGCCGCCAGCCGACGCCGATGTACTCCTGCGGCGCCTCGCACTCCTCAACGTAGCCCTGCTTGAGCAGGCCTATTCAGCACTGCCCGGCAGACAGCGGCAGGGAGCCTGTCGGGCGGCGCGGCCAGCCGCAGCGGGTGCTGGAGGGCAGCGGCGAGGATGAGGCGGCCGAAATCGGAAAGCGCCATGTTCTGGTCTCCTGGGGCAGCACCCGATCAGCAAGATGCTACTGCCCAGAGCCCTACCGAGAAGCCGGGCAGGGTGGCGCTGTACTTCCGACTTCGCGTCCGACCATTCGCTCTGCTCCGGCCTCAAGCCAAGCAAAATGCGCGGTAAGTTGCCGGTCTTCTTGAGCAATCCTATTTGGAGCAGTTTACGGTATAGCCAGCCGAGGCATCGTTGCAGTCCGACGGCAGACCGGCGGGGCAACCCCTATCCGACCAAATAGCGACCGGAGCAGAAGGCCGACGCCGCGGTGGCGCTGATGATGGTGGTCAGACGCGCTATGGCAGCCGATGACGGGCAGCCGGACATCCTGGAGTTCTTTCGCAACCCGATTTTCTGAGCACGAGTTCTGATGCGGTTGGCCGGCGGCGTTGCGATGAGCCCCATGAAGCGAACGGTCCGGCAGCCGATCGCCCTGGATTGGCACACGAAGTGCTGCCACAAGCGTAGCCGCTGGTGATAGGCCAAGTAAGACACAGTGGTATCGGTGACTGCCGGTGAGCTCCGCATTCCAGGTCCCCACGCATGTCCCTGGCCAGCGGGATGATCCGCAGCAGGGGCCTGGACAGGGGACACCGGGACCGCGACCATGGCGCCCGGCAACCAGGGGAGCGCCGGCATGGCGGCCAGCAAGGACGAGATCTTCGCCGGATTAAGCAAGATCGATACGCCTACCATCACCAACGTCGTGGCGACCTATCCGAAGAACCCTCTATGCCTCGGTCTGTATAACCCGTGGACCGAGAACTGGTACACCGACACCTCGATCCGCTGCATCTATCCAGAGATGGCGCCGGCCATCGGCCACGCCGTTACCTGCGTCTACGGCCTGCCGGACCCAAACTATAGCGGCAGGCTCAGCTTCATGGACGTGATCGACGCGCTGGATGCCATGCCGAAGCCAACCATCCTGGTCATCCAGCAGAAATGGCCTACGGAACTGATGGCGAAGGCCGGGCTCGCTGGCGAGATCATGGTCACCTCCATGATGTCGGTCGGCTGCATCGGCATGCTCTCGAACGGGCCCTCTCGGGATGTCGATGCAATCCGCAAGCTCGGCTTCCAGTTGCTGCTCGGCGGCGTCACGGCCGGGCATGGCGAGATGGCAGTGCAGGCGGTGAACGTGCCGGTCTCGGTCGGCGGCATGGATGTCGCACCGGGCGAGTTGATCCACATGGACGAGAACGGTGCGGTGAAGTTTCCCGCCGATCTCGCCGCTCAGGTGCTTGACAATGCCGAGAAGATGCTGGCCGGCGAGACCGAGCATCTGGCACGGTTGCGCGCTGCGAAGACGGCGGCGGAGGTGCGGGCGGCCGGCGGAGCCTATGTGGCCAAGCCGAAGGCTTGACGCCACGCAGCGGGGCGAGGCCATCGCGCCCGCTCTTGGCCGGGCGGCAGCATTGGGAAGCATGGGTGCCGCGGCTGACGACCTGGAGCGGACGGCGACGCCAGGCTTGGCTACCCTTTGCCATCGCTGGAGTGCGACGGCTCCCCTCCCGGGCGCAGAGGGGTGATCCACCACCCACGCCGCAGGATGCCAAATCGGGAGACAAGGCCAGCAATCCGGCCACCAGAAGAAGGGACGAGCAATGTCGAAGAATACGGTCTGCCTGTGGTACGACAAGGATGCCGAGGCTGCCGCGCGCTTCTACTCCGAGACCTTCCCTGACAGCACGGTGGTAGCCGTGCGCCGTGCACCCGGCGACCATCCCGCCGGCAAGGCAGGCGACGTGCTGGTCGTCGAGTTCACGGTCGCCGGCATCCCTTGCATTGGCCTAAACGGGGGGGCCGAGTTCCGGCACAACGAAGCCTTCTCCTTCCAGATTGCGACGGACGACCAGGACGAGACCGACCGCTATTGGAACGCCATCGTCGGCAACGGCGGGCAGGAGAGCGCGTGCGGCTGGTGCAAGGACCGGTGGGGAATTTCTTGGCAGATCACGCCGCGCGTGCTGACCGAGGCGATGGCGGCTGGCGGCGACGAGGCCAGGCGCGCATTCCAGGCCATGATGACCATGGGGAAGATCGACGTCGCTGCGATCGAAGCGCCGCGGCGCGGCTGACGCTCCATCTCTTTCGCTGCTGCCCGATTGCTGCCACGGCTATCCAGTCACCGCCGATCTCGTTGGAAAGCAGGGCCCGCCCACCGGCACACCGCCTCGGCCGATCCCGCATCTGCCGCTTCAGGCGGCGGGCGCTGGCTGGGGCTGCAAGATCGGTTTGGCGAGCTTGCGCAGATTCTGCGCGGCAGCAGCGAGGTGGAACTCATCAAGGACGCCCAGCGGGCCGCGCAGTCGCATGCGATCGAGGCGTAGGACACGCTTGAGGTGGGCGAACAGCATCTCGATCTTCTTCCGATCACGCATCGAGGCTGCATAGGCTTCGAATTTGGCGACCGCATGCGCCATGTGGCGCGCGACATCGTGGATGGAGCGCAGGGTTTTGCGTGCAGGATATCTTGGACTGCCACGGCGCTTCAGCGGGCAGACGCCGCAGTCTTGCCTGCTGGCGCGATGGCGCACAAAGCCTTCAGGGTCGACACCAAGGCGCGCCTCCTTGAACTACTTGTGCCGGCAGTGCCGAACTGACCTGCCCCCGACCGGGGCTCCACGAGCTATGAGCAGCTTGGCCCATTTTCTGGCCTGGCCGTATGACACTGCCGGAGCGGAGCGTACCAGCTCCGGGCGCTCCGGGGCCTCGCCGTGTTGCAATGCCTCTGCGGACAGCATCGCCAGCCGCTGGCGAGCCTGAAGCGGTTCGAGGCGAATGCAGAGAGGACCGGCTGCTCTGCAGCGCCTGCCGGCGAGAGGCTGCGGGTCATCACGGGGTTCTACCTTGGCGACGTGCGCGGCGCCCACGAGAAGCCTGGTAAAACACTATGGTAGCTCCACCAAGCGGTCGCGGATCGCACATTGTTAGATCGGCTGGTATGCCGGGGAGAGCGCGCATTCAAAGTTCGGACCACCTACCAATGCCCCGGAGCCATGGGGGCCGCCGACGACGAATTCGAGCCCGTGTTCCGCCACCAACAGTATCACACGCCGTAGGGCGCGGTCGTGATCGAGCAGCGTATAGCGTCCGGCGAGGAGGACGCCATCCGGTTGTGCGCCCTCCAGCGCCGGCGGCAGTTCGATCGGCTCCACCCGGCTCACGCCAAGGCCCCGGGCCTCGACGGCTTTTGTGCCTTGCAGGCGGTCGAGTGTCCTGAATGCGCTCTTGCAGGCATTCTCGAAAACACCCGGGCACTCGTCGCCGCAGAAATCCTGCGCCACGTTGTACATCCAAATGGTTTCAAATCGGTCCGCCCGAAGGCGCTTCAGGACTATCCTCGATCGACCTGAGTGCCGCCTCGGCCGAATGGTTGTTCACTACGCCATCATCCTGCAGACGCCGGCGCATGGGCCCCGATACCGGAACTCCTGGCCCATCACGCCCATTCTACCAAGTCATTCGAGGATCAACCATGCTGCCCCTAATCGCCAAGGCCGTTCTTGCCGGCCGCTTCCTGCTGGTTGTCTTCTTCCTTGGCCTCGTGTGGGGCCTGGCCCTTTTCGCCGTGCGGTTCGTGGGCAAGCTCTGGGAGCTGACCATCGAGCTTTGGGAAAAGAGTGAGACGGAACTGCTCATTGACGTGCTGCACCTGCTCGACAGCGCGCTGGTCGCTTCGCTCGTCCTGATGGTGGCGCTCTCTTCCTATGACAGCCTGGTGGACCGGTTGCAGGGCGAGGCAGACCAGCAGGAGATGCGCTGGGTTTCTCGTACCGACCACGGCAACCTGAAAATCAAGGTGGCGACGGCCATGGTGGCGATCTCCTCGATTCACCTGCTGCAGGTCTTCCTCCAAGCAGAAATGCAGAACGAGACCGCGGTCTTCTGGCGGGTGGTCATCCACGTGGTATTCCTGGTCGGCGCCGTGCTGCTTGGCATCCTGGACCGCCTCGGGGCGCATCACGGCGATGCTGGAAAGAACGAAAGGGCATGATGCCGGCTAGCGCTCGTGCAGGCGCGCAGGGTCGGCCGTCATTGACTTGTGTTCAGAGTGTAGTGCCGGACGCAGCGGGCATCGAATTTGGTCCGCCTGCGGCCTTCGGGCAGCAGCTCGGGACCGGCAGTGAAATCGTGCGGTTTAACACTCCGACTCGTGCAGCAACGCGACCGACGACAGCCAAGCTCGGGTTGGAACAATAACGCGGCGGCAAGTCGACGTAATACCAGCGGGCAGCCGCATTCCGGATTGGGCCCTGCAGCGCGACAATCAGGATGGTTGAGAGCGTCAATCAGGATGAGCGGCGCCGGGGTCAGCCGGAGGTCGGGCGTAGCCCGGCCTCCGGCTGACCCCGGCGGGCGCCCTTGCCCGATCGGGTGGGGTGCTTTGGCGGTTCGGTGTGCCGGAATGGGCGGTCATCCCAGGGGGATCGCTGCCTTGCCCGGCTCGCACATCACCGACCATCAGGCGAGGCGCTACATGACGCTCAGACGCAACCACAGCCGGGCCATCGCGGCCGCAATGGCGGGCTTCAGCCCCAGCACCGGCGGGCGGATAGAGGCCGATCCCCGGCCGCCATCGCAGCGGGCGACACCCCGGGGCCGGCGCAGGCCCGACCCGCTTGCCATGGTCTGGGACAGCGACATCGTGCCGATGCTGGAGGCCGCCCCGGGCCTGCGGCCGGTGACGCTGCTCGAGGAACTGCGCCGCCGCCATCCCGACCTCCCTGTCGGCATCCGCCGCACGCTGGAGCGGCGGATCCGTCACTGGCAGGCGCTGGCCGGTCCGGCACGCGAAGTGATCTTCCGCCAGGATCATCCGCCGGGGCGGCAGGGGCTGTCCGACTTCACCGAGGCCACCTCGCTCGGCATCAGCATCGCCGGCCAACCGTTCGATCACCGGCTCTACCATTTCCGCCTTGCCTTCTCCGGCTGGCAGCATGTCCGCGTCGTGCTCGGCGGCGAAAGCTTCACCGCCCTCGCCGAGGGGCTGCAGGATGCCCTCTGGACACTCGGTGGCACGCCACTGGAGCACCGCTCCGACAGCCTCTCCGCCGCCTTCCGCAACCTCAGCCGCGACGCCGCCGAGGACCAGACCCGCCGCTACGAGGCCCTCTGCGCCCACTACGACATGCGCCCGACCCGCAACAACGCCGGCATCGCCCATGAGAACGGCTCGATCGAGGCGCCGCACCGCCACCTCAAGGATGCGCTCGGCCAGGCGCTGCTGCTACGCGGCCATCGTGACTTCGCCGACCTCGCCGCCTGGCGCGCCTTCGTCGATGCCGTCGTCGGCCGCGCCAATGCCGCCCGCCGCCGCCTCGTCGAGGCCGAGCGGCCCCACCTCGCACAACTGCCCCCGCAGCGCGCCGGCGCCGCCGAGGAGACCCTCGTCACCGTCACCCGCAGCAGCGGCTTCAGCCTGCGCCACGTCTTCTATACCGTCCCCTCCACCCTCATCGGCCACCGCCTACGGGTGCGCCTCCACGACGACCGCTTGGAATGCTTCCTCGGCATCTCGCCGGTCCTCACCCTCCCGCGTGGCCGGGCACCGGGTGGCGGGCGCGGTCGGCGCGGCCACGTCATCGACTACCGCCACGTCATCCACAGCCTCCGCCGCAAGCCGGGCGCGCTGCTCAACCTCACCTATCGCGACCAGCTGTTTCCCCGCACCGCCTATCGCCGTGCCTGGGACGCGTTGCTCGCCGCCCTGCCGGCCCAGGCTGCCTGCCGTGCCATGGTCGGCCTGCTGGCCCTCGCCCATGACCGTGCCTGCGAGGCCGAACTCGCCACGACCCTCGATGCTCTCCTCGATGCCGGCGAACTGCCCGACCTCACCAGCCTGCGCCAACGCTTCACGCCGACGCCGGAGGCGCCACCCGACATCGCCGTCCCACTGCCGGACATCGCCACCTACGACGCCCTCCTCGTCGCTGGAGCCGCCGCATGATCGCCGCCAGCGCCGCCGATGTGGCACGCCTGCCGCTGATGCTCGGCGAGCTCCGCCTGCCCACCATCGCCCGCCTCTGGCCCGACATCACCGCACGCGCCGACAAGGAGGGTTGGCCCGCCGCGCGCCTGCTCTCCGCACTCGCCGAACTGGAACTCGCCGATCGCGCCCGTCGACGCATCGAGCGTCACTTGGTCGAGGCCCGCCTGCCGCCCGGCAAGACGCTCGCCACCTTCGACTTCGCCGCCGTGCCGACGCTCAGCAAGGCGCATGTCATGGCACTGGCCGCCGGCACCGGCTGGCTCGAGCGCGGCGCCAACCTGCTGATGTTCGGCCCGCCCGGCAGCGGCAAGAGCCACGCCTGCGCCGGCCTCGGCCAAGCCCTCGTCGAGAACGGCTACCGCGTGCTGTTCACCAGGACCTCAGACCTCGTCCAGCGTCTCCAGCTCGCCCGCCAGGCGATGCAACTCGAGCAGGCCATCACCAAGATCGACCGCTTCGACCTGCTGATCCTCGACGACTTCTCCTACGTCGCCCGAGACCAAGCCGAGACCTCCGTCCTGTTCGAACTCATCGCCGCCCGATACGAGCGGAAATCCCTGTTGGTCACCGCCAACCAGCCCTTTGGCGAATGGGGTAGGCTGTTCCCCAGCCCCGCCATGGCGGTCGCCGCTATCGACCGCCTCGTCCACCACGCCACCATCTTCGAGATGAACGTCGAGAGCTACCGACGCCGGTCTGCCGCGTCACGCAAGGCCTGTAAGCCCAACGAGCCCGTCACCGACCAACCATCCTGATTGTCGCGCCGCGACACCAGGCCGCTTGCCAGCGACAATCAACAGCAGCCATCATCTAGTCGCCGTGCCGTCCACGCGTCATCCTGATTGACGCGCAAAGCCATCCAGATCGTCGCGCTACAGCGCGAGGATCCCGTTGTCGCCGGCATCATCTGGTCCATCGGAGCACTGCCGTTCCTGGCACGCCTGCTCCGCCACCCGCTGGCAGCAGCGGGAGCGTCCCATCTGGTGACCCGATGCCTGCGGGCCGTTCCACAGCGGCCCGCCGAACCGCAGTCGCCGATGGAGCCGGTCCTTCGCCGCGTGCTCCGTAGCGTCAACGCATGATGTAACCGCCGCCGGACTTGGCACCTGTCGCGTGCCACACTACGGCTCACCCTGTTAAGCCAGAAGATTCCATGCGTCGCCCGGAACAAGCATTGCCTGCCGGCGTCCCGCCACTGCACCCAGGCCGGCAATCGCGTGACCGCGCGCTACCGGGGCTCGGCCTGTCCGTCAGCCAGGCGGCGCGCGAACTCGGGGTGGCCCGCTCGACGCTCCATCGCCTGCTCGCCGGCGAGCAGGCCGTTACGCCCGAGATGGCGACCCGCCTGGCGCGCCTGAGCGGCGTTCCGGCCCGCCACTGGCTCGCTCGCCAGCAGGCGCACGACCTCTGGCATGCCGAGCGGGCACGGTGCAAAACAGCGTGCAACTCTTTCCAGATTCTGGAGTGCGCCCCTGGGGGTGGACGGTTTCAGGCTGCTGTTTTGACCGTCTGGCGGGCGTGTTGATCCTCGAACTGCGAAGGGCTGAGATAGCCCAAGGCGGAATGTAGCCGCTTTTCGTTGTAGACTTCGTCGATAAAGCGAGGCAGGTCGGCGGTGACGTCTTCGAACGTCTCATAGGCTGCCAGGTAGACGGCCTCGACCTTCAGCGTCTTCATGAAGCTCTCGGCCTTAGCGTTATCATACGGATTGCCTCGGCGACTCATCGAGCTCTCCAAGCCGTGGACGGTCAGCAACGCGCGGTACGTCTCGGATGCATATTGCGATCCGCGGTCGGAATGATGGATGCAGCCCAGGGGTGGGCTGCGGCCTCTGATCGCCGCCTTCAGCGCGGCGACAGCGATGCGAGCATCCATCGATCTGCTTATGGCATAGCCCACGACCTTGCGTGACCAAGCATCAAGGATTGCGGCCAGATAGACGAAACCGCCAGGAATGGCGACGTAGGTCAGGTCTGCGACCCACAGCTGGTTCGGGCGCTCGGGCACGACATCCTTGGCCAGGTCCGGGAAGATCGGCCCGGCATGGTCGCTGTCGGTGGTCGTGACATAACGCCGCCTCCGCTTGGGCTGAAGATCGTGTTCGCGCATCAGGCGCCGCAGCTTCTTGCCATTCACCACGATGCCCTGGTGACGCAGGGCGGCCCCCACACGACGGTAGCCATAGCACTCGAACTCGTCGCAGATCGCGCCGATCCGGATAAGGACCTCGCCTGCATCCACCGTCGCAGGCGCGGGATCATAGAAGGTGGAGCGCGGGAGGCCCATCAGCGCGCACCCTCGGCTGATGGAGAGGCCATGGGGCCGGTGACGACGGAGGTGCTCGCGCTTCTCGGCTGGGGAGCATGCTTCAAAGCCCCCCTTAGCAGCTCTATCTCCAGCGCCTGCCGCCCGACCATCCGCTCGAGCGCCGCGATCCTGGCCTCGTATTCCTGCAGAAGGTCGGCTGCCTGCACGTCATCATCGAGCCCACCTGCCTCGAACTTGCCGACCCAAATCCGGATCAGCTGCCGCGAGATGTCATGCCGCTGCGCCAGGGCGTGCAGCGTCTCACCCGCGATGAACTCCTCCGCAACCTGCCGCTTGAACGCGGCGCTGTGTGACCGATGCTTCGTCATGACTTCCATCCTCCGGAAGCCCGGCCAGGGGGGTCAATTCAAATCGCCCGTTCTGTCCACCCCCAGGGGCGCACTCCAGTTGGGTGGAAAATATTGGACGCTGTTTGACACGTACGAGCGGCGGAGCGATAGGAACCGGAATCTAAGCTTCTCTGGTCATTCACCGAGTCAATGCGGGATCGACTTTTCCATCCCGAGCATTCGTTCTCTCGACCAGGTGGCTTAACGCCGCGGCGTCGGGCTGATTGCCTCGTTCCAGCGGAGGTAAAGTCCGCGGAAGTGAATTCCGACGACTTCAGCCGTAGCAGGCCGCAAAACGGGCGAGCCCGAATTACCGCCGAGTGTCGAGCAGTCGTGGCGCATGAGCCAAGGCGATTCCGGAGGCTCGATGATCAATCCAGGAAGCAGGCGCTTAACGTTGTAGATCCCCCGAAAGACCTGCTGCATTGCTGCCGCATCATTGCGCCGCGAATCAAACGCCGGGTAGCCGATGGTGAGTACCTCCTCGCCAGGCACCGCAATTGTGCGAGCGAAGGACAAGGGCGAAGGGCATCCGGAGCCCATTTGCAGGAGGGCAAGATCGAACGTGTCGTGTACACCCCAGATGCCGGTGACCGGCACTTCCTGCGAAATTTGGCCGCCAATCTCCTCAGCGAAGTCGAGCCAGACGCGCATCCCGTCACGCATACGCCAGCCGTGACGGGGATCCAGGAAGGCGAATTCCTCGAGCACATGCCGATTCGTAGCGACGAGCCGTTCATCGACTACGAAACCCGTACCTACCCAGTCAAGCGCCTGATCTCCCTCGAGTTCCACGCGTCCAGTTCTCGCCGAGGCGAATGCGATGGCGGCGGCATTGGTCGCCAGGTGTGCCCATTCCGGCGGCCAGGCCACAGCCCGTCCGTCCTGCACCAGAATGGCCGGTCGCAACGTAGTGTGGACGATGGCTTCCAACTGGATTGCATCCTCCTCGTCGGTTGCCATCGAATGACTAGGGTTTAATCCCGACGTGACGGAGCGCCGCGCTTCGAGAATGCCGGGGCCCAGGCGCTGCGGGACGCCCCCGCTGCGGCGAATGATATCCCATGCGCAGCGCCTGCGCTCCTCAGTCCTCATCGGTGGCCTCCGCCAATGCACGGGTCGCCAGCACCATGGTGTCGTCTGCTGCCGGATCGTGACCAAGCGCGCCGGCCGCATCGAGGGCCAGCAGGGTCGCGGGATCGTCAGGTGTGTGGCCGGCGGCAAGGTCGCTCTCGGCGCCTCGCGGCAGGGGCACTGCGCCGCCGCCCGTATTGATTGACAATGCTCCGTCACGCATCTCAAGCAGCGCGGCCAGCAGGTCGGGCCGCAATCGGGCACGGCCGAGCCGCATCTCTGGCTGGGGAAGTTTCCGCCAAGCAAGCAGCACGTCCAGCGTCGCGCCCAGCATGTCCTGGCCGATTGCCTCAAATCGTCCGGGCGAGGCGCTCGGTTGATCCGGCTCCGTCGCCCGCGCGAGGGCGAAGCCCCGTGGCGTGAGATGGAGCAGGCCGATCGAAGCGTGAAGGGAGCCGGCAGTACCGTTGCGCGCCGCATGCGGCAGTCCCCGTGGCAGCCAGAGCGCATCCCCGGGGCACAACGTGACCGCCTCCGCTTCTGCCCCACCGGAGCGCAGGGGCATCGGCTGCACGAGGAACTCCTTGGTGCCCGCCAGCTGGAAGATCAGCACATCATGGGGGTCGCGGTGCCAATCGAGGCCCGGTGCGCCTGGCGGACCTGCATATAGGTTCACCTGCGCAGGCTGCCCCGTGGCGAGTTCGAAGCTCCGGGCTAGCCGCGCGAAACCGAGGTGCTGCGCGTCCACTTTCTGAAAGACAAGGGTCGCGCCACGCCGCCAAACCGCCTCTACAACGTCCGGTCGCAGCATGCCGGGCGGCAGGGCGGTCGCCAGAGGGCCGGCCGTGGTGGGAAGGAACGCCCGCGCCTCCTGTTCCTCGACACGTGGGGCTAGCCGCTTCGCTAGGGCGCGGGTGAGGACGGGTACGGGGCGCTTCCTGATCGTGAAGAATGTCCCCAGGTGGGATGCGCCTGCGCGCATCCGCGGCGCCTTACGGATCCTCTCCAGGAGCTTTTGCGCCGCAGGCAGGTCACCACCGCGCATGATGGTGAAACGCGTCATGACATTGCCATTGAGACCGGCAGTGCACGCACGATGCAGCCGCCCGCCGCCGCCCAGCCCGCGGGTGCCGCATCTGCGAAGACTACCGCAGCCCGTGGCACAGCGCTGGCGCCGCTGCGAAGCATAAGGTCTCCGGCGCGGGTGACGCCATGGCGCGCGAGTAAAGTCTCACGACCCTCGAACACACCCGGCAGGATTGCGCCATCAGCACAGAGCCAGGCGAGTGCCGCTTCCTGGAGAGCCTTCGCAGCGGCCTCGGCCTCGGTGGCCGCAGCAGCTGCACCGGAGGCGACGAGGCGGCCGCTCTGCTCGACGAAGGCGAGGAGCACCGGCGCCTCCGCCGGCACGAGCAGCAGCGAGGCGGTAAGCGGTCCCAGCCGTGCCTCGCCGCGGGACAGGAACCCGCCGCGCCCCTCAATCGCGTGGCGAAGCGCCTGCCGCTCGATCATCTCCAGCGCGGCACGGCGGGCGGCACCGGCGAAGCGGGGCGCGCACGCCAGCCCTTCCGAGCCGCACGGAAGCGCCGGGCCCGCCGGCCCTATCCAGGGCAGGAAGACGGCCGCCGATGGTGCCACTCCGCTGTACATCCCCTCCTCGTTCCATACGGGCGCGGTCGCAGGCGCACCGACCCCGGCGATGGACGCACCGTACCGCTCCAGGCATTCGCCCTGGGCGCGCGCTCCGGCCATCGCCTCCGAGGAACCGATGCCGAGACCCAGGGCAAAGTCGAATGCTGCGCCCATCCTGCGCGGATCACGCCCCCGCGCGACCGTCGCCCAGAGGCCGAACTCGGCGAAGAACCGGCTTTCGCAATCCTCGATAACCTCGGCTATTAGGGCGGCGGAGGGCCGTTCGAGGTGCTCATGCATGTGCCGTCTCGTGTATCGAAGCCGCTTCGAGCGCCGCGAAGTGCTCGAAGACCGGCGCGAGGCCGCAGCATCCACTGGCCATCCCGCGCAGCGCGGCGATGCGGGCTTCATGCGGGCACCAGCCCTGGCAATGTCGGTACCAGCGGCAGTCCTTGAGGGCGGCGCGGCGTGCGGCTTCGCCCTGTTGCAGCCGATGCATGATGGGGCTCGCGCGCATCTTCGCAAAGCTGGTGTCCAGGATGCTGCCCAGCACGTAGTCTTCCGCGCCGAGGAACTTGTCGCAATGCATAGCGCGTCCGTCGGCCTCAATCGCGTAATAGTCGCCCAGGCACGGGCCGTTCAACTCGCAGAAACCCGTGGGCCGGCCCTTATAGGCGAGATACAGCGCGTCGAGCTCACGCGCATCTAATTCCAGCGAGCGGTCCGAGCGCAGCACCTCGAACACGTCGATGAGGAAGCGTGCAAACGCTACCGGCGGCAGGTAGGGCCCCGCGCCATCCCTCGCGGCAGGGCGCACCGGCAGGAAGGCGGCCTCCCGGACACCTGCGGCGAGCAGTTCGGACACGAGCACGCGGGGCGGCAAGGCAGCAATCTCGGGCGACACCACGACCAGAGCACCGGAGAAAATGCCAGCCTTCTGCAACACCGCGATCCCGGCGGCGACGGCGTCGAAGGAACCCCCACCTCGCCGCGTCAGACGTTGGCGATCGTGCACCGCGCGCGTGCCGTCGAGGCTGACGCTCACGCGCATGCCGAAGGCGTGCCACAGATCCACCATTGCCTGTGGCAGGGCAACGGCGTTCGTCTGCACCGAGTTGGCGATGGCTTGCCCGGGCCGACGCAGCCGCGCCTGGAGCCACAGGAAGGCGAGTGACCGGCGCACGCCGAGCAGAGCCGGCTCACCCCCGTGCCAGACGATCCGCACGGCCCCTACCTCGGCGTCCTCGGCGGCACGGCGCAGCATGGCGGCCTGCACGAGGACCGGCATGCTGTGACCAGGGCCCTCGCGCCAGTCATTGCAGTAGGTGCAGCGTAGGTTGCAATGGCGCGTAAGCTTGGCGATCAGCACAAGGTGGCGCCGGCCGGGCGGCGAGGACCGCCCCACATCGGGTGCCGCCGCGGCGCCAAGGGCGGGATCGTCGAAGGGGGCAACACCGAACGGCACCCGGGCGAGGAGGTCGAGGGGAGCGTGGCCGGCAGCCAGCTCGAATCTGGCACTTCGCCGCGCAGCTTCGTCCAGCGCGGCTAGGGCCGCGACGAATGAACCCGCTGCCGACAGGTGCGTCACGGCGATCCCGGCTGATGCCGCGGCAGCGTGCAAGAGTGCCTCGGGCCAGGGCTCGAGCACGCGGCGGAATGCCGCGCCGCGCGCGAGTGCGGCGGCGATCGCAGGCCCACCCGCCTTGGCGAGGCCGGCCCGATCCGCCGCGCTCAGCATCGCGCCCGGGACGGAAGCGGCAGGGCCAGGTGCAGGTCGCCTTCACTCGCCACCACGCCATCCATTGTGAGAAGCCGGAGCGAGCGCTCGACATGCGCCGGCGACTTATCGAGCAACTGGGCCACGCGTCCCGTGCCAAGCGGGCGCTCGATCAGCGCCTGGAACACGCGGGCGTCCCGCCGGTCGTAGCGGTAGAGGACCGCATCGCCCTCGGCACGTGCGTCCTCGACGATGACAAGGTCGGTCGCGGAATGATAACCTAGCGTCGGCTTGCGCGGGCGCAGCCACGCCTCGCGCCACGCGGCAAGCCCCGCCTCGGTCTCCTCGAACGCCGCCTCGGGCAGCGTGCCCTCCATCTCGTAGTCGAAAAAATAGGCGACGGATGCCTTGTCAAAAGCATCGGGCAGGATGAAATCGAGCGAGCGTTCCGGCCGCATGAAGCGGCGCGGGAACAGCGCCTCGTCCTTGAATAGCGGACTGAACCGTTCGAGCCAGACGCGCACGCCGGCGGAAGGCGGCTGTAGGTGATGCAAGAGGGGGAGCAGTCTGGCCTGAGCATCGTAATCCTCGCGCCGCTCGCCCGGAAAACCCCAGAGGACGTTCCAGCTCACCGAGATGCCGTGCACTGCGGCCCAGCGCAGCAGGTTCAAGTTGTCGAGTTCCGCGCACGCCCTTGCGCATGAGTTTCAGGACGGGGGTCGAGAGACTTTCGATGCCAGGCTGGATCGTACGAACGCCGGCCGCCGCGAGCGCCCCGAGCTCATGGGGTTTGAGGTTCGCTTTCACTTCGTAGAACAGGTCGTAGGTGGTGCCGAGGGAGGCGAGGCGGGGCAACAGGGTTTGCGCGTAGTCGCGCGCAATGATGTTATCTACGGCTTCGAAGTGGAAGGAGCCGTGACGCTGGGCCATCTCGGCCAGCTCCTCCAGCACGCGCTCGGCCGGCTTGGCCCGGAAGCTCATCGTGGCGGCGTTGAGGCCGCAGAACGTGCAGTGGTGCCGCTCGCCCCACCAGCAGCCCCGCGCGCTCTCGAAGGGCAGTCGCACGTCGTTGCGTAAGCCGGGTTTAAGGAGGCCGAGGAAGGCGGCACGCGCGAAATACTCGGCGTAGTCGGGGACCGGATTCGCGGCGAGGTCGGTTACCGGCGACGCCGCCTCATTCTGGCGGACCAGCGCGACGTTTCTCGAGGGCGTCGCGGGCTCGCGCCAAGTGAGGCCGCGCACAGCGGCGAAGTCGCCGCCCGTGGCTATGACATCGAGCAGCGCAGGGAAGCTCCGGTCGGCCTCGCCGCTGAGGATTAGGTCGATCGCCGGCACGCGCTCGCTCCATTCGAACGCCATCTCGCGCTCGAAATTGGCGCCCCCGAAGAGTGTCACGGCGTGCGGCAGCAGCTCCTTCACCCTCCGGGCGATTGCGATGCCGGCCATGGTTTGCTGGAAGGTCGAGGTGAAACCCACGACGTCGGGACGCGCCCGCGCAATCTCATCGGCGGCGAGGGCAACGAACTCGGGAACTAGGTCGTCGCGGACGTGGCGAAGCCAATCGCCGTCGGTCCGATCAAAGGCCTGGATCAGCCGGGTCCCGTCCGGATCCGGTGCTGCGTCGGCGAAAGCGGCGGCGGAAAAGAGCCAATCACCCGTTGCGACGCCGCGATTGTTGGCGACCGCCTCGTAGAACTCGGTGCCGACCATCACCGCGAAGTCGAGGAAGAGGTGATGCGTAGTGGCCAGCCAGCCCCGCTCACGGGCGATGCCTGCCAGCAGTCCAAGCTGAATGGAGGGGCGCCGGACCGAGTTGAAGGGCGGCGACACTAAACTCACCCGCCGAATATCCCTTGGCGTTGCAGGGTTCGCCTGATTCGCCGCCAAGATCAGGGCGTCCATCACGCCTTGCCGTGTCGCCTAGCGACCGAAGCCGCCGGGCATTCCGCGGAACCCACCGCCCGGCTGGCCCGAGCCCCCACCGGGCTGCGTGAAGCCGCCGCCTGGGGTGCCCCTGTCGCCGAAGGCTGGATTGGTGCGCCACTGGCCACCCGGACCAGCCTTGTCGATGTCCTTCGACCAGTCCACGCCAACGCAGACAACGCTTACCCCGCCGCCGACAGAGTTGGAAACCGGGCCTGGTCCCATGCCGCCCAGCCGTCCAGGCTGGGTGCGGGTGAGGCTGGCGAAGCCATCGGACAGCTTGACGCGGTCGAGCACAGCAACGTTGCTCACCTTGACGACGCGCGCCTCCTCTCCGCGGCCTTCACGCCCGTCTCCCTGTCCGAAATGGGTGGCGGCCACGCCAAAGATGCCCAGCAAGTAGGCCCTCTGGGCGTCGGAGAGCTTGCTGCCCATCTCGTCGAGGGCATCGGCAATCGCGTCGAAATCCTTGTCGCTGAGCGTGGCCTCGCTGCGCTCATCCTGACGACCTCCTTGGCTGCCCTGGACCTGCGTCATCTGGCTCAGCATGGCCTCGATGCGACTTATACGCTGTTCGAGGTTCTTGATATCATTGGTGCCGGACACAGAAGCTCTCCCTCGCGGTAATGATTTGGGAAAGAAATTAGCGAGCGTTCGGTTACCCTTGCTAGAGCAAACCCCGAACGGGTGGAATCACCCGGCAGGGGTAATTTGCTCGCCTAAACAACAGGCTAGAGCGCATTCCGTGAGCCATGTCGAACGGAATGCGCTCTAGCATGAAATTGCAGGCATTCGGAGTCAAGCAATCAATGTTAAATCTGGATTTCCCAGATGACCTTAATGCCGCTGGCCAGAATCGGCAGAATTTCGGCCTATTTTGATGGGCTGAGCTGGTTGGAGGATGACACGAAGGACCACCCAGCGGGTGAACCGGATGACGGCGCCCTTCGCTTCCCCGCTTCAACCGACCGCTTCGCCGCCGCCAGATCGAACGTCGCCGCAGAGATGTTCCGCGCCATCACCCGCACCGTGTTGTTCGACCACACCGCGGCATCGAACTCGATAAACCACGTCGACGACACCAGCGATGCTTCTGCCAGGTCGCCCGCCCGCGCCCCGTTCACCGTGACATCGAGCAATGCCGTCGCCCCTGGCGTCAGGCTCGGCAGGTCCCAGGAGACCTCTGACGTGCCCCCGATCGGGGATCCACCGGCTATGAGAGGCTTGGCCCATGTTCTGGCCTGGCCGTTTGGCCCTGCCGGAGCCGAGCGTAGGCTGGGCCAGACGGCCAGAGCAACACCGCTTCCGGCGCCGGGGGCCGATAGCCCAGCGCGCTGTGCGGCCTGACGGTGTTGTAGTGCCGCCGCCAACGCTCGATCAGCACCTCGGCTTCCCGCAGCGAATAGAAGATCTTCCGGTCCAGCAGCTCGTCGCGCAGCTTGCCGTTGAAGATCTCATTGTAGCCGTTCTCCCATGGGCTGCCGGGCTCGATGAACAGCGTCGTCACCCCGACCCGCCCCAGCCAGCCGCGCACCTCCTTGGCCACGAACTCCGGCCCGTTGTCGGAGCGGATGTGCTCCGGCGGTCCGCGCTCGACGAACAGATCGGTCAGCGCCTGCAGCACGTCGTCGGAGGTCAGCCGCCGCGCCACCACGATCGCCAGGCACTCCCGCGTGTATTCATCAATCACCGTCAGCATGCGGAACCGCCGCCCGTCATGCGTCCGGTCCTGCACGAAGTCGTAGGCCCAGACATGCCCCGGCCAGCACGGCCGCAGCCGAATACAGGAGCCATCGTTCAGCCACAGCCGCCCCCGCTTTGGCTGTTTCCTCGGCACCTTCAGCCCCTCACGCCGCCAGATCCGCACGACCCGCTTGACGTTCACATGCCAGCCCTCGGCCGCAGCAGCGCGGTGACCCGGCGATAGCCATAGCGGCCATACTCCGCCGCCAGCGACACCACCGCATCGGTCAGCGCAGCCTCGTCGGACCGAACCACCCGCACCTTGCGCTGCGTCGAACGCGGCTGGCCCAGCGTGCGACAGGCGCGACGCTCGGACACCCCGAGCGCCGACTGCACATGCCCCACGCCAGCACGACGGCGCTCAGGGCCTAGAGCAAATCCGATCAATCTGGTTCATACCCGGCTGCGGTGAAGTAGTTGGCGCAGTCTTGCGGGGTGAAGCGCGGCAGGGCATCCCGGATCACGCCCCACAGCTCGTCGATGGTACATGCGCCGGCCTTGCGCAGGAACGCCTTGAGCTTGGAGAAGGTGGTTGATCCTCCACGATTTTCGTGGACGGGTTACGCTACGTTTACTGCTTGCCTTTCTGCCTGGTCTGGCGTGCGGTAGTCCAGGGCCGAATGAAGGCGCTGGCGGTTGTAGAAGCCCTCGACGTAGGAGAACAAGTCACGCTTGGCCTCGTCCCTGGTGGCATAGGTCCGGTGGTGCACCAGCTCGGTTTTCAGCGTGTGGAAGAAGCTCTCCATCGGCGCGTTGTCCAGCGGATTGGCCCGCCGGCTCATCGACGGGATGATGCCTGCCTCTGTCAGCGCTGCCTGGTAGTCACCGCAGGCGTATTGGATACCGCGGTCGGAATGCTGGATCAGGCCGGCACCGGGACGCTGGCGCTGGATCGCCATCAGGAGCGCCGAGGTCGCCAGTTCGGCCCTAAGATGGTCGCGCATGGCCCAACCCACGATCTTGCGCGTGTGCAGATCCATGATGGCGGCCATGTAGAGCCAACCCTCGCCGGTCGCAATGTAGGTCAAATCTGCCAGCCAGACCTGGTTCGGCCTGCTGGTGGCGGAGAACTTGCGCTCCAGCAGGTTGGGAGCGACCGGGAAGGCGTGGCGGCTGTCGGTGGTCTGCACGCGGCGACGCTGGGCGACAAGGCCGCGCACGCCATGGCGGCGCATCAGGCGCTCGACCCGTCCGCGGCCAGTCTTTCTCCCCTGCGCCCGCAAGGTGGCATGCACACGGGGACTGCCATAACGACCACCGCTGTTGGCATGCGCCTGACGGATGTCGGCCAGTAGGGCACGGTCCTCGACGGCGCGCTTGCTGTCTGGCCGGGACCGCCAGGCGTAATAGCCGGCGGTCGAGATGCCCAGCATGCGGCACAGCTGCTGGACCGACCAGGCATTGCGGCAGTCCTCGACCACGCGGAACTTCATTTCAGCGGTTCCGCGAAGATCGAAATGGACTTTTCTAAAATGTCCCGCTCCATGCGCAGCCGGTCACACTCGCGCCGAAGCCGCGCGATCTCGGCAGCCTGGTCGGCCGTCGGGACCGGCAAGGGCTTGAGGGAGGGGACGGCTGCAGGTCGCGGCGCCCCGTGCCAATGACGGTGAGACAAATAGCCCCCGGGAATTTAGACTTGAGGGCGCGGAAGGATCATCTCGCTCATGCCCATGCTCACTCACCCATGAATGACGCCGCGGCCGGTGCCGGCACAGACGGAGGCCGTAGGCCGACGGTTGTGCCGGCACCGGCCGCGGCGTCGCCCGAGTTGTCGGACCGCCCCCGCCGCCGGACCTTCACCGCGCAGGACAAGCTGCGCATCCTGGCGGAGACCGACCGCGCCGCCGACACCGGTGGGATCGGTGCCATCCTGCGCCGCGAAGGCCTCTATTCCTCGACCCTCACCGACTGGCGCCGTCAGCGCGACGCCGGCGTCTTCGGCGGGCTGACGCCCGGCCAAGCGCGGCCCGCAAGGCCGCCGACGCCCAACCCGCTGGCGGCCGAGACTGGCCGCGTCTTCAGCGGGACAATGCCCGCCTCACCCGGCGCCTGGCCCGCGCCGAGGCCATCATCGACATCCAAAAAAAAGTGGCGGCGCTGCTGGGCATCCCGCTGGCCCCGAGCGACGACGCTGCCATGATCGACGCCGTCGTCGCTCTGCACGCCGCGCCAGCGGCCTGACCACGGCGGCCTGCGCCGCGCTCGGCGTCTCGCGCGCCAGCGTCCAGCGCCGGCGCGCCCGCCTGGCCGCGCCGCCGGCCATCCCACGCCCACGACCGAAACCCGCCCGGGCGCTGACCGCCGCCGCAACAGCAAGAGCGTGCTCGACCTGCTGCACGCGCCGCGCTTCGCCGACCAGGCGCCGGCCGAGTCTACGCCACCCTGCTCGACGAGGGCGTCTACCACTGCTCGATCCGCACCATGTACCGCATCCTGGCCAGCACGGCGAAGTTCGCGAGCGCCGGCCCAGCTGCGCCATCCCGTCTACAAGAAGCCGGAATTGCTGGCGAAGCCCCAACCAGGTCTGGTCCTGGGACATCACCAAGCTGATGGGGCCGGCGAAATGGACCTACTTCTATCTCTACGTCATCCTCGACATCTTCAGCCGCAATGTGGTCGGCTGGTGGTCGCCGATCGCCGAGAGCGCCGCCCTGTTCAAGCCGCTGTTCCACGAGCCTGCCGAAGCATAGCGTCCAGCCCGGCCAACTGACCCTGCACGCCGATCGCGGCGGCGCCGATGAAGGCCAAGGCACGGCGCTGCTCCTCGCCGACCTCGGCGTCACCCGCTCCCACAGCCGGCCCCAGACCTCGAACGACAACCCGTTCTCCGAAAGCCACTTCAAGACCCTGAAGTACCATCCCCAGTTTCCCGCAGCGCTTCGGCTGCATCCAGGACGCCAAGATCTTCTGCCGCCGTTCTTCCATTGGTACAACCAGACCATCACCATGCCGGTATCGGCCTGATGACCCCGGACCAGGTCCACTACGGCCAGGCCGACGCCGTCCACGCCGCCCGCCAGGACACCCTCGATCGGCGCCTTCCGCAGCAACCCCGAACGCTTCGTCAACAGGCCACCAAAACCGCCCGCCAAAAGCCAACCGCCACCTGGATCAATCCACCCGTCCGCACGGCTGAAACCCAAGCCTAAATTCCAGAACCGAATGTCTCAAAGTCGTTGACACGTTCCGACGGCGCCCCAGCTTCGCCAGCGCCATACTGGCGCACCCACCGGCATAGCAGCGTCGGGTGCAGGCCGACCTCGCCCGCCACCACCGTCGGCCTGCGTCCACTGCTGACCACCAGATCCACGACCTGGCGCTTGTAGTCCTCCGTGTAGGAACGCGGCTTGGTCCTCGTCGCCTGCTGATCCATCGAACACCTCCAACTCAAAACTTGCCTCAAGGTCTCCACGGAAACCAAGGAGGATCACAGCCGGCGTATGAAGCAGGATTGATCCTGCGGTGCCGAGCGCGGCGTGTTGGGCTCAAGACTTCGCGCTCGGCGCCGATGCCGTTCGCATCACGATGCGATGATGCCGATTACGCTCAATTCCATACTGCCGACCCGCACGCGGTTCCTCTCCAACTCCTGCTTCGACGCGAAGGAGGAGGGCGGTCGCCGGGCAGCCCGATCTCGATAGCACCGTCAGCAGCTACAAGGTGCATTGGCGCTGCCATCGGCGGCTGACACCCGGCTACCGGCAGTTCGTGGCCGAGGTGGCGTCGAAGCGTGTGCACCACCTGCGGTCTCCGCGGGAGATGCGGCTGTTCCTCGACACCGTGCGCCGCGAGCAGGCCGCGCGCAGAGACTGGGGGGACCCGCCCCGCTCTTTTCGGTCGGTCACAGCACGGCGGCCACCGGCTCAGCTGCCTGCGAGTGCCTCGCGCTGTCCCTCCCAGCCCACCGGAAACGGCTCCATCAGCGCGGGCAGCGTCATCCCATCCGGCTGCCGCCCCTCGAGGATCGCCTCGACGATGTCCAATGCCAGCAGCGTCAACCGCAGCAGGCGGGAAACGTAGGACGAGTCGATCTTCTCCACCGCGGCCAGTTCGCCGGCTCGTACCCTGATGGCTGTGGAGGGCGGGTGCGGCCAAGGTTTCGGCGATTGTCGCGCGGCGTGTGATGGGCATCACGGTCCTCCCGGACTTGATACCACGCTACATCGGCTTGATCGTCGCCCCGAGCTGCCCTTCCTTCGCCGCGCCGGCGTAGAGGATGGAGAGCTGCCGGTCCATGATCACCTTGTGCCGCGCTAGGGCATGCGGATGCAGATCCTCCTCCGGCGCGGTCTCATGCTCGAAATGGCCAAAGCTGTCATGGCCGCGCACCAGCAGCGCGCTGTCCTGCGGCCCGCCTGCCTGACGGACATGGGTTGGGACATAGCGCACCGCGAAGCCGATCCGCGGCGAGTCGGCGCGGTTGGGCTCGCTGCCATGCACGATCAGCACGTGATGCAGGCTCATCTCGCCGGGCTGCAGGGTGATGTCGACGGCATCGGCCTCGTTCACCTGCACCGCCACTTCCTGTCCGCGCGAGAGCAGATTGTCCTGCGCGAAGGTGTCGGTATGCGGGACCTTGTTCAGATGCGTTCCCGGTACAACGCGCATGTTGCCGCTTTCGGGTACGCTCGGGGTGAAGGCGATCCAGGCGGTGACGACATCCGGGGAGGACAGCCCCCAATAAGTCCCGTCTTGGTGCCAGGAGACATAGGCCGGGTCGTGCGCGTCTTTCATGAAGAACTGGCTGCTCCAGCAGAGGAGGTTCGGACCCAGCACGCTTTCGACCGCGTCCAGCACCGCGGGGTGCTTCACCACGTCGCAGGCCCAGGGAAACAGCAGATGCGGTTTCTGGTTCATCCGCCCAGCCAGCTTGCCGCCGAGCTTGGCTTCCGTCGCCTGCAGCTTCGCCAGCAGCCCGCGGGCTTCCTCCGGCATGAAGGCGCGGATCGGGAAGTGGTAGCCGAGCCGGTTGTAGGCTGCGACCGCGGCCTCGGGGAGGGATGCGGGCATAGGTATTCCTCCGCGCCCCGTGCCGGGGCTTTGTGCGAAGGCGAGCATGCCGGGCCTGCAACTGTCAATCAGGCAGCTTGCCGGCACGCCTCCCGCCGCCTTGCGTCCCGGCAAGGACGGAAGATCATCCATGGACGCGCCGCTTGCCGATCACGGGCCGTGCCGGCGTGTTGCTGAAGACGCAGGGCGAAGGCATTGCGGTGGCGGAAAGCGCGATCGGCGGCGCTGCTCGGCGCCAGTCGCTGCCACCGGAACGCTCGGGCCAGCGCCTTGACCAACGTGGTGTTCGCCGCCGAGAAGCTCTGGTTCGTGGTGCCGCCCGGCGTGAGGACCAGCTTGCGCCCGCCCTACCGATTCCACACCGTTAGAGGCTGCGGGACAGGACGAGGGTGCAGGGCCATGCGGTGGAAGCGGTGGTGGTACGCGGTACTCGGCGCGCGCCATGCCGACCGGCCAGCTTGCCATTGTTGCTTCGAAGGCTGCGATCCGGGTCGGAGCCACTGCAGTTGGCGACGGTATTAGGCGCGGAGCGATCGATCCGCGTTTCCACGAGGCACAATGCCAATACAGTGGGTCGTGTTCAGGCGGGGCACTCTGTTTCGCTCGTGGCAAGGTCCATGTCCGGTCGCCCGGAAAAGAGCGGCTGGTAGCCAGGCCGTTGGCGGAGGCGATCTAGCCAGGCGGTAGTGGCGGGAAAGGCGTCGAGGGCGATGCCCCCCATCGGCGCGAAGCGCGTGTAGGGGTAGAGCGCCAGGTCGGCAATGCTGGGATGGTCGGCCGTTGCCAGCCATCCGGTCGGCCCGGCTGCAGCGAGCTGCCTCTCTAACAGGGCAAGGGCGTGCCGCGCCTGGGCCGCCAAGGAAAGGATGCGCGGCTCGCCCGGATCGGTATCCCGGTGCAGCGCCAAACGCAGGCGGAACTGGAAACCTCCAGAAACCCTGTGGCTTCGGCGGATGAGGGCGGTTTGAGGCTGCCGGGGCGGCAATGACGCGGTTGCGTTTGCGCATTTCCGGGGGACGGGCCGCTACGGCGGCGGCTGGCCTGCTTGCGTGCCGCTACGCTGGTGCGGCCTTGCCGCTCAGCCAGACGAGGCGCTTCATGTTGTAGGCAAGGTTGGCGAGGCCGATCTTCACCCGCGCCCTGGCGATGCCGATGGTGCGCACGACCAACGCCATCGGCCCCTTCTGCCGCGCAAAGACATGCTCGACGGCCGAGCGCACGGCCGATCTACGGGCATTGGCCCGCCGCGTCCGCACCGCCATCGGCCGACCCGGCGGCTTCTTGCGATGGATGCGCGAGACCAGGCCGCGCGCGGCCAGCCACGCCTCGTTCTTCGCCGAGCGATAGGCGGTGTCGGCCCAGACATCGCCGGCGGTGTTGTCGGCGTCGACCACCTCCGCCAACCGGGCGCCGTCATGGGCCGCGGCATGGCTGGCGGTCCAGCCGCGGATCAGCCCGTGCCGGCGATCGATCGCAACATGGTTCTTGTAGCCGAAGGCCGGAACGGCGAGATCGACCTGCGGCGCGCCATCCTCGCGCGGCCTGGCCTTGGAGAACTTCACCGTCCAGCGGGCATCGCGGTCCTTCTGGCGCAGCTTCGCGGGCTTCTCCGCCCAGCCTTTGGGGATCTGCCCAGCCTTGATCGCCGCCCGCTCCGCCTCGGTGTTGCGCTGCTTCGGCGCGGCGACGATGGTCGCGTCCACGATCTGCCCGCCCATCGCCAGGTAGCCCGCAGCACGCAGCGTGGCGTCGAACTGCGCGAACAGCCGCTCCACCGCACCGGCACGCTTCAGCGCCTCGCGGAACGCCCAGATCGTGTTGGCGTCAGGCACCGGGTCGGCCAGCCCAAGGCCGAGGAAGCGCATGAACGACAGGCGGTCCTTGATGAGGTACTCGCAGCGCTCGTCAGACAGTCCGTGCATCGCCTGCAGCAGCAGGATCTTGAACATCAGCACGTGGTCGAAGGCGGGGCGGCCGCCCTTCGTGCCGTCGGCGCGCGGCACGGCCCGCTCCAGCTCGGCACGGAACATCACAAAATCGACCAGCACGGCGATCCGCTCGAGGTCATCGCCCTTGGCCGACAACTCCCGCAGCCGCTCCTCCACATCGAAGAACCCTGACTGCCGACCCATCGCCATCCCCCGCGCCAATCCCCGTCAGTGAATCAGCCGAACGGCATCAGGGCGAGAGGTTTCTGGAGGTGTCCATCCTGCTCCTCGGCATGGGCAGACTTTTTTTCCATGTCATCCGGCGCCGGTCGAAGAAGCGCCACAGCGTGCCGATGCCGGCGGATACACCAGCCTTCGCCAACTCGGCCTGGATCTCCTTCAGCGTCATGTCGGACTTCTGGTCGATAAGGCGCAGGATCAGCGCCGCATGAGCCTCAGTCTGCGCCGAGCGCCGGTCCCCACCGAGCGGCCCTGGCGCGACCGAACCCACTTTTCGTCTCAGCGCTGCCCACCGGACCACGCTGGCCGCGCTCACCCCGAAGCGGACCGCCGCCGCCCGGCACGACGATCCCGCCGTCACCGCCACCACCACGCGCTCCCGCAAATCGACCGACAGCGCCTTCGACATCTCCATCGCCCCCCTTGCCGAGGAGCAACTGAATCATCTCCGCGCCGCTTTGTGGATCACAAGCGATTCAGTCAGCCAGGAAGCCGCTCTAGAGCGGAAACCATCCGATGTGAATCGCAGGGGTTCCCGGCGCGGGCGCGATGTGATTCACCATGCAGGCTGGGCAGGAGGCCAGCCTGCATGGGTAAGCCACTGTCGATCGACCTTCGTTCCCGGCTGGTTGCCGCCGTAGCCGGTGGCGCGTCCCGCCGTGCCGCAGCGAAGCGTTTTGGTGTCTCGGCAGCCAGCGCCGTGCGCTGGGTGCAGGCCGTCAGCACGGCAGGCACCGTTGATGCCAAACCACAGGGTGGCGACACACGCTCCCATCGCATCGAGGCGTTCAGCAGCGTGATCCTGGCCGCCGTGGCGGCCCAGAAGGACATCAGCCTGGTCGAGCTGGCAGAACTGCTGAGGACCGAGCACGGTGCCTCGTTCGGCGCCAGCACCGTCTGGCGCTGCCTCGATCGCCACGGCATGACCTTCAAAAAAAACAGCGCACGCAGCCGAGCAGGAGCGGCCCGACGTCGCCGCCCGGCGCCGGGCCTGGTTTTCAGCCCAACCTGACCTCGATCCGCAGCGCCTGGTCTTCATCGATGAGACCGGCGCCTCAACCAAAATGGCTCGGCTGCGAGGCCGCGCCCTGAAAGGAGAGCGCTGCCGTGCCGCCGTGCCGCACGGGCACTGGAAGACGACAACCTTCGCCGCGGCGCTCCGCGTGGACGGCATGACCGCACCCATGGTCCTCGACGGGCCCATGAACCGCGCCGCCTTCCAGGCCTACGTCGAGCAGGTCCTGGTGCCGGCGCTACGTTGCGGCGACACGGTCATCATGGACAACCTGCCCGCCCACAAGGGAGCGGAAGTGCGCCGGGCAATCGAGGCGGCGGGGGCGACACTGTGCTACCTGCCACCCTACTCCCCTGACTTCAACCCGATCGAGAACGCCTTCTCCAAGCTCAAGGCGTTCCTGCGCAAGGTCGGCGCACGTACCATCGACGAGCTGTGGGGCGTGATCCGGGATGCCCTGCCGCGCTTCACCCCGCAAGACTGCGCCAACTACTTCACCGCAGCCGGGTATGAACCAGATTGATCGGATTCTGCTCTAGACGGTAGGGGCGTCCAAGTGGACGAGTACAAGGACAACCCGGCCAATCACCACCCATTGGACGACGATGGCGCGCAGCCTGATGGCACCGCAGCAGCCAAGGAACCGACGACGCCGTCACCCAAGACCAAGTAGCCGGAGTGCCGCAACGATAACCGGGAAACTGCCGATCCACGCCATAGGGCGTGGTGGGCGGCTTATCGGACGGGCGTCCCGATCTCGACAGCAAACGGAGAAGAACATGGAAAACGTAGCGGAAATGTCCAAGCACCACACCACCGCGGCATCGTGCTGCGACGGCGCTGCGATGCATCACAAGGAGGCCGCCAAGCACCTGGCGGCGGGCGATCCTGGGAGAGCGGCTGATCACGCTGTGAAGGCCGACGCCCTGATAGGGGAAGCCATTCAGCACACGGCAGAGGCGAACAAGCAGCATCCGTCTACCGGAAAGAAGTCCTGCTGCTGCTGACATGCTTTCTCATCGGCGATGCAAATCGGCCGATGAATTGAGAGCGGTAAGCTGCGGCCGATTTGCTGCCGTTGTTGACCTGTCAAAATGGGAGGTCCGAAAATCCGGACCTTCGGTTTGCTTGTTGGACGTCTCCTGTCCCCCCTCCTGGCGCCAAGCGCGCAGAGAAGCGGTTCAGTTGTGGTGAAGGCGACAAGCCATCTTCCATGAACCCAGCCAGTACGCGCTGGGTGATGAAGCCCACCCGCGGCGCATTGACGACCGGCACGCGCGGTGGAGCGCCTCGAAGCTGCTTTCCCCAGGGCCATTTTCAGGCCAGCGGCGCCATAAGCCGCAAAGAGCGAATGCGATGCCGTCCCGCAAGAACAAGCGCGCCAAGCGCGACAAGTATGAGGAGAAAGCCGCGTTGCGTGCGGCGCAGGTCGAACTGGTCAAGCTGCAGCGGCACGTCATCGTGAACCGCCCCGGGTTTGCCGGAGGCCGGTGAGCTTGAGTCTAGGCCGCCAGCGCAACCTCTTGCTGGGCGGCATAGTAGCGCGCTTCCGCCTCGGCCGGTGGAATGTTGCCGATCGGCTCGAGGAGGCGGCGGTTGTTGAACCAGTCCACCCACTCGAGGGTAGCGAACTCGACGGCCTCCAGGTTGCGCCACGGGCCACGCCGCCGGATCACCTCGGTCTTGAACAGACCGATGACGGTCTCGGCGAGCGCATTGTCATAGGAGTCTCCAACGCTGCCGACGGAGGGTTCAATACCGGCCTCGAGCAGGCGCTCTGTGTACCGAATCGCAACGTATTGGCTGCCCTTGTCGCTATGGTGGATGAGCCCGCCCTTCAGCGGACGGCGGTCATGCAGCGCCTGCTCGAGAGCATCGAGGACGAAGTCCGCGTGTGCTCTCCTCGACACCCGCCAGCCGACAATGCGGCGGGCGAAGACATCGATGATGAAGGCCACGTACACAAAGCCCTGCCACGTCGCCACATAGGTGAAATCCGACACCCACAGGGCGTTCGGCTGCGGCGCCCGGAACTGCCGGTTCACCTTGTCCGCCGGGCAAGGCGAGGTCTTGTCGGCGATCGTGGTCCTTGTCTCCTTGCCGCGGACGGCGCCACGCAGGCCCATCCGCCGCATCAGGCGTTCCACCGTGCAACGCGCCACCGCGACGCCTTCCCGACCAAGCTGCCGCCAGACCTTGCGGGCGCCATAGACCCCGAAGTTGGCCGCATGCACCCGCCGGATCTGCTCCGTGAGCACCAGGTCTTGCCGGGCTCGAGGCGAGGCCCGCGCCGGATCGGCACGTCGGGCGACATGGGCATGGTAGGTCGACGGGGCGATCCGCAGCATCCCGCAGATCGGCTCGACACCGTAGACCTCGCGGTGATCGCCAATGAAGGCGATCATGGCTTCGATCGGCGGTCGAGCTCCGCCATCGCAAAATACGCCGATGCCTTCCGCAGGATCTCGTTGGCCTGGCGCAACTCGCGGACCTCGCGCTCCAGCGCCTTGATGCGCTCGCGTTCCTCCGTCGTGGTGCCAAGCCGCTGGCCCGCGTCGCGCTCGCCCTGCCGCACCCACTTCCGCAGCGTCTCGGCCGTGCACCCGATTTTGGCCGAAATCGAGCCAATCGCGGCCCATTGGGAGGCATGGTCGCCCCCATGCTCCAGCACCATTCGCACCGCCCGCTGCCGGACCTCAGGCGAAAACCGGTTCGACGTCTTCTTTGTCATGGCCCCATCCTCTCAACAGGTAGGGCCTCCGGCAAACCCGGGGCGGTTCACCCTGACTGAAAGCCTTGCGGGTCTGGCACCATGGCCTGCAGCGCGATGGCGGTGATCGCGCCGATACCAGGGATCGTCGCCAGTCGCCGGGCCGTCTCGTCGGTCCGCGAGCGGCGGACCATTCCTGTTTCGAGCCGGTCGATCCTTTCTTCGAGCGCCTCGACTTGCCCTGCCAGTTCAAGCAGCGCCTCACGCGCAGCTGACGGCAGGCGTCGGTCGTCATTGTCACGCAGTATGGTGATCAGATCGGCGACCTTTCCCATCCCCTTTGCCGCGATGATGCCGAACTCTGCCAGGTGACCGCGCAGCGCGTTCACTGTGCGGGTCCGTTGCTGGACAAGCATCTGCCGGACCTTGAGTTCGGTGCCCGCCGCCTGTTGCGCTTCGGTCTTCGCTGGCACGAAACGCATCGTCGGCCGGGTCACCGCCTCGCAGATTGCCTCAGCATCTGCCGCATCGGCCTTGCCGCGTTTCACATACGGCTTCACGTAGGCCGGCGGCATCAGCCGCACGCGGTGTCCCAGCCCCTCGATCACGCGTGCCCAGTGGTAGGCCCCCCCCGCAGGCTTCCATGCCAACGGTAAGCGGCGGTTGTGCTCGGAAGAAATCCTCGACCTCGCTGCGGCGCAGCTTCCGCCGGAGTATAATCTTCCCGCCGTCATCGACCCCATGGACTTGGAACACGTTCTTCGCCAAGTCGAGCCCAACCGTTGTAGCCTGCTGCACGGATGCCTCCTCTCATGGTGGTGCTGCACACACAGCCGCCACGTTATGGCATGTCGATGCCGCGGAGCAGGGGGCATCCACCCCATCAATGTGGTGGAATTTGCTGCTGGGCCTGAGGTGGCCACGGCTCAGGCGGACCTTGGGTGGCAGTTGCAGGGTTTCGTTGGTTGCCGGCGGGCTGAGCATCTCGCCCATGGCCTCGACGCCCATGTAGCGGTGCTGCAGTTGCCATTCGTCGTTGGCCTCGAGCAGCACCGCGCCGATGAGGCTGACGATCGACTGCTCAGAAGGAAAGATGCCGACGACGTCGGCACGACGTTTGACCTCCTTGTTCAGTCGCTCCAGCGGATTCGTGGAATGCAGCTTGGTCCTGTGCTGGGCTGGGAACGCCATGTAGGCCAGCACGTCGTCCTCGCTGTCGTCCATGAGCTTGCCGAGCTTCGGCCAGCGCGGCCGGAGTTGGTCGGCGACGTGGCGCCAGGTCTGCCGGGCGCTCGCCTGGTCGGGCTGCAGGAACGCTTGGCGCAGCGCGGCCGAGGCCATGGACTGCTGCGCCTTGCCGACATGGGCCAAGCGCGTTCCGCATCCAATGCACCCGGCACCGTTGCCACGTTGCGCCGAGCACACGGGAGATCGCCGCCTTCAGCCCTTCATGCGCATCGGAGACGACCAGCTTCACCCCCTTCAGGCCGCGCTTCACCAGGCTCTTGAGAAAGGCCGACCAGAAGGTCTCGGCCTCGGACGGGCCGATGTGCAGGCCGACGATCTCGCGCCGCCCCTCGGCATCGCAGGCCACGGCGATTATCGCGGCGACCGAGACGATGCGCCCGCCCTCGCGCTGACGCAGGTAGGTGGCATCGAGCCAGAGATACGGCCACTCGCCGGACAGCGGCCGGTCGAGGAAGGCGCCGACCCGCTCGTCGATGTCCTTGCACAGCTTCGAGACGGTCGACTTCGAGATGCCGGACAGGCCCATGGCCTGCACCAGATCGTCCACGCGCCGGGTCGAGACGCCGCCGATCCATGCTTCCTGGATCACCGCCACCAGGGCCTTCTCGGAGGTCTTCCGGGGCTCCAGGAAGGGCGGGAAGTAGCTGCCCTGCCGCAGTTTCGGGATCCGCAGCTGCAGCGACCCCAGCCGCGTGTCCAGCGTCCGGTCGCGGAAGCCGTTGCGGTAGTTCAGCCGCTCGCCGGTGCGCTCGTGCCGCCCGGCGCCGATCAGGCCCTCCACATCGGCCTCCATCAGCATCTGCAGCACCGCCTCGGCGACGCTGCGAAGGAAGTCACCGTCTCCGGCTTTCGCCAGCAGGTCCGCCAGTGGCAGTCTGTCGTCGGTCATCGGGTCCTCGGCTCGGTCAGGGGTGGGAGCTTCGCAACTCCACCCTAGCCGCCAGGTCCGATGGCCACCCCAGCCCTACACCCCGGCCGAAACCGGAATTTCCACCACATCCGCGGACGCTACCTCAGGAACGCCCTGCGCCTGGTCGGCACGGTGCGCACCATACCAGCCCAGCCGATGGTCACCTGTCCCCTGGCTGCAGCCTGGATCCTGTTCGAACGGAACACGCTGCAGCCGGCGGCGCAGAGGTATCTCCTATCCGACGTCGTCGCGGTGCGCCAGCTCGGCACCTATGCATGCCGCAATGTAAATCACGCCGCGGCCGGTCGCCGCAGCCAGCATGCCACGGCCAATGCGATCGACATTGCTCGATTCGTGCTGCGAGATGGACGAGAGGTACGGCTCGCCCGGGACTGGTCCGGAACGGATCCCGAGGCGGCATTCCTGCGGACCGTGCACGATGGTGCATGTCGCTGGTTCCGTGGCGTGCTCGGCCCCGATTTTAACGCGGCGCATCATGACCACTTCCACTTCGACATGGGCTCCCGGAGCATTTGCCGCTGAGACCGATCCAGTTCGCTAAGCCGTTGGCGAGGAGGGCCAGCCGAGGGCTGAAGCTGCTCCGCCACCACCGATCCCGGCATTCTGGTCTGCAGTTGCGCCACCATTTACTGTCCCATCTGGCTGAGGCGTTCAGCATCGGCCCCTTCGGTCGGCTCGATGCGCCACAGCGGCGGCTGCATGTTGTCCGGATTGGTGCGCAATAGGCCAAGCTAGGCGGAGGTACGCGGTGATCGAGATCGGAATGGGTAGCGTGCAGATCGGCGAGTGCGACGTGATGGGGCACATGAACGTCCGGCACTACGTCTCGCGAGCCCTTGAGGCCCTGGACTGGCTGGGACTCGAACTCGGCCTGGGCACCGCCTATGTGCGCGAGCACGGCGCCGGGCTGGTCCCGACCGACCAGCACATCCGCTTCGTCCGCGAGCTCCCGGCCGGCACCCCGTTCTCGATCCATGGCGCTGTCGTCTACCGCCGCGGCGAGACCTTCAGGTTCTACCAAGAGATCCGGAACGTCGGCCTCGGCGTCGTGGCGGCGACGATCGTGACCGACATGGTGCTGGCGGATTCGAGGACCGGGGCTCCTCGTCCCCTGCCTTCCAGCATTGCCGACGCGGCGGCACCTCTCGCGGGTGCGGTGCCGGAGTATGCCGCCCCGCGCGGCCTCGGCTTCGGCCCACCGCGTGAGCCACTGTCCCTGGGGGGCGCGGTGGAGATCGGCCTGAGCCTGACCCACAAGGGCTCGGTCCAGGTCGCGGAGTGCAACGCGCATGGCCTGATGCGCGCCGATGGTGTGATCGCCCGCATCTGGGACGGCGTGCCGAACTCACCGGCCCGCGCTGCCCGCCAGGCAGCACAGCCCAGCGGCAAGATCGGCAGCGCGGCGCTCGAGTACCGTCTGGTGTATCACCGGCCCGTCATGGCCGGCGATCTGCTCACGGTCCGCAGCGGGCTGAAGGCCGTAGGGAGCAAGACGACGACCTGGACACATTGGCTCTTCGATGGCGAGAGCGGGGCGGCGGTGGCTGCCGCTGAAGCTGTCGGGGTTGCCTTCGATCTGGCGACCCGGAAGGCGGTGGATATAGAGGATGAGGTGCGCCACGCCCTGAAGAACCTCGTCGTGCCTGGCCTCTCCATCTGACACCGCTGATTGGGCAGTCGGCGGGCCATGGTGGCGGTGGTGCCTCCAACTCCCGTCTTGCGTAGCGCCTGCCGGTGGGTCCGACGACATCGGGCCGCAGCAAGCCTGGCGGCATCAGTGCAGTACGCCCCCCGCCGCGTGCTGTAGATACCGGGGAAAAATAGGGCCGTGCGGCATTTGGTAGTGCAATTGTGTTCCTGATTCGTTCTATTCTTTGCTCATGCCAGACAATGCCCCACCTTCTCCGCTCGCGCCCCTCGGCCCCTTCGGTCCCAAGGTACTGCGCACGGTGCCGGAGGAGCAGAAGTGCAAAACAGCGTGCAACTCTTTCCAGATTCCCTGGGTAAACCGCGTCCAAAACTTTCCACCCAGGGTCGTGTGATCATCCGGCCTTTGCGCTGGAGAATCTGGGGTGTTGGTCATGGATCTGATTGCCAAACTTCGCTTTCGCCGTTCGGTGGGCAAGGAGAGCATCAGTTCGATCGCGCGTGACCTGAACCTGTCCCGTCCAACCGTTCGCAAGCATTGCCGGACCCAGACCGAGCCGATCTATCGCAGGGCCCAACAACCCACCCCGAGGCTCGGTGCCTTCCAGGAACGGCTGGAGAACTGGCTGCAAACCGAGCGCCTGCTGCCAAAAGCCCAGCGCCGCACCGCGCGCTGGCCGTGCCCGACATGCTGCAACTGCAGACCGAGCCGCTCGCCGATTGCAGCCGCTATGATCATCTGCGCGGGGCGAGACATGTCATCCATTGAACCGCGCGGCACTGAACCGCGCGCCACCGATCGCGCCGCCCAACTCAACGCGCTGCACCTCTACGGCATGGCCACCGCCTGGAACGAGTGGCTCGCCGAGGGACCGCGACGGCCCGTGCAACCCGAGGCGTGGCTTGACCGCATGATCGAGGCCGAGCTGGCCGATCGCCAGGTCCGCAGCCTGCGCTACCAACTCAAGGTCGCGCGCTTTCCGGTGCACCGCGACCTGACCGGAATCGATTGGGCAGAAACACCGCTGCCGCAGGCGCAAATCCAGCAATTGGCCAGCGCTGCCTTCATGGAGACGGCGCATAACCTGATCCTGGTCGGCGGCACCGGGACCGGCAAAACCCACCTCGCCACCGCATTGGGTGTCGCCGCCATCCACCAGGGCAAACGCGTGCGCTTCTACAACGCCGTCGATCTGGTGAACCAGCTGGAGCGCGAAAAGCAGCAAGGCAAGGCCGGAAACATGGCCCGCCAACTGGTCCAGACCGATGCCGTGATCCTCGATGAGCTGGGCTACCTGCCATTTCCCGCATCAGGCGGTGCCTTGCTGTTCCATCTGATCAGCCAGCTCTACGAAAAGACCTCCCTGATCATCACCACCAACCTGTCCTTCGCGGAATGGGTCGCCGTGTTCGGCGACGCCAAAATGACCACAGCCCTGCTCGATCGCATCACCCATCACTGCGATATCTTGGAAACCGGGAACAATTCCTTCCGCTTCAAGCAGAGGAAGAAACAACCGAAACTGGGCGCGTGAACTGAAAAGTTTTGGGCGCTGTCGGGTGGAAAATATTGGACGCTGTTTGACACCTACGAGCGGCGGAGCGATAGGAACCGGAATCTGAGAAGAGTCCATCCGGGATCATTTTGTTTTCTGACATAGCCTTCGAAGCATGAGGCGGATTGAGGCCCAGCGTAGGAAGGCAAGTGCGCTGCGGTTCAGGCACTCCCAATCCTTGGCCAATCGTCGACAGCGATTGAGCCAAGCGATGGTGCGCTCGACGATCCAACGCTTCGGCAGCACGACGAACTTGCGCAACTCGGATCGCTTGACGATCTCCAGGTTGATCTGGCGGCAGGTCGCGCGCAGCCCGGCCTGGAATTTGGCCCCTGATACCCGCTATCGGCGTAGAGCTTCAGCAGGAAGGGGTAGAGGCCGAACAGCGCGCCCATCAGCAGCACGCCACCATCGCGGTCCTGGATGTCGGCGGCGTGGACGATGGCCTGCATCAGCAGGCCTTGGGTGTCGACCAGGATGTGCCGCTTCTTGCCTTTGATCTTCTTGCCCGCATCGTACCCCGAGGGGTCGATGCAGCGCCCCCTTTTTCCGCGCTCTTCACGCTCTGGCTGTCGATGATCGCGGCCGTCGGGCTGGCCTCGCGCCCGGCCTGCTCCCGGCACAGCACGTAGAGTGCGTGGTGGATCCGATCGAGCGTCCGGTCCTCGTCCCAGCGTCGCAGGTAGTCGTTCACCGTGCTGCGTGGCGGCAGGTCCTTCGGCAGCGCGGCCCACTGGCAGCCGGTGGACAGGATGTACATCACCCCGTTCAGCACCGCTCGTATGTCCACCGTCCGCTTGTTGCCGCCGCTCTTCGCCAGTGGGATCAGCGGACCGATGATCGACCATTCCTCGTCGGTCAGATCGCTCGGGTAGCGCAGCTTGCTGCGGTCGTATTTCGGCCGGTTCTCGGGCGTCCACATGGACGTCCTTCTTCCCGCACCCGCCGCCGGGAGCCAATCACAACCGATTCGATGAACTCGATCTGTTCCCGGATGGACACTA
>CAWHIH010000008.1:0-257287 GCA_963829365.1 uncultured Alphaproteobacteria bacterium | reverse complement strand
CGCAACGGCAGCGGCGGCCTGAGCAGAGAGGGTTAGGCTTCCCGCCGGAGATGCCGCGGCTGGCGGGGGCGCAGGGGCGAAGGGGAGTGATGGCAAAACCGGTCGATCCCGGAGTCCTGCAAATCCCGTTCGAGCCAAAGCGTCATGGAACGCGAATCTCTGGTTGGGAGCAGGGCCGCGGATTGCATCAGGGCCCGCGGTCATCCGCACTGCACATGGAGGCCGGACACATGACCGCACCCGACCGCGGCACCATCAAACCGGAAAGCCCTTGCATCGAGGGGGCCGTCCACACATAGCCCGACGCCACCTACCTCCGCCAGCGCGAGGGCGGCCGGCTGTTGGATGCAGTGCGTCCAACCCGCCGCCGCGATAATCGCGGTCGCCTGCGATGCCGAGGGGCGGCGCGAGATCGTCGGCCTGCGCATCGGCCCGTCCGAGGCGGAGACCCTCCGGGCGGCCTTCCTCAAGAGCCTCGTCAAGCGCGGCCTGAAGGGCGTGAGGCTGGTCGTCTCCGATGCGCATGAAGGGCTGAAGGCGGCGATCGCCCGTGTCCTTGGCGCGACTTGGCAACGCTGCCGGGTCCACTGGATGCGCAACGCGCTGGCCCATGTCGGCAAGGCGCAACAATCCATGGCCTCGGCCGCGCTGCGCCAAGCCTTCCTGCAGCCCGACCAGGCGAGCGCGCGGCAGACCTGGCGACACATCGCCGACCAACTCCGGCCCCGCTGGCCGAAGCTCGGCAAGCTGATGGACGACAGCGAGGACGACGTGCTCGCCTACATGGCGTTCCCAGCCGCAGCACAGGACCAAGCTGCATTCCACGAATCCGCTGGAGCGCCTGAACAAGGAGGTCAAACGTCGTGCCGACGTCGTCGGCATCTTTCCTTCTGAGCAGTCGATCGTCAGGCTCATCGGCGCTGTGCTGCTCGAGGCCAACGATGAATGGCAACTGCAGCACCGCTACATGGGCGTCGAGGCCATGGGCGAGATGCTCAGCCCGGCGGCAACCAACGAAACCCTGCAACTGCCACCCAGGTCCGCCTGAGCCGTGGCCACCTCAGGCCCAGCAGCAAATTCCACCACATTGATGGGGTGGATGCCCCCTGCTCCGCGGCATCGACATGCCATAACGTGGCGGCTGTGTGTGCAGCACCACCATGAGAGGAGGCATCCGTGCAGCAGGCTACAACGGTTGGGCTCGACTTGGCGAAGAACGTGTTCCAAGTCCATGGGGTCGATGACGGCGGGAAGATTATACTCCGGCGGAAGCTGCGCCGCAGCGAGGTCGAGGATTTCTTCCGAGCACAACCGCCGCTCACCGTTGGCATGGAAGCCTGCGGGGGGGCCTACCACTGGGCACGCGTGATCGAGGGGCTGGGACACCGCGTGCGGCTGATGCCGCCGGCCTACGTGAAGCCGTATGTGAAACGCGGCAAGACCGATGCGGCAGATGCTGAGGCAATCTGCGAGGCGGTGACCCGGCCGACGATGCGTTTCGTGCCAGCGAAGACCGAAGCGCAACAGGCGGCGGGCACCGAACTCAAGGTCCGGCAGATGCTTGTCCAGCAACGGACCCGCACAGTGAACGCGCTGCGCGGTCACCTGGCAGAGTTCGGCATCATCGCGGCAAAGGGGATGGGAAAGGTCGCCGATCTGATCACCATACTGCGTGACAATGACGACCGACGCCTGCCGTCAGCTGCGCGTGAGGCGCTGCTTGAACTGGCAGGGCAAGTCGAGGCGCTCGAAGAAAGGATCGACCGGCTCGAAACAGGAATGGTCCGCCGCTCGCGGACCGACGAGACGGCCCGGCGACTGGCGACGATCCCTGGTATCGGCGCGATCACCGCCATCGCGCTGCAGGCCATGGTGCCAGACCCGCAAGGCTTTCAGTCAGGGCGCCACTCCGCCGCATCGCTGGGCCTGACCCCAAGGGCGCATTCCAGCGGAGGCAAGGAAAGGCTTGGGCGGATTTCGAGGCAGGGCAATGCCACTCTCCGTTCGTTTCTGGTGCTCGGCGCCACGGCTCGGCTCCGGTATGCCAAGCGCGCACCGGAAGGGACGGATTGGGCGACGCGGCTTCTGGCACGGCGGCCGTTCAAGGTGGCGGCCGTGGCGCTGGCCAATAAGACGGCGCGCATCGCCTGGGCGCTGTTGGCGAAGGGAGGGACCTACAAGACACCCGTGACCGCCTGACGCGTCGCGGACCGAGCTGACCGGCGGCCGCAGCCGGCAGGGGCCAAGGTGCCAGAGCGGCGATGGGATCGAGAGACCGGCAAACCGGCTGCGAGAGAGACCGTGTCCGTCAATGCGCTACCAAGCGCGCCACGTTGATCAGGCACTCGCACCGCGAAGCTCATCGGGGCCCGCGGCCATCCCGGCCGCATCAGAGGCCGGACACATGACCGCACCCGTGCTCTCGGTACCGCCGCCATGCCCGAACACCTTGACCCGCAGGGGGCATCCACACATGACGGAGGCTACCTCCCGCTGAAGGGCGCCCTCGGGCTGCTCAAGCTTTGCGATCCGACTCCACGCCTGCCGCCCATGCGTGCATCTCACGACACGCTGCGCCGCTTGGCCGAAATCTTGTCGCATGTCGCGGCGGAGGATGAGCGCCAAGCGGCAGGATGAAGCCACGCTGCCCTACGGAGGGACGGGAACCGCAGGGAGGCGGCCCTGGAGGCCTGGCCGGGACGGGTGCTCGCCCGGCTACATGATGGTGCGTTGAAGCAGCACCGTGCGTGCGCGTGGAGCCACTGCTGCGACGATCATCGTGCACCACTGCCGCCTCGGCGTGTGTCTTCCTATCGAAGACCACCGCAGGCGCAGGCTGGCGCCGAGCTTGCGCCTGTCCATTCTCCGCCTCTCGCAGCGTGGCAGCGTCAAATCCACCCCGGCGCGGGAGTGCCATGGCGAACACCCGCGGTTCGCCATCTTGGCCAAAGAACCACGACACCCGCAGTTCTCCGCACGGGCCACAGCATTGGAGAGCTGGTTTCACCACCCGCTTCCGTCATGGCGACGATCAAGCCGTGCGGCGCGGCCCTTAGTCAGAGACCCTGCAACTCCTGCCGCACGATCGCTGCGCCTTCGACCATGGCCCGCATCTTGCCGAAGGCGACGTCGCGCGGCAGGTACTTCATGCCGCAGTCGGGCGCGACGATGACGTTCCTCGGGTCGACGATGCGGCAGCGCGCGGCGGATGCGCGCGGCGACGACTTCCGGTGTCTCCACGGTCATCGTCGGAAAGATCGATGACGCCGAGGATGATCGTCTTGCCGGGCAAGCTGCTCGAGCACCGTGCAGTGTCGAGGTTGGACTGCGCCGTCTCGATCGAGATCTGCTTGCACGCCGCAGCCGCAGAGCTCGCGGCAGGAAGGAGTAGCCGGCCGGCCGCTCGTGGATGATCGCGGCATAGCCGAAGCAGATGTGCACGGCGGTCGTCGCCGTCGATGCCGTCCAGCGCGCGGTTGAGCGCCTTCGACGCCGTACTGCCGCGCCTTCTCGGGCCGCGCCTGCATGTAGGGCTCGTCGACCTGCACGATGTCGGCGCCGGCGGCGAAGAGGTCGCGGATCTCCTCGTTGACGGCGGCGGCGTAGTCCAGCGCCATCTCGGCCTCGTGGCTCGTAGAAGTCGTTCTGCGCCTGCTGGCTCATGGTGAAGGGGCCGGGCACGGTGATCTTGATCATGCGGTCGGTGTTGGCGCGCAGGAACTTCACGTCGTCGCACCTCGACCGGCGTGCATGCGGCGGATCTTGCCGACGACGCGCGGCACCGGGTTGGGATGGCCGGAGCGGTCGAGTGCGGTGCCGGGATTGTCGAGGTCCACGCCTTCCAGCGCGGTCGCGAAACGGTTCGAGTAGCTCTCGCGCCGCATCTCGCCGTCGGTGATGATGTCGAGGCCGGCGCGTTCCTGGTCGCGGATCGCGAGCAGCGTGGCGTCGTCCTGCGCCTGCTCGAGGTACTCCGGCGCGACGCGCCACAGTTCCCGCGCCCGCGACGCGCGGCGGAAAGCGGCCGGCCGAGCTTCTGCGCGGTCGATCAGCCAGTCGGGCTGCGGATAGGAGCCGACGAGCGAGGTAGGCGGTAGCCTGGTCATGACAAGGTTCCTCCCGGGAATCGGCGCCACCCTACAGCCGGGTACCTGGCCGGGCCAGTGCCCGGGCTGCCGCTTCGCTTCTCGGCAGATGGTCAAATCGTCCCGGCCGCTGCCCCCTCCGCGAAGCCGCGCAACCGGATGGCGATGACGTCGCCTACTGCATCCAGTGCCGCACGCCGCGGGAAGCTGGCACGCCAGACAATGCGGACCGTTCGTCCCGCCTGCGTCGCCAGCGGTCGCAGGACGATACCGGCATCCTGCGCCGCTCCGGCTGCGAGCCCCGGCAGCAGCGTCGTCCCATAGCCGGCAGCCACCATGTTGAGCAATGTCGAGAGGCCGGTGGCGCGCAGCGTGCTGCCCAGCGCCCCGCTCCGCCCACAGGCTTCGAGCGCCTGGTCACGCAGGCAATGCCCATCCGCCAGGACAAGTATGTCGGGCCCCAGGTCCGCCTCCGCCACCACCGCCTGCGCGGCGAGCGGATGCTCGGGCGGCAGTGCCGCGAGGAAGGGCTCGGCGAAGAGCGGCCGGCTTGCGAGGTCTGGTCCATCCACCTCGGTTGCCAGCAAGGCGGCGTCCAGCTCGTGCGCGCGCAGCCGCTTGAGCAGCACCGACGTCTGGTCCTCCCACGGTTCCACCTCGAGGATGGGCAGCGCTTCGCGCAGTGGCGCGAAGATCAACGGGAGCAGATAGGGCGCCAGCGTCGGGATGATGCCGAGCCGGAAGCGCCCGGCCAAGGGGTCGTGCAGGCTGCGCGCCACGGCCAGGATCGCGTCCGCCTCGGCCACTGCGGCGCGGGCATGGCCGATCAGCAACTCGCAGGCGACCGTCGGCGTCACGGCCTTGCTGCCACGCTCGAACAGGATGACGCCCAGCAACTCCTCGAGTTTGCGAAGCTGGACGGACAAGGTCGGCTGGCTGATGCCGCAGGCCTCCGCGGCGCGCCCGAAATGTTCATGCTCGGCGACCGCAAGAAGATAGCGCAGATCCCGCAGGTTCATCGGGTCAGGGCTACTGTCATGATAGATGTTGCCTATCGGGCTGGTTGGCTGGTTTCGCTTCCCTTTATGGTCGGGGTGCCGCTAGCCTCCGTCAACGCCAATCAAGAAAGGGAGGAACGGCCATCCCCAAGCCGGACCTAAAGCGTCATGGCATCGGGCGCCACCACCAGGGCAGGCCCGGCGCAGACCCGTGATTCCATGACATGGCTCATCTGGCACGCATCCCTCGTGCCGGCTGCGCATTGGAGTGTTTCCCGAAGCAGTCGCGCTGCATCGCGCACGTCAGAAAATGCATTCAGGACTGGAGGAAAAAATGGACGGAAACAGTGGCCCGAGCGGCGGCAAGTGCCCGGTCATGCATGGTGGGGCAAAGCACACGAGCTTCGGCGGCAGATCGAACCGTGACTGGTGGCCCAACTCCCTGAACCTCAGGATTCTGCATCAGAATCCCCCCGAGATCAATCCGTTGGGCCCGGGGTTCAACTATCCCGAGGAATTCAAGAAGCTCGACCTGGAAGCCCTGCGAAAAGACCTCTTCGCGCTGATGACCACCTCGCAGGACTGGTGGCCGGCGGATTACGGCCACTACGGTCCCCTCTTCATCCGCATGGCCTGGCACAGCGCCGGCACCTACCGCACCGGCGATGGCCGCGGCGGCGCGGGCGCCGGCACCCTGCGCTTCGCGCCGCTGAATAGCTGGCCGGACAACGGCAACCTCGACAAGGCGGTGCGGCTGCTCTGGCCGGTCAAGAAGAAGTACGGGAACAGGATCTCCTGGGGCGACCTCATCATCTTCACCGGCAATTGCGCCATCGAGTCCATGGGGCTCAAGCCCTTCGGCTTCGGCGGCGGGCGCGTGGACCACTGGGAGCCGGGCGAGGACATCTACTGGGGCGACGAGGACACCTGGCTGGGTGACAAGCGCTACACCGGCGAACGCGACCTGGCGAAGCCGCTCGCCGCGGTGCAGATGGGTCTCATCTACGTGAATCCGGAAGGGCCGAACGGCAAGCCCGACCCGCTCGGCTCCGCGCGCGACATCCGCGACACCTTCGCGCGCATGGCGATGAACGACGAGGAGACCGTCGCGCTCGTCGCCGGCGGCCATACCTTCGGCAAGTGCCACGGCGCCGGCGAGGTGACCAATGTCGGCCGCGAGCCCGAGGGCGCCGAGATCGAGGAGATGGGCCTCGGCTGGAAGAACAGCCTTCGGCCAGGGCCACAGCATCCATGCGATCACCAGCGGCCTCGAAGGCGCCTGGACCAACAACCCGACCAGATGGGACAACGGCTACTTCGACAACCTGCTCAACCTCGAGTGGGAGCTGACGAAGAGCCCCGCCGGCGCCTGGCAGTGGACGCCGACAGACCCGGCCGCCAAGACCATGGTGCCGGATGCGCACGACCCCGCCGTGCGGCACGCGCCGATGATGACGACGGCCGACATGGCGCTGAAGATGGACCCGATCTACGCGCCGATCTCGAAGCGGTTCCACGAGAACCCCGACCAGTTCGCGGAAGCCTTCGCCCGGGCGTGGTTCAAGCTGACCCACCGCGACATGGGACCGAAGGTCCGCTACCTCGGCCCCGAGGTTCCGGCGGAGGACCTGATCTGGCAGGACCCGGTCCCGCCGGTCGACCCACCCGCTGATCGACCAGGGCGACATCGCGGCGCTCAAGGCGAAGATCCTCGCCGCCGGGCTTTCCATCGCGCAGCTGGTCTCGACCGCCTGGGCCTCGGCCTCCACCTTCCGCGGCTCCGACAAGCGCGGCGGGGCGAACGGGGCGCGCATCCGCCTCGCGCCGCAGAAGGACTGGGAGGTCAACGAGCCCGCCAAGCTGGCGGCCGTTCTGGCGAAGCTCGAGGGGATCCAGGCGGAGTTCAACGCCTCGGCCGCCGGCGGCAAGAAGGTCTCGCTCGCCGACCTGATCGTGCTCGGTGGCTGCGCGGCTGTCGAGCAGGCGGCGAAGCAGGCCGGGCACGACGTGCCGGTGCCCTTCTCGCCCGGGCGCACGGATGCGACGGCAGGAGCAGACCGACGCCGAATCCTTCGAGGTGCTGGAGCCGCTTGCCGATGGCTTCCGCAACTACCTGAAGTCCGACTACGGCAGCCCGCCCGAGGAGCTGCTGCTGGACCGGGCGCAGCAGCTGAAGCTGACCGCGCCCGAGATGACGGTGCTGATGGGCGGCCTGCGGGTGCTGGACGCCAATCACCGCCAGGTGCAGGAAGGCGTCCTCACCAGGCGGCCGGGCACGCTGACGAACGACTACTTCGTCAACCTGCTCGACATGGGCATCGTCTGGAAGAAGGCCGAGAACACGGAAGGCGTGTACGAAGGCCGTGACCGCGCGACGGGCGAGCCGAAGTGGACCGCCACCCGCGTGGACCTGGTCTTCGGCGCGAACTCCCAGCTCCGCGCGGTGTCGGAAGTGTACGGCAGCGACGACGCGCAGCAGAAGTTCGTGCGCGACTTCGTGGCGGCGTGGAACAAGGTGATGAACCTGGACCGCTTCGACCTCGCCTGACGGCAGCGGGCCGGCGTCCGGGCGCAGCCAGCTTCGGCTGCGCCCGGGCATCGGTTCAAGGCTGAATGGCTGCGCCAGGCGCCCGCGGTTAACCAGGGCGCCGGCCACGGGAGGAGCAAATGCCACAAGCGGTGCAACCCGCGATCAGGGAAGAACTGCGCCGGGCCGGGCTACCTCGCCAGGGATCGCTCGCCCGGCTGCTGGCGCTGCTGCGGGCCGCGCCCGACACGCATCTCAGGCTCGCGGACGTCGTCCGCATGGCCACGGAATCCGGGCTGCCCATGACGCCCGCCGAGATTGCCCGCCAGCTGGAAACCCTCGCCGACCTCGGACTGCTGGGGCGACTGCTGAGCACCGCGGCCGAGCCGCTGTTCGACACCGTGCCGAGGCCGCATTTCCATCTGGTGTACGAGGAAACGGCGGAAACCGTCGACCTTGACGTCTCACCCGAGACGCTGCTTGCAATCCTCAGGCAGGCGCTGGCCGAGCGGCCGGACAGGGTCGAGGTCCTGGTCCGGTTCCGGCACGATCCGGTGCCGGCCCCTGACGCGACCAAGTCGGCAGGACAGGTGCGGTGCCCCCGGCGGCCTGGATCCGCGGCTTCTCGTCGGTACAAGATACCGGGACCTGATCAGGCAGGGTGAGGTGGTGCCTGACCAGGTTGCGGAGCTTGCCAAGGCGAGGCCGGATCGCGCCGCAGCCTGAAGCCCCCAGTCCGGTACGGCCGCAGGCGAAGGGCGCGCCATACGGGCCACATCATTGTCTGGCTCATGCCAGCCGGCCACGCCATCCACGGCTGCGCTTGCAAGGTCAGCAGGACCCCGCAGCAAGTTGCGTCCGCCAAACCACCGCGCTGAAAATCGGCAATGTGCTGTCGCAACGTGATTCCGGCCAGGGTGTTTCGCCAGGGAGCGGCAGCGAGCTGGGTGCGCGCCCACAGCCCGATGCCAAGCACCATCCGTGCGCGGCCGTGGAACGCTCGATAGATACAGGATGCATGCCTGGCGAGGCGGTGTCCGCCGTGGTCACCGTGCCGGGCCGGCAGTCTCCAAGCCAGCGAAGGCGCCATCCGCGCCTTGTCTGGCCGCGCGATCCTGCTGCCATGACCCCGCATGGGGGCGTGCCACGACCAGGCTGGCATCTGCCGCCCTTGTCGCCACGACTGCGGACAGCCGGTTCGCCACGTAATCAAGCATCGTCTCCGGATCGAGGTCCGGGCTTTCCGCCAGCATCGCCGCCAAACCCTCCATACCGAGCGGCCGGCCAGCGACCGTCATCTGCGGCAAGCCACGACTGACCGCCACGAAGGCGGCACGGGATGGCAGGTCGATGATGGTATCCGGCACCCGCATCCCGGGTTGCAGGCCCATCGGCGCCGCTCCCGGCACATCCAGGACGCGTGCCTCGCCGGGCCGCAGCAGCACCAGCGGCGGCGGCCCGGCGGCACGGGCGGCGACCAGCACCTGGTCTCGCAGGTCGATGATGCCCAGGAAGGCGCTGATTTCCATGCGCTGCGCATTGTCGCCCAGCAGCAGGTCGGAGACGCGCGACAGGCAGGCGCCAGGGCTAGCCGCCTGTGGCGCCAGGGCACGCACCAGCGCGCGGGCCGAGATCGCCAGGAAACCCGCGGCCAAGCCGGCGCCATGGACCGAGCCGATGAACACCGCCAGCCGCCCGCCCTGCGGTCCATCCAGCCAGAAGAAATCCTGGAAGTCGCCGCCGTATTGCGCGCCCTGAAGCAGCCTGCCGCCGACCGCAGCCCCCGAGCCGCCAGGCCATCCATCCGGCACCATGCGTGCCTGCATGGTTGCCACGGCCGAGAGTTCCTGTTGCAACCCCTCCATGCGGGCCTTGGTGGCAAGCGCGTCGCGCTGCGCCTCGATCATGCCGCGCAGACCCTCATGCTGGCTGCGGACCCGTTCCGACATGACGTGGAAGGCCAGAGCCAACGCATCCATGCCGGCGGCGCCGTCCTCGCCCCTGGCGGCCGCCAGGACCTCTCGCAGATCCTGCTCCATCCTGGCCTTGTCGGCAGCTTCCATGGTTTCGGCCAGGCTGCCCAACTCGGCCTCGATGAAGCGCAGGCGGATACGGCGCTGCCGAGCATCGGCACGGGCCATGCGCCGCAATGCGCCACGGCTTTCGCGAAACACCTGCAGCGCGCATACGGCGCGGCCGACTTCATCCGTGCGGTCCTGGCCGCGCAGTTCGACGGACAGGTCTCCGGCCGCCAGCGCGTGTTGCGCCGCGAGGACCAGCTCCAGTGGCCGGAACGCCTGCCGCAGCCACAGCAGCGAGCCGATGCCCGCGACCAGCGCGAGGACCAGCGCGACGGCCGACGAGAACAGCTCATTCCTGATCTCGATGCCGTGTCTTTCTGTGACATCGTACAGCCAGCGGCGGGCGCCGATCATCTGACCGGTGCCGTCGCGGAAGGCCACCGTCGCAACTTCGATCACCCGGTCGCCGGCCATCAGGGTGCGCAGGCCCGGTTGCAGACCGCGCAGCCGGTCGGCCACCGCAGCGAGGGGCAGGTCTACGGCCGCGCTTGTCTGCGGGCGACCGTCCAGGTCCGTCAGCACCGGCAGGGCGCCAGTGGCGGCGGCGGCCCGGGTCAGCAGCAGGTCCGGTGCCATGCCGGCGACGAGGACGCCGCCCTCGGGCAGTGGCTGGACCGCCACCAGAAGCAGCCGCCCGCCGATCCGTTCCAGACCCTCCGACACCGCCGGGCCAACCCGCGTGGCGCTGGCGATCCGCCGCTCCAGCAGGTCGAGCGGCTGGCCCGCCCGGGCGGCGTCACGCAGATCTTCGGCGAGGGTCGCCTGGATTGCCCGCCAGCTGAGCTCCTGGGTGGCCAGGCGGTTGAAGCTGGCCTCGGCCTGCGCCTGACGGGCGCGAACCAGCCCGGACACCACGACCGCGGCGGCGATGGCGGCCAGCAGCAGCGCCAGACTGGCAGCAATTTGTCGGCGAAGCCGCATGTTTTCTAACCTGCCCCGGGAACAGGATGCGCCAGCCACCAGCGAAGCCCGGCACCGGCGATGAGCAGGCCCGATCCGATTCCGATGGCACGCGCCAGCATGGCGAGAAGGTTGACCTGGCGCGTCGCCTTGCCCGTAGGCAAGGTACAAGCGGAGTTCGGACTGAACGGCCAGGCAAGAATGGCCGCGGCCGCGGCGAGCGCCGCCGCGCCGGCCGCAAGGCCGCCCGCCAGCAGCCCCAGCGCGGCGAGGAACAGCAGGCCGGATGGCCAGCGCCCGAAGTGACGGGCCGGCATGGCTCCCTGCACCCCTGCCACCAGGCTTGCCAGCACCGCCACGGCAACCGCGAGATCCGGACGCGGCGCCGACAACGCCAGGGCGAAGCCCAGCATCAGCCCCGCCGGCAGCGCCTCGAAGAAGACCAGCCGCCGCACGGCGGCCTGGCGCAGCAGGCGCAACGCGGCCGGTGCGCCGGGCCAGCCGGCGCGGCCCGTGGAGGCCGGCCCGGCTGGGCACATCGTGGCCGCGGCACCAAGGGCGAGCAGTGGCACTGGCAGCATGGCGCTGGCCGATGGCGCACCGAGGATGCCGATCAGCGCCGCGGCCACGCCTCCGCCGGCCAGCGCTCCGGCAAGTCCGGCATGGTACCAGGCGGCATCCGCACCGCCGTCGCGCTGGCCGATACCGTGGCATGGGCCGCGCCAGCCGTTGCCGAAGTGCAGGGCGAAGCTCGCTGCCACCGCCACCGCCAGACTTGGCGGCCACTGCATCTGTCCAATCGCGGACGGGAGCAGCCAGAGGACGAGTGCGGCGGCCACCACCGACCAAAGCGCCCAGCCACCGAAGCGCCGCACCCGGTCCACCAGCCTGCCGGCGAGCAGCGCGACCGCGGCCACTGCCGCCAAACCATCTGCGCCAAGCGGCGCGGCACTCAGCACCACCAGGCCACTGGCCAGGGCGCAGAGCAGCCGGTGCCGCGCCGGGTTGAGCCAGGCCAGGGCCGCATCGGGTTCGGTCGCAACAAGCCGGGCGGGCGGGGCCTGTTCGGCCAGCAGGCGCGCCGCACGCGCCGCGCCGCCGGCCACCAGGGCTTGCCCGGCCATCTCGGCGGCCATTAGGTCGAGGTCCTGGCGGCGCCGCGCCAGGTGGCGGATCAGCCGGCCGAGCGCATCCGCGAGGCGTCCGGCCTCGTCGGCGCCGCCCGGCGGCGGCACATGCCGGAAATCATTCCGCGCGGCGTCTCGCGCCACCTGGATCAGCAGGCTCGTCGGCAGCAGCAGGCGGCTGCCCAACAGATAGGCCAGCGTCTCGGTCGCAATGAAGCCGGCCATCGGAAGGCCAAGGGCAAGCGGAGTGATCATCTCGGCCAGATGCAGGCTGTCTGCGCCGATCCCGGCCCGTACCCCGCCCAGGATCGCAAGGGCCATGCCGAACCAGGCGATCACGGTTGGCAGCAGCGCCAGTGGCAGCAGACGACGAGCAGCGGCCGGGGCGGTTCCGAGGCTCATGGCAGTACCTCTTCCGCCTCGGCACGCGTCATCGCCGCGGCAATGCTGTCGACCTGCGCGATCATCGCCACGGCGGCCTGGGCCATCGCAACGATTTCGGCATCGGCGCCGCCTGAGAATTTCGGCAAGCAGCGCGGCTGCATCCAGGGCTTGATCGGCGTCCTCGGCGGCACTGTCCGCTTGGCGCAGCCGGTCGAGCAGCATCGCGCTGCCGGCGCAGGCCATGCCTATTGGCGCCAGCAGCAGCCGGGTGCCGATCCAGGCGGCAGGCACGGCAAGCAGCAGCAGCAGCCCGGCATGAAGCAGGCCGTCGAGCATGATAGCCGCCAGCCGCGCCTCCAGATGCACCGCCGGGCGCCACAGCACCAGGCGGGCCGGGACCGCACCAGCTTGCGCCTGCAGCGGCGCCTCGGCCAGCAGGCCCTTGACCTGCCGTTCGGTCGGGGCGGTGGTGCGTGTGCCACGCGCAGTTCCCGGCAGGTCCACCCTGGCCAGATGGTCCACCAAGCTCGGATCGCCTGCCACGGCGCTGCCATCCGCCGCATAGAGGACCGCATCGGCCGGCAGGGCTGGTGGAGAAGACGATTGCAGCGCCGCAGCCAGCGTCGCGGCGTGCCCGGCCAACTGCTCAAGCGCTTCGCCTTCCAGGGCATGCCGGGCCGCCTGGCTGGCCACCATCAGGGCCGGCAGCAGCCCCGCCAGCGCCGCGAGGAGCAGCCAGAGGAAGCCTCGGCGTGCCAGCATCAGGCGGTCTCGCGCCCGCGGGACCAGCGCAGCAGGCGCGCCAGGCTGCCGCCGGCGCCGCTCGCCGCCGCCAGCGCGCCGCGCAGGCTGTCGAGTTCCGCGACCAACTCGGCCTCGCGCTGGGCCGCCGCCTTCTGCACCCGGGCCAGGCCAGCTTCGAGCATCGCAACGCGTATTTCCAGCACCGCGGTGCCCTGGGCCGGGGCGATCGGCTTCGCAATTAGTGGCACCGCAGGCAGGACAAGGCTGTCCACCAGGGGAGGCGGCTGTGCCTTGGCGCCGGGCGCCGGCGCTTCGGCGTACAGCCAGTGCGAGACGGTGCCGTAGCCGATGCGCAGGGTTTCGGCGATGCGCCGATAGCTGAAGCCCCGTGCGCGCAGGCGGTGCGCCGCGACCTGCTGGTCCGTCTCCGGGCGTCCCAGTCCGGCGCGCCGGGCCTCATGGGCCGGGTTCATCAGCGGCACGGCGTCAACTTCAAAATGCTCCACCGGACCGCCCTTCCGCCAACCTGCCGTTGCGCCTTGGAGACAGTCTTGCCGGGGCGCCTTAACAAGCCGTTGCACCGGTCGCCGATTGAAAGGTGGTTCGTCATGCCCGGACGATGTTGCCACCGCGACGGAAACACTTTCGTAGCGAAGCGAGTGGTTCAATCGCCTGCCGGTCGGGCGTGCTGCCTGACACCCTGCAGGATGCGGACGGCCTTAACCAGGAGAGCCGCATGTCCACCACCCTGCATCCCGACCTTGCCAGTGCCTATGACCGGTACTTCGGTAGCGGGCTGTACGAGACACGCTACCCACACCCGAATCGCGCCATGGAGGCAGCCATCCGGGCAGTGCTGCCGGGCGTGCATGGGGAGCCGGGGGCAGTGCTGGATTTCGGCTGCGGCAATGGTCGCTACCTGCCGCTTCTCCTGACGCGGCCCGGGCTCTCCGTCACCGGCTATGACATCAGCCGGGAGGCGATCGGCGGCTGCGGCCTGCGGTTCCGTGAGGCGGCGGAATCCGGCCGGCTGCGGCTGGTCTGTGGCGATCTCCCGATGCTGCAGGAGGCGGTCGCCCCGGGCACCCAGGACCTGGTGCTGATGATGTTCGGCGTGCTCGGTCATGTCAGCGGCCGGGCGCAACGCGTCGCTACCCTGCGCACCATGCACGGCCTGCTGCGACCGGGCGGCCGCCTGTTGGTGACCGTGCCGAGCCGGCTGCGCCGCTTCCGCGCCGAGCAGCGGAATTGTGCGCAACGGGTGGCTGAAGGAAGGCTGGAGCCGGGCGACATCCTGTACCGGCGCCAGGATGCCGGCGGCGCGGTCGCGTTGTTCTATCACCTGTTCACCCTGCCGGAGTTGGCCGGCGAGCTGGCCGAAGCCGGCTTCGGCCAGCCGCGCTTCAGCGCCGAGAGCGTGTTGCCGGAACGCGCCGCCATCGGCAGTCCGCTAGGCCGCATGGCCGATGCCGTGCTGCGCGCCGCCTGCCCGGTGCCCCTGGCCTATGGCTTCGCCGCACTGGTGGAGCGCGCCTGATGCGGCACGGCCTGCGTCGCTTCCTCGCCATGCTGGCGGCCGTGCTGCCGGCAGTGGCTTCCTCACCATCTGTTGCCGCGTCGCTGGAAGAAATCCGCCAGCGTGGCGAGATCGCCATCGGGGTGAAGGCGGACTACCCGCTGTTCGGCCAACTCGGCGCGGATGGGCTGCCCGCGGGGATGGAGGTGGATCTTGCGCAGGATCTGGCGCGGCGCCTGGGCGTGGCGGCGCGGCTGGTGGTCGTCACCTCCGCCAACCGGCTGCAGCGGCTGGAGGACGGTACGATCGACCTCGTGATCGCCACGCTCGGCGACACCGAGCAGCGGCGCGAGATCGCCACCATGATCGAGCCCAACTACTATGCCAGCGGTGTCAACCTGATGGTGCCGCCGGACAGCCGCCTGCGCGACTGGGCGGAACTGCGCGGCCAGCCGGTCTGCGCCACGCAGGGCGCCTACTTCAACCGGCAACTGGCGCAGCGCTACCTGGTGCGGCTGCTGCTGTTCGGCAACAACCGCGACGCCAAGCTGGCGGTGCGCGCCGGGCGCTGCGTCGGCTGGGCCTATGACGACACCGCCATCGCCAGCGACCTCGCCACCCCCGAATGGAACGGCTGGCGGATGCCGCTGCCGAGCGTGCTGGTGACACCCTGGGCGCTGGCCCTGCCGCGCGGAGCGCGTGACGATGCGCTGCGCCATGCGGTGGCGGACATTGTCGCCGATTGGCACCGCGACGGCACCCTGATCTCGGTGGAACATCGGTGGGGCATCCCGCCGAGTGGCTTCCTGCTACGTGCCCAGGCTTTGTGGCGGCAGGTGGACGGCCTGGGCGTACCGGTCTGCCGTCGCGATGCGGGGGGCAATTGGCCGGATGCCTGCCGCAACCGGGCGCTGCTGACCTCGAACGAAGCGAATGGCCTGATGCGCCTGGGCCTGGCGGTGAAGGAGCGGTTCGGGCTCGACCTGTCCTTCGTCTACGACGACTACGACCGCGACAGCTTCCTGCACGGCCTGATGACCACGCTGCTGCTGGTGATGGGCAGCATGGCCGGTGCGCTACTGGCGGGCGTCGCCGCGGCGGTGGCGATCGACCGGCGCATCCCGCTGCTGACACCGCTGCTGCGCGGTCTGGTGACGGTGCTGCGGATGACGCCGCCGCTGCTGCAGATCTATGTCGTGTTCTTCGGCCTCGGTGCCTGGATGGCGGCGCACTGGGGCTTCGCGGTGGACCCGATCGTCGCGGTGCTGCTGTGCCTTTCGCTGTATGCCGGCGCAGCTGTGACGCAAGCGCTGGGCGAGGCGACGGAGCTGCTGGCGAACCGGATCGCCGGGTTCCGCCTGTCCACCCCGACCCTGCTTCAAGCCATGCACGCCGCCCGCGGCGCGCTGGTCGGCATCCTGGTGAACATCGCCAAGGCCACCGGCATGGCCAGCGCCATCGCGGTGCCGGAGCTGATCTCGGCCGCGACCTCCATCATGGCGGAGCGCGGCAATCTGGGGGTGATGATGAACCTGATGATGGTAACTTGGTTCATGGTCATTCTCGGCACGGTCTGGAGCCTGAACCGGGCGTTGGCCTGGCTGGCGCCACGATCCGCCTCCGGCGGGAGCGCCTGAGATGGATGTGCGCGACGTGGTGGGCGTGCTGTGGACCTGGACGCCCTATCTGGCCGGCGGCTTCGGCTGGAACATCATCGTGTCGGTGGCGGCGATGACAGTGGGCACGGTGGTAGGCGCGGGCCTTGCCTATGGGCGGTTGGCCGGTCCAGGCGGGCTTGCCTGGGTGGCGCGCGGTACCACCGCGGCCAGCCGCAACGTCCCGACGTTCGTCTGCCTGTTCTACCTGGCCTTCCTGGTGCCTAACGAGGTCACGCTGGGCGGCCTGGCGCTGCCTGTGCCGGCCTGGATGAAGGCGGCGCTGGCGCTGGCGGTCGCGGTGGTGGGCTACATCTCCGACACTTTGGGGCTGGCCTTGGCGGAACGCCGGGCCGGACGGCCGGAGGCGATGCTGTTGTTCCTGCCGGCATGGATGACCTATTTCCTGATCATCGTCATGGCGTCCTCCACCGCCTCGGTGATCGGTGTCAGCGAGATCGTCTCCCGCGCCAATACCGTGATCGGCGCCACGGGCCGGGAGGATCTGATGGTGTGGATCTACCTGTACGCCATGCTGTGGTTCCTGGCTTTCTGCTGGCCGCTGACGCTGCTGATGCGCGTGCTACAGCAGCGTATCCGCAGCCGCGTGCTGCTGCGGCCGGGCCAACCGCGCCACGCCGCAGCGATAAGCAGTCAGCCCTTGGCAGTGGGCCAGCGGTAGCGGCGCCTGGCATCCAGCGCGGCCAGCACCGGCAGGCCGCGCGACAGCAAGGGGATCTCGGACGTGGTCAGGTCCTGCAGGTCCAGGTCGCCTGCCTGGGAATGGTCTATCCGGCGCAGTCGAGCAAAAGTGGTGGTATCCACTGCGCCCTCGATATCGGCAGGCGGCAGGTCGGGCAGGGATTCCAGGCCGCGCGCCATGGCCATCAGCCGTGCCGCGCCCGCCTCGCTGGCCGGGTCGAGGCCGGTCGTCTCCCGCAGGATAGCCATCGCGTCCTCGGTCGCCAGGGTGCGGGCCAGGCCGACCATGTCCCGTGGCCGCGGCAGGTTGCGGCTTGCCGTGTGGCGCAACGCGCGACCGAGATTGCGCAGCGCGTGATCGCCCCGCAGAGGCAGGTCCAGCGCCTCGGCGCAATCGACCAGGGGCAGCCATTGTTCCAGCCCGTCAGCAGCCGCGGCCCGACCGGGCCAGGGCAGCCGCTCGGCCAACCAGTGGCCGCGTTGGCGCAGCGCTGCGGCGAGCGCCGGTTGCTGGTCACGATCCCAGGGCACCAGCCCGAAGCGCGTGCGCAGCAAGGAGGCCTGGCGGGCCAGGCCGCACCATTGCATCAGGCGCTGGTGGTCCTCGGCATCCCAGGGTGGCAGGTCGTCCGTGGTGGCGTTGTCATGCTCGATGGCCGCAGCCAGGCGGTCCAGCGCTCCGGGATCACCCAGCCCGCCCAGGCCATTGCGACGCATCAGGCCGCAGGCGGCGGCAATGCCGGAGAGGGCGCCGGCGGTAAGGGTGTCATAGGGCGCGGCGAAACGCGGCTCCTCGGACGGCGGCTCGGCCAGGGGCCGTGCCGGGAGCGGCGCGCGCACGCCCCATGGGTCTGTGCGGGTCGTGGCTGGCGATTCGACGGGAACCGGAATTGCGGGCAGGGCCGGGATGCGGCGCGGCGGCGGTGTGGCCCGTGGCTTCGCAACGAGACGGGGCGTTGGCAGGGCAGCGCGCCGTGTGGCGAGAGCGGCGATCGGGGCCGCCACAGGCTCCGCCATCGGGTCATCCGCGAGGTGCGTGAGTGCCTGCCGCAGCGTCGCCAGGCCATCGTGCAGCCCGGCGGTTCCTGCGCCCGCCTGCAAGCGGGCCAGCACCGCGTCGGCCGAGGTGAAGCTGCCGACGGCTGGGGCTTCGGCGGTGCTACGCCGCATCGGCATGACCAATCGGGCCGCCGCCACGCGCGCCTGATCCAGCGCATCGGCGGCTTCCAGCTGCCCATCGGCCAGCAGCGCCGCCGCCGCTTCGCCTAGCCGGTCCTTTGCAGCCTGGAGGCGGCGCTGTGCCTCGTTAGGCGGGGCGGGTTGCGCTGATGGCGGGCTTGGCGGCGGGGCGGGCGGCGTCAGGCCAATGACGGTTGCGACGGCACGCCCGCGGGGGTCGCGCGTAGCCGGAGGTGCCGGGAGTGCCGCCCCGGCCGCCCACGGGTTCTGCAGCGCCGACGGCTGACGCGGCGGCCCGAAGCCGGCCAGCACGGTGTCCGGCACCGCATGGCGCACCGTCGCCGGCACCGACGCCAGCAGCACCGCCTGGGCCAGCGCGGCCTCCGCGCGCGCAGACAACCCAGGCCGCATCAGGACAGGCAACCTGGCGCCAATGGGCATCAGTTGATCTTCACCATGGCGCCCTTCACCGTCAGCATCGCCCCGGCGCTGATCGTACCCGTGGAATTCCGCCTTGAAGGTCGCCATGCCGCCCTGCACGGTCAGCGAGCCGGAGGTGGTGAGCTTGGCCCCGGCCGAGCCGGAGGCGGTGAAGTTCGCTCCGGCGGTAGCCTTCAGATCGGATCCCGCTTTCAGCGTCAACGTGCTGGCCGCATCGACCGTGATGCTGCCGCTGGTGCTGTCGAACTGCACCGAGGCCGCTTCTATTGTCAGCTTGCCATCGACCTTGATCGTCATGTTGCCGCCGACCGTCAGCGCGTAGTCCCCGGTGACGTCATGGGTGAACTTGCCGCTGTTGGTGTGGGTCTCGTTGCCCTTCACCGTGACGCTGCGGGTACCCTTGGAAACCGTCAACGTGTCGTTGCCTTCCGCCACCGTAATCTTGCGCGCCTGCTTCACCGTCAGCGTCTGGTTGTTGTCGATGGTGGTGGTGCGGTCGTGGGTGATGGTCTCGGTCAGGTCGTTCAGGACTTCCAGCTTGAAGTCCTTCTGCGCCCGGAGATAAACCTCCTCGGCATCGGTCTTGTCCTCGAAGCGCAACTCGTTTGCGGCGGTGGCGGCGCCGTTTGGAGAGGACCTGGACTTCACGGTACTCCGCGTCTTGTTGGCGGGCAGCGCGTAGGGCAGCGTCTTCCCGGCATTGTGGACGCCGCCGATCACCAGCGGCTGGTCCGGGTCGCCATCGAGGAATCCGACCACGACCTCGGCGCCGACACGCGGCGTGAACTGCATGCCGAAGCCGCCGCCAGCCCAGCCCTGCACCACGCGCAGCCAGCAGGAGCTGGTGTCATCGGTGCGGCCGCTGCGGTCCCAGTGGAACTGCACCTTCACGCGGCCATAGCTGTCGGTATGGATTTCCTCGCCGCTGGCGCCGGTGACGATGGCGGTCTGGGCCGAGGCGATGCGTGGCTTTTCCGTAATGGGTAGCGGATGGAAGGCGGTGGCGGCGGGCAACGCGACGATATCCGCCATGAATTCGATCCGGCGTGGCGTCGATGCTCATCGACAGCACGGTCCAGCTTCCATTGAGCTCCGAGCGCGGATGGCCGGCGAGGGAGAAGCTCTGCCCTACGGCCAGCTTGCGGAAGCTACCACGCAACCGCAGCAACTCCGCGGTCGCCTCATGCGCCGCCAGACGCATCTTGGCGCGAGCCTGGCCGGTGGCGGCGCTGGTGTAGCGGCCATCCCAGGCGTTCAGCAGCCGCGCCGCGCTATCGCCCTGGGCCTTGGCATAGAGCGAGGTGGAGGGGGTCTCGAAGCTCCAGGCATCGGTGCCGATGGCGGTGGGGCGCAGCCGCAGGTCTAGCGCGCAATCGGCCACGGCGTCATCCTCGAAATCGCTGCCGGCATCGGGGCGCCACTGCAGCGTGGTGCCGCTGGCTGCATAGCCTGTGGTGCCGTCGGCCAGCACCAGGGTGTGGGCGCTGGCGGTGTGAGTGAACCAGAAGCCGATGCCCTCATCCTCCAGCATGCGTCGCGTGAAGGCGAGGTCAGTCTCCCGCCACTGCACGCAGTAGTCGCGCACGGCGTAGCTGCCGGTCAGCGACTTCTTCGTCTGGGTTACGCCGGCACCGGACAGCACTTGGCTGACGATGTCTGGCATCGAGAGCGACTGGAAGATGCGGCAATCGCCGGACTGGTCGAGCAGCGCGAGCTTCGGCTCCAGGCGCGCACGGAACAAGGTGCGGCCGGGGTCGGGCCAGGCGCCGACGACGCCGAATTCCGTCAGCACGCCCTGGATGTAGCGGATGGTGCCATCCGATGCGGTAATGCGGATGGCGGCATCGGTGCCGATCAGGTGGGCGCAGGCCGGGCCGGCGCCATTGGCGTAAAGCTCCAGCTCATAGGCGAAGGTCTCGCTCATCGCTTCCCGCCCTGTCACGCGGGACAGTTGCAGTGCGCCATCGCCGGCCTGGGTGGTGATCGCCAGGTATTGCGCGTCCTGGCGCAGGTCCTGCGGCGCGCTCATCGGTCTTCGCGTGCCCGCAGCCGCAATGTGGCGGGCCCATGGTGGCGGCCGGTGAGGAAGCTGGTCCAGCCAAGCCGGCTGGCTTCGTCGGGACGCGAGGCAATGCGCAACGCCGGAACGGCATCCTGCCGCAGGGTCAACGAGATCACGAATTCGGTCTCCTGGGTGGTGTGGAAACGCGAGAGGGCGCACAGTATCCGGTGCGCCGCGCCGCCAGGCAGCAGCGACAGATGCTGCGTCCGGGTCAGCGGGCCGACCGCGATGCAGAAGCAACTGCCGACATCCCAGGTTCGGCCGCCGACCAGCGCGCCCTGGCCGAGGCACTGGTGCCGGCCGCTCACGCCAATCCGGCTGCGGTCGGCAGCGGCGACGGAAAGCCAGCGCCCATGGAAGCTCTGGACCATGACCGGCACACCAAGTTGGCGCTGCAGCATCGCCTGCAGGCCCAATGCCGGCCGACTGCGGCCTGGGGCCAAGCCGGTATGCGCCAGCAGTGTCCCATCCGGCACCGGCAGCCGGTTGCGCAAGGCTGGCAGGCCGAGCCCGAGCACCGCGAAGCCGATGCGCCCAGCCGGGCCCTCACTGCCTGCCTGCCCGCCGAAGCCTGGCCGCAGCCGTGCATGGCTGCGTGCCAGCAGCGCAAACACCCGGTGCTCGAAGATTGCCATGAAGGCAGCCGCGGCATGGTCGCCGCGCCGGATACGCTGGGCCAGCTCTTCTGTTAGCCAGTCCGGCAGCGGACCGTCATGTCCGAGCAGGCCGAAGGCGGCCGAGTGCAGCACCGGCGGCGCATCCCGGGTCGGAAGGCCATGCCACGCCTTCGACTTCCGACAGCGCGAAGCGGAAATGCGGTACGCCACGAAAGCGGAACGCCTCCTGCCAGGGCGTCGCGCCCTCGCCCGGCGCGGCGTGCCCGGCGGCGCGGCCGATCTGGCTGAGCAGCGACGCGGCCTGCAGCAGGTCCAACCCGCCGCTGGCCAGCATCGCTGCTACAGTAGCGGGGCGGCGCCGGTGCGTGGTGGCCATGCGTACCAGATGCCGTTGCGCTGCTGGCTGTGCAGCGTGAGTTGGGTGAAGGCATTGACCGAGGCCTGCATCGCCAGGAAGCGGTCCAGCACCGCCCCCAGCATCAGCGCACTGCCACCGGCAAAGCAGCGCTCGTCGCAGGTGATGTCTATGGCAAGGCCCTGTGCCAGCGCGGATCGGACGCCTGTGCCAATGCGCCGCGTGACACGGCGGCAGGTCATCTCGCGTAGGCCGAGCACCTGTTGGCATGCTGCCGCATCGTCTGCCTCCGCATGCAGCAGCAGTGTCTCGCGCAACGCCGCCAGGGCATCCGGCCCGCCGCTGAGCGTCAGGTAATTCAGCCCGAGATGCGACACCAGGCGCCAGGCCGTTTCGCCACCGACGGGGGCGGCGCGTGGCGGGCTCGGCCGGGTAATGCAGGTGGCGCGGGCGCCGCCGGCGGGTTCATCGAAATCCAGCCGTGCCCCGGCCGGCACCTGCTCGGCCAGGTTGCGGTTGGTGCAAAGGCAATGCGCCAGGATGATCCGTTCCGCCGGTTGCGCCGCCAGCAGGGCCGGATCGACGAAGGACAGCCATGCATCGCTGCCGCCCTTGGCACCGGCCGCGGCGGGGCTGCGCCGCATCAGCCAGCTTGCCGGTCGGGGTGCTTCCGCCGTGCCATCGATGGCGAAATGCGGCCGCAGCTCGTGCCAGGAGTCTGCCTCGGCATCCCAGCCGCGGACGGCCGTGACGGAATGCACTTCCATCACCGGCTCCAGCCGCAGATCGGGTACCAGCCTGTATTCGGTGCGGCGATGGTCGAGCCGGATCGGTTCCGCCACCTGCTCGAATAGGTTCACCACCGGCGTGCAGCCCAGCATCACACTATTGGCCGACAGCGGCAACGCGCCGGGCGGTGCCGGCAGCAGGAACAGGACATCCAACCGCGTACAGGACGGCAGCGGCGGCAGGGCCAGGTCGAAGAAGCGGAATTTATCAGGGAAGGCGAAGTAGTCGCGCAGCAGCGCATACGCAGGATGCACCCGGCAGGCATCGGACAGCAGCGTCTCCGTCGGAGCATAGCCGACCGGCCGCAGCGCCCGCGCCAAAGGGCTCAGGATCGGCGCACCACCTTCCGGCAGGAAGACGATGCGATCACAGCCCGCCAGCAGCACATCATGCAGCCGGGCCGCCGCCGCCGCCGCGCCACCGAGATACAGGCGCAGCGTCTGCCCGCCGATCGTGGCGGCCGCAGCTTCTTCAATCATCAGGGGCAGCCGCAGAACGGCCGCTGCCGGGTCATGGTCCAGGAAGCTCCAGGCGTCGCTGTTGTGCAGTTCGATCGTGCCGGGCCGCACGGGCCACAGCGTGGTCTCATAGCAGGTGCGGAACCGGCAGCGCAGCCCATCCGCCGTAGGTGCCGACAACATTGCGCCACGCGGTACCGTCAGACCCGAGGGCGCGACGGCTTCCGCATGCAGGCGCACCACGGCGGCGGCTGGTTGAGGTGCGGCGAGTTGCGGATACAGCAGGCCCAGCAGCGCATCCGTCATGCGCGGGAAGGCCTGGTCGATGGACCGTTGCACACGCCCGGTGAGAAAGGCAAAGCTCTCGATCAGCCTTTCGACATGCGGGTCGCTGCTTTCGTCTGGGCCGAGTTCAAGCCGGCTTGCCACCTTCGGGAAGGCCTGGGCAAATTCCTGACCGGCATTGCGCAGATATTCCAGTTCCCGCTGGTAGTAGCTCAACACCTCGTCTCTTGCGCCAGACTGGGTCATGCGCTGGCCAAGACTGCGGCAAGCGCAAGTTCGAAGACAACCGGCGCCGCCGCGTCATGTGCGCCCATCGATCCGCTGATGCTGAGGCTGCATCGGCCCCGGTCGTCGACGCGGTGCAACCGCACTACCGGATCGCGCAGCCGCGGCTCAAAATGTTCAAGGGAACGACGCACCTCGGCCAGCCACGCGGCCTGCGCCCGCTGATCCCGCGGCGGGAGGCCGGTCATGTCAGGTACGCCCCAATCCAGCACCGTCAGCGCTTGGCCAGGTACTCGCGCCGGGCTGCGGCAATCCAGCAGATGGCCGAGATTGCGCGCCACCGACCGGCGCAGATCGGCTGCCTCCAGCAGACGGGAATTCGGCGCCATCCGCCTGGTGCGGATCGAGGTCGAACAGGCGGTCGAACAGCGGGGGCCGGAGCCCCCGCTGCCGCCGCGGGATCGCGGGCGGGTGCATGCGACGTCGGCCGCTCAGGAGTTTTTCTTGGCAAGCAGGTCCCAGGTCGCCGTGACGCTGCCAGCGATTGATGCCTTCTCATCCTGCGTCTTGTAGGTGTACTTGATCTTGGTGAAGTTCAGCGTAATCGCCTCCTTCATCTCCTCCCCGGTGCCGCTGCCTTCGTAGGCGATGTCGGCGATGATGGTGTTGGTCATCTCCACCGTCAGGAACTCGGACTTGGCTTGGCCGTCGACGTCGCCGGCCTTCAGGAAATGCAGCTTGGTGAGCGGCCAGGTGTGGCCCTGGAACATCTTCGCCATCAGCTGCACGGAGGAAAGGTCGACAAAGCGCTTCAGCGCCACGTTGCTGAGGTTGATGGTTCCGGTGGTGCGCGCCTTGTTCAGCGTGTAGTCGACCGGCTGGTTGGCGCTGAAGGTGAAGCCGTTGCAGAGGATCATGTTCTCGACATAGCCTTCGACGGCGAGGTCGCCATTGATGCCGTCGATTTCCAGAATGATGTCGGGCATGGGAGCCTTCATGGCTGGGGGTCGGGAAGGGACCGGCCGCGCGACGGCGGCCGGTCATGGAGGGTCAGGCCGGAAAGGCGGGGCTCAGGCCGCGACGGCGGCGGGAAGTTCCGCCACCAGGCGGATCGAGGCGGTCAGTTCCTCCAGCTGGAAATGCGGCCGCAGGAACACCGTGGCGCGGAAGCTGCCGGGGCGGCCCGGCACCTCGGTGACATCGACCCGGCCCTCGCGCAGCGGCAGGCGCGCCTTGTCTTCCTGCGTCGCCTCGTCCATCAGCAGGATGTAGTTGGAGAGCCAGCGGTTCAGGTAGCTCGAGAGCTGGCTGGCGGTGGAGAAGCTGCCAACCTTGTCGCGCACCATTACCTTCAGGTAGTGCGCAAAGCGGGATGCCGCCATCATGTAGGTCAGCACGGCGGACAGGCGCGCGTTTGCATTCGCATCGTTGGTATCATACAGGCGAGGCTTGTTCGCCGTCTGCGCACCGAAAAAGGCGGCATAGTCCGTGGTCTTGCAATGCACCAGCGGGATGAAGCCGAGCTCGGCCAGCTCCTTCTCGCGCCGGTCGGTGATAGCCACCTCGGTCGGGCATTTCAGCGCAACCTCGCCATCATCGGTGCGGAAGGTGTGGGTCGGCAGGCCCTCGACCTTGCCGCCACCCTCGACGCCGCGCACCGCGGCGCACCAGCCATGCTTGGCGAAGGCCGCGGTGATGCGTTCGGCCAGCACCCAGGCGGCATTGCCCCAAAGGTACTTGCCGTGGTCGGTGCCGTCGACATCCTCCTCGAAGCGCAGGCCCTCCACCGGCTTGGTCGCCTCGCCATAGGGCAGGCGCAGCAGCACGTGCGGCATGCACAGCCCGACGTAGCGGCTGTCTTCCGAGCTGCGGAAGGACCGCCACTTGGTCATTTCCGTGGTTTCGAAAATGTTTGCCAGGTCGCGCGGGTCGGGCAGGCGGGTGAAGTTCTCCAGCCCGAACATCCGTCCGCTGGCCGCCGCGATGAAGGGAGCATGGGCCGCGGAGGCGACGTTGCTGATCTTCTCCAGCAGCTGGATGTCCTGCGGATGCCGGCCGAACTCGTAGTCGCCGACCAGCAGGCCATAGGGTGTGCCGCCGAAGGTGCCGTATTCCTCCTCGTAGACCTTCTTGAACAGCGAGGACTGGTCGAATTCGACCGCCTTCTCGAGGTCCTTCGACAGCTCGTCCTTCGAGATGTTGAGCACGCGCAGCTTCAGCGTCGGACCGGTCTCGCTGCGCGACACCAGGTGATGCAGGCCGCGCCAGCTCGCCTCCAGCTTCTGGAATTCCTCGTGGTGCATCGCCTGGTTCAACTGGGCCGAGATCAGGCGGTCGATCTCGGCGACGCGGAGCTTGATGCTCTCCACGACATCGCCCTGCACCTTGTCCTTGTCGGTCAGCACCTGATCGACGAATTCCGCGACGAGGTTGCGCGCGTGGTCGCGCTGCGACGGCTCCATCGCCAGCCGGCCCTCATCAAGGATCGTGTCCAGCAGCGTGGTCGTGGTGGTGACCATCGAATTGTCTTCGGGCATCGATTGCAAATCCTTCCTGGAAGGCCGCTCAGGCGGCAGGTTCGGCCGGGGCTTGTCCCGGGGCGGCCAGCAGGCCGCGCAGCTCCTGCTGCTTGTCGGTGTTGCTGATGACGTCGCTCAGCAGGCGATCCAGCTCATCATTGCCATCAAGCTTGGCGAGCAGGTCGTTCAGCCGCTGGCGTGCGTCGTATAGCTTGGCCAGGGGCGGGATCTGCTTCAGCACCGCCACCGGCTCGAAGCTGTCGATCTCGGTGAAGGTCAGCGCCACGTTGAGCTGGCTGCCATCGTCCTGCAGCATGTTCGGCACGCGGAAAGCCAGGCGCGGCGCGATGCCGGTCATCACGTCGTTGAAGTTGTCACGGTCGATCTCGACGAACTTCCGCGCCTTCACCTTCGGGATCGGCAGATCCGCGCTGCGCTTGCCGGACAGATCGGCCATGATGCCGACCAGGAAGGGCAGTTCCTTCACCTCGGTGCTGCCGCCGGTCTCCACATCATAGGTGATCTGGACGCGGGGCGGCCTTACTCGCCCAAGTTTTTTCTGGGTGCTGTCACTCATTCCGGGGGCTCTCCTCGCAACCGCAGGCCCAAATGCGCCCGCCGGATCGAACTATCGCCGGCAGGCGGTGAAGGCGCTGTTAAGCGCGACGCTCGGCGCAGATGAAACTTGCGCGGTAGGTCATCGCCGCGCGCGCATGCAGGCGCAGCGTCCAATCGAGATCCTGCGCCGGCGCCAGGGCGTGCAACCCGGCCTGCTCAAGCAATGCTTCCAGCCCGTGTGCCTGCTCGCGCAGCGCGCGGGCGCCGGGCCAGGCTGTGGCCGGCGTGGCGCTGGTGGACCAGTCGAAGGGGGTTGCCAGAACGGCCATGCCGCCACGCCGTAGCAGCCGCGCCATGCCACGCAGCAGCGCGGGCGGATCGGCCACGCAATCCAGCAGGTTCAGCGCTACCACCAGCTTGGCGCATCCCGCCGGCAGCGGCGGTGCCATGGCGTCGGCGATCCAGGCTTCGGCGAGCGCCGCCGGTGCCGGCACGGCGATGTCGCGCAGCGTGAAGGCAGTGCCGTGTTGGCGCAGCGGATATCGTGCCCGGCCCTGTTGCAGTGCGCGCTGCGCCAGTCGGGCCTGCGGCGCCGACAGGTCCAGCCCGAGCACCGGCGAGCCGGTGATTTCGGCCAGCGCATGGGTCACGCCACCGGCGGCGCAGCCGAGCTCCACCACGAGGCCGGGTCCGGGCGGCGGATTCGCCAGCGCCGCACGCAGCAGCCGTTGCGCGCTGCCCGGCGCCGGCCAGCCGGGGTCCGCCGGGTCATGCGCGCCCCAGTGGTCGCGGCCATAGGTCGAGCAGTATTGCCGGGCCGCATCGTACCAGCCGCCGGGCGGCATGTGCCGGCCGACCACATCGGCGACGCCTTCCGGCAGGTCGTCGCGCGCCAGCAGGTACAGCCCCGCCTCGGCGAGGTAATGGTCGAGATCGGCAACCAGCAGCGGCACGCCGTCGATCACCGGATAGGCTTGGCCGCAGTCGCAGCGCAGCGCGCCATGGATGACCCGGTCGGCTTCGCCCTGCCAGCCCGCCTCCAGGACCAGCTTCCGGTCGAGGCCCTGCGCCAGGCAGCGCGGGCAACAGGGAGCGAAGGTGTCGAGTGCGGCCAGGCGCATGCGTCAGCCACCGATCTCGACGGTCGGGCAGCCGGGCTGCTGGATGGTGCCGGTCGGCGCCGGCAGCGGAAAGACGCAACTGGCATGCATGGTCATGTCGCCGACCCGCGCGGCGGGCAGGCCGCCGATCGTCACCGTCGCCGAGCCGACCGAGACCAGGCCCGGCCCACCCGGCACGCAACCGCCCAGCAGGCAGGGGCCGGTCATGCTGTTGACCGTCGCGGCCGGCAGGCCGCCAATCAGCACGGTCGGTATTCCCAGCATGATGGGCAGCATCATCGCCGGATGCGGCACGGCCACCGGCACCGGGGCCGAAGGGTGCATCATGGCGTGGCAATGCGGCGCGTCCTGCTTGACGAAGTCGCCCATGCGGGCCGCGGCCTTGCCCATGCGCTAGCGCTCCGCAATGCCTGGCGAGAGGCCAAGCAGGCGGAACGGGCCGCCTTCCTCGCGCATCAGCTCGGCGAGCAATTCCGGCAGGCCCATCCGGCCCCAGCTTACCGCGCGGCGCAGCAGGGCGGGCACCGGGCTGTGCGGCTCCACCTGTTCCAGGTAGCGCGCCACCGAGTCCAGCGCCTGGTAGGCGTCCTCCCGGCTGGCGATCGGGCCGGATGGCCGCAGCCCCGGGCCGGCAAGGACGGGGGCGGTAACCGGCGGCTCGGCCGTTGCTTCGGGGGCCAGGGCCAGGAGGCGGGGCTGGGCGGTCATCTCCGGGTCCCTTTCCGGCGGGTGTGGTTGCGGCTGGTCCGGCGCATGGCCGCGCGTGGCGAGTTCGGCGCGCAGGAAGGCCTCGATCAACCCGAAGGTGCCACGAAGCTGGATGAAGGCCGGGGGCGCCGCTGTGCCGGTACGGCGCAGCGCTGCCAGCAGCCCGGCAAGCGCGGCCTCGGCTTCCCGCAACGCCCGGGACATGGCCTGGTAGAACTCTCCGGGCGTATGCGCGATGGCCTTGAGGATGGCGGCATGGCGCTCCTCATCCTCGGGCAGCGGGCGGCCCTGGGTGCCGGCGCGGCGGCGATGCAGGGAGGCGCGTTCATGCCAGCTCGGCGGCGGTTCGCCGCCATCGGCCAGCGGCTGCAGCATCAGCCGTTCCGACAGTTTCCCGTCCAGCCATTCCAGGATGGTGAGGCGGGCATCCTCATCCGCATCGTCATCGGCGCCGGGATGCGGCCATAGCAGCGGCCAGTATTGCTCCACCAGGCCCGCCAGCAGCGCGAAGCCGGCGCTGGCGCCTTCCAGGCCCTGGCGCACCACCAGCGCCTCGGTCAGCCAGGCGGCGACCTGCAGGTCCTTGCTGCGGTTCGACAGCGTGTCCTGCGCGGTGGCGATGACGGCGCCCCAGTCGGCGAGCTTCAGCCGGCTGCGCCAGACACCGCGCGGCGCCTGCTGGTCGTCCTCCCGGCGCAGGTCGCGCAGCGTGTCGAAGACCGGTTCGTAGCGCAGGCTCTCGCCGGCCGGGGCGGCGCCGGGGATCGGGCGCAACAGCGATTCGAGCGGCAGCAGGGACAAGGTTGCCTCCATCATGGTGTTGCCGCGTCGGGCATCGCAGGACCCAGGCGCGGCGCGGCTTCGGGCCAGGCGCCGGCCTCGCCGGGCAGCACCAGCCGCCGGGCGCCGGCGGGCGGGTTGGCGTGGCCGGTGATGCCGAGGCTGGTGAACACCCGGGCGGGCGGCGCGGCACGCGGTGGCTCGCCGTCTCCGGCGGTCTGCACGCTGATCGCCAGCATCGGCCCGGTCTCGCCCGGCCCCTGCTGCCATTCGCCGGGCGGCGGGGCGAGTCGCCGCACCAGGGTCACCAGTGCCCAGGGGTCGCGCGCCGCCAGGGTGATGGTGCCCGCCTCGGCGCGCGGCCCGCGCGGCAGCACCTGCACCGGCTGGACCGGCGCATTGCGCGCCCAGCGCAGCGACAGGACCAGCGGATCGCCGATCCGCCATGGCACCGGCCGCTGCCCCGACATGGTGCCGGTGGCGATGCTGCGCCCGGCCAGCCGCCATTCTATGATCGCCTCGCCACCCTGTTCGCGCTCCGGCAGGGCACGGAAGCTGGGCGTCAGCAGCAGGCCCGGCGGCACCCCGTCCAGCCCGACCAGGGGCTTCAGCACCTCGCGCGCCTGCTGCATCGCCTGGATGAAGTGGCGGGTGCGAACGGCCAGTCGCGGGTCGGCCGGCAGGGCCGCCAGCGCCGCCGCCGCCTGGGCGTCGAACACCGCATAGAACTCGGCGACCTGCCCGGCCGAGGCATAGGGGCCGCGGTCCGCCGCCGCCAGCGGGGCGAAGGGGTAGCGCCCCGCCAGCAACTGCCCGAAGGCAGTCGAGATGCCGTCCCAGGCGCCATTCGCCAGGGTCTGCGTCGCCTGCCGGCATAGGCCGCGCAGCCGCGCCAGCACCCGCACCGCCTGGTCGGCGAACCAGTCGCCGCCGCCGCGTACCGCCAGATCGGCACAGGAAGCAGGGGTCAGGGCGCCGATGTCCTGGCCGATCAGCCGTTCCAGCCCAGCCAGCGAGCCGGGCCGGCCCTGGCCGCTGCGCTGCACCTCCTCGACCACGCCGCGCCAGCGTGCGGCGATGGCGGGCGGCGTCAGCTCACCCATTTCCGGGGCGGTCAGCACCGCGAGCATGGGCTGCGCCAGATCGGAAAGCCGCCGCAGCTTCTCGCGTTCCCGGCCGAGCATGGCGGGCAGCAGGGCGGCGTCGGGCAGGCCGTACAATGCGGCCTGATCCAGCTTGCCATCAATCCAGGCCAACTGGCCGGACCGGGGCGGCAGATAGGCCGCCTGATCCTCCAACTGTGCCCAGGCGGCTTCCAGCAGACGCTCCGCCTGTTGGGCAACGGCACGGGCCAGTTGCTGCGAATCAGCCGCCGCGCCGGAACCGCGCAGCGCCGTGACCAGGCGCAGCAGCACCGGGTGCGCGGCACGCGCCTGGTCCGCCACCGCGGCGAGATCCTGGCCCGCCGCCGGCAGTTGCGCGCGTTCGACCGCATCCAGCAGCGCCGCGGACAGCGCCTGCTGCGAGGCCGCCAGCAGCGCCGGGCGGAGCGGCTCCGGGAAGTCCGGGAGGTCGCGCAGCTGGAACAGGGCCTGGTCGTCGGCCAGCGCGACAGCGGCCTCCAGCGCCGGGATTTGCCAGCGGAACAGGCCGGGGCCGACCGCCTCCATCGGTGGCGACGTGGCCTGCAGGAAGGGCCGCGCCACCAGCGCCGCCAGTTGTGCTTCCAGCCGGCTGGCGGGGGCGGCCGGTTCCATGCGGTTGCGATCCGGCGCCGGCACCAGCAGCGGCCCGACCCCGATGGCGGAGACGGTGGTCGCGGCGGTGTCGAGCTGGGCCGATTCCGATGCGCGCAGCACCGCATCCCGCGCCGACGGGCCGAGCAGGCGGCTTTCCGATACCACGCGCAGCAGGGCGCGGTACTCGCTGCCGCCCAGGTTGCCATCCACCACCAGGCCGGGCGCATCGCGCCGTGCCGCGGCCAGCGCTTCCTGCAGGGCCTGGGTGGCCTCCCGCAGCCGGGCCGGCGCAGCGGGGCCCCGGCCCTCGGCGAGGGCGGCCAGCCGGGCGGCCGCCTGGCGCAGCAGGTCCTCGCCATCCGGTGGGGGGACCAAGCCAGCCAGGTAGTCGCGCGCCAGCAGCACCAGGCGCGGCTGCAGGCCTTCGCGCAGAAATTGCCGGATCGATCGGCCGGGCGCCGGCCTCGATCGAGGCGCCGCGCAGCGCCTGGGCCGAGGGCAGCTCGGCAAAGCCGCAATTCCGTCGCGCGGTCGACATAGCTGGAAGGCAGGTCGATGCCGTGGCTGTAGCGCAGCATCTCGGCCAGCCCGACCGTGCCGCCGGTCTCGCCGAGACGGTTGAAGGTCAGCACCTGGCGTTCCAGCAGCAGCGCCTCGCCCAGGTAGCGCCGCAACTCGCGCAACTCGGGCGAAACGCCGGTGGTGACCGGCGCCTGGGCCGCACCGTCCGCCAACGCCTGGCCACGCCGCAGCAGCACGCCACGGATATCGCCCATCATCAGCCGCCAATGGCCAATGGCCAGGGCGGTGCGCATCCGGTCGGCTGTCGTATCCACGGCGGCAATCGGCCAGGGCGGATCCTGCCAGTCGGAACCGAGCCTTGCCACGGCCCGGATCACCGCCAGCGGCCCGGCGCCCTCGGTCGCCGCTGCCCCGGCCGAGGCCTCCTTTGTCAGGGCGACTGGACCGGCGATGGCCCGGAGCGCCGGCACGAAGCCGGCGCGCATACGGTCAAGCGTCGCCTGCCCCGACCACAGCAGCCCAAGCAGCACCACCGCCGCGACGCCCGCGACGCCGCGCCAGACGGCACGCCGCCGTTCCTGGGTGCGCGACCAGCGCGGCACCGGGCGGGGCAGATCGCGCTCGGCGAACACCTTATCCGCCAGCAGGCCGCGCACGAAGCCGAGCGGCGGCGGCTGGTCGGCCGCCGCGGGTGGCCCTGACGCGCCGGTCAGCCACAACCCGCGCAGGAACAGTGAGTTCCTGGTAGCCGGTCTGGCGGAACAGGATGCCGAGGAAGCCGGCCAGCGGCGCGCGCAGCCGGTCCAGTTCCTCCGGCAGCCGCAGCGCGGCGGCGGCATCATCGCCCAGCCCGGCCGCGCCGAGTTCCAGCCCGGCGGCGGTGGCGGCGTCCTGCAGGCTTTCCAGCGCCGCCGCAACCCAGCCGGGCTGGAACGCGGCCTCCAGCGGATAGGGGCTGGACCAGCCGAAGGCGGCGTCGCGCGCGGCATCCGGCAGCGCCGCCAGCAGCGGCTGGAAGCCGGGAATGGCATCGCCCATGGTCAGCACCAGCCAGACCGGCAGGCTCAGGCCGGTGACCTTCTGCACCTGCCAGAGCCGGGTGTGGATCTCGGCGGCCTTGGCGGCGAGCACGGCCGCCGGCAGCGCCTCGGGGCCGGCCAGGTCGGGCACCGGCAGGGTCAGCAGGATGCCGTCCAGCGGCATGCCCTCGCGCGCAGCCACCAGTTCCTCGAGCAGCGCGACCCAGGCGCCATCCGGCAGGCGCTCGCCGCGCAGGTCGGCGAAGGCCTCGCCGGCGACGTCGATGACCACGGCGCGGTCGTAGAACCACCAGGCGCAGCCCAGTGGCCGGCCGGTGACCGGGTCCGGGATGGATTTCGGTGGATGCGCGCTGCCACCGGCGGCACAGAAGGTGCTGGTGCCGCCGCCGCGCGTGCCGACCGCCAGCATCCAGGGCACCAGATAGGGGTTGCTGGTGCCGGCCACGGCCTGGCGGTAATGCGCCAGCCCCTGGCGGAAGGCCTGGCGCATCAGCGGCGGCGTCAGCACCATCGCCTCGCTGGGGCCGGCGAGCAGGTCGGTCTGCGGCCCGGCCGGCTCCGGCACCAGCCGCAGGCGGCGCAGCCGCAGCCACAGCACCAGGGTCAGCAGCAGCATCACCAGGGCGGAGGCGCCGAGCAGCAGCGCCTGCCCATCGCGCAGCACCGCCAGCAGCCCGGGCATCATTTGCGTCATGGTGTGGCACCCTGTGCGGTAAAGGCCGGTATCCCTGGACCGGCCGAATGCGGAGGCCATCCGGGGGCGTTCATTGGGCGGCCTTGAAGACCAGATCGGCGGCCAGCCAGACCGGCCGCGTCAGCCAGAACCACAGGCCGGTGCTGGCCAGCAGGAACAGCCCGAGCAGGCCGCCTGCCAGCGCCGGCCAGCCGAAGACGCGCCGGCGCCGCAGGCCGGCCTCGCCGGCCCGCACCCCGGCCACGGCCAGCGGCGCCAGCGGGCCGCCGTCCATCCGTGCATCCGGGGCGCGGCCGGCCGCGGCCTCGAACAGGGTGCGGGCGTGCTGGCGCAGCAGCACCGCATCCTCCGCACCGCGATGGCGGCCGCGGAAGCCGAGGCAGAGCGCCAGCAGATAGACCGGCGCGAGGTCCGCGCCATCCCGGTCAGCCAGGTCCGCAATGCGCCTGGCGCGGTCGAAGAAGCGCTCGCCGGCGATGCGGGTGCCGAAGATGCGGCTTTCGAGCAACTCCTCGCGCCACAACAGGCGGCATTCGCAGGCCTCGTCGTACAGCAGCAGGTCGTCGGCCAGGGCGCACATCACGTACTGCGCATCGCGCAACAGCGATGCCTGGCGGTCCGACAGGCGGCGGGCCTGGTCGCGCTGCGCCTGCAGCACCGCTTCCAGCCCGGCGGCGACGCCGGCGATGCGCGCCTGCTGCACCTCGGGCGGTGCCTCGGCCGAGGGCATCTCGGTGCGCAGGCGGGACCGGGCCTCCAGCAGCGCGGCGTGGAATTCCATCATCGCCCGCAGCAGCGGGGTGAAGCGCAGCGCGCGGCTCGCCGAATCGGGCAGCGACAGGGCGCCTGCATCGGGCAGACGCAGCAGCATCCCATCAAGCGCCGGCATAAAGCAGGATCTCCATCGGCCGTGGGCCGGCCTGGCGGCCTTGGGTCGGCCAGATTTCCAGCGTGTCGCCCTGGGTGATGAAGGCGCTGTCGGGCTCGACCGAGAACAGCGCGGCGCCGCGCGGCAGGGCGATATCGAGGTCGTCGAGCGCAACCAGCGGCGCGCGCGCGGCCCCGCGTACGCGCAGGTCCCATAGCGCGCCGCTGCGGTCGCGCGTGGCGATCAGCGCTGTATCCATCCATTGCGCCAGGGCGCTGTCGGCGGTGCCGTGCGGGCCGATCACGGCCAGCAGCAGGCGGCCGGAGGTCCAGGCCGGCTCCAGCGCCAGGCTGAAGCGGTCGCCCTGATCCTCGAAGCGATGCGCCACCAGCGAACGGCCCAGCCGGTCCAGCACCTGCCCGACCGAGCCGATCACCTCCTCGAACAGCGGCAGCACATCGTCGTGGTCGTAGCGCGGCGGCACGGGCGGCACCTGGCCCGTGGCAAGCACTGCCAGCATGCCGGCATAGCGGCAGACCTCGACGAACAGCGCGAAGGGATGCGCGGTGCCGCTGGCCAGCACGGCTTCCAGCGCGGGCAGGCCGGCGGCCAGGCCCTCCAGCCCGGCACGGGCGGCGCCAGGCGAGCCACCGGACGACGTGCCGGCGCCCTGGTGGGCCAGGCCCAGCGCGCGCTCACGGGCCCGCCGCGCCATATCCTGCACCAGCCGCGCCAGGGGGCTGCGCTCGGCCACCGCCCAATGCGGCGGCACGAAGGGTGCCCGCTGCCAGGCATGGCCATCGAAGGTGCAGCGCATCAGCGGCAGGCCGATGAACTTCGAAGGCGGGCGCTGGCGCGGCCCGGTAGTGACCTCCAGCCCCAGCCTCGGCCGCAGCACCTGCAGGGACAGCGGTTCGCCGGTGCCTGCCTCGTCCGGGACATCGGGTATCTCGAGCACCTCGAAGCGGGCCGGGGCGCCGTCGGCCGCGGCGATGGCGCGGCCGGCCGGCACCACCAGATGCACCGTGACCGGCGCGCGCGAGGCGGCCTCGCGCCAGGGCGAGAGGTCGATCTCCAGGACCGGGTCGCGCTCCGCCCGGTGCTGCACCGCCAGCCCATCCGGCAGCAGCGCATCGAGCGCCAGGATGCGCAGCAGCCCGGCGGGCAACGCGGACGCATCCTGTTCCAGCCGGGCGACGCCCCAGTGATAGGGCGAGGCGGTGGTGGCGAGCAGCAGCGCCAGTTGTTCCTGGCGCAGCGTCATGCGCTGGAAATGCTGCGGCGCCAGCAGCATGCCCTCGTGGAATAGCAGCGGCGCGACCGGGTGCAGGGGCGCGCTCAAGACTCGGTCACCTGCATCTCCTCGGACAGCAGCCGCACCATCAGCCGGCCGCCCTCGGCGAGCCGGGCTCGATGCACGCCTTCGGCGCGATACAGCGCGAAGAGGAAGGCCTCGCCACGGACTTCGGGCGAGCGCAGGTCGGTTTCGGGCAGGGTCTGGCCGGGCACCACCTCCCAGCTTCGCACATCGAGGTCGCGCGGCCAGTCGCGCAGGAACTGGGCGCGCCCTTCGAACCATTCACTGGCGGTCAGCGCGCCAATACTGCTCTGGCAGCGGCTGGCGTGGCGCGACATAGACCAGGTCGAGTGCCACCGGCGCGTTGTCGTTCGCATCCTCGACCACCGAGATGGCGATGCTGGATACCCTGGTGTTGCGGCGGAACAGCGCATCCGTGCCGCACCCGGCGAGCAGCGGCAGCAAGATCCAAAGCGGGCGGCGCGTGAGCATCATGGCGCGGGAACTCCGGCAGCGGTTGGGCGGGTGGGGTCGGGGGCGACGAGCCTGGTGGAGATGCCGAGCGCACGCTCGATCCGCTCGGCACCGGCGCAGGGCCTGGGCGCTGCCGGCGAAGGGCGGCGTGCGGACATGCGTCCAGACCCGGCCGCTGGCGTCCGGCAGGGCGATCAGTTGCACCGGCACGCCGCGGTCCTGCACCTGCGTTGCGAAGGCCACGGCCTGGTCGGGCGCCAGGAAGTAGCCGAGGTCGAGCCGGTAGCCGGCGGCGATCGGCGGCGCGGTGAGGGCGGCCGGCGGGGTGGCGGCCGGGGCGGTGTCGGCGGGCGGGCTGGCCGGCGCATCGGGCGCGACAGGCGGTGCCGCGGCCGGGGTGGCCTGCGGCGACGCCAGCAGCCCGTCCAACGGGGCGGCTGCCGGCCGGCCTTGCGGCCCGGCCATGGCCGGGCCCCTGGCCTCGCCAAGCGCGGCGGCCAGCACGGCCATCGGGTCAGGCTCGGTCAGCGTCGTGGGCGTTGCGGCGCAGTCCCCCGCGGCGGAGGCAGTCGCGGCAAGCGCCGGGGCCGGCGGCGCGACGCGATGGCGGCTGACCAGGCTGACGGTCAGCCCGCCCGCCAGCGCGGCGCTGCCGGCCAGCAGCAGCGCGATCGGCAGCAGAAGGCGGCGCTGCCGGGCCAGCGGATCAATCGCCACGCGCCGCTCCCGCGTGGCATGCGGGTGGCCGCTGCAAGGGGGTCCTGCCGCATGGGCAAGGCGTTGGGCCGTGGCTGCGGTGGCGATGGAACATCAGGGTGGCAGGCATCGGATGCGGACTTCCTGTCTCGGCAATCGCGGCCCGTGCGGACCGAAACCGGTGCGCAGGACCGTTCTAACCTCGCACCGATTTCCTAGCGGCAGGTTAAATGCGTGCCGAGGTGATGTTGCCGAGGCTGCATGAAGCGGCATGCCTGCCCGCAAGCAGGTGATGGCCCGGCGCTCGGCCAGGCGTGCCGGTTCTGCCCGCCACGCCCGGGCCGTTGCGGCGCCACGGCGGTGGCGTGGCCCCACCCTTGCCGAGGTCGCCCGCGGGCAGCGTCATCATGGGGTGAGGCGGCGCGGCCATACGCCTAGGGAGAATGCGCGTCCTGCCGCCACCATGCGCCGGTCGGCCTGGAAGCGGCATCCGTACCCGCCCGGCGATGCGCAGGAGCGCAACCCAGGTGGCGGGACCGTGGAGAGCGGAGCTGTGCATCCACGCATCAGCCCCGCGGCTGCAACCAATTCATGTGCGCGGAAGAAAAACCCCCACCCGGGCCACGGGCGAGGGGGCGCCTGGCGTCAGCCGCGCTTCAGCGCCTCGGCGGCCCGCATGACCTCGGCCGCATGCTCGGCGGGCTTCACCTTGCGCCACATGTTGCGGATCACGCCGTTGGCATCGACCAGGAAGCTGCTGCGCTCCATGCCCATGTACTTGCGCCCGTACATGCTCTTCTCGACCCAGGTGCCGTAGGCCTCCGCCACGGCGTGGTCCGCATCGGATGCCAGGGGAAAGGTGAGCTTGAACTTGGCCGCGAATTTCTCGATCGCGGGCATGGCATCGGGCGAGACGCCGATGACCTCCAGGTCCAGCCCGCCCAGTTGCGGGAGGGCTTCCTGGATGCCGCAGGCCTGGGTCGTGCAGCCGGGCGTATCGGCCTTGGGATAGAAATAGATCAGGTACGGCCGGCCGAGCATGCCCGTGCTTGAAACCGTGCGGCCGCCGCTCGCCGGCATGCTGAAGCCTGGCGCTTCAGACCCAACCTCGATCCCCGTGCTGCTCATCACCCGGCCCCCCCATATCCGGCGCCACAGTTCAGGGGGCGGGGCAATCCGTCAACGCCCATGGCACAGGATCGGCACCGTGATCATCGCGTAGGCCAGTAATCCGCCGCCCCGCTCAGCCCGCCTCCAGCGCCCCGACCCGCCGCTCGAAGATCCCGCGCACCGTCCGGGCCATGGCCTCCATCCCGGCCCGCAACGCCGGCAGGTCACCCGGCGCCGGGTCCAGCAGCGGCGCCACGCTCCGCAGCAGCGCCGACGCCGCCGGCGCAGGCAGCGCGGCATCGCGGGACTTGCCGATGGTCAGCCGCACCAGCCCGATGATGGTCCGGTACAGGCGGTCCGCCGCGATCAGCGCGCTCGCCTCGTCAGGCGGCAGGAAGCCGTACTGGCCGAGCCGGGCCAGGGCGACGCGGGTGGTGGTCGCCAGCACCCGCGGCTCGGCCGGGGCATGCACCAGTTGCAGGGCCTGGGCGATGAACTCCACCTCGATCAGCCCGCCCGGCATCGCCTTCACGTCCCAGGCGCCTTCCGGCGGCAGGTCGCGCAGCATCCGCAGCCGCATGGCGGTGGCATCGGCCAGGGCCGCCGCCGCCGCGCCGGGCTTCACGATGCCGGCCCGCAGCGCCTCGTTGATGCGGCGCTTCAGCGCCGGCGGCCCCGCCACCGCCCGCGCCCGGGTCAGCGCCATGCGTTCCCAGGTCCAGGCGTTGTCACGGTGGTACTGCTCGAAGGCGGCCAGCCAGATCGCCACCGGGCCCTTGCTGCCGGACGGGCGCAGCCGCATGTCCACCTCCCACAGCCGGCCCTCGGCGCCCGGCGCGGTGATGGCACCGACCACCTGGGGTGCCAGCCGGATGAAGTATTCGGAAGGCGCCAGGTTCTTCCGCCCGCCGGTGCTCTCGGTCGCCTCCGGGTCGTGGTCGTACAGCAGCACCAGGTCGAGGTCGGAGCCGGGCAGCATCTCCCGCCCGCCGAGCTTGCCGAAGGCCACCACCGCCATGGCCCCGCCGGGCACACGGCCGTAGCGCTCGGCGAAATCCGCGCTGATGCGTGGCAGCAGCGCGCCGATCGCGGCATCCGCGAGGTCGGAGCGCAGCTCGCCGGCGGTATCGGCATCGAGCTGGCCTTCCAGCGCTGCCGCATCGATCTCGAATTTTCGGTCCGTCGCCAGCCGCCGGGCGGCCTCCAGCGCCTCCTCCAGGTGGCGGGCGTCCTTGACCAGCGCCGGCAGCCCGGCCGCGGCGTCGGCCCCGGCGGCGAGACGCCGCCGACCAGCAGCCCGTCCAGCGCCGCCGCATTGCGCGCCAGATGGTCCGCCAGTTGCGGCGCCGCGCCGAGGATGCCGGCGACCCGGTCCAGCAGCGCCGGGTTGCGCCGGAACAGGCTGAGCATCTGCACCCCCGCCGGTGACCGCGACAGCACCGCATCGAAGCGCGCCAGCGCCTGGTCCGGGTTGACCTGGTGGCCGAAGGCGGTCAGCAGCGCCGGCATCAGCTCGGTCAGCAACTCCCGCGCGCGCTCGCTGCGGGTGGCGCGCGGCCGGCCGTGGTGCCAGCCGCGGATCATGGCCGAGACCGAGGACGGGTCGGTGAAGCCCATCCGCTGCAGGGTGGCGGAGGTTTCCGGGTCGTCCTCGACTCCGGTGAACACCAGGTTGCCGTTGCTCCCGCCATTGGCGCCGGACAGCGCCGGGGCGGTGTCGAAGAAGCTGCCGTAGTGCCGCTCGACCCGGCCGAGATGGCCGAGGAAGGCGCCGGTGAACTCCGGCAGCGAGGCGAAGCCCATGAAGGAGGCGATGCGCGCCAGCCCGGCCTCGTCCTCCGGCAGCCGGTGGGTCTGGCGGTCCGCCACCATCTGCAGCCGGTGCTCGAGGTTGCGGAGGAAGACATAGGCATCGGCCAGGTCGGCCGCCGCCGCGCCGCTCGATCCGCCCGGCCCCGGCCAGCGCCGCCAGCGCGCCGAGGGTGGTCGGGTCGCGCAGCGCCGGGTCGCGGCCGCCCCAGATCAGTTGCAGCACCTGGGCGGTGAACTCGATCTCGCGGATGCCGCCGCGGCCGAGCTTCACGTCATGCCCGGCCAGGGTACCGGCGGAGGGCATGCTGCTGCCGGCACCCTTCCCCGCCTTGTGGGTATGGATTTGCCGCTTGATGGAATGGATGTCGGCGACCGCCGCGAAATCCAGGTGCCGGCGCCAGATGAAGGGGCGGATCTCGCCGCAGGAACTGCTCGCCGAGCGGCTTGTCCCCGGCCACCGGGCGGGCCTTTATCATGGCGGCCCGTTCCCAGTTCTGCCCCATGCTCTCATAATAGCCGATGGCGGCATGGACCGAGACCGCCAGCGGCGTCGCCGCCGGGTCTGGGCGCAATCGCAGATCGGTGCGGAAAACATAGCCTTCCGCGGTGCGTTCCTCCAGCAGACGGACCAGGTCGCGGGCCAGGCGGACATAGACAGGCGCTGGCGCGGTCGCTGTGGTAGGCTGCCGCCTCAGGGTCGTACAGCACCATGAGGTCGATATCCGAGGAGTAGTTCAACTCCCGCCCGCCCAGCTTGCCCATGCCCAGCACGATGAGGCCGCTGCCGCTGACGATCGCCTTCGGGCTGCCGGGGGTTATCCGCAGTTCCTTGCGCTCGGCCGCGGCCAGCAGCAGGTGGGCGCAGGCGAAGTCGATGGTCTGCTCGGCCACCTCGGACAGCGCGCCGGTCACCTGGTCGAGCGTCCAGAGCCCGGCGATGTCGGCCGCCGCGGCGATCAGCGCGGCCTGCCGCTTGACCTGCCGGAGCAACGCGCCGACCGCATCCCGCGCGGCGCCGGGGTCGGCATGGCCCAGCGGGTCGAGCGCCAGGGCGAAGGCCTCGTCCGGGCCGCGCGCGGCCAGCCGCAGCAGGGCCGGGGCCTCCTTGACCGCCAGATCGGCAAGGTAGGGGCTGTGGCCGCCGAGCGCGCCGAGCAGCGCCGCGCCCTCGGGGCTGGCGGCGAAGGCCCGGGTGGCGGCGTCGCGCTCGCCGAACCGCTCGGCAAGCCGTGCCGCCGCCTCCGTGTCGAAGGGGCGGGGCAGGCGGTCCGGGTTGAGGGCTTGCCTCGGGTCGATCTGGGACATGATGGGGGAGGGAAGGCGTGACCGGCGCCGAAGGTCAAGCGTCACGCCGGGGAACGGCCCGGCTCACCCCCTGGTTGCGGCGTGCCGCCAGCCTGGCGCTGGCCTCCGTGCTGGTCCTGGCGCTGGCGCTCGGCGGGCTGGCCTGGCGGCTGGCCGAGGGGCCGCTGGAGGTGCCCTTCCTCGCCCGGCAGATCGAGGCCGGCTTCGACAGCCGTGCCGACGGAGCCCGCCTGCGCATCGGCAGCGCCGCCGTCGCCTGGGACGGCTTCCGCGGCGGCACCGCGGCGCCGCTCGATATCCGGCTTTCGAATACCCGGCTGCTGGGGGCCGACGGGGCAATCCAGGCGATGCTGCCGGAAGCCGCGGTCACCCTGTCCGCCCGGGCGCTGCTGCGCGGCACCCTGGCGCCGGCGACCATCGAGCTGCGTGGGCCGCAGGTGGTCGCCCTGCTGGCACCCGACGGCAGCATCCGCCTGTCGCCCGACCGGGCCGGCGCACCGGAGGCGCCCGCGGCGGCCGGGCCGGACCCGCTGGCCCTGCTCGCCGACCTCATGCGCCCGGCGTCCGATAAGGACGGCTATGCCGCGCTGCGCCGGTTGCAGGTGATCGGCGGCGCTTTCACCCTGCTGGAGCCCGCCACCGGCCGGCGCTGGGCATTGGTCGACCCGCAGATCGACATCCGCCGTGCCGTGACCGGAGGGCTGGCGGGGGAGGGCGAGGCGACGTTCGAAGCCGCCGGCCTCGCCGTCCAGGTCCGGCTGAATGCCGCCGCGGATGGCATGCCGATGCGGCTGACCGCCGGCATGAGCCTGCCGGCGCTGCGGCCTGCCGAACTCGCCACGGCCTGGCCGCCATTGGCCCCGCTGGCCCTGCTCGATGCACCGGTCAGCCTCTCGGCCTCCGCGGAGTTCGATGCCGCGGCGCGACCCCAGCGGGTATGGGCGCGGCTCGCTGCCGGGGCCGGTTCGCTCGACCTTGGCCATGGCGCCGCGGGGGAGGCGCGGCGGCTGCCCTTCGCCAGCCTGTCGGTGACGGCCGATGTCACCGGCCGCGCGCTGAACCTCAGCGAAGCCCGGCTGGTGCTGCCTGGCGCCGACCCCGCGATGCCCGGCCCCGCGCTGACCGTGACCGGCGAGGTGCTGCACCGCGATGCCAACTGGCAGGTCGCGCTCGATCTGGCCGCCGAGCCGATCGAGGCCGCCGAGCTGCCCCGACTGTGGCCGGTGGCGCTGGCGCCGGAGGCCCGGGCCGCGGCACTTGCCGCCTTGCCGGTGGGGCTGCTGCGGGACCTCCGGCTGCGGACCCGCTTCGGCATGCCGGAAGCCCTGGACGGTTTCAGCCTGGAACAGGCGCAGGTATCGCTCGCCGCCGAGCGTGCCGTGGTCGATCTCGGCCCTGGCCGGCGGATCGCCGCCGACAGCGCCGAATTCGCCATCGCGGCCACGCCGGACCACCTGCGGCTGGAACGCGCGGTGCTGCGGCTGCCGGCCGCCTCCGGCCCGGCCGGCCCGGCCGCCGGCACCCCCACCATCCACGCCGAGGGCGAGGCCGAGCGGACGGACGGGCTGTGGCGCGGCTGGATGGGCATCAACCTGGATGCTGTCAGCTTCGCCGACCTGCCGGCCTATTGGCCACCGGGCATCGGCCATGGCGGTGAACGCGACTGGATCACCGGCAACATCACCGCCGGCGAAATCCGCAACGGCGACTGGCGGATCGAGGGCGAGGCCCCGGTGGGCCGGCCCGAGGCGGTGCGGGTCACCGCCCTGTCCGGCACCGCCGAGGCCCACGGCGCCGAGATCCACTGGCTGCGCCCGGTGCCGCCGGCGCTCAACGTGTCCGGCACCGCCGAATTCTCGCTGAACGAGATCATCCTGCGCACCAGCGGTGGCCGCCAGGCCGTCACGGAGGACCGCCGCACCATGCTCGACCTGCGCGGGGGGGAGGTGCGGCTGTTCAACCTCGACGGCGGCATACCGACCGCCGACATCGCCCTCCGGGTCGCCGGGCCGCTACCGGGGGCGGTGACCCTGCTGAAACACGCCGCGGCTGCGGCTATTCGCGCGCCGGCCGCTGCCGTTCCAGCCGACGGAGGGCCAGGCGGAGGCGCGGATCGGCCTCGTCATCCCGCTGCTGGCCGACGTGCCGGTCGAGGACATCAGGATCAACGCCACCGCCCAGGTCACCGAGGCGCGGCTGCCCGGCGTGCTGCTCGACCAGGACCTCGACCGCGCCGCCTTCGAACTGGCGGTGGACACCGACGGACTGCGCGCCAGCGGCCAGGCGCTGCTGCTTGGCTCGCCGGTGCAGCTTGGCGTGGAGATCGACTTCCGCCGCGGCCCGGCGACCCAGGTGGTCGAACGCGCGACCCTGGTCGGCCGGCTGGACGCGCGGCAGATCGCCATCCTCGGCTTCGACGCCACCCGCGCGCTGGAGGGCCCGGTGGCGCTGGACGCGCGGCTGGAGAAGCGCCGCAACGGAACCGGCCAGGTGGTGCTGCGGGGCGACCTGCGCGAGGCCCGGCTGGGGGTGGCGGCGCTCGGCTGGACCAAGCCGCCCGGCACGCCGGGCACCGCGGATGCCACGCTGCGGCTGCAAGGCGATGCCCTGGCCGAGGTCGAGCGCTTCCAGGTCGAGGCGCTGGAGCTTTCCCTGCGCGGCCGCGCCAGTTTCGGCCGGCAGTCCCGGCTGGAAAGGGTGGAGATCACCGAAAGCCTGTTCGGCGCCTCCCGCTTCACCGGCGAGGCGCGGCCGCCGGCCCGGGATGGGGCGGCCTGGACGCTTGGGCTGCGCGGCCCGTTGTTCGACCTGCGGCCGGTGCTCGGGCCGCCCGGCCATGCCGAGGGTGGCGGCGCCCGGCAGCCGCCATCGGCCAGTACCGATGACGATGGGGTGGCGCTGCTGCTCGACCTACGGTTCGACCGGGTGACGATGGGCCGGGATCGCAACCTGTTCGGCGTGCAGGCGCGCACCCTGATCGATGGCCGCGGAGTGATGCGGGGTGCCCAAGCGGTCGGCCGCACAGCGCCGCCCGGCCAGTCCGGTGCCTTCGAGTTCAGGCTGGACCCGCAGGGCCGGCAGCGGCAGTTGCGGCTGGTCGCCGAGGATGGCGGTGCCCTGCTGCGGGCGTTCGATCTGGTGAACTCGATCGAGGGCGGCCGGCTGACGGTGAACGGCAGCTATGCCGAGATGCGACCCGGCGCGGCGCTGACCGGCACCGCGGAGCTTGACCAGTTCGTGCTGCGGGATGCCCCGGCGGCGGCCAAGCTGTTGCAGGCGATGACCCTGTACGGGCTGGTCGATGCGGCGCGCGGCGGCAGCGGGCTGGTGTTCAACCGCCTGGTGGCGCCCTTCACCCTGACCCCGGAGGCGCTGACCCTGGCCGATGCGCGGGCCTTCTCCGCCTCGCTCGGGCTGACGGCGAAGGGCCGCATACTGCGGGAGCAGGGGGTCGTCGACATGGAGGGCACCATCGTGCCGGCCTATGTGTTCAACACGCTGCTCGGCAACCTGCCGATCATCGGCCGGCTGTTCAGCCCGGAAGCGGGCGGCGGGCTGTTCGCCGCGACCTACCGCGTCCAGGGGCCGCTGGCCGACCCGCAGGTGGCGGTGAACCCGCTGGCGGCGCTGACGCCGGGCTTCCTGCGCGGGCTGTTCGGACCATTCGACCAGGAGCCGGGGACGGCGCCGCGCTAGAGCGCATTCCGTTCGACGGGGCTCATGGAATGCGCTCTAGCCTGTTGTTTAGGCGAGCAAATTACCCCTGCCGGGTGATTCCACCCGTTCGGGGTTTGCTCTAGCCGCCCGTCACGTGGCCGCCGCCATCTCCACGCGGTCCCGGCCGTTCGCCTTGGCGGCGTATACCGCCAAATCCGCCCGCCGCAGCAGGTCGTCGATCGAATGGTCGCGCGGCCCGTCTTCGGTGACGCCGAAGCTGGCGCTCATCCGCAACCCGCCGGCGACCGCCACGTAGCCGATCGCCTGGCGCAGCCGTTCCGCGGTGTCCCGGGCTTCGGCCAGCGTGGTCTCCGGCAGCACCACGGCGAATTCCTCGCCGCCGAGCCGGCACAGCAGGTCGGATTCGCGCAGCGCCGCGTCGCAGGTCCGCGCGATGGCGCAGAGCGCGTCATCGCCGGCCTCATGCCCGGCGGTGTCGTTCAGCCGCTTGAAGTGGTCGAGGTCGAACACGACCAGCGCGCAGGGCGCGTTCGCCTGCCGTGCCCGCTCGAAGGCGCCGCCGCCGGCGGTGGTGAACTGCCTGCGGTTGCCGACGCCGGTCAGCGGGTCGGTCAATGCCTCCCGCCTGAGATGCGCGGAATGGGCGACGGCCTGGGCCAGGGAGCCGCGGGTTTCCACCAGCCGGGCCTCGGCTTCCCGCCGCTCGCTGGTCAGGGCGATCAGGGTCAGCGCGTCCATTGCGAACAGCACGGTCATCAGCCCGACGGACTGCAGCGGGTTGGCGACCCCGGGGCCATGGAACGGGCCTTCGCCCATCACCGTGCCGACCGTGGCGACGATGCAGATCAGCGTCAGCAGGGTATAGGCGGCGCGCAGCGAGATCCGCAGCGTGATCCAGGACAGCGGGACGGTGAGCAGGAACACCACGTCCGGCCGCACCAGCCGGCCGAGGCCGGGCACCGCGAAAAGCGCCGCTGCGGTCGCCACCATGCCGGCCAGCACCAGCGTATCCACCGCCGACTGCGCCCGCTCCGCCCCGGAGGAGGTGCGTTCCGCCCCGAGCCACAACAGCAGGGCGGGAGCGAAGAAGAAGGTGCCGCCGCTGTCGCACAGCCACCAGGCGAAGAACATCGACCAAGCCTCGGCGACCGGCATCGGCGCCTGCAGCGCCAGCGCCAGGGTGCCACCGGCGGCGGTGCAGGCCGCATGCAGCGCCACGCTGCCGAGGATGAAGCCGAGCACCCCGCCGAACCGGGTGAACAGCCCGGTCGGTGGCCGCAGCAGCCGGGTCACCTGCATTCCGACCCAGGGGCCGAGCGCGTTGCTGCACGAGATCAGCACCGCGACCTGCAGCGGGGTCTGGAACACCAGCCCGTTCACCACCAGCGAGCCGAGGAAGATCCCCGGCAGCAGCCCGGCGCCACCGACCATGCTGGCGATGCAGGCGATGCCGGCCGGCAGCCAGATCGGCGCCGGGAACAGGCCGAAGGCGCCGAAGAACCGCCCGACCATGGCGCCCAGTCCGGCATAGAGCAGCGCGACCAGCAGGTTGGCGATCAACCACCGTGTCGCGCCGCCATGCGCCAGCCAGGGCAGCAGCCAGGGGTTGGGGGTTCCTCGCCGGGGAAGCGCCAGACCGAAGCCGGGGGACGCCACGGAATGTGCCATAGACATGCCAGCTGTCATCACCACCAATTGACCGGGAAGATTTCAAGCTATGGCAACCTTGCGTTGCATTCAAGTACAACCCTGCGCGTCAACGGCGGGGAACAACTTGAGCGTTGAGGCGACCTTAACGTTCCGCGCCTAGCTTTCCGGCAATCGATATTCCGGAGCCTGCGTGATGAGACACCTGTCGCTGACCGGCCGCACCCTGGTGCTGCTGGGGGTCATGGCCATTATCCTCGGCGGCGCTGCCTGGTACGCGCGGTCCCTGCTGATGGATGTGGACGCGGCCTATTCTGAGGTGCTGGAGGATGCCGCCGGCGGCCAGGCGGCGGCGGCCAACGGCACCCGCGCCATCCTGCGGGCGCAGCGGGAAATCTACCGCGCGCTGCTGCAGGCCGAGCAGCCGGAACTGGCCGCCCAGCGCCTCGCCGCCTCACGCCAGGCGCAGGAACTGGTCAGGACCTCCATTGCCGAGGCGGCGGCGCGGCTGCGGGTCGAGGGCGCGGTCGCCGGGGTTGAGGCGGTACGGCAACAGCTGGGCCAGCTTGCCGATGACGCGGCGGCGGGGATCGCGGCCGGTCGTGCGGCCGAAACACGCGCTGCCGTCGGCGCCAGGCTTGACCAACTGACCACCGTTTCCGTCCAGGCGACCAACGGCCTGACCAGCCGCAGCCGCGAATACGCCGAGCGCGAAAGCGCCCGCCTCACCGCGGAAACCGAGCGGCTGGTCATCGTGCTGATGACCGCCATCGCCGCCGCGCTGCTGGCCGGCTTGGCGCTGGCCTGGGTGCTGCTGCAACGCGGTGCGGCGCGGCCGCTGCTGCAACTGGCCGAGATCGGCCGTGAACTGGCCGAGGGCAAGCTGGACCGCACCGTGCCGGCGACCGACCGGCGTGACGAGGTCGGCCGCATCGGCGCCGCCATCGCCACCCTGCGGGAAGCCGCGCTGCGGGCCCGGGTGCTGGAAGCGGAGGCGGCGGCAACCCGCTCGGCGACGGAACAGGAACGCCTGAAGGCCCGCCGCGACCTGGCGGACCGGGTGGAACGTCAACTGGGCGCGGTGGTGCAGGGCCTGTCCGGTTCCACCGCGGCGCTGGAGGATACCATCGCCGCCCTCTCCGGCACCGCCGACCGGACCTCGGAGCGCGCCTCCGCGGTCAGCTCCGGCGCCACCGAGGCGACCGGGAACGTGCAGACGGTGGCCGCGGCGGCCGAGGAGCTGTCCACCTCGGTCGGCGAGATCAGCCGGCAGGTGGCGCCAGTCGGCGCAGGTCGCCGGCCAGGCGGTGGACGAGGCGGAGCAGACCAACGGCACGGTGCCAGGGCCTGGCCGAGGCGGCGCAGAAGATCGGCGAGGTGGTGCAGCCTGATCAACGCCATCGCCGGGCAGACCAACCTGCTGGCGCTGAACGCCACCATCGAGGCGGCGCGCGCCGGCGAAGCCGGCAAGGGCTTCGCGGTGGTGGCCTCCGAGGTGAAGAGCCTGGCCAACCAGACCGCCAAGGCGACCGAGGAGATCGCCGCCCAGATCGACGGCATCCAGGCGGCGACCAGGCAGGCGGTCGGCGCCATCCAGGGCATCGCCAGGACGATCGGCAAGATCAACGAGATCGCCGCCGCCATCGCCGCGGCGGTCGAGGAGCAGGGCGCGGCGACCGCAGGAGATCGCGCGCAACGTCGCAGCAGGCGGCGCCCGGCACCCAGGAGGTCTCGGCCAACATCGCCCATGTCAGCCTGGGCGTGGAGGAAACCACCGGCGCACTGCGGGCGATGCGGGACGCGACCGGGCAGGTGGGCCGCCAGGGCGGCACCCTGCGCGGCGAACTGGACGACCTGCTGCGCGGGCTGCGCGCGGCCTGAGGCGGGTGCAGGCTATGGCGGAGCAGTCCCACGGTCTGGTGTCGTACTCCCGCGAGCGGGTTGACGCCCCATGGCAGCAGGTCTCCACGGCTCAGCCCGAGCAGCGCCGCGAGTTCGGGCCGCACTCCAACCGGCGCAAGCGTTGCCCAGCACCCTCGCCCGCGCCACCGCATCCCGGGACGAAAAAGCTCAGCCGCCCCATCCTCAGTATTCGAACTCGTAGCTCAGGCCGAGCCGGTCACCGGCCGGACCTGTCGCTGTCTGGCCTTCGAGCTTCAGGCGGGGCGTCAGCTCGACCTCCACGCCCACCCCGGTCTGCCCCCCCTGGATGCCCTGCCGGACGCCAAGATATACCCCCGGTGCCACGTAGCGCCCGGCCTCCACCGCAGGCCCGGTGCGAGCCTCCTCAGAGCCGCCTGCACCCTCCCGACCCGGTCGAGCCCCAGCGCACTGCGTACCTGGTTGACCGCCTGCGTACCCCCACCGGCGCCCGTCAGTTGCGCCAGCGCCTCGGCGATCTGCAGGATCTCGAAGGGTGAAAGCCGGCTGGTGGGCCGGTCGAACAGCAGCCGGGCCAGGATCTCGTCCTGCGGCAACTCCGGTGAGGAACTGAAGGTAATCTCCGGATCGGCGGGCGTGCCCTGCACCGAGATGGTGATGCTCGTGTCGCCAACCTGGGTACGGGCCGTCAGGTCGAGCTGCGGCGTCAGGGTGCCGCTGGCGAAGTCGATCCGGCCGCTGTCGAAGGTCAGCCGCCGCGCCAGCACCTGCAGGGTGCCGCGCCGCAGGTTGAGGCCACCCATGGGCACTGGCTCCGCCAGCGTACCGCCGATGCGAATGTCGCCGCCGAGTTCCGCATCCACCCCGCGGCCACGGACGAAGATCTGGTTCGGTGCGGAGATGGCGACGTCGAGCCGGATCGGCGGCAGGCCTTCGGATGCCGGCGCACCGGCTTCCTGCGGTTGCGTCGAGGGAAGTGGGACGGCGCCGGGCGGCGGCGTGCCACGGATCTGCACGTTCTCGAGCACCGGCACGCTGGCCGGGATGCTCTGCGGGATCCGGATCTCGGCCCGCTGCACCCGAACCTGCCCGGCGAGCAGACCATCGCCCAGGACCGGCCCATCGAACCGGAGGTCGGCGTCGAAGGTCGCGGTGATGAGGTCGGACACCGCCGGCTGGGCATTGCGCGCCGTCAGGGCGAGGTCGGCCACCGGCCCATCGGGCCCGAATTCCACGCCGCCACGGAGCGCGACGGTGCCGCCCCCGACGGTGCGTCCCTGCAGACGATCGATCACCAGCCGGTTGCCCTGGCCGATGATTGTTCCATTGATGTCCGCAATCCGCACGCCGAAGACCGGGTTGCGGTAGTCCCCGCCGTTCAGGGTGGCGCGGCCGCCGAGCTGCGGCTCGCTCAACGTGCCGCCGGCCCGCAGCGCGAGTTGTAGCCGTCCCTCGACCCGGTCGGCACCGGCGGCGAGGAAGGGGGTGGCCAGTGGCTGCAAATTCAGGCTGCCGTCCAGGCTTGCCTCGATCGGTGCGGGATCGCCAAAGCCCTTCGGCAGGGCAGCCGCAAAGGTCAGCCGCCCGGCGCGTCCGGCTTCCAGCTCGGCCCGCAGCCGCGCCGCACCCGCGGTCCAGCTTGCCTCGGCGCGGAGGCCGAGCGCCGGCAGGCCGTCGGACCAGGTCGCTCCGGGGCGAAGGCCGCTGCCGCGGAACGTCGCCTCCACCTTCGGTTCTGCCACCGGCCCGGTCACCCGCACCGTGCCGGAGAGCGTGCCCTCCGGCGACATGTCCGGCAGGAAGCGGCTGGCCAGGGCGGCGGAAATCGAGGACAGGGTGGCGGTGAGGTCGGCCCGCTCCGGCCCCCAATTCCCCAATACCTCGACCCGTCCCCCGCGCGAGATGGCCAGCGCCAGCGGCCGGTCGAGCATGATGCCGCCATCCGGACCGACGACCACCCGGGCAGGCGAGGCAAGGCTGATCCGCTCTCCTTCGGCCTCGACCCGCAATGCCGCAAGCTCGGCTTGCCAGCCCTGGTCCACCGCATCCACCCGCCCGCGGGCAGTGACCGAGCCCTGCTCGGCCGCGGCATCCATGGCCCAGGTCAGCGCCTGAGGAGTGCCTTCGGCGTTCACCTTCAACCGGCCCGATATGCCGGCGACCGCCAGCCGCGGGGCCTCCAGCGCCAGGTCGAAGCCCTGCACGCCGTCGCGCGGCTTGAATACGCCCCGGGCGTCGAGCCGCCCCTCCAGCCCCTCAATCCCGGCGATCCGGGCGAGCGGCGCAAGGGCGGATGCCTCCAGCCGGGCCGTGCCATCGAACAGCAGCGCATCGGGGTCTACCAGGCCGTCCGCCGTCAGCATCGCTGGGCCGAGCCGCAGCATGGCCTGCTCCAGCCGCAGCAGCGTCTCCTCCGGCCGGCCCCGCAGCGTGAGGCTGAGCGGCTGGCCGTCCAGGCTCGCCTCCAGCGACACCTCGGCCCTTGGTGCGGTGGTCGGGGCCTCGATGCGGGCGTCCAGGCTGAGTCCTTCCAGGGTGCGGCCGGCCGTGGCGATCCGGCCGGAGCGGGCGGTCAGGACGATGACCGGATCGGCCAACTGCCCCGTCACCTCCGCCGTCACCTCCAGCTCGCCCTCCGATCCTGTCCCCAGCACCTCGAGCCGCGGCAGCAGCAGCCGGGCAGTGGCCGCCACCGGCTCGGCGAGGGAGCCATCGACGGCAAGCCGGCCTTCCTGGCCCTGCAGCACCATGTCGAGGCGCGGGCCGGGCATCGCCGCAGTGCCCGAAAGGGTCGGGCTGGGGCCCAGCACGGCGTCCGCCTGCGGAATGCCGGTCGAGAAGGCGCGGGGCGCGGCCTCCAGTGTCACCTTGGGGGCGGAGAGCGTGCCGGTCACCCGCGCCTCGGCCTGCAGGGCTTCCCATGCCAGGCCCTGCGGCAGCAGCGCGCCGAGCCGGTCCGCCTGCTCCAGTGCCAGCCGGACCGTGAGGTCGGGCACCTCGCGCTCCAGGTCGACGGTGCCGGTGGCGCTGGCCTGACCAACCGGCGTCGTCACCTGAAGCTGTGAGATGGTCAGCACCCCATTCGCTGGCCGGTTGGCATCGAGCACGAACTGCACCGGGAACAGGGCTTCGGCATTCTCCACGGGGACCAGCGGCGCGGCCCGCGCCTGGCCACGCAACTGGGCACCGAAGGCTCCGTCGGCGAGGGCGCGGACCGTGCCCTGGGCTTCCAGCGCGATGTCGGGCCCGAGCCCCGCCTCGACCCTCAACGCAGCCCCGGAGGCGGGACCGTCCAGGTTCAGCGTCATGGCCAGCGGATGCTGCGGCAGGCCAAGCAGGCTGGGGACGAGGCCCCCCTCCGGCTCGCGCACCGCAAGCTGGGCGTTGAGCTGGTTGGCTTCGGGAGCCAGGGTCAGGTCCAGGGTGATGCTGCCTTCGCGGTCCAGCCGCCGCAGCGCGAGATCGGCCGCCAGCCGCCCGGATTCCAGGCTGCCGCTGCCGGTGAGCGAGAAGGCGGCGGCTTGGCCCAGCACCGACGGGTCCAACTCCAGCCGCCCCACCGCCAGCCGGTCGAGCGCGAGGTCCACCGGCAGGTCCGGCAGCGCCGGCAGCACGCCGTCCTGGGCCGGAGGCGAGGCCTCGGCTGCGGGGGTGTCGGTGGCGGGCGCTGCTGCCGGCAGGCGGTCCACCCGCACCAGCTCGGCCTCCAGCGCTTCCAGCCGCAGCACGCCGCGCAGCAGCGCGGTGGGCGAGAGGTTGAGCCGGACGTCCTGCATGGTCAGCCAGACGCCCTGCGGGTCCGACAGGGTGATGCGGTCGGCCGTCGGCGCGGCGCGCAGGGTGCCCCGCAGGCCCTCCACCTTGAGCCCCGGCACCAGGGACTCCAACCGCCGCTCAAGGAAGGAGGATTCGCCCGATGGGGCGGCATCCTGCGCCTGGGCCAGGGCCAGCAGGGGGAGCAGCAGCAGCAGGGCCAGCAGCAAGGGGAGACGGCGCATCGTCATGGCTCAGCCGGCCCGGGCAGGCCGCATGGCACCGAAGGCGCCGGGACGTTGGCGGTGGCGGCCCGGGCTTGGCCGGCGGGGGAGGCGACATGTCACCGGTCCTGAAAGCGGTAAGGCAGCGACGGTTCCATGGCATGTCCGCCAGCGCCCTGGCTGCCGAGCCCACGGCCGGCCCATCAGCCGCCGCCTGCCTGGCCGCGCAGCGTCCAGAGCACGACCAGCCCCGCCGCGTAGAAGGCCAGCGCCGCCAGCGAATCCCAGCCCATGCGCAACACGGTGCGGTCTCGCCGTTCGATCACCCCCGCCATGAAGATCGTGGTCAGCACCAGGCCCAGCAGGGCGCCGAAGGCCGAGAAGGCGCCGACGCGGGACAGCACCGGCGGGCCCGGCGCCAGGACGTCTATGACGAAGACCAGCGCGGCGTTGAACAGGTTGGTCCCGAAGATGTCACCCAACGCCATCTCGTAGCGCCGGAGACGCACCGCGCCGGCCATGGTGCTGATCTCGGGCAGCGAGGTGGCGACGGCCAGGAAGGTCACGCCGAAGAAGGCCGAGCCGAGGCCGGTCTTAGCCGCGGCGGCCGAGCCTGTCTGGCTCAGCAGATAGCCGGCGCCCAGGATCAGGGCTGCCGCAACCGTGGTACGGAGGATGAGGCCGCGCAGGGAAGCCTTGCCGGATCCGGCCTGTTCCGCGTCATCGTCCTGGCCGGCCCCGGCACCCGCAGCCGGGCCGGGCTGCGCTTCGCCATCGTCCTTGTCTGCCTTGACCGTCCAGGGCATGCGCTGCTGGTAGCCGGCTAGCGCCCAGATCGAGACCAGGTAGCCCGCGAACAGCACCGTGCTCCAGACACCGAAGTAGCCGATCGACACGTCGCCGGCGGTAACCGCCCCGGCGATCAGCGCAAGCAGGATGATGTTCAGCGCCGCCTGCAGCAGTACCGCCGGCTTCAGCACCACGGAGGTCAGCGCCTCCCGTCCGATCAGCGCGTCCGCCAGGGCCAGGAGCGCCACCTGCGCCGCCACGCTGCCCAGTACGTTGTTGAGAGCAAGTACCGCCTCGCCGGTGAGGGACGCCGTGACGGATACCGCGACCTCGGGCAGCGAGGTGATGCCGCCGAGCACGACGAGCCCGATGAAAGCCTGGCCGATGCCCGTGCGGTCGCTGATCTCGTCCGCGTAGCCCGCGAGGCGCGATCCCGCCAGCCAGACGATGGCGGCGCTCGCCGCGAAGACGCCGGAGAGAAGCCAGAGCGACCATTGCCCGAAGTCGAACATCCGGCGGCCTTCACCCGCAGGGCTGGATGAGCAGCACGGGAACGGCTTCCCAGGCTATCGCCAGCGCCGAGAGCAATGCGATGGCGAGGCTGAGCCATGCCATGAAGCGCGGCTCATCCTCGCCCTCCTGGCCCGCCAGGCCGTGCTCCAAGCGGCGCCAGGCACGCAGCCCGATCATCGCCACGGCCACCAGCGCCAGCGCGGTGGCGCCGAGCACGAGCACCGGGATCAGCGGCTGCCCCAGCACCATGCGGCCGGTGAGATCCCGCTCGCAGACGATGGCGGTCGCCATGTAGACCGCGCCGAAATGCGCGGCCCAGATGATCAGCCCCGCCATGGCGCCGAGAATGGGGGAGAAGCCGCGAACCCGCGCGGTCATCCCGGCAGCCCGCGCGGAAAGAGATGCGTCAGCGCCATGCCCGCCAGTGCCTGGACAACCGTGTAGAACCAGAACAGGCGGACATTGTCGAAGGTGACGCGCCGGACCGGATCGACCAGCCCCGCCCAGACCCGCGCGACGAGGTAGAGCGCCATCACCGTCGTTATCGCCGCGTGCAGGCCCTGCCAGAACTGGTTGGCAAAGACGGCGGCGGCGAAGCTGTTTTCCGTCGGCCGGATGCCCGCACCCCAGATCCAGGCGAAATCGCCGCCCATGCCGAGCAGCAGCAGCACCAGCGCGCCAAGCACCGCGAAAGGCACCAGCCCGGTGCGCCCCCGCCGCAGCAGCCGGTCGGCAAGCCAGATGCCCGCGCCGCTTGCCGCGACCAGGGCCGCGGCCACTGCCGGGGCGGCGATTTCCGGCAATGCGGTGCCGGGGGGCGGCCATGCGGCATCGCCGTTCACCAGCCACAGGAAGCCATGCGTGAAGCCCAGGCAGGCGAAGATGCTGCCATCCACCAGCATCAGCACCACCATGGCCCACCAGCCGACGGAATCGCGCCCGGTGATATAGACCGGCAGGTGCAGGCCGCCGCCGATGTCCACCTTGTCCCGCACCGGGCCGAGGTCCGTGCCGGTCCACAGCCACCAGATCACCGCGACCAGCCCGACCACACCGAAGGCGGAGGCGATCCACACCCATTGCACGGTGAGGGAGAGGAAGAAGCCGGCGGTGCCGATGGCGGCGATCAGATGGCGACCAGCTCGGCCCCGGGATGATGGCGATGTATTGCGGCCGCGCCTCCACCGGACTGGTGACGATGGTCTCGCGCAGGCCGGTCGCCGTGCCGGGCAGGAAGTGGCGGCCCTGCTGCACCTGCTCGGCCAGGTCCGGGTCGTCCCACAATGGCTCCCGGCTGTTGATGCGGGGGATGCTGCGCGCGGCGTAGCTGCCCTGCGGCAGCCATTCCAGGGTGCCGCCGTTATAGGGATTGCCCTCGGCATCGTTGGAGATGCGGAAGTTGAGGATCAGGTCGATCAGCACCACCAGGACGCCGGCGGCGGCAACCGCCGCCCCGACGGTCGAGAGCATGTTCCAGAACTCGAGGCCGAGGCCGGACGGATAGGTGTAGACCCGCCGCGGCATGCCGATCAGCCCGCTGATGTGCATGGGGAAGAAGGTCAGGTTGATCCCGAGGAACATCAGCCAGAAGGCCCAGGTGCCGAGCCGGTCGCGACATGGTCTTGCCGCTCGCCGAGGCCGCCCAGTAGTAGAGCGCTGCGATCAGCGGGAAGACCATGCCGCCGATCAGCACGTAGTGCAGGTGGGCGACGATGAAGTAGGTGTCGTGCGCCTGCCAGTCGAACGGCACGACCGCCACCATCACCCCGGTCAGCCCGCCCAGCACGAAGATGAACAGGAAGCCGAGGATGAACAGCATCGGCACCTGCATGCGCGGGCGGCCCGAGGCGATGGTGGCGATCCAGGCGAAGACCTGGATGCCGGTCGGCACCGAGACGGCGAAGCGACGCGGCCGAGAAGAAGGCCAGTGAAAGCTGCGGGATGCCCGTGGTGAACATGTGGTGCACCCAGAGCCCGAAGCTCAGGAAGCCCGTGCCGACCAGCGCCATGGCGACCAGCCGGTAGCCGATCAGCCGGGTCTGCACCATCGCCGGCACGATCATCGAGACCATGCCCGCGGCGGGGATGAAGATGATGTAGACTTCCGGGTGGCCGAAGAACCAGAACAGGTGCTGCCAGAGCAACGGGTCGCCGCCACGCTCCGGCACGAAGAAGGGCCAGTCGAAGGCCCGCTCCAGCTCCAGCAGGATGGTGCCCCAGATCACCGCGGGGAAGGCGAAGACGATCATCGCCGCGAAGACCAGCATCGCCCAGGCAAAGATCGGCATGCGGTCGAGCGTCATGCCCGGTGCGCGGTTGCGCAGGATGCCCACGATGATCTCGATGGCGCCGGCGATGGCCGAGATCTCGATGAAGCCGATGCCGAGCAGCCAGAAGTCGGCATTGATGCCGGGCGAGTATTCCTTGCTGGTGAGCGGCGGGTACATGAACCAGCCGCCGTTCGGCGCCGCGCCGAAGAAGATCGACGAGAAGAAAACCAGGCCGCCGATGGCATAGGCCCAGAAGGCATAGGCCGAGAGCCGCGGGAAGGGCAGGTCGCGCGCCGCCAGCATCGCGGGCAGCAGGTAGACGCCCACCGCCTCCATCGCCGGCACGGCGAACAGGAACATCATCATCGTGCCGTGGGTGGTGAAGAGCTGGTTATAGAGGTCGTGGCCGACCAGGTCGTTTTCCGGCACCGCAAGCTGTGCCCGCATCAGCAGCGCGAGGCAGCCGGCCAGCACGAAGAACAACAGGGCGGTGCCGAGATAGAGCACGCCGATCCAGTTGTTGTTCACCACCGTCGGGAAGCGCCAGCCGCGCGGCGTCTCCCAGACCCGCTCCAGCTCATCGAGCTCGCCTTCCGGCCGCGGCAGCGAATTCGGCAGCGGCGCATCGGGGGAAAGCGGGTCGTGGACCGGCACCCGCGCCTCGTCGGGCGGCGTCATTCGAGGGTCTCCAGCCAAGCTGCAACGGCACGCAGCTCATGCCCCTCCAGCACCGAGTTGAAGGCGGGCATGGCGGCTCCCGGTTTGATCGCCTGCGGACCGCCGATCCAGCCCGCAAGGGTGGCGAGATGATTGTCGAGCGCACCGGCGGCGAGGCTGAGCCGGCCACCGACCCTGGTGAGGTCCGGCCCGATCCGGCTGGTCCATGGCGTGCCGCGCACCGCATGGCAGGCGCCGCAGCCGGCCGTGCCGAAGACGCGCCAGCCCAGGGCGAGGAACTCGTCCGCGGGTTCCTCGACCGGCGTGCGCTGGCGGGCGAGCCAGCCAGCGAATGCCTCGTCGCTCTCGGCCACGACGAAGAAGGCCATCAGCGCATGCTGGGCGCCACAGAACTCGGCGCACTGGCCGCGCAGGATGCCGGCCTTGCCGGCCCTGAACCGCAAGGTGTTCACCCGCCCCGGTATCATGTCGATCTTGCCGTGCAGGGAGGGGATCCAGAGGCTGTGGATGACGTCCGAGCTGTCGACATGCAGTTCCACCTCGCGCCCCACGGGGATGTGGATCTCGTTGGCGGTGACCACATCCTCCGAGGGGTAGCGCACGTCCCACCAGAACTGCTTGCCGGTCACCTCGATGCGCAGCGGCTCCTCCCCCCCGCGCAGGTCGAGTGCGCCGGCGAGGCCGAGGGTGTGCAGCAGCAGCGCGCTCAGCACCACGATCGGAAAGGCGATGCCGCCGGCCAGGATGGTGCGGCGCGCGCCGAGCAGGCCGCGCAGCTTCTGCCCGCCGCCGAGCGCCAGGACCAGCAGGAGCATGGTCACCAGGAAGATCGCCGTGCCCCCGGCGAACAGCAGCCAGGTCAGTTCCGCGATGCGCTCCGCCTCGGGGCCCATCGGTGCGAGTACGGATTGCGATCCTTCGCAGCCGGCCAGCAACGCGCCGGCCAGCGCCGGGCCTGCAATCCGTCGCCGCATCAGTGCTGCGGCCGCGGCGTGGCCGTCGCGGCGGGCCGGGACGGGCGCCGCAGCGCGAGGCCAAGCCCCGCGAGGCACACCGCGGCGAATACCAGACCGCCCGGCACCCACATCAGCAGCCCGCCGAGTTGCTGGTCCCCGAGTGGCGCAAGACCCCAAGGGAGGGTGACGCCGGGGCCGTGTACCGCGAGGAATATCGGCCGCGGTGCCAGGGTCAGCAATGCGCCGAGCAGTCCCATCTGCACGGCCGTCGCCAGCGCCACCAGCGAGGCGGCGTCCGGACGCTCCACCACGCGCAGCCGCAGCGCCGCCCATAGCCAGAGCGAAGCACCGAACAGCGAGGCGTGCATGGCCCAGTACACGAAATCGCTGGCGAAGCTTGCGGCATAGGGGCCAGGCAGGTGCCAAGTCCACAGCATGAGCGCAAAGGCAAGGCCGGACGCCCCGAGCCCCGGGGAGCGCGCAGATGGTGCGGCCCAGATGCCGAAGGCGATGAGCGGCGCCGCGACCAGGGTGAGCAGCATGTGCTGCCCGACGCGCGCCGAGAACAGCGCGACGGACAGGTTGCAGATCGGTGATATCAGCGCCAGGACCAGCACCATCCAGCCCGATGCGAAGGCAGCCCGCCGCGCCGAACCGGCACCGCGCAGCCGCATCATTCCCCATGCGCCCGCTGCCAGCAGCACGAGGATCAGCACCGGGTCCAGGTTCCAGGATGCACTGCCTGGCACCGGGGGCGTGCCGCAATACGGGATATATTGCATTGGTTGCTCTCCGTCCCTCGGTTCATTGCAGGCTGTAGAGATAGGCCGAGATGTCGCGCGCCTCACGCTCGGTCAGGTCGAAGGCGGGCATGGCCGTGCGCGGCGACAGTGTGGGTGCTTCCGCGATCCAGCGCATCAGCATCGTGGCCCGGTTCGGGAACATGCCTGCGATGTAGCCCTGGCGGGCGAAGCCTTCGAGCGAGGGGCCCACCCGCCCGCGCGCGCCCTTGACACCCGGAATCCGGTGGCAGGCGCCGCAGCCAAGCTGCCTGATGACACGGCGGCCGTTTTCCAGGTCTCCCTCGACCAGATGCTGCCGCTCGCCTACATCGCCTTCGCCGCAGCCGGTTAGGAGCAGGGACAACCCGAGCAGGACCATCGCGCCCGTCCGGCGCACGGTCAGGGCCGCCCTGCCGCGGCGGATGCCGCTTCCGGGATGGGCTGCGCGGCATACCATGCCGATACCGCACGGATCTCGGCACCGTTCAGCGGCCAGAGCGCCTGGTTGGCAGGCGGGTTCTGCGGGTCCACGCCGACGCCATGGGCCATCACCGAGGCAAGCGGGCCCTGGTATTCGCCCCCGCGCAGGCCGGACATGAACAGCTCGAGCTGCGTCGCGATGTAGCCGGCGTGCTGCCCCATGAGGCGCGGATAATGCAGGTCGATCGGAGCCGCCTTCGGCCCGTGACAGGTCGCACAGGCAGCGACTCCCCGGGCCGGGACACCCTCAAGTGCAATGCGGCGGCCGAGGGCGAGGCTTTCCGCATCCGGCTGCTCCGTGGCTGCGGCGGGCGGTGCGGCCGGGGGCTGGCCAGCGTAATGCGCGGCGAGGAGGCGCATCTCGGCTTCGTTCAACTGTGCCGCGACCGGCTGCATGATGCCGCTCGGCCGCGTGCCGAGGGCATAGGCCTGGAGGGCCTCGTACAGGTATTCCTCGGTCTGGCCCTGCAGGCGGGGGAAGGCGCCGGATCCGCCGTTGCCGGCAAGCCCGTGGCAGCGGATGCATGCAGCGATGCCGTTCCCCGTCGGGCCGTTCAGCAGCAGGAGGCGCAGGCCTTCCTCGGCGCCCACGCTTGCCTGTGCCGCCTCGCCGAAGGCCAGTTGGCGGTAGGTGTCCGCGTCCATGTCCGGCAGGCGGAGCAGGAAGGCGACGACGGACCACACCTCGTCTTCCCGCTCCGCCGCCACCCAGGCCGGCATGCCCGCATACTTGATGCCATGCTTGACGATCCAGAACAGTTCCGGCGGCGTCCAGTCCCGGATGCGGGGGCTGAGATAGGGCGGCTCCGGCAGCATCCGGCGAGTGATCGGGTTGCGGGCATGGTTGGGTGCGCCGTGGCAAGGCGCGCAGCCACCCTGGTAGTGCCCTGCACCACGGCGGATCATCGCCGGGTCGTCGAGCGCCGGCGCCTCGATGCCGAAGGTATGTGTATCGACCGACTGACGCAGTGCGAAGGCCAGGAAGCTGCGGAAGAAGGGATAGTGTCCCGAGGTGGCGGCGACGCTGTACAGGCCGGACCAGGCGAAGATCACCGCGGCGGCGAGTGCTGTAGCGGCAAGGCCGAGGATCAGCCGCCAATGGGTCCAGACATGGGTGGCCAGGTCGTCGGCGTTGTCCTGCAATTCCGCATATAGCGCGCGCAGGCTCCAGGGCCGTTGCTCCGGCCTTTCGGCGGGCGATGCCTCGTCCATACCGGGGCCCGCGCCGCGATTCCGATATGTTTTCGCCTTGTTTGCCATGACAATCCTTGCACTGCCTGCAACGCGGCGGGCCAGGGTTGTTGATGCTGAATAAGATCAAGTGCCTGTGATTCGTGCGTTTGCCGCAATGCCGTGTTGCGCCGAAAACGCACATGCGATCAGGCTTCGGCCGAAGCGCGCGGCAGGTGAACTTAAAACGGTTTCGTAGACGTTCTCGACAGGCGCCGCCGGGGGGGAGCGATGGCAAGGGCGGTGTCACTCGCCCGGATCAGGATTCTGGGCCTTGAGGGAAACCAGATCCGGTGTGCCTCGTTGGCTTGCTACCGAATGCCGGGCACATGCTCGGATTCGGGACAGAGAGGAGACGCCGTGGTTGCCATATCCGCCCCAGGATCTCTGAGGTCCATCCATCCCCTTCACGCGATCCTTCTCGCCTTCCCGTTTCCGCTATTCCTGGGCGCCTTGCTCAGCGACCTTGCTTATTCCGCAACCTTCCATGTGCAGTGGGCGAACTTCGCCTCGTGGCTGATCGCGGGCGCGCTGTTCATCGGCGCATTTGCCGTGTTGTGGGCATTCGTTGGACTGTTTCGCAGCGGAGCGGCGCGCAGGAAGCATGCGATCATCTACTTCGTCGTGCTGCTTGCGATGTGGGTGCTCGGCTTCATCAATGCCCTCGTCCACGCAAAGGATGCCTGGGCGACCATGCCGGAGGGCCTCTATCTGTCGGCGATCGTGGCGCTGCTGGCGCTCGTCGCGGCCTGGATGGGTTATTCCGGCTTCCAATCCCGAGAGGTGAAGTGATGCGCCTGGCCTTGCTGATCGGCGTCGCGGCGATTGCGCTGTCCGCCTGCGATGGCGACCCCGACCTGGTGCAACGCGGCCCCAATCCTGATCTGCCGGAACCCCGGCGTGGCCTTTTGCCCGCGATGAACATCCCGAGGCCAGCGGGTTGGGGCAACATTCTTCCGACCGTGCCGGAAGGCTACACCATCAAGGCTATCGCCACCGATCTGCAGAATTCCGCGCCAGACTCTGGTCCTGCCCAATGGCGACATCCTGGTTGCCGAAGGGTCGGGCGGCAAACAGGCGCCTGCGCTCCGCCCCAAGGACTTCATTGCGGGCTTCATCAAGAGCCTGGGCAAGAGTTCGGTGACCGGCGGCGACCGGTTGACCCTGCTGCGCGACGCAGATGGCGACGGCACCTATGAGGCGAGGGGCATCTTCGCCGACAACCTCAACGCGCCCTACGGCCTCGCGCTGGCGAATGGCTCCATATATGTCGCCAACCAGGATGCGCTGGTGCGCTTCGACTACACCGACGGCCAGACCGAGGCGAGCGGGCCGCCGACCCTGGTCTCCGGTTTGCCGTCGGCGATCAACCACCACTGGACCAAGGCTCTGGCCGCCAGTCCCGATGGCCAGTTTCTCTATGTCGGCATCGGGTCCAACAGCAACATCACCGAGCGCGGAATGGCTGCCGAGGTCAACCGGGCCATGGTGTGGCAGATCGACGCAGAGACCGGCGCGCACCGGCCCTACGCAACCGGCCTCCGCAACCCGACCGCGCTCACCTTCCAGCCGGGAACGGATCAGCTCTGGGCGGTGGCGAACGAGCGTGACGAGATCGGCCCGAACCTCGTTCCGGACTACCTGACCGCGGTGCGTGAGGGCGGCTTCTACGGGTGGCCCTACAGCTACTGGGGCCAGAACGTCGACATACGCGCGTCAACCGCAGGACCCGCAGCTGGTCGCTGCGGCGATTCGTCCCGATTATGCCCTTGGGTCGCATGTGGCGGCGCTTGGCGTGGACTTCTCGACGCCGGCAATGGGTGCGGATTTCGCCGAAGGCGTGTTCGTCGGCGAGCACGGCAGCTGGAACCGCAACGTACCAGCCGGCTACAAGGTGGTATTCGTCCCGTTCCGCGACGGCCGGCCTGCCGGTGACCCGGTCGATTTCGTGTCCGGGTTCCTGAACGACGAAGGCAATGCGCGTGGCCGCCCGGTCGGAGTGACGGTGGACCCGCGCGGCGCCCTGATCGTTGCCGACGACCTGTCCAACACCATCTGGAGGATCGCGGCGAACTGATCCCAATCAGTTCCGGTATTCCGTCGAGACTCAACCCGTCGGGGCAACGGCGGGATTGAGGCCCGGGCGTGTATCGGGCGGGATTACCCAAGTCTGGGGCGGTGCCCGTTGAGGAGGTGCACCGCCTACGGGGCTGCCTGTGACGCGTATTTGCCCGCCGGGGCACGGACCGGTATGGCGATCAACTCAGCACCTGCGCTGGGTGATCGCATATTTCGCAGGCAGCATAGACCGGCTGGCCAGTGCCCAAACCAGGCTTCCTCAGATGGCCAGGTCCTTGGTGTTGTAATCGCGGATCACCCGCGCAAAGGTCTCCGGCGTGGAACGGAACTGATCTTCCAGCCCCTTGAACGGCTGGTAGGTGAACACGGGCTCGTCCGGGAAAGCCTGGTGCCGCGCATCGATGGCAACCTGGATCACCGCCGAGCGCTCGAACACGCGCCGTTCATCATAGACGGCGTTGCTGTCCGCGATCGACAGCGCCGCCTTCTGGCCCAGCACCGACCGGCGGCGGTGGAAGCCGAAGGTCAATGATATCCGCAGATCAGGAGAGCTGTTGGCGAACGAGCCGTGCACCATCTGCCGGTTGACCATGGTCACGTCGCCTGCCTCGCATACCAGCGGTACGGCGCCCGGCAGTTGCTCGCTGCCGCCATTGGCCTTCACCATGGCCTTGATATCGGCCTTGCCCAGCTTGTGCGAGCCGGGGATCACCCACAGGCAGTTGCCCAAGGTCGTTGGATAGAGTTGAACCTGGAAATTGAAGCCGTGAATCCCTTCGTCCCAATCGGGCGAGTTCCAATGGGTGACCCCGTCCTGATGCCAGGCCACGGAGCCGCCGAGGCCCGGCTGCTTCACGAAGATCGCATCATTGAACGGCACGAAATCCGCGCCGTTGATCGACTGCGCCGCGGCCAGAAGCCGGGGATGCCCATAGATGCGCAGTCCTGACGGCATCGACTGGCACATGGAATACATCAGGAACACCACATGCTCTGGTGCGCCCTCGTCGGGCTTGGGTTGCGACATCTGTGCCGGATGCCGTCCTCCCAATTGCTGCGTGCCACCCCAGGGATCAGCCAGGGGCTTGGTGAAACGATAGGGCAGACGGGCATAGTCCAGGCCAAGCGCGGGGCGGCCCTGCGCATCGACTTTCGCGTCCGGCCCGACCGGGGCGCGTGCCAGCATCTCCTGGGCGTCGGCACGCAAGGCTTCGATTTCGGCTTTGTCGATGACGCCTTCGAAGATGTAGTAGCCATGCCGCCAATAGGCTGCCTGGATGTCGGGATGCAGCAGTCCTTCATCGGTAAGCCGCAATGGTCCGCGATTGCCGATTTCGGCCGCCAGGCGTTCGCCCGCCCGGCGATAGGCGGTCATTCCGGCATCGTGGTCGGCGCGGGAGAGGCCTTGTGGAACGGCCACCGGCTGGGCCAGATCGTTCATGGTACGTTTTCCTCCTTGTCTTTCCCGCATCGTCGCCGACAAAGCCATGCTGGTACAAGCCGGTTTCGGCGCGGGTACAGGCTGGTTCCGCCAGGAATCCAAGAGGCTTCCCGTCCGAAGCACCCTGAACGTGGATTGGATGCACTCATTTTCGTTGCCGGCCACCCGGTCCCAGGCAGTCCCGGGAGCCGCGGAGGATGGTCTCCGCGAGGCGCAGCGTGACCGGCACCGATCGCAGCCTCCCTGCCTGCTCAAGCATGCATTCCAGCCGATCGGAGGCGGCTGTGCCTTACGTCCAACGAGCCTCATCGGCCGCATCCGTGGCGGTGAGCAGCGTGGTCGTGTATACCACGGTCCAGCTACACAGGTCGTAGCGACGGCTGAGCGCGTCGCGTACCGCCGTTTCAGCGGCGCCCCGTGGCAGCTTGGAACGTTCCCACATCGCCAGGTTTGGCCTGCGTGTCAGCAGGAGACTGCCGACACTGCCAGCGCCGGCAGTGCCCGCTGCCTCATCGCCCGTCGAAGCGCCGGAACAACGCCAGAGACCTATGACCTGGGAATCATAGGCAGCTTCGAAGCCGGGCCAGGCCTGGGCGCAAAGATCGAGGAACTCGGGCCAGTCCGCCTCGGGCGTGACGAACCAGCGAAAGGCGTAGTTGCCCTGGCGCGCCGGTGGCTGCGGATCGGCAGGCCGAAGCGTCGGCGTCATCGCCTGACTGGTCGCGGCCTGCACATCGGCCGTGTCACCGATCAGCACGGCTTCTGCCTCGGCCGCGCCCGGCGGTACGGACCAGACGGTGATGGCCGTGACTTCGTCCCGCGGCCGGCCTATCTGGCTGCGCCACAGGCCGTAGAGCGCACCGCCCGACCGTGCCAGCCGTTCACGCCCCAGCGCCAGTGCGTCCGCCACACCCTGCCAGCGCCGCGGCGACACGGAGATGCGGTGGTGCACGTAGGTTGGTGCGGTCACTTCTGCTTTCCTTCCGGATGCTGCCGCCTGACCCTGGCCGGCGGCGCTGCACGGCGGCGGTCCGACTAGACGACCGCCTGCCGGGCGAGGCTAAGCTACGGGGTCCAGCACGACCACCGGGATCTCGCGCTCCGTCTTGCGCTGGTAGTCGGCATAGGGCGGCCAGAACTCCAGCGCCTTCTCCCAGAGCCGGGCGCGTTCCTCGCCCGTTGCGGTCCTGGCCCGCGCCTTGATCCTGGCGGTGCCGACCTGGAGCTCGACATTGGGGTCGGCAAGTATGTTGCGGTACCAGCCGGGATCCTGGGGGGCGCCCCCTTTTGACGCAACGATCAAATAACTGTTGCCAACCTTCCCATAATAGAGCGGGAAGATGAATTTCTCCCCCGACTTGCGGCCGGTCGTTGTCAGCAGGAGCGACGGCACGATCATTTCCGGCCGGCCCGGCAGGCTGGTCTTGTACATGTGGCCATCTGTGCCGCCACTTGAGATGTAGCGGTTGGCGTGTTCCACCATCCAATCCGGGAGGTTTGGAGCAAGCTTGGCTTCCGACATCGTCGTATCTCCCCTTGGTCCTGGCAGCAGCCTATCATGGGTAGCGCCGAATTCACGAGGCCCAGCCGCGAGCAGCCTGGCTTGGCGGTGTGTCGACTGGGCATCCCGCCAATGCGGTTCCGTCGCCGGTATGACCGATGCAAGCGCGCCGGACGCCGCGTCTGCGCATCAACCCCAACGTGCCGATCATCGGTTCGGTGTAGATGCACCACCCTGCATTGCCTGCCAGATCCGCAAGGGCGTCGCCGGACCGTCAAAGCTGGTCACCCCCAGCGGCGCCAGGGCATCCAGGATCGCATTGCCGATGGCGGGAAAGATGCCGCCGATCGCTGCCTCCCCCGCACCTTTCACACCCAGCGGATTGGTGGTGCAGCGCGAGGGGTTGAACTCCAGCGAGAAGGGCGGCAGGTCGTCGGCGCGGGGCAGGGCGTAGTCCATGAAGGAACCAGTGACGAGCTGGCCCGAGCTGCTGTCGTACACCGCCTGCTCAAGGAAAGCCTGGCCGGCACCCTGTGCCATCGCGCCATGCGCCTGGCCGGTCGCTATGGTGGGATTGACCAGCACGCCGTAATCATCGACGGCGGCGTGCCTCACCAGCGAGGCGGCGCCTGTCTCGCGGTCGATCTCCACCTCCACCACATGCGTGCCGTTCGGGAAGGTCATGTGTTCCCGCGTCCAGTGGTGATAGGTATCGAGCGTTGCCCCGCCTTCCCGCGCCAGTGCCGCCACTTCCAGGATGCCGATGGTGCGATTGGTTCCGGTCAAGGCGAAGATGCCGTCCTTAAAGCGGATGCCGGCCTCATCGGCGCCCAGCAGCTCCGCGGCGATGCGCCTGGCCTTGAGCACGACTGCCTCCGCCGCATGCCATATCGCCGTGCCGCCCATGTAGGTGGCGCGGGAACTGCCATGGCCGCCGCCCATCGGGATCAGGTCGGTGTCGCCCTGGCGCAGGTTGATCAGGGCGTCGGGTATCCCGAGCCGGTCGGCCAGGATCTGCGGAAAGGTCGTCTCATGGCCCTGGCCGATCGTCTGCGTGCCGGTGACCAGGGAAACGGTGCCATCGGCCTCGAACCGGATCTCCACATTCTCCTGCGGGGACCCGCCGGTGCCCTTGAGGTGATAGGCGAAGCCAAGGCCGCGCAGCCGTCCCCGCGAAGCGCTGACTTCCCGGCGGGCCGCAAAACCGGGCAGGTCGGCAAGCATCAAGGCTCGGTCGAAGGTTTCCCTGAAGCTGCCGCTGTCGACCTGGAAGCCGAAGGCGTTGGTCATCGGCATGGCGGCCGCCGGCACGAAGTTGCGCCGCCGCAGGTCGGCACGGTCGAAGCCGCACTGGCGAGCGGCGGCGTCGATCAGGCGTTCCAGGATGTTGATGGCCTCGGCAAACCCCGGCGAGCGCGTGACGCCGACAGGGACCGTGTTGGTCAGGACCATCCGGACATGCAGCGCGATGGCGGGGATTGCATAGGCCGTGCCCATGAGATGGACGTACTGGTTCGTCTGCACGCCACCGACACCGCCGATCAGGTAGGCGCCGATATTGGCGTCGCTGCCGACACGGAGCGCCAGGAAGCGGCCTTCGGAGTCCAGCGCCAGTTCCGCCTCTGCCTGGTGGTCGCGCGCCTGGTGGTCGGCCATGAATGTCTCGGCCCGGGTCGCTATCCACTTCACCGGCCGCCCTACCCGGCGTGCCGCCCAGGGTATCAGCGCGTGCTCGGCGTAGAGGAAGTTCTTCGCCCCGAACCCGCCGCCCACATCCGGCGCAACGAACCGCACGGCGGAGGGCGGCACCCCCAGCACGCGGGCGGTGTGGTCGCGATTGCCATGGATGTTCTGGCTGGAGACATGGGCCGTATAGCGCTGTGCCACCGCATCCCACACGCCGATGACGCCACGTGGCTCCATGGGATTGGTGACGATGCGATGGTTGTGCAGCCGGACTGCAACGCGATGTGCCGCGCCGGCGAAGGCCGCACCGACCGCCGCATGATCGCCCCAATGCCAGTCGAGGCATGTGTTGCCAGGCACGCCATCCGCGATCTGCGGCGCGCCCGCTGCACCTGCGGCCGCTGCGGTGGTGACGGCCGGCAAGGCCGTATAGCCGATGTCCAGGAGTTCGGCCGCATCCAGTGCCTGCATCCTGGTCTCGGCTACGATGAGCGCCACCGCCTCTCCGACATGGCGGACCTTGCCCTCGGCCAGCAGTGGTTGCGGCAGGAAGGCGAAGGCTTCGCCGGTCTGCGCATTGGCCTCGACCGTCGGCCGCATCGGGTTCAGCCCGTCGTTGCGCACGTCGGCGCTGGTCAGCACCGCCAGGACGCCGGGTGCGGCGCGTGCCGGACCGGCATCGATCTGGTCGATCGTCGCATGGGCATGGGGGGAGCGCAGGATGACGGCATGCACCAGCCCATTGAACCCGAGGTCGTCGAGATAAGCCCCGGAGCCCGTGAGGAAGCGCTGGTCCTCGCGACGCCTGGGTGCGTCGCCAATCACCGATCGACCCATCTTCGGCGTCCTCCCCTGGCGCGCCGGCCATGATCGAGGTTTGGCGGCAGGAGGGCAATCGCGAGGCGGGGAGGGGCCGCCCACGGCATGCTAATGCGCGCCGGTCATCTCCACCAACTCGATCAGGATGCCTGCCGTGCTGGCGGGATCGATGAAGGCGATGCGATGGCCACCATGGCCGCTTCGGGGAACCTCATCGAGCAGTCTCACGTCCTTTGCGCGCAGCTCCGCCAGCGCGGCATCGATGTCGTCGACCTCAAGGCAGATATGGTAGAGGCCCTCGCCCTTCTCGCGCAGCCAGGCCGCCGTGGCGCCGGCTTCGCTCTGCGGTTCGAGCAACTCGATGGCCGATTCACCGATCGGCAGCATGGCGAGACGGACGGCGCTTGCCGGCAAGGTCTCCTCATAATCGCAAGCGATGCCAAGCTTGCCCAAGGTATCCCGGACCGCGTCGAGGTTCCTGACGGCGATCGCAACATGCTCGATGCGCTTGATCTTCATGGACGTCTTCTCCACCTGCCCCCGCGCAGCCGGGCCGCGGGTCGTGGGCAGCCTGCGCCGATTTGCCGGCCGTTCCAACCACCGCCAGCCGTCATCCAGGGCCGGCGATCCAGCCCCGGGGCGAAGCAGCGGCTTCGCCGGAGGGCGGGACGGCAGTCCTGCCAGGCGGCTCAGTCCGGCAGAAAGTCCGGCACCGAGAAGTACCGTTCCCCGGTATCGTAGTTGAAGCCGAGTACCCGGGATCCCGGCGGCAGCTCCCGCAGCTTCTGCGCTATTGCCGCCAGCGTCGCACCGGAGGATATGCCGACCAGCAGCCCTTCTTCCCGTGCCGAGCGCCGGGCGTACTCCTTCGCGTCATCCGCCGAAACCTGGATGATGCCATCCAGCAGGTCGACCTGCAGGTTTGCCGGGATGAAGCCGGCGCCGATGCCCTGGATCGGGTGCGGCGACGGTGCCCCCCCGGAAATGACAGGCGATGCCGCGGGCTCGACCGCGAAGACCTTCAGCTTCGGCCACTCCGCCTTCAGCACCTGGGCGCAGCCGGTGATGTGCCCGCCGGTGCCGACGCCGGTGATCAGGACGTCGAGCTGCTCAGGGAAATCGGCCAGGATTTCCCGTGCGGTGGTCTGCGCATGGATGGCGATGTTGGCCGGGTTCTCGAACTGCTGTGGCATCCAGGCGCCGGGTGTCTCGGCCACCAGTTCCTCGGCCCGGGCAATGCTGCCCTTCATGCCCTTTTCGCGCGGCGTCAGGTCGAAGCTGGCGCCATAGGCCAGCATCAGCCGGCGGCGTTCGATCGACATGCTTTCCGGCATGACCAGGACCAGCTTGTAGCCCTTCACCGCCGCGGCGATCGCCAGCCCGATACCGGTGTTGCCCGACGTCGGCTCGATGATGGTGCCGCCGGCCTTGAGGCTGCCATCGGCCTCCGCGGCCTCGATCATCGCGATGCCGATGCGGTCCTTGATGGAGCCGCCGGGGTTGGATCGTTCCGATTTTATCCAGACCTCGGCATCTGCGAATAGCCGGTTGATCCGGATATGCGGAGTGTTGCCGATGGTTGCGAGGACGCTCTGGGCTTTCATCGCGAGTGCTCCCTGACGGATCGGATAGGACACATGGGCGGCACCTTGATGCAAGCCCTGGCAGGCGCCGCGGCCGCGGGTGAGCAGGGTGACCCGCGCCGCCTGCCCACGGCGCAACCTCCCACCGAACCGCAGTATCTTCAGGTCCGGGGCCGTGCCGTGAGGACGCCCGTCGGGGCATCCGGCGTGACCAGCCCACCTCCCTCGAATGCCCGGAAGGATGGATCATCCGCAAACGAGATCACCCTGCCGGAGCCGTAATAGTCGGATGCGGTCATTCCGCCTCCCGCATAGGCGAGGTCGGCTTCGGACCCGTATGGCCGGCGATGATCGAACGAGGTGGTGCCACTGGCATAGGAATTGAACGGACCACCCATCGCCACCCCCATGCCGAGGCGAGGCGCCACGCTTGCGAGATAGTTGATCGTCTCATCCGGCAGGACGGTGGATCCGGCGAGATAGAGGTCCACCCGCTCGGGGCCGGCGTTGTAGGCGGCAAGGAAGCCTGGTGCGCCGTAGCGGTCATGCATCTCGCGGATATAGGCGGCGCCCGCGAGAATGTTGTCGCGCGGCTCGAAGGGATCGCTGCCCAGCCCGTGGCGCCGCTGGAGAATGGAGTAGGTGCGCGGCATCACCTGCATGAGGCCCATCGCGCCGGCGCGCGAGGTGAGGGGCATGCCGCCGCCATCATAGAGGCGGCCGCCGCTCTCCTGCCGCATCACCTCGCGGATCCAGCGCTCCGGCACCTGGAAGCGCCCGGCGGCTTCGCGGATGTGGGGCCCCCATGGGTCATCGGGCGTCCCCGGCACGCTATAGGCGCGTGCGGCCTGGGCACGAAAGTCGCGGGCATCGGCACGTGAGGCAGCGAGGCCATAGCCGTAGTCGCCGTTGCCGTCATAGCCGCGCCGCCCGTCCCAGGCGGTCATGGACGATGAGCCGCCCGCGCATCCCGCGATGAAGGACGCCAGCAACAGGACGGCAGCCGACTGTGCGAGGCGCTGCGGGCGGTTCCTGAAGCGGGTGATGCAGGGCCGGTGAGGGAGTGTGGGCAAGGGCACGATGTCGGACCTCAGGTATGGCACGGGCGCCAGTCTGCCTCAGTGGCTTTGGCTCGGCAGCGAATATCGTAGGAGTTGGAAAAATTAGGCGTGAGCAGGGACCCGGGCCGCCCCGGCGAACGGCCGCCATGGGATGATGCTGCGACAGGCCGCGCGCAGGGCCATGGCGGGGTCAGGTTCGATGCATTGTCGCTGGCTGGATGCAGCGGTATCAGGCAGGGACAGACCGCGAAACCTGCCCGCAGGGTGCCACCACCTGGCACCGCGCCTGGCTCCAGCGCCGCAAGGAAAATGAAACGTGAATAACTCCGCGCCGCGTCCCATCAGCCGCTACCCCGTGCCCATGCTGGATGACATGCCGGAAGACATCCGCGCCCGCATCCTGAAGGTGCAGGAGAAGTCGGGCTTCATCCCGAACGTATTCCTCATGCTCGCCTACCGGCCCGAAGAATTCCGCGCCTTCATGGCCTACCACGATGCCCTGATGGACAAGGAAGGCGGGCTGAGCAAGGCGGAGCGCGAGATGATCGTGGTCGCCGTCTCCTCGGCCAACCAGTGCCAGTATTGCGTGGTCGCTCATGGGGCGATCCTGCGCATCCGCGCCCGCAACCCGCTGATCGCCGACCAGGTGGCGTCCAACTACCGCAAGGCCGACCTCACGCCGCGCCAGCGTGCCATGCTCGACTTCGCCATGAAAATCTCGGGCTCTGCCTCCGAGGTGGACGAGACCGACAGCATCCTGCTGCGGAACCACGGCTTCACCGACGACGACATATGGGATATCGCCGCCATTGCCGCGTTCTTTGGCATGTCGAACCGCATGGCCAATTTCACCAGCCTGCGCCCGAATGACGAGTTCTACGCACTCGGACGCTGATCTTTCATCCGGGTGACTGCAGGAAGGTCCCGCCTGGCTGGCTTGATCCGGCTTTGCCAGGCATGGCCGTACAGCGGCTCAGGGTGAAACGGTCCATTCTGTACCGGGATTCGCAACGACCGCCGCGGCTAGGATCACCACGCCGGACATCTTCCATTCGGCAACAGAGCCATCGACGTTCTGCCACAGAATATCGGTGCTCCCGTCATCGTTGTAGTCCCCGGTATCCACGACCGTCCAATCCCTGCCGGGAACGGCAATGACTGCGCTGTGCAGAATCCTGCTGCCGTGCATCTGCCATTCGGCGACTGAACCGTCGGCATGCCGCCATAGGATGTCCGCCATGCCGTCCGCATTGAAATCACCGACACCGGCTACCGTCCAATCCCTGCCGGGGTTGGCGATGACGGCGCTGTGGAGAATGCTGGTGCCATCCATCTGCCACTGGGCGACCGTGCCATCTGCGTGTCGCCAAAGGATATCTGCCACGCCATCGGTGTTGAAATCACCGACGCCGGCTACCGTCCAATCGGTGCCGGGGTTGGCGATGACAGCGCCGTGGAGAATGCTGGTGCCATCCATCTGCCACTGGGCCACCGAGCCGTCAGCGTGCTGCCAAAGGACATCCGCCATGCCATCGGTGTTGAAATCACCGACGCCGGCTACCGTCCAATCGATGCCAGGGTTGGCGATGACAGAGCTGTGGAGAATTCCGGGGCCATCCATCTGCCACTGAGCGATCGTGCCATCCGCGTGCCGCCAAAGGACGTCCGCCATGGCATCAGCGTTGAAATCGCCGACACCAGCCGTTCTCCAAGCTGTGCCTGGGTTGGTGATGATGGTGCCCTGGGCGATCGCGGCGCCGTTCATTTGCCACAGGGCGACCGATCCATCGGTGTGGCGCAACAGGACATCCGAGGTACCATCAGCGTCGAAATCATCGAGTGGCAAGCCGAACTCATGGGGCAAGTTGCCCATGATGGTACTGTCCGGTTGTTGCAGGACCGGCAGGTCGGCAAAGATGATGTCGTTCGGCTGCAACGTCGTGGCACCGGCCAGGAAGACGGTGTCGCTGCGGGATGAGTAGGTGATGGCCAGGCCGCTGATGCCGTTGATGGACGCGACCTCGATGGAGAGGTCATCGGCGGTGATGCCGCCGCCAAACTGCAGCACGTCGGCGCCCTGGGTGAACAGATGGATCCAATCTTGCCCATCGCCAGGGTTGAAGCCAAACACGTCCGCGCCTTCGCCGCCGTCCAGGGTATCGTTTCCGGCGCCACCAACCAGGATATCGGTGAAGATACCGGCGCCGCCGATCAGGCTATCATCGCCTGCCTCGCCATGGAGGAAGTCGCCGCCTTCGCCGCCATCGATCGTATCCGCCGCGTCACCGCCAGCGATCGCATCCGCGCCGCCGCCGCCGAACAGCCGATCGGCACCGTCCTGGCCATGGATCCCGTCATTGCCCTCGCCGCCGTAGACCGTATCGTCGCCGGCCCCGCCGACCAGCAGGTTTTCGCCTTCGTTGCCCGTGATGACGTTGGCTATCCCGTTGCCGATGCCGAAGCTGTTGCCGGTGGCGGCAATGAGCGTCAGGTTTTCGACATGGGCGTAGAGGTAGACGCTTGCAGAGGCACGAACCTCATCAATGCCATTGTCCTGTTCCTCGAAGATCAGATCGGCCGCATCGTCGGCGTAGTAGATATCGTTGCCAGCCCCGCCGCGCATCGCATCGGGATTGGAGCCACCATGCATCGTGTCGTTGCCGGCGCCTCCAATGAGCGTATCCCGGCCATCGTCGCCGAACAGGGTGTTGGAGCCGGCCATGTCGATCAGCAGGTCATGGCCGGCGCCACCATGCAGCGTGTCGTCATCCGCGCCGCCATCCAGCACATCCTGCTCGGTGTCGCCGAACAGGCTGTCACGGCCTGCGCCACCTATCAGCGTGTCATCGCCGGCATCCCCGAAGGCGGTGTCATCGCCATCGCCGCCCAGGATTAGGTCCGCCTCGACCCCGCCGAGCAGGCTGTCGTTTCCGGCTTCACCCAGCAGCGAATCCTGCCCGGATTCGCCGTAGAGCGTGTCGTCACCCTGGCCACCCCGGATGAAATCCGCCTCGACGCCGCCGAAGGCGAGGTCGTCGCCGTCGCCACCGTCAAGGCTGTCCCGCCCTGCCTCGCCGAACAGCCTGTCCTTGCCGGCCTCGCCGTATACCAGGTCATTGCCGGTGCCTGCCTCGATCAGGTCGTCGCCGGAGCCGCCGGCGACGGTATCATCGCCTTCCCGGGTGCGGATGGTGTCATCGCCGGCCTGGCCGCCCATGGCATCGCTTCGGAAAGACCCCGTCATCGTATCGCTGCCGTCGAACAGCAGTCTGGCGATCCCGGCTTCATCCTGCGCAGTGATAAGCGGGCCGAGTACCGCCCCGGAGACGCTGATGCCGTCGAGATAGAGGAAGACCGTGTCGCCTTGACGCCGCAGCATCGAGGTGATCGTGCCGCCGCTCGGCACGCTGCCGTCGAAGGTCATCCCGGTGCCCTGAAATTCGAGGAACACCTGCACTTCGACGGGTTGCTCTGGTCCGGGGAAGGGATTGGGCACCATCAGCCAGCTGACATATTGCGTCGCCGTTGCCGTCACCACGGTCGAACGCGGGAAATCCCCGCTCCGCATGAAGCCGGGAACATCCTGGGCGAAGGTCGGGAAGGGATAGACCACAAGTTGTGCCATGACCCCGATTATCTACCACAAGCCAGTAGTCAGACGCGACAGCTTCGCGGTTTTGGCTAAAGTTTTTGCGGGTGGGTCAGACTTCGCGCCAGGCAGCCCGTTCGGCCCGGGCGAGACGGCGCAGGTACGGGGTGAGGCCCGGCGGAACGGGACGCGGGGACGGCGTCCGTTGCCTGCTGTTTGAGAATCCGAGTTCAGCGACCGGCAATGTCCTTGAACGGCATCCTGGGCGTATCGGTGGCGGGCATCTGAGCAAGCCGACCCGTGCACCAGAATGCCTCGGCAGTTGAAGCGCCGCAGGGCCGCGTCCTTCGCACATCTTTGCGGTTACCGGATCAGCTTGGGCGGAGGACATGACGCCAGCAAGTTAAACCGGATCTGAAATCACTGAACCGTGTTTTTCCAGAGAGACCAAAGTGAGTGTTTATCATTTTTATCAACTTCAGGTAGCCAACTCCCGGCTAGGCGCTACCTATCCCCACGTTCCTGGCAACGGAGAGCCCGATGAATATCTTTGGTGGTTCTGGCAACGACGTGCTCATCGGCAGCATCTATGCTGATTTCATGGTCGGCTACGCTGGCAACGACACCATGAACGGCGGTAGCGGCAATGATCAGATCTATGCGGGCTCAGGCGATGATGTATTGATAGGTGGCAAAGGCCAGGATGTCTTGAAGGGTGAGGCCGGGGCTGATATTTTCCAATTTTCCATGGGTGACGGCACCGGCCAAGGCGATCGCATCCTTGATTTCACCGAGGGCGACCGCATCAGCTTCGTCGGGGTATCCCAGCGGACCGTCAGCCAGAATATCAATGCCGAAGGTGATCTTGAGATCTACTATGGCGTACTCGGCAGCCCAACTGCCTTGAGCAGCAAGATCACCTTGTCCAATGTGGATCATTATCTTGGATTCGGCGATTTCATGTTCGCTTAGAACATTTGAGCGAAGTGAATTCGCATGATGGGGCCGTTCTGGCGCATGAAGCCATGTGGCCCGGGTCCAGCATAGCGGCTCGATGGATGTCTCAGATGATTTTGGTCAGCGCGCGCTGCTGAGTTCCGCTGGGGCAGGTGACGAAGGTCGGTGCGTGCCGTTGCGCGGGCGATGCCCTGCGGCGCTTCCGTCGGAAGCTGCAGTCCATATCCCTGAACACCATCGTCGAGCCGCATCACCGCCGCGTAAAACGGCTGATCCCACCATAATCTGGTTCCGACAGTCTGTGCCTGGTGCCAGCCCGCGCCAGCGGCGTCCGAGGCGAGGTCGATGATCGGAAGGGGCTGACCCATCAATTCAGTGGAGATGGCATGCAGATGCAGCACGTCTTCGCGGTCATCCATCCGGTCCTGCCGCATGACACGCCGCCAAGCCCCAGCCAGCCTTCATGGATGTATGCATCGTAATCGAAGACCGTCGGCAGGCGCTGGCTGAATGTCATGCGCCGCCGGTTGCACCACTCGGCAGCACCGTTCAGCTTGCCGCCGAAATCCATCGCGCACCACCTTTGTGCAGCCGCGCCGACATATCGGTGCCCGCCCGCTTCGCCGGGCCTTGGCGGACGATGTCAGGGTACTGGGAGGCTGCACGCACGCCATCGTCACCGGCAGAACGGCCTTTATTTTGATTCCGCGCAGAGTTGCGACTTCCGCGAACGACCTGCCTGGCGCTAATTTCGATGGGTAGGGCCAGTTGGGGAATCACGCCGAGATCGCACGCCGCCGTATCTCTTTGCAGCATATCAGGGACCGCATCTCGCATCCTGGAACCCTGCGTATTGCGCGCCCTCCCCAACAAGAATCACCCAGGATGCTGGATTTGAGGTTGAAGCCGTGAAGATACTGATTACGGGAAATATGGGTTATGTCGGCCCCGGCGTGGTGCGACGGTTGCGTGAGCGTTTCCCGCATGCCTTCCTGCACGGTCATGACAACGCCTATTTCGCCCGATTGCCTGACAGGCGCCCAGCATCTGCCCGAAAGGCTGCTTGATCGGCAGACCTACGGCGATGTCCGGGCGATGCAGGCCTCTGCTCTCGAGGGATACGAATGCGGTGGCGCACCTCGCCGCCGTCTCGAATGACCCGATGGGTAACCGCTTCGCATCGGTGACCGCCGCCATCAACCAGGATGCTTCCGCCGAGATTGCCGGCGCCGCCGCGAAAGCCGGGGTACGCAACTTCGTCTTCGCCTCAAGCTGCAGCGTCTATGGCGTCGCCGGAGGATGCGCCCGGCGCGAAGCCGACCCCCTGAACCCGCTGACCGCCTATGCCGCCTCAAAGATCGGACGGAGCGGGCCTCAGGCGCTCGCCGGCATCAATAACGAGATGGCGATCACCTGCCTGCGGTTCGCTACCGCCTGCGGCATGTCCGACCGGCTCAGACTTGACCTCGTCCTCAACGACTTCGTTGCCTGTGCGCTGGCCGGCAACGAAATCAGGGTTCTGAGTGACGGCTCCCCCTGGCGCCCGCTGATCGATACCGCGGACATGGCGCGGGCGATCGAATGGGCGGTGGTGCGCGCCCGCCGACAACGGTGGCCGGCTTCCTGACCGTCAACGCCGGCTCGAACGACCGCAACTACCAGGTCAGGGACCTGGCGTCCGCTGTCGCTGCGGCGGTGCCCGGCACGACCGTCGACATCAACACCAGCGCCCCAGCCGACAGCCGGTCCTACAAGGTTGATTTCAGCCGCTACGCCGCACTTGCCCCGGACCATCAGCCGCAGGTCACGCTGGCCGATTCGATACGGCAACTTGTCGATGGCCTGAAGGGCATGGGCTTTGCCGACCGGGATTTCCGGACATCGTCGCTGATGCGGCTCCAGGTTCTCCAAGGTCACATCGCGCAGGGCCGCCTGTCGGAAAATCTCGAATGGCAATGAGCCTGCGATACCGTGCTGAAGACCAAACAGGAAAAGTCGATCGATCATGAAAGTAGCCTTGCTCGCCGGCGGCTTCGGCACACGCCTTAGCGAAGAAACGTCCATTCGCCCCAAGCCTATGGTCGAGATCGGCGGGCAACCGATCATGTGGCACATCATGAAGATGTACGCACACTACAACATGAAGGATTTCGTCATCCTTGGTGGCTACAAGGTGGAGTACATCCGAGAGTACTTCCTGCGGTACCGTAGCAGGCACTGCGACTTTACCATCGAGCTGAAGTCAGGCAATGTGGATTGGTTGCAGGCCGTCGGGGAGGACTGGCGGGTGACGATCCTCGACACCGGGCCGGACACCATGACCGGCGGCCGCATCCGTCGTGCACGGCATCTGCTGAGCGACGGTCGTTTCTGCCTCACCTATGGCGACGGCCTCAGCGATGTGAACATGGATCGCCTCATCGCCAAGCATGACGCTGCGGATGCCTGGTGCACGCTGACCGCTGTTACCCAGCCCGGCCGCTACGGTGCGCTGCGCCTCAGCGAGGACCGGACCAAAGTCAGGGGCTTCCGCGAAAAGGATGCTACCGATGGTGGCCTGATCAACGGCGGCTTCTTCGTCTGCGAGCCGGAAATGCTCGACCTGATAGACGGCGACAGCACGGTGTTCGAGGCGGAGCCCATGCAACGCATGATCGAGCGGGGCAAGCTCGCCAGCTACCCACATGATGGTTACTGGCAGAGCATGGATTCGCTGCGCGACAAGCAGATCCTTGAGGCCCAGTGGGCCGCGGGTGCACCCTGGAAGGTCTGGCAGGTGGCGGCCAGACGGCTCCGTGCGGCAACTGGGGAGAGTTTTCTTGATCATCGTTGATACTGCACTCGCACGCCGCGAGGCCGAGGGCGGCCGATCAGGGTCGGTATCGTCGGAGCGGGTTTCCAAGGCGCCGCCATCGTCCGGCAGATCACCGCTCGGCAATCCGGCATGCGGGTAGTCGCGGTCGCCAATCGCCACATCGACAAGGCGATCGAGGCATTCACCGTGCTCGGTATCGAGCCGACCGTGTGCGAAGGCCGCCCTGCCATCGAGGCGGCGATCGCAAATCATCGCCCGGTGGTGACGGAGGATGCGACAGGCCTCGCCAGCGCCGATGGCATCGATGTGGTCGTGGAAGTGACCGGCTCCATCGAATACGCCGCGCAGGTGGTGCTGGCCGCCATCGCCGCCGGCAAGCATGTCGTTCAGATGAACGCCGAACTCGACGGGACGGTAGGCCCCATCCTGAAGGCGCGCGCCGATGCGGCCGGGGTCATCTACAGCTTCTCCGATGGCGACCAGCCCGGCGTGCAAATGAATTTGTATCGCTTCGTTCGTGGCCTGGGCGTGACCCCGGTGCTGTGCGGCAACATCAAGGGGTTGCACGACCCCTACCGCAACCCGACCACCCAACGCGCCTTCGCCGAACGGTGGGGACAGAAGCCGGCGATGGTCGCCTCCTTCGCGGACGGAACCAAGATTTCCTACGAGCAGGCGATCGTGGCGAATGGCACCGGCTTCAAGGTTGCGCGGCGCGGCATGATAGGCCCCGATTTTTCGGGCGGGGACCCTTATGCGCCGCTGGTTCCCGTTGAAGAAACCGTGTCAGCCTTTGCCGAACACCTGGCTGCCGGCGGTCCGGGGCTTGTCGATTACGTGGTGGGTGCCCGCCCAGGGCCTGGCGTCTTCGTGCTTGGCACCCATGACGACCCGCGCCAGCAGCATTTCCTCAATCTCTACAAGCTCGGCACCGGCCCGTATTTCTGCTTCACGACCCCCTACCACCTCTGCCATTTCGAGGTGCCGACGTCCGTCGCGCGTGCCGCGTTGTTCGGCGATGCGGTCCTGGCGCCGCGGGGCGGGCCCGAAGTTGGCGTCATCGCCGTCGCCAAGACGGACCTGGTGCCGGGTGACCTGATCAGCGAATTCGGTGGCTATCATGCCTATGGCGTCGCCGAGAACAGCGAGGTGATCGCGCGGGACGGGCTGTTGCCGCTTGGCATCGCACTCGGCTGCCGTGTTGCGCGGCCGGTATCGAAGGACAGCGTGCTCAGCCTAGGCGATGTCGAGATCCCACCCGGGCGCGTCGTCGATGCGCTTTATGCCGAACAGACGGCCCGTTTCCCGCTTGGCATATCGACCAACGAGAAAGCTTTCTCATGATCTATCACAAGACAAGTCTGCAGGATGCCTGGCTCATCGAGCTCGAGCCTCGCGGTGACGAACGTGGATCCTTTGCGCGCAGCATGTGCCGCGATGAATTCGTCTCGCGCGGTATCATCGGCGATTTCGTCCAGCAGAACATTTCGACGTCCCGGCAGGCAGGCACGCTGCGCGGCATGCACTTCCAGCGCGCGCCCTATGCCGAGGCGAAGCTTGTTCGCTGCCTGCACGGCGCGATCCTGGACGTGATCGTCGATCTGCGCGCAGACTCGCCCAGCTATCTCCGGCACGAGGCGTTTGAGCTTTCGGCGAAGAACAAGCACCAGCTTTACGTGCCGCCTGGTTTCGCGCACTCGTTTCAGTCGCTTGTGGATGATGTCGAGGTGTCGTACCTCGTTTCCGCGCCCTATACGCCAGCCGCCGAAGGCGGCCTGCGCTACAATGATCCGCTTCTCGGGATAAGCTGGCCGCTGACGGTCACGGCGATCTCGGAAAAGGATGCGGGTTGGCCACTGTTAGATACGAGCAATCCGATATTCTGACATCCGGCGGCAAGTTCGGCAGCGGCGTTTCCGGTTCCTGTAGTGCAACCGGGCCGCGTGCCAGACGCGCCCTCCAGCCGAAGGACCGCATTCCAGCCATGTCCATGGGTGACGTAGCCCCTTCCACCTTGGGGCTGAAGAACAGCCCCTTCGTAATGCCGCTCAGGACAATCCTGGCCTTGTGGAAGTGACCGTTGCCACAAAGCCGGGTGATGAGGCGTAGCTGGCGGATGACATACCGGGCGACACTGCGGTTTCCCTCGTAACGCCGCCGCAGATACATATCGTTGCGTATTCTGTGGAAGTGGTAGGAAATCCGCGCCGGGCTCTGCTCCTTCTCAATGTCGAGCATCCCGGAAAGCTGGCGCACATGCACGACCCGGCTGTCGCCAACCAGATAGGCTGGCCGCTCACGGGTGACCCGTATGGTGAATTCCGAGTTCCTCGCCCCAGATGAACATCGACGAAATCGGCAACCCGTGCTGCGTCAGGGTTTCGCGGGGCAGCAGGATCGATACGAAGGTGGCGCGCTCCACCGGCACGATTCGCTGATCGAGAAGATCAGGCCATTCGGCATAAGCGAGTGAGTTGAGGCGCCTGCTGATCTCGGGCACGTTGGTCAGCACGCCGGATGGCGCACGGGCCGTCGAAATCAGGAACGGCGCATCCACATTCCGGGAAGCAAGGACGTCGTCTGCCGCAAGCAGGCGCGCGAGCGCAGTTGGGTCCGCGATCACGTCGTCATCCATTACCCAGATGTGGTCCATTCCTGTTTGATAGGCCAACCGCATGCAGGCATTGAAGCCTCCTGCCGCGCCAACATTGGAGGGTAACAGATGAACCTCCACCCGATCCGCCCAATGTTGTGCAAGCATGTCTGGCGTATCATCGCTGCTCGCATTATCAACCACTAAAATATGGTCGCACGGACGCGTTTGATTGCAGATGGCCCGCAGGCATTCGCTTAGAAGTTCTTTGCGATTGTAGGTAAGAACTACCGCACAGACCGTCCCCATGTAAACTGCCCCAACCCAAGGTTTTTAAGAGGCCAAAATTGCACGCAAAAGCTTAAAACTGTGGCTGAAAAAAGATACCAGGATGTGCATGGCACGCAAAGGCCACAGGTCTAATTCTCGTTCTCACGAATCGTTAACCACGCATGTCGTTCAGTGACTTATAGCCTTGATATGTGACAAGGACACGGCCTCTTTGTATCACTTGGTTCGCCAGATGGCAGAATAGGGACCGGTGCCAAATGAACAGCCCTGTTCACTGTCAGGCTTCGCGCTGTTGACGAAGCCGTGTTGATTTGTTCCAGCTGACCGCGCTGACATGCAGCGTTGAGCGGTTGCAAAAATCACGTGCGCCTCGTCATGACAGGGCTTAACATGATGCACCCTGATTACGACACTGGTGGACCCGATGCCCTAGGCAGTCGACTGCCTCGATCCTCAGATGCAAGCGGCGCCCTCGCCGATTGGCTGTCTTCAGTGATTCGTTGATTCAGGGCAGCCGAAACTTACCCAAATGCATCGAGTTTGATCCGTCGTAGGCGTTTCATCGGGCCATAACCCAATGGAGCCTTGCGATCGAGGTTGCGACGTTCTGCCAGTACCTAAGGTTCAGAGAGGGCTCGTGCCAGCATCCGCTTTTACCCGGTTCAACCGGGCGTTCCTCCTGTCGATAGCTGTGTTGGTCACGCTCGGCGGCCTTGGCCTTTGGGTGCTGGAGAGGCTGGGGCGCCTGCCATCACCACCGCTGACGGCCACCAACTGCATCGACGAGAAGTTCAAGTTTGTCCGCAACAACATGCCGGACGACCCAAGGCTGATCGCGGTGGGCTCTTCCGTGACCTGGCGCAATCTCGACTTTTCGGCACTCGACCGCGATGAGCTTTCGGCGTTGCGCCCAATTAATGTAGCCCCCTGCTATCTCAAGATTCATGAAACCGCGTTCCTCACCAGGTTCTACCTCGACAACATGGAGAGGGTGAACACGGTCTTGTCCGTGTTCTCGATGCGGGACTTCGAGCAGTGCGCGGACGACGGCGCCTTTTTCAACGCTGCGGCGGCACGCCGTTACGTTTTCGATGGATGGCCCAGCTGGTATCTCTATTTCAAGAACTTCCGACCAGGGTCCTTCCTGTGGGACGTTCGGCACATCCGTGACATGCGCAACGGCCGTGACATATTGCGGCCCCTGACCATGGACCGGTGGGGGTCCGGGCCGCTCAGGATCACGCCGCCCGACATCCGCAACGACGTCCGTCCCACCGACGACTGCTTCGAGCATCTCGAGGCCATCGAGCGCGAGATGGAGGCACGGAAGGTGCGATGGATCGTTGTGCTATTGCCGCCCATGCCCGCCTGGATTGACGCCTACGACACCAACGGCGAGCGCGACCAAGCCTGGCGGGATTCGGTGGCATCCCACCTCAACGCCCCAAACACCATTCTCATTGATGGCCGAGAGCGGCGGCCAGCACAGGACTACCTGTTTTCGGACCCTGCCCATCTGCACTGGTCCTCGGTACCGGACTTCACGCGATGGATATTCCAGCAGGTGCGACAACATGGGACATCTGAAGCCGGGCCAACAGGAACGGCTTGATGCTGTTTAATTCCTATGTATTCATGCTGGGCTTCCTGCCGGTTGTCCTGCTTGGCTACAGCTGGATTGGCGGGCACCTTGGCCGGCGCGCCGCCCTCAGCTGGCTCACCTTGGCGTCGTTTTTCTTCTATGGCTGGTGGAACCCGGCGCATCTGCCGCTGCTGCTGACAATCATCGTTTTCAATTTCTTCATAGGCCGGGCCTTGAGCAAGGCCTACCGGACCAACTCACCGATGCGCCGGGCCTTGTTGGTGGCCGGCGTGGCGGTGGATCTGGCCGTTCTCGGCTACTTCAAGTATGCGGCTTTCATCCTGGACAACGTCGGCGCGTTGTCTGGCATGGACTATTCCGTACAGGCAATAATCCTGCCGCTCGGGATTTCCTTCTACACCTTCCAGATGATTGCCTACCTCGCGGATGCGGCGGGCGGAAAACGGCAGAGTACGACTTCATCGACTACTGCCTGTTCGTTGCATTCTTTCCGCAGCTCATCGCCGGGCCCATCGTCCATCACCATGAGATGATGAGCCAGTTCGAGCGACCTGTGCATGAGAGGCTGACGGCCAGCAGCTTCGCCCAGGGCGTCACCTATCTTCACCATCGGCTTGTTCAAGAAGGTGATGATCGCCGACAATCTCGCACCCCACGCCGATGAGGCATTCGCGTCCATCGCGGCAGGCGAACCTTTGGGCGCCGTCGCGGCATGGCGCGGTGCATTGGCATACAGCTTCCAGCTCTACTTCGATTTTTCCGGCTATTCCGACATGGCGATCGGCCGTCGGGCTTATGTTCGGGATCAGGCTGCCGTTCAACTTCAACTCGCCCTACAAGGCGACGCAACATCATCGATTTCTGGCGGCGCTGGCACATCACGCTTGTCGCGTTTCCTGCGCGACTACGTCTATGTGCCGCTCGGCGGCAACCGGCAGGGCGGCCGCGCGCGCTACGTCAACCTGCTGGCCACCATGCCCTTGGGTGGGCTTTGGCACGGCGCCGCGTGGACATTCGTGGTCTGGGGCCTGTTGCACGGGCTGTACCTGGTCGTGAACCATGCCTGGCTGGCGGTACGAGCAAGGCTTGGGCTGACCGCATCATTCGGGATGATCGGCACACTCACCGCCCGCGGCCTGACCTTCATGGCCATCATTGTCGGCTGGGTCTTCTTCAGGGCGACAAGCTTCGAGACCGCGACCGACATGCTGCAGGCCATGGCCGGGGTGAATGGATTGATCACGGATACGGAGCCTGCCGAACTGGCGGCCAATGCCGCGGCGTTGGCCACGACGGAGGCAGCAGAGGCATCACCGATCCGGGATTTGTGGTTGCTTCTTCAGTACAGGTCCATTGATGTGATGCTGGCCTGCCTGCTGGTCGTTGCCTGGTTCTTCCCGAATTCCCATGAAATCATTGAAGGCCGATCTCGCCGGAGTGGATGGCTCAGCCTCCGGTGGCAGCCGACACCGGCCTGGGCCGCGTGCATCGCCGCCTGCCTTCTGGCGACCATGACGCAGATGTCGCAGGTAAGTGCCTTCCTGTATTTCCAGTTCTGACCATGTGCTGGTCCCGCACGATGTCGCCCGCCCACGCGAAGATCGCTGCGGCGCATAGTCTCGTCCAGGCGGCAGCCTGGACGATGCAGCACATCTGACCTGCCGGCGCCCCCGGGAGCCGGGCCGTGGGCGCCGCGGCGTCCGTGGCACGCCGCCGCTGCCTGGGCTAGGCTGCGCTGCGTCAAACCAGGAGAGGGACAACCATGGCAGCAGGCATCATCCGGCGGCGCAGTCTGGCGGCGCTATCCTTCTCTCTGGTGGCCGGTGCGGCACACGCCCAGGGGAGCGGCGAGAAGGTCGTCGTCTCCTCCAAGATCGACACCGAGGGCGCGCTGCTCGGCAACCTCATCCTGGTCGCGCTGGAGCGTGCGGCATCCCGACCGAGGCACGGCTCTCGCTCGGCCCCACGCGCATCGTGCGCACGGCGCTGCTTGCCGGCGAGATCGACATCTACCCCGAATATACCGGCAACGGCGCGTTCTTCTTCCAGCGCGAGGACGATCCGGCCTGGCGCAACGGCAGCAGCGCCTATGAACTCGTCGCACGGCTGGACCGGGAAGCCAACAACCTGGTCTGGCTGCCGCGCGCGGAGGCCAACAACACCTGGGCCATCGCGGTGCGCGGCGATGTGGCGAAGCGCGAGGCTGGCGACGATGGAGGATTTCGCGCCGCGCCGCCGGAGGCGGGCAAATTCGCCTCGCGGCCTCGGCGGAGTTCGTCGAAAGCCCCGCGGCCTCGCCAGCTTCGAGAGCACCTACGGCTTCACCTTCCCGCGCGACCGCTCGTGGTGCTGCCGGGCGGCGACACCGCGGTGACCATGCGCGCCGGCGCGCAGGGATCTCCGGCGTGAACGCCGCCATGGTCTATGGCACCGATGGCGCGATCGCCGCGCTCGGCCTGGTGGTGATGCAGGACCCAAGGTCGCGCAGACCGTCTATGAGCCGGCCGCCGTCGTCCGCGCCGCGGTGCTGGAGCGCCATCCCGGCATCCGCGACGCGCTGGCGCCGGTCTTCGCCTCGCTGACCTCGGAAAAGCTGCAGACAGCTGAACGCCCGCATCGCGGTCGAAGGGCCGCACGGCCGCGGCGGTGGCGCCCGATCACCTGCGGGCCAGCGGCATCGCTGAAGGTAGCCATGCGCGCGGCCGATGCCGGGCGCGCGGTGCTGGCGCTGCTGGTGCTGGTCGGGCTGCTGCTGCCCTGGCTGACCGTCGCGCCGAACCGCCTGCTGCCGGGCGACCCGTCCGGCGGCTTCGCCGCCCTGGGCTGGACCGGTGGCCTGGCCCTGCTGGTGCTGGTGGCCGCGGTGCCGCGGCGCGTCCCGGCCCTGGCGGGTACGCTGCTGGCACTGGGCGCGATCGCCCTGTTGCTGGGCGCGACCGGCCTTGCTGCGGCCGAGGCGCTGGCGGGGCTGGCACCGGCGGCGCGGGCGGGCTCGGCGGCGGCTTCTGGCTGGCGCTGGTGGCGGCGCTGGCGCTGGTGGTGGCGCGGGCGTCGGCTTTGCGCCGGCATGGTGCAGGCCGCGGTGGTGGCCCTCGGCCTTGGCGGCATGGCTGCCGCTGGCAGGGCGGGCAGTTCGAGCCCTGTCGCTTGTCGTCGAATACCGCGCGCGGGATGCGGCGGTGCAGGCCGCGCTGCTGCGGCATCTGGCACTGGCCGGGGCGGCGTTGCTGCTCGCGCTGGTCATCGCCGTGCCATTGGCCTGGGCTGGTTCCGCCGGCCGCGCGCGGCGGGGCCGGTGGGCGCGGCACTCGGCGCGATACAGGTGGTGCCGGCGATCGCCCTGTTCGCCGCCGCTGATTCCGCTGCTCGCCCTCCTGCTGGCCGCGGTGCCGGCGCTGCGTGGCCTTGGGCTGGGGGCGATCGGCCCGGCACCGGCGGTGCTGGCGACCGCGGGCTATCTCGCGCTGCCGCTGTGGCGGTCGCTGCTCGGCGGGCTGGCGGCGGCGGACCCGGCCGCCGTCGCCGCCGCCCGGCCATGGGCATGACCGAAGGCGGCATCACCCGCGAGGTCCGGCTGCCGCTGGCCCTGCCGGTCTTCGCCGGCGGGCTGCGGGTGGCGGTGGTGCAGGCGATCGGGCTGGTCACCCTCGGCGGCCTGGTCGGCGCCGGCGGCCTCGGCGCCCTGGTCTTCGAGGGCCTGGCGCAGTTCGCCACCGACCTGATGCTGCTTGGCGCCTTGCCCATCGTGCGCTGGCCCTGGCGGCCGATGCGCTGCCGCGGGCATTGGAACACCGGTTGGGAGGTGCGGCGTGATCCACTTCGAGGATGTCGCGGTGCGCTTCGAGGCGGTGGAGGCGCCTGGCCGGCGTCTCCGTCACGGTCGATGCGGGAGTGCTCTGCGTGCTGGTGGGACCTTCGGGCTCCGGCAAATCCACGCTGATGCGGCTGGTCAACCGGCTGGTCGAGCCGAGCGCCGGCCGCGTCCTGGTCCGCGACGAGGATGTCGCGTTGCTCGATGCCGCGCGGCTGCGGCGGTCGATCGGCTATGTCATGCAGTCCATCGGGCTGTTCCCGCACCGCAGCGTCGCCGAGAACATCGGCGTGGTGCCCCGGCTACTGGGCTGGCCGCGGCCGCGCATCGAGGCCCGGGTGGCGGAGCTGCTGGCGCTGGTACAGCTCGATCACGGGCTGGCGGCGCGGCTGCCCCGCGAACTCTCGGGCGGCCAGGCGCAGCGTGTCGGGCTGGCCCGCGCGCTGGCCGCCGACCCCGACATCCTGCTGATGGACGAGCCTTTCGGCGCCGTGGACCCCATCACCCGGCGCGACCTGCGGGCGGAGTTGCGGCGCATCCATGCCGAGACGCGGAAGACCATCCTGCTGGTGACGCACGACCCGGAGGAGGCGCTGGACTGGCCAGCCAGATCGTGGTCCTGCGCGACGGGCGGGTCGAGGCCGATGGCCCGCCCGCTGCCCTCGTCGCGCCCGGGTGCCGAGCATTCGCACGGGAACTGCTGGGCGGCGAACAGCCGGGACTGCGGCGGCTTTCGCTGCTGCCGGCCTCCGAGGCCCGGGACCCTGCGCCGGCACCGCCGGACGCGCCGCTGCTGCCCGCCGGGGCGACCCTGGCCGATGCATTGTCCCGCATCGCGGAGACCGGGCGCGACGGTGCTGGCGCTGGAGGGCATGGCGGCTCGCTGCGGCTGGACGCCATCCTGGCGCGCGGACGGTGAGCGGCACCCGGGCGGTACGGGCGCCGATTGGCAGGCCGGTGCTGGCGCGATTGGCACCGCTGCTGCTGGCCTCGGGACTGGCGCTGGTGGCGCTGCTGCCGGCCTGGTTCGGCGGCTTCCCGGCGGCAAGGCTGGCGTGGCTCGCCGTGGGCCATGCGGGCCTGGCGCTGGCGGGGGTGGTGCCGGCGGCGCTGCTCGGCCTGGGGCTGGGAATCCTGGTGACACGCCCATCGACCCGGGCCCTGCGGCCGGCGGCCGACGCCTTCGCCGCAGCGGCGCAGGCGGTGCCGCCGGTGGTCGCGGTGGCGCTGGCTGTGCCGGCCTTCGGCTTCGGCTGGGGACCGACGGTCCTGGCGCTGCTGCTCTACGGCACGATGCCGGTGCTGCGCGCCACTGTGGCGGCGCTGGAAGCGGTGCCGCCCGATGCACGGCTGGCCGCCACGGCGCTGGGCTTCAACCCGGCGAAGGTGTTGCGCGAGGTGGAATTGCCGCTTGCCTGGCCGCTCGTGCTGGATGGGTTGCGCGTCGCGCTGGTGCTGGCCGTGGCGACGGCCGCGGTGGGTGCGCTTGCCGGTGCGCCGACACTCGGGACGCCGATCGTGCTCGGACTGCAGAACCAGAACCAGCTTCTCGTGCTGCAGGGCGCCGCGGCGACGGCAGCCCTGGCCTTCGCCGCCGAAGGCCTGCTGCTGGCGATTGCGCCGGCCCGGCGCTGAGCCGCGCTGCCAACGGCCCCGCAGGGCTTGAACGGAAGCAGGCGGGCAGCCTCCGGGCCTGGATATGGTGCGGCAGGGCAGCCCTGGTGGCGCGGCCCGCTGCTTACTCTGCCTCGTCCCGGGTCTCCCGTGCGGCCTGCCAGACGCGCTGGGTGGCATTGTTGCGCCAGAGTTCGGCGGGCCTGAGGTAGCCGAGGGCGACATCGGCGGAGCGGTGGCGGGTCTGGCGCATGACCTCGGCGAGGTCGGCGCCAGCCTCGCCGGCGGCGGTGGCGAGGCCGGCGCGCAGGGAATGGCCGGAGTAGCGTTCGGGATTAGCCAGGCCGGCAGCGGCTGCGGCGGCCTTGACCAGCCGCCAGACCGCCTTGTCCGACAGGCCGGCACTGCTGAGCCGGCCGGACTTGCTCATGCCGACGAACAGCGGGCGCTCGGCATCCGAGACGGCATCGGCCAGGTCGCCGCCCCGCCGCCGGAAGACCATCCAGGCCGCGAGCGCCCGGGCAGGGCAGAGGCCGGGCTCCTCCGGGTTGGCCCAGACGGCGATGGCCTGGCCGGCGCCGCGCTGGTCGGTCTTCGAGCGCCGCACCAGCAGGCGAAGGCCGCGGCCGGGCACGATCTCGATGTCGCCGAGGGCGAGGCCGACCAGTTCCGACCGCCGCAGCGCTGCCCCGAAGCCCAGCAGCAGCAGGGCCCGGTCGCGGGCGCCGAGCGGGGTGTCGTCGGCGGGGCGGGTGGCCAGCATCTGCCGCAGCACCACGGGTCCGGCGGCGGCGGCCTGCTTTCGCGGGCGGGTACCCTTGGCCCGGGTGATGCCCTCGATGACCATGACGAGGCGGGGGTCGCGCAGGTCAAGCGCCACGCCGGCGAGGCGGTGGGCCGCCTGGATGGCGGCAAGCTGGACCCGCAGGCTGGATACGGTCAGCCCACGATCGGCACAATGGACGGCATACATCGCCACCGTGTCGGGCTCGCCGGCCAGTGGCTGGCGGCCGAGGCTGGCGCACCAGGCCTCGAACCCCCGCCAGGCGGAGCGGTAGGCACGGCGGGTACCCTCGCCGCGGGCACGGGTGGCATAGACCGCGGCGCGGGCGGCAAGCGCCTGGAGGGCGGCAGCCTGGTCCGGGGTGCCGGGCACCTGAAGGTCGCCAAGCAGGCTGGTCGACAGGGTGACGGTGCCGGGCACAGGGGAGACGGGTGAAGTCATGGCAGTAAGGCTAGAGCAAAAATACGGATGCATCCGACGGAAATTATCTGCCTGGGCAACAACGGACCGGAGCGGCTGACTGAACCGAGGCGAATGACCATTCACCAGTGACAGAATACTCCCGCGCATGGGCGAGCCCGACACGGAACGACGACGACCGGTGTCACCCTCGCCTGGCACAAGAAAGGCCGTCCCTGCGGTGGGACGGCCTCAATATCTGGAAAGCTGGTGCCAGCAACGCCACACGAATGCCGAGCCACATGGGTGGCTCGGCAATGGCGGTGAAGGACTTAGCGGAACTGCCCCGGCTCGCCGCGACCGACGGAGCCGCCTGATGCCGGGAATTCGCCCGCTCGGGACCACCGCTTCCGGAAACCCCGGCGCCGGCGCCCGACACCGCATCGGAACCGGGGGCGGCAACACGGGCGCCGCCGGCACTTCCACCGGTCTGGCTGGGTGTATTTGCACCACAGGCGGCAAGGGTGAGGGCCAGGGCCGCGACGCCGACGAATTTGCGAATCATTATTGCCTTGTCCTTGCAATGGGTCCAGCGGGCGACCGCGATCGACTTCAAAACCACGTTTCGCTACGCCCGTGGCATCCAGAACGCCTCCGAGCCAATTGGGTTGCCGCAACCGTGACGCCAAAAGTTCATCTTGGCGGCGGAGCATCGCGCATGGAGTTCCCGATTCCTGCTAGAGCGCATTCCGTTCGACATGGCTCACGGAATGCGCTCTAGCCTGTTGTTTAGGCGAGCAAATTACCCCTGCCGGGTGATTCCACCCGTTCGGGGTTTGCTCTAACCAGGAAAGGGAAGGGTACGAGACGTCTGATGGGATGTCGTGCGCAGACGACGCGGACAGGCTGGCGATGCCCTTGAGGCTCGTGGCGCATACCGTGGTGGAATGCCTGGCGGTACTGCCGCCTTTGCCAGGGCCGTGCGAAGCACGGCGGGAATGCCTGAGCCAATAACCTAGCCGATACGGGCCTGATTGACCACCCGCGACCCGACCCGAAACCCACAGGGGGGGATTGCAGCCTCCCGAGAGGTTCCGAGCCGAGGGTGGCCAGCGGCCATCACTGCCACCGTTGAATATACGCGCGGCGATGGCGAGGGTTGCGCCCACCGACCGGGTTGCGCTGGTTTCTCGACCACCCGGCAAGGCACCGGATGGCCTTCTTGCAGGCGCCCGGAAACGCCAGCCTCGCGTACAGGCCTGCCTCAGCGCGGCAGGATGCCGGGTGGGAGCAGATCCCTGCTCACTGTGCCGCCAGAAGTTCCGGGACCCGCAGGAGGATGAACTCATTGTCTGCCGCGCGGTCCAGCGCACGGCCGCTGCTGAAGGGCAGGTTGTTGTCCATCGCAACCAGGATGTGCTCCGCATCCACCCGCATCGCGTTCTCGATCGTGAAGAAGGGGAAGGTGAAGCGGCCGCCGAGGTCGCGGTTCGCCGCCGTCGGGATGCGGGCGAGCCCCTCGGGATCAGCGATGTCCATCAGGTCGATATGGCCGATCTTGCGAATGAAGCCATCCGCATCCGATTGCTCCAGATCCACCAGGTAGATGCGCTTGAGCTGCGCGGGGCGGGGGAAGCAGTCCGGACGCGGTGCGGCGGGATCGGCACAGGCGAGGCTGGGATCGCCCTCTCCGTCGTCACGCTCGATGACCAGGGCACGGCGCTCGTCCACCATGTTGAAGTCGCCGATGGCGGTCGCGCCCTCTTCCAGCCGGTAGCGCCACTCGCGGCCGGTCCAGCGGGTTTCCTGGGTATCGAACTCGAGCACGCGCAGGAATTCCCGCCCGGCATGGCGCTCACGGTTGCCATTGGCGCCCAGCAGCGGCTTTTCGAGCATGGCGCGGAGGTGGCGACCGTCCGGGGCCAGCGCCATGCCTTCGAAGCCGCCTGATCGCGGGACTTCGAAACCCACCGGCTGCGCCGGGCTGGCGGGAACCGACAGCGCGGGATGGTCGGGGCTGCGGATCGTCCGGTCACCCACCTTCGTCTCCCAGATGCCGGTGACCCGGCCGTCCAGCGTGGTGCGCAGCAGATAGGGGCCGAACTCATCGCCGATCCAGACGGTGTCACCCGCAACCTGGATGCTCTCCGGGTCGAAATCGGCGCCGGTCAGGTAGCGCTCCGGGGTGTCTTCATGGGTGATGCGGAAGGGAACGACCCGGTCCGGATCGCGCAGGAAGATCGTCTGGCGCACATCGATCCGGCCCGCCTGCCATTCGGGTGAAACGCGGGTGAACAACAGCATCGCATCGGCGCTGTTGCGCTTGTTGCCGAAGCCGTTGTCGATCAGCGCATAGATGCTGCCATCCGGCGCGCGATGCTGCGAAAAGCCCGAGAAGCCCTGCAGCGGCTGGCCGAGGAAGGGTAGGCTGATGCCGGTCTGGCGGTCGCCGTGCATGGCACCGGTGGTGGCGGGCCGGCTCATGGGCCGATCCGCCCGCAGGTTGCCGGGGCCGGTGAATTTGCCGCTGACCCACATGCCCCGCGGTGCGTCGGATGGTGGGGCCTGCATGGTCAGCGCCGGGATATGGGCGTGTCCTGCAAGCGTCGCCGGGAACTGCTCGTCCGCTGCCGCGGGCATGGCGAGGGCGGGTCCAAGCAATAGCGCTGCCGCGACGGTCTGGCGGATCATGGGACGGACTCTCCGGTCTGCAGGGGGTGCGCCCAGGGCGTAGCGTCCCGGCATTGCACACGGATGAAGTCCTGGTGACGTGTCGATGAACCGCGCCGGCATCGCCGCAGGCTGTCCGGCACCGCGGACAAGGCCGGCGGCTCCTGGCGTCATCCTGCCGCAGCCCGGTGAATCCCTGGTCCACGACCTGTCCACCGGATGTGGTGTGAGGATGTCGAAGCCGAACTTCGCGGCCGGCCCTGCGAAGGTTCTGCCCTGAAAAGCCAGGAGCACGCCACCCAGCGCGTCAGTCGAATTTGAATGGTCGGCAGGCCCATGTACCGGGCGCAGTGAGCCCGGCCGCATGGACAAGATGCCGCATGCGCTGCCTACCAAATCACTGAAAAATTTGGCGGACCCGACACGATTCGAACGTGCGACCTTTGCCTTCGGAGGGCAACGCTCTATCCAGCTGAGCTACGGGTCCCGCGACCCCCAAATACCCCAGGGTGCCGGCCAAAGGAAGCCCCCTCTCGCCACCGATGTCCATCGGTGCCCAGGTGCCCCCGCTGGGCTAGCCGGCCGCCTGCCAGTCCTGGCGGTCCAGCCGGTACAGCAGGTGGGTCCGCAGCGGGTGGCCCTCCGGCAGCCGCGGGTGCTCGAAGGTGCCGGCCGGCTGCATGCCGAGCCTGGCCATCAGCAGCCAGGACGCGGTGTTGCCCGGCACGGTGAAGGCGACGATCCGGTCCAGCCCGATCGGCCCGAAGCCGGCCGCCAGCGCCAGCCGCGCCGCTTCCTCCGCCAGCCCCTGCCGCTGGAAGGCCGGCGCAATCCGCCAGCCGATCTCGACCGCTGGGGTGAATTCCGCCTCCCATGGGATGTGCATCAGCCCGACCGCGCCGATCAGCCCCGGCGTGTCGCGCCGCTCCACCGCCCAGAAGCCCCAGCCATGGGTGGCGATATGGGCGGCCAGCCGGTCCATCCAGGCGTCGCTCTCGGCCTGGGTCATCGGGGCGGGGAAATGCCGCATCGCCACCGGGTCGGTGTTGATGGCGGCAAGCGGCGCGCGGTCCTCGGCACGCCAGGGGCGCAGGCGGAGGCGTGGGCCTTCGAGGGTCATGGGCTCGAGCATGCCACCGCAATCGCCCGCCGGGCGCCGCGCCGCAACCATTTTCCGGGCGTTCCGGGTGGCAACGGTCAAGGAAATTCGGGCCTTTCTGCCCACCAGACCGCCCGGGTGGCCGATGGGCCGTTGACGCCGGCCCCCGCACCGGCCGAATTGGCGGCAACGGGCGCCCTGCACGGGCCGCGACGATGGGCCGGCGCGTGGCCGGCGAATGAAGGAACGGGACCGGATGACTGACGCGCTACCTGAGCAGGCGGGGCTGGGCCTGGCCAAATCCGCCGGCGCGCTCGCCGGCCTGAAGGTCATCGACCTGACCCGCGTGCTCGGCGGGCCCTACTGCACCATGATCCTGTCGGACCACGGCGCCGAGGTCATCAAGCTGGAGCCGCCGCAGGGCGACGAGGTCGCGCGACTGGGGCCCGCCCTTCGACGAGGCCGGCGATGCCAGCTACTTCGTCGGCGTCAACCGCAACAAGCGCTCGCGTCGGCGCTCGACCTGTCGAAGCCGGAGGGGCGGGAGGTGCTGCTGCGCCTGCTCGAAGGCGCCGATGTGCTGATCGAGAACTTCAAGCCGGGCAGCATGGAGAAATGGGGCCTCGGGCTACGAGGCGGTGCTGTCGAAGCGCTTCCCGCGGCCTGGTGCATTGCCGCGTCTCCGGCTTCGGCGCGGATGGCCCGCTCGGCGGCTTCCCCGGCTATGACGCGGTGATGCAGGCGATGGTCGGGCTGATGTCCATCAACGGCACCGAGACCAGCGGCCCGACCCGGATGGGCAACCCGATCGTCGATATCGCCACCGGCCTGTTCAGCTGCCATCGGCATCCTGATGGCGCTTGCAGGAACGGGCGAAGAGCGGCCACGGCCAGTATCCTGGACATGACCCTGCATGATTGCGGCATGGCCCTGCTGCACCCGCATGCCGCGAATTACTTCCTGAACGGCAAGCGGCCGAAGGCCGACCGGCAACCCGCACCCGAACCTCGCGCCCTATTCGAAATTCCGGACGAAGACCTGCGAGATCTTCGTTGCCGCCGGCAATGACCCGGCCTTCCGCAAGTTCTGCGACTTCCTCGGCTTCCCGGACATGGCGAAGGACGAGCGCTTCGCCACCAACGGCGCCCGGCGTGGTCAACCGGGATGCGCTGACCGACGTGCTGGAGGCCGCGCTTCGCCGAGGAGGATGGCCACGACGCTCACGCGCCGCATGCTGCGCCGCCGGCCTGCCCGCCGGCCCGGTGCTGCATGTGGACGAGGCGATGGAGGCGCGCGCATACCGCGCATCGCGCACATGGTGACCGAGCTCGGCGACTACCGCGGCGTCGGCACGCCGATCAAGCTGTCGCCGCACGCCGGGCGGCACCCGCGCCGCCCCGCCACGCTATGCCGAGCACACGGACAGCGTGCTGGAGCAGAACGGATTTTCCTCCGCCGAGGTCGCGGCATTGCGGTCCAGTGGCATTCTGGTGGATATGCGTCGTCGATGAACGATACCCTGGCGCCCGATACCCCGCCCCCACCCGCCCTCCCGCCGCTGCTGAAGCTCCAGCCGATCGAAAATCGCGTGGAGGTCCATGCCCTGTTCGGCCACTGGCGCCAGGCGCTGGCGACCGATCAGCGCTTCCAGGGCGCCCGCAACACCTTCAAGCCGGACGCCACCGCCGCGATCGAGCCGGTGAAGGGCGCCTTCGAATGGCGCGTAACCCTGCGCCCCACCGGCATGCCGGCCGGGCTCGACTTCAGCATCCGGCTGATCGACAAGTCGGCGTCCTATACCCCGCTCGACCGCAACAACAACGCGGCCTTCGGGCGCGACCCGGCCGATGGCGCCACCTACGTGCTGCGGCAGTGGTACGACACCAAGCGCATCGGCAGCCGGCCGCTGAAGGACGAGGCGCTGGCGCAGTATGACGCGCCGCCGACCGCCGACCTGTTCCACGCCGCATCCCATGCCAATGCCGGGCGCGGCCGGCTGTACCTCATCGTCGCGCGGCTGACCGACCCGGCCGCCGAGATCGCGCAGCAGACCTTCGACGCGCTGGCCGGCTTCCACAAGGTAGCGGCTGCGGCGCGCGAGGACGCCTGGTAGCCTAAAGCTCCAGCACCAGCCGCGGGCCGGCGCAGCCGGCGACGCAGACCATGACATCGGTGGCGCGCTCTGCGGGGTGCAGCACCCGGTCGCGGTGGACCGGCGGGCCTTCCAGCCAGCGCACCTGGCAGGCGCCGCAGATGCCGCCCTCGCAGCTTGCCTCCACCTCGGCGCCGAGCGCGCGGAGGATGGGCAGCAGCGGCGCTCCGGCCGGCACCTCCGCGCTGCGGCCAGATTTCGCCAGCACCAGGGTGAAAGGCCGCGCCGCGGGGTCGGGCGGCAGGGGCGGCGGGACGAAATGCTCGACATGGGCATGGCCGGCGGGCCAGTCCCGGGTGGCGGTCTTAAAGGCGGCGATCACTCCGGCCGGGCCGCAGCAATAGGCATGCAGGCCGGGCGAAGGCGGACCGAGCAGCGCCGCCATCTCCGGCCGCGGCCCGGAGGCGGTGTCATGCAGCACCGCCCGGCCGCGCCCGGCCAGCGGCGCGAGCTGTCCCGGCAGCGGCACCGCGCCGCGATGCAGCACATGCAGGGCATAATCGCCATCCGCCCGGTCCAGCGCCGCGGCCATGGCGAGGAAGGGCGTCACCCCGATCCCGCCGGCGATGAACACATGCCGCGCCGCATCGGGTGCCAGCGGGAAGGTGCAGCGCGGCAGCGACACCGCCACCGTATCCCCCACCGCCAGCGCATCATGCAGATGGGCGGAGCCGCCGCGGCCTGTGGCCTCCCGCTTCACCGCCACCATCCAGCGGTCCTGCTCGGCCGGGTCGCCGCACAGCGAATAGGCCCGCACCAGCCCGCCCGGCAGGTGCAGGTCGATATGCGCGCCTGGGCGGGCCTTCGGCAGCGGCCAGCCATCCGGATCCATCAGGGTCAGCAGCCGGATGCCGGGGCCGGCCGGCTCGGCGGCCCGCAGGATGGTGCGGATATGCCTCATTCGGGCCGGATTGCGTCCCCCACCCGGACCGTGCCGCCATCCAGGATGCGGCAGTTGAGGCCCGAGCGGTTGATCATCGGGTCGAACACCGGCTTTTCCAGGATTTCCTCGATGTGCCGGCACGGGATGGACAGCCGGGTCGCCTCCAGCAGGCAGTCGCCCAGGCGGAAGCGGCGGCCGACCAGATGGGTCAGCGGCACGCCGCGGGTGGTGACGTTGCGGCGATGCTCCTCGGGCAGCAGGGTGATGCCGTGGTCGCGCCGGATGCATTCCAGCGCTTCCTCCTCGAACAGCGTGATCTGGCGGCCTTCCTCGGGCTTGGCGGAATAGAAGCCTTCCTCAGTGCCGATCATGTAGCGGTCGCCGAGGATGCCCTTCCCGGCGACCAGCTCGATCGCCTCCATCGGGCGCATCGGCAGGAAGGCCCGGGCGGTGATGTGGAGGTGGGCGACGGCACCCAGCCAGCTTGGGGTGATGGCCATCTTCGTTTGCTCCCGCGACAGGCAAATGGGGTGCCACGACCGGCGAGGCGTTTCAAGCGGCGCATGCCGGACCATTTGCCGCTTGCACGAATCCCGGCTTGGCCCCTCAAATGGCCGCCAGACATAAAGAACGCGGCTGGCCCTGGATCGGGGCACGGTACGCACCAAAGGGGGGTTAATGGCAGGCCGAAAAGGTCCAGTGCCGTTGCGTCGCGCATCCGGCTTCGGTTGGGGCGGCTGACGACATGGCCCTGCTCGATGTCCGGGATGTCATCGTCCGGTTCGGCGGCGTCACCGCCGTCGCCGGCGTCTCCTTCGAGGTCGCCGAACGGCAGATCTGCGGGCTGATCGGCCCCAACGGCGCCGGCAAGACCACGCTGTTCAACGTCATCAGCGGCATCTACCGGCCGACCGAAGGCGAGGTCCGCTTCGCCGGCCAGCGCATCACCGGCCAGCCGCGCCACCGCATGGCGCCGCTCGGCCTCGGCCGCACCTTCCAGAACCTGGCGCTGTTCCGCAGCATGAGCGTGCGGGACAACGTGCTGGCCGGGGCGCATTCGCTCGGCCGGGCCGGCTTCGTCGCCAATGCGCTGCGCCTGCCCATCGCGCCGGCGGGAGGAACAGGCCGCCGAGGACCAGGCCCGCGGCTGCTCTCCCTGCTGGACCTGGAGGCGGTGGCGGAAGTGCCGGTGGCCTCGCTGCCCTTCGGCACCCAGAAGCGGGTCGAGATGGCCCGCGCCCTGATCAGCCGGCCGAAGCTGCTGTTGCTGGACGAGCCGGCCGGCGGCCTGAACCACGGCGAGGTGGATGGCCTCGCCACCCTGCTGCGCGACATCCGCGGCAGTTCGAGCTGAGCATCCTGCTGGTCGAGCACCACATGAACCTGGTGATGCGGGTGTCCGACAAGGTCGTGGCGCTCGACTTCGGCAAGAAGATCGCCGACGGCACCCCGGACGAGGTCCGCTCGGACCCGGAAGTGATCCGCGCCTACCTCGGGGCGGACGAGGCGGCCCATGCTGCTTGACGTGAAGGGGCTGAAGGCCGGCTACGGCCAGACCCACGTGCTGCACGGCATCGACTTCCATGTCGAGGAAGGCGGCGTCACCGCGCTGCTCGGCGCCAATGGCGCGGGCAAGACCACCACCCTGCGGGCGGTCTGCGGCATGGTCCGCACCGAGGGCGAGGTGAGCTTCCTCGGCGAGCGCATCAACGGCAAGGCCACCGAGGACATCGCCCGGCGCGGCCTGGCCCATGTGCCGGACGGCCGCGGCACCTTCATGGAGCTTTCGGTCGAGGAGAATTTCCGGCTCGGCGCCTATATCCGCCGCGACCGCGAGATCCAGTCCGACTTCGAGCGCATGTCGGCATGGTTCCCCCGGCTGAAGCAGCGCTGGAGCCAGCAGGCCGGCACGCTCTCGGGCGGCGAGCAGCAGATGCTGGCGATCGCCCGGGCGCTGCTGCTGCGGCCGCAGCTGCTGCTGCTGGATGAACCGAGCTTCGGCCTCGCGCCGCTGATCGTGCAGGAGATCTTCGGCATCATGCGCCGCATCCGCGACGAAAGCGGCGTCGGCATCCTGCTGGTCGAGCAGAACGCCAACCTCGCGCTGGAACTCGCCGACCGGGCCTATCTGCTGGAGACCGGCAACATCGTCGTCTCCGGCCCGGCCGCCGAGATCCGGCAGGACGAAGCCATCCGCCGTTCCTACCTGGGGTACTGACGCATATGGAAGGATTGGCCCACCAGATCATCGCCGGCATCGCCACGGGCGGCATCTACGCCTCCGTGGCCCTCGCATTGGTCATGATCTACCAGGCGACGCACCACGTGAACTTCGCCCAGGGCGAGATGGCAACGCTGTCCACCTTCATCGCCTGGTCCATGGTGGAATCCGGCCTGCCCTACTGGGTGGCGTTCTTCGGCACGGTGGTGGTGTCGTTTGTCATCGGCGTGCTGGTGGAGCGCATCCTGATGCGGCCGGTGCAGAACGCGCCGGTGCTCACCCATGTCGGCGTGTTCATCGGCCTGCTGCTCATCGTCGGCAACCTGACCGGCTGGGTGTTCGGCTACACCATCAAGGCCTTCCCCACGCCCTTCACCAGCGATGCGCCGCTGATGGGCGGGCTGGTCTCGGCGCATGAACTCGGCGCACGGCGGTGACGCTGGTGGTGCTGGCGCTGGTGTTCCTGTTCTTCCGCTACACGCAGCCTCGGCCTCGCCATGCGGGCGGCGGCGCTACAACCCGCGCTCGGCCCGGCTGGTCGGCGTCCGGGTCGGCTGGATGCTGGCGCTGGGCTGGGGGCTGGCGGCGGCGATCGGCGCGGTGGCAGGGATGATGGTGGCGCCGGTGGTGTTCCTCGACCCGAACATGATGCTCGGCATCCTGCTGTACGCCTTCGCCGGCGCGCTGCTGGGTGGCATCGACAACCCCTCCGGCGCGGTCATCGGCGGCTTCGCGGTCGGGGTGCTGGAAAACCTGGCCGGCGCCTATGTGGTCGGGACCGAGCTGAAGCTGACGGTGGCGCTGGCCATCATCGTCGGCGTGCTGGTGATCAGGCCCTCGGGCCTGTTCGGCCGCGTCGTGATGAGCCGGGTGTGAGGGGCCGATGAGCGCGAGCGACGACACGGCCTTTCCCGCACCCCTCTCGGCGCTCGGCCCGGCCCGGCGTGCCGGGCTGGCAGCGCATCCTGCTGGCGCTGGCGCTCGGGCCGGTGGTTGCCCCGCTGTTCGTGCTGGAGAGCTTCCACCTGTTCCAGCTCACCATGGCGGTCATCATGCGCTCGCGGTGCTCGGGCTGAACATCGTCAGCGGGTACAACGGGCAGATCTCGCTCGGCCATGGCGCCTTCTTCGCGGTCGGCGCCTATATCACCGCCATCCTGATGTCCCACCTGGACTGGTCGTTCTGGGCGACGCTGCCCTTCGCGGCGGCGGTCTGCGGCGTGGTCGGCTATGGCGTGGGCTTCCCCGCGCTCAGGCTCGGCGGGCTGTACCTGGCGCTGACCACCTTCTCCCTCGCCGTCGCGGTGCCGCAGATCCTGAAGCACCGGGCGCTCGAGGACTGGACCGGCGGCGTGCAGGGGCTGTCCCTGCTGAAAGCCCGATCCGCCGGCCTCGGCTGCCGGCGGCTGGTCACCGCGGACCAGTGGATGTACCTGGTCGCGGTCGGTGTCGCCGCGGCGCTGCTACCTGCTGGGCTGGAACCTGATCCGCGGCCGCATCGGCCGGGCGATGATGGCAACCCGGGACCACCCCACCGCCGCCGAGGCGATGGGCATGGACACCGCCACCCTCAAGACCCGGACCTTCGCCGCCAGCGCCATGGTCACCGGCATCGCCGGCTCGCTCTCGGCCGTGGCGGTGGAATTCGTGGCGCCGGACAGCTTCACCTTCGCCCTCTCCATCACCCTGTTCGTCGGCATGGTGGTGGGCGGCGTCGCCTCCATCCTGGGGTCGGTGTTCGGCGGGCTGTTCGTGCTGTTCGTGCCGAACATCGCCGAGGCCATTTCCAAGGCGGCGCCCGGGGTGATCTACGGGATCATCCTGATCGCCTTCCTGTTCATCCTGCCGGATGGCTTCGCCGGGCTGCTGCGCCGCATCGCGGCACGGCTGCGCGGCGGCGGCTAGCCGAACAACAACAATAAACCTGGGAGACGTGCCATGACCCTCAACCGCCGCGCCCTGCTGACCGGCACCGCCGCAGCCCTTGCCGCCCCGGCCCTCGCCTCCGCCCAGGCCACGCCGGGTGTCACGGCCAACGAGATCCGCATCGGCAGCACCAATGCGCTGTCCGGCCCGGCATCCTCCTATTCGCGTCATCTCGCGCTGCCTGACGGCGATGTTCAAGATGGTGAACGACCAGGGCGGCATCGCCGGCCGGCAGATCAACTTCATCGTCTACGACGACGGCTACGCCCCGCCGCGGACGCTGGAGCAGACCCGCCGGCTGGTCGAGCAGGACAAGGTCGCCTTCCTGTTCAACCACCTCGGCACGCCGACCAATAGCGCCATCCATGCGCTACGTGAACCGCAAGAAGGTCCCGCACCTGTTCCTGGCCACCGGCGCCGACAAATGGGCGCACTACCGAAGGAATATCCCTGGACCATCGGCTGCCAGCCCAGCTACCGGACCGAAGCGCAGATCTATGCGAAGTACATCCTGGAGAACAAGCCGAACGCCAAGATCGCGCATCCTCTACCAGAACGACGACTTCGGCAAGGACTATCTGACCGGCGTCAAGGACGTGCTGGGCGACCGCTATCATTCCATGGTGACGGAAGCCACGCTACGAAACGACCGACCCGACCATGGACAGCCAGATCACGTCGCTGCAAGCCAGCGGCGCCGATGTGCTGCTGGTCGGCGGCATCATCCCAAGTTCGCCGCGCAGGCGATCCGCAGGTGTATGACATGGGCTGGAAGCCGATGTTCTTCATGACCAACGTGTCGGTCTCGTCGGCTCGGTGATGAAGCCGGCCGGGACGGAGAAGGGCGTCGGCATGATCACCTCGGACTACCGCAAGGACCAGTCCGACCCGGCCTGGGCCGACGATCCCGGCATGAACGAATGGCGCGACTTCATGCGCCAGTACCTGCCCGACGGCGAGCTGGGCGACAACAACTACGTCTATGCCTACGGCGTCGGCAGCACGATGATCCAGGTGCTGAAGCAGTGCGGCGGCAACTTCTCGCGCGACAACATCATGAAGCAGGCGACCAACGTTGAGCCGCTTGAGGTCGGCACGCTGCTGCCGGGCGTGAAGGTCAGCACCAGCCCGACCAACTACCATCCGATCCGGCAGATGCAATTGCAGCGCTGGGACGGCCGGTCCTGGGTGCGCTTCGGCAACCTCATCGAGGGCGCCAACGTCTGATGGTTCCCGTGCGCGGGTCCGGCACGCCATGTCGGGACCGGCCTGCGGACGGCTCCGCCCATACCCGCCAGCGTCCCGGCGGGCGGCGGCGGCCATCGCCATGAGCCGATGCGGGGCAGCGGCGCCGGCCGCCTGAGGGGATCGCGGCCCGCAACCGAACCAGACCCTGGCGGGAACGTTGGAACGGCGCCCCAACTCTGCGACGAGGCAGCGAGCCGTGATCCTTACCGCCGACCGCATCCATCTCGGCGCCCGACCGGCCGACAAGGAGGCGGCGATCCGCCAGGCGGCGCAACTCCTGGTCGATACCGGCGCCATCGCACCCGCCTATGCGGACAGCATGCTCCGGCGCGAGCAGGAGGCCGATACCTTCCTTGGCAACGGCATCGCCATCCCGCATGGGCAGCGCGGCGACCGCGGCCTGATCACGACCACCGCCATTGCCGTGCTGCAGGTGCCGGACGGCGTAGGCTGGAACGGCGATGACCGGGCGCGGCTGGTGGTCGCCATCGCCGCCCAGGGCGACGAGCACATCGCGGTGCTGCGCCGCCTGACCGAGGTGCTCGGCGACGCCGAACTGGCGCAGCGCCTGGCGACGACCAAGGATGCCGGGCTCATCCTGCGCAGCCTCGACCCCGATACGCCCCTGCCGGAAGCCGCGCCCACCTCCGCACCGGCGGCGGAGGACCGCGCCCTGGCGATCGAGGTGGAGGCGCCGCGGCCGGCCGGCCTGCATGCCCGGCCCGCGCGGTCCCTGGCGATGCTGGCCAAGCAGTACCGCGCCGCCATCGAGATCCGCCACGACGGCCGGCGCGCCGATGCGAAGAGCCTCATCTCGCTGCTGCAGCTCGGCGCCGGGGCCGGGGCGCGGCTGACCATCGCGGCCCGCGGCGAGGATGCCGCCGCCGCCCTGGAGGCGCTGCGCGCCGCCATCGTGGCCGGCCTGGGCGAGGGCGAGGAGGACGATGCCGCCGCACCGCGCGGGCCGGCCGGGCCGCCGGCGCGTGGGGAGCCCGCCGCGCCGCCGGAAGCCGGGGTGATCGCCGGCCTGCCCGCCAGCCCGGGCGTCGCCATCGGCACCCTGTACCGCCACCGCTCCGAGGCGACGGGCTTCCCCATGACCGCCGCCGACCCGGCGGCCGAGCGCGCCGCCCTCGATGCCGCCCTGCTGGAGGCGCGCGAGGAACTGCGCCGGGTCGGGGCCGAGATGACCACCCGGATCGGCGCCAAGCATGCGGCGATCTTCGCGGCGCATGAGGAATTCCTGGAAGACCCGGAACTGCTGGCCGAGGCGCGGGCGGGCATCGCCCAGGGCGCCTCCGCCCCGGCTGCCTGGCAGCAGGCGGCGGAAGGCCGCGCGGCCGCACTGTCCGGGCTTGGCGATGCGCTGCTGGCGGCGCGCGCCACCGACCTCAGGGATGTCGCCCGGCGGGTGCTGCGGCGGCTGGTCGGCGCCGGCGACGAGACCGCGGCGCCGCTGCCCGAACGCGCGGTGGTGGTGGCCGAGGACCTGACCCCGTCCGAGACCGCGAACCTCGACCCCGGCCGGGTGGTCGGGCTCGCCACCGCGGCGGGCGGGCCGACCGCCCATACCGCGATCCTGGCGCGGGCGCTCGGCATCCCGGCGATCGTCGCCGCCGGGCCGGCGCTTCTCGACATTCCCGACGGCACGCCGGTGGTGCTCGACGGCGACCGCGGCCTGCTGCGCCCCGACCCGGACAAGGCGGCGCTGGCGGCGGCGGAACAGGCCATCGCCCGGGGGCGCGACCTCGCCGCCTCGGCGAAGCTGGCGGCCTTCCGCCCGGCAGTGACGCGCGACGGGCACCGGGTGGAGGTCGCGGCCAATGTCCGGCGGCCCGAGGAGGCAGCGGAGGCGGTCGCCGCCGGGGCCGAGGGCAGCGGCCTGGTGCGCAGCGAATTCCTGTTCGACGACCGTGCCGCGCCACCGTCCGAGGCGGAGCAGTACGACATCTACCGCCGCCTCGCCGAGGGTTTCGGCGGCCTTCCCGTGGTGCTGCGCACGCTGGATGCCGGCGGCGACAAGCCACTGCGCTTCGTGCGCCACCCGTCCGAGGCCAACCCCTTCCTCGGCCTGCGCGGCCTCCGGCTGTCGCTGGCCGAACCCGGGCTGTTCCGCACGCAGGTCCGCGCCGCGCTGCGCGCCGCCCGCCATGGCGACATCCGCCTGATGCTGCCGATGGTGGACGGGCTGGCCGACCTGCGCGCCGCGCGGGCGATCATCGAGCAGGAACGCTCCGACCTGCGCGCCCCGCCGATCGAGGTCGGCATCATGGTGGAGGTGCCGGCCGCCGCGGTGATGGCCGACCTGCTGGCGAGCGAGGCCGATTTCTTCTCCATCGGCACCAACGACCTCACCCAGTACACCCTGGCGGTGGACCGGCTGCACCCGACCCTCGGCGCGCGCTCCGATGCGCTGGACCCCGCGGTGCTGCGGCTGATCGACATGACGGTGCGCGCCGCTCATATGCGCGGGCGCTGGGTCGGGGTCTGCGGCAACATGGCGGCCGACCCGGTGGCGGCGCCGATCCTGGTCGGCCTCGGCGTCGACGAGCTGTCGGTCTCCATCCCCAACGTGGCGGCGCTGAAGGCGCAGGTGCGGGGGATCGACCGCTTCGAGGCCGAGCGGCTGGCGCGCATCGCGCTGACCTGCGCCACGGCGGCCGAGGTCCGGGCGCTGCCCGCGGCACGGGAGATGGCCCATGCCGCCTGAGGTGGAACGGCCGGTCGCCACCGTCACGCTCAACCCGGCGGTGGACCTCACCATCATCCTCGACCGGCTGGCGCCCGGGGCGGTGAACCGGGCCTCCCGGGCGGAGCAGCGCCCGGCAGGGAAGGGCGTGAACGTCGCCGTCATGCTCGCCCTGCTCGGCCTGCCGGCGGTCGCGGCCGGGCTGCTGCCGGAGGAGGACACCGAGGCCTATACCCGCTTCCTCGAAGGGCTCGGCATCGGCTTCGCCTTCCATCCCGTGCCGGGCCATGCCCGGGTCAACGTCAAGCTGGTGGAGGCGGCGGGCCGCGTCACCGACATCAACCCACCGGGACCGGCGGTGCCCGAGGCGGCGCTCCGGGCGGTCGAGGCGCGGCTTGCCGGCCTGGCCCCGGCGCCGGGGATCGTCGTGCTCTCCGGCAGCCTGCCGCCGGGCCTGCCGGATGCGGCCTGGGCCAGCCTCACGCGCTCGCAGCGGCTGGCCGGGCGGCAGGTGGTGCTGGACACCAGCGGCCCGGCGCTCGCCGCGGCGCTCGGCGAGCGGCCCGAGGCGGTGAAGCCCAACCGCGAGGAACTCGCCGCGGTCCTGGGCCGCAGCCTGCCCGATCGTGCTGCCCTGGTCGCGGCGGCCCATGAGCTGCAGGGCCGGGGCATCGCGCGGGTGGCGGTCTCGGCCGGGGCGAAGGGGGCGCTGTTCGCGTCGCCGGAGGCTCGGCTGTGGGCCACGCCCCCCCCGGTCACGCTGACCACCACGGTCGGGGCGGGGGATGCGATGGTGGCGGGCCTCGCCGCGGCCATGGCGCGCGGGCTGGACGCCGAGGCGACCGCGCGGCTGGCCACCGCCTGCGCCGCCGCCGCCGTCTCCCGGCCGCTGGGCGGCCTGCCGGACCGCGCCACCATCGACCGCCTTGCCGGGGAGATCCGCATCGAGCGCCTCTGACGCCGGCCCGCCACAGCCCCCTGGCCCGCCACACTTCCCTGGGAGGAAACGCCGCATGACCCGGCTGACCGCCGTGATCCGCCACGCCGCGAGCGCGCCGCTCGCCGCCATGGCCGCCGAGGCGCTGCGGGAAGCCGCCGGCCGCGCCGACATCGACCTCACGCTCGATACCGGGGCCGATGGTGCCGGCCCCGAAGTGCCGCCGGCTGAGGACGCCGATCGGGCGGTCCTGCTGGTCGGCGATGCGACGGCCGAGGCCGCGCGCTTCGCCGGCTGGCCGCTGGTCGCGACCACGGTGGTCGAGGCGATCCGCCACCCGGATCCGGTGCTGCGCACCGCCGCGGCGCTGGCCATGGCGCCGCGACCCGAGGGCGTGCCGGGTCCCGGCGCCCGGCAGCCGACGCCCGGGGCCCCAGCCGCCGGGCAGGGGGCCGCACCAGCCGTCGCCCCCGGGGCACCGGTGGAAGCCGGGCGGCGGCTGGTCGGCATCACCGCTTGCCCGACCGGCATCGCCCATACCTTCATGGCCGCCGCCGCGCTGGAGAAGGCCGCGGCCGCGCTGGGCCACAGCATCAAGGTCGAGACCCAGGGCTCGGTGGGTGCCAGGAATGCGCTGACGGAGGAGGAGATCGCCGCCGCCGATGCCGTGGTGATCGCCGCCGATACCGGTGTCGATACCTCCCGCTTCGCCGGCAAGCGCATGGTCACCGCCGGCACCGGCGAGGCGCTGAAGGACGGCCGCGGGCTGATCGCCCGGGCGCTGGCGGCCGAGCCGCAGGGGCAGGCGCCGGCCAGGCAGGGCGCTGGCCAGGCCGGTGCCCCGGTACCGCCCAAGGCGCGGCAGCGGACCGGCGCCTACAAGCACCTGATGACCGGCGTCTCCTACCTGATCCCGCTGGTCACCGCCGGCGGGCTGATCATCGCGATCTCCTTCGCCTTCGGCATCGATGCCTACACCGTGCCGGGCAGCCTGCCCGCGGCGCTGTTCGAGATCGGCGCGAAGTCGGCGCTGGCGCTGATGGTGCCGGTGCTGGCCGGCTTCATCGCCTTCTCGATCGCCGACCGCCCCGGCCTCACGCCGGGCTTCGTCGGGGGCATGCTGGCGAACAGCGTCGGCGCGGGCTTCCTGGGCGGCATCGCCGCGGGCTTCATCGCCGGCTATGTCGCGTTATGGCTGCGCGACCGGCTGCGCCTGCCGCAAAGCCTGGAAGGCCTGATGCCGGTGCTGGTCATCCCGCTGCTCAGCTCGCTCGTGGTCGGGCTGCTGATGATCTATGTGGTCGGCGGGCCGATCGCCGCGGCGCTGGCCTGGCTGACCGAGTTCCTGCGCGGGATGGGCTCGACCAACGCGGTGATCCTCGGGCTGCTGATCGGCGCCATGATGGCGGTGGACATGGGCGGGCCGGTGAACAAGGCGGCCTATACCTTCGGCGTCGGCCTGCTCTCGGCCGAGACCTATGCGCCGATGGCGGCGGTGATGGCCGCCGGCATGACGCCGCCGCTCGGCCTGGCGCTCGCCACCTTTTTGGCGCGCGGCCGCTTCACCCCGGAGGAACGCGACGCGGGCAAGGCGGCGGGGGTGCTCGGGCTCAGCTTCATCACCGAAGGGGCGATCCCCTTCGCCGCCAAGGACCCGCTGCGGGTGATCCCGGCGCTGGTGCTGGGCTCGGCGACGGCGGGTGGCCTGTCCATGCTGTTCGGCTGCACGCTGCGGGCGCCGCATGGCGGGATATTCGTGGTCGCCATCCCGAACGCCGTGGGCAATCCGCTGGGCTATGTCGCGGCGATCGTGGCGGGCACGGCGGTCACCGCCGTGGCGGTGGCGCTGCTGAAACGCCCGGAAGCGGCGGCTGCCTGAAGCCCGAGGCAGCGCCGCATCCGGCAAGCCTCCCGTCAGACGCGGGAGCTTGGCCGGTAGAAGGGCTCATGCTTCGCCGGGTCGATGTAGTCGGCGTAGAATTTCCTGGCATGCGGCAGCAGGGCCTTGGAGAGCTGCCGCCGCTGCACCTCGTCATCGGACAAGGCGCGCGACAGGTCGTCGTGCAGCGCCTTCAGCGCGCCGTCGCGGTCCACCCGGGTGTAGGTGCCGTCCTGGTAGATCACCTCGCCATCGCACATCACGGCCTTCACGGCGGAGGCTTTGGCGCGCTGGATTACCGCGTCCAGCATGGGCGTCTCCTCGTCGAGGTATGGATAGGCGACACTGTCCCAGTCGATCAGCGACAGATCGGCGCCCCTGCCCACCTCCAGCGTGCCGAGGGTTTCGCCGAAGGGCGTCGTCATGGCGCCGCCCGCCGTCGCCATGCGGAGCACCTGGCCCATGGCCGGGCACCTCATCCTCGCCCATGCCGGGCACCCGGTGCGCGCGCAGCACCAGCCGCATTTCCTGCAGCATGTCGCGGTCGTCGTTGATGCCGGCCTCGTCGAGGCCGATGGCGGTGTTGATGCCGACCGCCTCGAACCGGTTCAGCGCCGCGACGCCGGAGCGCAGCCGGAAATTGGAGGAGCAGTTGTGGCAGATGCAGCTTCCGGTTTCCGCCAGCCGGTCGATGTCGCTCTCGTTCAGCCAGACGCCGTGGCCGAGCGTCAGGCTGCGGGCCGAGCATGCCGAAGCGGTCGATGTACTCGACCGCGGTGCAGCCGCCGCGCCGCCGCGCGTATTCCTTCTGGTAGGCGGTCTCGACGCAGATGCATGTGCATCGGCGCGTCGTATTTGGCGCGACAGTGTCGGCCAGCGCCGTCAGCGCCGCGGTCCGAGCACCAGTGCAGGTTGGCCGGCGCGAGCTGGATCTTCACCCGGCGCTTGTTCTGGTGCTTGCCGTGCAGGTTCGCGGAACAGCGCGAGGTGGTCGTCCGAGGCTGAGCTGGAAGCGCTCGAACCAGCGCTGCATCGGCTCCCGCAGGTCGGCCGGCAGGCTGGCCACGAAATCCTCGTCGTCCTGGTAGACCAGCCGGTTCTGGTCGCGCACCGCGAAGCAGTAGGACACGCGCATGCCGATGTCCTCATAGGCCCGGATCACCTCGTTCGGCGCGGGCCATCGACCTCGCCGACAGCTTGCCCGGCATCCAGCCATGGATGTGCTGCACGGTGGTGATGCCGGAGCGCGATCATCTCGAAGGCCGAATACAGCGTGTCGAGGTATAGGTTGAGGTTGCGCGTCACCATGCGGGTGATGAACCACAGCTCCAGCGGCATGTCGGGCGAGCCGAGCTGCACCGGGGTCAGGCCGACATGGTGGTGGCCGTTGACGAAGCCCGGCAGCAGGATCTCCCGGCCGGTGCCGATCACCGGGACCGTCGGGTGCTGGCGGTGCAGGTCGTCGTAGGTGCCGATCTCGGCGATGATGCCGTCCTCCTGCAGGACGGCGCCGTCGGCGACCTCCTCCCAGCTGGACCGGGATAGCAACCTGCGTCATCATCGAACGGCTGCGGATCGAGGGATGACGGCCAATGTCTTCGCTCCTGGGCGGGGTTGGCGGGATTGTCAGGCAGCGACCGGCAAGCGCTTCCTGCTCGGCGAAGGCACGATCGACCTCGCCGCGCAGCAGCCTCGGTCAGTTGCCGGCGCAACGCCTCGCAGCCGGCGAGAACGGATCGCGCGGCCGCGGCAGCCCGATCGGCACGATCGTCTTGATCCGGCCGGGCCGGGCGGTGAACACCACGACGCGGTCGGCCAGCGCCACCGCCTCGTCGATCGAGTGGGTGACGAACAGCACCGAGGCGCCGCTGTCGCGCCAGACATCCAGCAGGAAGTCCTGCATCTTCGCGCGGGTCTGCACGTCCAGCGCGGCGAAGGGCTCGTCCATCAGCAGCACCTTCGGGCGCATGGCCAGGGCGCGCGCCACGGCGACCCGCTGGCGCATGCCGCCGGAGAGCTCGTCCGGGCGCTTGTCCATGGCCTCGACAAGCCCGACGCGCGCCAGGGCCTCGCGCGCCACCGCCCGGCGCTCGGCCACCGGGACGCCGCGGATCGACAGGCCGAAGCTGACATTCTGCCAGACCGCCAGCCAGGGAAACAGCGAGGTCTCCTGGAAGATCAGGCTGCGTTCCGGCGAGGGCGCCTTCGACCGCGTCCTGGAAGGACCAGATCCGCCCTCGGTCTGCGCCTCCAGCCCGGCGATCAGATACAGCAGGGTGGTCTTGCCGCAGCCGGACGGGCCCAGCAGCACGACGAACTCGCCCGGCGCGATGTCGAGATCGATGCCGCGCAGCGCCTCATGTGCCCGGGCGGTGCCGGCCGCCCAGGTCTTGCCGACGCCGCGGCAGACGACGGCATCCTTCGAGGAGAAGGGGCCGGACCCATCAGAGGCCACCGGAGCACTCCCCGTCGTTTCCGGCACCCAGTACAGCATCCGGCGCTGCACCTGCCGCAGCAGCCAAGTCGACAGCGAAGCCCAGCAGGCCGATGAGCACGATGGTGAAGAACACCAGGGACGGGTTGAAGGTGTTGCGCGCCAGCATGATCACCTGCCCGAGGCCGTAGCCCACGCCGGTGGCCTCGGCGATCAGCACCACCATCCAGGCTGCGAAGAGGTTGAGCCGCAGCACGATGAGCAAGCCGCGGCAGGATGGCCGGGATGATCACGCGGCGCATAGACCTGCCGCTTGCTGGCACCCATGGTGCGCGCCACGTTGATCAGGTTGCGGTTCACCCCGTCGATCTGGCTGATCGGTGGACAGCACCATGTGGAAGAACAGCGCGATCACCACCATGAAGATCGCCGGTGCGTTGCCGATGCCGAAGATGAAGATCGCCACAGGCAGCCAGGCGACCGGCGAGACCGGCGACAGCAGGGTGATGGTCGGCAGCGTCAGCTTCTCGAGTAGCGCGAAGTAGCGGATCAGCACCCCGAGGCTGATCGACAGGACGGCCGCGATGCTGAGCCCCACGAAGACCCGCATCGAGGTGGCGGCGACGGTGATGCAGACCGCCATACGGGGATGGCCCCGATGAAGGGTCCGCACCGATCTGCCAGCGCGTCGCCGTGTTGAAGAAGCTGCGCCTGGTCGGGGAAGTTGCCGAGGAAGATGTGCGGCGGCGGCAACAGCTTCGGGTCGGCCACGCCGACCAGCCACAGGAACTCCCACAATCCAGCGAACAGCCCGACCGAGACCACGCCCCAGCCGAGGCGTGCCAGGTGAAGCCGTGCCGGGGGTGACAGCAGGCCGGCCAGACCAGGCGCCGCTGCGCGCAGCCTGCCGGCGACGATGTCGCTGCCCATCGGCCGGCTCAGGCCGACTTGTGCTTGAGCTGGCCGTAGAGGTCCTGGTTCTCGGCGATCACCTGTTCCAGCAGGGTCCAGTCGATCGAGTCGCGCCCGGGCTTGGTCTTGATGTAGCCCATCTCCATCAGGCTGTCGGTGCGGTTCAGGATGAAGTCGGTCTGGCTGCGCGCGTCCACCACCGCCGGCTGCTTCTCCATGGCGAAGCGGGCGTTCTCCATCGAGGTCTTGTAGTAGGCGCCGACCAGCTTATCGAGCGTCGCCTGCGGCTGCGTCTCGGCCATCAGCTGGGCGCGGAACATGCCCTTGATGACGTTCTTGATCGCCGCGGGGTTTTCCTTGATCAGGCTGGCGCGCGTCGCCAGCACGCAATCGGTGTAGCCCGCGCCGTAGATGTCGCGGCCGTCGGACAGCCGGACGGCGCCCTTCACGTCGTTCATCAGGGCGGTGGCGTAGGGCTCGATCGTGCAGATCCAGTCGATGGCGCCGGCCTTGAAGGCTTCCACCGCCTCGGGCGTGTTGCCCATGTAGCGCACGGTCACGTCGCGGAAGGCGATGCCGTGCTTCTTCAGGTAGTCGTAGGGCATCACCTCCAGCGTATCGAGCTGGAAGGTGCCGAGGGTCTTGCCGCGCAGCTTCTCCGGCGTGTCCAGCCCGGGCCGGGCGACGATGGAGCATCCCTCGATGCCGCCGCCGGCGATGATCTTCACCGGTGCGCCGGCGTTGTGCAGCGCCATGAAGCTCGTATAGGGCATCAGGCCGAGATCGACCTGGCCCATGCCGAGGAAGGTCACCATCTCGGCCGAGGTCGGCGTGTTGATGAACTGGATTTCCGTGCCGTCCTCGCGCGCCATCTGCAAGGCGTGTGCAAGGAACAGGTTGAGGTTGCAGAAGCCGGTGCCGTGCGTCGACTTCAGCGACTTGGCGGCCTGGGCACTGGCAGCCCCCGGCAGCATCGGCCCGATCGCCATGGTCAGCGCGCTGGCGGCCGTCGCCTTCAGCAACCCGCGCCGGCCCGGTTTTTGTGCTGCGGCAATCGCGGCGTAGTCAGGCAACGCTGTCGATCCGAATTGATCGCACATGGCTTTGCTCCTCCGCGGGCGGACAATGAAGGTGTGATCCACCCATCATGACACTCGACGACGGCACGCCTACCGGAGCTGCCGCATCTGCGGCGCTGCGCTGACGGAAGATGTAGCAAATGATGTGCCAACGATGTGGCGGGCCTGGGGCGCTGCCGTTCTTCCAGGCTGGCGGCATTCCCTGCCGTGGGAATGCCCAAATATCGTGCCGTGGTGGCCGTGCATGAGGCGACATCCCCGCGCGGCATCCACCTCGTCGCACGGTGTCAGGGCGTAGCGGGCAAACCCTCAGCCAGCCGCGGGGCGGACCCCGCGGCGTACCGCAGCCGGATCGGCCGCCCTGGCGCGGTTCAGCGCGGCAGGAAGCCGACGATCCGCTCGGCCTCGGTGACGATCGGCTCGGCGATCGCCGACGCCCGTTCCGCGCCCAGCCGCAGCGCCGCATCCAGCGAGGCGTGGTCTTCCAGCAGCCGCTTCATTTCGGCCTGGATCGGCGCGAGATGCGCGACCAGGGCTTCCGCCAGCACTTCCTTGAAGGCGCCGAAGCCCTTGCCGCCATGCTCGCGGAGCACGTTCTCCGGCAGGGTGTTGCCGATCCCGGCCAGGATGCCGACCAGGTTGCGCGCCTCAGGCCGCCCCTCAAAGCCGCTGATGTGCTCCGGCAGCGGCTCGGGGTCGGTCTTGGCGCGGCGGATCTTCAGCGCGATGGTGTCGGCATCGTCGGTCAGGTTGATGCGCGACTGGTCGGAGGCATCCGACTTCGACATCTTCTTGCTGCCGTCCCGCAGGCTCATCACCCGCGCCGCGACGGTCTGGATCATCGGCTCGATGGTCGGGAAGAACGCCACGCCGTAGTCGTGGTTGAACTTCTGGGCGATGTCATTGGCCAGTTCGAGGTGCTGCTTCTGGTCGTCGCCGACCGGCACCTTCACCGCGTGGTAGGCGTGGATATCGGCGGCCATCAGGTTCGGGTAGACGTACAGCCCGGCCGAGGCGGCTTCCCGGTCCTTGCCGGCCTTGTCCTTGAACTGCGTCATCCGGTTCAGCCAGCCGAGCCGGGCGACGCAGTTGAAGATCCAGGCCAGCCGCGCATGGGCATGGACATGGCGACTGCACGAACAATGTGCAGCGATGCGGGTCGAGCCCGCAGGCGATCAGCGCCGCCGCCATCTCCCGGGTCTGGGTCGCCAGCTCCCTCGGGTCCTGCCAGACCGTGATGGCATGCAGGTCCACCACGCAGAAGATGGTCTCGTGGGTATCCTGCATCGGCACCCAGTTGCGGATGGCGCCGAGGTAGTTGCCGAGGGTCGGGATGCCCGAGGGCTGGATGCCCGAGAAAACACGCTGCATGGCGATGGACCCGTCAATCGAGATGGCAGGGGTGATCCCCCGCCGGGCGGTACAGGTCAAGCGCCGGCTGAAACCTTGTAGCCCTCCTCGGCCACCGCGGCGGCCACGGCGTCCCGCGGCAGGGTGGTCTCGGCGCGGACGGTCTTGCCGGGCAGGTCCACCTGGACCGCCGCGCCCGGGTCCAGCGCCTGGATCGCCTGGGTCACCGCGCGGACGCAATGGCCGCAGGTCATGCCTTCGACATGCAAAGTGATCATGTGGTCTTTCCTCTTTCGGATTGGGCGAGATTGTCGAGTATGGGGCAGTCCGGCCGCGCGTCGCCGTGGCAATGCGAGGCCAGGTGGCGCAGGCTGGAGGCCATCGCCTGCAAGGTGCGGGCCTTCTCCTCCAGCGCCGCCACATGGGCCAGCGCGATGCCCCGCACCTCGGCGCTGGTCCGGCTATGGTCGTGCCACAGGGTCAGCAGCCGGCGCACCTCCTCCAGCGGAAAGGCCAGGTCGCGGGCGTGGCGGATGAAGCGCAGCACGGCGACCTCGGCGTCGCTGTAGCGCCGGTAGCCATTGGCCTGCCGCGCCGGGTGCAGCAGCCCGATCGATTCGTAGTGGCGGATCATCTTCTCCGACACGCCGGAGGCCCGCGCCGCCTCGCCGATGTTCATCGCGGGGCCCTCCAGCGGGTGAGCAGCAAGGCATTGGCCAGCACCGAGACGGAGGACAGCGCCATCGCCGCCGCCGCCACCAGCGGCGAGAGGTAGCCGAGCGCCGCCAGCGGCACGCCTATCGCGTTGTAGCCGAAGGCCCAGCCCAGGTTCTGGCGGATCTTCGTCAGGGTCCGCCGGGTGATATCCAGCGCCGCCGGCACCAGCGCCGGGTCGCCGCGCAGCAGGGTGATGCCGGCCGCATGGATGGCGACATCGGTGCCGGTGCCCATGGCGATGCCGAGATCCGCCGCCGCCAGCGCCGGCGCATCGTTCACCCCGTCGCCGACCATCGCCACGCGCTCCCCGGCCTGCTGCCAGGCGGTGACCCGCTCGGCCTTGCCGGCCGGCAGCACTTCGGCCGCCACGTCGTCGAGGCCGAGCCGGGCGGCCACCGCGCCGGCCGCCGCCCGGCTGTCGCCGCTGATCATCGCGGCCTTCACCCCGAGCGCCTTCAGCCCGGCGATGGCGGCGGCGGCGCCGCGGCTTCTCGCCGTCCTCGAAGGCCAGCAGGCCAAGCACGCGAGGCGTGGGCGCGGTGCCGATCAACCAGGCCAGGGTGCGGCCCTGGCCCGATTCCGCCTCGGCCGCGGCCGCCAGCACGCCTGGATCGGCGCCGCTCTCAGCCAGGGCGCGCGGGCTGCCGAGCAGCAGGGACCGGCCATCGATCACCGCGGACACGCCGCGGCCCGGCAGGGCGCGGAAATCGGCCACGGCCGGCAGGCCATCGCCGGCGCGGGCCAGCACGGCGCGGGCAAGGGGATGCTCGCTGCCCGCCTGCAGCGCCGCCGGCCAGCCGCAGCACCTCCGCCTCGGTGGTGTCAGCGGCCGGGTGCACGGCGGCGAGGCGCGGCTTGCCCTCGGTCAGCGTGCCGGTCTTGTCGAAGGCGACCAGGGTCACGCCCTGTGCGCCGCTCGATGGCCTCGGCGTCGCGGATCAGGATGCCGGCGCGCGCCGCCGCGCCGGTCCCGGCCATGATGGCGGCCGGGGTGGCGAGGCCGAGCGCGCAGGGGCAGGCGATCACCAGCACCGCGACCGCATGCAGCACCGCCGCCTCCACCCCCGCCCCAACCAGCAGCCAGGCCAGCAGGGTCAGCACGGCGATGCCGACCACCACCGGCACGAACACCGCGCTCACCCGGTCGACCAGCCGCTGCACCGGGGCGCGGCTGGCCTGGGCGGCGGCGACCATGGCGGCGACGCGGGCCAGCACGGTCTCGGCGCCGATCGCCTGCGCCTCGATCACCAGCCGGCCGTCGAGGGCGATGGTGCCGGTGGCGACCCGGGCGCCGGGTTCCTTCTCGATGGCGTGGCTCTCGCCGGTCAGCGCGCTTTCATCGACCCCGGCGCGGCCTTCCAGCACCACGCCATCGGCCGGGATGCGCTCGCCCGGCCGCACCGCCACCCGGTCGCCCACCGCCAGCACGGCGGCCGGGACCTCCTCCTCCGTGCCGTCCGCGGCCAGCCGGCGGGCGGTGCGCGGGCGCAGTTCCAGCAGCGCCCGGATCGCCGCGCCGGTCGCCCGCCTGGCCCTGGCCTCCAGCCACTTGCCGAGCAGGATGAACAGGATGATGACCGCGCTGGCCTCGAAATACAGGTGGTGGATGGCATGCCCGCCCTGGGTCAGCAGCATCCAGGTCGAGAGCCCGAAGGCGGCCGAGGTGCCGAGCGCCACCAGCAGGTCCATGTTGCCGGTGCCGGACCGCAATGCCGCCCACCCCGCCCGGTAGAACCGCGCGCCGAGCCAGAACTGCACCGGGGCCGCCAGCGCGAGCTGCACCCAGCCCGATGGCATCCACTCCCGGCCGAAGGGCATCCCGATCATGCCGATGAGGAAGGGCGTGGCCAGCAACGCCGCCAGGACCAGGTCCCGCTTCTCCCGCCCGCCCTCGGCCGCCACCACCTCCGGCGTGCTTTCGCGCACCGTGTAGCCGGCGCGGCCGATGGCGGCGGCAAGCGGGGCTTCCTCGGTGCCGGCCAGGGCGCGGATGGTGGCGCGTTCGCTGGCGAGGTTCACGTTGGCTTCCAGCACGCCCGGCACCTTGGCCAGGGCACGCTCGACCCGGCCGGCGCAGGTGGCGCAGGTCATGCCGCCGATGCCGAGTTCGAAGTGCTGCTCCGGCACGCCGTAGCCGGCCTTCTCCACCGCTGCGATGAGGTCCGGCAAGGGCGCGGTGCCGCGCACCTCGGCCCGCTCGGTGGCGAGGTTGACGCTGGCGCCGGCCACGCCCGGCAGCTTTGCCAGGGCACGCTCGACGCGGCCGGCGCAGGTGGCGCAGGTCATGCCCGAAATGGGCAGGCTGAGGGCGGGGCCGGGGGGAAAGGGTGCTTCGGGCATGTCGCCCATGTGGGGCTTCCCACAATGGGAGGGTCAAGGGGCGGGCCGGACGTTATTTGCGTGGGCCCCGCCGGTGCGGACCTGCATTGACGCCGGGGCGCGGCCGCCCGACATCCGCACCGCCATGCGCCATCTCGCCCTGCTGCTGATCCTGCTCGCCCTGCCCGCCACCGCGATGGCGGAGGCCTTGCCCTTCCGCATCCTCAACCGCACCGGCACCGATGCGACGGTGCTGAACGCCGTCCGCAGCCCGCGCGGCGCGGCCGGCGACTGGGGCCGCAACCTGCTCTCGCCAGACCGGCCGCTGACCGGACGCGGCGGCTTCCGGGTCGATCCGGCGGAGGCCGCCGGCTGCCGCTTCGACCTGCGGCTGGTGCTGAAGGACGGCCGGGAAGCGGTGCTGCGCGACCAGGACATCTGCGCCAACCGGGAGATCGCGCTGGCCACCGCGGTCCAGCCCCCGGCCTCGTCCACGGCAGCGGCGCCACGCGCCAACCCTGCTGCCCGCCCCAATCCTGCTGCCCGCCCCAATCCTGCTGCCCGCCCCAATCCTGCTGCCCGCAACGTCTCGACCGGCACCGGCTTCCTGGTGGCGCCGGACCGGGTGCTGACCAACCAGCACGTGGTCAATGGCTGCGACCGCGTGGTGATGCGGGGCCCGGACGGCAACTGGTGGGCCGCGGTGCCGCCGGCGCGGGTGGATGCGGCGCTGGATCTCGCGCTGCTGGCGGTGCCCGGCCTGCCCGGCCCGCCACTGGCCTTCCGCAGCGGCCCGGCGGTGCGGCGCGGCGAGGGGGTGGTGGCCTATGGCTTCCCGCTGGCCGGCCTGCTGTCCTCCGATGCCAAGCTGACGCGGGGCGAGGTCAACGGCCTCGCCGGGCTGGCCGACAACCCCGTGCAGTACCAGATCAGCGCGGCGGTGCAGCCGGGCAATTCGGGCGGCCCGCTGCTGGACATGCAGGGCCATGTGGTCGGCGTGGTGGTCTCGAAGCTGAACGCCCAGCGGGTCGCGCAGCGCACCGGGGACATCGCCCAGAACATCAATTTCGCGGTGAAGGGCGAGGCCGCGCTGGCCTTCCTGCGCCGCGCCGGGCTGAACCCGCCGGTCGCCGCCAGCAGCGGGCCGGAACGCGGCGCGGCGGATGTCGGCGAGGTGGCCAACCGCAGCACGCTGTTCATCCGTTGCGAGCGGTAGCCACCCACAGCAAGGTCGCCACCGCCACCAGCACCACCCAGGCCCCGGCCAGCGCCGCCGCCGCGCCTAGGCCATCGACCGCCAGCCCGACCACCAGCGGCACCGCGCTGAACCCGAGATGGGCGACCACGAAATACCCCGCCACGGCGCGCGCCCGGTCCTCGCCCGAGGCGGCCTCCGCCACCGCCGCCAGCCCACCGAGATAGATGAAGCCGTAGGTGCCGACCCCGACCACCAGCCCACCCGCCAGCAGCGGCCACACCCCGCCGCCCGCGGTGCCCCAGAAGGTAAGCGCGGCGCCCACCGTCAGCACCAGCAGCCCCAGCCGGACCGCGCGGCGCGGCGTGACCCGGTGCAGCGCCCGCTGCGCCAGCACGCCGACCAGCATCATCCCGCAGGCCGCCAGCGGCCCGGTCAGCGGCTGGCCCTGGGCGGCGAGGGTGGATTGCACGCTGGTCAGCACCACGCCAGTCACCCCCCAGCCCGGCAGGATGGCGCAGGTGGTGGCCAGGGTGCCGCGCGGGAATTTGGGCTGGCGGAACCAGCCGGGCTGCGGCGCCGCCAGGGTTTCCGGCAGCCGCGCCACCAGCGCCAGCAGCAGCGCCGCGAAGCCGAGATGCGCGGCGAAGGTCACCGGCGGCAACTGCCCCGGCCAGGCCACGATGGCGCCGAGCGTCAGGATGCCGCCCACGCCGAAGCTGCCGATGGTCGCCGCCGCGATCACCGTCGCCGCCCGCCGTCCGCCGGACGGGCCGCCACCGGCCAGCTCCGCCGCCCAGGCCGCCGCCGCGCCGGTGACGCAGCCCATGCCGAGCCCCTGCGCCATCCGCGCCACCGCCAGCGCCGGGATGCTGGGAAACAGGCTCAGGATCAGGGTCGAGACCGCCGCCAGCGCCACGCCGAGCAGCACGCAGGGCTTCCGCCCGATGCGATCCGGCAGCGGCCCGAGCAGTGGTGCGGTGATGATCAGCGTCGCGGCGTAGCAGGCGAAGGCCAGCGCCAGCGCCCCGGCGCCGTAGCCGCCCCTGGCCGCCAGCATGCCGTACAGCGGCAGCGGGATGGTGGTCGCCAGCCCGACAGCGCAGACCGCGAGGCCGACGACCAGTTCGGCGTGCCGGGGCACGGGCCGGGAAGCGCGGTCTGGCAAGCGGCGACTCCGGCGGTGGAGCCACAGCCTGGAGGCTGCGCGTGTCGCGGTCCAGACGCGTCCCATCCGCAATGGACAGTGATATTTTCATGCCGCATTATTCAACCATGCGTGATGAAACCATCCTGCTCCGCGACAGCGACGAGGCTGATCTCCCGGCCATCGCCGCCATCTACGGCCACTGGGTGCTGCAGGGCACCGCCAGCTTCGAGCTGGAGCCGCCGGATGAAGCCGAGATGTCCCGCCGCCGGGCCGGCGTGCTGACCGGCGGCTATCCCTACATCGTCGCCGCCGATGCCGCGGGGCAGGTGCTCGGCTATGCCTATGCCAGCGCCTATCGCCCCCGCCTGGCCTATCGCTTCGCGGTGGAGAACTCGATCTACGTGGCGCCGGATGCCGGCCGGCGCGGGATCGGCCGGCGGCTGCTGGCGGCGCTGGTGGCGCGCTGCGAGGCGGCCGGCTTCCGGCTGATGGTCGCGGTGATCGGCGATTCGGCCAATGCCGCCTCGATCGGCCTGCATGCCGGCTGCGGCTTCGCCCATGCCGGGCTGCTGCCCTTGATCGGCTGGAAGCATGGCCGCTGGGTGGACAGCGTGTTCATGACCCGGCCGCTGGGCGCGGGCGCCGCCACCCCGCCGAAGGAGTAGCGGCGCCGAACAGTCTTCAGGCGGCCGCCGCGGCCCTGCCGCCGGACAGCCGGCCGGCGTCCAGCGCCCAGGCGCCGGCGCCGAGCCCGGCCTGCACCACCAGCGCCACCGCCCAGAAGGCCGGGAATTCCCAGCCGCCGCCGGCCGCGCCGAACAGCCAGCCATTGCCCGCATGCTGCACGACCGCGCCCAGCATGATCGGCAGCAGGCCCAGGCTGACCCAGCGCACCGCCACCCCGGCGACCAGGTCGAGCCCGCCCAGCACCTCGGCGGCGATGACCACCGCGCCGAGCGCGGGCAGATACCCGAGGCTGCCGAAGAACCCCATCGTGCCGGCCAGCCCGAAGGTGCCGAGCTTCAGCAACCCGCCGTGCGCCAGGAACAGCAGCCCCTGCGAGATGCGCAGCAGGGCAACGGCGTAAGGGGTGGTGATGCGTTCGTCGATCACCGGGAATGTTCCTCGTGCGGTGCGGCAGGACCGCCGCGATGGGCACAGGCTGAGCTTCCGTCCGGGCCGCTTCCAACGCGCTGACGGAACGTCCATCATCAGCATCCTGAATGACGCGGGGGCGCATGGCGGATCTCGGCAACCTCGACCTCAACCTGCTGCGGGTGTTCGACGCGGTGGCCCGGGAACGCCATGTCACCCGCGCGGCGGAGCGGCTGCACCTGTCGCAGCCGGCGGTCTCCAACGCGCTGGCCCGGCTGCGCCAAGCGCTGGGGGACGAGCTGTTCCTGCGCCGCCCGGGCGGGGTGGAACCCACCGCCCTGGCCCTGACCCTGGCCGCCCCGGTGGCCGATGCGCTGGACCGCATCGCCGAGGCGATCTCCGCCCAGGCGCCCTTCGATGCCGCCAGCACCCGCCGGGTGTTCACCGTCGCCTTCAGCGAATACGCCGAGGCGGTGCTGGCGCCGCCGCTGCTGGCCCGCATGGCGCAGGAGGCCCCGCACGCCCTGCTGGCCATCCGCCACGCCGACCGGACCAACTGGGAAGCCCTGCTGGAGGCCGACGGCGCCACCATGGCGGTCGCCGTGCTGCCGGAACCACCGGCGATCTACACCCGCCTGCGGCTGCTGCCGGAAGCCTTTTGCACCCTGATGCGCCGCGGCCACCCGCTGGCCGAGGGCGAACTCACCCTGGAACGCTTCACCGGCGTGCCGCACCTGCTGCATTCGCCGAACGGCTCCCGCGACGGGGCGCTGGACGCGGCGCTGGCCGCCACCGGCCAGCCGCGCCGGCTGGGGGCGGTGGTCGCGCATCTGTCCGCGGTGCCGGAAATCCTGAAGCGCACCGACATGATCATCAGCCTGTCCGCCAGGCTGGCGGTGCAACTGGCGGCGGCGCATGGGCTGGTGACGCGCGAGCCGCCGGTCGCGCTGGAGCATACCCGGCTGTCGCTGGTGTTCCATCGCCGCTTCGAGGCCGATTCCGGCCATGCCTGGCTGCGCCGGCTGGTGCTGGCGGTGGCGCGGGAGGTGGAGCCGGCGGCAACGGCGGCGGGCTGAAGCCGCCGTGGCACGTAGGATGCCGGTGGGCCCGGTGCCTTGCCCTGCAACCAACGATTGACCGATCGCATGCAAAATGCGACCAATTCCGGGTGAACGCGCTCGACCCCAGCATTGCCGACCAACTGGCGCAGGATCTGCCCCCGGCGGATTTCCGGCGCATCATCGAAACCTTCGAGGACGACCTCGGGCGGCTGGCGGTGCAGCTTGAGGAGGCGGCCATGGCCGGCAACCGGGATGGCTACCACCGGGCCGCGCACAGCCTGGCCGGGGCCGCCGCCGCGGTAGGCGCGGTGCTGCTGGAACAGGCCGCCCGCGTGGCGATGGACCCCAGGTCGCCCCACCCCCCCGCGACCGTCGTGCCGGTGATCCGTGAACGGGCGTCGGCGGCGCTGCGGGCCCTGGCCATGCTCGCCGGCCGCCCGCCGGGATGATGCCTGCGGGGGCGACCCCGCCCGCTATCCCCTGCGGGGGCGACTTCGCCCGCTATCCAATGACGCGGCGCTATTCCGGCTGCCACCGCAGCCGGCGCAGCAGCCATTCGCGGTAGGCCAGCACCGCCTCGGGCGGCGGCGCCAGGGGGCTGAGCACCGGCGCCTGCTCGGCCCCGGCGGTGACCCGGATGCCGGCGGGCAGCCCCACCCGCATTTCCTCCTCCAGCCAGCGCTGCGCCGCGGCCCGCCACAGCGCCACCAGGTCGGCCGGGGTCAGCGCCGGCAGCAGCACGGCGCCGACCAGCCGGGCATTCGCCGCCGCCGCCAGGAAGCCGGCGCGGATCGCCGCGCCGCCGCCGGTGGCGAGTTCCGCCAGCACCGGGGTCTCCGGCAGGGCAGGGTCGCGCGGGCCGGGGCCGTCGAGGGTGAACCATGGCCTGGCACCAAGCGCCGCCAGTCGGGCCGGCACATCCGCGCCCTGCAGCACCACCGCCTCCACCGCGCCCTCCGCCAGCGCCGCCTCGGCCTGGGGCGGCGGCAGGCCGGCGACCGGCGTCGCCGCCACGCCGATGAGGTCGAGGCCGAGCAGCGCCGCGGTGCCGGGCTGGTCCGGCGCGGCGAGACCGAGGCGGATCGGCGCGCGGGCGGCCGCGGCGAAGGGCTGCCGCCCGGCGACCACGGCGGGGCCCTGCGCGGCGCAGACCGGCGGCCAGCCGGCACCGTTGAAATGCGCCCGCTTGTCGCCGACCAGCCAGGCCTGGGCGGCGGCGCCCGGCAGCACCAGCAGGGTCCGGCCATCCGGTGCGGCGGCGGTGGCGAAACGGTTGGCCGCCGTCACCCCGTCCGGCCCGCCGAGCACGGTCCGCTCCAGCATGATGGCGGTGGTGGTGCCGCGGGCCAGGGCCGCGGCCAGCCGCGCCGCCCACTGCGCCAGCGGCCCGTCCATCGGCCCCGGCACGAGCAGAGTCGCGGCGGCGGGTGGCAGGGTGGCCATGGCGGGGGATGCGCCGGCGGCGGCCAGCAGCGCGAGCCCCGACAGAAGCCGGCGGCGGCCAGGGGCCGGGTCTTGGTGCATTGCCTGTCCTGCCTCCCTGCTGCGGTGGCGGTTGCTCGGGTTTGCGGTGCGGGCGCGCGGTGCCGCCAGAAGCCTATTCGTCGTAGCGCAGCAAGGCCTCGAAGGGTACGTCCAGCCGGTTGCGGCCGCCGAGGAAGGTAAGCTCGATCAGCGCCGCGACCAGCGGCACCTCGGCGCCGGCCTGGCGCAGCAACCCGATGCCCGCGCCCATGGTTCCGCCGGTCGCCAGCAGGTCGTCCAGCAGCACCACCCGCTGGCCGGGCACCACCGCATCGGCCTGCATCTCGATCCGGTCGGTGCCGTATTCCAGCGCGTATTCGAGCCCGATGGTCGGCCCCGGCAGCTTGCGCGGCTTGCGCAGCATGACGAAGCCGAGGCCCAGTTCCAGCGCCAGCGGCGCCGCCACCAGGAAGCCGCGGCTCTCGATGCCGGCCAGCAGGTCCGGCTTGTAGGGCCGAGATCGCCTGCCAGCCGCGCCATGGCGGCGCGCCACGCCGGGCCGTTCCGCAGCAGGGTCGAGATGTCGTAGAACAGGATGCCTGGCTTCGGGAAATCCGGGATGCCGCGGATATGGTCGCGCAGGTCGAGGTCGGGGCTGGTGTCGGGCATGGCCGGTCCTTTGGTGGGCATGGGCGCAAAGCCGGGGGGTGGCCGGCGGCGGCATCGTCAGGCGCGGCGACACTAAGCACTTGCGGCAAGTGGCGTGCAACGGCCCGCCCGCGAGGGCGAGGTTGGGTCTTGGCGGGGCGGCCGGTCTGGGCCATGTGCCGGGGCATGTCCCGCATCGCCATCGCCGTACCGCTCGGCCTGCTCAGCTTCGTCGCCTACATCGCCATCGTGGTGGCGCTGGCGGACCATGTCATCGAGCTGCACTGGGCGTTGCAGGTGCCCTACTTCCTGGTGGCCGGCATCGCCTGGGCCTTCCCGGCGAAGTGGCTGATATTCTGGGCGGCGGGCCAGCGCTAGCCCGGGACGGAAAAACCCCGCCAGCGGGGCTGGCGGGGTTTCCGGCGGTGCCGACTTGGTCGGAGCGAGAGGATTCGAACCTCCGGCCCCTGCGTCCCGAACACAGTGCTCTACCAGGCTGAGCTACGCTCCGTCGGTCGGGCCACCACCGCGCCTTGGCGAGCCATGGCGCGGGAGGCGGCGATATACCCCCCGCCGCCGGTATCGGCAAGGGGGCGCGGCGCCGGGATTGCCGGCGGAAGTGGATTACAGGCGCGAGGCCGGGGCCGCCGCATCGGGCGCCGGGCTGGCCCGCAGCAGCGCCATCGCCGAAGGTACGTCGGCCGCCACGGCATACAGCCGGCGGCATTCCGGGGCAACGAAGCCGGCGGTGATCAGCGCCTCCACCAGGGCATGGAAGGGCTGCGCCCAGCCCGCGGTATCCAGCACGATCACCGGCTTGTCGTGCAGCCCGAGCTGCCGCCAGGTGATGATCTCGACCGTCTCGTCGATGGTGCCGAGGCCGCCGGACAGCGCGATGAAGGCATCCGAAAGCTCGAACATCCGGGTCTTGCGGGTATGCATGCTGGTGGTGATCTCCAGCTTGTCCGCCGCCTCGTAGGGCCGCTCGATCCGGGTGAGGAATTCGGGGATCACCCCGTGCACCCGGCCGCCCGCCGCGGTCGCCGCCGCCGCCACCGTGCCCATCAGCCCGATACCGCCGCCGCCATAGACCAGGGTGATGCCGGCTTCCGCCAGGGCGGTGCCGAGCGCCCGCGCCGCGGCGGCATGGGCGGGGTCGGTGCCGGTGCGGCTGCCACAGAAGACTGCAACGGATCGGATGGGGTGCGGCATGGGGTGCTCCGTTCAGGGTGGGTTGCAACGCCGCAGGACGGTCATCGTCCGGTGCTTGCCATGCAAAGGGTGAGTTGTGCCATGATCGCAACCAGGAACTTCGGGCAAGGGGCTGCGGCATGAAATTGCGGATCTGGGTGGCGATGTTCGGCATGGTCGTGCTGGCCGGGACGGCCCTGACCCACACGGCCCTGGCGCAGGCCGATGTCATCGCCGAGCGCCGGGCCGGGCTGAAGCGGATGGGCGGCCACATGGACGCCTTCAAGCCGGTCGCCGAGGCGGGCGGCGACGTGCGCGCCCTCGCGCCGCGGGTCGATGACATGATCGCCTGGTTCCGCACCATGCCGGCGCGCTTCCCCGCCGGCTCCGGCACCGGCGACACCAAGGCGCGGCCGGCGATCTGGACCGACTGGGCCGAGTTCGAGCAGGTCAACACCCGCCTGCTGGGGCAGCTGGAGGTGCTGAAGGCCGCCGCCACCGCCGGGGATGCCGCCGCCTTCGCCGCCGCCTTCAAGGAAACCGGCCCGCAATACTGCGGCAGTTGCCACCGGCCCTTCCGCGCCCGGTAGCGCATCCATCACCCCAGCCGGCTCACCCCGAAGACCAGCAGCGCCGCCGCGCCCAGCAACGCGGCGGCCAGCGCTCGGGGAGCCGAGCCGCGGCGCCGTGGCATCGGCGGGCAGGGCCTTGTGGCCGGTCACCATCGGCCGCACCAGGTCATGCCCCTTCAGCAGCGCATAGGCGGCGATGGCCGAGACATGCAGCACCACCGCGATGAGGATGAAGTCGAAGATGTCGTGGTGCAGCCCGGTCAGCCAGTCGCTGGTCTCGGACGGCACCAGCTTGGCGAGCGGCCCGTGGTCGCCGTAGCCGGTATCGGCGAACAGCCCGGTCAGCGGCTGGGCCAGCAGCAGCCCGAGCATCACCAGCACCATCCAGCCGCCGGCGGCATTGTGGCCCACCTCCCGGTCCGGCTCGGGCCGCGGGAAGTCCCGCAGGTGGCCGAGCGCGGCCAGCGGCGACTTCAGGAAGCGCCCGAAGCGCGCCGTATCGGACCCGACCAGCCCCCAGGCCAGCCGGAACAGCACCAGGGTGAGCACCGCATAGCCGGACCGGTAATGCGTCAGCATCCAGCCGTTCTCGATGCTGACATAGGATACGCCGAGCAGGACCACGATCGACCAATGCACCAGCCTGATCCAGCCATCCCAAACCTTGACCCGCCGCATCGGTCCATCGGTCATGCTTCTGCTCCGTTCCGCCATGCAGCATACCGGCCGGCGCGGCGCGATGCAGCCCGGCGATGCGGCCGGCGCGCGGGTCCGGCGGGATGGACGGCATGACCCTCGAAGCTTTGCTGCCCTGGCGCGGCGTGCTGGCCGGGCTGCTGGTGGCGCTCGGCTGGGCCGGGCTGTTCCGCCTGCTGCGCCGGCCGGATATCGCCGGGCTCGGGGCCGGGGTGGGCCTCGCGGCCGGTTGGCTGCTGACCCTCGGGATGCTGACCGGCTCGCCCCGCCAATTGCCCGAGCGGCTGCCGGCGCTGGCGCTGGGCGGGGCGGTGGCCGGGCTGGTGCTGGCGCTGGCGGGGCGGCGGGCCTGGCTGGGCATGCTGCTGGCGGCGCTCGGGCTGGCCGGGGCGGCCTGGTGGCTGGCCGGCGGGCCGCTGACCCCGGCGGATCTGCGGCGTACCAGCGTGGTGGTGCTGGCGCTGGTGGCGCTCGGCGGGGCGGCGCTGCTGGCGTTGCGCGGGCCGCTGCCGGCCGCGGCGGCGCTGGCGCTGCTGGCCCTGGGGCTGTGGCTGTTCGGCCCGGTGGGGCCGTGGTTCGTGCTGGGGCTGGTGGGCGTGGCGGCGGCGCTCGGCGCCTGGCCGGGCGGCGGCTGGGGCGTGGCGGCGGCACTGCCGGTGGCGATCGGGCTGGCCGCGCTGGCCGCCGGGCCAGTGCTGGCGCGCGGCGACAGCGCGGATTGGCTGGTGGCCTCGGCCCCGTTGGCGGCGCTGTGGCTCGGGCCGGTGCTCGGCGGGCGGATCGGCGGCCGGGCGGGGGAGCCGATCGGCTGGGCGATCGCCGGGGGCTTGCCCATCATTTTCGTTTGGTTGCTGCATCGCGCCCACTGATCAGCGGCGCGCAGGCGGACTATAGTGGCCGCTGGTGACCGGATCAGGACGCATGCGACCATTGCGGATGGTGGCAGTATGAGGGGCCTCGGCCTGCTGGGGCTGGTCGTCCTCGGGGCGGCCGGCACCCTCGGGCTGATGGGTCCCGAGACCTTGCCGGGCTTCGGCGTGCCGCCCGGTGAGCCGGCCGTGGCCAGCCGGCCCGCGCCCGCCGCCGCGCCTGCCCCGGCGCGGCCCCTGGCCACCGCTGCGCCCACCCTCGCCGCAGCGGTTTCCCCAAGCTTCGATGTGGCACGCGTGGGGGTGCGCGGCATGCTGGTCACCGCCGGCCGCGCCGCGCCGGGGGCCGAGGTGAGGCTGCTGGATTCCGGCCAGGAACTCGGCAAGGCCCGCACCGATGCCCGCGGCGAGTGGGTGATCCTGCCGGCCCACCCGCTGGCGCCCGGCCTGCGGGAGCTGTCCCTGCTGGCGCGGCTGGCGGGCGGCGAGCCGGTGCCGTCGCGGGAGACGCTGCTGCTGCTGGTGCCGGATCCGCCAGGGCCGCCCATGGTGCTGGCCGATGCGGCCGGGGAGCCGGCTGCCGCCGCCATGCCGCGGGCCGATCCGGCGAGGACCGCGACACTGCCTGCCGCCGCTGCCGATGCACCGGCGCTGGCACTGCTGCTGCCGCCGACCACTGCGCACGAGGCGCCCCCGCGGCTGCTGCACGCGCCCGCCCCCGCGGCGGTAGCGCCGGCCGCTGCGATGGCCGCCGGCGGCCCGCGCCTCGCCCTCGATGTGGTGGACTACGACGAGGCCGGCGCCATGCGCTTCGCCGGCAGCGCATCGCCCGGCGCAAGGGTCCGGGTCTATGTCGGGCCGCACCATGCCGGCGACACCGAGGCCGATGCCAGCGGCCGCTGGACGCTCTCACCCGAGCGCCAGCCCGAATTCGGGCGGCATACCCTGCGGGTCGATCAATTGGCCGCCGCGGGCTCGGTGGCGGCGCGGATCGAGGTGCCGTTCCAGCGCGACTGGGTCTCGGACGACCTGTTGCGGGATGGCCGGGTGATCGTGCAGCCGGGCCACAGCCTGTGGCGCATCTCGCGCCAAGTGTATGGCCGCGGGGTGCGTTACACGACCCTTTATGCCGCGAACCGCGACCAGATCCGCAACCCCGCGCTGATCTACCCTGGCCAGGTGTTCAGCGTGCCCGGCGATGGCTCGCCCGATGGCCCGCAGGCGGAATCCAGCCGGTCCAGGTAGGGGTCCAGCGCCAGGGCGAAGCGGACCATGGCGGCGACCAGTTCGATCGCGGTCGGTGGCTCCGGCAGCGGCGCGCTGGATTCCAGCATGATGCGGTGGTCCGGCAGCAGCCGGGCCTGCCAGCCGGGCGGCAGGCTGCCGGGCAGCGCCGCCAGCGCCTCGAAGGCGAGCGGCCGGTCCGCCCCGGCCTCCGCGGTGGAGGGGATGCGCCCGGCGAAGGCCGCGAGCTGCACCGCCTCCCCGGACAGGGCGGCCTCGCAGTGCCGGCCACGCCAGGCGAAGCGCACCGCCGGGCGTAATCCTGGCTCGCGGGGCTGCAGGGTACCGTCCTGATCGACGGCGAAGGGACCGAGGGTGAGGGCTTGCATGATGGCCACAGCTTGCCGTCGCCGGATGAACACACCATAAACCGCCGCCATGGCGCTCGGACAAAGTTTGCGAATCGTGCTGGCCCCGCCCCATCCGGCCGGCCGGCCCTTCCTGATCCTCGGTGCGGCGGTCGCGGTGCTTGGCGGGCTGCTGCTCGGCGGGTGGGCGTTCTGGACCGGGCTGATCTTCTTCCTGTTCTGCCTGTATTTCTTCCGGGACCCGCAGCGGGTGCCGCCCAGCCGGGAAGGGCTGGTGCTGGCCCCGGCGGATGGGCACATCGTCAGCATCCGCCAGGCGGTGCCGCCGGCCGAGCTCGGCCTGGGCGAGGCGCCGCGCTGGCGGGTGGCGATTTTCCTCTCGGTGATGGACGTGCATGTGAACCGGGTGCCGGTCGATGGCACCGTCACCCGCATTGCCTACCACCACGGCAAGTACCTGAGCGCCAACCTCGACAAGGCCAGCGAGGAGAATGAGCGCAACGCCATCGCCATCCGCCTGTCCGATGGCCGGGACCTGGCGGTGGTGCAGATCGCCGGGCTGATCGCCCGCCGCATCCTGTGCGACATCCGCGAGGGCGAGACGGTGCAGGCGGGCGACCGCTTCGGCATCATCCGCTTCGGCAGCCGCACCGATGTCTACCTGCCCGATGGCGTCCGTGCCCTGGTGGAGGAAGGCCAGACCATGATCGGCGGGGAGACGGTGATCGCCGACCTCACGCCGCCGCGGGCCCCGCTGTGAGCGGCGCCGGCGGCACCGGGCTGCGCGGCCGGCTGCGGCGGACCCGGCCGCGCTATACCGGCCCTTCCTTCAACCGGCTGATCCCGAACATCCTGACCCTGCTCGGCCTCTGCGCCGGGCTGACCGCCATCCGCTTCGCGATGGATGCCGAGTGGGAGAAGGCGGTCGTGCTGATCGTGGTCTGCGCCGCGATCGACACCATGGATGGCCGGCTGGCGCGGTTGCTGAAGGCGACCAGCCGGTTCGGCGCGGAATTCGACAGCCTTTCGGATTTCCTGTGCTTCGGCGTGGCGCCGGCGCTGATCCTGTTCATGTGGTCGCTGCATGATGCGCGCGGCTTCGGCTTTGCGCCCTGCCTGCTGTTCGCGGTGTGCTCGGCGCTGCGGCTGGCGCGGTTCAACGCGTCGCTGTCCGATGCGCCTTCCCTGCCGCTGACCGGGCCGGGGCCGGAGGCGGCCTATGCACAGAACTTCTTCACCGGCGTCCCGGCGCCGGCCGGGGCGGGGCTGGTGCTGTTCCCGCTGTTCGCTTGGCTGCTGTTCCGGCAATCGGGCTGGACCAACCTCGCGGCGGCCATGCAGCACCCGGTCCTGGTCGGCACCCTGCTGGTGGTGGTGGGCGGGCTGATGGTCTCGACCCTGCCGACCTGGAGTTTCAAGAACTTCAAGGTGCCGGCGATGTACGTGCTGCCGCTGCTGCTCGGCATCGGCGCCTATGTCGCGCTGCTGCTGACCGAGCCCTGGGCGGCGCTGGCGGCGGGCGGGCTGATCTATGGCGCGATGCTGCCCTTCTCGGTCCGCAGCTACCTGCAGCTGAAGCGGGAGGCGGAGGCCATGCATGAGTCCGGCAACCACGAAAACCCGGGCCAGGTCTGACCTGCCCGGCCCGGCAAAAACCCCGGCGGCGGGCCTTCCGTCGCATCCGGTAGCAGGCTAGGCTTTTCCTCCGAAGAAGGCGGCGGCGGTGCGCGGGCATGGTTCCGCGCATGCGGCAAGGTCCGCCCACGGATGATCGGAGGGGCCTGCCATGAAGCTGATGTGGTTCCACCTCATGCCCTATACCGAGCTGCCGGAGGACTTCCGGGCGGCGCATCCCTCGGTGTGGGTCGATATCCATTCCTCGCTCTTCGACCCGAAGCGCGCCCACCTCATGTACAACGACTTCATGGATGAGCTGGAATACGCCGCGGACTGCGGCTACGACGCCATCTGCGTGAACGAGCACCACTCGAACGGCTACGGGCTGATGCCGAGCCCAAACCTCATCGCCTCGTCCCTCGCGCGCCGCACCAGCAACGTGCCGATCTGCGTGATGGGCAATTCACTGGCGCTGTACAATCCGCCAACCCGGGTGGCGGAGGAATTCGCCATGCTGGACGTGATCTCGGGCGGCCGGCTGATCGCCGGCTTCCCCGTCGGCACGCCGATGGACACCTGCTTCGCCTATGGCCAGAACCCGAGCCAGTTGCGCGAACGCTACCTCGAGGCGCATGACCTCGTCATCAAGGCCTGGACCGAAAAGGACACCTTCGCCTTCAACGGCCGCTTCAACCAGCAGCGCTACGTGAATGTCTGGCCGCGCCCGGTGCAGCAGCCGCATCCGCCGATCTGGATCCCCGGCGGCGGTTCGGTCGAGACCTGGCAATGGTGCGCCGAGATGGACTACGTCTACTGCTACCTGTCCTACTACGGCTACAAGGCGGGCAAGGCGACCATGGACGGCTTCTGGGCCGAAATGGACCGGCTCGGCAAGGACCGCAACCCCTACCGCGCCGGCTTCGCCCAGGTGGTCGCCGTGGCGGAAACCCGCGAGCAGGCGATCGAACTCTACTCCGAGAGCGCCGAGTATTTCTTCAACCGCTGCCTGCACGTGGACCCGCGCTTCGCCTCGCCGGCCGGCTACAGCACCGAGGCCACGCAGCGCGCCGGCCTCGAAAGCATGGTGAAGAAGGCCGCCAACGCCCAGACGCTGATCATGGGCGACAAGACCAACCGCGCCATGACCATGGCCGACTTCGTCGATCGCGGCTACGTGGTCATCGGCTCCCCGGATGAGGTGGTGGACCAGCTCAACGCGCTGGCCGATGACCTCAACGTCGGCCACCTCATGCTGCTGATGCAGTTCGGCAACATGAACAAGCAGCTTACCAACTACAACACCAGGCTGTTCGCCGAGCAGGTGATGCCGCGGCTGAAGACCCGCTTCTCCGAATGGGAGGACCGCTGGTGGCCGAAGCCGATGCACGAGGATGAGCGGGCCGGCATCCCCGGCTTCCCCGCCCCACTGGCGGCCGAATAACCCACCCGAGGCAACATCCGGAACGGAGTGCAGCGTGAGCGAGCCCGAGGTTCTCACCGTTGATGTCAACGGCTTCCCGACGCGCGTCTGGCGGAAGGGCCGGGGAGAGCCGGTCGGCTTCCTCGCCGGCTTCGGCGGCCTGCCGCGCTGGGTGCCCTTCCTCGACCGGCTGGCCGAGACGCGCCAGGTGATCGTGCCCTCGCTGCCGGGGTTTCCGGGCGGCGACCGTGGCCACAGCGTGCTCGACAGCCATCTCGACTGGGTGCTGGCGGTGCGCCAGACCATCCTCGCCGCCGGGCTGGACGGCGCCGATCTCGTCGGCAGTTCGGTCGGCGGCTCGATGGCGGCGGAGATGGCGGCGCTGTGGCCGAATTCGGTGCGGAAGCTGGTGCTGATCGCCCCCTTCGGCCTGTTCGACGAGGCCGATCCGACCGACCGACCCATGGGCGCAGCGGGCCGACCAGGTGCCTGGCCTGATGTGCGCCGACCCGGAGATCTGGAAGGCGCTGAAGGCCCTGCCCGAGGGCGCCAATTCGGTGGAATGGCCGATCGAGCAGACCCGCGCCTCCGAGGCGGCGGCGCGGATCTTCTGGCCGCTCGGCAACACCCGGCTGGAGAAGCGGCTGAGGCTGGTCTCGGTGCCGACGCTGGTCCTGTGGGGCGAGCAGGACCGGGTCATGCCGCAGAGCTACGCCCGGCGCATCGCCGGGCTGCTCGCCGGCCCGAACGAGACCCGCGGCATCCCCGGCGCCGGCCATCTGGCCGAACTCGACCGGCCGGATGCGGTGGCTTCCGCAATCCTTTCCTGGATAGGGTGATTCCATGCCGCTTGATCCTGGCGCGCAGCGCGTCCTCGACCTCATCAGGGAGATCGGCCGCCCGCCCCTCCATACCCTGAGCCCGGCGGAGGCCCGCGAGGCCAACGCCAAGTCCCGCCCCGTGCTGCAGCCGGAGCCGCCCGAGGTGGCGGAGGTGGAGGATCTCACCTGCCCCGGCCCGGCCGGCCCGATCCGCCTGCGCCGCTACCGCGCGGCCGGGACCGATCCGGCGGAGAAGCTCCCCTGCCTGCTGTTCCTGCATGGCGGCGGCTGGGTGATCGGCGACCTCGACAGCCATGACCAGCCCTGCCGGACGCTGGCCAATGCCGCCCGCTGCTGCGTCGTCGCGGTGGACTACCGGATGGCGCCCGAGCACGTGTACCCCGCGGCGGTCGAGGACAGCGCGGCGGCCCTGCGCTGGGTGGTGGAGAATGCCGCCAGCCTGCGGATCGACCCGGCGCGGATGGCGGTGGGCGGCGACAGTGCCGGCGGCAACCTCGCGGCGGTGCTGGCGCTGATGGGCCGGGACGGCACGGTGCCGGCCGTCGGCTTCCAGATGCTGCTCTACCCCGCCACCGACATGGCCGGGGAGCGTCCATCCTACCAACGCTTCACCGAGGGGCTGATCCTGACCGACACGACCATGCGCTGGTTCATCGACCACTACGTGCCGGACCGGGCGCGGCGCTTCGAATGGCAGGCCTCCCCCATGCGGGCGGTCAGCCTCGCCGGCACGCCGACGGCCTATGTGATGACCGCGGGCTACGACCCGCTGCTCGACGAGGGCGCCGCCTATGCCAGGCGGCTGGAGGAGGATGGCGTGCGCGTCACCTACGTGCACATGGCGGACCAGCTGCACGCCTTCCTGACCATGGGCCGGTTCATCCCGGCATCCGGCCTGGCGCTGCGGCATGCGGCGCTGTCACTCGCGCATCACTGGCAGGAAGGGGTGGCCGCATGACCCAGTCGAAGGGGATGCTGGACGGCAAGTCGGCGCTGGTGACCGGTGCCGCCTCCGGCATCGGCCGCGCCGCCGCGCTGGCCTTCGCCCGCGAGGGCGCCTGGGTGGCGGCGGCCGACCTGACGCTGGAAGGCGCGCAGCGCACCGTCGCGGCGATCGAGGCACAGGGTGGCCAGGCGGTCGCCATCGCGGTGGACGTGACCGACGACGCGGCGGTCAAGGCCATGGTGGCGGCCGCGGTCGCGGCCTTCGGCGGGCTGGACTGCGCCTTCAACAATGCCGGCATCGCGCCCTACCAGCTCAATTCCCGCCGGGGTGCCGGTGGCGGACCTGGAAGAGCCCGCCTGGCAGCGCATGCTGGACGTCAACCTCACCGGTGTCTGGCGCTGCCTGCGGCATGAGGTGGCGCAGATGCGCACCCAGGGCGGCGGCGTCATCGTCAACACCGCCTCGATCATGGGGCTGGTCGCGGGGCCGGGCTCGGCCGCCTATGTCGTCAGCAAGCATGGCGTGGTGGGGCTGACCAAGGCCGCCGCCATCGACCACGCGGCGGAAGGCATCCGCGTCAACGCCGTCTGCCCTGGCTACATCGAGACGCCGATGACCGAGGACACCATGCGCCGCCGCGGCGACCGGGTGATGGCACGCACCGCCCTCGGCCGCATGGGCAAGCCGGAGGAGATCGCCGAGGCGGTGGTCTGGCTGTGCTCGGAGCGCGCCAGCTTCGTCACCGGCTCCGCCTGGACGGTGGATGGCGGCTACACCGCCCTGTAGGTTCTGGTCGCTGCGCCCGGCGCGGTGATCCGGCCGGGCCGCCGCCGAGGCCCCTTTGCTTGCGGGCGCATTGGCCTGGCTGGGTGATTCCACCCGGCCGGGCTTTCGGCGCTTGGCCGGCTCCTGGGCGCCCACCCCGGGACCAGGGCTAAAAAACCACATGGATTTCGATAAGGAGGTGGAAACGCATTCAGCGCATGGTTGCGCTACAAGATAACCTTTATGGTAAGGTTGAGAAACACCAGGGGGCACTTCGACTGTGGAGCGTGAAGTCGCCAGAGTAGCCGCCGCCTGCGACCTTAAGGCGTTTCGCTACCTCGCTTTCCCCGCGACCTATTTCGACCCGCTTCCGATCGCGCCTCCGGCCGATCCGGAGCCGGTGGAGGCTGCGATGGAGGCCCCGGCGGAGGGCCCGCTGGAAGCGCCGCCGGTGATCGCCGCGCCGCCGCCCGAACCGGTGGCGTCGCCGGCGGTCGCCGCCAGCCCTGCTGCCGCAGCCCCGCCGCCTGCCGCTCCGCCGGTTGAGCCAGCGCCCGTTCCCCTGCCGCAGCGGGCCAGCCGGGCCGTGCCGCCGCAGCGGCATTTCAGCATGCTGCAGGACCTCGGGCGCGACCCCCCACCGGATGTGGCGGCGCATGCGCCGTCCGGCCGTCCCGCCACCCGGCCCGCGGCCCGCCCCGCGATGCCGGCGCTGCCCGCCGCGCGGCTGCCGGGGCATTCCGCCGGCACCCCGGCGGCGGCACCAACACCCCGTATTGCACCCGGCTCGCCGCGCGGCACCCCGCCGCGCCGGGCGTGGCCCCAATGAACGGCGCGAAACCGGCATGCCCCTGATCGCATTTGTCTCCCCCAAGGGTGGGGTCGGAAAGACCACGCTCGCCTCCCATGTCGCGGCGCTGCTGGCACAGCGTGGCCACCGGGTGCTGGCCATCGATCTCGACCCGCAGAATGCGCTGCGGCTGCAATTCGGCCTGCCCATGCGGGAGGAGGCCGGCTTCCTCTGCGATATCACCCGCCGTCCGCCATGGCGCCAGGCGGTGATGGACACCGCCACCGGCGTGCGCGTGCTGCCGCACGGCACGGTGGACCCGCTGACCACCCTCGAGAACGCCCATGCGCTGCATGTCCAGCCGGAGCTGCTGGCCGGGCCGGTGCGGGAGATGCTGGCCGACCCCGAGCTGATCGTCATCGCCGACAGCCCGCCGGGGCCGAACCCGGCGATGAGCGCGATCCTGCCGCTGGCCGACCTGATGGTGGTGGTGCTGCTGGCCGATGCCGCCAGCGCCGCGCAACTGCCGCTGATCGCCTCCAACCGCTGGCTCGGCCGCGGCCGGCTTGCGGCCCGGGCGGGGGAGCGTGCGGTGGTGGTGCTGAACCAGGTCGACCTGGACGCGCCGCTGGCCAGCGCGGTGTTCGACGGCGCCGTCGAAACCCTCGGCCCGCAACTGCTCGGCGCGGTCTGCCGTGACGACGCCGTGGCCGAGGCGCTGGGCGACAAGCGCCTGCTGCTCGATGCCAGGGATGGCCCGGCCGCCGAGGACATGCTGGCGCTGACGGATGCCATCGTGGCCCGGCTGCGGCTGGCGCCGCCGGGCTTTGGCGGTGGCATGCGCCGCCGCGGCGGCGGGTTCTCCGCCTTGACCGACTGGGGATTGCGATGATCAAGGCCGGCTCCTACCCCGCGCCGCCGAGCCGCCAGGCACGGCTGCTGCGCGGCACCCTCATCGCCATGGGGCTGCTGGCCTGCCTGGTGTTCGTGACCCTGCCGATGGGTGCGGAGGAGCAGGCGATACTCACCGTCGCGGGTATCTGCGCCTTCGTGCTGCTGAACCGCATGGCGTCCCGCCGCATCGGCCTGGTGCTGGTGGTGATGTCGATCACCATCACCGCCCGCTACCTGTTCTGGCGGGCGACCGAGACGCTCGAATTCGACACGGTGCTGCAGATCATCCTCGGCAGCCTGCTGTTCATGGCGGAGCTGTACGCCGGCCTGCTGATGACGCTGTCCTACCTGCAGACCTCCTGGCCGCTGGACCGCAAGCCGGTGCCGCTGCCGGCCGACCCGGACCTGTGGCCGACCGTCGACGTCTACGTGCCGTCCTACAATGAAGCGCTCGACCTGGTGCGGCCGACCGTGCTGGCGGCGATGAACATGGACTGGCCGCGCGAGAAGCTGAACGTCTACATCCTGGATGACGGCCGCCGCCCCGAGTTCCGCAAATTCGCCGAGGATTGCGGCTGCGGCTACATCATCCGGCCGGACAACCTCGGCGCCAAGGCCGGCAACATCAACCACGCCCTGAGCCGCACCAGGGGCGACCTGGTCGCCATCTTCGACTGCGACCACGCGCCGACCCGTGCCTTCCTCCAGCTTACCGTCGGCTGGCTGATGCGGGACGCCCGCATCGCCATGGTGCAGACCCCGCACTACTTCTACTCGCCCGACCCGTTCGAGCGGAACCTCGCCCGCAAGCGGCCGGTGCCGAACGAGGGGCTGCTGTTCTACGGCGCCATCCAGCCCGGCAACGACCTGTGGAACGCCGCCTTCTTCTGCGGCTCCTGCGCGGTCATCCGGCGCACCGCGCTGGAGGAGGTGGGCGGCGTGCCGCACGTCACGGTGACCGAGGACTGCCACTGCTCGCTGCTGATGCAGAAGCGCGGCTGGCACACCGCCTACATCCGGCTGCCGCTGGCCGCTGGGCTGGCGACCGAGCGGCTGTCGCTGCATGTCGGGCAACGGCTGCGCTGGGCGCGCGGCATGATGCAGATCATGCGACTGGAGAAGACCATCGTGGCGAAGGGGCTCGGGGGGTGGCAGCGGCTCTGCTACTTCATGGGCGGCTTCGGCTTCCTGTTCGCCATCCCGCGGCTGATCTTCCTGACCGCGCCGCTGGCCTTCCTGTTCTTCGGCCAGACGGTCATCGCCGCCAGCCCGCTGGCCATCATCGCCTATGCCGGCTCGCACATGTTCCATGCCGTCGGCACCACCGCGCGGCTGAACGGCAGGCACCGGCATTCCTTCTGGTCCGAGATCTACGAGGCATCCCTCGCCTGGCCGCTGGTCCCGGTGACCTTCAAGACCTTGTGGGACCCGACCAAGGGCAAGTTCAACGTCACCGACAAGGGCGGCATGGTCGAGGAAGGCTACCTGGACCTGCGGATGGTGCTGCCGATGCTGATCCTGAGCGGGCTGCTGCTCACCGGCATCGTCATCGGCATCATCGGCATCAGCGTCACCGACAGCAGCACGCTGGAATACCGCGCCTACCTGCTGAACACCATCTGGGCCGGGCTGTGCATCATCCCGGCCTCCGCCTCGGTGGCGGTCGGCCGGGAACGCGAGCAGATGCGGGTCCGCGCCCGGACCAAGGCGGAGGTGCCGGCGAGCCTGCGGATGGCCAACGGCGAGACCATCACCGCCCGCAGCGCCAACCTCTCGCTCTCCGGGGCGCGGGTCACCGTCGACCGGCCGCTCGGCGCCGTCGACGGCGACCGCGCGACCATCGCCTTCGAGACCTGCGGCGACATCGTCGAGGTGCGGGCCGAGGTGCTGCGCTGGGTCGATGACGAGGTGTTCCTGCGCTTCATCGTCGAGACGCTCGATGAGGAAGCGGCGGTCGCCCGGCTGGTGTTCGGCCGCCCGGATGCCTGGCTGCACTGGGACGAATGGCCGGTGGACCGGCCGCTGCGCTCGCTCAGCAACGTCGTGCTGGCGACCGCCGACGCGGTGTTCCGCAAGTACCGCATCGCCTTCAACAAGCCGGTGCAGAGACCCGTTACCGCCAAGGAAAAGGCTGCCGCCGTGCGCATCTCGGATGTTGTGGAACCACGCCGCCGGGTGGCGACGGCGGCGGCGGCCATCGGGGCGCTGCTGCTGGCCGCCCTGCTGGCAACCCCGGCAGCCATCGCCCAGCCCATGCTCCCCGCGCTCAGCCCGCCGCCGGGCCTGGCCGCGCAGATCCCCGGCGCCGCCGCGGCGGAGGCGGTGGACGGCGTGCGGGAAATCCGCCCGACCCTGCGCGAGCTCGGCCTCAGCGGGCCGATGCAGCTGCGCGGCACTTCCGACCTGCAGGGCGTCGAATTCGGCCTGCGCGCGGATGAGGTGGTGACCCAGGCGCGGCTGTCGATCGCCGGCGGCACCTCGCCGGCGCTGATCCCCTCGCTGTCGCAGATCGTCATCTCGCTGAACGACCAGTTCATCGGCACGGTGGCGGTCGACCCGGCGCAGCAGACCTTCGGGCCCATCGACTTCCCGCTCGACCCGGTGTTCTTCAGCGAGATCAACCGGCTGAACTTCCGCTTCACCGGCCGCTACGCGGTGGAATGCAACGACCCGCTCTCGGGCCTGCTGTGGGCCACGGTATCCGATCTATCGACCGTCGCCATGCGGGTCGAGCGGCTGCCGCCGCAGCGCGACCTCGCGCGGCTGCCGGAGCCGTTGTTCGACCGCCGCGTGCTGCGCGGCATGCTGACCCTGCCGGTGGTGCTGGCCGAGAGCACCGGCCCGACCGGCCTGCGCGCCGCCGGCATCGCCGCCTCCTGGTTCGCGGTGCAGGCGGACTACCGCGGCGCGACCTTCCCGGTCGAGCGGGTGCCGCCGCCGCGCGGCGATGCGCTGGTCATCGCGGTCGGTCCAGACGGCATGCCCGGGGTGATGCTGCCGCGCTTCGAGGGGCCGACCATCGCACTGGTCCCCAACCCGTCGGACCCCTATGGCACGCTGCTGGTGCTCGGCGGGCGGACCGAGGCGGAGGTCGCCGCCGCCGCCGGCGCGCTGGCGGTCGGCCGGGCCGGCCTTACCGGCGAGGTGGCGCGGGTGCTGCCGCCGAGCATCGCGCCGCGCCAGCCCTATGATGCGCCGCGCTGGGTGCCGACCGACCGGGTGCTCACCCTCGGCAGCCTGGTGGAGCCCAGCGCCCTGCAGGGCAGCGGCTACGCCCCCGCGCCCATCCGCATCCCGCTGCGGACCGCGCCGGACATCTACACCTGGCGCAACCGCGGCTTCCCGCTGCACCTGCAGTTCCGCGCCCCGCCCGGGCCGGTGATCGATGTCGGCGCCTCGCGGCTCGATGTCTCGGTGTCCGAGACCTACCTGCGCTCCCTGCCGCTCGGGCCGGGCGAGCTGTGGGAACCGCTCGAGTATCTGCGGCGCGAGGTCTTCGGCGATGCCGAGGTCCGCACCGGCAGCGCTACCGTGCCGCCCTACCTGCTGCTGGGCCAGGACGAGTTGCAGCTGCGCTTCGACATGCGGCCGCTGGCGCGCGGCGAATGCGTGGCGACCCCGGGCGACCTGCGCGCCTCGATCGAGCCCGACAGCACCATCGACCTCCGCCGCGTGCATCGCCACGCGCGGATGCCCAACCTCGGCTTCTTCACCTCGGCCGGCTTCCCCTTCACCCGCATGGCGGATCTTTCGGGCACCGCGGCGGTGCTGCCGGAACGGCCGAGCCAGGCCGAGGCGCAGGTGTTCCTCGACGTGATCGGCCAGCTCGCGGTCCAGGTCGGGCTGCCCGCCACCGGCCTGCAGGTGGTGCATGCCAATACCCTGCAATCGGCCGCCGGGCGGGACCTCCTGGTGATCGGCTCGCTCGGCCGGCAGCCGGCGCTGGCGACGCTGCTGAAGGACACGCCGGTGAAGCTGGAAGGCGAACGGCTGGTGCTGGCCCTGCCGGACATGCTGCAGGACGTGCGGGCCGCGCTGTTCGGCGCCGCGAGCCGGGGCGACCGCAACCGCGCCGCCGCCGCGCTGTCAGGTGGCGGGGAGGGGATGGGCGCCATCATCGGCGCCGAGAGCCCGCTGCAGGCCGGCCGCTCGGTGGTCGCCATCACCGGCGCCACCCCCGCCGGCATGACCGCCATGGCCGCCGCCATGCGGGACCCCGTGCAGTCCCGCCGGATCCAGGGCGATGTCGCCATCCTCGCCGGTGGGCCGGTCGCGGCCTACAGCGCCATGCCGCGCTACGACCTGGGCAACCTGCCCTGGTGGCTGCTGCCGCAGCTCTGGCTGGGCAACCACCCGGACCGGGCGCTGCTGCTGCTGCTGGTCGCGGCGGCGGTCATGGGCGGGTGTTTCTACTGGATGCTGCGGCGCCGGGCGGCGGTGCGGCTGCGTGGGCGGACGCCCGTGGACAAGGGGCACTAGCATGCACAAGCCCACCGCCATCCGCGCGCTCGGCCTGGCCGGGCTGATGCTGCCGGCCGTCGGCCTGGCCCAGCCGGCGCCCCCCGCAGGCCCGCCGGCGGTGACGCAGGCCACCCCGACGCGTGGCGGCGTCGACCTGCTGGTGCGCCAGGCGGAGCACTGGCTGGGCCAGGACCGCGCCGACCTCGCCGCCCTGTCGATCGAACGGGCGCTGGCCGCCGAGCCGCGCAACCCGAATGCCCTGGCGGTCGCCGCGCGGGTGGAGGCGGCGCGCAACAACCGCGCCGCGGCGGCGAGCTACCTCGCACAGCTCCGCGAGGTTGGCGGCACGGCGGAGCAGCAGGCCCAGGTGGACAGCGCGGTGCGCGGCGCCGCCATCGACCGCGGCGCGCTCGAGGCGGCCCGGCAACTGGCCCGCGACGGCAGGCCGGCGGAAGCCGCGGCGCGCTACCGCGCCCTGTTCGGCGCCGCCGGCCCGCCGCAGCAATTCGCCCTCGAATACTACCAGACCCTGGCCGGCACCGATGCCGGGGCGGAGGAAGGCCGGCGTGGCCTCAGCCGCATCGCCGAACGGCCGGATGCCGCCCCGCGCGCCCGGCTGACCTATGCCCAGACCCTCACCTACCAGCCGGCGACCCGGGCCGAGGGCATCCGCCGGCTGGCCGAACTGGCCGACCAGCCCGCCGTCGCCGACGAGGCACGCCAGGCCTGGCGGCAGGCGCTGATCTGGAACATCGCCGACCCGGCCAGTGCCGCGCAGGTGGAGGCCTTCCTTCAGCGCTTCCCGGACGACGCCGATCTGCGGCGCCGTGCGGAGGCGGCGCGTTCGGCCCCCGGCGCCGCGCCCGATCCGGGCTTCGCGGCCCGCCAGGAAGGCTTCGCCCGGCTCGAGTCCGGCGGCCTGCGAGATGCCAACCGGCAGTTCGAGGCCGCCCTGACCGCCAACCCGGATGACGCCGATGCGCTCGGCGGCCTTGGCATCGTCCGGCTGCGGGAAGGCCGGCAGGCCGAGGCCCGCACCCTGCTCGAACGCGCCATCGCGGCGGACCCGGCGCGCGCGCCGCAATGGCAGCGGGCGCTGGATGGCGCCAGCTATGGCGCAGAACTGGCCGAGGGCCGCAGCCTGCTGCGCGCCGGCAAGCTCGACGAGGCGGATGAGGTGCTGCGCCGCGCCATCCGCCGCGAAGCAGAGGACAAGACCGACGCCGAGGTGCTGCTCGGCGAACTCGCGCTGAAGCGCCGCGACCCGGCGGCGGCCGAGCAGCGCTTCCGCGCCGCGCTGGCCCGCCGCCCCGGCTTCGCCCCGGCGCAGACCGGGCTGAACCAGTCGCTCCGCGCCCAGGGCCGGGCCTCCGAGGTGGTGGCCGTCGCCACGCCGCGCGGGGCGCAGTCCTCGGCCAATGCCCAGGTGGCCGAGATGCGGGCCGAGGCGGCGCGCAGCGGCGACCCGGCGGTGGCCGCCGCCATGCTCCGCAACGCCATCGCCATCGCCCCGAACGACCCCTGGGCGCGGCTCGACCTGGCCCGTGCGCTGCGCCAGCAAGGCCGAGGCAGTGAAGGCCGTGCGCTGGTCGAGGAGCTGGTGGTGCGGGAGGGCAACGCCGAAAACCTCATGGCCGCCGCCCTGCTGGCCGAGGAGGACGGCCGCCCGGCCGATGCCGAAGCCTTCCTCAACCGCATTCCGCCCGGCCGCCGCACCGCGGATATGGCGCGGCTGCAGCAGCGGGCGCGCACCCAGGCCGAGATCACCCGCGCCGCCAGCATGTTGGGTGGCGGCCGTGGCGAGGGCAGGCAGCAACTGCTGATGCTGGCGGCCCGGCCGGACCCGACCGGCGGTACCGCCGTCGCCGTCATCCGCGCCTTCGCCGATGCCGGTGACCGCTACGGCGCGGCCGAGGCGGGGCGGATCGCCCAGACGGTGAACCGCACCGGCGGTCCCCGGGTCCAGGTGGCGATCGCCGGCGCGCTGCTGGCAGCCGGGCTGGAGGCGGAGGCGGCGGCGCTGGCCGATGCGGCCGACCGGCCGAACCTGCCCGCCGACCAGCGCCGCGACCTCGCCTCGCTGCGGACCGGCATCGCCGTCCGCGCCGCCGACCGGCTGAACGAGGCGGGCGACCAGGCCCAGGCCTTCGAGCGGCTGCGGCCGGCGCTGGCCAACAACCCGGACAGCCCGGAAGTACGCCTGGCGCTGGCCCGGCTCTACCAGGGCGCCAGCCAGCCGGCCGAGGCGCTGCGGGTCACCGAGGCCGTGCTGATGCGCGACCCGCGCGACCTCGATGCCCGGCGCAGCGCGGTGGATGCCGCCATCACCCTGCGCGACCGCGATCGGGCGGAGGCGCTGGTCGCCGAGGGCCTGGCGCTGGCCCCGAACGACAGCCGCGCCACGGTGCTGGAAGCCCGGGTGGCCCAGGCCTTCGGCCAGACCACCAGGGCGCGGCGGGCGCTGGAGACGGCCTCGGCGCAGCGGCAGCGGGAACTTGGCCGGCCGGCCGCGACGGCGGCGGGCAGCGGTGCCATGCCAGTGGCCTGGGGCGGGTTGGAGAACCCCTTCGTCACGGCTGGCGCCACCGGGCGCACCCCCGGCGGTGCCACCCGGCAGGCCGCGGCGACCAACGACGCGATTTCGCGCGACATCGCCGCCCAGCGCGCCGCGCTGGAGGAGGCGAGGGCGGTGCGGGTGATAGCCACGGTCGGCGGGCGGTCCCGCTCCGGCACCACCGGCATCGACCGGTTGCAGGAGCTGTCCGGGTCGCTGGAGGCTTCGGCGGCGCCACCGGGCCTGCCGGGGCGGGTGACCGCGACGATCAGCCCGGTGTCGCTGGACGGCGGCCGGCTCAGCGCCGATCCCGAGGTACGGCGGCTGCTCGGCAGCAACCTGCTGGGCGGCGGCACGACGTCGCGCGGTGAGGAGGCGCAGGGCGTCGGCCTGTCGCTGGGCTATGCCGCCTCGGACCGGTTCAAGATCGATGTCGGCACCACCCCGCTGGGCTTCCACACCACTAATATCGTCGGCGGCGTGGAGGTCGCCCCGGTCGTGGCGGACAACCTCCGCTTCCGCCTGACTGCGGAACGCCGGGCAGTGACCGAGACGATGCTGTCCTGGGCCGGGATGCGGGACACCCTGCAGGGCCGGACCTGGGGCGGCGTGACGCGGACCGGCGGCCGCGGCCAGGTCGAGATCCCGGTCGGCCGCGGCTATGTCTATGCCGGCGGCGGCTATGCCCGGTACGAGGGCGAACAGGTGGCTGACAACAGCCGGATCGAGGGCGGCGCCGGCTTCGGCTACCCGGTAATCCGCGAGGGCGATACCGAACTGACCGCCGGGCTGGACTTGGTGTATCTCGCCTTCGACCAGAACCTGCGTTACTTCACCTATGGGCAGGGCGGCTACTACAGCCCGCAGTCCTATGCAGCCATCAACATCCCGGTGGACTATCGCAGCCGCAGCGGCAATCTCAGCTACCGGGTCGGCGGCACCATCGGCTACGTGAATTGGCGGGAGGATGATTCCAAGGTCTTCCCCAACAACCCGGACCTGCAGGCCCGGGCCGTGGCCGAAAGCCCCGCGAATGCCACTTATCGCGGGCAGTCCAAGAGCGGGCTGATCGGCAGCCTGCGGGCGGATCTCGACTACGCCCTGACCCCGCAGCTCTCCCTCGGTGGCGGGCTTCGCTACGACAAGGCGGCGGATTTCGAGGAAAGCCGGGTGCTGATGCGGCTGAACAACCGCTTCTGAACCACTGGCGGCAGACGCCGCGCCCCGCCTCCCACTCTGTGATGGGAGGCGGAGGCTTCGGCTCCCGGCCCATCAGGGGCAAGCAGGGACCATCCACCTTCCATCTCGCCGCAGCGGGCACCGCATCGCCGGCGGCCGTCGATTTTCTTCCCCGGCAGCCCGAAAAAAATGGGCCGGCGGTGCCAGGCTTGTCGCCCGAAACCAGCCGGCCCTAAGTGGCGATCTTGTGCCCAACCCCAGGTTGCGACACCAAATCACTGGGAGGAGACGTCCAAGGCCTTGCCTGAACAAGGACAGTATACACTTTCACGATGGCGTGAGGATAATTATCGTATTAAAATTCATTAATCCTGGTGTGGCGTCGCGTAATCAGCCTCGACGCGGCCATGCGGCGCCGACAGGCCGGGGCCGTTCCATGCAGGGCATGGCGGGGCTACAGCGAGGGATGCGCATGATGCTCCTGCTGCTGCTCTCGGCCTGTGCCGTGCGCCCGGAACCGCCCCTCAGCTATCCACCCACCGCGCGCGAGCGGATGGTGCGGATCGCCCTCGCCGAATGGGAGGAATGGGGCCGGTTGGTGACCGAATCCGGCAGTCGCCCCGCCGCCGCCCAGGCCGAAAGCCAGCCGGTGAACTTCCCCCGGGTGCTGGCCTATTGGCGGGCGGTGCCGGATGACGAGGGGGCGGTCATCCGCAATCGCCGGCTCTATGTTGCTGCCCTGGCCGGTGAGCCGGATGGCGCGGCCCTGTGGCAGGAGCCCTTCTGGTCGGCGGCCTTCATCAGCTACGTCATGGCCGCGGCCGGGGTGGACCGGCGGGAATTTCCACCCTCCGCCGCACATTCGGATTACGTCGATGCGCTGATCCGGGATGCGCTGGCCTTCCCGGCGACCGCGCCCTTCCTGCCACGCTCGGTGGCGGAACTGGCGCCGCGCCCGGGCGATCTGCTGTGCGCCGACCGTGGCCGCAGCCCGATCCATGACTGGCGGCAACGGGCCGCCGATGCCGGGCGGTTCCGGCCGATGCACTGCGACATCGTGGTGTCCGCCGGCCCTGGCGTGGTGGAGGCGGTCGGGGGCAATGTGCTGGACAGCGTGACCCGTAGCCGTTTTCCCGCCGACGCGGCAGGCTACCTGCTTCCCCGTCCGGCGGACGAGCCCAACCTGTTCGTCGTGTTCGAGAACCGCCTCGGCCGCCTGCCACCCTGGAGCAATGCCCGATGACCGACCTGTTCGCACCGCTGACCCTGCGGGGCGTCACCCTGAAGAACCGCATCGGGGTGTCCCCGATGTGCATGTACTCCTGCGCCGAGGACGGCAAGCCGACCGACTGGCACCATCACCACCTGCTGTCCCGCGCGGTCGGCGGCGCCGGGCTGGTGATCACCGAGGCCGCCGCGGTCTCGCCGGAGGGCCGCATCTCCCCGGCCGACCTTGGCATCTGGGAGGATGGCCAGATCGCCGGCCACCGCAAGCTGGCCACCGGCATCGCCGCCATGGGCGCCGTGCCGGGCATCCAGCTGGCCCATGCCGGCCGCAAGGCCAGCCGCAAGGCCCCTTGGGAGGATGGCCCCGCGACACCGGGCTGGGCGACGGTGGCGCCAAGCGCGGTCGCCTTCGGCGACTTCGCCACCCCGCAGGCGCTGAGCGAGGCCGGGATCGCCGGCGTCATCGCCGATACCGCCGCGGCGGCCAGGCGCAGCATTGAGGCCGGCTACCGCTTCATCGAGCTGCATGCGGCGCATGGCTACCTGATGCACCAGTTCCTCTCGCCGCTGTCCAATCAGCGCAACGATGCCTGGGGCGGCGACCTCGATGGCCGCGCCCGGCTGGTCGAGGAGGCCACCCGCGCGGTCCGTGCCGCCATCCCCGATGACGTGCCGCTCTGCGTCCGCATCTCCCACACCGATTGGGTGGCGGGTGGCTGGACGACCGAGGAGACGGTGGCGCTCTCGGCCCGGCTGAAGGCGCTGGGGGTCGACATGGTCGACATCACCTCCGGCGGGCTGCACCACGAGCAGAAAATCCCGCTCGGCCCGGGCTACCAGGTACCAGGTGCGGCGGCGGTGCGGTCGGGTGCGGACATGCCGGTGGCCGCGGTCGGGCTGATCACCGAGCCGGAGCAGGCCCAGGCGATTCTGACCGAGGGCAAGGCCGACCTCATCCTGCTGGCCCGGGTGCTGCTGCGCGACCCGTACTGGCCGATCCATGCCGCGGCGGCACTCGGCCGGACCGATGCGCTGCGGGTGCCGCCGCAATACGAGCGGGGCTTCCACACGCTCGGCCGGCTGGCCCGCGACCCGGCGCTTGCCGTGCCGCAGCCTCCGCTTGGGTAGGCGGGAAATTGGGCGGGAGGGCTGCGAGCCCGCCCGCCCGGCGCGTCAGCGCCCGGTGAGGATGCGCTCGACCAGTTGCTTCGCGGTCGGGATGAAGCCGTTCGAGTAGAACGGGTCCGAGGCGAAGCGGTAGGCGTTGTGCCCGGCGAACATCAGGTTCTGTTCCAGCGCGCCGTCATGCGCCACGTCCTGCAGGGTCTTCTGAATGCAGAAGCTACGCGGGTCGGCCTTCTTGCCGTTGCTGTAGTCCGGCTCGTGCTGCGCCCAGTTGGAGAAGCGGCAGGACGAGAGGCAGCCCATGCAGTCGATCTGGTCCTTGACGATCTCGCCGTGCTTTTCCCGGGTCACGAAGATCAGGGTGTTGTCCGGCGTCCGCATGGCCTCGGTGAAGCCATCGGCCTCAAAGCCCGCCACCCGCTGGCGGTCATGCGGCGTCAGCCACACCTTCCGCTTGCGCGGGCCGACGGCGTATTCCGCCACGTGGTCGCCGATCGGCTCGGCGGTGTAGGCCACCTGGCGTTCGTTGCGGGCTTCCAGCTCCTCGAGGAATTCGTTCCGCACCGCGCTGCTGTAAAAGCCGGTGGGGGAGAAGCGCTGCAGCAGCACGTCGCCTTCCTGCAGGGTCAGCAGGCGCTGCTTCCAGGCGTCCGAAATGGGGCTTTCCTGGGTCAGCAGCGGGCGGGTGCCGAACTGGAAGGCGATCGGGCCCAGTTCCGGGTTGTCGATCCAGTCCTGCCATTCCTCCAGCCACCAGACGCCGCCGGCCATGATGATGGGCGTGTCGTCCAGGCCGAATTCGCGCATCTGCTGGCGCAGCTTCAGCACGCGGGGGTAGGGGTCTTCCGGCTTGGCCGGATCCTCGCTGTTCGACAGGCCGTTGTGGCCGCCGGCCAGCCAGGGGTCCTCGTACACCACGCCGCCCAGCCATTCCCGGGTCTTGCCGTAGGCTGCGCTTCCACAGTGCCGCGAAGGCCCGGCCGGAGGAGACGATGGGGTAGTAGTACACCCCGAAATCCTTGGCGATATCGGCCAGACGGTAAGGCATGCCGGCGCCGCAGGTAATGCCGTTGACCAGCCCCTTGGCGCCTTCCAGCACCCCACGGGCGACCCGTTCGGCGCCGCCCATCTCCCACAGGATATTGGCATGGATGCGGCCCTTCCCGCCGGACCGCTCATGCGCTTCCCGCGCCTGGGCGATGCCGCCGGCGATGCCGTAGGCCACCAGTTCCTCGTGCCGTTCGCGGCGCGTCTTGCCGTGGTAGACCTGCCGGATGATGTTGCCGTCCGCATCGTAGCTGTCGGCATTGACCGCCGAGAAGGTGCCGACGCCGCCGCCCGATGCCCAGGCACCGCAGGTGCTGCCATTGGACACGGCGACACCCTTGCCGCCTTCGACCAGCGGCAGGACGTCGCAACCACCCATGCGGATCGTGTTGATAGTCTTCACGTTCCTGCCCTCAACCCTTGCAGCCGGTCAACCCGGGATATGGCGTGGCCGGCCCCGGAAGTGACCCCCCGGCGCCGGCCAAACCGGTTAACGTTTATTCAGCCGCGTCGTTGCGCTCGCGCCGGGGACGGTCGCGGCGGAACTCGCCGCGCGGCTCCCGGCCTTCGCCGCCTTCGCCGCCTTCACGCGGGCGGCGGGCGCCGACCTGGTCGGTAATGTCGGCACCGGTGGCCTGGTCGACCACCCGCATCGAGAGCTTCACCTTGCCGCGGTCGTCGAAGCCGAGGACCTTCACCTTGACCGCATCGCCGACATTGACGAGGTCCGTGGTGCTGGTTCACCCGCTCGTTCGACAGCTCGGAGACATGGACCAGGCCGTCCTTGGCGCCGAGGAAGTTCACGAAGGCGCCGAACTCGGCGGTCTTGACCACCTTGCCGTTGTAGATCGCGCCCGACCTCCGGCTTCGCGCGGTCATGCCGCGGATCCAGTCGATGGCCCGCTGCGCCTGCTCGGTCGCTGGTGGCCGCGACCTTGATGGTGCCGTCATCCTCGATGTCGATCTTGGCGCCGGTCTGCTCGCAGATCTCGCGGATCACCTTGCCGCCGGAGCCGATCACTTCGCGGATCTTCTCCTTCGGCACGTTGATCACGGTGATCCGCGGCGCATTGGCCGAGACCTCGCCGCGGGCGCCGGTCAGGCCCTTGGCCATCTCGCCGAGGATGTGGAGCCGGCCGTCCTTCGCCTGCTCCAGCGCCTCTCCATGATGTCGAAGGTGATCGAGGTGATCTTGATGTCCATCTGCAGGGCGGTGATGCCCTGCTCGGACCCGGCCACCTTGAAGTCCATGTCGCCGAGGTGGTCCTCGTCGCCCAGGATGTCGGAGAGCACGGCGAAGCCGCGGTCTTCCTTGATCAGGCCCATGGCGATGCCGGCGCAGGGGCGCTTCAGCGGCGCGCCCGCATCCATCAGCGCCAGCGAGCTGCCGCAGACGGTCGCCATCGAGGAGGAGCCGTTGCTCTCGGTGATCTCGGAGACCACGCGGATGGTGTAGGGGAACTTGTCCTTCGCCGGCAGCAGCGGGCGGATGGCCCGCCAGGCCAGCTTGCCATGGCCCACTTCGCGGCGGCCCGGGCTGCCCATGCGGCCCGTCTCGTTCACCGAGTAGGGAGGGAAGTTGTAGTGCAGCATGAAGTGCTCGCGGTACTCGCCCGGCGAGCGCGTCGATGATCTGCTCGTCCTGGCCAGTGCCCAGCGTCGCCACGCAGAGCGCCTGGGTCTCGCCACGGGTGAACAGCGCCGAGCCATGGCGGCGCGGCAGGATGCCGACCTCGGCCACGATCGGGCGCACGGTACGGGTGTCGCGGCCGTCGATGCGCAGGCCGGTATCGAGGATGGCGTTGCGGACCACGTCCGCCTCCAGCTCCTTCAGCAGGCCCTTGGCGCCTGCTCGACGTCGAGGCCTTCCTCGGTGAGCTGGGCGACCAGCGCCTTCTTGGCGCTGGACGACGTTCTGCTGGCGGACCAGCTTCTGGGTCTCCTTGTAGGCCTCGGCCATCGGCGCGGTGCCGAGCTCGGCGATGCGGGCCTTCAGGGCGGCGATGGCGTCGGACGGCTCGGGCAGCGCCCAGGGCTCCTTGCCGGCGCGCTCGGCCAGCTCGATGATGCCCTGGATGACCGGCTGGAAGCCGCTGGTGGCCGAACTCGACGGCGCCGAGCATCGACGTCCTCGGACAGCTCCTGCGCCTCGGACTCGACCATCAGCACGCCCTCGGCGGTGCCGGCGACCATCAGGTCGAGCTGGCTGTTCTGGCAGCTGCGCCGATGGTCGGGTTCAGCACGTACTGGCCGTCGATGTAGCCGACGCGGGCAGCCGCCGACCGGGCCGAAGAACGGAATGCCGGACAGCGTCAGCGCGGCCGAGCAGCCGACCAGGGCGACCACGTCCGGGTCGTTCTCAAGGTCATGGACTGAGCACGGTGGCGATGACCTGCACCTCGTTGCGGAACCCGTCCGGGAACAGCGGGCGCAGCGGCCGGTCGATCAGCCGGGAGATCAGCGTCTCGCTTTCGGAGGGCCGGCCCTCGCGCTTGAAGAAGCCGCCCGGGATCTTGCCGGCGGCGAAAGTCTTTTCCTGATAGTTCACGGTCAGCGGGAAGAAATCCTGCCCCGGCTTCACGTTGCGGGCGCCGACCACGGTGCAGAGCACGATGGTGTCGCCAAGCCGGGCCACCACGGCGCCATCCGCCTGACGGGCGATCTTGCCCGGTTTCCAGCGTCAGGAGCTGGCCGCCCCAGGCGATATCCTTGCGGAAATAATTCTCGAACATGCATCGTTCCTTTGCCAGGACCGCGCGCCCCATCGGCGCGGCGACCCGGACCGCACCCCATCGGGGCCGGTTCTGCTGCAGGACCGGAAGCACCATGGCGCCTGCGCCAGGATGTTCCGGGTGCGACGCGGAGGGTTGCCAGATACCGGCCGATCGCCCGAAACAGGCGGGCCCGGCGCTTCGGGCTGCATGGAACGCGGAACCGACCGCCGATGAGGGGGAAGGCCGCCCCCGTTGCCGGGGATCCATGTGGCCGGAAACGCCGACGCCGTCCCTGGTAGGGGGGCACGCGGCTCGTTCCTGTCAGCCCGCCACTCGCGGCGGTTGGCCGGCGCGGCTGCTCATGCAGTCGCGCCCAGGCCGATGGGCGGAGATATGGCCCGGCCGGGCGCGGAATACCATGGAATTCTACGGTCCATGGGAGCGATGGAATTCTGCGGTCCATGAGACCGACGGCATTATGCGGCCCGGCCGGCCAAGGGGGGCGCCCACCCCCGGGTGGCTTCGCCTAACGGCGCAGGCCGAGGCTGGCGATCAGGGCCGCGTAGCGGTCCCGGTTCTTGTTCTTCAGGTAGTCCAGCAGGCCGCGCCGCTGGCCGACCAGCACCAGCAGGCCGCGCCGGCTGTGGAAGTCCTTGGCGTGGATCTTCAGGTGTTCGGTCAGCCCGCTGATCCGCTCGGACAGCAGGGCGATCTGCACTTCCGGGCTGCCGGTATCGCCGGGCTTGGTGGCGTACTGCGTGATGAGCGCCGCGCGGCGCTCCGCAGTCATGGTCATGCGTTCATTCGACATCGGGTTATTCTCCGTATTGGCCGGACCCGTTCGGGGCCTGCGGCGGTTCAGCCAACCGGTTGCAGACCTTCCTGCGATACCAGGCGTTCGGCCTTCATCAGGCCGGACTCAAGGCGGCAGAGCCCCACGAACCGTTCCCCCGCCATGACGCGCACGAGCCCACCATCGGGATTCGCGGCATCCGGAATCCGGCCCATGAGGTCGACCAGGCTGAAGGCCTGGCCTTGTCCGAGCCGAGCGGCTTCCGCTTCCGTGAGGGCCAGTGCCGGGATGTCGGCCAGCGCGGTCGCCACGGGAAGCAGGATGTCCGGGGAAGGAGGCGGCATATCGCCGGAACCGTCGAGCTTGTCCAGCGGAATCGCGGTGGCCTCATGGAATGGCCCGACCCGCATGCGTCGCAGCGCCGCGATATGCCCGACCGTGCCGACTGCCCGCGCCAGGTCCCGCGCCAGCGAGCGCATGTAGACGCCCTTGCCGCTCTCGACGAAGAAGATGGCGGTTTCGGCATCCGGCCGCAATTCCAGCTCGAACCGGTCCACCCGGGCAGGGCGGGGCTGCAATTCCACCAGCTGGCCCTCGCGCGCCAGGTCGTAGGCCCGCTCGCCGCCCAGCTTGATGGCGGAATAGATCGGCGGCACCTGCATGATGTCGCCGATGAAGGCCGGCAGGGCGGCGCGGATCGCCTCGTCCGTCGGCCTCGCATCCGAGGTCTCGATGGTCTGGCCATCGGCGTCGTCGGTGTCCCGCAGTTCGCCGAATCGCAGGGTGAAGCGGTAGGACTTGGTGCCGTCCATCACATAGGGCACGGTCTTGGTGGCGGTGCCGAAGGCGATCGGCAGCACCCCGGTCGCCAGCGGGTCCAGCGTGCCGCCATGGCCGCATTTCTGGGCGTTGAAGGCGCGCTTCACCCGCGTCACCACATCGGTCGAGCCGATGCCGCTCGGCTTGTCGATGATGAGCCAGCCATCCACCACCAGGCCCTTCGGCTTGCGGTGCTGGCGGCGCTGCGGCTTGCCGGGCTTGTTCACTGGTCTTTCTCCGGCTCGCCGGGGGATGCGGCGGGGGGCATGAGGTCGCGCGCCACCTCGGGCTGGCGCATCACCTTGTCGATGTGCATGGCGTAGTCGAGCGCGGTATCCGGCTGGAAATGCAGGTCCGGCGCGGCCCGCAGCCGCACCGACTTGGCCACCTGGGTCCGCAGCCAGGGCGCCGCGCGGCGCAGCGCCTTGATCTGAGGCTCCGGCAGTTCCTTGCCGAGGCCGCTGACGAAGGCGGTCATGTGCTTGAGGTCGGGGGAGGCGCGCACCTCGGTCACCGTCACCCGCAGCCCGAGCAGGTCGGGGTCGCGGAATTCGGCGCGGGCGAACACCGCGGAGAGTGCGTGCCGCACTTCCTCCGCCACCCGCAATTGCCGCTGGGATGGGCCGGCGGCTGGCCCGGCTTGCCGTTTGTTCATCACTGGTAGTCCTCGGGGGGGTTGGACCCTGGATAAGCGAAGGGCGCGGCACCCTGCGGCGCCGCGCCCCGGATTGAACCGGTGGAGGGGCGCCGCTAGCTGGCGGCGACCATCTCCGTCTCGTAGCACTCGATCTGGTCGTCGACCTTGATGTCGTTGTAGTTGGCGAAGCTCATGCCGCATTCGTAGCCATTGGCCACCTCGCGGACATCGTCCTTGAACCGCCGGAGCGTGGAAAGCTCGCCCTGGTGGATCACCACGCCATCCCGCAGCAACCGCACGCCGGCGCCACGCTTCACAACGCCCTCGGTGATGCGGCAGCCGGCGACGTTGCCGATGCGCTTGACCTCGAACACCTGCAGCACCTGGGCGTAGCCCAAGAACTTCTCGCGCTGCACCGGGGCCAGCTTGCCCTTGTACAGCTTCTCGATGTCATCCGAGACCTCGTAGATGATCGAGTAGTAGCGGATGTCCACGCCGTCCTGCCGCGCCATCTCGCGCGCCTGGGTGGTGGCCCGGACGTTGAAGGCGACGACCACGGCGCCGGAGGCCTTGGCGAGCTGGATGTCGCTCTCGGTGATCTGGCCCACCGCGCTGTGCAGCACGCGGACCTTCACCTCCTCGTTGCCGAGCTTGCCGAGCGTCACGCCGATCGCCTCGGCCGAGCCCTGCACGTCCGCCTTCACGACGACGGCGACTTCCTTCTGCTCGCCCAGCTGCACGCGGGCCAGCATCTCGGCCAGGGTGCCGCGGCCGGCGGTGGCCGCCGCCGAGGTCTTCTCGCGCGCCCGCCGCTGGCGGAACTCGGAGATCTCGCGCGCCCGGGTCTCGTCCTCGACCGCGACGAAATTCTCGCCCGCGGTCGGCACGCCGGACAGGCCGAGGATCTCGATCGGCAGGCTCGGCCCGGCGACCTTCATCTGCCGGCCCTTGTCGTCCAGCATCGCGCGGACCCGGCCCCATTCGGAGCCGGCGACCACGATGTCACCCTGGTTCAGCGTGCCCTTCTGGACCAGCACGGTGGCAACCGGCCCCCGCCCGCGGTCCAGCCGCGACTCGATGACGGTACCCTCGGCCGCCCGCTTCGGGTTGGCCTTCAGGTCCAGCACCTCGGCCTGGAGGATGATCGCCTCCAGCAGCCGGTCGAGGCCGATCTTCTTGGTCGCCGAGACCTCGATCTCCATGGTGTCGCCACCCAGGCTCTCGACCACGATCTCGTGCTGCAGCAGCTCCTGCTTCACGCGCTCCGGCCGGACGCCTTCCTTGTCGATCTTGTTGATCGCAACGATGATTGGGACATTCGCCGCCTTGGCGTGGTGGATCGCCTCGATGGTCTGCGGCATGACGCCGTCATCGGCCGCGACCACCAGCACCACCATGTCCGTCACGGAGGCGCCACGGGCGCGCATGGCGGTGAAGGCGGAGTGGCCCGGCGTGTCGATGAAGGTGACCTTCGACCCATCGGGCACCGTCACCTGGTAGGCGCCGATGTGCTGGGTGATGCCGCCGGCCTCGTGCGCCGCCACATCGGCCTTGCGCAGCGCGTCCAGCAGGCTGGTCTTGCCGTGGTCGACATGGCCCATGATGGTGACGACCGGCGCCCGCGGCAGCATGTCCGCATCGACATCCGTCGCGCCCTCGATGCCGATCTCGACATCGCTGTCGGCGACGCGCTTCACCCGGTGGCCGAACTCCTGCACCACCAGCTCGGCGGTGTCGGCGTCGATGCTCTGGGTCAAGGTCGCCATGACGCCCATGCGGAACAGCGCCTTCACCACCTCGCCGCCACGCGCGGCCATGCGGTTGGCGAGTTCCTGCACCGTGATGGTCTCGGGCAGGATCACGTCGCGCACCACGCGCTCGGTGCCGGCGCGCAGTCGGGCGAGTTCCTGCTGCCGCCGCTCGCGCTCACGCGCCCGGCGCATGCTGGCGATGGAGCGGCTGCGGTCGTCCTCGCCCTCGATCGCGGCCTGCACGTCGATGCGGCCGCTGCCTCGACGGTCGCCCTGGCCGAGCCCCCGCTTGACGGTGGGCAGAGCGGGCTTCTTGGCCGCGGGCGTGGCACCGGCGGGGCGGCGGGCGGCGGCGCGGCGCGCCTCGTCCTCCTCCTCGGCGGTACGGGCGCGGAGCGAGAGCTTCGCGGCCGGCGTGCCGGGAGCGGCGGCCGGGGCGCCGGCGGGCCGACGCGCGGCGGCGATCTGCGCCGGCGTCAGGGACGGCTGGCGCGGCTTCTCCGGCGCGGTGGCCGGCGCGGCTGCCGCGGGGGCAGGCGGCGGCGCCTCGTCGGCGTCGTCACTCGGCGGCGGCGCAAGCGCGGCGGCGATGGCGGCCTTCTTGGCCTCCTCCGCCTGGCGGGCTGCCTGCTCGGCCTGGAGCTTGGCGTCCTCGATCGCCTGGGCGGCGGCTTCCTCGGCGAGGCGGCGTTCCTCCTCCTCGCGGCGGCGGGCCTCCTCGGCGGCGGAACGGACCATCAGCGCCTGGCGCTCACGCTCCTCGCGCTGCCGCTGGGCGTCCAGCCGGCGCTGCTCATCCAGCACGCGCTGGCGGGTCGCCAGCTCGGCCTGGGTCAGCGGGCGGCCGGCGGCCGGCGCGCCACCACGCGACTGCCCGCCCCCGCCGCCGGGGCGGTTGCCACCAGCCGGGCCACCCCCCCCCTGGGGGCGGTTGCCGGCCGGGGCATTGCCCTGGGGCGCGGGGCCGGCGGGGCGGGTGCCCGGCGTCACAACGCGCTTCTTCACCACCTCGACCTGGACGGTTTTGCTGCGCCCATGGCTGAAGCTTTGCCGGACACTGCCGGCATCCACCGTCTTGCCCAGTTCCAGACGGCCGCCGGCCGGCCGAAGGCTCAACCGGCTCTTGGCCGCATCCTGGTCGTTCTGGTCACTCATGCGTTGATCCGAACCCGATCCGTCTGACGTCATTACCGTCCATGCCAAGGAACATGCCCGAGGGGGCTGCCCCAAAAAACCATTCGGCGCCTGCTACGGCACCCAACTTCCTCAGTCCCGGCCGCCCGTTCGGGCCGGCCAATTCGTCAACCCACCGCGCCGGGTCCGCCCTTGGGGCGTTCGCGTCGCCGCGATTCCGGTGCGGGCGGCGGCGCAACCTTGCCGATGCCGACCAACCGCGCTGCTTCCACCACGATGGCATCCGCCAACCGGCCGCTCGCTATCGCCACATGGACGGCATGATCACGCCCGAACACACCGCCGAGCATATCGGCGGAGAGCGGCGCCACAACCGGCAACCCGCGTCCACCGACCAGCCGTGCCCGCTCGTTCGGGCTGCCGTCCGATGCCTCCACCAGCAGCCCGGCCTTGCCGGACTGCATCCATTCGCGCACCGCTTCCCGCCCGCAGATCGCCTGGCCACTGCGCCGGGCGAAACCAACGAGATCGCGAAGCCGACGCTTCAGGCCATCCTCGATCCGCGCATGAAGGTCGGGGGGCAACTGCACCGTCCCGCGCGCCGCCCGTGAGAAGGCACCGCGTTTCACCGCGCGTTCTAGCACATCGGCCTTGGCGGACAACCACATTCCCCGCCCCGGCAGCTTGCCGGCGAGATCGGGCACCACCACGCGCTCGGGGTCGAGCACGAAGCGGATCATGGCTTCCTTCGGCAGGCTGTCCCGCGTCACCAGACAACGGCGCAGCGGGCCCCGCTCGGGCTCCTCCGCGTCGTCGGGCGCCGCCGCCGGCAGGGCGGCGGGCTCGGGGAGGGCGTTTCCGGTGGCTACCGGCGATGGGGCCTCATGCTGGGGTGCCGTGTTCATCTGCCGCTTCCCCAGTTGATGCGCCCTCGGGCATGTCGGCCTCGGCAACAGGTTCCCCGGCGGCTCCGCCCTCGGATTCGAACCAATGCTGGCGGGCCGCCATGATGATGGCGTTCGCCGTATCCTCGTCCATGGCGTCGGCGCCAAGGATCTCGATCAATTCGTCGGAGGCAAGGTCGGCCAGGTCGTCCAGCGACTTCACCCCCTTCTCCCCGAGCGCCACGAGCTGGGCCGGGTTGAAGCCGCCGATCTCGGCGACCGCATCCTCGACGCCCATTTCCTGCCGCTTGGTGTCCATCTCCACGTCGCGGCGCTCAAGGAAGGCCTCGGCCCGGCGCTTCAGCTCGGCCGAGACGCTTTCGTCGAAGCCTTCGATGCCAGCCAGTTCCTCGTCCTCGACCGAAATGATATCCTCCACCGAGGTGAAGCCTTCGGTCACCAGCAGGCCGGCGATGACATCGTCCACGTCCAGGGCTTCGACGAACAACCCGCTGCGCTTGCGGAATTCTTCCTGCCGGCGTTCCGATTCCTCGGCCTCGGTCAGGATGTCGATGTCCCAGCGGGTCAGCTGGGAGGCAAGCCGCACGTTCTGTCCACGGCGCCCGATCGCGAGGGAGAGTTGGTCATCCGGGACCACCACTTCAACCCGCCGGGCGTCGTCGTCCAGCACCACCTTGGTCACCTCGGCCGGCGCCAGGGCGTTCACCACGAAGGTGGCGTTGTCCGGCGACCAGGGGATGATGTCGATCTTCTCGCCCTGCAGCTCCTGCACCACCGCCTGCACCCGGCTGCCGCGCATGCCGACGCAGGCGCCCACCGGGTCGATGCTGCTGTCGCGGCTGATGACCGCCATCTTGGCCCGGCTGCCGGGGTCGCGCGCCACCGCCTTGATCTCGATGATGCCATCGTAGATTTCCGGCACTTCCTGGGCGAACAGCTTGGCCAGGAAGCCGGGATGGGTGCGGCTGAGGAAGATCTGCGGGCCGCGCGGTTCCTCCCGCACGTCGTAGATGTAGGCGCGCACCCGGTCGCCGTTCTTGAAGGCCTCGCGCGGGATGGTCTCGTCGCGCCGCAGCAGCGCCTCGGCCCGGCCGAGGTCGACCATCAGGTTGCCGTACTCGGTGCGCTTCACCACGCCGTTCAGCACCTCGCCGACCCGGTCCTTGTATTCGTCGAACTGCTTCTTGCGCTCGACCTCGCGCACCCGCTGCACGATCACCTGCTTGGCGGTCTGCGCGGCGATGCGGCCGAAGTCGATCGGCGGCAGCGGGTCGATGATGAACTCGCCGGCAGTGATGCCGGGCTTGATCTTCAGCGCGATCCGCAGCGGGATCTGGGTCGCCTCATTCTCGACCGGCTCGGCATCCACCACCTCGGTCCAGCGCGAGAGGCGAACCTCGCCGGTGCGCTTGTCGATGACCGCGCGGATGTCCTTCTCATGGCCGTACTTGGCACGGCCGGCCTTCTGGATGGCCTGCTCCATCGCCTCCAGCACCTCGTCGCGCTCGATCATCTTCTCGCGGGCGACGGCGTCGGCGACCTGCAGCAGTTCCGGACGCGCGATGGTGATATCGACGGCCATGGCGTCAGTTCCTCGTGGCGGGAGTGGGGTCGTCGGATGCCGCGGCGTCCCCGTCTTCGGCATCCGCATCTTCGGCATCCGGCAGGCCGGCGGCGGCTGCCGTCGCGGCGATCAGTTCATCGGTCAGCACCAGCTTGGCACGGCGGATATTGGACCGCGGCACGGCCAATTCAGCACCGTCCTCCAGCTTCATCCGGGCTGTTTCCGCATCCGAGCCGAGGATGATGCCACGGAACCGCTTGCGGCCGTCCTGCGGCACCATCAACTCCAGGGTGCCAAGGTGGCCGGCGTAGCTGTTCCAGTCCTTGATGCGGGTCAGCGGCCGGTCGATGCCCGCGGAGGAAACCTCCAGCGCCCATTCGCCCTTGATCGGGTCCGCCACGTCGAGCACGGCGCCCACCGCGTGGCTGATGGCCTCGCAGTCCTGGACCCGGAAGGCGGCGCCATCGGCCCGGTCGGCCATGATCTGCACCACCGGCCGTTCCTTGCCGCTCACCTGCACGCGCACGAGTTCATAGCCCATGTTCTCAATGGCAGGCGCGATCGCATCCGCGATCCGCGCCTCGAGACCCTCATGCTGTGGACGTTCTATGCTCAAAAACAAAAAAGGCGGCCCGTGAAGGCCACCCCCCTAAAGTTCGGATGGTGATGTTGCCATGACTATAGGCATCGGTGCCAGCCGCCGCAAGCAGCATCACGGCTGCGCACCAAGCGCCTGGGCCAGCGCCGCCGCCGCTTCCCGCGCCGCCAGCCGTACCCCGTCAGGCGACCAGTGGATGCCGTCCGGCCCCGCCACCACCCCGGCCATTGCCCCGCCCGGCAGCAGCCCCGCGCCGCGGGCCAGTGACGCCTGGCCATCGCGGACCGCCCGCGCCCCGGCCGCCGTGCCCGCGCGGAGCGGCGACAGCGGGGCAAGCAGCACCGGCATCCCCGGCCGCCCTTCCGCCCGCAGCACGCCGACCACGCCGGCGAGGCTGGCGGCATAGGCCGCAGCCGGGGTGCCGGCCAGCGCATCGGTGGTGCCATGCGCCAGGATCAGCGCGGCCGAGGCGGGCGCCACCGCCCGGGCCACCCGCCGCAGCCGGCTGCCGGCCGGGCTGGCCGGGTCGGCCAGCTCCGCCGCGCCGGCGCCGCCGAAGGCGCCGTTGACCAGCAGGATCGGCACCGGGCCAAGCCGCTTCGCCAGTTCGGCCAGCAGCACCCGGGCGCCGAGCCGCGCATCCACCGTGGACCAGACCAGCCCATCCGGGGCGCAATGCGGCCAGCCGGTGCAGTCATGCAGCAGTGCCGCGACCGGCGGGGCCGGCGGGTCCGTGGCGGCGGCGGGGAAGGCGCCGTATTGCGGGTAGGCATCGGCGAAGAAGGCTTCGGCCTGGGACTGCCCGGTGACCAGCACCACCAGCCCCGCCGCGAAGCGGCCACCAACCTCCTCGGCCCGGCCGCCGCCATCCCGCCGGGCCAGCCGGTACCAGCCGCCGGGCGGCAGCCGCACCGTGCCATCCGCCTCGGCCGCGCCCCAGGGCCGCAGGATGCGGCCCGCCTCGTCCCGCACCATCCAGGCAACCCCCGGCAGGACCGGCACCGGCAGCCGCGCGGTGCGGCCCTGCAACGGGTAGATGCGGTTATGCTCCGGCGCCGGCTGGGCGAGGGCGGTGCCGGCGAGCAGCCAGGCGAAGGCTGCCAGCGGCAGCGCCCGGCGGTGGCGCAGCAGGGTCCGGAAGGTTCTCGTCGGCGCCGGCATGGCTTTCCCATCACGGATCCGGCGAGGCTGCCGGTCAGGCCGGCATCATTCGCATCGCGTAAGGCTCCAGTACAGCGGCGTGCGGCCCTCCCGCAGCGCCTTCGCCTCATAGCGGGTCGGCGGCCAGCCGGCGGGCGGCTCCGTCGCGGGCGGCGGCGCGGCGAACAGGTCCTGGTGCGCCATCACCTCGGCACCCAGGCCTGGTAGGTCGGGTCGTCGCTCGCCACCCGCCATTCCGCGCCGGGCTTCAGCACCCGCGCCAGCAGCGGCAGCATCGACGGGTGCACGAAGCGCCGCTTGGCGTGGCGGGCCTTCGGCCAGGGATCGGGGAACAGCAGGAACAGCCGGTCGAGGCATGGCATCCGGCAGCGCCCGCAGCAGGACGCGGGCATCGTCCGGCCAGAGCCGCAGGTTGGGCGGCAGCGGCGCGTCCGCCTCGCCGCCTTCCGGAACCAGGCGGGACAGCAGCGAGCAGATGCCGTTCTCGAACACCTCGCAGGCGATCAGCCCGACTTCCGGGTGCGCCGCGACCTGCGCCAGGGCGTGCTCGCCGCCGCCGAAGCCGACCTCCAGCCACAGCGCTCGCAGCGGGACGGCGAATGCGGCCAGCGGGTCCGCCGCATCGGCCGGCGCAGCCGCAGCCGGGGCAGCGTCTCATCCAGCAGCCGTTCCTGCCGCGGCCGCAGCTTGTGGCCGCGGCGCGGCCATAGAGGCGGTCCGGTGATGCCCTCGGCGGGCGGCGGGCGGTCGGCGGTCTGCGATGCCCCGCGCAAACGGGGGTGGCACTCGGCCGCCCCCCCAGACCAGGCCCCGGAAGCGGGCATGGCGGCTTCTACGCGCCCGAAGGCGCCTTCAGCGCCGGCACCAGGTCGGTCTTCTCCCAGGTGAAGGTGCCCTTCTCCTCGTCCGGCTCGCGACCGAAATGGCCGTAGGCCGAGGTCGGCGCGTAGATCGGGCCGGTTCAGGTGCAGGTGCTCGCGGATGCCGCGCGGCGTCAGGTTCACCAGCTCGCCGCAGCACCCGCTCCAGCTTGGTCTCGTCCACGTCCTTGCCGGTGCTCGTGCAGGTCCACATAGACCGACAGCGGGTGGGAGATGCCGATCGCGTAGCTGATCTGGATGGTGCAGCGATCCGCCAGACCGGCCGCCACCACGTTCTTCGCCAGGTAGCGGCAGGCATAGGCGGCGGAGCGGTCCACCTTGGTCGGGTCCTTGCCGCTGAACGCGCCGCCGCCATGCGGGGCCGCGCCGCCATAGGTATCGACGATGATCTTGCGCCCGGTCAGGCCGCAATCGCCATCCGGCCCGCCGATCACGAACTTGCCGGTCGGGTTCACGTAGAACTCCCGCTCCGGCGGCATCCAGCCGGCCGGCAGCGTGCTCTCCACCAGCGGCCACAGCATGCGCTTCACCTCGGCCTGGTCCAGGTGTTCCTCGTGCTGGGTGGACACCACCACGCTGGTCGCCTGCACCGGCTTGCCGTCGACATAGCGCAGCGTGACCTGGCTTTTCGCGTCGGGCAGCAGGCCGGCCACCGACTTGTCGCTGGCTCCGCCGCAGGTCGCGGATGCGGTGCAGGATCAGGTGCGCGTAATACAGCGGCGCCGGCATCAGCGCCGTCGGTCTCGCGGCAGGCGTAGCCGAACATCAGGCCCTGGTCGCCGGCGCCCTCGTCCTTGTTGCCCTCGGCATCGACGCCCTGGGCGATGTCCATCGACTGCGAGTGCAGGTGGCAGGCGATATCGGCGGTGCGCCAGGAGAAGCCCTCCTGGTCGTAGCCGATGTCGTGGATCGCCATGCGGGTCAGATGGCGCAGCAACTCGGGCGTGACCGTCTCCGGGCCGCGGGTTTCGCCCGGCCAGCACCACGCGGTTGGTGGTCACCAGCGTCTCGCAGGCGACGCGGGAATACGGATCGGCCGCCAGGATAGGCGTCCAGCACGGTGTCGCTGATCCGGTCGGCAACCTTGTCGGGGTGGCCTTCCGAGACGGACTCGGAGGTGAACAGGAATTCGCCCTTGTCGCGCATGGCATGTTCGTCCTCTTGTCGCGTGGGGAGCCGGCAAGCCCCGGCCAGGCCGGACCGGCTGGGCGGGCGCCCACGGGGGGTACCGGCCGAGGCGGGCGGGTGTTTCGCAGCGCAGGGTGGCGGGGGGTCAAGCCGATGCCGCGGCCCGGAAACGGCACCGGGGTCCCGCTGAACCGGCCTGCCAAGCCTCAGGTCTCGCCATCCCAAGCACGTCCATCATCGAATACAGCCCCGGCGGCCTGCCCGTCGGCCAGCCACAGTGCCGCCCGCACCGCGCCGGTCGCATAGGCGCGGCGGTCGAAGCTGCGGTGGGTCAGCGAGATGTGTTCGGCGCCGGCGGCGAACATCAGGGTGTGCTCGCCGACCACCTGGCCGCCGCGCAGCGCGGCGAACCCGATGGCGCCGGTCCCGCGCGCGCCCGGTATGGCCGTCCCGCCCGCTTTCCTGGCCAGCTCCTCCAGCGTCGTGCCGCGCCCCTTCGCCACGGCGCGGCCCATGCGCGACCGCGGTGCCGGAGGGCGCATCGACCTTCTGCCGGTGGTGCATCTCGACGATCTCGGCATCGTATTGCGCCGCCGGCAGCGCCGCCGCCATACGTTCGGCCAGCGCCAGCACCAGGTTCACGCCGGGCGCGAAATTGGCGGCATAGACCACCGGCACTCGCCGCGCCGCAGCTGCCACCACCGCTTCCTGCGCCGCCGACAGCCCGGAGGAGCCGAGCACCAGCGGCTTGCCGCCGGCGGCGGCGGCTTCGGCATGGGCGGTGGCGGCTTCGGCATGGGTGAAATCGATCACCACCTCCGAGGCGGCGAACAACGCGGCGGCATCAGGGAATATCAGGCAGGGGCCGCCGTGCCGGCGGCCTGGCGCCGGGTGCCGCCGGCCAGCGTGGCACCGGCGGCGGCCACTTCCTCGGCCAGCAAGCGGCCCATGCGGCCGGCGATGCCGGCGATGCCGATGCGGATGGCCATGGCTCAGTCCTTCCCCGGGGCGGTGTCCGGGCAGGGTCTAAGGCCGGCAGCCCCGGTTCGTCCAGCGCCGCGCCAACGGGAGGCGCGGGTGCCTCAACGCCTCAGGGCACCTCGGACCAATGGGGACGGACGCCATAATAGTCGGAGACCTGCCGGCCCCAGTTCCGGTCGGCCCAGTCCACTTCCTCGGATGCGGCGTAGCTGCGCGGTCGTGCTGCGCGGAGTCAAGGATGGGGGGCCAGCGACGGTACGGTGGGACCGTGCCGCGCCGCCGCCTGCCAAGACCGTCGCAGGGGGGGCTGCGGCGGTCCTATGACAACGTGCCGCCCGCGACGCGGTTGCCGGCCCGCTGGCGGCAAATCACCGGCCCTGGTCCAGGAACGGCGCGCTGGACCTCAGCGCGCCAGCCCGTCCCAGAACTCCTTCACCTTGGCGAAGAAGCCTTCGCTTTCGGGGCTGGTGCTGCCGCCCTGGTCGGCCTCGGCCTCGAATTCCTCCAGCAGTTCGCGCTGCTTCTTGCGTCAGGTTCTGCGGCGTCTCGACCGCGACCTGCACGTACATGTCACCGCGGGCCGCGCTGCGCAGCACGCGAGAAGCCCTTGGCCGCGCAGCCGGAACTGGTCGCCCGCTCTGGGTGCCGGCCGGGATGGTCACCCGGGCCCGCGCCGCCATCGATCACCGGCACCTCGACCGCGCCGCCGAGCGCCGCCTGGGTCATCCGCAGCGGCACCCGGACGAAGATGTTGGCGCCCGTCGCGCTGGAAGAGCGGGTGCGGCGCGACCGCCGACATCGACGTAGAGGTCGCCCGCCGGCGCCCCGCGCACCCCGGCCTCGCCCTCGCCGGTCAAGCCGGATGCGGGTGCCGTCCTCGACGCCGGCCGGGATGGTGACCGGACAGCGTGCGGTCGCGCTGCACCCGGCCGGCGCCCTGGCAGACCTTGCAGGGGTTCTTGATGATGCGGCCCTGGCCGCTGCAGGTCGGGCAGGTCCGCTCGATCAGGAAGAAGCCCTGCTGCGCCCGCACCTTGCCGGCGCCCTGGCAGGTCGGGCAGGTCTGGCCGTGGCCGCCCGGCCTCCGCGCCGGTGCCGTTGCAGGCCTCGCAGAGCACGCTGCTCGGCACGCGGATCGGTCTTCTTGGCTGCCGGCGAAGGCCTCCTCCAGGGTGATCTCGACCGCCGTGCGCAGGTCGGCGCCGCGGCCGGCGGCCGCCGCGGCCGCCGCCGCGCCGCCGCCGCCGAAGCCGCCGAACATCTCCTCGAAGATGTCCTCGAAGCCGGCGCCGAAGGGGTTGCCGCCGCCGACCCGCGCCGCCGCCACCGCCGCCTCTCGAAGGCGGCATGGCCGAAGCGGTCATAGGCGGCGCGCTTCTCGGCGTCCTTCAGGACGTCGTAGGCCTCGTTCACTTCCTTGAACTTGGCTTCGGCGCCGTTGTCACCCGGGTTGCGGTCGGGGTGGTGCTCATCGCCAGCTTGCGATAGGCCTTCTTCAGGTCGTCCTCGGTCGCCTCGCGTGCGACGCCGAGCACTTCGTAGTAATCCCGCTTCGCCATGGCCGGGGCGATATCCCACGAAGGGTTCAGCGAACGGGCCCGTGGAAGCTTCCGGGCGCGAGGTCCGACCACGCCGCGGCCGGCCGAGGCCGCGGGCGGGTGTCCGGGTCAGCAGGCGCGATGCCCGGGTCGCTCCGGGCGCCGGCCAGCTGACCGGGCTTCTTCTTGTTCGGGTCGACTTCCTCGAACTCGGCGTCCACCACCTTGTCTCGGGCCGCCGCACCGGGGCCACCGGCGCCGGGCTGCCGCCGCGCCCGGCTGCTGCTCGGCCTCGGCCGCCTGCGGGCCTTGTACATGCGCCTCGCCCATCTTCATCGAGGCCTGGGACAGCGCCTCGTTCGCCTTGAGCGATGGCCTCGAGCGTCGCTCGCCTTCCATCGCGGTGCGGGCGGCGGCGATCGCCGCCTCGACCTCGGCCTTCTCGGCGGCCGGCGACCTTGTCGCCATTCTCCTTCAGCGTCTTCTCGGTGGCTGTGGACCAGCGCGTCGAGGCTGTTGCGGGCCTCGACCGCCTCGCGGCGCTTCTTGTCGGCCTCGGCATTCGCCTCGGCGTCCTTCACCATCCGCTCGATGTCGGCTGTCGCGACAGGCCGGACTTGGCCTGGATGCGGATCTGCTGCTCCTTGCCGGTCGCCTTGTCCTTGGCCTGGACGCTGACGATGCCGTTGGCGTCGATGTCGAAGGTCACCTCGATCTGCGGCACGCCGCGCGGCGCCGGCGGGATGCCGGTCAGGTCGAACTGGCCCAGCAGCTTGTTGTCGGCCGCCATCTCGCGCTCGCCCTGGAAGACCTTGATGGTCACCGCGGTCTGGTTGTCGTCCGCGGTGAGAACACCTGGCGACTTCTTGGTCGGGATGGTGGTGTTGCGGTCGATCAGCCGGGTGAACACGCCGCCCAGCGTCTCGATGCCGAGCGACAGCGGGGTCACGTCGAGCAGCAGCACGTCCTTGACGTCGCCCTTCAGCACGCCGCCCTGGATCGCGGCGCCGATGGCGACGACCTCGTCCGGGTTGACGTTGCGCGCGGGCTCGCGGCCGAAGAACTGCTTCACCGGCTCGATGACCTTGGGCATGCGGGTCATGCCGCCGACCAGGATCACCTCGTCGATCTCGCCGGCCGTGAGCCCGGCATCCTTCAGCGCCTGCTTGCAGGGCTCGAGCGTGCGTTGGCGATCAGGTCGTCGACCAGCGCCTCCAGCTTGGCGCGGGTCAGCTTGCATCACCAGGTGCTTCGGCCCGGAGGCGTCGGCGGTGATGAACGGCAGGTTGACCTCGGTCTGCTTGCGAGGAGGACAGCTCGATCTTCGCCTTCTCGGCGGCTTCCTTCAGCCGCTGCAGCGCCAGCTTGTCGCCGCGCAGGTCGATGCCCTGCTCCTTCTTGAACTCGTCGGCCAGGTAGTCGATGACGCGGGCGTCGAAATCCTCGCCGCCGAGGAAGGTGTCGCCGTTGGTCGACTTCACCTCGAACACGCCGTCGCCGATCTCGAGGATCGAGACGTCGAAGGTGCCGCCGCCGAGGTCGTACACCGCGATGGTGCCGCCCTTCTTCTGGTCCATGCCATAGGCGAGCGCCGCCGCGGTCGGCTCGTTGATGATGCGCAGCACCTCGAGGCCCGGCGATCGCGCCGGCTTCCTTGGTCGCCTGGCGCTGGGCGTCGTTGAAGTAGGCCGGGACGGTGATGACCGCCTGGGTCACCTTCTCGCCGAGATAGGCCTCGGCCGTCTCCTTCATCTTGGTCAGGATGTCGGCGCTGATCTGCTGCGGCGCGTACTTCTTGCCGTCGGCCTCGACCCAGGCGTCGCCGTTGGCGGCGCGGACGATCTTGTAGGGCACCAGGCCCTTGTCCTTGTTCACCATCGGGTCGTCGAAGCGGCGGCCGATCAGGCGCTTGACGGCGTACAGGGTGTTCTCGGGGTTGGTGACCGCCTGGCGCTTGGCGGACTGGCCGACCAGCCGCTCGCCGTTCTTGGCGAAGGCGACCATGGAGGGCGTGGTGCGCGCGCCCTCGGCGTTCTCGATGACCCTGACGTCCTTGCCTTCCATGATGGCGACGCAGGAATTGGTGGTACCGAGGTCGATGCCGATGACCTTGCTCATCCGTACTCTCCTCTGCGGCGGACGGGGGCGGCCCATAGCGAAGGCACCGCGCCCGTCCCCTGAATTGTCCCGGCCCGGCCTCAACTCGGCGATGCCGGGGTTCTTCGGATGGGAATGCCGCCGGCAGGGGCCGGCGGCATTCCCGATGTATTGGCGCCCCAGGGGGGAACAAGCCCCGCCCGCGACGCCGGTGAAATTCTAGCCGGGCGGTGTGCCCTTGCCGCCATCCGGTTTGCTGCCACCGGCCGCGACCACCACCATCGCCGGCTTCAGCAGCCGGCCGTTCAGCGTCCAGGCCGGGGTCCAGGCCTGGATCACCGTGCCGGGCGCGACGCCCTCGGGGGCTGGCTGCTCGGCCATCGCCTGATGCAACTCAGGGTCGAAGGGCTGGCCCTGGGCTTCCTTGCGGTGGATGCCGTTGCGCTCCAGCAGGGCGATGAAGCTGCGCTCCACGCCCTCGAAGCCTTCCCGCAGCTTGACCAGCAGGTCGTCCTCGCCCTCCCGCTGCGGCGGCAGGGATTCGAGGCCGCGGCGCAGGTTCTGCGCGGCCTCCACCACATCGCCGGCGAACTTCTGGGTGGCGTAGCTGCGGGCATCCGCCACGTCGCGCTGGGCGCGGTTGCGCAGGTTCTGCGTCTCGGCCTCGGCCCGCAGCCAACGGTCGCGGAATTGCGCGACCTCGGCTTCGAGTGCGGCGATACGCTCGGCGGGGGACTGTTCCACCGCCGGTTCCTGGGTCGTGGTCGTCTCGTCCGCCGGCGCGGTGCCCGGCGGCAGCTCGGATGGATCGCTCATGCCTGTCATATCTGTATGAGGGAGGTTCCGCTGGACAGAACCGGTTACCGGCTCACGTAGTCCCTGTGGGCCGCCAGGACAACCAGCCAGGGGAAACCAGGCCCGTCACGGCGCCGAGGCATCCTGCCGCCGGCCGGATTCCTACGGCGCATAGGCATAGGGGCCACCCCGCTCCAGCGCCCGCCGGTAGGCCGGGCGGGACTGCAGCTTGCGCAGCAGCCCGAACAGCGCGGGCCGGGACCCGTCGAGGCCCGCCCGCATGGTCGCGGCTTCCAGCGGGAAGCTCATCATGACATCGGCGGCGGTGAAGTCGGGGCCGGCGAAATACCCCTCCCGTGCCACCTCGGCGTCCAGATAATCCAGCAGTGCACCGAGGTTGGCGTCGATCCGGGCCAGCACCGGCGCCGCCGGGTCCCCGACCCGCAGCAGGTACAGCTTCACCAGCAGCGGGGTCATGGCCGAGCCCTCGGCGAAATGCATCCAGTAGCGGAAGCGGCGATAGGTCTCGGTCCCGGCCGCCGGGGCCAGCCGTGGCGTGGCGCTGCCGGCACCATGCCGTTCCAGCAAATACTCCACGATGGCGCCGGTCTCCGCCACCACCTCGCCGTCCTCGACCACCACCGGCGACTTCCCGAGCGGATGCACCTGCTTCAGCGCGGGCGGTGCCAGCATGGTGGCCGGGTCGCGCTCGTAGCGGATCACGTCGTAGGGCACCCCCATTTCCTCCAGCAGCCACAGGATGCGCTGGGAACGGGAGTTGTTGAGGTGGTGGACCTGGATCATGCGGGGCGTCCTCCGTGCGTCTGGGCGAGTATGGGGCAGGTCGGCGAGCCCGGCGGCCGGCTACAGCAGGACCAACCCCGCCCGCGCGCCCCGCGCCACCGCATCGGCCCGGCTGCCGGCGCCCAGCTTCTGCAATACCGCCGCGACATGTGCCTTGGCGGTATGGAAGGACAGGCCGAGCCGCCGGGCGATCACCTTGTTCGACGCGCCGGCCGCCAGCAGGTCCAGCACCTCCCGCTCCCGCCGGGTCAGCCCGGCCTCGACAGGGGCTGCCGGGTTGTGTCCGGTCAGCGCGCCGAGGACGCCGGGCGGCAGCACCGCCAGCCCGCGCGCGATGGCCGGCAGCGCGGCGGCCAGCAGCGCCGGGCAGGCATCCGGCGGCAGCACCGCCCGTGCCCCGGCCCGCAGCGCGGCCACCGCCGCGGCGCCCTGGGCCAGCACCAGGGTGGGCGGCTCCTCCGCCTCGGCTGCCGGCAGGTCGGTGATCACCACCGCGGCATCGGCCGGCTCGGTGACCAGCCGGACGCCGGGCAGCGCCGCCAGCCGGGCCACCAGCTCAGGGTCCCCGGCGCGCACCAGCACGGCCAGCCCGGGGGTGACGGCGATCGGCCGGGGCGGGGCGGGCGGACCGGGCCGCCGGTCCAGCAGGGCGGAGGCTGCCATCTCAGGCCGCCGCCCGTTCGCCGATGCGGACCGCGAGCCGCATCGGCTGGCCACCCCGGATCAGGTCGAGCATCACCTGCGTTCCTATGCTTTCAGGCTCCAGCCGCGCCAGCATCTCCCGCACCGAGCCGAGCGGCGTGCCGTCCCAGGCGGCCAGCACGTCGCCGATCAACAGGCCGCCCAGGCCGGCCGGGCTCTGCGGGTCGATGCCGACCACGATCAGCCCGCGCACCGCCCCGGCCCGCACCGGCTGCAGCGCCAGCCCGAGGTAGCCGCGCGCCACCCGGCCACGGCGGCCGAGTTGCTCCACCGAACGGGCGATGGTCTCGGACGGGATCACCAGCGCCTGCCGGCGCGGCCCGGATACCGCCATGCCGAGCAGCCGGCCGGCATGGTCGAGCGCCGTGCCGCCCTCGGCCGTCGGGTCCAGCCGCAGGCCGAGCTGGATGCGGCGTTCCAGCCGGCCGCCGCGCATTGAGCGCCAGGGGCCGCCGACCTGCGCCGCCATGCCGAAGCCGGCCAGCGGGCCGTGCTCGCCACGGCCGACGGCCAGCACCAGGTGGCCGGCCGCCAACGCCGCTGGCGGGGCGGTGGCCAGGTCAGGTACCGAGCCGGTCTCGGCCCGCAGCAGGGCGATGTCCGTCCCCGGATCCCGCCCGGCGAGGGTGGCCGCCACACGTTCGCCGTTCGGCAAGGTGACGGTGATCTCGTCGTCGCGCTCCAGTGCCTCCTCCGCCGTCACCACCAGGCCATCGGCCCACAGCAGGCCGGACCGGGCGCGGCCGTCCCGGCCATGCACCGCGACGGTTCGGGTGGCGCCGAGCGCGGCCAGTGCGGCCAGCTGCTCCGAGAATGCGGCGAGGGAATCAATGCGCGGTGGCTCTGTCATGGCCCCTATCTGTGTACTCCAGGGGGCTGCCGCCATGGCCTGATCGCGTTGCGCCTTCGCTTCCAAACCGTATCGTGAAGCCGGCTGTCGAATTGGTACCACACGAGTGGTTGACCTGAGCCGCGGAAGCGGGCGCCATGCGGCGGATAAGGCGGGGGGCCAACTGAATGTCGAATGTGTCGCGCTGGCGGGGGCCGGCCCTGGTTGTGCTTGGTCCGGTGCTGCTGGCACCGCTGAGCGGTTGCGGACTGACCGTCGAGCGGACCGAACGGATCGCCTCGATCGAGCGGTCGCTGGCGGATTCCCAGGCGCGCGGCGGGGTGCTGCGCAGCCGGGTGGCGGAGCTGGAAGCGGCGCTCGAGGCGGAACGCCGGGCGGCCGGCGACCTCGCCGCGATCGAGGGCCGGCTGGCTTCGGCCCGGCGTGCCCTGGCCAATGCCCAGCGGTCCCGCACCGCCGCAGATGGCGAACGGCAGCGGCTGCGCGAGGAGTTGGCCACCGAGGAACAGCGGCTGGCGGCGTTGCAGTCCGATTCCGGGCAGCTCGCCCAGGCCACCAGCCAGCGCCGCGACACCGTGGCGCAGCTCGAATCACGCGTCGCCGCGTTGCGTGGGCAGACGGCCGAGGCCGAACGCCGGCTGACCGGGTTGCGCGACGAGGCGGCTGCGCAGGGGGGGCGGGTGGCCTCGCTCACCGAACGCGCCGAGGCGGAGGAGCGCCGGCTGGCCGGGCTGCGCGACCTGGCGGCCACCACCGAACGCCGCCTGGCCTCGCTGCGCGACGAGGTGGCCACCGAGGACCGCCGGCTGGTCGGCCAGCGCGAACGCGGCATTGCCGAGGAAGCCCGGCTGCAGAGCCTGCGGGCCACCATCGCCCAGGCCGAGCAGTCGCTGGCCGAGCGCCAGCAGGCCGGCACCGAGGCGGAGCAGCGCGTCGCCGGCCTGCGCGAGCAGACCGCCACCGTCGAGCGTGACCTGGCCGCCCGGCGCTCCGCCCTCGCGGAGGCCGAGCAGCAACTGGCCGCCACCAACCGCCGGGCGGAGGAAGCCGCCAACCGGGTGCGCGGGCTGGAGCAGCGCAGCGCCGAGCTTTCGGCCAGCACCGCCGAGGCGGATCGCCGGCTGGCCGGCACCAACCGCACCGCGGAGGAAGCCGCCAACCGGGTGCGCGGGCTGGAGCAGCGGACCACCGACCTCGCCGCCGCCGCCACCGAGGCGGATCGCCGGTTGGCCAGCACCAACCGCACCGCGGAGGAAGCTGCCAACCGGGTGCGCGAGCTGGAGCAGCGGACCACCGACCTCGCCGCCGCCGCCACCGAGGCGGATCGCCGGCTGGCCAGCACCAACCGCACCGCGGAGGAAGCCGCCAATCGGGTGCGTGGGCTGGAGCAGCGAACCACCGAGCTCACCGGCGCCGCCACCGCGGCGGAGCGCCGGCTGGCCGGACTGCGGGTCGCGCTGGATGCCGCCGAATCGACCCTGAACGACCGCCTGGCCGAGGTGGAGCAGGCCCAGACCGAACTCGCCCGGCTCTCGACCGCGCGCGAGGAGGCGGCCAATACCCTGCGCGGCCTTGAAGCCCGCAGCGCCGAGCTGCGCGCCGCGGTCGGCGCGGCCGAGCGCCGGCTGGCCGAGTTGCGCGACGGCACCGCCGCCGAGGAGCGCCGCCTCGAAGCGGTGCGGGCGCAGGCGCAGACCGCCGGGACGGAACTCGCCGCCCGCCGTGCCGCCCTGGCCGAGGCCGAGGCCGAGGCGCGGGAGGCCACCGGCGCGACCGCGGCGGCACGCGAGGAACAGGCGCGGCTGCGTGGCCAAGCCGAGGCGCTGCGCGCCGAGGTGGCAACCATGGAACAGCGCCGGCTGGACCTCGCCGGGCAACTGGCCGAGGGCCAGGAGCGGCTGGAACAGCAGCGGCTGGAATTGCGGACGCTGACCGAGCGGCTGGCGCGGGAACGGCAGTCGGACGGTGCCAACCGCGCCATGCCGGCGACCGACGCGGCGGCCGAGGGTTCCGGGGGGCCGCCGCCGCGGTCGCCCTGATGCGGCGCGGCGGGCAGTCGGTGCGGGAGGCGAGGTGGTGATACGGATTACCTTCATGCCCCCCGGCCTGCCCGACCGAAGCCGCACGGTCAGCCTGCCGCCGGAGCTCAGCCTGCTGCGGATGTCGTTGCGGACCGGGGCCGGCATCCCGTTCCGCTGCGGCGGCGGCATCTGCGGCACCTGCAGGTGCCGGATCGAGCAAGGGCGGGAGCACGCCGCCCCGGCGACCCCGCATGAGCGCCGCCACCTGACGGACGCCGAACTGGCCGCAGGCTTCCGCTTGGCCTGCCAGACCTTCCTGCGCGGCGATGCCACGGTATCCTGGGTGGTGGATGCGCCACCCGCCACGCCGGCCTGACGCGCGGGCACGGCCATGAAGACCCTGCTGATGGTGTTCCATTCCATGACCGGCGGCACCCGCCAGATGGCCGAGGCCGCCGCCCGCGCCGCCGCCGCCGCCGAACCCGGGCTGCAGGTGCGGCTGCTGCCGGCGCCGGAGGCCGGGCCGGACGACGTGCTGGCCGCCGATGGCTACATCTTCGCCACGCCCGAGAACCTCGCCGCCATCGCCGGACTGATGAAGGACTTCTTCGACCGCTGCTACTACCCGGTGCTCGACCGCATCAATGGCCAGCCCTACGCCAGCCTGATCTGCGCCGGCAGCGACGGCAGCAACGCCGCCCGCCAGGTCGCCCGCATCGCCACCGGCTGGCGGCTGCGGGAGGTCGCCGAGCCGCTCATCGTCTGCACCCGGGCGCAGACGCCCGAGGCCATCCTGGCGCCCAAGGTGATCGGCGCCGCGGATATCCGGCGTTGCGAGGAGGCCGGCGCGGCCTTCGCCGCCGGGCTGGCCATGGGGATATTCTAGCGCGGCGCCTGCACCGCGTTACATTGTCCGTGAAACCCTCCATTCCGGATCACCACCAACCATGGCTGAAACGCCCGCCGGCCTGCTCGCCCGCCTGGAAGCGCTCGGGATCGAGACCACCACGACCACCCATGCGCCGGTCTTCACCGTGGCCGAAAGCCAGGCCTTGCGCGGCACCCTCCGGGGCGGGCACAGCAAGAACCTGTTCCTGCGCCCGGCGAAGGCCGCCCCCGGGCCGCATCTGCTGGCGGTGCTGGAGGAAAACCGCCAGGTCTCGGTGAATGCGCTGGCCCGTGCGGCCGGCGCCGGGCGGGTGGAAATGGCGCCGCCCGAGGCGCTGCGCGCGCTGCTGGGCGTGGAGCCGGGCTCGGTGACGCCCTTCGGCATGGTCAACGCGGCGCCCGGCGCCGTCCGCATCGTGCTGGATGCCGGGCTGCTGCGGGAGCACGAATGGGTGCATTTCCACCCGCTGGTGAACAGCATGACCACCGCCATCCGCCCGGCCGACCTGCTGCGCTTCCTGGCCAGCCTCGGCCACCGGCCGGAGGTGCTGGAGCTGCCCGGCGCCACCGGCTGACCCAACGGCTGAATTGTTGGAACCAAGTGGCGGCGGCTATCATCTCACCCACGCAGGTCACCTGCACGACCCCAAGGCCAGATCGCCCCATTGCCCTTGCGCCGACCCGGCGCATCTATAGCCCCAAGACCCGAGGAACAGCCGACATGGACGTCATCTTCGACCCCAACCGCCAGGCGAGCCCCGCCGGGGCCCCTGCCGGCGGCGCCGACCTTATCAAGGACGGCGACCAGAAGACCTTCATGCAGGATGTGGTGGAAGCCAGCCGGACCACCCCGATCCTGGTGGATTTCTGGGCCACCTGGTGCGGCCCCTGCAAGACCCTGACGCCGGCCATCGAGAAGGTGGTGCGCGCCGCCGGCGGCCGGGTGAAGCTGGTCAAGATCGACATCGACAAGAACCGCCAACTGGTCCAGCAGCTCAGCCAGCTCGGCCTGCCGCTGCAGTCGGTGCCGACAGTCGCCGCCTTCTGGCAGGGCCAGATCGCCGACATCTTCCAGGGCGCGCTGCCGGAAGGCGAGATCAAGCGCTTCGTCGAGGGGCTGCTGAAGCTGGCCGGCGGGCAGATGCCGGCCGCTGACCTGCTGGGCGAGGCCAAGGCCGCCGCCGAGGAGGGCGACCACCAGGCCGCGCTGCAACTCTATGGTGCCCTGGTGCAGGAGGAGCCCGAGAACGCCGAGGCCTTTGCAGGCGCCGCCCGCAGCCTCATGGAACTGGGCCAGGAGGAGCAGGCGCTGCAGGTCATCGAGAGCGTGCCGCCAAAGATCGCCGAGCATGCCGCCATCGTCTCGGTCCGCAGCGCGCTGGAACTGGCCGCCGAGGGCCGCGCCGCGCGGGAGAAGCTGACCGAATTCGAAAGCCGCCTGGCCACCGACCCGGACGACCACGCCGCGCGCATCGACCTCGCGGTGGCGCTGAACGCTTCCGGCGACCGGGCCGGGGCGGTCGATGCGCTGCTCGAGGCCTTCCGCCGCGACCGCACCTGGAACGAGGAAGCCGCGCGCAAGCAATTGCTGAAGTTCTTCGAGGCCTGGGGCTTCGGCGACCCGGCGACGGTCGCGGGACGGCGCAAGCTGTCCGCGCTGATGTTCCGGTAGCGGCGGCTTCGTGGCCGATTCCCCCGCCCAGCCAGTCGCACCGCCCGTGGACATGCCTGCGGAGATCGCGGTGTTTCCGCTCTCCGGCGCGCTGCTGCTGCCGCAGGGGCGGCTGCCGCTGAACATCTTCGAGCCGCGCTACCTGGCGATGACCCAGGACAGCATGGCGGCTGGCCGGATGTTCGGAATGATCCAGCCGGACCCCGGCGCGGCGCCCGGCCCCAACGGGCCGGGACTGTACCGGACCGGCTGCCTCGGCCGGCTGACCTCCTTTGCCGAGACGGAGGATGGCCGGATGCTCGTCACCCTGACCGGCCTCATTCGCTTCCGGGTGGTAGAGGAGCTGGAGATGCGCCGCGGCTACCGCCGGGTGCGTGCGGACTACGCGCCCTTCCTGGCGGACCTCGACACCGATGCACCGCCGCCGGCCATCGACCGGCCGGGCCTGCTGGCGGCCTTGCAGCCATTCTTCAAGCTGCGCGGGATCGAGGCGAACTGGGACGCGGTGGAGCAGACCTCGGACCCGATGCTGGTGCTGACCCTGGCCATGGTCTGCCCCTTCGATGTACCGGAGAAGCAGGCGTTGCTGGAAGCCGCCACCACGGCGGACCGGGCGGCCATGCTCATTGCCCTGTTGCAGATGGGCGCGCATGGAAGCCCCTCCGGCGATGAGCCACCCGGCCGGCGCCCGAGTTGAAGGCCGAGTTGAAGGACACGACGATGAGCCAAACCAAATCCCCCCGCGGCACCGACCCCAGGCCGCCCAGCGAGGTGGACCCCGCGCTGCTGGAAATCCTGGTCTGCCCGCTGACCAAGTCCGGGCTGCGCTATGACCGCGTGGCCGGCGAACTCATCAGCGATGCCGCCCGGCTGGCCTACCCGATCCGCGACGGCATCCCCATCATGCTGCCGGACGAGGCGCGGCGACTGGATGCCTGAGCGGTGCCCACCCTCACCGAGATCCGCCTGAAGCAGGCGGAACGCCGGCTCGACGTCACCTTCGACGACGGGACGCGGTTCAGCCTGCCGGCCGAATACCTGCGGGTCGAGAGCCCCTCCGCCGAGGTCCAGGGCCATGGCCCGGGCCAGAAGGTGATGGTGGCCGGGCGGCGGCAGGTAGGGATCATGCGGGTCGAGCCGGTCGGCCACTACGCCGTCCGCATTGTCTTCGACGACCTGCACGATACCGGCATCTACAGCTGGGGCTACCTGCACCGGCTGGGGGTCGAGCAGGCCGAGCGCTGGGCGGCCTACGAGCACGCGCTGGCGGCCAAGGGCCTGGGCCGCGACCCGCCGCCGCGCCGCAAGGGCTAGGCCGGGCCGGGCTTCCGCAGGCCCTGGCCGGCCAGCAGTCCGGACATGCCCGGCCCCATGCCCATCGCCTGCCGGGCGAAGGCCCGCTTCAGCGCGGGGATGCGGTCCACCGCGGCGATGCCGAGCCGCCGGGCGATCCGCACCGGCGCGATGTCGTTGCCGAACAGCCGCTCCAGCGCATGCATGCCGGACAGCATCAGCAGCGTGTCCGGCCGCCGCCGCGCCTGATAGCGGGCGAGCACCGCCGGCGCGCCGGGGTCCGCCCCGGCGTTCCAGGCGGCGATCATTTCCTCCGCCAGCGCCGCCACGTCGCGGAAGCCGAGGTTCAGCCCCTGGCCGGCGATCGGGTGGACGCCATGCGCGGCATCGCCGACCAAGGCGAGCCGGGTATCGGTCCAGCGGTCCACCAGCAGGGCGGACAGCGGGTAGGACCAGCGCCGGCCGATCGGCCTGACGGCGCCGAGATGCCCACCCAGGCGGCGGGCAAGCTCGCGCCCGAAGGCGGCATCGTCCAGCCCCAGCATCCGCCGGGCGATGGCGGTGCGGTCGGCCCAGACGAAGGCCGAGGCATGCGGATAGGCCGCGGTGCCGAAATTCCCCGGACCTGCCAGCGGCAGTTGGGCGAAGGGGCCGTTCGGCAGGAACTGCTCCAGCGCCGTGTCGTGGTGCGGGAGTTCATGGGCGAAGGCGCCGACCATGCCGATCTGGTGGTAATCGAGCGTCGTGGTGCGGATGCCGGCCTGCTTGCGGAGCGGGCTGTTGCGGCCTTCGGCTGCCACCACCAGCCGGGCGTTCAGCACCTCCCCGCTGGATAGCCGCACCGTGGCGCCGGTTGCCCGGCGTTCCACCGTGGCGGTGGCCGGGGCGAAGACGTGCAGGTTGGGCAGCCGCGGCAGGGCGGCGTTGAGCGCGACCCGCAGGCTGCGCGCCTCGACCATGTAGCCGAAGGGCTCGGCCGAGACCTCCCCCGAATCGAAGGTGAGGGAGAGCGGCGAGGCCGGCTCGCCCGGCCGGCCATCGGCCACCCGGATCTCGCGGATCGGGCCAGGGCTGGCCGGCAGTCGGTCCCAGATGCCGGCGGCCTCCAGCAGGCGCTTCGAGGTGAGGGCGATGGCATAGGCCCGGCCGTCGAAGTCCGGCAGCGCCATGGGCGGCAGCGGGGCGGCGTCCACCACCGCGGTCGGCAGGCCGGCGGCGGCGAGGGTGGCGGCGAGGGTCGCGCCGACCGGGCCGGCGCCGACGATGCAGGCGGCCACGTCGAGTGTCGATGTCATGCCGGGCGTCTTCCCATGCTGCTTCGCGGGGGTCCACACCGGGGCCGCCCGACTCCTGTCCTTTTCCTGCCTGAAATTCAGGCATGACTGCCCATTGAGGGTACAGCCCCATGGCCAAACCCTGGAATCCCGACTGGCACGGGAATTGGAAGTAGGTCGTCTGCCGGAATTTTCAGGAGGCTGTGGGCAGATGAAGCTGGTGATGGCGTTCATCAAGCCGTTCAAGCTGGACGAGGTGCGCGAGGCGCTCACCCCGCTCGGTGTGCAGGGGCTGACGGTGACCGAGGTGAAGGGCTTCGGCCGCCAGAAGGGGCAGACGGAAATCTACCGCGGTGCGGAGTACCAGTGAGTTTCCTGCCCAAGATCAAGATCGAGGTCGTGGTGCCGGACGAGCTGGTGGATGCCGTGCTCGAAGCCATCGCCAAGGCCGCCCGCACCGACAAGATCGGCGACGGCAAGATCTTCGTGCTGGATGTGGAGCGCGCGCTGCGTATCCGGACCGGCGAAACCGATACCTCGGCGCTCTGACGCCACACGACCCGTTCACGGAATGCAGGGGAAACAATGATGAGGATGCCCGCACGCGCGCTGGCGCCACTGGCCGTCGCGCTGCTCGCCGCGACGCCCGCCATGGCGCAGGACGCCCCGACGATCGATACCGGCGACACCGCCTGGATGATGACCAGCACCGCCATCGTGCTGATGATGACCATCCCCGGCCTGGCACTGTTCTACGCGGGCATGGTCCGCAAGAAGAACGTGCTGCCGACCATGATGCAGAGCTTCACCATCGCTGCGCTGGTGACCATCGTCTGGATGGTGGCCGGCTACAGCCTGGCCTTCGGCGACGGCAACCCGTGGATCGGCGACCTGTCCAAGCTGTTCCTGTCCGGCATGCGGAGAACTGGGACCAGCCCTTCAGCCTGGGTACGGGCGACGCGGCGGTGGCCTTCACCATCCCCGAGACGGTCTTCGTCATGTTCCAGATGACCTTCGCCATCATCACCCCGGCGCTGATCACCGGCGCCTTCGCGGACCGCATGAAGTTCTGCGCCATGGTGCTGTTCACCATCCTTTGGTCGCTGCTGGTCTATGCCCCGGTGGCGCATTGGGTCTGGCACCCGAATGGCTGGATCTTCGCCCTCGGCGCGCTGGACTTCGCCGGCGGCACGGTGGTCCACATCAATGCGGGCATCGCCGGCCTGGTGGCGGCGCTGGTGCTTGGCAAGCGGGTCGGCTACGGCACCGACAACCTCTCGCCCTACAACCTGTCGCTCGCGGTGATCGGTGCGGCGCTGCTGTGGGTCGGCTGGTTCGGCTTCAACGCGGGCTCGGCCGGTGGCGCGCGGCGCGCGGGCCGGCATGGCGATGCTGGTGACCCAGGTCGCCGCCGGCGGCGCGGCGCTCACCTGGCTGTTCGCGGAATGGGCGACCAAGGGCAAGCCGAGCGTACTGGGCGGCATCTCCGGCGCCATCGCCGGGCTGGTGGCCATCACCCCGGCCTCCGGCTTCGTGTTGCCGGTGCCGGCGCTGATCATCGGCGTGGTCGGTGGCCTGGCCGGCTTCTGGGGCGCCACCGCGCTGAAGAAGATGTGCGGCTACGACGACAGCCTGGATGCCTTCGGCGTGCATGGCGTCTGCGGCATCGTCGGCAGCCTGCTGGTCGGCGTGTTCGCTTTCGGCGCGCTGTCCGGCACCCCGGCGGCCCCGGAGGGCATTTCCGGCAGCTTCGACCAGTTCCTGCTGCAGGTCTACGCCACCGTCGCGGTCATCGTCTTCACCGCGATCGGCAGCTTCATCCTGCTGAAGGTGACCGACGTGATCGTCGGCCTGCGCGTCGCCGAGGAGGAGGAGCGCGAGGGCCTCGACGTCACCCAGCACGGCGAGCGCATCGCCTGAGCCAGGCGGGAGGGGGTGGATGCCATCCCCTCCCTTTTTTTAGCGCCCTATTTTGCAAATTCGTATCGTTCCGATTTTGTCGGAAACCCGAGGACCCATCGCCATGTCCATCCGATCAGGCCGTCTTGCCCATTCCGCCGCCACCCTGCGTGCGGCCCTGTTCGCGGCCGCCGCCTGCGTGCTGCCGGTGCTGCCCGCCGCTGCCCAGACCGCGGAGGACTCCATTCCCTTCGCCGTCACGGTGACGCCGGCGGTCACCAATGACTACCTGTTCCGCGGCATCAGCCAGACCCGCAACAACTGGGCGGTGCAGGGCACGCTCGATATCGAGCATGACAGCGGCATCTACATCGGGGCCTTCGCCAGCACCGCCAAATTCCTGGCCGAGCCCGGCAACGATACCCGGCAGGAACTCGACCTGCTGGCGGGCTACCGCTTCACCCTGGCCGGCGTCAGCATGGACCTGGGCTACATCGCCTATCTCTATCCCGGCCAGGACAAGGCACTGGGCGGCCAGTTGAACGAGTACCAGGAGATCGCCATCAAGGCCTCCTACGAGGTCGAGCCGGTGACGGTGATGGCGGCCTTCGCCTACTCGCCGAACTTCTTCGGCCGCTCGGGGGATGCCTACTACATCGAGGGTGGCGTCGATGTCGCGCTGCCCTTCGAGTTCACCGGCTCCGGCCGGCTCGGCTACCAGTGGATCGAGCGCAACGTCGCCTTCGGCACGCCCGACTACCTCTGGTACTCCATCGGCGTCTCGCGGGACCTGTTTGCCGGCCTTACCGGCACGGTCGGCTGGTACGGCACCAACATCGACAAGCGGGACTGCCTGCCGGTGGCCGCCCGCGCCGAGGGCGGCCAGCGCGCCTGCGACGGCCGCGTGGTGTTCAGCGTGAGCCGCACCTTCTCCTTCTGAGGAATTTAGCCAAGTGGCTTGAACGGGGCGCCGGCCGGATGGCCGGCGCCCTTTGTCATGGGCGCGGCCCGGACCGGCGATGGTTGCAGTGATTCCCTGGCCGTCCAGGCCGTTGCGCGCTATTCTTCCGGCCTGTCTTGAACCGGATACGCGACGCATGCCCGCGCCCCGCCTCGCCGCCACTGATCGTCCGCTCGGCCGGTCCTCCCCTCGCAAGGCCGACCGCTCGCCGGAGCCGGCCGGCAGCGGCCTGCGCCGCTTCGCCTCGCCGGCGGTGAAGGCGGCGCTGCGGCGGCGGTTGTTCGAGCTGGTGGGCTTCCTCTGCGCCCTCGCCGGGCTCGGGCTGCTGCTGGCGCTGGCCAGCTACAGCCCGGCCGATCCGTCCTGGTCCACCGCGACCGCCCGGCCGGTGGCCAACCTGGCCGGGCCGGCCGGGGCGGTGGCGGCGGATGTGCTGTTGCAGGCCTTCGGCTGGGCTGCCGCGCTGCCGGGCCTGGCACTGCTCGGCTGGGCCTGGCGCCTGGGATCGCACCGCGGGCTGGGGCTGTTCCCTGCGCGGCTGGCGGCGCTGCTCGCCGCGCTGCCGCTGCTGGCCGCGGTCATGACCATGCCGCCGCTGCCGGCCGGGCTGCCGGCCGAAACCGGGCCGGGCGGCATGGCGGGCGGCATCGTCGCCGGCGCCGTCGGGCGGAGCATGGAATCGGTCTTCGGCCCCTTCGGCCTTATCCTTGGCGACATGGTGCTGGTGGTGCTGGCCCTCGGGCTGGCGGTGGCCGCGCTCGGCCTGTCGCCCCGCGAATGGCTGGGCATGGGCCGGGGCGTTGGCCGCGCCGCCCGGGCCGGGGCAGGGGGGCTGGCGGGCGGCGTGGCGCGACTGGGCGAGGCCGGGATCGGCGCGGCCGGGCTGGTGCAGGCCGGCGGGGCCAGGGCGCGTGGCGCCGCGGGGATGTTCGGCCGGCTCGGCCAGCAAGCCGCCAGCCTGTTCCGCTTCCGCCGCCGCCGCCCGGCTGGGCCACCGCCGGACGACCTGGCCACCGTGCTGCGCGCCGCCGATGCCGCCGCCGAGGTGCCGCGCGCGCCGAGGCCGGCGCCGCGCGCCGCGCCCACCCCGCCACCCGAGCTGCCCGGCATGCCGCCGCGGATCGCCGCCCCCGCGCCGCCGCCGAAGCGCAGCGACGCCCCCCGCCCGCCGCCGCGGGACCAGCAGGACAGCCCCTGGCAACTGCCGCCGCTGGACCTGCTGGACGAACCCCCCGCCAGGCGAGTCGGCCGCCCGAGCGAGGAGGCGTTGCAGAACAACGCCCGCCAGCTCGAGCAGGTGCTGGACGACTACGGCGTGCGCGGCCGCATCGCCGACATCAACCCCGGCCCGGTGGTCACGCTGTACGAGCTGGAACCGGCGCCGGGCACCAAATCCGCCCGGGTCATCGGCCTCGCGGACGACATCGCCCGCAACATGCACGTGACGGCGGTGCGGATCGCCACTGTCCCCGGCCGCAACGTCATCGGCATCGAGCTGCCGAACGCCAAGCGGGAGACGGTCTATTTCAGCGAGTTGATGGCGGCGGAGGAATGGGTCCGCAACACCGGCCGGCTGCCGCTGGCGCTCGGCAAGGACATCGGCGGCAACCCGGTCATCGCGGACCTGGCGCGGATGCCGCACCTGCTGATCGCCGGCACCACCGGCTCGGGCAAGTCGGTCGCCATCAATACCATGATCCTGTCGCTGCTCTGGCGGTTCAGCCCGGACGAGTGCCGCTTCATCATGATCGACCCGAAGATGCTGGAATTGTCGGTCTACGACCGCATCCCGCATCTGCTGGCGCCGGTGGTGACCGAGCCGCCCAAGGCGATCGGCGCGCTGAAATGGACCGTGCGGGAGATGGAGAAGCGCTACCGCGCCATGTCCCAGCTCGGCGTCCGCAACATCGGCGGCTACAACGACAAGGTGACGGAGGCCCGCCGCCGCGGCGAGGCGCTGACCCGCCGCGTGCAGGTCGGCTTCGACCCCGAGACCGGCAAGCCGGTGTTCGAGGACCAGCCGCTGGCGCTCGCCCCGCTGCCGATGATCGTGGTGGTGATCGACGAGATGGCCGACCTGATGATCGTCGCCGGCAAGGAGATCGAGGCGGCGGTGCAGCGGCTGGCGCAGATGGCCCGCGCCGCCGGCATCCATGTCATCATGGCGACGCAGCGCCCGTCCGTGGATGTCATCACCGGCACCATCAAGGCCAACTTCCCGACCCGCATCAGCTTCCAGGTCACCAGCAAGATCGACAGCCGCACCATCCTCGGCGAGCAGGGCGCCGAGCAACTGCTCGGCCAGGGCGACATGCTGCACATGGCCGGCGGCAGCCGGGTCGCCCGGGTCCATGGCCCCTTCGTCTCGGATACCGAGGTGGAACGGGTGGTGGAGTTCCTGCGTGCCCAGGGCGAGCCCGCCTATATCGAGGAAGTCACGGAGGCCGAGGAAGACCTCGAGGGCGGCGACGGCCTGTCCGGCATCGCCGGCGCTTCGGAAGGCGAGAAGGGGCTGTTCGACCAGGCGGTCTCGCTGGTCAGCCGGGAAGGCAAGGCCAGCACCAGCTTCATCCAGCGGCACCTGAACATCGGCTACAACCGCGCCGCCAAGCTCATCGAGCAGATGGAGAAGGAAGGTGTGGTCGGCCCGGCCAACCATGTCGGCAAGCGCGAGGTGCTGACCCGCCGCACCAGCGACGAGGATTGATCCGCATGCGCCTTGCCATGTCCACCCTGGCCGCCGGCCTGCTCGCGCTGCCGGCCCTTGCCCAGGACCAGCCGCCGCTTTCCCCGACGCGGGATGTCAGCGTCACCTACCGGGTCGCCGCCGGGCAGGAGATGCGGATGTCCTGGCTGGTCGCCGAGCAGCGGATGCGGGTGGACATGCCCGGCGGTGCCGGCTGGTCGCTGGTCGACCAGAAGAGCCAGACGATGTTCATGGTCATGGACCAGCAGCGCATGGTCATGGAACTGCCGATGCAGGGTGGCCCCGGCGGCATCAGCATTCCGACCCGGCCGCCGGACAGCGCCCGCTTCACCCGCGGCGGCACCGCCACCGTGGCCGGCCTGTCCTGCACCATCTGGCGGTACGTGGACGGCACCACCCGTGGCGAGACGTGCCTGACCGCCGATGGCGTGATGCTCCGCAGCAGCGGGACGCATGACGGCCAGGGCGGCTCGGTCGAGGCGACGGCGGTCGCCTATGGCCCGCAGGACCCGGCGCGCTTCCGCCGCCCGGCCGGCTACCGGACCATGCAGTTGCCGGGCGGCATGATGCCGGGCCGCCCGCCGTCCCGCTGAGGCCGCGCCCGGCATGCGCTTCCGCGTGGGTGGGGGTTTTCCCGGCGGGCCGCACGGTCCACATGGTGAGGCATGAACCGCCGCACCCTGTTCGCCCTGCCCGCGCTGCTTGGCCTCGGCATCGCCCGGCCCGCCTCGGCGCAAACCGCCGCCGCCCCGGCGCTGTCCGCCCGTGACCGGGCCGATGTCGCCCGGGCGGAAGCTTGGCTTGGTGCGCTGCGGACGCTGAAGGCGCGTTTCCTGCAGATCGCCCAGAACGGCGCCGCCGCCGAGGGCACCGCCTGGATCGAGCGCCCCGGCCGCATGCGCTTCGAGTACGATCCGCCGGAGCCGCTGCTGCTGGTCGCCAGCCATGGCCAGTTCTTCTACTTCGACCGGGAGTTGAAGAACGCCTCGACCCTGCCGCTGTCGGCGACGCCGCTCGGGATGCTGCTGCAGGACCAGGTGAAGCTGTCCGGCGACGTGACCGTGTCGCGGGTGGAGCGCAGCGGCGGGCTGCTGCGTATCACGCTGTTCCGCACCGGCCGGGCGGCGGAGGGCCAACTGACCCTGGTGTTCTCGGATGACCCGATGGAGCTGAAGCAATGGGCGGTGGTGGATGCCCAGGGGCAGGAAACCCGGGTGAGCCTGTTCCAGCCGGAATACGGCGGCAGCTTCCCCGCCCTGCTGTTCAACTTCAACGATCCGCGCTTCCGCGAGGCCCTCGGGATCTCAGGATGACAAGATCGCGCATTATTTCGCGTCCTTGATCTTGATCGCGCCGCATTCCCGGGCGATTTTGGCAGGGTGATGAAACCCCTCATCGGTATTTCGTGCTGCATGAAGGCGTTCGGCATCTTCGCCACGCCGAACCATGCCGCCTCCGACAGCTATGTGCGCGTCGTGCTCGGGCCGGTCGGCGGCATCCCCGTGCTGCTGCCCGCTGCCGGTGAGGCGCTGGTGCCGCAGATCCTGCCGCGGCTGGACGGGCTGATCCTGACCGGCAGCCGGTCCAATGTCCTGCCGGATTACTACGAGGGCCCGCCGCATGCCGAGGGCACGCCGGAAGACCCGGCCCGGGATTCGACCACCCTGCCGCTGATCCGCGCCGCCATCGCCGCCGGCCTGCCGGTGCTGGCGATCTGCCGCGGCTTCCAGGAGCTGAACGTGGCGCTCGGCGGCAGCCTCGATCAGCGGGTGCAGGACCTGCCGGGCCGGATCGACCATTCCACCCCCTCCGACCAGAAGCTGGCGCGCATCCGGGTGGCCAAGGCGCATGGCGTGCGGCTGGCCCCGGATTGCATGCTGGCGGATATCGCGGGCCGGGCCGAGATCACCGTGAACTCGCTGCACAACCAGGGCATCAGCCGGCTGGCACCGCGGCTGGTGGCGGAAGGCTGGGCGCCCGATGGCACGGTGGAGGCGGTCCGGGTGCGCGACGCCACCGGATTCGCCTACGGCGTTCAGTGGCACCCGGAGTATGATTGGGATCGAGATATCGTCAGCCGCGGCCTGCTGGAGCGCTTCGGCCATGCAACGGAAGCCTGGGCCGCCCGGCGGCGGCTGCCGCAGGCGGCGGAATAGCCACAATCCATCGCAGATCGGGTTGGCGGCGTCACCTTCTCGTGAAAACAAGGCGATAAGCCTCGTCCCGGCACGGTCGCATAGCTGGCCGGCACAAACGCCTTTTGCGTCTCGGCTCATGAGTCGCTAATCTATGAAGACCAGCCTTTCAAAAAAGCTGGAGGTGATGCCCGGTTTCCCCAACCGGCTCGCCCGACCTGACTATGCTGAAACTACAAAACGGCGCTCGGACACCCCCCTGTCCGGGCGCTTTTTTTGTGCCTGTCCTACAACTTGCGGGCGCTTCACGAATAACTGAATAAACTTTCGGTTTTGTGCTGGGCTTTCGGGGCCGGGTTGGCGCTGCTATTGCTCGGCGGGTCACCCGAGGAGGTCACCCGAGGCATGCCAGACTACGTCATTGCGCCACCGGCGGTTTCCGCCGTGCCGGTCAAGGGGAGCAGCCAGTTGTTCCCGGTGCGCCGCATCTTCTGCGTCGGCCGCAACTATGCCGAGCATGCCATCGAGATGGGCAGCGATCCGACCCGGGAGCCGCCATTCTACTTCACCAAGCCGGCCGATGCGCTGGTGGTGGGTGGCGCCGACATGCCCTACCCCCCGGCCTCCAAGTCGCTGCACCATGAGATGGAGCTGGTGGTCGCCATCGGCACCGGCGGCGCCAACATCGCCGTGGCGGATGCGCTGAAGCATGTCTGGGGCTACTGCGCCGGCCTCGACATGACCCGCCGCGACCTGCAGAACGAGGCCAAGAAGACCGGCCGCCCCTGGGACATGGGCAAGGGCTTCGACCAGTCCGCCCCGATGGGCGCGCTGGTGCCCGCCGCCGGCATCGACCCGTCGCGCGGCAGGATCGAGCTGAAGGTGAACGGCAAGGTCACCCAGACCTCCGACCTCTCGAAGCTGATCTGGTCGGTGCCGGAGGTGATCTCCAACCTCTCGCACCTGGTGACGCTGGCGCCCGGCGACCTCATCATGACCGGCACCCCGGAAGGCGTCGCGGCGGTGTCGCGCGGCGATGTGCTGGAAGGCTTCGTCGAGGGCGTGGGCGAGGTCCGCACCCGCATCGTCTGAGCCGCGGCGCAACGGATTGCCGCTGGCGCATCCCGCGGGGTAGGGATGCGCCATGCCGCAAACCATCCGTATCGCGACCTGGAACATCAATTCCGTCCGCCTCCGCCGTCCGCTGCTGACGGAGCTGGTGGCGGCGCTGGAACCCGACGTGCTCTGCCTGCAGGAGACCAAGTGCCCGGACGAGTTCTTCCCGCTGGAGGATATCCGGGCGCAGGGCTTCGCGCACATCGCCCACAAGGGGATGAAGGGCTACAACGGAGTCGCCATCCTATCCCGCATCCCCTTCGCCGCCAGGACGGACGACCCGGACTGGTGCGCCAAGGGCGATTGCCGGCATCTGGCGGTGGAGCTGGACCTGCCCGGCGGACCGCTGGAACTGCATGATTTCTACGTGCCGGCCGGCGGCGACACCCCGGACCGGGCGGTGAACCCCAAATTCGCCCACAAGCTGGATTTCGTCGCCGAGGCCACCGCCTGGACCGCCGCGCGTGGCCCGGCCCGCCGCAGCGTGATGGTGGGCGACCTCAACATCGCCCCGCTGGAACATGACGTCTGGGGCCACAAGCAGATGCTGGGCGTCGTCTCCCATACCCCGGTCGAGGTGGCGGCACTGGGCGGCTGGCAGGCCGCCGGTGCCTGGCACGACGCGGTGCGCCACTTCGTCCCCGAAGACCAGAAGCTGTATTCCTGGTGGTCCTACCGCGCGCGGGACTGGGAAGCCTCCGACCGTGGCCGCCGGCTGGACCATATCTGGGTCAGCCAGGACCTGGCCGGCAAGCTGACCCGCCAGGCCATCCTGAAGGCCGCCCGCAACTGGCCCCAGGCCAGCGACCATGTGCCGGTCATGGTGGAGCTCGCGCTGTGACGCGGGTCCGCTGACCATGCCCGGCCGGCCACGGATCCTCGCGCTGGACGCCGCGCTGGCGCGCTGTTCCGCCGCCGTGCTGGCGGGCGATGCGGTGCTGGCGCAGCGCTCCGCCGCCGGCGATCGCGGCCATGCCGCCCTGCTGCCGCCGATGGCCGAGGCGGTGTTGCGGGAAGCCGGCTTGGCCGCCGGGGAGCTGGATGCCATTGCCGCCGTCGTCGGGCCGGGCGGCTTCACCGGCATCCGCGCGGCGCTGGCGCTGGCCGAGGGCATCGGGCTCGGCGCCGGGCTGCCGGTGATCGGCGTCACCACCGGGGAGGCACTGGCGGCAGCGGTCCCGGCGGCGGAGCGGGAAGGCCGGGCAATCTGGACGGTCATCGACAACCGCCGCGGCCGGGTGCTGCTGGAACGCTTCCCACCCGGCGCCATGGCCGCCGACGGCCCGCCCGAGGTCTTCGCCGAGTCCGAACTGCCCAGGCCAACCGGTCCGGTCGCGGTGGCCGGGGACATGGCGCCGGCCATCGCCGCCCGGCTGGCGGCGCGCGGCTACAATGCGCGGCTGACCGGCCAGCGCCTGCCGGATGCGGCTGCGGCGGCCCGGGTGGCGGCGCTGCGGCTGGCCGGGGCCCTGCCGCCGCTGGCCGCCCGGCCGCTGTATGTCGAGCCGCCGGCGGTGCGGCTGCCCGCCCCGCACCCGGGATGAGCCTGCTGCCGGCGACGGTGGCCGATCAGGCCGCGCTGGCCGCCCTGCACGCCGCCGCCTTCCCGCCGGCCGAGGCCTGGGGCGCGGATGCAATGGCGCTGATGCTGGAAATGCCCGGGGCTTTCGGCCTGTGGCGGCCTGGCGCCGGGCTGATCCTGGCGCGTGCCGCCGCCGGGGAGGCCGAGGTGCTCACCCTGGCGGTGCCGCCGTCCGGCCGCCGTCGCGGCCTGGGCACGGCGCTGCTGGCGGGTGCCATGCAGGGGGCAGTGCTGCGCGGGGCCACCGCGATGTTCCTGGAGGTGGCGGCGGGCAACGCGGCGGCGCTGGCGCTGTACCGGGCATCCGGCTTCGCCGAGGTCGGCCGGCGCCGGCGCTACTACGCCGATGGCGCCGATGCGCTGGTGATGCGGCGGGACCTCAGCCCTTCCTGAGCAACAGCATGGTCGTGCCGTCCGGCATTTCCTGCTGCGCCAGTACGGAGTGGCCCTGTTCGGTGGCGGTACGTGGGATGTTGCGGCGTGGTTCCTCGCCGCGCAGCCGGACCAGCAGGGTTTCCCCGGCCGACATCCTATCGAGAGCCAAACGGCACCGAACAAAGGTCATCGGGCAAGTCTCGGCCGTGATGTCGATCTCCCGGTCGGCCTGCTGTTCTTTTGGCATGATAAAACTCAAGGTTTCTTGCCCCTCAAAACCGCAAAGCGTATTGCGAAACGGCTGCAGTTGGCAGTATAGCTTCGATACTAGAAACGGGAAGATACGCCAAATGGCTGAAGAAACCCCCGCTGCCGAGCTGCTGGGACTGACGGCTGAAATCGTTGCGGCGCATGTGTCCAACAATCCGGTCGCCCTGGCTGATCTGCCCAACCTGATCCAGGAAGTATACAGGACTTTGGCCTCGGTCGGACAGCCGGTGGTGAAACCGCAACCGGACCGCCCGCAACCGGCGGTGCCGATCAAGAAGTCGATTACGCCCGAGTACCTGATCTGCCTGGAAGACGGCAAGAAACTGAAGATGCTGAAGCGGCATCTGCAGACCTCCTACAACCTTACGCCCGACCAGTACCGCGAGCGCTGGGGCCTTGGCTCCGATTATCCGATGGTGGCACCAAGTTACGCCCAGCACCGGTCTTCGCTCGCCAAGAAGATCGGGCTCGGCACCAAGCCGCGCGGGCGTCCGCCGCGGGCCGGGCGACAGGCAATGCCGGCCGCCGCCAGCACGGCGACCAAGACCGCCTGAGACCAATGGCGTGTCCGCCATGGCCGCGGACGCGCCATCGGTCTATGGTCGCCATCCTGATGATGACCAGCGCGGCAGGTGACCCCTGCCGTTCGCCAGGAAGGGCAGACCACCAGCCGCATGGATACGCCAGCTTCCGCCGACCGTGAGGGCATCTCGCGCATCGAGCGGCTGTGCATCGACCGGGGCCTGAAGATGACCGGACAGCGCCGGCTCATCGCCCGGGTCCTGTCCGACAGCGCCGATCACCCGGATGTCGAAGAGCTGTACCGCCGCGCCGTGGCGCAAGACAGCCGCATCTCGATCGCCACCGTCTACCGCACCGTCCGGCTGCTGGAGGAGAAGGGCATCCTCGAACGGCATGACTTCGGCGGCGGCCGGGCGCGCTACGAGCCGACCGAGCACGGCCACCACCACCACCTGATCGACGTGGACACCGGCAAGGTCATTGAATTCGCCGAGGCCCGGCACGAGGCCCTGGCGCAGGAAATCGCCGCCCGGCTCGGCTTCGAGCTGGTGGACCAGCGGCTTGAGCTGTTCGGCCGGCGCTTCCCCGAGACACCGCCGGCCGCCCCGCCCCGCCGCCCCGGCAAACGACAGGGCGGTGCATGATCCCGGCGGTCGAGGCCGGCTTCGGTGAGCTGCGCTCCGGCAACCTCGGGGTGCGGATCGCCGAGACCGCCGCCGAGGTGGATGCCGCCCAGGCGCTGCGCTTCCGCATCTTCTACAATGAGATGGGTGCCCACCCGGACGCCGAGACCCGCGCCACGGCGCGCGACCGGGACGAGTTCGACGCGGTCGCCGACCATCTGCTGGTGCTCGACCACGATCTCGGCGACGGGCCGGAGGCGGTGGTCGGCACCTACCGGCTGATCCGGCGGGATGCGGCCCGGACGATCGGCCGGTTCTATTCCGCCGCGGAATACGACATCGCGCCGCTGGTCGCGCTGCCGGGGCCGATCCTGGAACTCGGGCGGTCCTGCGTCGATGCCGCCCATCGCACCCGCGGCACGCTGCAACTGCTGTGGCGCGGCATCGCCGCCTATGTGTTCCGCCACCGGATCGACGTGATGTTCGGCTGCGCCAGCCTGCCTGGCACCGACCTCGACGCGCTGGCGCCGACCCTGACCTACCTCCATGCCCACCACCTGGCGCCGCCGCTGCTGCGACCCCGCGCCCTGCCGGAACGCTACGTGGCGATGGACCGGATCGACCCGGCGACGCTCGACATCCGCGGCGTGCTGAACGACCTGCCGCCGCTGGTGAAGGGCTACCTGCGGCTCGGCGGCTTCGTCGGGGACGGCGCGGTGCTGGACCCGCAGTTCAACACCACCGATGTCTGCGTCGTGGTGAAGACCGAGCTCATCACCACGAAATACTCGAAGCACTACGAGCGCCGGCTGGTCCCGCCGGGCGGCGAGGACTAGACCACGATTGGCGCTGACAGAAGCACCAATTGTAGTCCAGCCGGTTGTTTCGTCGCTTGATTGACGCTTTCCGGCGCTTCCGCCTCAAGCGATCACGCTCCAGCTGGGGTCAATGCACCCTGCTTGGCTGGTGCGGGCTGTCGAGGCTGAAGGTCGGGATCGCCACGTCGAAGCTCTCCCCGGTGTCCGACATCACCATGTGGTAGGTGCCCGACATGAAGCCGGAGGATGTCGAGAGCGGCGTGCCGGAGGTGTATTCGAAGCTCTCGCCCGGATCGAGCACCGGCCGCTCGCCCACCACGCCGTCGCCGTGCACCCGCTGGGTGCGGCCGAGCGCATCGGTGATCTCCCAGGACCGCTTGAGCAACTGCACCGTCAGGCGACCCTCGTTGGCGATGGTGACCCGGTAGGCCCAGACATGGTGGCTGCGGTCCGGCTCGGACTGGTCGGCGAGGTAGAAGGTGCGGACCGAAACCCGCACGTTCCGGGTGACCGCCGTATAGCCGGGCTGGCGCGGCGCCGCGGGATCGGCTGGCGGAGGCGACATGCCGGGTCAGCCCGTGCGGATGGTGTGGCGGCCGGGCAGGCGGGGCGCCGGCCCTGGCGGCGAGGCGACGGATCGGGTCGTGCTGCCCATGCGTTTCCTCCTGTGGCGCCGTGGCGTCGGCGTGCCCCGCCATTAACTGGCACAGCACGCCCGGGTGCCAAGGGCTATTCGGCGCTGTCCCCGGCGGCATCCAGCGCCTCGGCCAGATCATCGATCAGATCCGCGACATCCTCCAGCCCGACCGAGAGCCGGATGGTGCCGTCGGTGATGCCGAGCCGGGCGCGTTCCTCGGCGCCGATCCGCATATGGGTGGTGGTGGCGGGGTGGGTCACCAGGCTTTTCGAGTCGCCCAGGTTGTTCGAGACATCGATGACCCGCAGCGCATTGCAGAAGCGGAAGGCGGCGTCCTTGCCGCCGGCGAGGTCGAAGGTCACCAGGGTGCCGCCACCCGACATCAGCCGCTGCGCCAGCGCATACTGCGGGTGGCTGGCCGAGAAGGGGTACAGCGCGCGGGCGACCTCGACCCGCTCGGCCAGGAAATCGGCGATGGCGGCGGCACTGCGCGACATGGCGGCGACGCGCAGGTGCAGCGTCTCCAGCCCTTTCAGGATCACCCAGGCATTGAAGGCGGAAATCGACGGCCCGGTGTTGCGGATGAAGGGCTGCAGCGTGTCGTCCACCCACTTCCTGCTGCCGAGGATGGCGCCGCCAAGTACCCGGCCCTGGCCGTCCATGTGCTTGGTGCAGGAATAGACCACCACATCGGCGCCGAGCGTCAGCGGCTTCTGCAGCAGCGGGGTGGCGAAGACGTTGTCCACCACCACGATGGCGCCGGCCCGGTGCGCCAGCTCGGCCACCGCGGGCAGGTCCACCAGCTCCAGCATCGGGTTGGAGGGCGTCTCCAGCAGCACCAGCGCGGCCGGGGTGGCGAGCGCCTTTTCCCACTGCGCCAGGTCCGAGCCATCGACGAACTCGCTGACGATCCCGTAGCGCGGCAGCAGCGTGGATACGATCCAGTGGCAGGAGCCGAACAAGGCGCGCGAGGCCACCACGCGGTCGCCGGTCTTGAGGTGGGACAGCATCGCCGCATGCACGGCGGCCATCCCGGTCGCGGTGGCCCGGCAGGCCTCGGCGCCCTCCAGCGCCGCCAGCCGGCCTTCCAGCATGGCGACGGTCGGGTTGCCGAAGCGGGAGTACTGGTAGTGGGTGGCGGTGCCGGCGAAGGTCGCCTCGGCCTGCTCGGCGCTGTCGTAGACGAAGCCCGAGGTCAGGAACAACGCCTCGGAGGTCTCGTCGTGGTTGGTGCGGGTGGTGCCGCCGCGGACCAGCAGGGTGGCCGGGCGCAGCGGGCGGTCTGGCAGGGACTTGGACATGCGGTGGAACACCTTGGCAAACGCATGGCGTCCGGCACCCTTGACGGGGCGCGAGGGTGCCGATGGCGTCCCCCGACGGCCGATTTAGCGCGAATATTTAACCTCGCCGCAAGCTGGCCGGACAAATCGCGAGGGGACCCGGAGGCCCGGCCGCAGTTAGCGGCGGACCCCCGGCCCGGTCAAGCCGCCACCTTCACCCTTCCAGGCTGATCGGCGTCAGGTCCTGGTACCAGGATTGCGCCTGGACGAAGCCCTTCACCCGCCTGGCGATGCCGCGCGGGTTCACGTCATGCACCACCCAGAGCCACATCGCCTGGTCGACGATCCGGGCATGCAGTGCCGCCAGCACCCGGCCCTGTTCCTCCGGGTCGAAGGTGGCGCGGGCGCGCATCGCCAGGGCATCCGCCTCCGGGTCCTGGAAGTTGCCCCAGTTGAAGCCGCCCGGGCGGCGGTCGGTGGATTGGGCCGGGCCGATCAGGCCGATATCCGGGTCCCAGAAGGCCCAGGAATTGTCGATCCCGTGGCAGCCGCGGTTCTCCGGCGCGTCCGCCCCGGCGCGGCGGCGGGTGCGCAGGGCCTCCCAGTCCATCACGTCGAACTCCGTCTCGATCCCGACGGCGAGGAGGTTCTGCTGGATCGCTTCGTTCATCGGCAGCGGCTGCATCTGGCCGGAGCCGCTGGGGGAGATGATGAGCTTGATCTTCACTGTGTTGCCCGGGCCGAAGCCGGCCTCGGCCAGCAGGCGCTTCGCCTGGTCGGGGTCGTACTTGATCTGGAACCCCGGGGTGCCGAACCAGGGGTGGCCCGGGTTGACCATGCCGGCGGCGGGCGCCGCCATGCCGTTCAGCATGTTGACGATGCCCTCGCGGTCGATGGCGAGGTTGGCCGCCTTGCGGATGCGGAGGTCGCGGAAGGGCGAGCCCTCGACGAAGCTCAGCTGGTAGCACCAGATATGCGGGTAGACGTTGGTGACCACCTGGTGGCCGGCGCCGCGGATGCGGGTGGTGGCATCGGGCGGCGAGGCCTCGATGAAATCCACCTGGTTCGAGAGCAGCGCGGCGGTGCGGGTCAGCGCATCCGGCATCGGGATCAGCGCCAGCCGTTCGTGCTTCGGGATGCGGGTGGGGTCCCAGTAGGCGCTGTTGCGGCTGGCCTCCAGCCGCTCGCGCGGGACGATGCGCTCGGCGACATAGGGGCCGGTGCCGGAGGGCTGCGCGGCGAAGCGTTCCCAGCTGCGGCCCAGCTCCTCCCAGCGCGCCGGGGAGGACATGAACACATTGGCCAGCGAGAAGGGCAGCACCGCATCGGGCGAGCGGGTCTCGATCTCGATGGTCAGCGGGTCCTTCACCCGCCACCTGGCGATGCTGCCGACCCAGAGGCTGCCCTGGGCCGCCTGCTGCCGGTCGAATTGCGGGGCATCGCGGTCCAGCAGCTTGGCGAGGTTGAACGCGACGCTCTCGGCGGTGAAGGCGCTGCCGTCGTGGAAGCGCACCCCGGGGCGCAGGCGGAAGGTCCAGCGCCTGGTGTCGTCCGGCTCGACCGCCCAGGATTCCGCCAGCGCCGGGCGCAGCCGCGGCGGCTGGTCGGCCCTGGTGAGGTCCCAGGCGATCAGCGGGTCATAGAGGGTGATGCCGAGGAAGCGGTTGCCCTCGGCGCCCTGGCTGGGCTGGCCGGTGGTCAAGGGGATGTCGGCCGTGGTCATGGCGACGCGGAGGGTGCCACGATCCGCCTGGGCCCGGGCGGCGGGCGGCAGGCCAGGGGCGGCGGCGAGTGCCCCGGCCCCGAGAAGCAGGTTGCGACGATGCATGAGGCAGGGCTCTCCCGGCGATTGGCCGCGGGCCCGGCGTTCCCCTGATGCAACCATGCGGGTTGGCGGCGCGCGGTGCAAGGCGCGGGCTTGAGCAAGCGCCGCAGGACCGCTACTGTGCCGGCACGGCGCGGGCGTAGTTCAGAGGCAGAACGTCAGCTTCCCAAGCTGAATGTCGGGGGTTCGATTCCCCCCGCCCGCTCCAGCCTTCGCCATAGGAAGCCGACACCGGGGCAGCGGCCAGGACAGGCCGGCATGCATACGGAAACCTGACCGGCCGAGACGCGCGTGGCAGGTCAACCGGGCCGGAACCCGTGCTCCCCACACATCTGCTCGGTTGTGGAGGCCATGCGGCTTATTATGGTCAGGCCAGCTTGTTGCGCGGAAACTATCAATATCAACTGTGTTTCACTTGGAAGCCCGATGAATTCGGTGCAGAATGAAGTAGCCGGTCAACTGCGGTCTATCCTGGCAGTCCGGTCCCGAAGAATCCCGTTGGAATTAAGTCACTTGAACCTCACTCCGGACCAGGTTGCCGCCGCCAAGGCCATTGGTTGTGCCTTTTTTCCTGCGACAGAAATGCAAGTGCAACGTCTTACCATGCAGCAGCGAGTATTCCGGGTGGATGGCAAGCCGTTTCTGTTGAGTTGGGACGGCTCATATTACGAAACCGCAGGCACCTTGCGCGCGCTGATCGCCGACGTCCTGCCCGAGCAGCCGAAATCCTTGGCCGTGGCGCCCACGCCCATTCCCGAGGAAACGGCAGCGGAACCGCCCCCGGTCAATGCGCCGCCACCGGAACCCGCACAACCGGAAGCCGCGTCACCTCAGCCGCCAGCCCCTGCCGCACCGCGCAAGCGTGGCCGCCCACGCAAGGCCGTGGCCCCGCCCGCCACGGTGCAGGCCGAGCCGGAAGCGGCACCCGAGCCTGTGCCCGAAGCCGTGCCCGAGAGCCCGCCTTCCGCCGCGCCGGCCGCGTCAGCTCCGGACACCGGTGCACGCAGCGACCGGCTGGCCCGGCTCGCCCGCCGGCGGGCAGGTGCCCCGCTGCCCAAATGGCGAACCGCCGGCGCAGCCAGGCGCGGCCGGCTGAAGCGCTCCTGACCGCGGGCGGCCGCTACCGCCGCCACAACCCGGCGCGGCGCAGCTGTTTCAGCCACCATCCCTGGTACCGCCACCACAGCACCCAGCCCCGCCGCAGCGCCGGCAGCTTCGGCCAGCCGGCGGGGTCCGCCAGCCGCTCCAGCAGCACCTCCGGCCCGCAGGGCAGTTGCGTCAACGGGTCGAGGTAGCGCGGGTAGCGGATCAGCGCCCCGGCGACCAGCGCATCCAGGCTGAGCGCCCGGCCGCGGCGCGGTGGCGGTTCCATGTCCGTGGTCAGCCCCCAGCCGGCATAGAAGGGCCGGCCCCAGGTGGTGACGGCCAGGCCGCGCAGCAGCGCCTCGAACCCTGCCAGGCTGCCGATGGTGTGAATTGCCTCCACCTGCCCGAACAGCCCGCCGATATCCCCGCGCGAGACCACCACATCGGCGAAGCGCAGCGCGGCGCGGCGCGGCACATGCCCGCGGCGGTAGCCGGTTTCCACGTCCGGGTGCGGGCGGAACACCAGGAAGGCCTCCGGCTCGGCCCGCCGCACCGCTTCCAGCAGCGCCAGGTTGGTGCGGATGCGCCCGGCGCCGAGCCGCACCGCGGCATCATCCTCGACCTGCCCCGGCACCAGGATGCGCCGCCGCCCGGGCGAGGCGGGCAGCGCCCCGGCCGCCTGCCGCAGGTTGTACTTGGTCAGGCCGCGCGCCACGATCGCCTGCCGCAGCGCCGCCGCCCGGGCCAGCAGCGGCGCATCGAAGGCGTCGCCGGCCAGGATGCGCTCCAGCCCGGATGGCATGGCGGGGTCGTAGTGCGGCCCCAGCGCATCCACCGCCAGCGAGGCGGAGGGCACGTAATGCACCCCGAGCCCGACCGAGCGCAGGAAGCCATCCTCCACCCACAGCAGCGGCACCCGCGCGGCGGCACAGCGCGCGGCCAGGCCGGGCGCGGCGCGGGTGGCCCAGACCGCGATGGCGCCCGCCTCCCCGCGCGCCTGGGCGGCGGCGGCCAGCGCCATCGCCTCGGCCTCGGTCGCGGCGAAGGGCGGCGGCGGGCCTTCCCGCGCGAAGCTGGCCGCGATGGTCGCGCGCTTCCACCCGTCCATGCCGAGGCAGGCGGCGATGCCCCGGTTCTCCGCCGCCTGCCGGCGCCATTCGGCCAGCAGCGCCAGCCCTTCGGCGGCGCCCGAGGGGCGGCCGAGCAGCGGGTCCGCCCAGCGGGTCGCGGCGAGCAGGCGCGGGTCGATCGGCTCCGGCCACAGCGGTTGCAGGGCGGCGGCCCGGGCGATGGCGGCGGCCGAGGCGGGCAGCGCCAGCGCCGCCTCCACCGGGTCCCGGCCGGTCGCCGCCAGCAGCCCGACCGCCCGGCGGCGCGGCCCGAAAGCCGGGGCCTGCCAGGGGCCTTCGGCCAGGCGCAGTTCCGCCGCGCCGGGCGGCCGTGGCCCGCGCAGCGGCGGCCCCTCGGGGAAGAAGGCGGCCAGATGCGGAATGGCCTGCCACAGCGCCTCCGCCGCCCAGGGCCGGGGCGTCACCCCGCCGGGCGCCATTCGTGCAGCATCAGCCATTGCGGCAGGTGGCGCAGGATGATGGGCTCGATCATTCGGTCCAGCAGGTCGGTGCCCTGGCGGATATCGGCGGCGCGGTCCGTGCTTCGTGGCAGGTGCAGCGGCGGCTCGAAGATGACGCGGAAGCGCGGGCCGTCCGCCCCGGGCGCCAGCCGTTGGCAATGGGCGACGACCACCGGCGCGCCGGATTGCCGCGCCAGCCGCGCGATGTACTCGATGTTGCCGCCGTGGCGTGGCCCACGGCCGAGGCTCGGGGCACACACCCGGCCATCCCGGTGCTCATCCGCGAAGATCAGCAGCACGTCCCTGTCGCGGGTCAGCGCCATCATCGCCGGGCGGGCGGCGTCGCGGCCCGGCGGCAGCAGCCGGCCGCCGCCCTTCAGCCGTTCCGCCACCACCACCCGGGTACGGTAGGCGCTGGCCGGTGGCTGGTACGGCCCGACCGGCGGCGCCCCGTGCCGGACCAGCGCCAGCCCGACCATCTCCCAATTCCCCATGTGCAGCCCGGCGACGATCAGCGGGCGGGGCGCCAGATGTTCCGCCCCCAGGGTCTCGACCCGCCCTTCGTCGTAGAACCGCAGGAAGCGCGGCACCTCCAGGAAGCTGCGGGCCAGGTTGTCCCACATCGCCGCCATCGCCGGCTCCAGCGGCAGGTCCGGCCGCAGCCGGGCAAGGTTCTCCCGCGCGTAGTCTTCGCCGCGCGGATACAGCCGGGGGATGGCGTGGCGGGCCAGCAGACCGGCATAGCCATGCGCCAGCCGGTCCGGCGCGTGCCGCATCCAGGCGACCGAGAGACGGTCCATCGCACCCAGCAGCAGTTGCCGCGCCGGGGGAAGGCTCAAGGCAGGTCCTGCATGCGGCGCTCGACCATCGCCCGCCAGGGCGCCTCGGGCGGCGCATCGGCGACCAGGGCACGCCAGACGCTGCGGGCATTCTCCGGCCGGCCGGCGCGGGCTTCCGCCAGCCCGGTGAGGAAGCGCAGGCCGACATGCTGCGGCGCCAGCGGCAGGGCGGCGGCCAGCAGCCGGCCGGCTTCCTCGACCTTGCCATCCTCCAGCAGCACCTGGGCCAGTTGCCCGGTCAGTTCCGCGTCGAAGCGGCCGGCGAGCGCCCGCCGGTAGGCCTCCGCCGCCTTGCCGAATTCGCCGCGGCTGCGCTCGGCGTTGGCGAGCAGCACATAGCCTTCCTGCGCCTGCTCGCTGGCCGGGTCGAGCGCCGCGAGGCGGGTCCGCAGCAGGTCCAGCATCTCGTTGTCGCGGGCGGCGATCTCCTGCCGCAGCGCATGGGTCGCCGAGGGCATGGTCGGCATGCCGCTCAACAGGTAGATGCCGAGCGCCAGCCCCGGCACCGCCACCAGCAGCGCGCCGATGGTGAAGCGGGCGCCGGTGCCGGTCCGGGCCCCGGCTTCCTCCGGGGCGGTCAGCAGCCGACGCTGGACCTCGAGCGTCGCGGCGCGGTGGGCGGCTTCATCCAGCCGGCCCACGGCGCGCTCGCGTTCCAGCTCGGCCATCTGTGCGCGGTACAGCGCGAGGTCCGCCTCCCGCCGGCCACGGGTGGCGGCGGGGCGGAACAGCACGGTGGCGAGCGGCAGCAGCACCGCCACGGCCAGCAGGCCGAGCAGCGGCCAGAAGGGAAACCAGTTCACCCGTCGCGCCCACCTGCCAGCTTCGCCAATCGGGCGCGTTCTTCCGGGGAGAGTTCCTGCGGCGCCGCGGTAACCCGGCGGCGCCGCATGCCGCGGATCATCAGCATCCCGCCGAGCAGCGCCACCGCCGGCGTCGCCCAGAGCAAGGCGGTCTCCAGCTTGAAGGGCGGCCGCAGCAGGACGAAGTCGCCGTAGCGTTCATGCACGAAGCGGGTCACTTCCTGGTTGCTCTGGCCGGCGGCGATCTGCTCGCGGACGATCCGCCGGAGGTCCTGGGCCAGTTCGGCGTCGCTGTCCTCGATGGACTGGTTCTGGCAGACCATGCAGCGCAATTCGCGGCCGATGGCGCGGGCGCGTTCCTCCTGCGCCGGGTCGGGCAGCTTGTCCGCCGGGTCGTTCACCGCCAGCGCCGAGCCGGCGAACAGCGGTCCGGCAAGCAGCATCAGGGCGAGCAGCAGACGGCGGATCATGCGTAGCGCCGCAACAGGGGCAGGAGCTGGTTGTCCAGCACCTCATCCGTCACCGGCCCGGCCCAGCGCCAGCGGATGATGCCGTCCTTGTCCACCAGGTAGGTTTCCGGCACGCCGTACAGCCCCCAGTCGATCGCCACCCGCCCCGGCTGGTCCACCCCGAGCCGGGCGAAAGGATTTCCGTGGCGGCGGAGGAAACCGAGGCTGTCCGCCGGCTTGTCCTTGTAGGCGATGCCAAGCACCGGCACGCCTTCCCGCGCCAGCCGCATGAGCTGCGGGTGCTCGATCACGCAGGGCACGCACCAGCTGGCGAAGAAATTCACCAGCACCGGCCGCTCCCCGCGCAGGTCGGCGGCGGCGAGGCCGGGGCGGTCGGCGCCTTCCAGCGGCGGCAGGGCGAAGTCCGGCGCCGGCTTGCCGACCAGGGCGGAGGGCACGCCGCGCGGGTCGTATTCCCCGGTGCCCATGCCGCGCAGCATGGCGAAGAACCCGATGCCGGCGGCACCCGCCAGGGCGACCGGCGCCAGCAGCATGGCGCGGCGGCGCCAGGGGTTCCGGGGGCTGGCCATGTCGCTCATGCCCGTGCGGCACCGCTGCTTACGGAGCCCTGGGCCGGCTTGGCCGCCGGGGCGGACACCCGCATGCGGCGGTCGCTGAGGGAGATGCCGCCGCCCAGCGCCATGATGGCGGCACCGATCCAGATCCAGGGCGCCAGCGGGTTGTGGTGGATGCGGAGCACCGCGCCACCATCCCGTTCCTCGCCCATCACCACATAAAGGTCCACCAGCCAGGTGGTGTGGATGGCCGCCTCGGTGGTGGTCATGGTGCCGACCGGGAAGCTGCGGCGCTCCGGGCGGAGGGTGGTGACCAGCCGGTCGCCGTCCCGCACCTCCACCGTGGCGCGGCGGGCGGAATAGTTCGGCCCGGTGTCGCTGGCCAGGGCCACCAGCCGGTAGTCGTAGCCGGCCAGCATCACGCTCTGGCCGGGCCGCAGCAACTCCAGCCGGTCGGTCGCCAGCCCCATGCCGGCCAGCCCGAGGATCATCACCCCCATCCCGGCATGCGCCACCGCGCCGCCCCAGGCCGAGCGCGGCAGGCCGCGGGCCCGTGCCCAGGCCGCCTTGGGCCGGCTGAACAGCGCGGTCCGGTCGGCGATGTCGGCACCGGCGGCGGCGATGATCCAGGCCGCCGCGGCGAAGCCGAGCGCCGGGCCGATCCGCCAGCCCTCGATCGCCAGGCACAGCAGCAGCGCGCCGAGCCCGGCGAGCGCCGCCCACCACAGCCGCAGCATGGCCGGGAACAGCTTCGCCCGCTTCCAGGGCAGCAGCGGGCCGAAGGCCATGGCGCCGATCAGCGGGATCGCCAGCGGCAGGGTCGCGGTGTTGAAGAAGGGCGGGCCGACCGAATACTTCTCGCCCAGCAGCAGGTCCGCGAACATCGGGTAGAGCGTGCCGACCAGCACCACCGCGGCGATGGAGCACAGCAGCAGGTTGTTCAGGATCAGTGCGCCCTCACGCGAGACCGGCGCGAAGACGCCGGTCGGCAGCATCGCCTGCGCCCGCCAGGCGAACAGCAGGAAGCCGCCGCCGACATAGATGCCGAGCAGGATGAGGATGACGGTGCCGCGCTCGGGGTCGTTGGCGAAGGCATGCACGCTGTTCAGCACGCCCGAGCGCACCAGGAAGGTGCCGAGCAGGGAAAGCCCGAAGGCCAGCAGCGCCAGGAACACCGTCCAGGTCTTCAGCGCCTCCCGCTTTTCCACCACGATGGCGCTGTGCAGCAGGGCGCAGCCGGCCAGCCAGGGCAGCAGGGAGGCATTCTCGACCGGGTCCCAGAACCAGTAGCCGCCCCAGCCCAGTTCGTAATAGGCCCACCAGGAGCCGAGCGCGATGCCGAGGGTCAGGAAGGACCAGGCCGCCAGCGCCCAGGGCCGCACCCAGCGCCCCCAGGCGGCATCCACCCGGCCCTCGATCAGCGCGGCGACGGCGAAGGCGATAGGTCACGGCGAAGCCGACATAGCCGAGGTAGAGCAGCGGCGGATGGAAGGCGAGGCCGGGGTCCTGCAGGATCGGGTTCAGCCCCTGGCCCTCCAGCGGCGGCGGCCATACCCGATCGAAGGGGTTGGAGGTGGCCAGGATGAAAGCCAAGGAAGCCCACCGCGACCAGCGCCAGCATCGCCAGCACCCGCGCCTGAAGGGCGGAGGGCAGGTTGCGCGCCGAAGCCGGCCACCGCCCCGCCGCACAACGCCAGGATCAGCACCCAAAGGACCATCGAGCCCTCGTGGTTGCCCCAGCTTCCGGACAGCTTGTAGAGCATCGGCTTGGCCGAATGGCTGTTCTGCACGACGTTCAGCACCGTGGTGTCGTTCACCGCGAAGGCCCACATCAGGCAGGCGAAGGCGGCCCCGACCGCCAGCAGCGTGCCGACCGCGAGCGGGCCCGGTGGCGGCCATCAGCCGCGCATCGGCGCGATGCGCGCCAACCAGCCCCACCACCCCCTGCGCCAGGGACAGCACCAGCGCCAGCGCCAGCGCGAAATGGCCGAGTTCGGGGATCATGAGCCGCTCCGGCCGGCCGGGCGGGCCGGCTCCAGCGTGTTCCAGGTGGCGGCCGGCGGCGCGGCGCCTCGCTCGGGTTCCAGTGGCCGCTGCGCTTCAGCGCATCGGCGACCTCGGGCGGCATGTAGGTCTCGTCGTGGCGGGCCAGCACCTCGGTGGCGCGGAACAGCCCGTCCGGCCCCAGCCTGCCGAGCGTGACCACGCCCTGGCCCTCGCGGAACAGGTCCGGCAGCACGCCGGTATAGGTGACCGGCACCGCGCTGGCGCCATCGGTCACCCGGAAGCGGGCGCCGGGCTTGCCATCGGGGGCGGTCTCGCGCGTGACGCTGCCGTTCTCCACCAGCCCGCCGAGGCGGAAGGCGCGGTCCGGCGAGGGCGCGTCCCGGGCGATGTCGCGGGGCGAGCGGAAGAACACCAGGTTGTCCTGGAAGGCGGTCAGGGTCAGCGCGGTGGCGCTGCCGAGCCCAAGGGCACAAAGCAGCAGCATCCAGAGCCGGCGCTTCTTGCGGGTCATGGTCCGTCCTGTTCGCGCCGCGTGCCGCGCGTGCGGGTATCGAGTTGTGCCAGCCGCCGCCGGGCTGCGCCATGGCGCAGCAGGGTGGCGACGGCCAGCGCCAGGAAGCCGCCCAGCACCAGCACGTAGCTGGCGGTGATATAGGCCCAGTGGATGGTCACGTCGCCTCCGCCCTTCGCGCCGCCGCCAGTTGCAATGCCCGATCCGCCGTTCCATCACCGCCGCCCGGGTCCGCGCCAGCACCAGCGCCGCGAAGGCCAGGGTGAAGCCGAGCGCGCAGACCAGCAAAGGGTACAGGATATCCACATGCAGCCCGGGCGCATTGATCCGGGTCAGGCTGGCGGGCTGGTGCAGCGTATTCCACCAGTCGACCGAGAATTTCACGATGGGGACGTTCACCGCCCCGACCAGCGCGAGGATGGCGCCCACCCGCGCGCCCCGCTCGGCATCGTCGAAGGCCCGCACCAGCGCGGCATGGCCGAGCCACAGGAAGAACAGCACCAGCACGCTGGTCAGCCGGGCATCCCATACCCACCAGGTGCCCCACATCGGCCGGCCCCAGAGGCTGCCGGTGGCCAGGCACAGCGCGGTGACCGCGGCGCCGACCGGCGACAGCTCCCGGCAGGCCAGGTCGGCCAGCGGGTGCCGCCAGATCAGCGCCATGACCGAGCCGATGACCAGCCCCATGTAGCCGCCCATCGCCAGCCAGGCCATCGGCACATGGATATAGAGGATGCGGACCGTCTCCCCCTGCTGCCAGTCCGGCGGGGAGAACACCAGCGCCCAGGGCAGCCCGATGCCCAGGGTCAGCAGCGCCGCCCCGATCAGCCAGGGCTGCACCCGCCCGGACAGCCGCAGGAAGCGGCCGGGATTGGCGAAACGATGCAGCGAGCCGCCGCGCTGGCCAGGGGCCGGGGCGGTGGGATTCAGCAGGGGCGTTTGGGCCCGGGCGCGTATCGGCGGTTTCCACGCCCCTACATTAAGGGCGCTGGCGCCCGGATTGAAGCATCCGCCGGACCGCTGGCCGCCGATATCGGCGATGCCGGGCAACCGTTGCGCAAACCGCCAGGTTTCCGCCGGGTTCCCGGCCGCCGCCAGGCGTTCATGTATCGTCACGAAACTGCCGCCGAACCGACACGCGTCCGTCAGCGACCATGCGGTAAGGCCCCGCCCGACCGAAGGGACCAGGGGCAGATGCGGCAACGGCGGAACGTGCTTCTCATCGTGGTCGACCAGTGGCGGGCGGACTTCGTGCCCTGGCTCGGCACGCCGGCTTCCTGCGGACCCCGAATCTCGACCGGCTGTGCCGGGAGGGTGTGACCTTCCGCAACCATGTCACCACCACCGTGCCCTGCGGCCCGGCCCGTGCCAGCCTGCTGACCGGCCTGTACCTGATGAACCACCGCGCGGTGCAGAACACCGTGCCGCTCGACGCCCGGCACACGAACCTGGCCAGGCGCTGCGCGCGATCGGCTACGACCCGGCGCTGATCGGCTACACCACCACGACGCCCGACCCGCGCGTCCACCGGCCCGTGCGACCCGCGCTTCGCCTGCGCTCGGCGACCTGATGGACGGCTTTCGCCGCGTCGGCGCCTTCGAGCCGGACGAGGATGGCTATTTCGGCTGGCTCGCGCACCAGGGCTACGCGCTGCCGGAGAAGCGCGAGGATATCTGGCTGCCGGAAGGCGAGGACGCGCGTGCCGGGCGCCACCGACCGTGCCCTGCCGCATCCCGACGGAGCTGTCCGACACCGCCTTCTTCACCGAGCGGGCGCTGACCTATCTGAAGGGCGTCGGCGGCAAGCCGTGGTTCCTGCATCTGGGCTATTACCGGCCGCATCCGCCCTTCATCGCCCCGGCGCCCTACAACGCGCATGTACCACCCGGCCGACGATGCCGCCGCCGGTGCGCGCCGCCGACGCCGCGAGAGGAGGCGCGGCAGCATCCGCTGCTGGACTTCTATCTCCGCGCGCATGGCGCAGCGGCCCTTCTTCCAGGGCGCCGAGGGCCGGCGGCCGGGCTGGACGAGGCCGCGGTGCGGCAGATGCGGGCCACCTATGCCGGGCTGATGACCGAGATCGACGACAGCCTCGGCCGGGTCTTCGCCTATCTCGACGAGACCGGGCAGTGGGACGACACGCTGGTGGTTTTCACCTCCGACCACGGCGAGCAGCTCGGCGACCACTAGCTGCTCGGCAAGATCGGCTATTTCGACGAGAGCTTCCGCATCCCGCTGGTCGTGAAGGACGCCGGCCCGCCGTGCCGCGGGCGCGGCACGGTGGAGCCCGCCTTCACCGAGAGCGATCGACATCATGCCGACCATCCTGGACTGGCTGGGCGGCGAGATCGCCGCGCAGCCTGCGACGGGCGGCCTCGCTGCTGCTCGCTGCGGGCCGGCAAGCACGCCGGATGGCTGGCGCGACCGCGCTGCACTACGAGTACGATTTCCGCGACGTCTTCTACTCGCACCCCGAGAGGCGACCTCGGCCTCGGCATGGACGAAGCAGCCTCTGCGTCATGCAGGACGCGAAGTTCAAATACGTCCATTTCGCCGCGCTGCCGCCGCTGTTCTTCGACCTGCGAACGCGACCCAAACCAGTTCACGCAACCTGGCGGAGAGCCCGGCGCTATGCCGGCCGCGTCAAGGACTACGCCCAGCAGCGCGCTGTCCTGGCGGCTGCGCCATGCCGAACGCACGCTGACCGCTTTCCGCGCCACGCCGCGATGGTCTCGAAGACGCGCCACCGCCGCCCATCGACAAGGAGACAAAGCATGATCCGTCGCCGCACGCCTGCTTGCCGCGCCCGCCGGCGCTGGCCGGCCGCCGCCCTGCCACGCTTCGCCATCGGCCAGGCCGACCAGCGCCCGTCGCATCACCGTCGCGGTGCAGAAGATCACAACACCAACACGCTGGAGCCGCTGCGCGAGCAGTCCAATGTGGGCGAGCGCGTGATGCAGACCTCGATCTGGGAAGGCCTGACTCGGCCGCAACTGCCAGCAAGCTGGAGCCCATCCCGCAGCTGGCGACGGCGGTGCGCCGCATCGAGCGACAGCGTGTCGAATTCAAGCTGCGCCAGGGGGTGAAGTTCCACAACGGCGACGAGATGACCGCCGAGGACGTCGTCTTCTCCTTCGGCCACGACCGCATGTTCGGCCCGACCGGCCCGAACAGCAGCCGCCGCACCGTCCAGGTCGGCGAGGCAACCCCGGCCGGGCCGGCAAGGAATTGCCGATCGAGGTGGTCGCCGTCGCCAACCGCTCCTTCCCCGCCTTCGAGCGCATCGAGGTGGTCGACCGCCACACCGTCCGTTTCCTCAACCGCACGCCCGGACGTGACGCTGGAAGGCCGCCTTGCGCCGCAGCAACGCCAGCATCGGCAGCCGCGCGGCTTCGACGAGGCCGAGACCTGGCTCGACTGGGCCGCGCCAGCCGGTCACCACCGGCCCCTACAAGGTGGCCGAGTTCCGCGCCGACCAGTCGCTGACCATGGTGGCGCATGACGAATACTGGGGCGGCCGGCCGCCGGTGCAAGCAGCTCCGCTTCGTCGAGGTGCCGGAGGTTTCCTCGCCGCATCAACGGCCTGCTCTCGGGCGAGTATCACTTCGCCTGCGACATCCCGCCCGACCAGATCGGCGGCATCGAGGGCAACCGCGCCTTCGAGGTCCTGGGCGGCACCGATCCCGAACCATCCGCCTGACGGTGTTCGACAAGAACCATCCCGTGCTGGCGCGACGCCGCGCATCCGCCGCGCCTTCACCCATGCGATCGACCGCAAGGCGATCGTCGACAGCCTCTGGGCCGGCCGCACCGTCATCCCGGCCGGGCTGCAGTGGGAGTTCTACGGCGACATGTACCTCGCCGACTGGAAGGTGCCGGAATACGACATCGCCGAGGCGCGGCGCCTGCTGCGCGAGGCCGGCTACAAGGGCGAGCCGATCCCCTATCGCCTGCTGAACAACTACTACACCAACCAGACCGCCACCGCGCAGGTGCTGGTCGAGATGTGGCGGTCGGTCGGCCTCAACGTGCAGATCGAGATGAAGGAGAACTGGTCGCAGATCCTGGCGCGCGGCGACGACCGCGCGCGTGCGCGACTGGTCCAACTCCGGCGCCTTCAGCGACCCTGTCTCCTCGCATCGTCAACCAGCACGGCCCGAACGGCCAGCAGCAGCAGGTCGGCGAGTGGACGCAACGAGGAGTTCAACAAGCTCTTCGGTCGAGCTGGAAATCGAGCACCGACCATGCCAAGCGCCGGGCGATGTTCCGCCGCATGCTGGAGATCGCCGAGCGCGAGGACCCCGCCTATACCGTGCTGCACCAGAACGCGACCTTCACCGCGAAGCGCAAGGACATCCGCTGGAAGGCCGCGCCGGCCTTCGCCATGGACTTCCGCGCGGGCAACTGGGGTGCCTGAGGTTGCAACGACCCGGGCCGCTGGTCGCCATCCGCGGCCTGACCGTCGGCTTCGACGGCGCCCCGGCCCTGCGCGGCATCGACCTCGACATCGCGCCTGGCGAGGCGGTGGGCCTGGTCGGCGAGATCGGCTGCGGCAAGTCGGTCACCTGGCTGGCCGCGCTCGGGCTGCTGCCGGGCAAGGCGCGCATCGCCGGCAGCGTGCGGCTGGGGGGCGAGGAAATCCTCGGCGCCCGGCCGGCGGTGCTGGACCGGGTGCGCGGCGGCCGGGTGGCGATGATCTTCCAGGACCCCGCCAGCAGCCTCAATCCGGTGCACCGCATCGGCAGGCAGATCACCGAGGCGCTGGCGCTGCACCAGGGACTGCGCGGCGCCACGGCGCGGGCCGAGGCGAAGCGGCTGCTCGACCAGGTGGGCATCCCCGATGCGGCGCGCCGGCTGGATGCCCATCCGCATGAACTCTCCGGCGGGCAGAACCAGCGGGTGATGATCGCCATGGCGCTGGCCGGACGTCCGGAACTGCTGGTGGCGGACGAGCCCACCACCGCGCTGGACGTCACCATCCAGGCGCAGATCCTGGACCTGCTCCAGGCGCTGCGGCGGGAGACCGGCATGGCGCTGGTGCTGATCTCGCACGACCTCGGCGTGGTGGCGGATACGTGCGAGCGGGTCGCCGTCATGTATGCCGGCCGCATCGTGGAAACCGCCTCCACAGGCCGGCTGTTCGCCGCGCCGACCCATCCCTACACCCAGGGCCTGCTCGGCGCCCTGCCGCCGATCGACGGGCCGCGCCGGCCGCTGGCCGCCATCCCCGGCGGCGTGCCGGAACCCTGGGCCATGCCGCCCGGCTGCGCCTTCGCGCCGCGCTGCCCGCACCGGGTCGCCGCCTGCACCGCGGCCATGCCGGCGCCGGTTGAACTCGGCCACAACCACAGCGCCGCCTGCCTGCGCGCCACCAGGGAACTCGTTGACGCATGAGAGACACCCCGTTGCTGGAAGCCGAGGGCCTGGTCCGGCGCTACTGGATGCGTCGCGGCGCCTTCGGCAAGCCGGCCGAGGTCCGTGCGGTGGATGGCGTCTCGCTGTCGCTGGAACGCGGCCGGACGCTGGGGCTGGTCGGCGAGTCCGGCTGCGGCAAATCCACCACCGGCCGGCTGGTGCTGGGGCTTGAGGCGCCGGATGCCGGCAGCGTCGCCTTCCAGGGCAAGCCGATGCCGGCCCCCGGCACCCCCGCCTGGCGCACGCTCAGGGCGCGGATGCAGATGGTGTTCCAGGACCCGCTCGGCGCGCTCGACCGCCGCATGGCGATCGGCGACCAGGTGGCCGAGCCGCTGGTGATCCACGACATCGGCGACCGCGAGGCGCGGGTGGCGTCGCTGCTGCGCGATGTCGGGCTGCGGCCCGACCAGGCGACGCAATTCCCGCATGAACTCTCGGGTGGCCAGCGCCAGCGCGCGGTGCTGGCCCGGGCGCTGGCGACCGACCCGGCCCTGCTGGTCTGCGACGAGCCGATCAGCGCGCTGGATGTCTCGATCCAGGCGCAGGTGATGAACCTGCTGGTGGAGCTCCAGGCCCGGCTCGGCACGGCGATACTGTTCGTCAGCCACGACCTGCGCGCGGTGCGGCAGGTAAGCCACCGGGTGGCGGTGATGTATCTCGGCCGCATCGTCGAGGAAGGCGAGCCGGATGCCGTGCTGCACGACCCGGCGCATCCCTATGCCCAGGCGCTGGTCTCCGCCATCCCGCATCCCGGCCGCCGGCAGAAGCGCATATTGCTGCAGGGCGACCCGCCCAACCCGGCCGACCGCCCCGGCGGCTGCGCCTTCCACCCGCGCTGCGCCGCCGCGGTGCCGATGTGCGCCCAGGTGGACCCGGTGCTGAAGCCGCGCGCCACGGACGGGCGGCGGATCGCCTGCCATGTCGCGCATGGCGACGTGGCCGCGCCGTCCGGTGGCCGGAGCGCCCTGCGGCGCCAAGGGCCGAACCGGCCGGCGACGCAGACCGAGGCCGCCTGAGATGCTGCGCTTCTTCGGCTTCCGGCTGCTGCGCGCCGCCGTCACCATCGTCATGGTGGTGAGCTTCGCCTTCATCGTGCTGCGCCTCTCGGGCGACCCGGCGCAGATCATCATGGGCGCCGATGCGGACCCCCAGGCGGTTGCGGCCTTCCGCCGCGCCTGGGGCCTGGAGGAGCCGCTCTGGGTGCAGTACCTCAGCTATTTCGGCGCCATCCTGCAGGGTGACCTCGGCCGTTCCATGCGGGACGGGCGGGATGCCATCGTGCTGGTCGCCGAGCGCATCCCGGCGACCCTGGCGCTGACCATCCCGGCGCTGCTCATCAAGCTGTGCATCGGCATCCCCGCCGGCATCACCGCGGCGCTGTACCGCAACTCCGCCATCGACCGGGCGGTGATGGTGCTGGCGGTGGCCGGCTTCACCGTGCCGTCCTTCGTGCTGGGGCTGCTGCTGGTGCTGGTCTTCGCGGTGCAGCTGGGCTGGCTGCCCTCGGGCGGGCAGGATAGCTGGCGGCACGCGATATTGCCCATCGTCACCATGGGCGTGGGCGGCGCGGCGGTGCTGGCGCGCTTCACCCGCTCCGCCATGCTGGAGGTGCTGGGCCAGCCCTATATCCGCACCGCCTCGGCCAAGGGCGTGCCCTGGCGCGACGTGGTGTGGGGGCATGCGCTGCCGAACGCCGCCATCCCGACCGTCACCATCGTCGGCTTCATGGTCGGCAGCCTGATCGCCGGCGCGGTGGTGGTGGAGAGCGTGTTCTCCTGGCCCGGCGTCGGCCGGCTGCTGGTGGTGGCGGTCGCCAACCGCGACCTGGCGGTGGTGCAGTGCATCCTGCTGCTGGTCGCGGCCACCATGGTCACCGCCAACCTGGTGGTGGACCTGCTGTACGGCGCGCTCGACCCGCGCCTGCGCAACGCACCGCGGGGAGCCTGAGATGTCCGACGCAACCCTGCCTGCCGCCGCTGGCCACGGCGCCGCCCCGGGCCGCCCGGCGCGGGCTGCCGCCGCTGGTGATATTCGCCATCGGCTGGCTGGCGCTGATGCTGGGCATCGCGCTGCTGGCCGATGTCATCAGCCCCTTCGGCTATACCGCGCTCGACCTGCGCAACCGGCTCTCGCCGCCGATCGGCATGGGCGGCACCTGGCTGCACCCGCTCGGCACGGATGAGCTGGGGCGGGACGTGCTTTCCCGGCTGATATTCTCCATCCGGCTGAGCCTGCTGATCGCCTTCGGCGCCACCATCATCGGCGCGCTGGTCGGCACCACCCTGGGCTTCCTCGCGGCGCATTTCCGCGGCTTCGTGGAGCAGGTGGTGCTGGCGCTGGTGGATTTCTCGGCCAGCCTGCCCTTCCTGATCCTGGCGCTGTCGGTGCTGGCCTTCTTCGGCAACTCGATGACGCTGTTCATCTGCCTGCTCGGGCTGCATGCCTGGGAACGCTACGCGCGGATTGCCCGCGGGCTTGCCATCAGCGCCGGGGCGCAGGGCTATGCGGCGGCGGTGCGGCAGCTCGGTGCCTCGCCCTGGCGGATCTATGGGCGGCATGTGCTGCCCAACATCGCCTCGACGCTGATCGTCTCGATGACCCTGGCCTTCCCGGAGATCATCCTGCTGGAAAGCGGGCTGTCCTTCCTCGGCCTCGGGGTGCAGCCGCCGGAGACCTCGCTCGGCAGCATGGTGGGCTATGGGCGCGAATACCTGACGCGGGCGCCCTGGATCCTGCTGTCCCCGGCGGCGGCGATCGTGCTGACGACCTTCTCGGTCTCGGTGCTGGGGGATTGGCTGCGCGACCGGCTGGACCCGACGCTACGGTAGGCGGGCCAACCGCTCCAGCAGCCGGTCCACCTCCTCGTCGGTCTGGTAGATCCCGAAGCCGAAGCGCAGCCGCCGCCCGCGGTGGTTGGTGACGATGCCGGCGGCCGCCAGCCTTGCCTGCCAGCCCGCCGCGTCATCCAGGTCGAAGGTTAGGAAATTGCCCGCGCGCCGGGTCGGTCACCGGCACCACCAGCCGGGCCGCATCGAGCCCGCCGGCCGGCAGCCCGGCGACGAAGCGGGCCTGCAGCGCATGGGCATGGGCGTGGATGGCGGCGGCATCCAGCCCCAGCCCGGCCAGCCAGTCCATCACCGCATTCAGCCGATACAGGCCCACGGCATCGAAGGTCGAGCCCATGAAGCGCCAGCCATCGGCGGCATAGGCCACGCCCTCGCCGGATTGCCCGGTGCCGGCATACCAGCCGGTGGCGCGCGGCCGGGGCAGCCAGCCGGGCGGGCAGTGCAGGAAGCAGGCGCCTTCCCCGGCCATGGCGTATTTGTAGCCGCCGCCGAGGTAGAAGGCCCGGCCGGCGACGGCGGACAGGTCCACCGGCCTCGCCATGAAGGCGTGGTAGCCATCGATCACCAGCGCCGCCTCGCCCGCCGCCGCCGCCAGTTCCCCGAACCCCGACAGCGCATGGCCGGAGGCGAAGAACACCTCGCTGGTCCAGATCAGGTCGAAGCCCTGGCGTGCCGCCTCGGCCAGCCGCGGCAGGCAGTCCCGGCCCGGCCAGGCGGGGATGCGGGTGACGGCGAGCAGCCCGTCCTCCTCCAGCCGCGCCACCTGGCGGGCGAAGCTGTCGAACTCGCCGTCTGTGGTCAGCACCCGGGCGGGCCGGTGGGCGGGCAGGGCGGAGAGGATCCGGGCGACGAATTCCTGGGTATTGGGCGCGAAGACCAGGGTGGCGGGGTCCGGCAGCTTCAGGTGGCGCGCCACATGCCGCTGCGCCGCCTGCCATACCGGCCCGAGCACCCGCGCCCATTTGCCGTCGAGCAGCCCCGCTGCGTCGTCCCAGGCGGCAAGCTGCGCGGCCCGGGTCACGTCCGGCCAGGGATGGTGGCTATGCGCGGCGAAGTGCAGCCGGGATGGGTCCGCGCCGAGGCTGCGGGAGAAATGCGCGCGCAGGTCCAGCATGGGTGGGCTCCGGCTGAGTGGATCGGCGGACAGCATAGCCGGGCGGGTGGCGGCAGTCTGTCCCATCGACGGCGATAATTTCGGGACTTATCCGACAAATGAGCGCTGTCTCATTTATGGTTATGTAATCCCGGTTTCGTACCAGTCGTCCTGTGTTTGGCGACAGGATGCGACGAAATGCGCAACATCCAGGTTTTCGGTACGATTCCCACGGCCATGTGGGAAAACACCCGACCCGGCGGCTGGGTCGGCGGGCTGACCCTGGCCGGCGACATCGACGGTCTCGTCGCCATCGAAACCAGCGGCGCGGCGGCGCTGAACTTCGCCCTGCGCTGGGACGCGGCGCTTGGCCTCGCCACCATCCATCCCGCGGCGGCGGTGGACTACGAAGCCTTCATCGCCGGCGGCAGCACGCCCGAGCTGGTCTTCTCGCTCGAATTCGTCTTCGCCGACGGCAGCCGGCAGGCCGATGCCACCACCTGGCACGTCGCCGTGCTCGACGCGGACGACACCGCACCCAGCGCCCTGCGGCTGGCGACCGGCGGCAGCGTGACGGCGGGCGCCATCGGCAGCGTCATCGGCACCCTGGCGGTGACCGACGTGGATTCCGCCGGCCCCTTCAGCTTCAGCTTCCCCGAGGAGGATGCCTGGCGCTTCGAGGTGGTGGGAGACACCCTGAAACTGCGGGACGGCATCAGCCTCGGGCTGGACGACATGCCGGCCCGCCCGCTGTACATCACCGTGTCTGACGGCCGCCAGAGCGCCGGCTTCACCCTGGACCTCGCCGTCCGCGACCCGGGAACGCAGGACCGCGCCGTGGACATGCTGGCGCCCGAGGCTCCGCAAGCCGGCTTCGCCCTGGCCGATCCGCAGCAGGTGGTGGCGCTGCGCCAGGCCCGCGAGGTGACCGCCGCCCACACCCATGACGGCGATATCCGCCAGCTCATGCTGGCCGAGGGCGGCGAGGTCTGGCTGCCCGCCGTGCAGGTCCTGCGGCTGGCCGATGGCTGGGTGGATTTCGACCCGGCTGGGCTGGCGGTGCGGGCATCGGCGCTGGCCACGACCCTGGCCACGACCTTGGCCACCACCCTGGCCGGGCCGCAGCAGGGCACGGGCGCCGAGCTTGGCGCCATCCTCGGGCAGGCGCAGGCGGGGCAGGGCTGGGTCGATATCGCGGCGGATCTGCTGGCCCCGGAGATGGCCGGGATGGACGATGCCGGGCTGGTCTCCGGCCTGTTCCAGGCGGCGCTGGGGCGGGCGCCGGACGCGGCGGGAATTCGCCCTGCAGACCGGCAGGTTGGCCTCGGGTGTCTCCCGTGCCCAGGTCGCGGCGGATGTGGCGGGCTCGCCCGGGGCGCTGGCGGACCACGCGGCGGCGGATGGGCTGTGGGTGTTCCAGCCGCTCGGCGGCGCCGCCGGCTGGCAGGTGGATACCGGCGGGCTGCCGGCCGGCATGCTCGCCGAGGGCAGCCAGCCGATCGGCGGCGCATGGTTGCTTCAGGGCGCCGGCGTCCAGCTCTGCTTCAGGTTGCGCAGGGTGAAGCTGCTGCGGGTGTGGCGGACGCCGGGCAGGCGGTACAGCTTCTCCCGCAGCAGCCGTTCATAGCCGGCGGTGCCGCCGACCGCGGCCTTGATGACGTAGTCGTATTCGCCGGTGACCAGCCAGGCCTCCACCACCTCCGGCATGTCGGTCACCGCCTGTTCGAAGCGGCGCAGGCTGTCCTCGTCGTGGCGTTCCATCATCACCTCGATGATGACGGTATCGGGCAGGCCGAGCGCCGCCTGGTCCAGGATGGCGACATAGCCCTTGATGACCCCGGCCTGTTCCAGCCGCTTCACCCGGGTCCAGCAGGGCGAGGGCGAGAGGCCCACCTCCTCCGCCAGTTCGGCGTTGGTCAGCCGGGCGTTGCGGTGGAGGGCACGGAGGATGCGGCGGTCGATGGCGTCCATGCGGCATGCTAGTCCTGTGGCCATGACCCGCGAAATCCGCCTCAACGCCTTCGACATGGCCTGCGTCGGCCACATCCAGCACGGCATGTGGACCCATCCGCGCGACACCTCGGCCGAATACACCTCCATCGACCATTGGATGGGCCTGGCCCGCACCCTGGAGCGCGGGCTGTTCGACGGGCTGTTCCTGGCCGATGTGGTCGGCGTGTACGACGTGCTGGGCGGCAGCCCGGATGCCGCGATCCGCAACGCGGTGCAGATCCCGCTGCTGGACCCGCTGCTGCTGGTGCCGGCGATGGCGGCGGCGACGCGGCACCTCGGCTTCGGCGTCACCTGCAACCTGACCTATGAGGCGCCCTATCTCTTCGCCCGCCGCATGAGCACGCTGGACCACCTGACCCGCGGCCGGGTCGGCTGGAACATCGTCACCGGCTACCTCGACAGCGCCGCCCGCGCCATGGGGCTTGAACGCCAGCTCGCGCATGACGACCGCTACGATGCCGCCGAGGCCTTCATGGATACGGTCTATGGGCTGTGGGAGGGCAGTTGGGCGGATGATGCCGTGGTGCGGGACCGCGCCGCCGGCCTCTACGCCGACCCCGCCAGGGTGCGCGGCATCCAGGGCCGCCGGGCCGCATCTGGTCGAGCCCTCGCCGCAGCGGACCCCGGTGCTGTACCAGGCCGGCGCCTCCGACCGCGGCCGCGAATTCGCCGCACGCCATGCCGAATGCGTCTTCGTCAATGCCGGCCGCGCCGCCGATGTGGCGCGGCTGGTGGCCGACCTCCGGGCCCGCGCCGCGCCCCGCCCGCTGCGGGTCTTCGCCGGCGCCACCCTGGTGGTGGGGCGTACCGAGGCCGAGGCGCAGGACCTGCTGGCCGAATACCGCCGCCACGCCAGCGTGGAAGGTGCGCTGGCCCATGCCGCCTCCTCGCTCGGCATCGACTTCGACCGCTTCGCCATGGACGAGCCGATCGAGGTGGCGGCGACGGATGCCATCAGCTCCAACGTGGAGGCCATGCGGCGGGTGTTCGGCCCGGGCTGGACCAAGCGGCAGATGATCGACCAGTTCATCCTCGGCAGCCGCCAGCGGCCGATCACCGGCAGCGCCGAGCAGGTGGCCGCGGCATTGATCGACTACGCCGGGGCGGCCGACGTGGACGGCTTCAACCTGTCCCGCACGGTCATGCCGGAAGGGCTGGAGGCGGTGGTGGAGCTGGTGGTGCCGATCCTGCAGGAACGCGGCGCCTACAAGCGCGACTATGCGCCGGGCACCTACCGGGACAAGCTGTTCGGCGCCGGCCCACGGCTGGCCGCGCCACACCCGGCGGCGGCCTGGCGGGGCTGAGCCGCCCGGGCTGACAGAATATCCTGCCGTTCCTTCGGCACCGCACAACGGATTACGGCAGGAAACCCCGGGGGAGGCGGTGCATCCTTCCATCCGGCATGGGGGATTGCCCCCGGGGCGTGGCGGCCCGACATTCACCCCAACGATGCGGGAGACGGTACCATGGGCAATATCCAGCGCCCCGAAGCGACTTTGGAAGACCGATGGGACAAGTCGGGCGAGACCCTGCTGCTCACCGGTGTCCAGGCCCTGGTCCGGCTGCCGCTGCTGCGCCACCAGTTGGACAAGGCGCTGGGCTGGAACACCGGCGGCTACATCAGCGGCTACCGCGGCTCGCCGCTCGGCACCTACGACCTGCAATTGATGAAGCAGGCGGCGCGCATGGCGGAGGCGAACATCGTCGTTCCGACCGGCGCTGAACGAGGACCTGGCGGCGACCGCCATCTGGGGCACCCAGCAGGTCGCGCTATCGGCAGCCAGAAGGTCGATGGGGTCTTCGGCATCTGGTACGGCAAGGGGCCGGGCGTCGACCGCAGCGGCGATGCGCTGCGCCATGCCAACAGCGCCGGGACCGCGCCCAGGGGCGGCGTGCTGGCGCTGGCCGGGGATGATCCGTCCTGCAAGTCCTCGACCATCACCTCGGGCTGCGAATACAGCTTCATGGATGTCGAGATGCCGGTGCTGGACCCGGCCGGCGTGCAGGAGATTCTCGATTTCGGCCTGAAGGCCATCGACATGTCGCGCTTCGCCGGCCTCTGGGTCGGGATGAAATGCGTGGCGGAGACCATGGACGGCTCGGCCTCGGTGCTGGTCGATCCCGCCGCCTACTCGACCCTGACGCCGGATTTCGCCTTCCCGTCGGATGGCGTGCATCTCCGCCTGCGCGACCACGCCATCCCGCAGGAGGCCCGGCTGCGGCAGGTGAAGCTGCCGGCGGCGCTGGCCTTCGCCCGGCTGAACGGGCTGAACCCCATCGTGCTGGACAGCCCGCAGGCCCGCTTCGGCATCGCCGCCCGCGGCCGCGGCTTCGCCACCCTGCGGCAGGCGATGCATGACGCCGGCATCGCCGACGAAGATCGCCCGCATGGGCGGGCTGCGGATCTGGAAGGTCGGCCTGGCCTGGCCACTGGATGCCGATCGCCGCCCGCGAATTCGCCCGCGGCCTGGAGGAAATCCTGGTCGTCGAGGACCGCCGCGCCGTGATCGAGCCGCAGTTGCGGGATGCGCTGTACCAGCGGCGCCGACCGCCCCCGCATCACCGGCAAGACCGACGAGCAGGGCCGCCGCCTGCTGTCCGACCTGACCGAGCTGGATACCGGCGCGGTGCTGCGGGCGCTGGCCGCGCGGCTGCCGGAATCGCTGCGGACGGAACAGCTGATGGCCCGCATCGCCCAGCTCGATGCGCTGGCCGGGATGCAGCCGGCGCCGGTGCATGACCGCACGCGCCGCATTTCTGCCCGGGCTGCCCGCACAACACCTCGCACCCGCGTGCCCGAGGGCAGCCACGCCATGGCCGGCATCGGCTGCCACTGCGCTGGCGATCTACATGGATCGCAGCACCGACCTCTATACGCATATGGGTGCGGAGGGCATGCCCTGGCTCGGCCAGGCGCCCTTCGTCGACCGAGAAGCATATGTTCGTGAATATCGGCGACGGCACCTATGCCCATTCGGGCAGCATGGCGATCCGCCAGGCGATCGCCGCCGGCACCAGCATGACCTACAAGATCCTGGTCAACAGCGCCGTGGCCATGACCGGCGGCCAGACGCCCGAGGGCGAGCTTGGCGTGCCCGAGATCGCCGCCCAGGTCGCCGCCGAGGGCGCCGGGAAGATCGTGGTGGTCTCCGACGACCCCGAGCGCCACCAGGGCGATGCGCGGATGCCGAAGGGTATCGAATACCGCCACCGCCGCGACCTCGACCAGGTGCAGCGCGAATTGCGCGAGGTGCCGGGCGTCACCGTGCTGATCTACGACCAGCAATGCGCGACCGAACGCCGCCGCAAGCGCAAGCGCGGCACCCAGGCCGTGGCGGTGAAGCGCGTGGCGATCAACCCGCGGGTCTGCGAGGATTGCGGCGACTGCTCGCGCACCTCCAACTGCCTGGCGGTGGAGCCGATCGAGACCGAATTCGGCCGCAAGCGCGCCATCGACCAGAGCGCCTGCAACCAGGACCTGTCCTGCGTGGAAGGCTTCTGCCCCTCCTTCGTCACGCTGGTCGGGGCGGAGCCGGTGAAGAAGCCGGTGCCGGTGACGGCGGACAACCTGCCCGAGCCGCCGCGCGCCGAGCCACGCGAGGGCGAGCCGGCCTGGAACATCCTGCTGGCCGGCGTCGGCGGGCAGGGGGTGACGGCGCTCTCGGCCATCCTCGGCATGGCGGGGCATCTGGAAGGCCGGCCGGTGCGGTCGGTGGAGATGCTCGGCCTCGCCCAGAAGGGCGGCGGCGTCTTCGCCCAGTTGCGCATCGGCCGGGTGGATGCGGCGCCCGAGACCATCGAGGCGCCGCGCATCGGCATGGGGCAGGCGGACCTGCTGCTGTCGGCGGACATGGTGGTGGCCCAGGGGCGTACCGCCCGGCCGCTGCTCGGCGCCGACCGGACCGTCGCGGTGCTGAACGCCGATCTCCAGCCGACCGCGCAATTCGTGCTGGACACCTCCACCCGCTACGACCGCGCCGGGATGCTGGCCTCGGTGCGCGAGGCCTGCCGCGAGGTGCTGACGGTGCCCGGCGTGCAGGTGGTGGAGGAAGCCTTCGGCGACCTGATCTACCTGAATGTCTGGCTGCTCGGCATCGCCTTCCAGAACGGGCTGGTGCCGCTGAGCGCCGAGGCGATCAACCGCGCCCTGGAACTCAACGGCGCGCAGATCGAGCGCAACAAGGCCGCCTTCGCCCTCGGCCGCGCCGCCGCCCTGGCGCCGCCCGCGCCGGCGACGCCGGAGGCCGAGACTCTGGATGCACTGATCGCCCGGCGAGTGGCGGAACTGAGCGCCTACCAGAACGCCGGCTATGCCCGCGGCTATGCCGAGTTCGTCGCCAAGGTCCGCGCCGCCGAGCAGCGCGCGGTGCCGGGGGCCGAGCGGCTGGGCCGCGCGGTGGCCACCCAGCTCTACCGGCTGATGGCCTACAAGGACGAATACGAGGTCGCCCGGCTGCACAGCCTGCCGGAATGGCAGGCCCAGCTCGCCAGCCAGTTCAGCGGCACCCAGCGGGTGGAGCTGAACCTGGCGCCGCCGATCCTCGCCAAGCCTGATCCGGTGACCGGCGTGCCGCGCAAGATGGCCTTCGGTCCCTGGATGCTGAAGGCGATGGGCATGCTGCGCCATGGCAAGTCGCTGCGCGGCACCGCGCTCGACCCCTTCGGCCGCACCGAGGAACGCCGGATGGAACGCGCCCTGCCGGCGGAATACCGCGCCGGGCTGGAGCGCCTGCTGGCGCTGCTCTCGCCCGAGACCCATGCGCGGATCTGCGAATGGGCGGAGGCGGCGGCCGGCATCAAGGGCTACGGCCACATCAAGGCGCGCAACGCGGCGGCAACCCGCGCGCGGATGGCGCAGCTTGAGGCGGCGGTGGCGCGGCCGGTGCCGGCGATGGCGGCGGAATAGCGGGGGAAGCCATCATGTCGCTCGACCAGCCGGCCTTTGAACTGTCGGACGCCACGCGGGAATTGCGCGAAACCGCCCTTGGCTTCGCGCTGGATACCCTGGCGCCCCATGCGCTGGAATGGGACGAGGCGCGGCACTTCCCGGTCGAGGAGATGCGCGCCGCCGCCGCCCTCGGCATGGCGGCGCTCTACGTGCGGGAGGAGAGCGGCGGCGCCGGCCTCACCCGCCTGGATGCGGCGGTGGTGTTCGAGGCGCTGGCGATGGGCTGCCCGACCGTCTCGGCCTATCTCTCGATCCACAACATGGTCGCCTGGATGATCGACCGCTTCGGCAATGACGCACAGCGGGCCGAATGGCTGCCGGACCTCATCCCGATGCGGAAGATCGCCAGCTACGCGCTGACCGAGCCCGGCGCCGGCTCGGACGCCGCCGCACTGCGGTGCCGGGCGCGGCGGGAGGGCGAGCACTACATCCTGGACGGCACCAAGCAGTTCATCTCGGGCGCCGGTGCCTCCGACCTCTATCTCACCATGGTCCGCACCGGGGGGGAGGGCGCCGGCGGCGTCTCGGCCCTGCTGGTCCCGAAGGACACGCCCGGCCTCACCTTCGGTGCCTCCGAGCGGAAGATGGGCTGGAATGCCCAGCCGACCCGGGCGGTGATCTTCGATGATGCCCGGGTTCCGGCCTCCGCGTTGCTGGGCGAGGAGGGGCAGGGCTTCCGCTTCGCCATGGCCGGGCTCGATGGCGGGCGGCTGAACATCGCCGCCTGTTCGCTGGGTGGCGCCCAGGCGGCGGTGGACAAGGCGCTGGCCTATGTCCAGGAACGCCGCGCCTTCGGCAAGGCCGTCGCCGATTTCCAGAACACCCAGTTCCGCCTGGCCGACATGCAGACCGAGCTGGAGGCCAGCCGCACCCTGCTGTGGCGGGCCTGCGCCAAGCTCGATGCCAAGGCGCCCGATGCCACCGCCTTCTGCGCCATGGCCAAGCGCTTCGTCACCGACACCTGCCACAAGGTGGCCGATGACGCGCTGCAACTGCTGGGCGGCTATGGCTACCTGGCGGAATACGGCATCGAGAAGATCGTCCGCGACCTGCGTGTCCACCGCATCCTGGAAGGCACCAACGAGGTGATGCGGCTGATCATCGCCCGGCAGATGCTCGGCCGGCGGTAGCCGATTGGGCTTGCGGGCAGGAGCCCGGCCGGTTCACATTGGCGGAATGATCCGATATCGAATCCTGCTGCTGGTGGCGGGGCTGGCCCTGCCCGGGACGGCCATGGCGCAGCAGCGCGCGGTGGTGGTGCCGGCGGAGGCCAGCGTCATCGTCCCGCCGCGCGGCGCCGGGCCGGTGCCTGCGGGCGTTGCGCCGAAGACCCAGCCACGCCTCGTGTCGCGCCAGCGGCTGCCCGCCATGGCGCCGGCGCCACCCGAGGTTTCGCCGCTGATGGCGCTGCTGCCGCTGGCCGCGGCGGCGGTACTGGCCGCCACCCTCGGCGGCGGCAATGGCGGCGGGGTAACCGCGCCGACCAGCACGACCCGGTAGCGCGGCCCGCTTCAGGTAGTGCCGCGGGCAGCCTCGCCCGGCGGCCGCTCGGCCAGGGCGAAGACCCGCAGCGCGCTGGCCAGGGGCTGTGCCGCCGCCGCCCGGGCAGCATCGATCTCCATGACCAGCCCGGCGAGGCTGCGGCCGCGCCGCACTGCCACGGCTTCCAGCACCGCCCAGAATTCCGGCTCCAGCGCCACCGAGGTCCGGTGGCCGGCGAGCTGGAAGCTGCGCTTGCGGAGATGGCGGCCCTCGCTCATCCGCCCCTTCGCTCATCCACCGTCGAGGCTGGCGCCGGGGGAGACCATGTCCTCCGGCCGAACCCAGCGGTCGAAATCCTCGGGCGTGACATGGCCGAGCTGGGCCGCGGCGTCGCGCAGGGTGAGGTTCTCGGCCAGTGCCTTCTTGCCGATGGCTACCGCCTTGTCGTAGCCGATGCGCGGGTTGAGCGCGGTCACCAGCATCAGCGACTTCGCCAGGTTCTCGGCGATGCGCTCGCGGTTGGGCTCCAGCTTCAGCACCATGTGCTCGGCGAAGCTTTCCGCCACATCGGCCAGCAGCCCGGCGGATTGCAGCACCGCCTGGATGATGACCGGCTTGAAGACATTCAGCTCCAGGTGCCCCTGGGCGCCGGCCACCGTCACGGTGGTGGTGTTGCCCATCACCTGCGCGCAGACCATGGTCATCGCCTCGGACTGGGTCGGGTTGGTCTTGCCCGGCATGATGCTGCTGGACAGCCCGTCCGCCGGCACCACCAGCTCGGCGAAGCCGGAACGCGGGCCGCTGCCGAGCAGCCGGATGTCGTTGGCGACCTTGTTCAGCGAGACGGCAATGGTGTTCATCACCCCCTGCAGCTCGACCATGGCGTCATGCGCGCCCATGCCTTCGAACTTGTTCGGGTTGGCGGTGAAGGCGAGGCCGGTGCGTTCGGCGACGATCTCGCAGAACACCCGGTCGAAATCCGCATGCCGGTTGAGCCCGGTGCCGACCGCGGTGCCGCCCTGGGCCAGCGGCAGCAGCCGCGGCATCACCCCGCGCAGCCGCTCGATGCCCAGCTCCACCTGCCGCGCCCAACCGCCGAATTCCTGGCCGAGCGTCATCGGCACCGCATCCATCAGATGGGTGCGGCCGATCTTGATGATGCCGGCCCATTCCTCCGAACGCTGCCACAGCGCCGCATGCAGCCGCCCCAGCGCCGGGATCAGTCGCCCCGCCACCGCCTCGGCCGCGGCGATGTGCATCATGGTGGGGAAGTTGTCGTTGGAGGACTGGCCGCGGTTGACGTGGTCGTTCGGATGCACCGGCTTGCGGCTGCCGAGCGGCGAACCCAGCAGCTCGTTCGCCCGGTTCGAAATCACCTCGTTGGCGTTCATGTTGGTCTGGGTGCCGCTGCCGGTCTGCCAGACGGGCAGGGGGAAATCGGCATCCCGCAGCCCGTCGGCGATTTCCTGCGCCGCCGTGCGGATCGGCTCGGCCAGTGCCGCGGGCAATTCGCCAAGCCGCTCGTTGGCCTCCGCGCAGGCCCATTTGTGCAGGCCGACCGCGCGGATCAACCCGGGCGGGAAGCGCTCGGTCCCGATGCGGAACAGCCGCCGGGCGCGTTCGGTCTGCGGGCCCCAGTAGCGGTCTGCGGGGATCTCGATGCTGCCGAGGCTGTCGGTCTCGGTGCGGGTTTCAGCCATGGGCGCCTCCTTGCCGCGGGGGAAGCGTCCCCCGCCGCATCGCCAACGTGGTTTGCCGGGGGCGGAGAGTCCAGAACCGGCATGACCCGGCCAACATTCCCGTGAGGGCGCGGCGATGCAGGCCCGGCTACAGCATGAAGTGCTCTGCCGTCAGGGCGTGTTCGCCGGTCAGCCGGATGGTGGCGTCCACCTGGCCATCGGGCGGGGATATCAGGAACATGTCGCGCCAATAGTCGAGTTCGACGAAGGTGTCCCCGCCGCTGGTATAGACCCGCGCCTCGGGTTGCCCGCTGCCACTGAAGGCCGCATCGCCGATCAGGGTGAAGGCGAAATCCTGCTCGTAGGAGCCGTCCCGGTTGAATTGCCGCAGGTCGAGCATGTCGTTGCCCTGGCCGAAGTCGGTGACGGTGTTCTCGCCGATCAGCACGGCATAGGCGCGTGGCGCGTAATGGCCGAACTCGAACACGTCGTTGCCCAGGCCGCCGGTCAGCAGGTTGGTGCCGCCGCTGCCGTTGAGCACGTCGTCACCCACGCCGCCCTCCAGGGTATCGTTGCCGAAGAAGCCGTCCAGCGTATCGTTGCCCTCGCCGCCGCGCAGCAGGTTGCTGCCCATGGTGGCGGAGCCGCCGGCGTTGAAGAAGGCGCCAACCGTCAACTGGTCGTTGCCGCTGCCGCCGTCGAGCAGGTTGTCGCCGCCCCTGCCCTGCAGCGTATCGTCGCCTTCGCCGCCCAGCAGCGTGTCGTTGCCGGTGCCACCGTCCAGCAGGTCGTTGCCGGCGCCGCCATGGAGCCAGTCGTCATCGGCGATCTCGATCGGCCCGGACGGCCCATACTGCGTGGGTGGGCCGCCGATGAGGGTGTCGTTACCCGACCCACCCAGCAGGATGTCGGTACCCCAGCCGCCCTGCAGCATTCTGCCGCCGGCCCCGCCGTAATTCAGGCTGATGTTCCAGCCCTGCGACGCCGAACCGAAGTCCTGGGTCAAGGCCAGGGTGGCAGGGCCCGACAGATCCAGGCCGTTGAACTCGACCTGCAGCTTCGAGGCTGGCGCGCCGCCGCCGCTGTTGATGGTGCCGTGGATGCTGATGCTGGTGGCCATGGTCGTTCCCCTGCCGCTTGCGGCGTTGAACACGACGGGGATCTCATTACCGTCGCGCACTTGGGGGATTGACGCATTGCAAGCCGGATTGGGCCAGCGAGGTCACGTATCTATGATGGGCATGTGTGATTAATACGGCCCGCTGCCGTTCAGGTGGAGTAGCTGGAGACCTCGATCAGGTTGCCTTCCGGGTCTCGGCAATAGACCGACCCCATGGCGCCGAGCGCCCCGGTCCGGGTCACCGGCCCGGCCTCGATCCGCACGCCGCAGGCGTGGAACTGGCCAACGATCTCCTCCGGCGCCACCGCGACGATGAAGCACAGGTCCTGGGTGCCGGGGGTGCAGACCTCGGCGGCCAACCAATCCTCCTGCGGTACCCCGGCGGGGCGGAGGTTGATCTTCTGCCCGCCGAATTTCAGCGCGACGCGGGGCGGGGAGCCGAAATCCTCACGGTCCATGCCCAGCACGCGCTGGTACCAGGAGGCCATGACCTCCACGTCCCGGCAGTTGATCACCAGGTGGTCCAGCCGGTCGACCGCGAAGCGCATCAGGTGTTCCCCTTCGGAAGCCGGGCGGTGACCTCGATCTCGATGCGCATGGCATCGGTCTGCAGGCCGGCGTGGATCAGCGTGGAGGCCGGCCTCGCCTTGCCGAGGTAGCGCTTGATCACCGGCCAGCAGGGCTCCCAGTCCGCCCGGTCCGGCACGATGAACAGCACCCGCACCACGTCATCCAGGCTGGCCCCGGCCTGGGCCAGGGCGGCGGCGATGTTCTCGAAGCATTGCGTCGCCTGGGCCACCACATCCTCGGCGATGGTCATCGCCTTGTAGTCGTAGCCGGTGGTACCGGAACACCAGACGTAGTCGCCGTCGACCACGGCGCGGGAGTAGCCGATCTCCTCCTCGAAGCGGCTGCCGGAGGAGATGTGGATGCGCGCCATCATTCCAGCCCTTCGTAGAAGTCGTTGCCCTTGTCATCCACCACGATGAAGGCGGGGAAGTCCTCGACCTCGATCTTCCAGACCGCCTCCATGCCGAGCTCCGGGTATTCCAGCACCTCGACCTTCCGGATGCAGTCCTGCGCCAGCCGGGCGGCCGGGCCGCCGACGCTGCCGAGGTAGAAGCCGCCGTGCTGCTTGCAGGCGTTCAGCACCGCCTTGCTGCGGTTGCCCTTGGCCAGCATCACCAGCGACCCGCCGGCGGCCTGGAAGCCGGCGACGTAGCTGTCCATGCGGCCGGCGGTGGTCGGGCCGAAGCTGCCGGTCGCGTAGCCCGCCGGCGTCTTGGCAGGGCCGGCGTAGTAGACCGGGTGGTTCTTGATGTAGTCCGGCAGGCCGAGCCCGGCGTCTATCCGTTCCTGCAGCTTGGCATGGGCGATGTCGCGCGCCACCACCACGGTGCCGGTCAGCGAGACGCGGGTCTTCACCGGGTGCTTCGACAGCTCGGCGCGGATGGCCTCCATCGGCTGGTTGAGGTCGATGCGCACCACCTCCTCACCGAGGATCTCGTCGGTGGCTTCCGGCAGGTATTTCGCCGGGTCGTGCTCCAGGTCCTCGATGAACACGCCCTCGGGGGTGATCTTGGCCTTCACCTGGCGGTCCGCCGAGCAGCTCACGCCGATGCCGATGGGCAGCGACGCACCGTGCCGCGGCAGCCGCACCACCCGCACATCGTGGCAGAAGTACTTGCCGCCGAACTGCGCACCGATGCCGAGGTTCTGGGTCAGCTTGTGGACCTCCTCCTCGAAGGCCCGGTCGCGGATGGCATGGCCGGACCGGTTGCCCTCGGAGGGCAGGGTGTCCAGCCACTTGGTGCTGGCCAGCTTCACCGTCTTCAAGGTCGCCTCGGCGCTGGTGCCGCCGATGACGATTGCGAGGTGGTAGGGCGGGCAGGCGCTGGTGCCCAGGGTCTTCACCTTCTCCTCGATGAAGGCCAGCAGCTTCGGCTTGTTCAGCACCGCGCGGGTCTGCTGGTAGAGGAAGGTCTTGTTGGCGGAGCCGCCGCCCTTCAGCACGAACATCAGGTGCAGCTCATCGGCATGGTGCTCGCCGGGCTGGGCCATGATGGAGAATTCCACCGGCAGGTTGTTGCCGGTGTTGACCTCCTCGAACATGCCGAGGGGGGCCATCTGCGAATAGCGCAGGTTGGTCTCGGTATAGGTGCGGTGGACGCCGTAGCTCAGCGCCTCCTCCTCGTCGCCCTGCACCCAGACCCGCTGGCCCTTCTTGCCGAAGACGATGGCGGTGCCGGTGTCCTGGCACATCGGCAGCACGCCGCCGGCGGCGATGTTGGCGTTCTTCAGCAGGTCCAGCGCGACGAAGCGGTCGTTCGCGCTGGCTTCCGGGTCCTTCAGGATCTTCGCCAATTGCGCCAGATGCGCCGGGCGCAGCAGGTGGGAGACGTCCTTGCAGGCCTGGAAGGCAAGCTGCTCGAGCGCCGCGGGCGTGACCTTCAGCACGGTCCTGCCCTCGACCTCGATGGTCGAGACGCCCTCGATCGGCAGCTTGCGCCAGGGCGTGGCGTCTTCCGAGAGGGGGAACATCGGGCTGTAGAGGAAGCCCTCGGGCCGGGCGGGGCCGGCTTCGGGGGATGCGGCGTCGAGCGGTGGGGTCACGGGTGGGTCTCCGCGCAGGGGCGCCGCGGGTCCCACCGGCGGCGCAATCGGTTGGGCGCGGGCTTACCCCAGGCGGCCGCCCAAGCCAACCGGGCGCTGGCTAGTCGCGCGCCGGGCGGCGGCGGAAGGAATCGAGGCTGACCACCTGGCTCGGTGCCGGCGGCTCGGCTTCCACCTCGGCTTCCGCGGGCGGGGTGGCGGCTGCGGGTTCGGCGGCGGTGGCGGTCTGGAAGCGCAGCCCGAAGCGGACATGCGGGTCGGCGAAGGCGGTCAAAGCCATGAACGGCACCGTCAGCATGGCCGGGACGCCACCGAATGACAGGCCGACGGAGAACGTGCCGGCGCCGCGGTCCACCGCGAGGTCCCAGAATTTGTGCTGCAGGACGATGGTCATTTCCTGGGGATAGCGCGCCCGCAGGTGGCCGGGGATGGAGACGCCGGGATGATCGGTGCGGAAGGTCACGTAGAAATGGTGCTCGCCCGGCAGGCCGTGCCGGGCGACATGCTCAAGGGCGTCCCGCGCGACGACACGCAATGCTTCCTCGGTCCACATCGCGTAAGGCAGAAGGCTTTCAGGCCGCGCCGACGAGTCGCTCATGCATCAATCTCCCCCCACCATATACAGCCATCGTCTTGAAACACGGAAGTGGGAGCGAAAACTTAATGCGGAGTAAGTGGGGGGCTTCTGTTGCCCGGTGCCCCCCGAACCGCGCTTACCTATTCCTAGGCAGCGAGTGCGACAGCCTCACGGCTGTTATCGTTCGCACTTAGAATCGGCCCGATGACGGCGGAACCATGCCGGGCAAAAGCGGCCTCTTTACCACGCGCGTCGAGCCTGTTTCGCCCCCGGAGTTCCCGCCGAAGCGGGAGATGGTGGAGGCGCCGGGCACTGCCCCCGGGTCCGCAACGATTATTCCAAGCCGTGTTTATCACCATAGTCGCCGAAGCGACGCCCTCTACATACGTCGCCCAGGGGCGGAATTCGAGGGGCGATAGCGGCTCATCTTGCGGTGAGCGCGGACCGATACCCATGGGCCACAGTGCCGATCGCCAGCGTGGCGCGGGACCTCGCGGTGGGGTAAATCGCCCGCGCGATCGATGGAACACCGCCATGGCCCTCACGAGCGACCAGCACCAGGAAATAGCCGCCGCGCGCGCCGCGGAATCCGGCACCCTTCGGCCCACCGTGCCGGCGCTGGAGGCGCTGCTGTTCCAGGCGCTGCCGGTGCTCGACCACGGCTTCGTCCGGGTCATCGACTACATGGGCGACGATGCCGCGGTGGTCCAGGCGGCCCGCGTCTCCTACGGCCGCGGCACCCGGGCGGCGAACGAGGACCGCGGGCTGATCCGCTACCTGATGCGGCACCGCCACAGCACGCCCTTCGAGATGTGCGAGATCAAGTACCACGTGAAATTGCCGATCTTCATCGCCCGGCAGTGGATCAGGCACCGCACCGCGAACGTGAACGAATATTCGGCGCGCTACTCGATCCTCGACCGCGAGTTCTACATCCCGGCCCCGGAGCAGCTCGCCGCCCAGTCCGCCGCCAACCGCCAGGGCCGCGGCGAGGTGCTGCAGGGCGAGGAAGCCACGCGGGTGCTCGACCTGCTGCGCCAGGACGCCATGCAGACCTACGACCACTACGCCTGGATGCTGAACGAGGATGCTTCCGGCGAGGTGGCGGACCCCGGCCGCCAGGGGCTGGCGCGCGAGCTGGCGCGGATGAACCTCACGTTGAACACCTATACCCAGTGGTATTGGAAGACCGACCTGCACAACCTGCTGCACTTCCTCTCGCTGCGCGCCGATGCCCATGCGCAGTACGAGATCCGCGCCTATGCCGGGGTGATGCTGGATACGGTGAAGGCCTGGGTGCCCGCCAGCTATGAGGCCTTCGCCGACTACCGCCTGGGCGCCGCGACCCTATCGGCCGGTATGCTGGCGGTGGTCCGCCGACTGCTCGCCGGCGAGGACGTGCCGCAGCAGGGCAGCGGGCTGTCGAAGCGCGAATGGCGGGAGCTGATGGAGACGCTCGGCCGTCCCGTCGCATGACCCCGGACCGCGCCGCTGCCATCCTGGACTTCCTGGCCATCGCCGACCGGCTGAAGCAGGTCGAGCGGCGCGGCCGGGTCATGCTGGCCGATGGCGGCTCCCGGCGGGAGAACTCCGCCGAGCATTCCTGGAACCTGGCGCTGGTGGCGGTGCTGCTGCACGCCGAGGTCGCCGCGCCGGTCGATCTCGCCCGCGCCCTGACCATGGCCGCGGTGCATGACCTGGTCGAGATCGAGGCCGGGGACACCTTCGCCTACGACCCGGCCGGCCAAGCCACCCAGGCGGCGCGGGAAGCCGCCGCCGCCGACATCGTCTTCGCCGCCCTCCCACCCGACCTCGGCACCCGGCTGCGGGCGCTGTGGGAGGAATTCGAGGCCGGCGAGACCCCCGAGGCACGCTTCGCCATGGCCTGCGACCGCCTGCAGGGCTTCCTGCAGAACGTGCTCAGCAACGGCCTGTCCTGGCGCGAACACGGCGTGACCCGCGCGGACACCGCCGGGCGGATGGGGCCGGCGATGGCGGTGGACCCGGTCTTCGCCACCCTGATCGCCCGGCTGTACGACCGTGCCGAGGCCGGCGGCATGCTCGGCTGATGAGCGGCTCCTCCCGGCCCGCCGCCCGCCCGGCCGCCAAGCCACGCGCCGCGCGCGGCCCCGCCCGGCCCACTGGCCGCGGCGCCGCCAAGGCCCCGCCGCCGCCCTCGCCGCTGGCCGGCTGGCGGCGCTGGCTGTGGGTGGCGGTGCTGGTCTTCGCGGTGATGATCGGCCTGCCGCTGGCGCACGCGCTGTTCGGCGAGGTGGTGGCGCTGCTCGGCGGGATGCTGCTGCTGGGCTTCCTGATCGGCCGCTGGACGGCGCCGCGGGGATGAGCGTGCTGGTGTTCGGCTCGGTCGCCGCCGATCTCGTCTTCGCCCTGCCCGAACTGCCCGCCCCCGGCCATACCGTGCTGGCCCCCGGCTACCGCGCACTGCCCGGCGGCAAGGGCGCCAACCAGGCATGCGCCGCGGCACGGGACGGCGCGGCGGTGGCCTTCGCCGGGGCGGTCGGCGCGGATGCCCTGGCGGAGGTGGCGCTGGCCGGGCTGCGCGCCGCCGGGGTGGACCTCGCGCGGCTCGCCACCGTGGCGGCGCCCACCGCCTGCGCCGCGGTCTGCGTCGATCCCGCCGGGCGCAACCAGATCGCGGTCGGCAGCGGCGCCAACCTGCTGGCCCGCGCCGCCCAGGTGGCGGAGGCCGACCTTGCCCCCGGCACGACCCTGCTGCTGCAGATGGAGGTGCCGGCGGCAGAGAACGCCGCGCTCATCCATCGCGCCAGGGCACGCGGGGCGCGGGTGGTGCTGAACCTCGCGCCCGCCGCGGCCCTGCCGGTGGCGGCGCTGCTGGCGCTCGACGTGCTGGTGGCGAACGAGCACGAGGCGGCGTGGCTGGCGGCGCGGCTCGGCTGCGGCGCCGGTGCCGCGGCGCTGCACCGGGCGCTGGGCATCGCCGTGGCGGTGACCCTGGGGGAGGCGGGCGCCGAGCTTGCCACCGCCGCCGGCACGCTGCGCACCCCGGCCTTCGCGGTGCAGGTCGTGGACACCACCGGGGCGGGGGATGCCTGGTGCGGCGTGCTGGCCGCCGCCCTCGGCCGCGGGCTGCCGATGGAGGCGGCGATGCGCCGGGCCTCGGCCGCCGCGGCGCTGGCCTGCACCCGCCCCGGCGCCGCCATGCCGGCGGCGGCCGAGACGGATGCGCTGCTGGCCTGAGGCGCTAGTCCACCACGATCCTTGGCCCCGCCGCGGCCTCCGCGCCGTTCAGCTTGGCCCAGAGCCGCGCCGCGATGCGCTGGTAGGATTGCGCCTCCTCGGTTTCCGGCCGGGCGGCGACGATCGGCGTGCCGGCATCCGCCAGCACCCGGATGTCCAGCTTCAGCGGCAGCTCGCCGAGGAACTCGACACCCATCTTCGTCCGCCTCGGCACGTGCCCCGCCATGGCCGAAGATGTCCGCCCGGTGGCCGCAATTCGGGCAGCAGTAGTAGGACATGTTCTCGATCACCCCGAGCACCGGGACATTGACCTTCTCGAACATCTTCACCCCGCGCCGGGCATCCAGCAGCGCCACATCCTGCGGCGTCGAGACGATGACGGCGCCGGCCAGCGGCACCCGCTGGGACATGGTGAGCTGGGCGTCGCCGGTGCCGGGCGGCATATCGACCACCATGATGTCCAGCTCGCCCCAGTGACCTGGCCCATGAGCTGCTCCAGCGCGCCCATCACCATGGGGCCGCGCCAGATCATCGCGGTCTCCTCCTCGACCAGGAAGCCGATGGACATCGCCTTCAGCCCCCAGCGGTTGATCGGGATGATCTTCTGGCCCTCGGTGCGGGGCTTCTCCTTGGTGCCGAGCATCTGCGGCAGGGATGGCCCGAAGATGTCCGCATCCAGCAGCCCGACCGCCAGCCCCTGCGCGGCCAGCGCCACCGCCAGGTTCACCGCGGTGGTGGATTTGCCGACGCCGCCCTTGCCGGAGGCGACCGCGATGATCTTCTTCACCCCCGGCAGCAGCAGCGCGCCCTGGCCGGCCGGGGCCTTGGCGGCCGGGCGGGCGGGCGGATGGGCATGGGCCGGCGCGGCGGCGCCGGCACCGCCGGGCTTCGGCCCCATCGGGTCCCGGTGGGCGGTCAGCACGGCGGTCGCGCTGAGCACGCCGGCGACGCCGGCCGCGGCCTTTTCCGCCGCCAGCCGCAGCGGTTCCATCTGCGGCGCCCGCTCACGCGGGACCGCGAGGGCGAATTGCACCAGCCCGTCGCGTGCCGCCAGGCCCTGCACCATGCCCGATTCGACCACGTCCTGGCCGGTTGCCGGATCCCGGACGGCGCGCAGGGCGGCTCGTACCGTTTCGACCAGTTGTTCGCCCATCGCTTGAAAAAACTCCCATTCCCGACAATATCGCGACTGCCGGGTGCGTTGTGCAGCGTACGGGCATCCATTGCCCGGCCGGGCGTGTCATATTGGCCGGGCGCCGTCGCGCAGCAAACCCCAACGTGTCGATGATGCGTGTCGGGGGTTGTGCCGGCGGCCACACCAATCGACCAGCGGAGGCCGGACCAAACAATGGCGCTGAACAACGGCGGACCAAGCCCCTGGGGGAACCCGCGACCGGGCGGGCCGTGGGGGACACCGCCACCCGGTCCTCCGGGTGGCGGTGGACGCGGTCCGGGGGGACCGGGGCCAGACCTCGACGATCTGATCCGCAAGGCGCAGGACTGGGTCAAAGGCAATCGATGGATGCCGAAGGGCGGTGGCAGCGGCCGGGTCATGGCGATCCTTGCCCTCATCGTCGTCGGCGTCTGGGCGTTCAGCGGGGTCTACCGCGTCCAGCCGGATGAGGAAGGCGTGGTGCTGCGCTTCGGTGCCTATGACCGCAAGGCGCTGCCCGGCCTGAACTACCACCTGCCGTGGCCGATCGAATCGGCCCTGACGCCGCGGGTGACGACGGAGAACCTGGTGTTCGTCGGCTTCCGCTCGGCCGACCCCAGCACGCCGCGCGCCGCCGTCGCCCGCGACGTGCTGGAGGAATCGCTGATGCTGACCGGCGATGAGAACATCATCGACATCGATTTCGCGGTGTGCTGGCGCATCGCCGACGCCGCGCGATTTCCTGTTCAACACCCGCAACCCCGAGGTGACCATCAAGTCCGCCGCCGAAAGCGTCATGCGCGAGGTCATTGGCCGTACGCCGATCCAGCCCGCGCTGACCGAGGCGCGCGGGCAGATCGAGACCCAGGTGGCGGCAGGCACGCAGGCGATCCTGGACCAGTACGAGGCCGGCGTGGCGATCACCCAGGTGCAGTTGCAGAAGGTCGATCCGCCGCCAGGCGGTCATCGAGGCATTCCGCGACGTGCAGCGGGCCGCGGCCGACAAGGAAAGCGCTGCAGAACGAGGCGCAGGCCTACCGCAACGACATCATCCCGCGTGCCCGCGGCGAAGCCGAGCGCATGATCCAGGAAGCCCAGGGCTTCCGGGACAGCCAGGAAGCCCGTGCGCGAGGCGAGGCAACCCGGTTCCTCGCGGTGCTGCAGGCCTATCGGCAGGCCGAGGACATCACCATGCGGCGAATGTACCTGGAAACCATGGAGGAAATCCTGCGCAGCAACCCGAAGGTCATCGTGGATGACCGGCTGCAGGGGCTGGTGCCCTTCCTGAACCTGGGCGACCAGCAGCAGGCGGCGCCTGGCGCCCGGCAGCAGCAGGGCACCTCGCCAGCCGTCATGGCACCGCAACTGCCGAACGGCCAGCGGCCGACGGGGACACAACGATGAATCGCGCAGTCATTGCCGCCGTCGTCGTCCTCGGATTGCTGTTCGTCGCGGCATCGGCGCTGTTCACGGTGCATCAGACCCAGCAGGTGCTGATCACCCAGTTCGGCCAGCCGATCCGGGTGGTGCGCGACCCGGGGCTGCACGTGAAGACGCCCTTCGTGCAGACGGTGATCAGCTTCGACCGCCGCCTGCTCGACTTCGACATGCAGGGGCAGGAGGTCATTCTCGGCGACCAGCGGCGGATCGTGGTGGATACCTTCACCCGCTACCGGATCAGCGACCCGCTGCGGTTCTACCAGACCGTCGGCGCGACCGAGGCCGGCATCCGGCTGCGGCTCGGGCCGATCGTCTCCTCGACCCTGCGCAACGTCCTCGGCAGCGAGACCTTGCTGGCGGTGCTCTCGGCCGACCGCACGCGCATCATGAGCGAGATCGAGGCGCGGGTGAACGCCGAGGCCCAGAGCTTCGGGATCGAGGTGATGGATGTCCGGATCCGCCGCGCCGACCTGCCGGAGGAGAACACCCAGGCCATCCTGCAGCGCATGCAGTCCGAGCGCGAGCGTATCGCCCGCGAACAGCGCGCCGAGGGTGCCGAGCAGGCCCAGGTCATCCGTGCCCAGGCCGAGCGTGAACGCACGGTGATGCTCGCCACGGCGGAGTCCCAGGCGCAGATCCTGCGCGGCGAAGGCGAGCAGACCGCCATCCGCATCTTCGCCGATGCCTACCGGCAGGACCCGGAGTTCTTCCGGTTCAACCGTACCCTGCAGGCGATGCGCGAAGCCTTCTCGGATGGTGAGACACGTCTGCTGCTCAGCCCGGATAGCGAGTTCTTCCGCTATTTCCGGGGTATCCCGGACGGCGGCGGCAATGGCGGTCCGGCTCCGGCTCCGGCACCAGCGCCCGCCGCGGCCGCGACGGGCACGACACCGCCTCAGTAGGCCGGGGGAGGGGGGCGCGGCACCAGGCCGTGCCCCCCTTGCCCGTACTGGTGCATCGGGCGCCAATCCCCAGATAACCTAGTCTTCGCCATACAGCCGTACCGGCGGGAACGGCGTTCATCCCATGCCGCTCCCCTTCGCAATCGAGGTGTTCCCGATGCGCCTACCTTCCGCCCTCCTGGCCGCGTTGATCGTCACCCTGCCGCTGGTGCCTGCCGCGCAGACGGTATCCCAGCCCGGCGCGGCCCCACCTGCCGGCCAGTCCGCGATGCCGGCGGCGGTGCCGATGCGCGATCCGCCACCCTCCTTCGCATCGCTGGCGCGGCAACTGCTGCCGTCGGTCGTGAACATCTCCACCACCCAGAACCTCCAGGCCCGCGCCGACCGGCCAGACGCCCCGGAAACCCCGCAGGCGCCGCCGGGCAGCCCGTTCGAGGAGTTCTTCCGCGACTTCTTCAACCGCAACCGGCCCGAGCAGCCCGGCCGCCCCGGCCTGCCGCATGCCGCCGCGCCGCGCGCAGTCGCTCGGCTCGGGCTTCATCATCGACGCCAGCGGCATCGTCGTGACCAACAACCACGTCATCGACGGCGCGGACGAGATCAACGTCATCCTCAAGGACAACACCAGCATCCGCGCCGAGCTGCTGGGTACCGACCCACGGACCGACCTCGCGGTGCTGCGGATCAAGACCGACAAGCCGCTGGTCGCGGTGGAATTCGGCGACAGCGACACGGCGGAAGTGGGCGATTGGGTGCTGGCCATCGGCAACCCCTTCGGCCTCGGCGGCACGGTGACGGCGGGCATCGTCTCGGCCCGCGGGCGCGACATCCGCCAGGGGCTGTACGACGACTTCATCCAGACCGATGCCGCCATCAACCGCGGCAATTCCGGCGGCCCGCTGTTCAACCTGGATGGCAAGGTCGTCGGCATCAACACCGCGATCTACTCGCCTTCCGGCGGGTCCATCGGCATCGGCTTCTCCATCCCGTCCAACCTGGCGCGCAACATCACCGCGCAGCTGCGGGAGGCCGGCAAGGTCCGCCGCGGCTGGCTGGGCGTGAACATCCAGCAGGTTACCGACGAGATCGCCGAAAGCCTCGGCCTGTCCGGCGGTGGCCGCGGCGCGCTGGTGGCGCGGGCGCAGGATGGCGGCCCGGCGGCCGAGGGCGGCATCCGCAACGGCGACGTCATCCTGCGGTTCAACGGCCAGGAGGTGCGGGAGATGCGCAGCGCTGCCGCGCATCGTCGCGGAGACCTCGGTCGGCCGGGAAGCGCCGGTGGTGGTGTGGCGCGACGGCCGCGAGCAGACGGTGACCGTGACGGTCGGCGAGTTGCCCGCCGAGCCGGAAGTGGCGGCGGCGACGCCCGGCCCGGCCAGCCGGCCGACCGAGCTGAGCGGTCTCGGCCTGCAGGTCGCGCCGGTTTCGCCGGAAACCCGCGAACGCTTCAGCCTGAAGCCCGACCAGCGCGGCGTGGTGATCGTGGAGGTCGCCCCGGACAGCCCCGCCGCCGAGCGGGAATTGCGCCCCGGCGACGTGATCGTGGAAGTCCAGCAGGAGCGCGTCTCGACCCCGCAGGAAGTGCAGTCGCGGCTGGAGATGCTGCGCCGGCAGAACCGGCCGAGCGCACTGCTGCTGATCGAGACGGCCCAGGGGCAGCGCTTCGTGCCGCTGCGGCTGCGGGCGGAGCGCGGCAGCCCCGGCTGAAGGCAAGGCGGGGGGGGCGGCACCACCCACCCCCCGCCGATTCCTCAGGCCGCCGGGAGCCGGTCTGCCCGGCACCGCATCATGGGCTGGATGCGCTGGCCGAAAGCATCCATGCCGGCCAGGAAATCATCGAACACCAGCATGATGCCTCCCGTTCCCGGCACCGCCGCCGCCTCATCCAGCAGCCGGGCGACGGTGGCGTAGCAGCCGACCAGCAGCCCCATGTTGAAATTCACCGCCGACTTCGCCTGCGCCATCCAGCGCGCAGTGGAGGTCGCGTCGGCCGCGGTATCGGCGCCGGCCTGGTCGGTCAGCCAGGCGACCGCCTCCAGGTCCACCCCGTCCCGGTAGGATTCCCATTTGGCCTGGGCGGCGTCGTCGGTTTCGTCGGCGATGACCATGTACAGCACATAGGCACCCACGTCCCGGCCGGTCTCGGCGGTCGCCGCCGCCAGACGGGCGAGGTTGGGGGCGGTCTTCCCGGGGTCGTTCACCCCGGAGCCGGCGCAGAAATTATAATCGCCGTATTCCGCGGCGAATCGGATGCCGGTGTTGCTCTGGCCGGCGCAGACGATCTTTACCTCGCCCTTCGGGGTGGGGCTGACCCGGCAATCGGTCATCTGGAAGAACCGGCCCTTCAGGTCGGACCGTCCGGTGGCCCATAGCTCGCGCAGGATCTGCACATATTCGGCGCAGTATTCGTAGCGCCGGGCGAAATGCGCATCCCCGGGCCAGAGCCCCATCTGGTCGTATTCGGCCTGCTGCCAGCCGGAGACGATGTTCACCCCGAACCGCCCGCGCGAGATGTCGTCGATGGTCGCGGCCATGCGCGCCACGATGGCCGGCGGCAGGGTCAGCACCGCGACCGAGGCATAGAGCCGGATGCGGCTGGTGACCGCCGCCAGCCCCGCCATCAGGGTGAAGCTTTCGAGGTTGTGGTCCCAGAACTCGGTCGGCCCGCCGAAGCCGCGCAGCTTGATCATGGACAGCGCGAAGTCGAAGCCATAGGCCTCGGCCTTCTGCACCACCGCCCGGTTGAGGTCGAAGCTGGGCCGGTATTGCGGCGAGGTGCTGGAGATCAGCCAGCCATTGTTGCCGATGGGAATGAAGACGCCGATATCCATCCTGCCTCTCCCGCGCTGGATGGCGCGGCAGAGGCAAGCCTCATGCCGGGATGATCTCGGCCGCCCGGTAGCCCTGCGCGAACAGCAGCGCCCGCAGGTCCGCGTGGTCCACCCGGGCGCGGGCGGCGGCGGCGACCACCGGCTTGGCCCGCCAGGCAACGCCGAGGCCGGCGGCCTGCAGCATCGCCAAGTCGTTCGCCCCATCCCCGACCGTCAGCGCCGCCGAGAGCGGCAGGCCGTGTTCCGCCGCCAGCCGCTTCAGGGTGGCCAGCTTGGCGTCCCGGTCGAGGATCGGCTCGGCCACCTTGCCGGTGAGCTTGCCATCCGCCACAGCCAGGGTGTTGGAGTAATGCGCATGGAAGCCGAGCTTGTCCGCCACCCGGCCGGTGAAGAAGGTGAAGCCGCCGGAGACGATGGCGCAGTGCGCGCCCTGCGCCCGCATGGTGGCGACCAGCGCCTGCGCGCCGGGGGTGATCTCGGTGGTCTCCCAGGTGCGTTCCAGCGCGGCGACATCCAGCCCGGCCAGCATGCCGACGCGCTCGATCAGCGCCTGGCGGAAATCCAGCTCGCCGTTCATGGAGCGCCGGGTGATCTCGGCGATCGGCGCCTTCAGCCCGGCATGGGCGGCGATCTCGTCCAGCGTCTCGCTGGTGACGATGGTGCTGTCCATGTCGGCCAGCAGCAGGCGCTTGCGGCGGCCCTCGGCCGGGGTGGCGATGGCATCCACCGGCGCCTCGCCGAGCGCCGCGCGGGCGGCGGCGACGGCCTGTTCCGGGGCGAGGCCGGCGAAGGGCAGGTCGGCGGCCTCATCCGGGGCCAGCCAGTCCGGCGTGCCGGCATCGGCGCCGAGCGCGGCCAGGGCGGCACGGGTTTCGGCAAGCCGGGCGGCGGTGAGGGCGCCGGCGGGCGCCACCAGGGTCAGGAAATGGGACATGCGGCGCGGACCATGCCGCCGGTTGCCGCATGACGCAACGCCCGGCCGGAGCCCCCCTGGCGCTGCTCCTCGCCGGCCCCACCGCCAGCGGCAAGTCGGCCCTGGCGCTGGCCATCGCCCGGCGCTTCGGCGGCACCGTCATCAACGCCGATTCCATGCAGGTATACCGCGAGCTGCGGGTGCTGACCGCCCGGCCCACGCCGGAGGAGGAAGCCGCCGCCCCCCACCGGCTGTACGGCGTGCGCCCGGCGGCGGACCCGGCCAGCGTCGCCTGGTGGCGCGAGGCGGCGCTGGCCGAGATGGCGGCGGCGCGGCTGCCGATCCTTTGCGGCGGCACCGGGCTGTACTTCCTGTCCCTGACCGAGGGGCTTTCGGCCATCCCGCCCGTATCGGCCGAGGCGCGGGCCGAGGCGCGGGCGCTGGCGGCCGGGCTCGGCACGGCGGCGCTGCATGCCCGGCTGGATGCGGCAACCGCCGCCACCCTGCGCCCGAGCGACAGCCAGCGGGTCACCCGCGCCTATGAGGTGCTGCTCGGCACCGGCCGCGGGCTGGTGGAATGGCAGCGGGCGGGGGCGCATACCGGCCCGGCCCGCAACGGCGACCTGCCCTGGCGCTTCGCCGCGATCCGGCTCGACCCGCCGCGGGAGGTGCTGCGGGCCGCCATCGCCCGGCGGTTCGACGCCATGCTGGCGGCCGGCGCGCTGGAGGAGGTGCGGGCGCTGCTGGCGCTCGGGCTGGACCCGGCGCTGCCGGCGATGCGGGCCCATGGCGTGCCGGAGCTTGCGGCCCATATCCGGGGTGGCATGTCGCTGGCGGCGGCGCGGGAGCGGGCGGTGCTGAACACCGGCCAGTACACCAAGCGGCAGGCCACCTGGTTCCGCCACCATGGTTTGGCCGCCCCGACCGACACGCATATCATCCATGCGCGAACGGAGGGGTTGACGCAATTTCAGGAAAGCGGAAGCGAGGAAATCTTCGCATTTATTGAATCGCGGCGTTGACGCGCCGCAGCAAGGCGTCTAACCCTGCGCCTCCGCCGCGGCCGGGCACCACCCGGCATGGCGATGTCTTGCCGAGGAGCTCCGCATGTCCACCACCCTTCAGACCGAGACCCGCACCATGAATGGCGCGGAAATCGTCCTCCAGGCGCTGAAGGACAACGGCGTCGAGGTCATCTTCGGCTATCCAGGCGGTGCGGTATTGCCGCTGTACGACGCGTTGTTCCAGCAGAACGCCATCCGCCACATCCTGGTGCGCCATGAACAGGCGGCGGTGCATGCGGCCGAGGGCTATGCCCGCTCCACCGGCAAGGTGGGGGTGGTGCTGGTCACCAGCGGCCCGGGCGCGACCAATGCCGTGACCGGCCTGGTGGATGCGCTGATGGACAGCATCCCGGTGATCTGCCTGACTGGCCAGGTGCCGACGCACCTGATCGGAAACGACGCCTTCCAGGAAGCCGACACCACCGGCATCACCCGCCCCGCGACCAAGCACAACTACCTGGTCAAGGACATCGGCAAGCTTGCCGGCGTCGTGCACGAGGCCTTCTACGTGGCGAAGTCCGGCCGGCCCGGCCCGGTGGTGATCGACCTGCCGAAGGACATCCTGATCGGCAAGGGGCCGTATTCGGAAGCGCCGCTGACCCCGCACCGCAGCTACCGGCCGCAGATGCAGCCGGATGCGGCGCAGATCCGCGCCGCGGTGCGGCTGCTGAAGGCGGCGAAGCGGCCGGTGGTCTATGCCGGCGGCGGCGTCATCAACTCCGGGCCCGAGGCATCGCGGCTGCTGGGCGAGTTCGTGCGGCTGGCCAACATGCCCTGCACCAACACGCTGATGGGCCTTGGCGCCTTCCCGTCGGAGGACCCGCAGTTCCTCGGCATGCTCGGCATGCACGGGACCTACGAGGCCAACCTGGCGATGCATGGCTGCGACGTCATGCTGAACATCGGCGCGCGCTTCGATGACCGGGTGACCGGGCGGCTGAACGCCTTCTCGCCCAACTCGAAGAAGATCCACGCCGATATCGACCCGTCCTCCATCAACAAGAACGTCAAGGTGGACGTGGCGATCGTCGGCGATGCGGGGGCGACCCTGGCGGCGCTGATCGAGTGCTGGAAGGCCGACGAGGCGCCGCAGGACAAGCCGGCCGTTACCGAATGGTGGCGGACGATCGACGGCTGGCGCCGCAAGGAATGCCTGCAGTACCGACAGGAAGGCAGCATCATCAAGCCGCAGCACGCGGTGAAGCGGCTGTACGAGCTGACCCAGGCAACCGGGCGGGAGACCTACATCACCACCGAGGTCGGCCAGCACCAGATGTGGGCGGCGCAGTATTTCGGCTTCCAGAAGCCGAACCGCTGGATGACCTCGGGCGGGCTCGGCACCATGGGCTACGGCCTGCCGGCCGCGATGGGCGTGCAGATCGCCCACCCGGATGCGCTGGTGATCGACATCGCCGGCGAGGCCTCCATCCTGATGAACATCCAGGAGATGGGCACGCTGGCGCAGTACCGCCTGCCGGTGAAGGTGTTCATCCTGAACAACGAGTACATGGGCATGGTGCGGCAGTGGCAGGAGCTGCTGCATGGCAGCCGGTATTCCGAAAGCTACTCCGCCGCGCTGCCCGATTTCGTCAAGCTGGCCGAGAGCTTCCACGCGACCGGCATGCGGGTGACGGAGGCCGCCGACCTCGATGACGCGATCCGCGCCATGCTGGCGCATCCGGGGCCGGTGATTGCCGATATCGCGGTGGCGAAGGACGAGAACTGCTTCCCGATGATCCCATCGGGCGCGGCGCACAACGAGATGATCCTGGCGCCCGGCCAGGAGGGCGGCGTGGCCGGCGTGACGGATGAGGGCAAGGTCCTGGTCTGACCGTTCCGCTCTTGCGATCCACCGGTGGGGCGGCTACGCCCCACGCGCGCACTCCTGCCCCTGGCGTACCCCATGTCCGACCTGTCCGAGACCACCCAACGCAATGCGACCATCGCCGTGCTCGTCGAGAACGAGGCGGGCATCCTGGCGCGCGTCGTCGGCCTGTTCTCCGGCCGCGGCTACAACATCGAGAGCCTGACCGTGGCGCCGGTCGATGAGCAGCGCCGGCTGTCGCGCATCACCATCGTCACCTCCGGCACGGACATGGTGATCGAGCAGATCAAGGCGCAACTCGACCGGCTGGTGCCGGTGCACACGGTCTCCGACCTGACCCTGGAAGGCCCGCATCTCTCGCGCGAGATGGCGCTGATCAAGGTGGTGGGCCGGGGCGAGCACCGGATGGAGGCGCTGCGCCTGGCGGACGCCTTCCGCGCACGGGTGGTCGATGCGACAACCGAGAGCTTCGTGTTCGAGATGACGGGGGTCGGCGACAAGCTGGACGCCTTCATCGCGCTGATGCGGCCGATCGGGCTGGCGGAGGTTTCGCGGACTGGCGTCGTCGCCATCGCGCGTGGCCCCGGCAGCATCGAGGCCTGAGTTTCCTGGATCTACTGCCTAGAGGAGGAGCGCGAGGATGCGCGTTTATTACGACCGCGATGCGGATGTGAACCTGATCAAGTCGAAGAAGGTGGCCATCATCGGCTTCGGCAGCCAGGGCCATGCCCATGCGATGAACCTGCGCGACAGCGGCCAGACCGACATCGCCATCGGCCTGCGCCCCGGCGGCAGCGCCCAGAAGGCCGAAGCCGCCGGCTTCAAGGTCATGAGCCCGGCCGATGCGGCGAAATGGGCCGATGTCATCATGGTGCTGACGCCGGATGAGGGGCAGGGCGACCTGTACCGCGAGGCGCTCGGCCCGAACATGAAGGAAGGCGCGGCGCTGGCCTTCGCGCATGGCCTGAACGTGCACTTCAACCTGCTCGACCCGCGCCCCGACCTCGACGTGTTCATGATCGCGCCGAAGGGCCCGGGCCACACCGTGCGCTCCGAATACCAGCGCGGCGGCGGCGTGCCCTGCCTGGTGGCGCTGGCGCAGAACCCCTCGGGCAACGGCCTCGAGATCGCGCTGTCCTACGCCTCCGCCATCGGCGGCGGCCGCGCCGGCGTCATCGAGACGACCTTCAAGGAGGAATGCGAGACCGACCTGTTCGGCGAGCAGACCGTCCTCTGCGGCGGCCTGGTCGAGCTGATCAAGGCCGGGTTCGAGACGCTGGTCGAGGCCGGCTACGCTCCCGAGATGGCGTATTTCGAATGCCTGCACGAAGTGAAGCTGATCGTCGACCTCATCTATGAGGGCGGCATCGCCAACATGAACTACTCGATCTCCAACACCGCCGAATACGGCGAGTACGTCACCGGCCCGCGCATCATCACCGCCGAGACCAAGGCCGAGATGAAGCGCGTGCTGGCCGATATCCAGACCGGCAAGTTCGCCCGCGACTGGATGCTGGAGAACAAGGTGAACCAGGCCAGCTTCAAGGCGACCCGCCGCAAGCTGTCCGAGCACCCGATCGAGGAAGTCGGCGAGAAGCTGCGCGCCATGATGCCCTGGATCCAGAAGAACGCCCTGGTGGACAAGGCGAAGAACTGAACCCAACCCAAGGGGCGCCATCCGCAGGGATGGCGCCCTTTCTGTTGCGTGGCTGCCGCCGGCCGGGCCAGACTTCCGGCATGAACGACGCGCCCCACCTGCTGGCCTCCGGCACCGAACACCCCCGCGACTTCCTCGGCTACGGCCCGACGCCACCCGACCCGCGCTGGCCCGGCGGCGCCCGGCTCGCGCTGTCCTTCGTGCTGAACTACGAGGAGGGCGGCGAGAACACCGTCCTCAACGGCGACCGCGGCTCGGAGGCCTTCCTGCACGAGGTGCCCGGGGGCGCCCCGGTGGCCGGGGAGCGCGCCATCACGGTCGAATCCCAATACGACTATGGCGCCCGCGCCGGGGTCTGGCGCATCCTGCGGCTGTTCGCCGAGCGCGGCCTGCCGCTTACCGTCTATGCCGTTGGCCGGGCGCTGGAGCTGAACCCTACCGCGGCCCGCGCCTTTACCGATGCCGGGCATGAGGTCGCCTCGCATGGCTGGCGCTGGATCGACTATCGGGGCGTGCCGGAACATGTCGAGCGCGCCGAGATCGCCCGCTGCGTCGAGACCATCGAGCGCACTACAGGGGCGAAGCCGGTCGGCTGGTACACCGGCCGCGTCTCGCCCCGCACCCGCCGGCTGGTCGCCGAGCACGGCGGCTTCCTGTATGATTCCGACAGTTATGCCGATGACCTGCCCTATTACGTTCGGGCGGCCGGCAAGCCGCTGCTGGTGGTGCCCTACACCTTCGACAACAACGACATGAAGTTTGCCGTTCCGCCCGGCTTCACCGCCAACGACGGCTTCACCCGGCACCTGACCGATGCCTTCGACTTCCTCCGCCGCGAGGGTGCCACGGCGCCGAAGATGATGTCGGTCGGCCTGCATTGCCGCCTGACAGGGCGCCCGGCCCGGGCGGCGGCGCTGGAACGCTTCCTCGACCATGTCATGCAGCACCAGGATGTCTGGGTCTGCCGCCGGGCCGATATCGCCCGCCACTGGCTGGCGGAGCACCCGCCGGCCCCCTGAGCAAGGAGCCGCCATGCCCGCCTATGTGCTGGAAAACCGAGAGCTGATCGCCGAGGCCCCCGGCCTCCGCATGCAGATCCTGACGCTGGCCGAGGGGCAGGAGGTGCCCTGGCACTGGCACTCGGACATAACCGATACCTTCTGGTGCATGGACGGCCCGATGGTCATCGAGACCCGGGCGCCACGCGAGGTCGTCGAACTGGCGCCGGGCCAGATGCATGCCGTGCCGGCAAAGCGGGCGCACCGGGTCACCGGCAAGGATGGCGGGCGGTGCCGCTTCGCCATCCTGCAGGGCGTTGGCACCTATGACTTCCAGCCCGTGGGCTGACGGGGTTTCAGCCCGCCGGCTGACGCCGGGCCGAGAGGTACTCCACCCCATCCGGCCCGACCTGCTCGGCGTGGCGGTGGCCGGCGGGCACGGTGAACATGTCGCCGGGCCGGTGGGTGGTGGCGATGCCGTCCTTCGTCACGGTGAAGGCACCGGCGAGGATCAGCACCTTGGCGTCGAAGTCATGCGCGTGGTCCGGCGCCGTCTGGCCGGCGGGCAGGCTGCGCCGGATGGCTTCGGGGAAACCCTCCGCCCGCAGGATGGCGTTGAAATCCGTGGCTTCCATGGTTTGCTCCCTATCGCGCGATCTCGCCGTTCACCATGAAGGCCGCATCGCGTTTTCCATCCAGCACATCGACGATGTTCTGCGCCGCCTGCCGGGCCATCCGGGCCAGCCCTTCCTCGGTGCTGGCCGCATTGTGCGGGCTGACTACGACATTGGGCAGTGAAAAAAGCGGGTTGTCCGCATCCGAGGGCTCGGCCTCCAGCACGTCCAGCCCGACGCCCTGCAACCGGCCGCCGCGCAGGGCCGCGGCCAGCGCCTCCTGCTGCACCACCGGGCCGCGGGCGGTGTTCACCAGGATGGCGCCGGGCTTCAGCGCGGCGAAGGCGGCCTCGTTCATCAGGTGGTGGGTGGCGGGCGTCAGCGGGCAATGCAGCGTCACCACATCCGCCTCGGCCAGCGCGGCGTGGAAGTCTCGTGCCGGGGTGAAGCCATCGGCGGCGATGCGGGCGGGGTGGAAGCCCGGGTCCATCACCATCACCTTCATCTGGAAGGCGCGGCAGTAATTCGCCACCCGGCAGCCAATCCGGCCATAGCTCACCACCAGCACGCTGCGGCCGGCGAGGTCCACCATGCCCGGACCTTCCTTGGCCCACCAGCCGCCCTGCTTCACCAGCCGGTCGTTGTCCGTGGCGCGGCGTGCGACAGCCAACATCAGCATCATCGCGTGCTCGGCGACGCTGAGGTCGTTGCTGCCATTCGCCACCATCACCGGGATGTCCCGTGCGGTGCAGGCCGCGATATCCACCGTGTCGAAGCCGACCCCGTGCCGGGAGATCACCTTCAGCCGAGGCGCGACCGACAGCGCCGCCGCGTCCACCGTTTCCAGGAAGCACAGCACCGCATCGGCCGAGGACAGGTGCTGGTGAAATTCCTCCACCGGCGGGTCATCGAGCGCCGCGATGTCGAGGTCCTCGCGCTCGTTCAGCACCGCCATGCCGGCGGGGTGGAGGGTGCGGCAAAGCAGGACGCGATGGGCCATGGCGGCGTGGTTCCCCTGGATTCGGGCGATGGTGTAACCTTCCCCGCCGCGCGCCAAGGGCCGAGATTAGCCGTTGCCGGGCCCGGCCGGGCTCGTTAGGCTGTGGATGACATGAACCTGCGCGCCCCCCTCGACGGCCTGACCAGCGGCATTTCCGCCGCTTGCCGCGCGCGCCTGCCCCTCGGCCTCCTTCTTCGACTTACCCGCCCCTGGGCGTGACGCACGGCTGAATGCCGGCATCGCTCAGGGGAACCTGAGGCGGGTATTGCGCGACTGACGAAGGAATTCACCCATGGCCATCAATCATCCCAGCTTCGGCACGCTGGACGACAACCGCATCATCTTCTTCGACACCACCCTGCGGGACGGCGAGCAATCCCCCGGCTTCTCCATGAACCTGGAGGAGAAGCTGCGGATGGCGGAAGCCCTGGCCGACCTCGGGGTCGATGTGATCGAGGCCGGCTTCGCCATCGCCTCCCCCGGCGACTTCGAGAGCGTGCAGTCGATCGCCCGGAAATTCGCCAAGGACGGCCCGGTGGTCGCCAGCCTGGGCCGCGCCAACCCGGCCGATATCCTGCGCAGCGCCGAGGCGCTGAAGCCGGCCGCCCGCAAGCGCATCCATATCGTGCTGGCGACCTCCGACCTGCACATGCGGGTGAAGCTGCGGATGACCCCGGAGGAGGTGCTGGACCTCACCACCAGCAGCGTCACCCTGGGCCGCCAGCATGCCGATGACGTGGAATGGTCCGCCGAGGACGGCAGCCGCTCGGACCCCGATTTCCTCTGCCGCTGCGTCGAGGCCGCCATCAAGGCTGGCGCCACCACCATCAACATCCCCGATACCGTCGGCTATTCCATGCCGGAAGACATGGCGCGGATCTTCCGCGACCTGCGCAACCGGGTGCCGGGGATCGAGAAGGTCATCCTCTCGGCCCACAACCACAACGACCTCGGGATGGCGGTGGCCAATACCATCGCCGCCATCCAGGCCGGGGTGCGGCAGATCGAGAGCACCATCAACGGCATCGGCGAGCGGGCCGGCAACGCATCCCTGGAGGAAGTGGCGATGGCGCTGCGGACCCGGCGGGACGCGCTGCCCTTCGCCAACGGCATCGTCCACCAGAAGCTGCTGAAGACCAGCAAGCTGCTGGCCACCATCACCGGCTTCGACGTACAGCCGAACAAGGCGATCGTCGGCCGCAACGCCTTCGCGCATGAATCGGGCATCCACCAGGACGGCGTGCTGAAGGATGCCTCGACCTACGAGATCATGACGCCCGAGAGCGTCGGCTGGACCAAGAACAGCCTGGTGCTGGGCAAGCATTCCGGACGGGCGGCGTTCCGGGACAAGCTCTCGGCGCTGGGCTACTCGGTCGGCGACAACCAGCTGAACGACGCTTTCCGCCGCTTCAAGGACCTCGCCGACCGCAAGAAGGTGGTCTACGACGAGGACATCGTCGCGCTGGTCGATGACGAGGTGGTGCGCGGCCATGATCGGGTGCAGCTGGTGGCGCTGACCGTCGCCACCGGCCTCGGCACCAAGCCGATGGCGACCCTGGCGCTGGATGTGGACGGCGAGCGGCGGGACGGCATGGCCACCGGGGACGGCGCGGTGGACGCCACCTTCAACGCCATCCGCAACGCCTTCCCGCATGACGTGATGCTGAAGCTCTATGCCGTGCAAAGCGTCACCGGCGGCACCGATGCGCAGGCCCGCGTGACGGTCCGGCTGGAGGAGGAGGGCAAGATGGTGGACGGCCAGGGTGCCGATACCGATACCATCGTGGCCTCGGCCCGCGCCTATGTGCATGCGCTGAACAAGCTGCTGGTGAAGCGCCAGCGCACCGCGCCGGGTGAGATCGCGCCAGCGATGTCGGCCTGAACACATGACGATGCCCGGTCAGGTGCTTTCACCTGGCCGGGCCCGGACGCTGCCATGCCTCATTTCTTGTCGGGGACAGGTTTCTCCGCGGCGCGATCTTCCTCGATGAGCCGCAGGAGATCCTCCGGGATCGGCTCCCGTGCCACCGTATCGTACAATTGGTGCAGCCCGCGGCGCAGCCAGACGTCGAAGGCCTGATCGACCTCCTGGTCTTCCTGCTCGGCGCCGGGCTCAACCGGTTCGGTAGCGCGTTTCTTGTCGGACTTGCCCATTACCCCGGCCGCCATGGACGGGCTGGCGGCGCGCCTCGTCAGCACCGCCGCCTCACTCCGCGTCATTTCACCTTAGACCGCGGAACGATTTTCGCCAACGCCGATCGTATCGGCCCGGCCCTGGCGCGGCGCCTGGGCCGGCTGCTCCTCGCCCATCAGCCAGGCCTGCAACTGGCGGCGAGCACGGAAAACCCGGCTTTTGGCGGTGCCGACGGCGCAACCGGTGGCTTTGGCCACGTCCTCGTAGGACAGCCCCTGCAGCACCACCATGAACAGCGCCTCGCGCTGGTCGGACGGCAGCTTGCCGAGGGCGCGGCTGAGTTCCTTCAGGATCAGCCGGTCCTCATGCGCGCCGCTGACCGCGAAGGCGGACATCGGAAGGTCGTCGATGTCGGTGGTCTCGCGCTGCTTGCGGAGGGTGCTGATGAAGCGGTTGCGCAGGATGCGGTGCATCCAGGCGGCGAAATTGGTGCCCGGGGTGAAGCTGTCTTTGGCGGCGAGGGCATTCGCCACGGCATCCTGCACCAGATCCTCGGCGGCGGCACGGTTGCGGGTCAGCGCCAGGGCCTGGACCCGGAGCTTCGGCAACAGGGCCACGAGCTGGCCGTGGAATTGCGCGCTGCCGCTGATGGCGTGGGTCGGTTGCGCGGTGGTGCCGGTATGTCCATCCATTCGCCTGGTCCCCTTGATCATCCTGTGAGAAGTGATCGGCAGCGACGCAGGGATGCATCACGGAACCGTCAGTTGGTAACAGGATCGGGAGCGGTGCGGCCGAGCGCCTCCGCGAGCAGCCGCCGCGCCCGGGACACCCGGGCCTTCATGGTGCCGAGCGGCACGTTGCAGATGGCCGCCGCTTCGGCATGGCTCAGCCCCTGTGCCCCGACCAGGATGACCGCTTCGCGGAGCAGGGGCGGCAAGTCTCGCAGGGCGCGGGTCAGGTCCCGCATGCGGCTGGGTACTTCCTGCTCGGCCGGGCTTTCTGGCTCCGGTACCGCCTCGGCCAACCGGCGCTGTTCCCGCCGGCGGGAGCGAAGCTGTTCGTGGAAGGTGTTGCGGATGACCGCGAGGCACCAGGGCCGCAGATCCACGCCTTCGGATTTGCCGTCCAGCGTCCGCAGGGTGCGCACGACCGCTTCCTGCACGAGATCATCGGCTTCGCTGCGGGAGCCCGTGAGGTAACGGGCGAATGCGCGCATCTCCGGCAACAATTGCGCGAGCGCTGTACGCAGCGCGCTATCCATGGCTTGTTCGGTCACGGCATGCTCAATATCAACCCATGTGGATTGCGGCGAGGATGTCTATCGCGTGCGCAGGATGACAACGCCATGAGCGCGATTGACCGGACCGGCCTGGTCGGGGCCCTACCCTATGCGCGGCGCTATGCCCGGGCGCTGACGGGAAGCCAGGAACAGGGCGATGCCGTGGTGGCGGATGCCCTGCGGCACATGCTCGCCGAGAAGCATCCGCCGGACATTTCCGCCCGCGCCAGGCTCTATGGCGCGATCGGCGATACCGTGCGGGATGCGGAAGGCGAGGCGCGACTCGACCTCGCCGGCATGTCCCTGCTGCAACGGATGCTGTTGCTGCTGACCGCGCTGGAGGAACAGCCGCTGGTCGCCGCCGCGACCGCCTGCCGCATCTCGCCCGCCGCGGCGGAGGTGGAACTGCGCATCGCCCGCGACGGCCTGCGAACCGGTGTCACCGCGCGGGTGCTCATCATCGAGGATGAGCCGATCATCGCGCTCGACATCCAGGAACTGGTGGAGCGCTGCGGCCACAGCGTCGTCGGCATTGCCGCGACCGAGGCCGAGGCGGTGGAGATCGCCCGCGTCGAGCGCCCCGGGCTGGTGCTGGCGGACATCAACCTCGGCGCCGGTGGCGACGGGGCCAGCGCGGTGGCGCGCATCCTGCGCGACCTGACCGCGCCGGTGATCTTCGTCACCGCCTATCCCGAGCGCCTGCTGACCGGCGAGGCGCTGGAGCCGGCCTTCGTCATCACCAAGCCTTTCGACCCGACCACCCTGGCGGTGGCGACCTATCAGGCGGTGACGCGCGGGGTGCGGCTGGTCTGAACGCCGTCCGGGGCCGCTTGGCAACCGCCCCGGCATTAAGGCGTTCTGCCGCGACAACCCGCGGCGGAGGCAGCGATGCTCTACTGGAGCCTGGTTTTCCTGGTCATTGCCTTGCTGGCCGGGCTGTTCGGCTTCGGCGGCATCGCCTCCGCCTTCGTCGGCATCGCCCAGATCCTGTTCGCCGTGTTCATTGTGCTGTTCCTGGTCATGCTGGTCGTGGGTGCCCTGAGGGGCTGACCTTGTCGCATCTTCTTTTCGTTGGAATATCTCAGGTTTTGGCGTCCAGCCGATCTCGTTGAATAATGCCAACGAAAATGGCCGGGTTTGCATCCAGAAGGCTTGAGCGGCGGGCGCCGGGGCGTTAAGGCACGGCCTCTGCCCCAAGCTCTCGGACCTGCGATCAGATCCCCGGCCTGGCCCCGGGGCGGCCGCGGGCCGGATCGATCTGGAAGGTCTCCTTCACATGTTCTCTCGCCTGTTCGGCTTCCTGTCGGCCGACATGGCCATCGACCTCGGGACCGCGAATACGCTGGTCTATGTGAAGGGCCGGGGCATCGTGCTGAACGAGCCGAGCGTGGTCGCCATTGCCGATATCCGCGGCCGCAAGCAGGTGCTGGCGGTGGGCGAGGAAGCCAAGCTGATGCTCGGCCGCACCCCCGGCAACATCTCGGCCATCCGGCCGCTGCGCGACGGGGTGATCGCGGATTTCGAGGTGGCGGAAGAAATGATCAAGCATTTCATCCGCAAGGTGCACAACCGCCGCCGCTTCGCCTCGCCGCTGATCATCGTCTGCGTGCCCTCCGGCAGCACCGCGGTGGAGCGCCGCGCCATCCAGGAAAGCGCCGAATCGGCCGGCGCGCGCAAGGTGCTGCTGATCGAGGAGCCGATGGCGGCGGCGATCGGCGCCGGGCTGCCGGTGACCGAGCCCTCGGGCTCCATGGTGGTCGATATCGGCGGCGGCACCACCGAGGTGGCGGTGATCTCGCTCGGCGGCATCGTCTATGCCCGCAGCGTCCGGGTCGGCGGCGACAAGATGGACGAGGCGATCATCAGCTACATCCGCCGGCAGTCTAATCTGCTGATCGGCGAGAGCACGCGCCGAGCGCATCAAGATGGAGGTCGGCGCCGCCACCGCGCCCGACCATGGCGAGGAAGGCCCGGTCACCGAGGTGAAGGGCCGCGACCTGATGAACGGCGTACCGCGCGAGGTGCTTCGTCAGCCAGCGCCAGATCGCCGAGAGCCTGGCGGAGCCGGTCACCGCCATCGTCGAGGCGGTGAAGGTGGCGCTGGAGAACACCCCGCCCGAGCTGGCGGCCGACATCGTGGACAAGGGCATCGTGCTGACCGGCGGCGGCGGCATGCTGCACCGGCTGGACGAGGTGCTGCGGGCCGCCACCGGCCTGCCGGTGGTGGTGGCGGAAGAACCGCTGTCCTGCGTGGCCCTCGGCACCGGCCGTGCCCTCGAGGAGATGAAGCGGCTTCGCCATGTGCTGAGTTCGATGTATTGATAGGGCAGTAGATAAACCAGCCTGGTAATTCTCCGGGCTGGTTCTGATGTCCGGGGGCGGCTTGATCCGACTCAGCATTCCGCTTCGGCAGGCGCTGTCACGCCTGTCGCTTCCCGTGCTGATCGCCATGGCGTTCGGCACCATGCTGCTGGGCAAGGCCGACCCCCTGCTGGCGGAGCGCGCCCGGATGGCGCTGGCCGACCTGCTCACCCCGATCCGGGCCACCCTGCAACAGCCGGTCGCGGCGATGCGGGGTGCCGTGCAGGAGGTGGACACCCTGCTGAACCTGCGCAGCGAAGCCTTCCGCCTGCGCGAGGAGAATGACCGGCTGCACCGCTGGCACGCCGCCGCGCTGGCGCTGGAGACGGAGAACGCCATGCTCCGGCGGCAACTGGCCTTCGTGCCGGATGCGGTGCCGGTCTTCCGTACGGCGCGGGTGGTGGCCGATGGCGGCGGCACCTATGCCCGTGCGGTGCTGCTGGCGGCCGGCCCCGACCATGGCCTCCGCAAGGGCCAGATCGCGCTCGACGAGCGCGGGCTGGCGGGGCGGGTGAGCGAGGTCGGCACGCGTTCCGCCCGGGTGCTGCTGGCGACCGACATGAACAGCCGCATCCCGGTGACGATCGAGGGCAGCCGGGCGCGGGCCATGCTGGCCGGCACCAACGGCGCCCGGCCGCGGCTGCAACACTGGCCGGAAGGCTCGGTGCCCCGGGAAGGCGACCGGGTGGTGACTAGCGCCGAGGCCGCGGCCTTCCCGGCCGGGCTGCCGGTCGGCATCGTCCGCTGGTCCGCGGCGGGGGCGCCCGAGGTGGAGCTGTATGCCCGGCTCGACCGGCTGGATGTGGTGCGGCTGTTCGACTACGGCCTCGGCGGCATCCTGCCGCCGGAAGCGGTGGCGCGGCCCGAGCCGCGGGGGCGGCGGTAGCGCCATGCATGCCCGGCAGGCGAGGTGCTGCGGCGCCGCGGCGCCGGGGTGGCCCGGGGAATGACGCGCGGAATGAAGGGCCGCCCGGCGCCCGGGACGGGATGGTCGCGGCAGGCCGATGCACTGGCCCGCGCCGTCTTTCCCGCCGCATCCACCGTGCTGCTGCTGGTGCTGGCGGCTATGCCGGTCGGGCTGCCCGGGCTGGTGCCGGCGGTGGCGCTGCCCTGCGTGTTCTTCTGGTCGGTGTTCCGCCCGGCGGCGCTGCCACCGCCGGCGGCCTTCGGGCTCGGGCTGCTGCAGGACCTGCTGACCTTCGCGCCGGTGGGATCGGGGGTGCTCACCCTGGTGGTGGCCGGGGGGCTGGCCACCCGCTGGCGGCCGTTCCTGGCGCGGCAGTCCTTCCTGGCGGTGTGGCTGGCCTATTGCGGCGTGGCGGCCGGAGCGGTGGCGCTCGGCTGGGCGCTGCAGGGGGTGCTCGGCTGGCGGCTGCTGCCGCCGGCGCCGGGGCTGTACCAGGTGATGCTGAGCGCCGGCCTCTATCCCAGCCTCGCTGGGCTGCTGGGTTGGGTGCATGCGGCGATGACCCGCGCGGAGAGCGCGTCTTGAGCCAGCACGCGGAGAGCGCGTCTTGAGCCCACACGCGGAGGGCACGGCGTGATCGGCTGGCCGAGGTCCCGCGGCGACAAGCCCGGCGGCCGGGGCGTGAACGGCGTGCGCAAGGCGGAGGAACGCCGCCGCGGCATGTTCACCCGCCGCGCCCTGGTGCTGGGCGGCGGCCAACTGGCGCTGTTCGGCCTCCTCGGCCATCGCCTGTGGCGCATGCAGGCCGAGGACGGCGAACGCTATGCTACCCTGGCCGAGGAGAACCGCGTCTCCGCCCGGCTGATCCCCCCGCCGCGCGGCCGGGTGCTGGACCGCAACGGGCTGGTGGTCGCCGCCAACCAGTTGAACTGGCGGGCCCTGCTGGTCGCCGAGCAGACCCAGGACGTGGCCGCCACGCTGGAGACCTTCTCCCGCATCGTGCCGCTGGGCGAGCAGGAGCGGGCGCGGATCGAGCGCGAGGTGCGCCGCCGCCGTCGCTTCGTCCCGGTCACCGTCCGGGATTTCCTGAGCTGGGAGGACATGGCCCGGATCGAGGTCAATGCCCCCGACCTGCCCGGCATCCTGATCGATGTCGGCACCACCCGGCATTACCCGGAGGCCGAGCACCTGGCGCATCTCGTCGGCTATGTCGCGCCGCCGGCCGAGCGCGACATGGATGGCGACCCGTTGCTGGAACTGCCCGGCATCCGGGTCGGCCGCTCGGGCATCGAGCGGCACCACGAGATGCCGCTGCGCGGCCGGGCCGGGGCGGTCCAGCTCGAGGTGAACGTGGTCGGCCGGGTGATCCGGGAGCTGGACCGGCGGGAGGGCGTGCCCGGGGAGGATGTGCAGCTTTCGGTCGATGCCGGGTTGCAGCGGGCGCTGCGCGGGCGGATCGGCGAGGGCACCAGCGTGGTGGTGATGGATGCCCGCAACGGCGAGTTGCTGGCCATGGCATCCCAGCCGTCCTTCGACCCCAACGTGTTCAACTCCGGCGTCTCCGCCGCGCAATGGCGGGAATGGACCCGCAACCGGGCCACCCCGCTTATCAACAAGGCGACCAACGGGCTGTACGCGCCGGGCTCCACTTTCAAGATGATGGTCGGGCTGGCGGCGCTGGAGGCGCGCGGCGTGACGCCGACGGAACGGGTGTTCTGCCCCGGCCATACCGATCTCGGCGATACCCGCTTCCACTGCTGGAACCGCCACGGGCACGGCAACATGGACATGCGGGCCGCGCTGAAGCAGTCCTGCGACGTCTATTTCTACGAGATGGCCCGGCGTACCGGCATCAACCGCATCGCCGCCATGGCGCAGCGCTTCGGCCTCGGGGTGGATCTCGACATCGAGCTGCCGGGGGCACGGCGCGGGCTGGTGCCGACGCGGGAGTGGCGGCAGGCCCAGGGCAAGCCGTGGAACCTCGGCGATACGCTGGTGCACGGCATCGGCCAGGGCTTCTACCAGCTCACCCCGCTGGCGCTGGCGACGATGACGGCGCGGCTGGCCTCCGGCCGGGCGGTGCAGCCGCATCTGACCCGCAGCATCGGCGGCCGGCCGCAGCGTGGCATGCAGGCCGGGGACTGGCCCGCCCTCGGCATCGCGGACCGCGACCTGCGGCTGATGCGGGAAGGCATGTGGGCGGTGGTGAACGAGGAGGGCGGCACCGCCCGCGCCAGCCGGCTGCCCGCCGGGTTCGGCGCCATGGCGGGCAAGACCGGGTCGGTGCAGGTGCGCCGGGTGACGCGGGAGCAGCGCGAGCGTGGCTACCGGGCCGAGAACCAGCCGCGCGAATGGCGGCCGCATGCGCTTTTCGTCGGCTTCGCGCCGCATGACGACCCGCTCTACGCGGTCAGCGTGGTGGTCGAGCATGGCGTCAGCGGCTCCGGCGCCGCGGCGCCCCTGGCGCGGGATGCGCTGGTGGAGACCTTCAACCGGCTGGGCGGCGCGGCGCGGGTGGCGGATATCGGCCCGGGCGGGGTGCCATGAGCGGCAGCTTCGAGCGGCGGCTGCTGACCCGCGACCGTGGCGCCGGGGTGCTGCAGACGCTGTGGCGGATCCCGTGGAGCTTCGTGCTGCTGCTCTGCGCGGTGGCCGCCGTCGGCTATGTCGCGCTGTATTCGGCGGGCGGCGGCTCGGCCGAGCCCTATGCCGCGAAGCATGCGCTGCGCTTCGGCTTCGGCGTGGTGCTGATGCTGTCGATCGGGCTGGTCGACATCCGCTTCATCGCCCGCTTCGCCTGGGTGAGCTATGCCGCGGGGGTGGCGCTGCTGGTGCTGGTGCTGGTGCACGGCAATGTCGGCAAGGGCGCGCAGCGCTGGATCGACATCGGGCCGGTGCAGCTGCAACCCTCCGAGCTGATGAAGATCATGCTGGTGCTGGGGCTGGCCGCCTGGTTCCAGCGGGCGGGGCGGGACCGGATGGGCAGCCTGCTGTTCCTGCTGCCGCCGGCGCTGATGGTGCTGCTGCCGGTCGGGCTGATCCTGCGGCAGCCGAACCTTGGCACCGCGCTCATCACCGGCATGATCGGGGGGGCGATGTTCTTCGTGGCCGGGGCGCGGCTGTGGAAATTCGCGCTGCTCGGGCTGGCGGTGGCGGTGGCGACGCCGATCGCCTACGAGCAACTGCACGACTACCAGCGGGCCCGGATCACCACCTTTCTCGACCCCGAAATCGGACCCGCTGGGGGCCGGGTACAACATCATCCAGTCGAAGATCGCGCTCGGGTCCGGAGGGTGGTGGGGCAAGGGCTTCCTGCAGGGCACCCAGGGCCACCTGAATTTCCTGCCGGAGAAGCAGACCGACTTCATCTTCACCATGATCGCCGAGGAGTTCGGCCTGGTGGGGGCGCTGGGCGTGCTGGGGCTGCTGGCGCTGGTGGTGCTGTTCTGCTTCGCGGTGGCTTTGCGCTGCCGGCACCAGTTCGGCCGGCTGCTGGCGGCGGGGCTGGGGACCAACTTCTTCCTGTATGTGTTCGTGAACGTGGCGATGGTGACCGGCGCCATCCCGGTGGGCGGGGTGCCGCTGCCGCTGATCTCGCATGGCGGCTCGGCCATGCTGACCACCATGCTGGGGTTCGGACTGCTGCTGTCGGTGTTCGTGCACCGGGATGCGGAATTCGGCCCGGCCCGGGATTGAACGCCAGCCTGCCGATTGGGGCTGGACAAAGCCGCGGTGGGCGCTAAGAAGCGGCCCCTGAGTGGTTGGCCTTCCGGGGCCGATTCCATGGGCGCCTAGCTCAGTTGGTAGAGCAGCTGACTCTTAATCAGCGGGTCGTAGGTTCGAATCCTACGGCGCCCACCATAAAATCAATCAGTTACGCCCTATTTTATCCCGGCCCAGCCCGATAGGTCTTCGCTGCGGACCCTCAGCGGACCCGCTGCGCTGTGTTTTTCCGGGCCGGCGTTCGCCCATACTGGGCCAGTCGTTTATGCGCCGTCAGCGCCGTCAGCGCCGGCCCGAGCGATCCGGGGATGCGGGCGGTGCTCCATAATCGCCGCATCCACTAAATCGGTTTCGGCGTGACCAGTCGGGTCGGTTGGTAGCCCCGCGATATAGTAAAAATGCGGTAAGCTAATGGATAAATGTATTTGCGACGCGGCGTGAACGGATAAGGTAAAGAGACCAGACGGTTCCACCGAACACCGTTTAAATCATTGATTTTATAGCTGCCTGCTCACTGAGCACTTCTGCGAATACTGATCCAAAAAATAGCCAAGATTCCAGATCGATACTGAAACTATTAAATCATTAAGTGGATAAATAAGAAAAGCAAACGCCATAAACAAAATGTAAATATTAGGAAAATTTTTCTTCTTTCTATAGAACGAGAATATCACAAAAAAAGACATTCCAAATAGTGCTACGTTTAGAATAGCTTCTAATATCATGGCGGTCGGTATAGTGGGTAGTGCTGCTGTAATATCAGGACTACTGTAGTACGTGATCAAACTTCCAAACATGAAGAGCGGTGCGAGTGTGACGCCGAATGCAAGAAGCGCTAGCCATCCGCCAATTCCAGTAAGAGGTCGTGGCCCTATACCCAGCGTGGCGCTCATATCACTCTCCATCATCGGTGCCTTCAATAGCAGCATCTCAAGCTGGTAACTCAACCATAGATTTTATATTACGCCAATTGATCCGTTCAGGAACGAAATCAGTTGCGACGCCGCACTGCGGGCGTTCAAGGCACTGACCCTCAGGTTCTAAATCCTAATCCTGCAAGCTACCTGGCACATGCTGGCGTTCCGTTGGCGCCGCCGTTGTTCCGCCACGATCAGCCCCGCATTGTGCGGCACGCTCTGAAGCCGAAGCGCCGGGCAGATGCGGCTTCGCGCGTGTCCGTAGACTTGATGGCGCCACGCCGCTCCAAGCTGATGATGGTCGATATGATGCTGCCGCTAGCCAAGCCTCCAGGCTTCACGAGCCCTTGCCGCAGCAGCCAAGGAAGAGGCGGAGTAGCCCCGCCTTTTCGCAATGTTTCGCCAGCTATGCCGGTCAAATTCTGGCCGCCAGTGGCTGAATCGCCGCAGGTTCTACCAAACTCTTTTTGCTACCTCGTCGCCCGTGAAGAACGAGTTTTCAGCGCGCTGCGAGCTTTGCCGGGCACGGTGGAGCCATTGGTCCCCTGATCGAGACAAGGCTGAGGAGGAACGCGAAAAGCCGGAACAACCAGGCACGGAGGAGGCGCAGGTTGTTGCCGGTGGCGGCGAGGACGAGGTTGATGGCATCGCCGGTGGCGCCGGCGAGGAAGTTGCGGCCGAGATGGCCGTCCTCCTTCATGTGGCCGATTACTGGCTCGATGGCGGCTCGTCGCCTGAGCTCGCGGCGTATGGTGGGCGTGACGCCGCGCTTCTGGCCGGAGACGAAGAAGCGCGCCTTGTCGGCATCGTGGCCGCGATAGCCGCGGTCGACATAGGCGCGCTCGATGGGCACGCCGGTGATGCGTTCGGTCTGGGCGATCTGGCCGGCCAGGGTGTGGCCGTCGAAGGGATTGCCCGGTAGGGCGCGGGCGCCGATCACGAACTGCCCGCCGGGTGCTGCGCGATTGGTGGTGGCGAGCGAGACCTTGACGCCGAACTCGAAGCGGGTGCGGGCCTTGCCCTTGCCGATGCACTCCACCTCGGGGGCGTGCAGCGAGTAGAGCTTGTCGCGGCCGCGGTCCTCGCGCCGCTGGCGCAGCAGCCGGGCGATGTCGCGGGCGAGGCGGCCGAGCCAGGTGCGCATGCGCCGGACCAGGCGCTCGGCCTCGCGGTGGCGGCCGCGGTGGATCAGCCTGGCCACCTCGCGCCGGGCACGGGTGGAGACGCGCCTGTAGGACTGGCGCGGCGCGATGCCGTGCCGGCGTGCGAGGCGTCCGAGGATCTCGACGCCGCGATGCAGCAGCTTGCTGTCGGTGGGGTGGGTCACCGCCTTGGGCTGGACGGTGGTGTCGATGGTGACGCGCTCGAAGTGCTTCGGCTCGGCGGCACCGGCGCGCTGCGCGGTGGCGAGGGTTTCGGCGAGGAGCAGTTCGAGCCGCTCGGGGCCGATGCGCTTGCGCCAGCGGGACAGCGAGGAGCGATCCAGCGGCAGGGCGTGCTGGAAGTAGGCCTCGCCGCAGAACAACTGGACGTAGGGGCTGTCGAGGAAGCGGGCGCAGGCGGCCTCGTCGGAGAGGCCGTCCATGTGCTTGATCAGGTGCAGCCCGACCATCAGGCGGGTCGGCAGGCCGGGCCGGCCGACGCCGTCGCGGTAGAGCGGGCCGAAGGCGACAGCGAAGCGCTCCCAGTCGATCAGGCCGGCCAGACGGACCAGGGGATGGCGGCGATCGACGAGGTTCAGCAGGGCCGAGCGGAACAGTTCGGGCTGCTCGAACGGTGGTGACTTCGGCGGCATCGGCGGGCTCCTGCGCGGCGACGCGCCGAGCGAATCACGTCGCCCGAATGACTGCAACAGGGGCGCCGTTTTGCCAGGTTTTCGCATGCTCCGGACAAGCACCTTGCAATTCCAGATACTTCCCCAAGCCGGAAAACCAAGGAAATCCAAGCGTTACGGCGTTGTTCACAGGCGACTAGCTCCACCATCTGCCGTCGGCACTCCGGCGGGTAGGGCACCCTGATTTTCGGCACCTCGGACACCTCCGTCTCAAGCCTCGGGGTGTCCACGAAACCGGGTCAACTCCAGGGACGGCATAGGCCTAACCGTCCCCTGCCGTATCGCAAGGCAGAAGCAGAAGCAGGGGCCAGGCAGAGCGAAGCGTGGTCCGAGCCCGACGCCGAATTCAGGCGGGCGCGGCGTGCCGGAGCGCCGGCACCTGCTCCGGCAACCAAGCCGCACCCTCGGGGAGATTGGCAATTTCCGTCCGCCGGCGCGACAGGGCCGTGGGGTATTCAGCCTGCAGCCAGCCGATCATCTTCTCCCGTACTTCGCAGCGCAGGTCGAAGGCGCGGCCCGCATTGCTGGCGCTGACCAGCATGCGGATCTCCATGGTATCCGGCTTGAAGTCGGTGACCTGCATGTTCACCACCTTGCCGTCCCAGAGCCGGGATGCCCGTGCAATCTCGTCCAGCTTCTCCCTCATGCGACCGACCGGCGCCGTGTAATCTGCGTAGAGGAGCACGGTGCCGATCAGGGAGGCGCCTTCGCGCGTCCAGTTCTGGAACGGGTGCTCGATGAAATACGACAAGGGCAGCACCATCCGCCGCCAATCCCACAGCCGGACGACCACATAGGTGGAATTGATCTCCTCCACGTTGCCCCATTCGCCCTCGACGATCACCGCATCCTCGATCCGGATCGGCTGCGTCACCGCAAGCTGGATGCCGGCGATCAGGTTCTTGAGAAGCGGCTGCAACGCAAGGCCGACAACCAGGCCGGCGGCACCGGCCGAGGCAAGCAGGCTGACGCCGTACTGCCTTACGCCGGGAAAGGTCATCAACGCCACGGCTGTCGTGACCACGACGATCAACGAGGTCCCGATGCGTTGCAGGATGCGCGACTGGGTCACGTGCTTCCTGGCGAGCAGGTTGTCCTCCGCGTCGAGCTTGAACCGACGCAGATGCACCGTGGTCCAGATGCGCAACGCCGTCACCGCCACCCGCCCGATGAGGCAGATCAGGCAGACCAGCAGCAACTGCCGCAGCAGCGTGGTCTGGCCCAATGTAAGCGGAGCCACCTCGGCTGCGGCACTCACGCAAATGAAGATCAAGGCGAGCTTCGTCGGGCCCTGCGTGCGCGACACCAGCGAGCGCCAGAACAGCTCCTGGCTGCTCACCAGATGGGTTGCGAACCGGTACATCACGCGGTGGATACCCAGCGCCACCAGGACCCCCAGCCCCAGGACCAGGAGGCTGATCAGCCATGGTGGTGCCCAGGCGATCGAACCGATGACCTGCCGGCTGGCGTTCTCAATCTCGTCCAGCAACCAATTCTCCTGCATTCTCATAACGTATTCGTTTTGCCTTCGCCCTCGCCCTGGTACGCTGTTCCGGGAGGGGGGCCATGACGTGAGGCGCCAGCGGAGGCTGCCAATGCGCAGCGTCGCCTCCAGCCCCCGGAACGACACGATCGGCGACCCATGCCGGAATGGTTCCGACGGCTGAAAAGACCAAGGCGCGCCAGAGTTTCCCGCGCCTGGAGCGCAGACATAGAATTTTGTGATAGGTAACACTACCACAGATGAAATTTCGTTCCTAGTCGCATCAGGTTCGGGGTCCCTGGTCGACCTGCCTGGGATCTCCAGCCGGCCAGGGGCGGCGGCAGGCACCACGGCCACCAGCGGCCTTGATCCGACCGGCCATAGCGGCGCTTCGGACATGCCGCGCCGCCTGCCCGCAGGCCGCATGGGGTGGCAGCGGCGCCGTGGCTGCCCATGTCCAGCCGTCCAGGCACGGAGCACATGACATGACCATTGCGAGACGCGGCATCCTGCTGGCAGGCCTCGGGGCGCTGGCCGCCGTGCCGCAGCCCGCGCCGGCGGAAGGCCTGCCGCGTCTGGAGGTCTGGCGCGACCCGAACTGCGGCTGCTGCGGTGGCTGGATCGCCCATATGCGCGATGCCGGATTCGCCGTGGCGGACAACCTGGTGGCCTCGCCGGCGACGGCGCGGCGCCTGCTGGGCATCCCCGCGGACCTGCTCTCCTGCCATGCGGCACGGGTGGGCAGCTATGCGATCGAGGGCCATGTGCCGGCCGTCGCGGTGAAGCGCCTGCTGGCCGATCGCCCGGCGGGTATCATTGGCCTCGCGGTACCCGCCATGCCGATCGGCTCACCGGGGATGGAGGTGCCGGGCCAGCCACCCGAGACCTACGACGTGGTCGCCTTCGATGGCGGCGGCGGCCGCTTCCGCTTCATGCGCTTCCGCGGAGCCGAGGCCGCCTGACCATCCCGGCGTCTGCCGCGGCGCCGGCAGGTATTCCCTGAGCGGCCGGTCTAGCCTGGCTTGAGCTCCGGCCCGGTCGGGGTGGCGACCAGCACGAACAGCCGGTGGGTCGCGATATCCACCTTGCGCCGGGTTTCGTCCCGCCAGGCGCGCAGCGCCCTCTCCTCGTCGTGGAAGGGGCCGTGCAGCTCCTCGGTCCCGGGTTCCAGGACCCTGAAGTCGAAGTCGGTGAACACGCCACCCCAAACCACCCAGATCCTATGGTCGCTCATCAATCGCCTCTCTTGCGTGGGCCCTGCCCAAACGCCTGGGGTAGTTCCCGTTCCCCGCGGCTTCCGGCCGTTGCGCGGGCTGCCCCAACCTGCGGCACCGCCGACGCAGGCCGCGGCCGCGGGGTCGAGCGCCGGCATGCCCGGTGCAATTACCTCGCCACACCGGATGCACCAGCCGAATTCACCGGCATCGATACAGGCCAGTGCTCGGTTGCCAATGCCATCGCCTGCTGCTGCATCGCATCCAAGGGGCACAGTCGCCCCACGCTGGCCTGGTCCACCTCGACCGGCTCGCGGCCGGCCGCCACATGGACACCATGCGGGGCATCGTCAGGCCCATCCGTCATGCCATCGCCCCGGCTTCGGATAGGGCGGCAGAGGCAGCATCGGGGAGGATGATGCGGGAAATTGCAAGTTCATGTGATGCCGTCAAGCTGGCAGTACCAGTCTCCGGGCCGCAGGCAACGCCAGTGGGTCGCACTTCCGGCTGGTGCGCCTCGAGGAGGCAGTCATGCCTGCGGAATACCTCGCCTTCACCTGAGCGCATCCGCGTCCCGTGGCCTTCGCCTTCCTGTTGTGCGCGCTGCTCGACCTCGGCATTCACCCTGCGCTGTCAGTCGGCCGGCTGCCTGCTCGGCCTGCTGGCGGCGAGCGCCATCACCCTGCCACTGGCGCGCGGTCCCCGCCACGGCCCGCGAGGCGCGGCGGCGCCGGTCAGCCCTTCACAGCGCCGGCGGTCAGGCCGGAGACGATGCGGCGCTGGAACACCAGCACCAGCAGGATCAGCGGCACCGTCACGATGACCGAGGCGGCCATGATCATGCCCCAGGGCAGCTCGAACTGGCTCGACCCGCTGATCAGCGCGATCGCCACCGGCACGGTGCGCATCCCGTCGGTCAGGGTGAAGGTGAGGGCGAAGAGGAATTCGTTCCAGGCGGCGATGAAGGCCAGCAGCCCGGTGGTCGCCAGCGCCGGGCCCATCAGCGGCAGGAAGACCCGGGTCAGCACCACCCAGGGCGTCGCGCCGTCCATCACCGCGGCTTCCTCAAGCTCGACGGGCAATTCCCGCATGAAGGTGGTCAGCACCCAGACGGTGAAGGGCAGGGTGAAGATCAGGTAGCTGAAGGTCAGCCCGAGCAGGTTGTTGTACAGGCCGAAGGCCCGGATCAGCTCGAACAGCCCTGACAGCACCGCCACCTGCGGGAACATCGACACGCCGAGGATCACCAGCAGCAGCGCCGTCCGCCCGCGGAAGGTGACGCGGCCGAGCGCAAAGGCCGCCGTCGCCGCCAGCGCCAGCGACACCGCCACCACCGACCCGGCGACGAACACCGAGTTCAGGATGTTGCGCCCGAAGGGCTGGTCGCGGAACACCGCGGCGTGATTGTCCCAGCGCGGCGCGGGCCGGCAGGAATTCCACCGTGAACAGCGCCGAGCCGGACTTCAGCGAGGAGACGATGGCCCAGTAGAACGGGAACACCGTGTACAGGACGATGGCCAGCACCAGCAGCCCGAACAGCAGGCGGCCAAGGATGCGGCGGAGCTTGCGTGCCATGCGCCCGGCCCCCCTACCGCCCGGGCTCGGCGCCAAGCCGCACCCGGCCCAGCGTGACGAACAGCGCGACCACCA
>CAWHIH010000007.1:0-273119 GCA_963829365.1 uncultured Alphaproteobacteria bacterium | reverse complement strand
GCTGATGGCCGAATCCGCCATGGCGATATGGGTCGCTTCCTGCAGCTTCCGCTCGCGCTTCTCGTCGTCCATCTCGGCCATGGCGTCGAGCAGGTTGGCGTCGAATTCCGGGTTGGAGTAGCGCCCGCGGTTCACCGCACCCAGCCCCTTGGCCCGGTCGAAGGTGGCCAGGGTCGAGCACAGCGCCGCCGAGGTCTCGCCGGTCGAGCTGCCCCAGGAGGCATAGAAGGCCGAGAATTCCTGCTTGCCGGCCCGCCCGATGTAGCTGGTGAAGGGCATCGCCTCGATCGCCGTCCGCACCCCGATGCGCGACCACATCTGGCCGATTGCCTGGATGGTGCGCCCGTCATTCACGTAGCGATCGTTCGGGCCGTGCAGGTTGATGCGGAAGCCTTGGGGTGGCTCGGCCTCCGCCAGCAGGCGCTTCGCCGCTCGGGGTCATGGGGGTCGTGCTGCACGAGGTCCGGCGCGTGGCCGAATACGTCGCTTGCAGACGAACTGGGCGGAGGCGCCGCGCATGCCTTCATCATCTGCTGACGATGGCCTCGCGGTCGATCGCCAGCGACAGGGCGCGGCGCACGCGGACATCCTTCAGCGGGTTGTCGGTCCGGGCGGCTTGCCGTCGGTGTCGCGTGATGGGGCGTGTCGTCGGCGCCGGGTGGTCGAAGCGCACAGGAAGATGTTGCGCCGGCGCTGTGGATGCTGGACTGACGATGCGGCGGTGTGCACCGGCCGAGGTCGGGGGTCGGCGACCTGGTCGATGATGTCCACGTCACCCGGCCGCAGCGCGGCGGTGCGCGCCGGGTCGTTGGTGATGATCCGGTAGTCCACGCGCCCCCGGGCCGGCCTGTCCCCCACCATGCCTCGTTGCGCTCCAGCAGCACGCGGTCGCCCGGGCGGTGATGCACAGCGGTAGGGGCCGGTGCCGATCGCCATGGTCCCGGCGTTGAACTCGTCGGTCGTGGCATTCTCATGGGTGCGCCGGTTGATCACCGCGACCCGTGCCAGGTCCACCAGCAGCGACGGATTGGGCACCTGGGTGGTGATGCGCACGGTCAGCGGGTCCACCACCTCGACGTCCTTGATCGTCCGCGTGTAGGTGGTGAAGGACCCCGGGCTGTTCACGACCGGGGCAGCCGGGCGATGGTGAAGGCGACATCCTCCGCCGTGAACGGCTCACCATTGTGGAATTTCACGCCCGGGCGAAGCTTGAACTCCCAGCTTTCGGGCGTGAGGACTCTTCCAGCTCGCCAGCAGCCCGGGCTGGATGCGCGCCTGGGTGTCGGTCTCCAGAAAGCGGCTGAACAGCGTGGCCGCCATCGCGTTGTTCGGCCCCACATTGTAGTAATGCGGGTCGAGCGAGCTGATGACCGCGCCGGCCCCGATGGTCAGGGTCTGCGCCGGCACCGTCGCGGGTACCAGTACCGCCGCCGCGACTACCGTGGCGTGAAGTATTTTTTTCATGGCGTGTTCGCCTCCCGGTTCGTTGAACTCGAATCTTGTTCCGCTTCCTGTTGCGCCAGGGTGCCGGTGGTGGCGTGCCTGGGCGCCCGGGACGCGAGCGTCCGCTGCGGTGGCAGCGTAGGTTACCCTACGGGTGCAGCGGTACCCTGGAATCGCGCCGGAGCTGCTGCCTCTCGCTTACTCCGGGCATCGCCGACGGCATACGGTGCCTTCGTGAAGCCGGGCAGGCAGCGGACCGAAGCTACCACCACCACCCGGCGCCGGCACCTCAGCCCCGTTCGCGCAGCATCCGCCGGGCGATCGCCATGCGGTGCACCTCGCTCGGGCCTTCGTAGATGCGCATGCACCCGGACCTGGTTGGCCATCAGTTGCAGCGGCAATTCCTTGGTCATGCCCATGGCGCCGAAGGTCTGCATGGCGTTGTCGATGACCTCCTGCGCCATCTCGGTGCCGAAGACCTTGATCATGCGGGCCTCGTTGCGGACGTCCTCGCCGGCCGCCAGCTTCGCCGCGGCGTCACGTACCATCAGCCGGCAGACGTGGATCCTGGTCGCGGCTTCGGCGATCCACCACTGGATTGCCTGGCGGTCGGCCAGGCGCACGCCGAAGGTGACGCGGTTCTTCGCCTGCTCGCACATCATCTCCAGCGCCCGCCGGGCCATGCCGGTGCAGCGCGCGCCCATCTGCAGCCGGCGGATGTTCAGCCGCAGCTGCATCGGCGCATAGCCGCGGCCGAGTTCGCCCAGCACCTGCTTCTCCGGCACCCGGCAGTCCTCGAACACCAGCTCGTAGGTGCGGCGGCCGCCGATCATCGGGATCTCGCGCTCGATGATGAAGCCCGGGGTGCCGCGCTCGACGATGAAGGCGGTCACGCCCTCCTGCCGCTTCCCGTCGCCGGTGCGCGCCATGACGATGATGAAGTCCGCCCGCGGCACGCCGCTGACCCAGATCTTGCGCCCGTTGATGACCCAGTCGCCGCCCTCCTTCACCGCCCGGGTCGTCATGCCGGCCGGGTCGCCGCCGGCGCCTGGCTCGGAGATCGCGATGGAGGAACGCGCCTCGCCACGGGCATAGGGGTCGAGGTACTTCACCCGCTGCTCCGGGCTGGCGACCGCCAGCAGCATGTGCAGGTTCGGGGCTGTCGGGCGGGAAGATGAAGGGCGTGACGGTGCGGCCCATTTCCTCCTCGATCGCCATCAGCGCGGCCAGTGGCAGGTCGGCGCCGCCGAATTCCTCCGGCACGTCGAGGCCCCAGAGGCCGAGTTCCTTGCACTTGGCGAGCAGCGGGCCTTCCTCGGCCTCGGTCAGCCCGTACTTGCCGCCCTCCGACTCGCGCTTCAGCACGGCGGGCTCCAGCGGCATCAGGTCCCGCTCGACGAATTTCATGACCAGGTCGCGCACCATGCGGTGCTCTTCGGCCAGGGCCGGAATGGCGCCGCCGTCGGTTTCCTGGGACATCGGGTCTTCTCCCTTTGAAGGCTTGGGCGGGAGGATAGAGCCGGTGGTGCCGCCGCCGCCCATCCCCGCCGTTCAGGTGGGCCGTTCAGGTGGGGCGAGAGGGGGCGGGGCGAAACCGGCGGCGGCGGCCTGCGCCTATACCCCGCCGTGCTTGTGGATCGGATCGATCCACAGCGACGCTCTTCCGGCTTCTCGACCGGCTCGATGTCGAGGTTGACGACCACCGCCTCGTTGTCGCTAGCGCACCAGCACGCATTCCAGCGTCTCGTCGCTGCTGGCGTTGATCTCCTGGTGGGGCACGTAGGGCGGCACGAAGATGAAGTCGCCGGGCCCGGCCTCGGCGACGAATTCCAGCTTCTCGCCCCAGCGCATCCGGGCCTTGCCGCTGACGATGTAGATGACGCTTTCCAGCGCGCCGTGGTGGTGCGCGCCGGTCTTGGCGTCCGGCGTGGATATTGACCGTGCCGGCCCAGATCTTCTGCGCCCCGACGCGGGCGAAATTGATCGCGGCGGCGCGGTTCATGCCCGGCGTCTGCGGCGGTATTCGTGTCCAGGCTGTCGCCGGGGATCACCCGGACGCCGGTGTGCTTCCAGCCGTCGGGCGGGTGTCGTGGCTGTGGTGTCCATCGTGCGGCATGGCAATCGCTCCTCGGGATGGCCCACCATACCGCGTCCCATAATCGGGGACAGGAGCCACCACGTTTCGAAAGCGTGTGATTACAGCCCCGCGAACAGCTCGGTCGAAAGGTAGCGTTCGGCGAAGGAGGGCGCGATGCCCACCACCAGCCCGCCACGCAGGGCCGGGTCCCGCGCCACCGCCAGCGCCGCATGCAGCACGGCGCCGGAGGAAATGCCCACCGGCAGCCCCTCAATCTGGGCGCAGCGGCGGGCGGCGGCAATCGCCTCGCGCTCGCCGACCCGCATCACGCCGTCCAGGCTGTCGAGGTCCAGCACCCCCGGCTTGAAGCCGGCGCCGATGCCCTGGATGCCATGCGGCCCCGGCTCGTCGCCGGACAGCACCGCGCTTTCCGCCGGCTCCACCCCGATCACCCGCAGCCCCGGCCGGCGCGGCTTCAGCGCCCGGGCGATGCCGGTCAGCGTGCCGCCGGTGCCGATGCCGCCGATGACGACATCCACCTGCCCGGCGGTATCCGCCCAGATCTCCTCGGCGGTGGTGGCGGCGTGGATGTCGGGGTTGGCCGGGTTGTCGAACTGCTTCGGCATCCAGGCGCCGGGCGTCGCCGCGACGATCGCCTCGGCCCGGCCGATGGCGCCGGCCATGCCGCGCCGGGCGGGGGTGAGCTCCACCTCGGCGCCCAGCAGCCGCATCATCCTGCGGCGCTCGATGCTGGCGCCGTCCGGCATCACCACCACCAGCCGGTAGCCCTTGGCGGCGGCGACGAAGGCCAGGGCGATGCCGGTATTGCCCGAGGTCGGCTCGACCAGGGTCGAGCGGCCGGGGGCGATCAACCCCTCGCGCTCCGCCGCCTCGACCATGGCCAGGCCGATGCGGTCCTTCACCGAGCCGAGCGGATTGAAGAACTCCAGCTTGAGGGCGAGGTCGGCCACCAGCGACTCGGCGGCATGCAGGCGCGGCAGGCGGACCAGCGGCGTATCGCCCACCAGCTCCAGCAAGCTGTTGTAGATCCGGCCGCGCACCGGCCGGGGGGCGGCGGGTGTGGCGGCATGGCGGGGCTTTTCACCATCGGGCATGGGCATGGCGCTAGCACGGTTCGCCGCCGAGGTTCAGGGGCGAATTCCAGGTTTCGCCCGGCAAACCCCGCCGGAGCCCTGCCCGGCCGCATGGGGCTGGACGGGACGCGCGGGCGGTAGTCTGCTTGGGGCAGCCGGTGATCGTCCCGTGGCGGCAACGCCACGGGCGCCAGTCGCCGGCTCAAGGAACAATGCCAGCCCCGGGGCAGCGCCGCGGGGCCGGGGGAAACGCCCGATGGTCGAAGACCGCATTCCGCTGGCCCGCATCGTCAGCCCGCGCTCCGTCGCCGTGATCGGCGCGTCGGATGATGTCGGGAAGTTCGGCGGGCGGGTGATCCACTACCTGATCCGGCACGGTTTCCCCGGGCGGCTGCTGCCGATCAACCCGAACCGGGCGAGCATCCGTGGCCTGCCGGCCCATGCCAGCGTCGCCGCTGCGCCCGGCCCGATCGACGTGGCGATCCTTGCCGTGCCGGTCGGCCACCTGCTGCGGCAGGTCGAGGAATGCGCCGCGGCGGGGATCGGCGCCTGCATCATCATCACCGGCAAGCTGGCGGATGCGGGGGCCGAGGGTGCGGCGCTGGAAGCCCGCATCCTGGCGGTGGCGCGGGCGGCCGGGATGCGGCTGGTCGGGCCGAATTGCCTCGGCATCTTCAACATGGCCGGACCGCGGCGCATGCTTTCGTCCAGCCTGGTGCTGGAGGCGGCCGAGGTGATGGCCGGCGGCATCGGCATGGTCAGCCAGTCCGGTGCGCTGATGGGCACGCTGGTCTCGATCGGGCTGCACCACGGGGCGGGGTTCAGCCGCTGCATCTCGGTCGGCAACCAGGCCGACCTGGAGCTGTGCGACTTCCTCGAATTCCTCATCGATGACCCGGCCACCCGGGTCATCGCGCTCTACATCGAGGGGCTGAAGGACCCCGGCCGCTTCGCCCCGCTGCTGCGGCGGGCGCGGGCGGCGGGCAAGCCGGTGCTCTGCGTCAAGGCCGGGCGCAGCGAGGCGGGGGCCCAGGCCGCCCGCAGCCATACCGCCAGCCTGGCCGGCAGCTACGCCGCCTTCGCCGCGGTCTGCCGCGATACCGGCGCGGTCCTGTGCGAGGACCCCGCCATCATGGTGCAGGCAGCCGATGCCCTGGACCGGCTGCCGCGCCTGCCGCGGGCCGGCATGGGGCTCGCCGTCATCGCTTCCTCCGGCGGCAGCACCGTCACCACGGCGGACATGTTCGCCTCCTTCGGCCTGCGCATGGGCGGGATGTCGGCCGCGACGCGGGCCGAGTTGGGCCGCTGGATGCCGGACAGCCATGTCCACCTGCCGGTCGATACCGGCAGCTTCGACGACGGCACCAGCGAGGATGGCCTTGCCGCCTGCATGCGCGCCTTCCTGGCCGACCCGGACATCGGCGGCGTGGTGGTGCCGATGACCACCCAGCCCGCCATGGCGGCACGGGCGGCGCTGTTCCCCGGCCTCTGCCGCGAGGGCGGGCGGCCGGTGCTGTTCGTTATGACCGCCGCCGAGGTGGGTGATGCCGCGCGCGCCGCCCTGCGTGCCGCCGATTTTCCCTTCTACGACCGCGTCGCGGATGCGCTGGCGGTGCTGCGGGTGCTGGAAGCGGAGGCCGAGGGTCGCGGCCGCGCCGGCCTGGCGCCGCCGCTGCGGCCGGCCGGGATCGCCGCGCTGCCCAGGCCGCCGGTCGGCGCGCTGACCGAGGCGGAGGCCAAGGCGCTGGCCGCCGCCTGCGGCATCCCGGTCACCCGCGGTGCCATGGCCGGCACGGCGGAGGAGGCTGTCGCCGCGGCCGAGGGCATCGGCTACCCGGTGGTGCTGAAGGGCGTCAGCCGCGCCGTGGTGCACAAGAGCGACCTCGGCCTGGTGAAGCTGAACCTGGCGCGATGCCGCCGCCGTCCGCGCCGCCTTCGCCGCCATGCCGGACATGCCCCTCGATGGCGTGCTGGTGCAGGAGATGGCGCGCGGCGAGGCCGAGCTGATCCTCGGCGCCCGCTGGGAGCCGGGCTTCGGCCCGCTGGTCCTGGTCGGCACCGGCGGCGTGCTGGTGGAGGTGCTGCGCGACGTGCAACTGGCCCCGGCGCCCCTGCGCCCGGAGGATGCCGGGGCGATGCTGCGGCGGCTGGCGCTATGGCCGGTGCTTGAAGGCGTGCGCGGCCGCCCTGCGCTGGACCTGGCGGCGGCGGTGGATGCCCTGGTGCGGCTTTCCTGGCTCGCTACCGACCTAGGGCCAAGGCTGGTCGAGATGGACCTCAACCCTCTCCTGCTGCGCGCGGCGGGGAAGGGGGCCATCGCGGTCGATGCGCGCGCCACCATCCGGGGAGAAGACGCATGAAGCTGCCGCGACGCACCCTTTTGGCCGGCCTGGCCGCGCCCGCCCTGGCGCAGGCCCAGGGGACAGGCCATGGCGACTGGCCGAACCGGCCGATCACCCTGATCGTGCCCTACCCGCCGGGCGGCTCCTCGGACAACGTCGCGCGGCCCATCATGCAGCCCTTGGCCGCGGCGCTGGGGCAGAACATCATCATCGAGAACCGGGGCGGTGCCGGCGGCTCGATCGGCGCGGCGCTGGTCGCCCAGGCGCGGCCGGACGGCTACACCCTGCTGGTCTGGCCGACCGCGGTGCTGACCATCAGCCCGCACATGATGCGGCTGCCCTACGACCCGCAGAAGGATTTCACCCCCATTGCCATGCTGGCGGTTTCCGACGCCGCGGTGGCGATGCACCCGAGGGTGCCGGTGCGGGACATCCATGCGCTGGTGGCCTATGCCAAGGCCAATCCCGGCAAGCTGCGCTTCAGCAGCGCCGGCAACGGCACCATCACCCAGATGACCGGCGAGATCTTCGCCCATACCGCCGGCATCCAGCTGGAACACGTGCCCTATCGTGGTTCGGCGCCGGCCTATACCGCGCTGCTGGCCGGCGACGTGGAGCTGCAATTCGACCCGCTGCCCACCCCGGCCATCAAGGACGGCCGGCTGATCGGCCTGGCCACCGCCGGCGAGACCCGCAGCCCGGAACTGCCGGACCTGCCCACCCTGCGGGAGCTGGGCTGTTCGGCGATGGCGGCATCTCCTTCTTCGGCCTGGCCGGACCCGCCGGCTTGCCGGCCGAGATAACCGCCCGGCTGATCGCCGCGCTGGAGCCGGTGCTGGCCATGCCGGAAGTGGCGCGGGCGATGGCGCCGGTCGCCCTGCGCCCGCGGCTGGAACATGGCGAGGATTTCGCCCGGCGCATCGCCCGCGACCGGGCGAGCTTCGGCGAAGCGGTACGACGCACAGGAGCAAAAGTGGAATGAGCCAACAGCACATCAAGGTCTGGGACGACGGCCCGGTCCGCATCGTCGCGCTCAACCGCCCGGACAAGGGCAATGCGATCACCAGGTTGATGGCCGAGGAAATCCAGTCGGCCATGCTGGAGTTCGCCGCCTCAGACCAGAAGGTGGCGGTGCTGACCGCCATGGGCACCAAGGCCTTCTCCTTCGGCGCCGACGTGACCGAGCCGCCGGAGCTGTGGCGCGCGGTGCCGAATGTCGGCTGGCAGACCGACAAGCCGCTGATCTGCGCGGTCGAGGGCTGGTGCATCGGCGGTGCGCTGGTGCTGGCGATGATGGCCGACCTCGCGGTCTGCGGCACCAAGGCGAAGTTCTACTACCCGGAAGCCAAGCTTGGCCTCACCGGCGGGATGATCGCCGCGCTGCCGTCCCGCATCCCGCAGTAAATTCGCCATGGAGCTCATGCTGCTCTGCCGCACCTTCGATGCGGCGAAGTCCGAGCGGGTCGGGCTGGTGAACGAGGTGGTGCCGGATGGCGAGGCGCTGGCCAAGGCGATCGAGTGGGGGAAGGAAATGGCCGGCTTCGCCCCGATGGTGACCGGTGCCATCAAGCGCATGGTGCTGGACGACATCCTGCCGCGTGGCCCTTCCGAGCAATGGGCTCTGCAATGGCAGCGGCTGAACGGTATCCGCGAGTCCGAGGACTTCAAGGAGGGCGTGGCGGCCTTCCAGGGCAAGCGGGCGCCGGAGTTCAAGGGCCGGTAGGGGAGGGTCGGGAGGCGCATCCTCCCGGCCCCATTCCGGTGGTCAGACCGCGACGCCGTCCACCGGGTTGAACGGCCCGGGGAAGATGCCGCGGGGCTTGATGAGGTCGTAGGGGCCACGCGCCAGGAACTGGCCGTGGCCCGGGGCGCCGACCACCTTGCCGGCTTCCACCACCGGGACGCCACGCACCAGCGTGGCGTCAGGCCAACCGGTCACCTCGAAGCCCTCATAGGGCGTATGGTCGTTGGCGTCCTGCACCAGGGCCTGGGTGATGGTCACCCGCCGGCTCGGGTCCCAGATGGCGATATCGGCGTCCGAGCCGGGCGCGATGGTGCCCTTGCGCGGATGCAGGCCGAACAGCTTGGCGGCATTGGTCGCGGTGATGGCGACGAAGGTCGGCAGGTCGATCCGCCCCTTCACCACGCCCTCGCTGAACAGGATGGGCATCCGCACCGCCAGCCCCGGCACGCCGTTGGGCAGCCTGGTGAAGGGCGCATCCTCGCCGAAGGCCGATTTGCCGTCCGGCCCGGCGAAGCGCGTCGGCGCATGGTCGGAGGTGACGTTGCCGATGACGCCGCGGCGGATCATCTCCCACAGCGCCGCCTGGTCGGCACGCGACCGCGGCGCCGGGCTGCAGACGAATTTGGCGCCTTCCAGCCCCGGCCGGTCGAGGTCCTCGGCGCTCAGCACCAGGTACTGGGTGCAGGTCTCGCCCCAGACCTTCAGACCGCGCCGCTGTGCCCGCTCGATCTCCTCGGCGCTTTCGCCGCCGCTGACATGGAACACCTGGATCGGCACGTCGAGCGCCTCGGCCATGGCGCAGACCCGGTGCACGCATTCACGCTCGACGATCATCGGCTTCGCCCATGCATGGTGCTTGGGCAGCGTCAGCCCGGCGGCGACCAATGCCTGGGTGTGGAACTCGATGAGTTCGTGGTGCTCGGCATGGATGCAGACCAGCGCGCCGAGCCGCCGGGCCGCGGCCATCACCTGCAGCGCCTGGCCATCGGTGATGCGGGCGCCGGCATAGGTGAGGAAGATCTTGAAGGTCCGGTAGCCCTGCTCGACCAGGCCCGGCAGTTCCTCCAGCAGCACCTCCGGCCGCGGGTCGGTCAGGATCAGGTGGAAGCTGTAGTCGATGCGGCTTTGGGCGGCCCGCGCCCGGTGCTCCGCCACGCCCTGCGCCATCGAGCCGCCGCGTTCCTGCCGGGCGAAGCCGATCACCGTGGTGGTGCCGCCGACGGCCGCCGAGGCGCTGCCGCTGGCGAAGCTGTCGGCGTTGACGGTCGGGCCGGGCCGCGGCTCCTCGATATGGGTGTGGCTGTCGACGCCGCCCGGCAGCACCAGCTTGCCCGTGGCATCGATTTCCCGCGCCCCGGCCGCCAGCCCCCGCCCCAGTGCCGCCACCTGGCCACCGATGATGCCGACATCGCTGGCGAACACGTCGCTCGCGGTGGCGACGGTGCCGTTGCGGATGACCAGGTCGAACTCGGGCATCGGGAACCCCTCCGGGATTGAGCGGCGAGGGTGGCGGCATCGCCACCCCGCCGCAAGTCCCGCGCAGGTCAGGCCGCTGCGGTGTCGCCCGGTGCCGGGTCCGCGGCCAATTCCAGCGCGGCCTGGGTCTCGGCCGCCACGGCGATCAGCGCCTCCCGCAATGCCAGCACCTCCGCCGGGGAGGCTGTGGCGGCGTCCGCCTGGAACTGCCGCGCCGCCGCCGCCAGCCGGCTGGCGCCTGAGGGTGGCGGCGGAACCGGCGAGCCGGTGCGCCGCGGCCACCGCCTCAGCCATGTCGGCGGGGCCGGCCTCCCGCAACACCCGCGCCTGTTCGGCAATTTCCTCGAGGAACACCGGCGCCAGTGCCCGCGCCGCCGCGGCGTCGAGGCCGGGGATCACCAGCGGGCCGCCGGCACGGCGCGTGAGCAGTGGCAGCGGGATCGGGCCGGGTGGCTCATCGGTCGGTGCCGCGGCCGGGATGGGGCGGCCGGCAAGCCGGTCGAGCGCGGCAATCAGCGCGTCCCGCTCAATCGGCTTGGCCAGATGGGCATCCATCCCGGCTGCCTGGCAGGCGGCGATGTCCTCGGCGAAGGCGCTGGCGGTCACTGCGAGAATCGGTACCTGCGCAGCCTCCCCGGGCAGGGCGCGGATGCGGCGGGTGGCCTCCAGCCCGTCCATCCCGGGCATCATCACATCCATCAGCACCACGTCGAAGGACCGCGCCGGGGCCGCATCGGCCAGGGCCTGCAGGGCCAGCGCGCCATCGGCGACGCAGACCACGTGGTGCCCGGTGGATTCGAGCAGTGCCCGCGCCACCGCCAGGTTGGCCGGCACGTCATCCGCCACCAGCACCCGCAGCCGTGGCCGCGCCCCGGCAGGCGTGGCGGGTGGCACGGCCTGGGGCCGGCTCACCGGTTGCAACGGGACCTCGACCCAGAACACTGCGCCACGGGCGGCCGGACTGCCGGGATTCTCGGTGCAGCCGATGCGGCCTTCCATCTGGTCTGCGATGCCCGCGGCGATCGCCAGGCCGAGCCCGCTGCCGCCGGTCATCGCATCGCGGTCGAGCTGGACGAAATCGCCGAATACCGCGCGCCGCATCGCCGGCGGCACGCCCGGGCCGGTGTCGCGCACCTCGATGCGGACCGTCACCCGGCCATCCGGCAAGGTGGCCCGTTGTGCCAGCGCCGCCAGTTCCACGGTCCCGCCGGGCGGCGTGAACTTCACCGCGTTGGACAGCAGGTTCAGCAGCAGCTGGCGCAGCCGGGTCTGGTCCACCTGGACGGTTTCCGGCAGGTCGGGGCTGCACTGCACCGCCAGCCGCACCTGCTTCTCCTCGGCGGCCGGGCGCACCAGTGTCGCCGCGCTGTCGAGCAACGGGCGGAAGGCAACCGGCGCCAGCCGCAACTCGAGCCGGCCGGCCTCCACCTGCGCCAGGTCCAGTACGTCGTTGGCGACGGCCACCAGATGGCGCCCGGCCTCCTCCAGCGTGCGGGCCCGTGCCCGCTGCTCGCCCGACAGCTCCGGGTCACGTGCCAGCGCCTGGGCCAGGCCGAGCACACCGTTCAGCGGGGTCCGCAACTCATGGCTCATCTGCGCCAGGAACCGCGATTTGGCGGCGGTGGCGGCGGCGGCCGAATCGCGAGCCTGGGCGAGGTCGGCCATCGCCTGCTTCAGCGTGGAGATGTCGGTGCGGATGCCGACGGTGCCGCCGCCCGGGGTCTGGCGTTCGGTCACCAGGATCCAGCGGCCATCCGGCAGCAGCCGTTCCATGGCCGGCTGGTCGCTGCGGTGGAAGGCGGTGGTCTCGGTGACGAAGCCTTCGATGTCCTCGCCGGCCTGGGGGTACTGGCCGCGCCGGGCGCCTTCGCGGATGATGTCCTCGAACCGGGCGCCCGGCTTGATGAAGGGCGCGCTGATGGCATAGAGCTCGCGGTAGCGCTGGTTGCAGACCACCAGCCGGTCCTGCGCATCGAACATGACGAAGCCGTCCGACATGGTCTCGATCGCGCGTTCGAGCACGGCGCGGGCCCGGGCGCGTTCCGCCTCCACCCGTTCCCGCTGGCGCAGCGCGAGGTGGAGCGCCAGCGCCAGCGCCACCAGCAGCACGCCGAGGCTGCCGGCGACCATCAGCAGCCGGCGCTGGTCCATCTCGAAGGCGGCGTAGGCCGCGGCTTCCTCGTAACTGGCCACGACGAAGACATCGCGGTACAGGATGGGGCGGGCGGCGGCCAGCACCGGCTCGTCCGTGAAGCGGTCGTGCATGGCCATCACGCCGCCATCCAGCGGGACGCCCAGCCCGGCCTCGGGCGCCGCGCTGCCCATCCGGTCGTCGTCATGCGGCAGCGCCGCCAACAGCCGGCCGTCATGCCGCTCGACCGAAATCCGCATGCCGGGCAGCTCGCCGATCGGCGCGAGCAGGGTGGTGATCAGCGGCACCGGCACTTCCGCCACCGCCACCAGCGGGCCGATGCCGGGCAATTCCATGGCACGGAGGAACCTCAGCGACCATTCGCCGGTCGCCAGGCTCCGTGCCGGTCCGCTGAGCTGCACGGTGCCGCGGCCCATCACGGCCTGCAGCGCACCGTCCTCGATCGGCAGGCGCCGGTTGCGGGAGACGGCGAGGGCGGCGGCCCAGACCCGGCCATCGGGCCGGACCAGCGCGAGGTCGCGGAAGTTGAAATTCTGGAAATTCAGCTCGCGCAGCATGCGGTTGGCTTCGGCCAATTCCACGCTGCCGTTCCGGGCCAACTGGCCGATCACCGCGGGCAGCCCGGCCAGCATGCCGTCCACCGCCAGGAAGTGCCGGTTCACCGTGCTCTCGGCGACCCGCGTGACGCGCTGCACGGTCTGGATGGCAGCGGCCTCCGCGGTGCTGCGCAGGCGTTCCAGCAGCAACTGGGTGCCCAGGCCGAGCGCCAGCAGCACCAGCGCCGCGATGGCGGCCACGGCGAGGCGGATACGACGCGGCTGCCAGCTCATTCCGCCACTGCCTCAATTCCACGGGTCGGGGTCATGTGGCGGTTCCACGCTTCGGCACATTCGGTACCGCAGCGTCCGACCCAGTTGGGCAGCACCGTGTCCCGCAGCAGCTCGACACGTCGTTCCCGGTCGAGCGGCTCATCGTCGAGTACCACCATGCTGCCCCGGTTGGCCGGGGCACATTCGGCGGCACCGGCGTTGCAGGCGAAGCCCAGGTCCGTCTCGCGCTCGGCGGCCTCCCAGATTTCATCCTGCAGGGTGGCGAGGCCCGCCGTCAGTTGGGTCTGCACCTCTGCCGGCAGGGTGGCCCAGGCGTCGAGATTGGCGCCGAAGAAGGATACGCCCCAGCCGATCGCCTGGCGGGACAGGTGCGAGGTGACCCGGTGTAGCCCGATGGCATTGCCCGAGAGGGTGCCGGTGATGGCGCATTCGACCATGCCGCTGCGAACCGCCTCGGTCACCGCGGCGAAGGGGATGACGACAGGCGTGGCCCCGAGTGCCGCCAGCAACTCGCTCTGGCCGATCGAGGATGCGCGCACCCGCCGCCCGGCCAGGTCGCCGAGGCTGGTGAATGGCTCCCGGCAGAACACCACCTGCGCCGGATAGATGTAGATCGCCAGCAGCCTGATGCCGAAACGCTCACGCAGTACCTTCTCGAGCCGGGGCCGCCATAGCGTGACGCTTTGCCGCAGGGTATCGATGTCGGGGTTCAGGATCGGCAGGTCCATGGCGTTCAGCTCCGGCTCCTCGCCGGCTGCGACCGCCAGGCCGACCGTGCCGAAGGGCACCACGCCGAGCCGCATGAGCTGCAGCATTTCCTGGGAACGGATGCCGCTGCGATCGAAAGGGGCAATCACCGCCTGGACCCGGCCGCCGGTAAGGGCTCCGACACGCGTGGTCCAGAACGGCTCCTCGTGCCGGGTGTACTGGGTCACCCCGGCCAGGCCACCGACGATCTTGAGATTGATGGTCGCAGCCGGCTCCGCCGTGGCAGGCGTGGCTGCCAGGAACATTGCCGCCAGCCCGGCCAGTATCATCCGTCCCGCGCTGCGGTGCGGGAGCGGCCAACTCGGATCGAACCGGCGCAATGCCATGGCAGCCTCAGCACCCTTGCCTGTGGACCTCCCCCCGGGTGCCGCCGGGCAATACCGGAAGCGCTGCAAGCAGGGGTTGTCCGACCATGGGGAAGCCTAGCCTTTTTGGTTGCTGCCGTCTCCACCATATCGCTGAAATCTGCAAGATTCAGGCGCTGCGGGACCCTTCGTGTCAGGCGCCCTGCAATGCCACCCCGGCGGCGGCACGGTCGCGTTCCCCATAGTTGGCGCCGGAATACTCCTCCATGAACTCGGGGTAGGTGAAGGGGGAGTAGCGCGGCGGGTCCTCGGCGGAGACGCAGGTCGGCACCGGCGCCATCACCGCGTCGTAGTCGCAGTCCATGAAGAACGGGATGGCATAGCGTTCCTGGCCGCTGCGGTTGGTGACGCGATGCGGGGTGGCCAGGAATTTATGGTTGGTCCAGCGCCGCAGCATCATGCCGCCGTTCACCAGGAAGGCGCCCTCGGGCGCCGGCGCATCGATCCACCGGCCGCCCGGCAGCCGCAGCGACAGGCCCGGCACCTTGTTCTGCGCCAGGATGGTCATGAAGCTGGTATCGGCATGCGGCGCCAGGCCCCATTCGTCGTCCTGGGCGGTCGGCTCCTGCTGCGGGTAGTGGGTCATCCGCAGGGTGAACATCGGCTCGCGGAACTTGTCGTCGAACCAGTCGTGCGGCATGCCGAGCGCGGCGGCGTAGATCGGCACCAGCTGGCGCCCGAGCTTCTCCAGCGCGCCGGCGTATTCCAGCGCCACATCGCGGAAGCCGGGCAGCTCCGCCGGCCACTGGTTGGGGCCGCGGAAGCGCCGGCCGGAGGCGCGGTCCGGGTGGTCGGCGGGCAGCTCGCGCTTGAAGAACACCGCTTCGTTGGCGTTCGGCTTCTTCACCCCCTCGACCGCGTTCATGCGGCTGGTGTTCCCGCGCATCGGCAGGTAGCCGATGTTGTCGCGGTTGAACGGCATGGCCATCTTCGCCTCGATCGGCTGGGCGTGGAAACGCGCCGCCGCATCGAAGGCAGCCTCCACCAGCCGGTCCGGCACGCCGTGGTTGCGGATGAAGTAGAAGCCGACTTCGGTGAAGGCGCGCCGCAACTGGGTGCCGAGCGCGTCCAGCGCGGCAGGCCGGGCCTGGGCATTGCCCTGGAGCAGCGGGGCGAGGTCGAGGACGGGGATTTCATCGGCCATGAGCGGTCTCCCTTGCGTCGATCCATCAGCCTAGGGCGGGTTCTGCTGCGCGTGAAGCGGGCATGGCGGGGTGACCGGCTGGCAGCCTGCCGCCCATGAGGGCAGGCCAGCGGCCAATGGCGCGGAAAAGCGGCGACCAGGCCGTCCCGGATCACGTCACCAGCCTGAACCGCGCCGTCGTCACCGCATCGTCATCCAGGGCCGCCGCCACCTGCGCCCGGGCCGGCGCGCTTCCCACCAGCGCCACCACTTGGTCGAACCAGCCGCAGCGGCCGCGCACGCGGGCCTGGAACAGCCGATCGAGCGCCGCCGCGGCCGGCGGGCGGCCGTTGCAGCAGGCGCAGGCGACGGCGTGGGGCAGGGTGGCATCGAAGGTTTCCAGCGCCACGGCACCGCCGGCGGGAGGGCCCAGGGCCTCCAGGCTGGCAGGGGCCTCGGCCAGCACCGCCGCTTTCGGGCCTGCGGCCAGGGCCGCGGCCAGGGCCGCCTCGCTGCCGACGAGCCGCAGCGGTATGCGCGCATCCAGGGTCCAGGCCATGGTCAGGCTCCTCGGGTGATACTAGACATAAGGATGTCTTTATGTGATTTGCAAGCCCGCATGGACCACCTGCTGGCCCAGCTTCGCGCCGCCGCCGAACCGACCCGCCTTCGCCTGCTGGCGCTCTGCGCCCGCGGCCGTTCTGCGTGCCGATCTCTGCGCCGTGCTCGGCCAGTCGCAGCCGCGGCTGTCCCGGCACCTGAAGCTGCTGGTCGAAGCCGGGCTGCTGGACCGGCTGCCGGAGGGCGCCAACGCCTATTTCCAGCTGCCTGCAGGCGCAAGCCTCGCCCGCCAGCTGCTGGCCCGGCTGCCGGAGGAGGATCCCAGCTCTGCCGCCGACCGCCGCCAGGCAGCCCGGGCTGGCCGCCGAGCGCGCCCGCGTAGCCTCCGACGCCTTCCGCCGCCATGGCGCGGACTGGGACGAGATGCGCGCCCTCGACCTGCCCGCCGAGGCGATCGAAGCGGCGCTGCTGGTGCCGCCTGCCCGCCCGCATCGGCCGGCTGCTGGATATCGGCACCGGCACCGGCCGGCTGCTGGAGGTGCTGGCGCCGCGCTGCCGAGCGGCGCTTGGCGTTGATGCCAGCCGCGACATGCTGGCGCTGGCCCGTGCCCGGCTGGCCGAGCGCGGGCTCGCCGCCATTGCTGCGGTGCGGCAGGCGGACATGTACCGGCTGCCGCTCGCCGATGCCGCGTTTCGACTGCGTGACGCTGCAGATGGTGCTGCACTATGCCGAGGACCCTGCCGCGGCGCTGGCCGAAGCCGCGCGCGTGCTGCGGCCGGACGGGCTGCTGCTGGTGGTCGACCTGGCCCCGCACGCCCGGGCCGAGCTGCTCGACCGGCACGCCCATCGCTGGCCCGGCTTCGACGACGCGCCATCGCCGGCTGGCTCGGCGGCGCCGGCTGCGCGCCGCGCACCGCATCCCCGTTCCCGGCCCGCTGGCGGTCCGGCTGTGGCCGCGCCCGGCCGGCAGTCCGCTTCCGTTCCAATCCTGACCTCGCCGCTGAAGGGAACCGCTTATGGCCCGCCCGCATCTTCTCGACGCGCTGCACGACCAGCGTCCTGCTGTGCGACGGCGGCATGGGCAGCCGCGTCCAGGCGCTCGACCCTGGACGTCGAGCGCGACTTCTGGGGCAAGGAGAACTGCACCGACGTGCTGAACCTGCTCGCGCCCCGACCTGGTGCGCGAGATCCACCGCGGCTACTTCGAAGCCGGCGCCGACATGGTGCATGACCAACAGCTTCGGCGGCTCGCCCGTCACGCTGGGCGAGTTCGACCTCGCCGACGCAGGCGTTCGAGATCAACAAGCGGTCGCGGCGAGCTGGCGCGCGAGGCGGCGGAGAGCTTCGCCGACGGCCGGCCGCGCTGCGTGCTCGGCGACATCGGCCCGGGCACCAAGCTGCCGAGCCTCGGCCACATCGACTACGACGCGCTGGAGGCGGCGCTGACGGTGCAGTGCCGCGGGCTGATCGCCGGCGGCGTCGATGCGCATCCTGATCGAGACCTGCCAGGACCCGCTGCACATCAAGGCCGCGGTCAACGCGCGCCAAGCTCGCGCGCGCCGCAGGCCGGCAGTCGAACATGCCGATCTTCGTGCAGGTGACGGTGGAGACCACCGGCACGCTGCTGGTCGGCGCCGACATCGCCGCCGCGGCGACCGTGGTGCATGCGCTCGGACGTGCCGCTGATCGGGCTGAACTGCGCGACCGGCCCGCAGGAGATGGCCGAGCACGTGAGCTGGCTTCGCCAGAACTGGCCCGGCCTGATCAGCGTGCAGCCCAATGCCGGGCTGCCGGAGCTGGTCGATGGCCAGACCGCACTACCCGCTGGGCCCGGCCGAGCTGGCGAGCTGGATGGAGCGCTTCGTCCGCGAGGACGGCGTCAACCTGATCGGCGGCTGCTGCGGCACCTCGACGCCGCATATCGCGGCGCTGGATGCGATGCTGCGCAAGCGCGATCGGCGCCGGCCGCCCGGCGCCGGTGGCGCGCAAGCCACTGGGTGCCCTCGCGTCGCCTCACTGTACGGCGCCGTGTCGCTGCGCCAGGAGAACGCCTACTTCTCGATCGGCGAGCGCTGCAACGCCAATGGCTCCAAGGCGTGGCGCGAGCGCCAGGCGGCGCATGACTGGGACGGCTGCGTCGCCATCGGCCGCGACCAGGTGGCGGAGGGCTCCAACAGCCTCGACATCTGCACCGCCTTCGTCGGCCGCGACGAGATGCAGGAGATGAACGAGGTCATCACCCGCTTCACCTCCAGCGTGAACGCGCCGCTGGTGATCGACAGCACCGAGACCCCGGTGCTCGAGGCGGCGCTGAAGCTGCATGGCGGCAAGCCGATCATCAACTCGATCAACTTCGAGGATGGCGAGGAGCCGGCCGACGGACCGGCTGATCCTGGCCAAGAAGTTCGGCGCCGCCGTGATCGCGCTGACCATCGACGAGGTCGGCATGGCGAAGACCGCGGAGGACAAGCTGCGCATCGCCAGCGCGCTTGATCGACTTCGCCTGCAACAAGCACGGCCTGCCGCAATCCGACCTGCTGATCGACCCGCTGACCTTCACCATCGCCACCGGCAACGAGGATGACCGCAAGCTCGGCCAGTGGACGCTGGAGGGGATCGAGCGATGATCCGGGACGAGTTCCCGGATGTCCAGATCATGCTCGGCCTGTCCAATATCAGCTTCGGCCTGAACCCGGCCGCGCGGCACGTGCTGAACAGCGTGTTCCTCGACCACGCGGTGAAGGCGCGGCATGACCGGCGCCATCGTGCATGTCAGCAAGATCAAGCCGCTGCACCAGATCCCGCCGGAGGAGGTGCAGGTGGCCGAGGACCTGATCTTCGACCGCCGCCGCGAGGGCTACGACCCGCTGCAGAAGCTGCTGGAGATGTTCGCCGGCCGCAAGGCCGCCGACAACATCGCCAAGTGAAGCGCGCCGAGACGGTCGAGGGCCGGCTCAAGCACCGCATCGTCGATGGCGACCGCAAGGGCCTGGACGAGGAACTGCAGGCCGCGCTCGACCAGGGCAACACGCCGCTCGCCATCATCAACGACGTGCTGCTGGACGGCATGAAGGTGGTGGGCGAGCTGTTCGGCGCCGGCAAGATGCAGCTGCCCTTCGTGCTGCAATCGGCCGAGACGATGAAGGCGGCCGTCGCCTATCTCGAGCCCTTCATGGAGAAGGTCGAGGGCCAGGAGAAGGGCACCATCGTGCTGGCCACGGTGAAGGGCGACGTGCACGACATCGGCAAGAACCTGGTCGACATCATCCTCACCAACAACGGCTACCGGGTGGTCAACCTCGGCATCAAGGTGCCGCTTGCCGACATCGTGGCGGCGGCGAAGGAGCACCGGGCGCATGCCATCGGCATGTCCGGCCTGCTGGTGAAGTCCACCGTGGTGATGCGCGAGAACCTGGAGGAGATGAAGCGCCAGGGCATCGAGGTGCCGGTGCTGCTCGGCGGCGCCGCGCTGACCCGCAACTATGTCGAGGACGACTGCGTCCGCGCCTATGCCAATGGCGCTCGCGGCCGCGTCGCCTATGCGCGGGATGCCTTCGACGGGCTGCACCTGATGGACAAGGTCACCGGCAACGGCTTCGACGACTACCTCGCCGCGGTGCAGTCCAAGCGCCGCGGCAAGCCGCGCAACGAAAGCCGCACGCTCGGCACCGCCGACCCGCGCGGCTTCGCCCCGGTCGATGTCGCCTATGCGCAGGACCGCCGCCGCCGCATGACCGCGCGAGGAGCCCGTGCCGGTGCCGCCCTTCTGGGGCGCCCGGGTCATCGAGGCCTCGCCCAAGGCGGTGATCCCCTTCATCAACGAGCGCAGCCTCTACCAATTCCAGTGGGGCTTCCGGAAGCAGGGCCGCACGCTGGAGGATTTCCTCGGCTGGGCGAAGCAGGAATTGCGCCCGGTGCTGAAGCGCATGCTGGCGATCGCCGAGGCGGACGACATCCTCCGGCCGCAGGCGATCTACGGCTACTGGAAATGCGCCGGCGTCGGCAACGACCTGGTGCTGTTCGAGCAGGACGGCATCACCGAGGCCTGCCGCTTCACCCTGCCGCGCCAGCCCAAGCAGGATGGCGAATGCATCGCCGATTTCGTCCGCGACATCGGCGATGGGCCGGAGAAGCGCGACGTCATCGGCTTGCAGGTGGTCACCGTCGGGCCAGAAGGCCAGCGATGTCGCCCGGGTCTGGTTCGAGGACAACCGCTACCAGGACTACCTGTATCTGCATGGCCTGTCGGTCGAGATGGCCGAGGCCATGGCGGAATACGTCCACAAGCGCATCCGCGCCGAGCTTGGCTTCTCCGGCGAGGACGACCGCGACATGGACAAGATGCTGAGCCAGAGCTACCGCGGCGGTCGCTATTCCTTCGGCTACCCCGCCTGCCCGCGGCTGGAGGATCAGGCCCCGCTGCTCAAGCTGCTGGATGCGCAGCGGATCGGGGTCGATATTTCGGACGAGTGGCAGCTTCACCCGGAACAATCTACCAGCGCGATCGTCCTGCATCATCCGAAAGCGAAGTATTTTTCGGTCTGAGGGCAAAGTTTCCCGGCGGGCCTTCACACTCTCGTTGCTGTGATGGGGAAAACTTGGCAGGAATGCCACCGGTTCTGGCACGATCCGCTACACAGGTTATCGCAATATGTGCGGTAGCCTGGGGAGTGGATCGTGCCCGACGAGTGCCGCGGAGCCTTATCCCATATCGACAGCATCCGTGCCTTCGCCGAGGATTCGTCCATTGCGATCGCCGTGCTCGACGGTCCCGCCCACCGGGTTGTCTACATGAACCCGGTCTTCGCCGAGGCCACAGGCCAGCCGCCCCGTACTCTGCTCCACCGCCCGGCCGCCGAGGCTTTCCCCGCCTTATACGCGGGCGGCCACCTCGTGCCGCTGGACGTGGTGCGCGCCACCGGCGGGCCATGCCTGGCCGATGCGCGGGCCATCCCGCTCGGCGGCCCCGGCCGGCTCTGGGATGCCGAAGCCTCCGCGGTGCGCGAGCCGGACGGCACCATCCGCGGGGTACTGGTGCAGATGCGCGACGTGACCGCCGCGCAGGCCAGGTTGCGCCAGGCGGAGACCGATGCCGCGGTGCTCGACGCGGTGTTCGAGCACCTTCCGGTCGGCCTGGCGCTGGCGGCCGGGCCGGATGTGCGGCTGATCCGCGTCAGCCGGCATGGCCTGGGGCCGGCCGGCCGCGAACTCCCTGGCCATGCTGACCGGCGGGACGACCACCCGGCACGGGGACGAGGCACCCCGGCCACCGGAGGAATTGCCGCTGGTGAGGGTGCTGCTCCACGGCGAAGCGGTGTCCCGGCATCATTGGGTGGTGCGTGACGGCGAGGGCGAGACCCGCACCATGCGGTTCAGCGCCGCGCCGGTGCGCGATGCGGCGGGGCGCATCGCCTGCGGCATCCTGAACTGGGACGACCTGCCCGCGCCCGGCTCCCCGGATGAGGCGCGCTATCAGGCGCTGGTGGAAACGGGTGCGCTGGCGGTGTGGACCACCGGCCCGGATGGCGGGGTGAAGCACCTCGACGGCTGGCACGCCCTGACCGGCCAGAGCAACGCGGAGGCCGCCGGCCTGGGCTGGCTGGACGCGGTGCATCCGGAGGACCGCGCCGCGGTGCGCGACCGCTGGCTTGCCGCCCTCGCCAGCGGCAACGTCTACGACGTGGAGTACCGCATCCATTGCGGCCGCTATCGCTGGACCGCCGCCCGTGCCGTGCCGCTGCGCGACCCCGAGGGCAAGGTGATCCAGTGGATCGGGGTGAACACCGACATCGACGCACGCAAGCAGGCCGAGCTGGCGCTGCGCCACAGCGAGGCGCGCTTCCGCACCCTGGCCGAGGCGATGCCGCACCTGGTCTGGCAGACCGATACCGATGGCGAGCCCAACTACGTCAACCCACGCTGGCAGGCGGTGACGGGGCTCGACCTCGCCGGCCTGCGCGGTGGCGGCTGGCTGGCGACATTGCACCCGGAAGATCGCCCGGCGCTCGCCGCTGCCTGGATGCAGGTGCTGCGGGAGGGCGGCGAATACGATGCGGATGCGCGGATCAGGGGCACCAACGGCCTCTATCGCTGGTACCGGGTGAAGGCGGCGCCGGTGCGCGATGCCGCCGGCACCATCCGCCACTGGGTCGGCACCTGCACCGACATCGATGAACGGCATATCGCCGAGGTCCGCCTGCGCGATGCCCTGGCGGCGGGAGAAAGCCTGGCGCGGGCGGCCGACCACCGTATCAAGAACAGCCTGCAACTGGTGGCCTCGCTGCTGCGGCTGCAGGGCGGCCGGGTCACCGAGCCTGCCGCGCGGGAGGCGCTGGAAGCCGCCACCGCGCGGGTCCAGGCGGTGGCGGAGGCGCATCGGGCGTTGCAGCTCAGCCCCGACCTCCGCAACATCCGGCTGTCCGACATGCTGCGGGAACTGGCCGTGGGCGCCACCGTGCATCACCCGGCGGCGGACATCCGTATCGCCGCGCCGGAAATGCTCATCCTCGATGCCGAGCGCGCCATCCCGCTGGCGCTGATCCTGTCGGAGCTGGTGACCAACGCGCTGCGGCACGCCCACCCCAACAACCGGCCCGGCCCGGTGCGGCTTTCGGCGCGGCTGGAAGGCGGCACCATCCTGGCCGAGGTGGCCGATGGTGGCACCGATGTGCCGGAAGGCGCTGCCTCCAGCCTGAGCGATACCGTGATCCGTGCCCTGGCCAAGCAGATCATGGCCGAGATGGTGACCCAGTCCAGCCCCGCCACCGGTACGCGGGTAACGCTGCGGCTGGCGGCGGAGCTCCCGGCCGAGGCCGCTACGCCTTACAGCCCTCATCCCGCAGTAGTTGCGCAACCATCCCTGGCGGTACATCGCCTGCGGTAAAGGCATCGCCGGGTCCGCGCAGCAGCACGAAGCGCAGCGCCCCGTCGCGCACCTTCTTGTCCTTGCGCATCCGCCCGAGCAGCGCCTCGGCGGAGAAGCCGCGCGGCAGGTCGGCGATGCGGGCGGGCATGCCGCAGGCCTGCAGATGGGCGATGACACGGCCCGGCAGTTCCTGGCTGCAATGCCCGAGCCGGGCCGAGAGGCTGGCCGCCAGCCCGAGGCCGACGCGCCACCGCCTCGCCATGCAGCAGGGTGCCGCCGTAGCCGCATTCGGCCTCCAGCGCATGGCCGAAGGTGTGGCCGAGGTTGAGCAGCGCGCGGCCACCCTCGGGGCTTTCCTCGCGCTCGTCGCGCGGCGACCACGGCGGCCTTCAGCTGGCAGCTCTCCAGCACGGCATGGACCAGCGCGGCGGGGTCGCCGGCGACCAGCGCCGGGCCGTTCGCCTCGCACCAGTGCCACAGCGCCTCGCCGGACAGCAGCCCGTGCTTGGCGACCTCGGCATAACCGGCCCGCAGCTCCCGCGGCGGCAGGGTGGCGAGGGTTCCGGTATCGGCCAGCACGATGCGCGGCTGGTGGAAGGCGCCGACCAGGTTCTTGCCGAGCGGCAGGTTGACCCCGGTCTTGCCGCCGACGCTGCTGTCCACCTGGGCCAGCAGGCTGGTCGGCACCTGCACGAAGGGCATGCCGCGCAGCGCCACCGCGGCGGCGAATCCGGCGAGGTCGCCGACCACCCCGCCGCCCAGCGCCAGCACCGCCGTCCGGCGGTCGGCACCGGCGCCAGCATCTGCTCCAGCACCGATTGGAGGGCGGCGAAGCCCTTGCTGGCCTCGCCGGGTGGGACGGTGATCTCGGTGGCGATGGCGAAGCCGGCCTCGGCCAGCCCGGCCCGCAGCGCCGGCAGGTGCAGCGGCGCGACCGTCGCGTCGGTGACGATGACGACGCGGCGGGCCGGCAGCACCGGGGCCAGCAGCGCCCCGGCGCGGCGCGAGCAGCCCATTGCCCACCAGGATCTCGTAGCTGCGGTCCCCGAGCGTCACCGGCAGCCGGGCGGGCGGGTGCCGCTTTCCAGCGCCTCCTGCACGCGGCGGGTGGTGATGTCGGGGCTTTCATCGGTACAGGGGATCACGATATCGGCCTCGGCGTAGAGGGGGTGGCGGGCCAGTCATCAGCCGGTCGAGCACCTCGGCCGGGTCGGCGTTCAGGAACATCGGCCGGTGCTCGCGGCCGGCGACCCGCTTCAGCAGCGTCGCCATGCGGCAGTGCAGCCAGACCGAGACGGCGCCGGAGGCGCGGATGGCGGCGCGGGTGCGGGCATCGGCGAAGGCGCCGCCGCCGGTCGCCAGCACGATCGGCGGGCCGGCGAGCAGGCGGGAGATCACCCGGCGCTCGCCGTCGCGGAAATGCGGCTCGCCGTAGCGGGCGAAGATCTCGGTGATGGGCAGGCCGGCGGCGGCCTCGATCTCGGTATCGGCGTCGAGGAAGGGCAGCCCCAGCCGCACCGCCAGCCGCCGCCCGATCGAGGATTTGCCGCACCCCGGCATACCCACCAGCACGATGCCGCGCCCGGCCAGATGCGGCGGCGCGGCCCGGGCAGGCTCGTCCGTCCCGGGCCAGCCGGCCGGGGCAGGGGGTTGGGGCGTCTCCGGGGAGGCTGCGGCGAAGGCGTTGGCGATGTTGCGCGACACGGTGGCGGAGGCTAGCACACCCGGGCCCTGGTTGTATGGGGGGTGGTCCGCTTTGCCGTAACCGGCCGCCCATCCCTGTCCAGCCTGTCCCGTTGCCCCGCGAGGAGCCCCTCCCGCCATGTTTCGTCGCCCGATTCTGCTGCTGACCGTGATCCTGCTTGCCCTGGTCGCGGTGGGGCTGCTGGTGGTCGGGGCCTTCCCGCCCGAGGTGAGCCCGACCGCGGTGGAGCGTCCCCTGCCGAACGACCGCTTCCAGACCCGCTGAGCCGAACTTGGCCGAGCACCTGCGCGAGGCCTTCCTCGAGATGCTGGCGGCCGAACGCGGCGCCGCCCGCAACACCCTGTCCGCCTATGCCACCGACCTCGGGGACTTCGCTGCCTTCTGCGCCCGCCGCGGGCTGGCGGCCGAGGCGGCGGACGCGGAGCCGCTGCGCGACTATATGCGCTCGCTCACCGACCTCGGGCTGAAGCCGCGCACCTCGGCCCGGCGGCTTTCGGCGCTGCGGCAATTCTACCGCTTCCTGGCGCGCGAGGGCGTGCGTCCGGACGACCCGACCGACACCCTGGATGCCCCCCGCCTGACCCCGCCGCCTGCCCAGGCCGCATCTCGGAGGATGAGGTGGCCGCGCTCATCGCCGGCGCCGCCAGCCTGCCTGGCCGGCGCGGCGCCTTGGCGGTGGCGGCGATCGAGCTGCTGTACGGCGCCGGCCTCAGGGCGAGCGAGCTGGTCGGCCTGCCGGCCGCCGCCCTGCGGGAGGACCAGCCGATGATCGCGGTGCGCGGCAAGGGCGGCCGGGAACGGCTGGTGCCGATCTCGGCCGGGGCCCGGGCCGCCGTGCTGGCGGCGCGGCAGGCCGATCACCGTGCCGTGGCGGCCTCGCCACGGGCCTTGCGCTGGCTGTTCCCCTCGCGCGGGGCGGCCGGGCACATGACGCGGCAGGGCCTGGGCCTGCTGCTGAAGGAGGCCGCCGATGGCCGCCGGGCTGGCGGCTGAGCGGGTCAGCCCGCATGTGCTGCGGCATTCCTTCGCCAGCCACCTGCTGGCCCGTGGCGCCGACCTCCGCAGCCTGCAGATCCTGCTCGGCCATGCCGATATCGCCACCACCCAGATCTATACCAAGGTGATGGAGGAACGGCTGCGGGCGCTGGTCGAGGCGCATCACCCGCTGGCCGGTGACTAGGCCACGATCGGCGCCGACGGACGCACCAATCGTGGTCCAGTCCGTTGTTTTGTTGCGCCATTCACGCTGTTCGGCGCTTTCGCCTCAAGCGATCACCCTCCGGCCCCGGCTTCCGCCCTTCCGGCTTTTCCGCTAACCCGCGCGGCATGCGCCACTTTCTTGATTTCGAAAAGCCCATCGCCGAACTCGAAGGCAAGATCGAGGAGTTGCGGCGCACCTCCGATGCCGGCGGCATCGATGTCGCCGAGGAGGTCGCGCGAATGCGCGACAAGGCCCAGGCGCTGCTCAAGACCACCTACGCCAGGCTGTCGCCGTGGCAGAAGACCCTGGTCGCCCGCCACCCGGACCGGCCGAAATGCCTGGACTACATCGCGCGCCCATATCGAGGAATGGACCCCGCTGGCCGGCGACCGCGCCTTCGCCGACGATGCGGCGGTGGTCGGCGGACTCGGGCGGTTCCGTGGCCGGGCGGTGGCGGTGCTCGGCACCGAGAAGGGCAGCGACACCGAAAGCCGCGTCATCCATAATTTCGGCATGGCGCGGCCGGAGGGCTACCGGAAGGCCCGCCGCATCATCGAGCTGGCCGGCCGCTTCGGCCTGCCGATCCTCTCCTTCGTCGACACCGCCGGCGCATTCCCCGGCATCGAGGCCGAGGCGCGCGGCCAGGCCGAGGCCATCGCCCGCTCGATCGAGGCCTGCCTGGAGGCCCCGGTGCCCTTCGTCGCAACCATCATCGGCGAGGGCGGCTCGGGCGGCGCCATCGCGCTGGCCGCCGCCGACCGGGTGCTGATGCTGGAGCATTCCATCTATTCGGTTATCTCGCCCGAGGGTTGCGCCAGCATCCTGTGGCGCGACGCAGGCCCAGGCCGCGACGGCCGCCGAGGCGCTGAAGCTCACCGCCGAGGATCTCCGCCGGCTCAACCTGGTCGATGCGGTGGTGCCGGAGCCGCTGGGCGGCGCCCACCGCGACGCCGCCGCCTCGCTCGCCGCCGTGGGCGACAAGATGCTGGGACGTGCTGGAGCCGCTGCTGGCGCTGGACGGCGCCACGCTCCGCGCCCGCCGGCGGGAGAAGTTCCTGGAGATGGGCCGGAACAGCGTGGTCTAGCGGCATGTCGCCGCCCGCCGCCATGACCCCCGCGGAGATGCGGGTGGCCTTCTTCCGCACCTTCCCCGGTGTCGCCCCGGCCATCATCCTGGCCGCCATCGACCAGACCATCGTCGCCACCGCCCTGCCGGCCATCGCCGGTTCGCTCGGCTCGGTCGAGAACCTGTCCTGGGTGGTGGTCTCCTACCTGATCGCGGCGACCATCGCGGCGCCGGTGTTCGGCCGGCTGGGCGATGTCTTCGGCCTGCGCAACCTGCTGCTGGTGGCGCTCGGGCTGGCCGCGCTGGGGGCGGCGGTCTCGGCCACCGCGCCGGCCTTCGGCGTGCTGATCCTGGGCCGGCTGCTGCAGGGCTTCGCCGGTGGCGGGCTGGCGACCCTGGCGATGGCGCTGATCGGCGAGGCGGTGCCGCCGCGTGAAAGGGGCCGGTTCCAGGCCTGGATCGTCGCCTGCTTCACCACTGCCGCCTGCCTCGGCCCGATCACCGGTGGCTGGCTGACCGAGATGTTCGGCTGGCGGGCGGTGTTCTGGGCGCTGCTGCCCTGGATCGGGCTGGCGGTGCCGCTGGCGCTGCGCATCCCGTCGCGCGGCGGCAACCGCCATGCCGGCTTCCGCTTCGACCTGCCGGGGGTGCTGCTGTTCGCCGGCTTCGTCGGCCCGGCGCTGCTGGCGCTGTCCTATGCGCAGCGGCTGTCGTTGGCGGCGGTGCCGGCGGCGGTGGCGATGGCGGTGCTGGCCGTGGTGGCGCTGTGGCTGCTGCTGCGCCAGGAGCGCCGTGCCCGGGACCCGCTGCTGCCGCTGCCGCTGCTTTCAGAACCGACCATCCTCCGCAGCAACCTGTTGACCGCCCTGGCCCATGGCGCGCTGGTCGCGCTGCTGACCTTCCTGCCGATCTATCTGCAGAGCGTGCGCGGCGCCTCCCCGGTGCAGGCCGGCGTGCTGCTGCTGCCGCTGTCGCTCGGCGGCGGCATGGGTGGGCTGACCTCGGGCTGGCTGCTGACACGCACCGGCATCGCCATGCCCTTCGCCCGCTTCGGGCTGGCGCTTGCGGCGGCGGCGCTGGTGGTGATCGCGGTGCTGGCGGCCGGCTTGCCGGACTGGGGGCTGGCGATGCTGTTCGGGCTGGTGGCGATCGGCATCGGCTGTTCCTACCCGGTGGTGCAGATCATCGTGCAGGTGGCGGCCGGGCCGAAGCAGCTCGGCGCGGCGGCGGCTTCGGTGCAGTTCTCCCGCACTCTCGGCGCGGCGGTGGCGACGGCGGTGCTCGGCGCGCTGCTGTTCGGCACCCTGGCGGCCGGCGAGCCGGCGGTGGCGGCGCTGTTCGCCCGGTTGATGCAAGGCGGGCCGGGCCTGCTGGCAACCCTCCAGCCGGCCGAGCAACTGGCGCTGCGGACCGGCCTCTCGGATGCTTTCCGGGTGGCGTTCCTTGGTGCCGCCGCGATGGTCGGGCTCGGCAGCTGGCTCGCCAGCCGGGTGCCGATGCAGCGCCTGGGCTGAAGCCCGGGGCTGGAGCGCTTTCCATTCGCCCTGGCTCACGGAAAGCGCTCCAGCCTGATGTTCGAGCGAGCAAATTACCCCTGCCGGGTGGTCCCACCCGTTCGGGGTTTGCTCTAGGCCGGCGCCGGCGCCATCCCGACCGTCGGGGCTTCCGGCCGGGGCGCCGGCGTGGTCAGCACTATGGATGGCGGGTTGCCCGCCGCTTCCACCGCCAAATCCATCGCCTCCGTCAGGCTGAGCGCCAGTTGCAGCGGCGCCGTCTCGGACTCCGCCCGCAGCGCCTTCACCAGCATGCCTTCCTGCTCACCGGAGCCGGCCGGCGTCCAGGCCAGCGCGATGGCCGGCACACCCGGCAGCCGGCGCCGGGCCCGGCGCAGCAGGTAGCGCGCCGTGGCATTGTTGCTGCCGCCTTCCAGCAGGCAGAGGCACAGCAGCCGCGGCGGCGTCGCCGGCATGGCGGCGGCGCCGCTCACCTGCACGCCGAAGCCCCGGCGCGCCAGCACCTGCCCGAGCATGGTGGCGGCCATGGTGTCGAAGGGGCCGCGGCCGGGCAGGCACAGCACGGCGCCCGGCGCGTGCCATTCGGCGGGCAGCGGTGCCGGCGTCGCGCCTTCCTCGGGGGCCGGGTCGTCGGCTTCTTCCAGATCCTCGATCAGCAGCGCGATGCTGCGGTTCAGCGACTCGCGCCGGTCCGGTGCCAGCACGCCGTGCGCCGCATCGGCCTGCGCCAGCCGCAAGGCCGGCAGCGCAATGGCATCGAGGTATTCCGCCAGCGGCTTCTCCTTCAGGAAGCGTTCCGCCTGCTCGGTCAGGGAATCCGCATCGCCGGCCAGGGCCCGCTGGTAGAAGGTCTCCTCCGGGTCGAGCGGTGGCTGGTCACCGAGCATCACTTCCAGGAATTCCAGCCGGTCCACATGGCGGCCGAGCACCACCAGGCAGACCGTCATCGGCACCGCCAGCAACAGCCCGAGCGGCCCCCACAGCCAGGTCCAGAAGGTCGCGGCGGCGACGATCGCGATGGGCGAAAGCCCGGTGGAATGACCGAAGACCAGTGGCTCGAACACCTGGCCCATCATCCCCTCGCCGATGGCGAACAGCACCAGCACCCAGATCAGCGAGGACCAGCCCGGGTCGACTGCCACGGCCAACAGCGCGGGGAACCCCGCCGCGATGACGCTGCCGATGAAGGGCACGAAGCGCATCAGCCCGGCGACGATGCCCCACAGGATCGGGTTGGGGATGCCGATGAGCCAAAGCGCGCCCGCGATGACCAGGCCGTACACGGTATTCATGCCGGTCTGCGCCAGGAAGAACCGGGAAAGCCGGTAGGCCGCGTCGTCCATGGTCGCCATGGTGCGGTGCAGGTCGCGCGCCCCGGCCAGCCGGATCAGCCGGTCCCGCAGGTCTTCCCGGTACAGCAGGATGAAGATCACCAGGATGCCGACGATGCTGGCGGTCGCCAGCGGCCCGAGCAGCGGCTCGACCACCCGCTGCAGCATCTCCATCGGGGTCGGGTCCGGGGTGCGGATCTCCACCGGCAGGGGCGGGATCTCGGGAGTGCTGGCCGCCGGGGCGGTGCTGCGGGGCGGCGCCGCGGCCTCGCGCTCGCGTAGGCCGCGGCCGACCGTCTGCATCACCTCGGTTACCCGGTTGATCATGCTGCCAGGGCCCTGCAGCCCGGACAGCTTGTAGCTGATGGTGGCCTGGTACTGGGGCACGTTCTGCGCCAACTGGGTCGCCTGCCGGCCCATCATCACGCCGACACCGAGGATGAAGGCCGAGGCAAGCACCACGGTGACCAGTACCGCGACCAGCCGCGGGATGCGGATGCTGCGCAGCAGCCGTACCACCGGCGCCAGCACGAAGGACAGCAGCACCGCAAGCACCAGCGGCACCAGCAGGTCCTGGCCGAAATACAGGATGGCGACCACCAGCAGGGCGCCCTGGACCACGGGCAGGATGGAGCCGGGCGCTCCCGCCCCATGCAATCCGCGGCCGGGCGAGGGAGATGGTGCAGGGTCGGGCATGCGCCGGTGTGTCCGCGAAAGGGCTGGCCGGGATCGGCCGAGCCGGGGGAACGCCCCGGCTGGGTTTTCGTTGCCTGAGTTGCAGGATTATGTCTTCAGGGTTGCAAGTTCCCGCTCCACCACCGCGGCCAGGATGCCGGCGCCATAGGGGATGGCGGCGTCGTTGAAGTCGTAGTTCGGGTTGTGGACCTCGCAGCCACCGGCGGCGCCCTCGCCGTTGCCGACCAGGATGTAGGCGCCGGGGCACTCGGCCAGCATGTAGGAGAAATCCTCCGAGCCCATGGCCGGGATACGCTGGCGGTCCACATGCGGCTCGCCCACCATGGCGGCGGCGGCATCGGCGATGAGCGTGGTCTGCTCGGCGCCATTCACCAGCGGCACCGTCACCTCGCGGAAATCGAGTTCGGCGGTGGCCCCGAAGCCGGTGGCGATGCTGCCGGCCAAAGCCCGCATGCGGTCCTCGATCAGCGTCATGGTGCCGGTGCGGAAGGCCCGCACGGTGCCGCGCAGGGACACCGTCTCGGGGATGACGTTGTAGGCGGTGCCGGCGCTGAACCCGGTCACGCTGACCACGCCGGTATCGTTCGGCGCGACGTTGCGGCCGATGATGGACTGGAAGGCGGAGACGATGGCGGCGCCGCAGACCACCGGGTCCACCGCCATTTCCGGCCGCGCGCCGTGGCCGCCCTTGCCGTGGATGTGCAGGTCGAAGAAGCCGCAGCCGGCCATCATCGCCCCGGCGCGGATGCCGTAGTGGCCGACCGCCATGCCCGGCCGGTTGTGCAGCCCATAGACCGCATCGCAGGGGAAGCGCTGGAACAGCCCATCCGCCACCATGGCCTGGGCACCGCCTTCGCCTTCCTCGGCCGGCTGGAAGATGAAGTGGACGGTGCCGGTGAAGTTCTTCGTCTCGGCCAGGTAGCGCGCGGCGCCGAGCAGCATGGTGGTGTGCCCGTCATGGCCGCAGCCGTGCATCTTGCCGGGGACGGTGGAGCGGTGGGCGAAATCATTGGCTTCCGGCATGGCCAGGGCGTCCATGTCGGCGCGCAGCCCGATGGAACGGTCGCCGTTGCCGGACCGCAGCACCCCGACCACGCCGGTGCGGCCGACCTCCCGGTGCACCTCGATCCCCCAGGCGGCCAGCCGTTCCGCCACCAGCGCACTGGTCCGCACCTCCTCGAAGCCGGTTTCCGGATGGGCGTGGAAATCCCGGCGCCATTCCGTGAGTTGCTGCTGGAAGCCGCGGATATGCTCGATGGGGTTCACGCCGATCTCCTGCCGTCACTGTGGGCAAACCCCATATCCCTGCGCTATGGCTATGGCGAGATTCGGGTTGACCTGAAAGCAGATGGATCAGCGGACCGAGGAAATGGCGCGGCCCCGCCGCATCGTACCGGCACCAACCGGGCTTTCGCGCGGGGTGCCGGTGCCGTGGTGGGTGAAGCTCGGCGTCAAGCTGGGACTGGCGGCGATGGGCGTGCATGGCGCCCGCGCCCGGCGGTTCGGGCTGGCCCGGCCGTCCTTCGCGGCGGGCGACCCCGCCAAGCTGCTCGGGCCACCTGCCGCCTGGCTGGCCGATGCCACCCGGCTGATCGGCCGCCGGCCGCGCACGGTGCTGGAGGTGGGGCCGGGGCTGATGGTGCTGCGGGCGCCGGTGCTGGCGGGGCTCGGCCTGGAACACATCTGGTTCATCGATCCCGACGACAGCGCGCCAAAGGATGTCGTGGCCTACCGTGCGGTGGCTGCGCTGGCGCGCGACAACGCCATGCCGGCGCCCGACCTGGCCGGCTGCGCCGACCGTGCCGCCGTGCTCGGCCGCTGCCACGCGACGCTGCTGATCGGCGGGCCGGCGGCGCTTTCGGTGATCCCCGATGGCGCGGTCGACCTCGTCGTCTCCGAGGCGGTGCTGGAGCATGTCCGGCGGGCGGATCTGGGGCCGCTGCTGGCGCAACTGCGGCGCATCACCGCGCCGGACGGCATCGGGTTGCACCGCATCGACTTCCAGGACCATCTGGGCGGCGGCCTGCAGCACCTGCGGTTCAGCGATGGCTTCTGGGCCAGCCCGCTGGTCGGCCGCGCCGGGATCTACGTGAACCGGCTGGGCCTCTCGACCATGGTCAGCCGGTTCCGCCGCGCCGGCTTCCGGGTGGAGGTGCCGGAAGCCACTGTCTGGGCCCGCCGGCCGCGCGGCCCGAAGCGCCCGCACCCGGAGGCGATGCGGCCCGCCGCCGACGACCTGGTGGCGCGGGCGGTGCTGGAAGTCAGGCCCGGGCCGGGCTGACCGCGGCCGCGGTGGCCAGGGCGATCGCCTCCCGCAGTACCGCCGGGTCGCCGACATGGTTGGCGAGGATCAGCAGCAGCCGGGCATCGAAGCGCTGGGACGCCTCGGCATCCAGCGTGCGGTGGACATCCATGATGGCGTGGTAGAAGCCGTCCGGGTCGGTCAGCCGGGGTTCGGTGCGCAGGGCCATCAGGTGCCTCCCGCCATGCAGCGTGCCACCGCGGCGGCGACGGCGCCGGGCGTTGGTTGATGAAAACGTGCGGCCACATGCTGGTCGGGCCGCAGCAGCACGGCATCGCCCGGCCCGGCGCCCCAGCGCGCGGCGGCGAGGCCCGAGTGGTCCCACAGCGCGCCCACCCGCTCGTCCGCGGCGACCACCACCCGGCGCAGGCCCGGCGGCGCCTCGGCCGCCGGGGCGCCGGGGCCGGCGAAGGCCAGCAGGATGGGCTCCGGGCCGAGGTGGCGCAGCAGCCAGTCCGGCTGGCCGGCGCGCAGCACCGGGGCATCGAGCGGCGGGGAGCCGGGCGGCAGGCCGGCCGCCCAGGGTTCGGCATCGGCGGTCGAGAGCGGGCTGTCCATTACCGCCAGCGGATGCGCAAGGCGGCCGAAATCCACCAGGCTGCGGGCGAAGGCATGCCGGCCCGACAACTCCAGCACCGCATCCCGCCAGGCCCGGCAGGCGGCGTTCTTCGGGCTGATGAAATCCGTGCTGCGGGTCGAGCTCAGGATGTCCGCCTCCGCCGCCGGCACCCGTTCCCGGTCGTAGCTGTCGAGCAGGGTGGGCGGTGCCGCGCCGGCCAGCACCGCTGCCAGCTTCCAGCCAAGATTGGCGGCGTCCTGCACCCCGGCATTGCCGCCATGCCCGCCGACCGGGCTGGCCTGATGCGCCGCATCGCCGAGGAAGATGACCCGGCCATGCACGAAGCGGGCAAGCCGCTGGCAGCGGAAGGTATGGACGCTGGCCCATTCCAGTTCGAAGGGCACATCCGGGCCGAGCATGGCGGCGATCCGGGCGCGCACCCGGGCAGGGTCCTTCTCCGCCTCCGGGTCGGCCTCCCAGCCAAGCTGGAAATCGATGCGCCACACCTCGCCGGGCTGCCGGTGCTGCAGCACCGCATGGCCGGGATGGAAGGGTGGGTCGAACCAGATCCGGTGGTCGGCCGGGAAGGGCGCCCGGGTCGCCACATCGGCGATCAGGAACCGGTCGCGGAAGACCTGGCCGAGGAAGGGCAGGCGCAGCTGCTCGCGCACCACGCTGCGGGCGCCGTCGCAGGCCAGCAGCCAGGCGGCGTGCAGCCGGTAGGGACCGTCCGGCGTATCGACCGACAGCAGCGCGCCATCGGGCCGGGCTTCGACCGACGCTACGTGGTTGCGCCAGCGAAGATCCACCAGCCCGGTCTGGGCGCAGGCTTCCACCAGCCATTGCTCGACATGGTATTGCTGGAGGTTCAGGACGGCGGGGTATTCATGGCCCTGTTCCGCCGGCAAGTCGAAGCGGTAGGCTTCGCCGTCGCGCAGGAAGACCTGGCCCCTGGCAGCGGTGACCCCCTGTTCCAGCAGGCGCCGGCCGAGGCCGAGCCGGCCGAACACCTCCAGCGTCCGCCGGGTCCAGCAATAGGCCCGCGAGCCCAGGGAGACCGTGTCGTCATCATCGAGCAGCACCGTGCCGATGCCGTGCCACGCCAGGTCCAGTGCCGCGGTCAGCCCGGCCAACCCGCCACCGACGATGACGACACGGGCTTCCTCCGTCGCTGCGCGTCCTACCGCCGCCGGACGGCGGAACGGATAGCGTGGGTTGGGATGGCTGCCGGGCATCCGCTGGTTCCGCTGCAATTGCTGCCCCCATTTGACCCACGCCGGGCCGCGTGCAAAGCCGAAAGCCGGGGCAGGGCGGGTTTTGGTGCCATTGGCCTGATGCGGCTGCCCTCGTGTTGCCATTGCGCAACCACAACCTGAAGTTTTAGAAACCGGCGCCGGACCCGGCCGGCGACGGGCTCTTCCAGGAGGACCCCATGTTGCGTCGCGTGCTGCTCCTTGCCCTGACCGGACTGCTGGCCCAGCCGGGAAATGCGTGGGCCCAGGCCGCGGACCCGTCATTCCGGATATTGAACAACACGCCCAATGTGGTGAACGAGGTCTATGCCTCGCCATCCCATGAAGCGGACTGGGGGCATGACCGGCTGGGCACCGAGGTCATCGCGCCGGGCGCCAGCCACATCATCCGGCTGCCATCAGGCGGCGACTGCACCTACGACATCCGCATCGTCTACCAGGGCGATACCGCCGAGGAGCGCCGCAACCTCGACACCTGCAACCTGACCGACGTGGTGCTCGGCACCGCCAGCCCGCCGCAACGCGCGCCGCGTGGGCGGCAGGGCACGCGGCAACAGGGCAACCCGTCCTTCAACCTGCTGAACCAGAGCCGCCGGGTGATCGAGGAATTCTACGCCTCGCCGTCATCCGAACGGAGCTGGGGGCCTGACCGGCTGGGCGACGCGGTGGTGCAGCCGGGCAGCTACCATCCGATTCGCCTGCCGGAGGGAGAATGCGGCTACGACCTGCGGGTGGTCTGGCAGGGCGGCCAATCGCGGGACTTCCGCAACGTGAATGCCTGCGCGTTGGTGAACTACCCGGTGCGGTAGCCGGGCAATACCGTCCTAGGCGTTGGCGCCGCCGAGCGCGGCGATCACCGCATCCGTCACCGCGGCGGTGGTCGCCTGGCCGCCGAGGTCGGGGGTCAGCACCTCGCCCCGCGCCGTCACCGTCTCGACCGCGGCCATCAGGCGTGCGGCGGCCTTGGGCTCGCCCAGGTGCTCCAGCAGCATCGCCGCAGTCCAGAAGGAGCCGAGCGGGTTGGCGATGCCCTTGCCGGTGATGTCGAAGGCCGAGCCGTGGATGGGCTCGAACATCGAGGGCCGCTGCCGGCTCGGGTCGATGTTGCCGGTGGCGCCGATGCCAAGCGAGCCGGCCAGCGCCGAGGCGAGGTCGGACAGGATGTCGGCATGCAGGTTGGTGGCGACCACGGTATCCACGCTGCCCGGCTTCATCACCATCCGCGCGGTCATCGCATCGACCAGCATCTTGTCCACGGTGAGCTCGGGGTATTGCGCGGTCACGCCGGCGCAGACCTCGTCCCACATCACCATGCCATGGCGCTGGGCGTTGGACTTGGTCACCACGGTCAGCAGCTTGCGCGGCCGGGACATGGCGATCTCGCAGGCCTGGCGGCAGATGCGCTCGACACCGGCACGGGTGAACACCGCCACATCCATGCCGACCTCGATCGGCAGGCCACGATGCGCCCGGCCGCCGACGCCGGCGTATTCGCCCTCAGAATTCTCCCGCACGATCACCCAGTCGATCTGCCGGCCGAGATCCTCGCGCAGCGGGCCGTTGATGCCGGGCAGCAGCCGGGTGGGGCGGACGTTGGCGTATTGGTCGAAGCCCTGGCAGATGGCCAGCCGCAACTCCCACAGGGTGATGTGGTCGGGGATGTCGGGTGCGCCGACCGCGCCGAAGAAGATGGCGTCGAAGCCTTCGAGCTGCTTCAGCCCGTCGTCCGGCATCATGCGGCCGGTGGCGCGGTACATCGCGCTGCCCCAGTCAAAGGTCTCGAAGGAGCAGGCGAAGCCACCCTCGGCGGCGGCGACCGCATCCAGCACGCGGCAGCCGGCGGCGATGACCTCGGGGCCGATGCCGTCCCCACCGATGGCGGCGATCTTCAGGCTGCGCATGGCGTGGCTCCCCCCGGGACGTGTCGCGCCCCGGCTTTAGCCACGCACGGCGCGGCCGGCAATCCCGGGATCAGCCCAGGATGAAATCACCCGCGGCCAGCGGATGGGCGCCGAACAGGGTGAGGGTGGCATTGCCCTGCGCCGGGGCGCTGTCGGGCTGGCTGAACGGCAGCCAGATCTCGACCAGGGTCAGGATCCCATGGACCTCGGTGCGGACCTGCATGTGGCTGCCATCGGTGAAGGCACCGTCGCCGAGGAAATCGACCACGGGCGGCGTGACGAAGTGCTGCAGGAAGCCGCTGAGGTCGAGCTTGTCCTCGCCGTCCTGGAAGTCCAGCACCACGTCGCCGCTGCAATCAGGCACCGGCAGGCGGGCGCGCAAGTCCATGCCGCCGAAGCGGAAGATGTCGGCACCGGATCCACCGATCAGCATGTCGCCGCCGGCGCCGCCTTCCAGCACATCCTCGCCGAAGCCGCCGATCAGCAGGTCGTTGCCGCCGCCGCCATGCAGGGCGTCATCGCCGGCGCCGCCGACCAGCGTGTCCGCACCGTCGGCATCACGGGCGCGGGCGGCGAGGTAGGGGTCATCCTCGGCCAGCACGCCGAAGCCGAAGATCACGTCGTCGCCGGCATCCCCGGTGACCAGGTCGGTGCCGTACCCGGCATGGATGGTGTCCTGCCCCGCGCCGCCCCGGATCGTGTTGCCATGGATGGTCGGGCCAGGCAGCGGCTCGGGGAAGACCGCCGGGCGCGGTCCGGCCAGCCCGTCGCCGAAGATCAGGTCGTCGCCGTCCAGGCCATCAATCGTATTGGGGCCGGCATCGCCTGCCAGCGTATCGTTTTCTTGGCTACCCGGGATGGAAACTGGCAAGACGCTCTCCGTGGACGTGCATATGGTATACAGTATACACGCAAAGGGGGCGTCACCCATGCCCCATCTCACGGCGTGGCGGGCATCTTTTACCGGCGGAACCGCAACGCCAGCCCCTTGCCTCGCCAGGCCGCCTCGATGGCGTCCAGGTCGGTCCAGCCGGATGGATTGGCGCGGCGAGGCTGGTCGCGCAGCCCCGGCTCGCGCTCCCGCCGCCATACCGCCAGCAGGCGGTTGAGCTCCATCAGTGGCTCGGCGTGGTCGTCGACCCGCAGGTTGATGTCGGGGAAATCTTCCGTGGTGGTCAGCAGCAGCGCGGCGGATTGCCGGCCGCGCTTGTCGCCGCCCGCGGCGTCCCCGGCATCCAGCGCGGCCAGCAGCCGCTCCGGCAGCGGAAGATGGTCCCGCGAGACATAGGCGACGACGGTATCGGCCACCACCGCCTCGCCGGCCAGCATGTTGCCGGCGACGGAAAAGCCCATGCCGGTGCGGTCGCCGCACCATTCGACGCAATTCGCCCCGGTCCAGGCGGCGCTGCGGCCGTGCCGGTCCACCGCATGCACCTGGCGGATGCCACGGCCTTCATCGCCGGCCAGCGCACCCTCGATCGCCGCCGCCGGCGCCAGCCCGCGCTGCATGCCGTCGAGCACCGCCGGGCCGAGGTAGCGGTTGGTCATCGACTGGGTCGAGACCGCGCCGACGCCCGACCGCACGAAGGGGCAACTGGCGCCAACGGCGAAGGCGCAGGTGGTGACGGCGACGGCGAAGGCGCCGGTGGCCGGATCATGGGCAACGATGGACCAGGTCATGATGGTTCCTTCCGGCGTGGGCGCGGCAACATGATACACTGCCGTGAGGAAACGCCACTGGTTGCGTGTGGCAGCCCCGGGCGTCACCTTGGGACCAGCCTTAGGCAACAAAGCTTACAGGGAAGAAAATTCTGCCATGACCTCCGCCCGCCGCACCGGCTTCGGCCGCCGGACCGCCCTGCTCGGCCTTACGGGCCTCGGCCTGCCCTTCCTGTCACGCGGCGCGCATGCCCAGGCCACCGGCACCCAGGCGGCCTGGCCGGACCGGCCGGTGCGGCTGGTGCTGCCCTTCGGGGCCGGCGGGGCGATCGATACCCTGGCCCGCACCGTGGCGAATTCCTTCCCCGCCCATGCCAACGGCCAGAACCTGATCGTCGAGAACCGCAGCGGCGCCGGCGGCACCATCGCCGGCGCGGTGATGGCACAGGCCAGGCCCGATGGCAGTACGCTGATGATGGCCGACCTCGGTGCCAATGCCATCGGCAAGGAATTGCAGCCCAATCTGTCCTACGACCCGATGCAGTCCTTCACCGCGATCTGCCACGTGGCGACCCTGCCGCTGGTGCTGGTGGTGCCGGCCAGCCTGCCGGTGACCGACCTCGCCAGCTTCATCGCGCTGGCCAGGCGCGAACCCGACATGCCCTATGCGCATCCCGGCATCGGCTATGTCGGGCATCTGACGCAGGAGCTCTTCCTGCGCCGCACCGAGTTGACCATGACCCCGATCGCCTACCGCAGCGGCGCCGAGGTGGTCCGCAGCCTGGCCGCCAGCGAGACGAAAAGCTCGGTCATCACCGTCTCCACCAGCATGCCGCTGCTGAAGGACGGCCGGCTGAAGGCGCTGGCGGTCTGTTCCGCCCAGCGGGTGCCGGCGCTGCCCGACGTGCCGACCCTGAGCGAGAGCCTGCCCGGCTTCGAGGCCGTGGTCTGGCACGGCATCGTCGGCCCGGCCGGCATGGCGCCGGAAATGGTCGCCGCGGCCAACCGCGTGTTCAATACGGTGGTGCAGCAGCCGGAGGTGAGGCGGGTGGTCGAGGAGACCCAGGCCGGCCGCGTCGTCGGCGGCAGCGCCGAGGAATTCGCCGCCTTCATCCGCGCCGAGCACGCCCGCTGGGCGCCGATCATCCAGGCCGCCGGCATCCGGATCGAGTGAGCCAGCGATGAGCGACGCAAAGCCCGCCGTCCCCGCCCGCCCCGCCGCCACCATCCTGCTGCTGCGGGACGGCGAGCAGGGCATCGAGGTCTTCATGGTGGTGCGCCACCGCGAGATCGAATTCGCCGGCGGCGCCCTGGTGTTCCCCGGCGGCCGGGTCGAGCCGGACGATGCCGTGGTGGCCGGGCCGGACCCGCTGGACGGCTTCCGCATCGCCGGCATCCGCGAGACCTTCGAGGAATGCGGCGTGCTGCTGGCCCGCCCGCATGGCGGGGATGCGCTGGTGGACGCCGCCCGGCTGCTGGCGATCGAGGCGGCGCATCGTGCCCGCCTCGCCCGCGGGGAGTTGCCCCTCTCGGCCCTGCTGGCGGCGGAGGCGCTGGTCCCGGCGACCGATGCGCTGGTGCATTTCGCCCATTGGATCACCCCGTCGGGGCGGCCCAAGCGGTTCGATACCCAGTTCTTCCTCGCCGCCGCCCCGCCCGACCAATTGGCGGTGCATGACGGGCTGGAATTGACCGACAGCGTATGGATCGACCCGGCGCAGGCGGTGGCGGAGGCCAATGCCGGGCTGCGCCGGCTGGTCTTCCCGACCCGGCGGAACCTGGAGAAGCTGGCCCGCTTCGGCTCGGTCCAGCAGGCGCTGGAGGCATCCCGGGCCGCCCGGGTGGTTACGGTGGAGCCCGAGATGATCCGCACCGAAGGCGGCTGGCGGCTGCGGATTCCGCTGGCCGCCGACTACGGCGGCGAGTTGTTCGAGATGCTGGACGCGCCGGCCAACTAGCCGGCGCGTATCGCTGCCGCCTACACCCCCAGCTTGTGGGCGAGGTCCTGGAAGTCGGCGGCGACCACGTCCCAGGGGTCTTCCGCCTTGGTGTCGGTCTTCTGCCCCGGCCCGTGCTCCGCCGGCCGCAGCACGAAGGCGGTGGCCAGCCCGGCCGCCCGGGCCGCCCGCAGGTCGCCGTTATGGGCGGCGACCAGGCACAGCTCGTGCGGGCGGATGCCGAGCACCTCGGCGGTGCGGAGATAGGCCTGATGGTCCGGCTTGTAGGCCTGCGCCACCTCGGCCCCGAGGATGGCATCCCACGGCAGGCCCGCCCGCTTGGCCATGTTCAGCAGCAGCGCGATGTTGCCGTTCGACAGCGGCGCCAGGATGAACTTCCGCCGCAGCCGGGTGAGGCCGGCGACCGCTTCCGGCCAGGGGTCCAGCCGGTGCCAGGCGCGGTTCAGGTCATCGAGAGCGGCTTCGCCGATGGCGGCCGGGTCCATGCCGTTGTCCCGCAGCACCGCTTCGAGATTCTCGCGGTGCAGCACGTCGAGCCGGGTGAAGGGGCGGCGGCCGGAGCGGCACTCCTCCATCCCCGGCTGGTAGCGCTTGCGCCAGGCATCGGCGAAGCCGTGCGCGTCGATGTCCGGCCGGCCGTGCTTCGCCAGGAAGGGCGCCGCCTCCCGCGCCACGCCCTCGCGCCAGTTCACCACGGTGCCGAACACGTCGAACACCAGCGCCTTCACGCCATCGAATGTCGCCATTACTTGGTTTCCCTCTGGTCGGGTCCCGTCCGGGACCATTGCTGCTCGAACTCCCAGACCTCCGGGAAGCCCATCAATTCGCAGATGCGGCCGAAGCCGTAGCTTTCCGCCGGCGGCAGGGCGTTGCTGTCACCGTGCTGCTTCAGGTGGCCGAAGGCCCGTTCCAGCGCCGCCGCCACCGCCAGGAAGCCGACCGCCGGATAGATCGCGATGGCATAGCCAAGCTCGGCCAGCCGCGCCGCCGGCAGGATCGGCGTGCGGCCGCCCTCGACCATGTTGGCCAGCAGCGGCTTGTCGATGGCGCGGCCGATCGCCTGCATCTCCGCCTCGCTCTCCGGGCTTTCGATGAAGATCACGTCGGCACCGGCCTCGGCGTACATCCGGCCGCGGCGCAGCGCCTCCTCCAGCCCAAGGGTGGTGCGGGCGTCGGTGCGGGCGACGATCAGCATGTTGGGGTCGCGCCGCGCCTCGGCCGCGACCTTGATCTTCAGCACCATCTCCTCGGCCGGGATGACCCGGCGGCCGGGGGTATGGCCGCATTTCTTCGGCATTTCCTGGTCTTCGAGCTGGATGCCGGAAACCCCCGCCGCCTCGTAGCCCATCACCGTGTGGCGGACGTTGAGCAGCCCGCCATAGCCGGTATCGGCATCGGCGATCACCGGGGTGCGGCAGCCGCGGGCGAAGGCGCCGACCCGGCCGACCATGTCGGAATAGGTGGCGATCCCGGCATCCGCCACGCCGAGATGGCTGGCGACGGTGCCGAAGCCGGTCGCGTAGAGGCTGGCGAAGCCCATGCCGTCCGCCACCCTGGCGGAGATCATGTCGAAGATGCCGGGCGCGACGATGAAGCGTTTCTCGGCAAAGGCGGCCTTGAGGCCGGGATGGGCCATGCTGACGAATCCTTCCGCGGTTGCGGCGCAGTATCGGCCGGGCAGGGATGGGCCGGAAGGGGGATGGCTGCATCCCGCCGCCGATCCGTGGCAGGATGCGCCGCCACCCCAAGGAGGAGAGAACCATGCCAGACGCCAGCGGAAAGCCAGCGGCAGCCACCGCCGTCGCCGAGATCGAGGCGGTGATCCAGACCTATTTCGACGGCCTGTACGAAGGCGATGTCGAGAAGCTGGCCGCCGCCTTCCACCCGGTCAGCCACCTGTACTGGGAAAAGGATGGCGGCGTCGAAGACCTGCCGCGCGAGAAGTGGTTCGAGATGGTCCGCAGCCGGCCCTCGGGCGCCAGCCGCGGGTTGCAGCGCGACGACCGCATCCTGCTGCTCGACATCAGCGGCCCGGAGACGGCCCTGGTGAAGGTCGCCTGCCAGTTGCCGCCGCGCTACTTCACCGACTACCTCGTGCTGAACCGCACCAGCGAGGGCTGGCGCATCGTCAGCAAGGTGTACCGCTTCGACACCCGCGAATGATCAGGCGTTCGGCCTGAGCAGGTAGGGCGCGCCGGAGCGGTCGCAGATGCCGTGGATCAGCGCGTCCAGGCTGTCCGGCACCGGCACGCCCTCGGCCAGCCGCTTCGCGCGCATCAGGTCCTCCGGTTCGCCGGGTACCAGCACGGGCTCCGCCGGGTCGGCCGGCGGGGTCGCGTGCAGCACGTCCAGCGCATCGTCGAGGTCGCCCTCGAAGGCGCCGGGGTCGCGGAACGCCTTCGGGTCCATCGCCAGGAAGAAGTGGCCGATGTTGTGCGGCTGGTCCGGCTTCTGGGTGCGGTTGCGGATCGGCGAGAAGGCGGCGCCCACCAGGGTGCCGCCGAGGATATGCACCAGCATCGCCAGCCCATAGCCCTTGGCGCTGCCCATCATCTCGGTGCCGCCGAGCGGGGTGATGCCGCCCTCGGGGCGCTGGAACACCAGGGCGTTGCCCTCATGCGGGTCGGTGGTGGTGCGGCCGGTGCCATCGACCACCCAGCCTTCCGGCAGCGGCGCGTCGTTCAGGTGGTGCACCTTCACCTTGCCAGCGGCGACGGTGGTGGTCGCCATGTCCAGCACGAAGGGCGGGTTGCGCCCGGCCGGGGCGGCGAAGGCCAGCGGGTTGGTGCCGAGCACCGGCATGGCGGCCCGGGTCGGCACCATGGTCACGCCGCGTGCCGAACTGGTCACCATCCCGATCACGCCGCGCGCCGAGGCCATGCGGGCATAGGCCCCGGCCGCGCCGAAGTGGTGGCTGTTCACCACCCCCACCGCGCCGATGCCGTATTGCAGCGCCTTGTCCACCGCGAGGTTCATCGCCATCGCCGAGACCGGGTGGCCGAGGCCGTTGGCGGCATCGAGCAGGGCGGTCGGGCCGGTGTCCCGCACCACCTTCGGCTGGGCGCCGAGCTGAATGCGGCCCTCCTTCACCCCGTCCTCATAGGTCATCATCATCGACAGGCCGTGGCTGTCCACGCCCATCAGGTCGGTCTCGACCATGATGCCGGCGGTGGTCTCGGCATGCTCCGCCGGCATGCCCCACTTGGTCAGGATGGCGACGATCTGCGCCCGGATGCTCTCGGCCGGCACGGGGCGGCCGGTGGTGACGTTCTTTGCCATGTTGCTCAATCCACCCTTGCGCCGGTGGCGCGCACGATTGGCACCCAGCGGTCGATTTCGGAAGCGATGAAGGCACGGGTGCGGTCGGGCGTCATCCCCTCGGGGATGGTGTTGCCGAGCTGGATCAGCCGGTCCCGGACCGCCGGGGTCTGCAGCGCCTGGGCGATCTGCTCGTACAGGAACTGGCGGATCGGCAACGGCGTGCCGAGGGGAGCGGACCAGGGCGTCCAGGTGGTCGCCTGGTAGGCCGGCAGCCCGGCCTCGGCGCTGGTCGGCAGGCCGGGCGCCATTGGCGAGCGTTCCGGGGTGGCGATGACCAGGCCGCGCACCGAGCCGGCCCTGAAGGGTTCCGCCAGGAAGGAGATGGTATCGGCCTGGAAGGCGGTGCGGCCGGCGAGCAGGTCGGTGAAGGCGGCGGCCGAGCCGCGATACGGCACGTGCTGCGCCTCGACCCCAAGCAGCTGCAGCAGCATGGCGCCGGCGATGTGCCCCGTCGTGCCGTTGCCGGAGGATCCGTAGTCGTACTTGCCGGGGTTGGCCTTCAGCAGGTCGCGGAATTCCGCCAGCGTCCGCACCTCGAGCGAGGGATGCACCGCGACCGCGATGGCCGAATGGCTGCTGATGGTGATGTGGTCCACCCCGGTCAGCGGATGCACCCGCAACCGGTCGCCGTACAGCCCGACGTTCAGCGTATGGGTGCCGAGCGCGCCGACCAGCAGGGTGTAGCCGTCGGGCGCAGTCTGGGCGACCGTCTCGAAGGCGACGGTGCCGCCGCCGCTCGGCCGGTTCTCCACCACGAATTGCTGGCCGACCTGCTGGCTGAGCTGCGTCGCCACCAGCCGCGCGTTGATGTCGGCGTTGCCGCCCGGTGCCAGCGCGACGACGATGCGCACCGGGCGGTTCGGATAAGCCGTGCCCGGCACCCGCGGCTGTGCCTGCGCGGTGCCGGCCATCAGCGCGACCGCGGCGACCGCAGCCCTCAAGGACAGCTTCATTGCGTTTCCCCCGATTGCAGCCTTGCGGCTAGCCGATACCGTGTTCCAGCACGCCGATGCGCTCCACCTCCAGCCGCATCCGGTCGCCCGGCCGCAGGTAGCGCTGCGGGTCACGGAAATGGCCGGAGCCGGCCGGCGTGCCGGTGGCGATCACGTCACCCGGCTGCAACGCCATGTAGCGCGACAGCCAGGCGACCAGCGCGGCGACGCTGAAGATCAGGTCCCGGGTATTGCCCTCCTGCACCAGCTCGTCGTTCAGCCAGCAGCGCAGGCCGAGCTGCCACGGCTCGCCCACCTCGTCGGCGGTAACCAGCCAGGGGCCGAGCGGGCAGAAGCCGTCCAGCCCCTTGGCGAAGCTGGTCATCGGCAGGGGCTGGTCGAACTGGAATTCCCGCGCGCTGATGTCGTTCAGCACTGTGTAGCCCGCCACGTGGTCGAGCGCGGTGCCCTCGCTCACCTGCCAGGCGGTGCGGCCGATGACCACGGCCAGTTCCGCCTCCCAGTCCGGCCGGGTGACGGCGGGCGGGATGCGGACCAGGCTGCCCGGCCCGCAGACGCTGGAGGTGGGCTTGAGGAAGATGCGCGGTGCGGTCAGCTTCGGCCCGCCGACCTCCTTCGCATGGTCCGCGTAGTTGCGGCCGACGCCGAGGATCTTGCCGGGCTGCAGCGGCGCGCAAAGCTGCACCGAGGCCAGCGGCCGGCGCAGCGCCGCATTCTCCGGCCGGGCGGCGAAGGCCACCGCTCGGGCGGCGGCGACCAGCGCGGCCTCGCCAGCGGCCAGCAGCCCGCGCATATCGGGGGGCAGCGCGGCGGGCGGCTCGCCGGCGGCGGCGCGGGCGGCATCCAGCGCCGGTTGCAGGGTGACCACGGCATCGCCGAGCACGGCCCCGGTCCGCGTCGCGCCATCGGCCTGGAAGGTGGCGAGCTTCATCTCAGGCGGCCAGCGCGGCGTAGTCGAGCGTCGCCATCACCTGCACCCGCAGGATGAAGCGGTGCTCCTCGGGCCCGTAGTCGGCCACGGCGTTGTGGACGGTGCCGATGTTGTCCCACATCAGCAGGTCGCCCGGTGTCCAGGGGTGGCTGTAGAGGTATTTCTCCTGCGCCTGGTGGCGGAACAGGAATTCCAGCAGCGCGTCGCTCTCGCCGCGCTCCAGCCCCTCGATCCACATGGCATAGCCGGGGTTGCAGTACAGCACGCGGCGGCCGGTGATCGGGTGGGCGCGGAAGATCGGCTGCGGGACCGGCGGCTTCTTCGCCTTCTGCGCCGGGGTCAGCGGGCCGCGGATGCTGCCCGGGCGCATGCGCATGATGTCCCAGAACTTCTCGAAGTCGTGGATGGCGACGCGGCCTTCCAGCCGCGCCACCACCTCGGCCGGCAGGTCGTCATAGGCGGCGTGCATGTTGCGGAACTGCGTGTCGCCGAGCGGCCGGCCGTTGCGCAGCGGCACCTGCTTCGCGTGCAGCGCATTGGCCAGGGCGATGTCGGTGGAATAGGACATGTCGGTGTGCCAGCCCTGGCCGGCATCGTTCAGCCCGATCGGCTTGCCCGCCTCGTCCCGCTTGTTGGAGAGGATCATCACCTCCGGGTGCCCCGGGGCGTGGAACAGGTTGGCGACATTCACCTCAAGCTCGCCGAACCGGCTGCCGAAGGCCGAGAGCCGTGGCGCATCCAGGTCCTGGCCGGGGAAGCACAGCACCCCGTACTGGCCCAGCGCCCGCAGCAGGGTGCGGTAGTCGCTGGCCGACAGCGGCTGGGCGAGGTCGATTCCCTCGATCCGGGCACCAAGCCCGGCGTTGTTCGGCGTGATTCGCATGGCGGCAATCCTCCACCGGCCAGGGTCGGGCGACCGGCCGCCGCCGTCAACCTTGCGTCCGCGCTGGGCTGAACCGACCATGGCCGCATCAATGCCTGACCGGAGCAACCGCATGGCCGCCCCCCGCATCATCGTCATCGGCGCCGGTATCGTCGGGCTCTGTACCGCCTGGCATCTGGCTCGTGGCGGCGCGGCGGTGACGGTGCTGGACGGCCAGGCGCCGGGCAGCGGCGCATCCTCGGGCAATGCCGGGGCGATCAGTGCCGGCTCGGTCGCACCGCTGGCGATGCCGGGGGTGCTTAAGCAGGTGCCGCAGATGCTGCTGGACCGGGACGGCGCGCTGCACATCCCGGCCCGCTACGCCCTGCGGGCCGCGCCCTGGCTGCTGCGCTTCGTCGCCAGCGCCCGGCCGGCCCGGGTCGAGGCCATCGCCGATGCGCTGGCCGGGCTGCTGTTCGACGCCATGGAGCAGCACCGGCTGATCCTGGCGGCGGAGGGCGCGCTCGACCTGATCGAGGAGACCGGGCAGCTCTACCTCTACCGGGACCGCGCCCAATACGCGAAGGACGCGGGTGGCTGGGAGCTGCGCCGGCGCCACGGCATGCGGGTGGAGTTCCTCGATGGGCTGGCGGCGATCCGCGCGCTGGAGCCGGATGTCGGCGACGCCTACCAGCTCGGCCTGTTCATCCCGGAGCAGGGCAGCAGCGTGAACCCGCTGCGCCAGGCCCAGGTGGTGGCGCGCGGGGTGGAACGGTTGGGCGGGACCATCCGGCAGGAGGCGGTGCAGGCCATCACCACCGAGGCCGGCCGCGTCACCGGGGTGCTGACCGCCGCCGGCGCCCTGCCGGCCGAGCAGGTGGTGCTGGCGGCCGGCGCCTGGTCGGCCCGGCTGCTGGCGCCGCTCGGCATCAAGGTGCCGCTCGAGAGCCAGCGCGGCTACCACGTCATGCTGCCGGATGCGGGCATTTCGCTGCGCCGCCCGGTGGTGCCGGCCGATCGCAAGGCCTTCATCTCGCCCATGGAGGGCGGGTTGCGGGTGGCCGGGACGGTGGAGTTCGGCGGGCTGGACCATCCGCCGACCCCGCGCCGGGCCGAGCTGCTGATGCAGGACCTGAAATCGGCCTTCCCCCAGGCGCGGACCGCGGGCGCCGAGGGCTTCTGGATGGGCCACCGGCCCTGCCTGCCGGACAGCCTGCCGGTGCTCGGGCCGGTCCGCCGCTGGCCCGGGCTGTGGTGCGCCTTCGGCCATGGGCATCTCGGGCTGACCGGCTCGGCGCCGACCGGGGCCATCATGGCCCGCGCCATGCTGGGGCCGGCGCCGAACCTCGACCTCGCGCCCTTCGCGGTCGAGCGGTTCGGCTGAGCTACTTCGCCGCCACCATCGCCGGAACCGGCGCCTTCGGGGTGAGGTGGGCGACCTTCGGCAGCACCTCCTCCTGCAGCAGCCGCAGCGAGTTCTTCCAGGCGCCCGGGTTGTCCTGGTAGTCGAAGCCGAAGACCAGCAACTGGCCGAAGCCGCCGACCTCCTCGTAGATCGCCTCCAGCTTCTCGGCGACGGTCTTGGGCGACCCGACCAGCCAGTTTCTGTTGGCGCAATACTCCACCGTCACGTCGCTGTCCGGCACCTCGGGGCTGTGCTTCAGGTAGTCCTTGAAGCCGAACTGGGCCAGCAGGGGCAGGAAGTACTCGCCCATCATCCGGCCCATCATCGAGCCGACGGAAAGCCGCCAGGCTTCCTCGTCGGTATCCGCCACGAACACCTCCCGCACCAGCCGCCAGTCATTACGGTCGGGCGTGCGGCCGGACTTGCGGGCACCGGCCTCGACGCTGTCCCAGTGGCTGGTGACATAGCCGGGGTTGAGGTTGAGGCTCATCGGCAGGAAGCCGTGCTCGCCCGCCATCTTCAGCGTGTCCGAGTTCTTGGACAGGCCGGCGACGCCGATCGGCGGGTGCGGTGCCTGCAGCGGCTTCAGGTGCGGCTTGAGGAAGCCGAACATCGTATCCGGCCGGTCCACCTTCCAGAACTTGCCGTCGTAATGGAAGGGCTCGGTGGCGCTCCACATCTTCAGGATGATGTCGAGCGCCTCGCGCGTCATCTCGCGGTTGGCGCCGGACATGCCGTCGACGTTGAACATCGCCCAGTCGCTCGGCAGGCCGCTGGCGGCGATGCCGAAATTCAGCCGGCCATTCGAGAGGTGGTCGAGCATCGCCACCCGGTTCGCCAGCTCGGCGGGGTGGTGGTAGGGCAGCAGGAAGCCGCCGGGGCCCATCCGCAGCCGGGTCGTCTCCTTCAGGGACTGGGCGATCAGCAGGTCGGGGGCCGGGTGCGGTTCCCAGGGCGCGGTATGGTGCTCGCCGACCCAGGCTTCGGAATACCCAAGCTCATCCAGCCAGCGCAGCACCTGGAGGTCCCAGTCATGGCCCTCCTTGAGCCCGCGCTCCGGCGGGTGCGACGGCATCATGAAATACCCGAATTGCATGATTTCCCTCCTGCCCGGGTTCCGCCCCGGTTGGCATGGATGCTCGCGCCGGTCGCGGGACCGGCGCAAGGGAAAACGGGCGCCAGGCCCAGGCGCGGAGCGGCCGCTACGCCATCAGCCGCAGGATCGCCTCCACATCGCCCGGGCCGTTCACCTTGCGGGGGTTGGTGGCGATCGGCGGCCCGCCGTCCCAGCGGGCGGCGAGGCCGGGGATCTCGTCCTGGCCTATGCCGACCTCGGCCAGGGTGGTCGGCAGGCCGAGGCCGCGGATGAAGCCGCGCAACGCTTCCGCCCCGGTCGCCCCGCCGAGGATGCGGGCCACTTCCGCCTGCAACTCCCCGTTCACCGGTTCATTCCACTGCATCACCGCCGGCAGCCCGAGGCAGGAGGTGATGCCATGCGGCACCCCGCGCGCGCCGCCGAGGATGTAGCCGATGCCATGGCTGGCCCCGACCGCCACGCCGGCCCAGCCGCCCATCACCGAAAGCCACATCGCCTGCTGCGCCATGCCGCGCGCCGGCAGGTCGCCCGGGTCACGGCGGATGGCGGGCAGCGCCTGCGCCAGCATCGTCAGCGCCTGGCGGGAGACGGCATCCGAGAAGGGCGCCCGCTCCAGCGCGCAGAGCCGTTCGGAGGCATGGTCCGTGGCGCGGATGCCGGAGGACAGCAGCAGCTCGGCCGGGGTCTCCAGCGTCGCCGCGGGGTCCAGCACCACGGCGCGCGGCACCTGCATCGGGTGCAGCGCGCGGTGCTTCCGCCCGGCGGCGATGTCGGTGAAGCCGGCATGCGGTGCGAATTCCGCGGCGGACAGGGTGGTGGGCACGGCGACGATCCGCGGCACCGGGGCGGCCGCGTCCCAGCCGGCCGGCTGCGCCCCGCGGGAGGCGGTGTCCGACAGCAGCGCCGGCGCATCCATCAGCCCGTGCCAGACCGCGGCGCAGGCCACCTTGGCGCCATCGATCACGCTGCCGCCGCCGAGCGCCACCACCCGGTCCGCCCGGGTCTCGCGCAGCAGCGCGGCCAGCGCCAGCACGTCCTCGACCGGCGAATGCGCCCGCATGGCGGCATGCTCGCCGACCAGCTTCGCGCCGATGGCGGCGCGCGTCGCCTCGGCGATGCGGCTGCGGGCCAGCGAGCGGGTGGTGGCGAGCACCACGCGCTCGCAGCCATCCAGCTCGGGCGGCAGCGCTTGGGCGACCGGCAGCCCGTGCCGGACGCGCTGCTGTGCCGGCCAGTTGTGGACGTTCACGCTCATTGGCTCATGTCTCCCCTTGGGCCGCGTTGTTCCCGTCCGGCGGCGTCGCGGTCCCGTGCGGCACCACCACCACTGGCGACGGCATCGGATCGAACCACGCCGGTGGTGTCCCTGGCGAGACCTGGCCAAAGCCAGACTGCCCCGGTTCGGCAGGCCACGACCAGCGGCACGGGTGACCGGAACGGTCATGTCGAGCCCCGGTGTTGCACCAGGCTGCGGCCAGGGCCAGGAATTCGCTAATATTTGAGACCAAAGTGGCTAATTTACACCCATGCGTGCGTTCCGGCAGCGCGGCCCCCGGCTCAGAATGAGTGTAGCGAAACGATGTGGCAGGGGCGCTTTGACATGCGGGCAAAGATTGTATCGATCGATCTACGCCGGAACCACGCCGCCAGCTATCGCCCGAACGGTGCCGTGCTGGTGTCCGAACGGGTCGATGCCCGTGGCGAGGTCCTGCACCTGCTGCGCTCCATCATGGTGGTGGTGGCGGGCACCGCGGCGGTTGGCTGGTTGCTGTCCTGAACCGGGCGCCGCCCCAGGCCCTATCACCGGGCCTTCGGCACGACCGGTGACAGGGATGGTCGGCTGAGGCAGGCTGGCGCATCACCTGCCGGACAGGATGCCATGCCAGCCGCCGCAACCGACCCCAACTCGTCACGGCCTGTCCTGCTCGTCACCGGTGGCGGGCGAGGCATCGGTGCCGCCGTGGCGCTCATGGCCGCGGCGCGCGGCTATGACCTCTGCCTCACCTACCGCAGCGACACCGCCCGCGCCGAGGCCACCGCCGCGGCGGCCCGCCGGTCCGGCGCCGAGGTGCTGGCGATCCTGGCCGATGTCGCGGAACCCGCCGACCGCGACCGCTGCTTCGCCGCGCTGGATGCCCGGTTCGGCCGGCTCGATGCGCTGGTGAACAACGCCGGCATCACCGGCCCGACCGGCCGGCTGGAAGACACGCCGGATGCGGTCTGGGAACAGGTGCTGCGGACCAACGTCATCGGCACCATCGCCTGCACCCGGGCGGCCATCGCCCGCATGTCCCCTCGGCATGGCGGCCGGGGCGGGGCGATCGTGAATGTCTCCTCGCGCGCCTCGACCCTCGGCGGTGGCGGCGAATGGGTGCACTACGCCGCCAGCAAGGGCGCGGTGGATACGCTGACCCTCGGCCTGGCGCGGGAGCTGGCGATGGAGGGCATCCGGGTGAATGCGGTGAACCCCGGGCTGATCGAGACCGAACTGCATGCCGCCGCCGGCCTGCCGGACCGGGTGGCGCGGTTGTCCGCCGGGGTGCCGATGCAGCGCGGCGGCAGCGCCGAGGAAGTGGCGGAGCCGATCCTGTGGCTACTGTCGGCGGCCGCCAGCTACATCACCGGGGTCTGCCTGCCGGTGGGCGGCGGCCGCTGATCAGACGTGCTGGCCGCCGTTGATGTGGATTTCCGCGCCGTTCACATAGGACGACGCATCCGAGCACAGGAAGTAGATCGCCTTGGCCACCTCGGCCGGCTTGCCCATCCGCCGCATCGGAATCTGTTCCTCGACGATCTTGTCGGTGCCCGGTGACAGGATGGAGGTATCGATCTCGCCCGGCGAGATGGCGTTCACCCGCACCCCGAGCGGCCCGAAGTCATGCGCCATCTCCCGCGTCAATGACATCAGCGCCGCCTTGGACGTGGCATAGGCCGCGCCGGCGAAGGGATGCACCTTGCTGCCGGCGATGGAGGTGACGTTCACCACCGCCCCGCCGGTTTTCTTCAGCTCCTCCAGCAGTCCGCGGGCCAGCATGATCGAGGAGAAGAAATTCACCTGGAAGATCCATTTCCAGTCGTCGATCTGGGTGTCGATGGTGTTCAGCCGGGCGCCGCCGGGGCCTTTTGGCGAGATGCCCGCGTTGTTCACCAGCGCGTCCAGCCTGCCCTCGTCGGGGATCAGCCGCTCGCGGATTTCCCCGATCGCCCGCAGCGTGTCCGCGGCGTCGGACAGGTCGGCCTGGATGTGGTCCTCCGGCCCCATCTCCCACGGGCATTCCTCGGGGAAGGGCTGGCGGGAGACGGTGATCACCCGCCAGCCGGCGGCGGAGAACACCTTCACCGTCGCATGGCCGATGCCGCGGGAAGCGCCCGTCAGCAGGAGAACCCGGCGTCCCTGCGCGGGGGCGCGGCGGACCGCGGCAGGAGGCATCGGCATGGTGGTCACTGTCCCTATCGGCTGCGCCGCAGGCTACGCCGCGCCGGGCCCGCCGGCCAGCAGCGGCTTGCGGGTGGCGATGAACTCCTCCACGGCGGCGACATACCGGGCGCAATCCGCCTCGGTCACCGGCAGGCTGAGCGCCGCCATGCCGCGCCGCGCCAGGTAGATGCCGGCGCCGAGCAGGTCGAAGAAGAACAGCTCCCGCAGCTTGTTCTCGGCCTCGGTCGCGGGATAGGGGCCGGTGATGGGGCCGCCGCGGAAATGCACGGTCAGCATGGAGCCGAGGCCGGTGAACTGCATCGCCACCCCGGCCTGGGCGCAGGCGGCGTTCAGCGCGGCCCGCAGCGCCTCGCCCCGGGCGAACAGCGCATCGGCGGCGGCGGCATCGAAGATCTCGCCCATGGCGACGCAGCCGGCGGCCATCGACCAGACGTTGTTGTTGAAGGTGCCGGCATGCGGCAGCGTGCCCGGCTTGTGGCCGTCGAATACCGCCATCACCTCGGCCCGGCCGCCGAAGGCGCCGAAGCTACATGCCGCCGGCCATGTACTTGCCGAGGGTGGTCATGTCCGGCGTCACGCCGTGGAATTGCTGCAGCCCGCCGGCGGTGTGGCGGCTGGTCATCACCTCGTCGAAGATCAGCACCGCGCCGGTCTGCCGCGTCGCGTCGCGCAGGGCCTGGAGGAATTCGCGCGTCGCCGGGATGCAACCGCCGGAGCCCAGCATCGGCTCGACCAGCACCGCGGCGAGCTGGTCGCCCTCCGCCAGGATGTCCCGCATGGCCGCGGCGGGGTCGTTGTAGTCGGTGAAGCACAGCGGGATGGGCACGTTCACCGCGCTTTTCTCGCTGGCGAAGGTGAGCACGCCGCCATGGTAGCCGCCGCGCATCACCATGGTCTTCACCGCGACCGGTGAAGCCACGTGCGGCGGCCAGGGCCAGCAGGTTGGCCTCGGTGCCGCTGTTGGTGAAGCGGACCATCTCGATCGAGGGGAAGCGCCCGACGATCAGCCGGGCCAGGTCCTGCTCCGCCTCGCCGACCGAGGCCAGGTTGATGCCGCGGTCCAGCGCGCCCTTCACCGCGTCGATGATGCGCTTCTCGGAATGGCCGAACAGCCCGGCGGTGTATTCGCCCAGCAGGTCGAGGTATTCGCGACCATCGGCATCCCACAGCCGGCAGCCCTCGCCACGGACCATGGCGGTGGGGAAGGGGGTGTAGAACAGCACGCTGCGGGTATTGCCGCCGGGCATCACCTGGCGGGCACGTTCGTGGATGGCGGCGCTTTTCGGCCGCGCTTCGGCATAGGCCTCGTGCGCTTCGGCCAGCGCCGCGTCGAGGTCGCTGTTGCGGAAGGGCGTGGCGTGGTCGAGCGGGCTCATGCGGCGTCTCCCGGGCGGATGCGGGAGGCTGGCGTGGCGGCGCCGGGGCGTCAACAAGGATGCGGCGGTTGACGGCGCCGCGCCGGTATCGTCCGATGCCGCGATGCGGAACGACAGCGCGGACGCGATCGTGGTGGGCGGCGGGCTGGTGGGCGCCGCCATCGCCTGGGGGCTGGTCCGCCAGGGGCTGCGGCCGGTGCTGCTCGACGAGGGCGATGTCGCCTTCCGCGCCAGCCGGGGCAATTTCGGGCTGGTCTGGGTGCAGTCGAAGGGGCTCGGGGCACCGTGGTACCAGCGCTGGACCCGCGCCTCGGCCGCCGAATGGCCGGAACTCGCGGCCGAACTGGGGGCAAGGCACCGGCGCCGATATCGGCCTGCGCCAGCCCGGCGGGGTCCACCTCTGCCTCAGCGAGGCGGAGATGGCGGACCGCGCCGGCCGCATGGCCCGGATGCGGGCGCGAAGCCGGCAACCACCCCTTCGAGTACCGCATGATCGAGGCGCCGAAACTGCGGGAGATGCTGCCCGGCCTCGGCCCCAGTGTCGTCGGCGCGTCCTGGACCCCGTATGATGGCCATGCCAACCCGCTGCGCCTGCTGCATGCGCTGCACCGCGCATTCATCGAGGGCGGCGGGATCTACGTGCCCGAGGCCAGGGTCACCGATGGCCATGCCGCGCCGCATGACTTCGCCGTGGAGGCCGCCGGCCGCCGCTTCACCGCACCGCGCATCGTGCTCGCCGCCGGCCTGGGCAATGCCGAACTGGCCCCGCGCTTCGGGCTTTCGGCGCCGGTCCGCCCGCAGCGCGGCCAGATCCTGGTGACCGAACGCGCGGCGGACGTGCTGCCGATGCCCGTCACCACCATCCGCCAGACCCAGGAAGGCAGCCTGATGATGGGCGACAGCATGGAGGAGGTCGGCTTCGACCTCGGCCAGAAACCCGAGGTCATGCGCGGCATCGCCGAGCGCGCGGTGCTGTCCTTCCCCTGGATCGGCCGGCTGAACATCGTCCGTGCCTGGTCGGCGCTGCGGATCATGCCGCCGGACGGCACGCCGATCTACGACCAGTCCGAGCGCTTCCCCGGCGCCTTCACCGCAAACTGCCATTCCGGCGTCACCCTGGCCGGCGCCCATGCCCGGCTGCTGGCGCCGATGATCGCGGCCGGGAGGCTGGATGCCATGCTCGATGCGTTTTCCGCCCGGCGATTCGATGTTCAAGCCGCGTCCTGAACGCCCGGCCACCGTGCCGGTGCTGGTGGACGGCGCCCCGCTGCTGGTGCCGGAGGGCGCTTCCGCCGCCGCCGCCGTGCTGCTGGCCGGCAGCGCCGGCCATCCGCGAACACCCCGGTCGAGCGGGGCGCCGCGGCTGCCCTATTGCATGATGGGCGTCTGCTTCGACTGCCTTGCCGAGATCGACGGCGTGGCCAACCGGCAGGCCTGCATGGTGCCGGTGGCGCCGGGCATGCGGATCGCCGTGCAGCGCGGCGGCGCGGCGGGAATGCAGCGCCGCATGACGACCGATCTCGCCATCATCGGCGCCGGCCCGGCCGGCATGGCGGCGGCGGTGGAGGCGACCGGGCTCGGCCTTCGGTCACGCTGGTCGACGAGCAGGCGGCGCCGGGCGGGCAGATCTATCGCGGCATCTCGAGCAACGGCGCCGCGGCCGAACCCGGCGCTCGGCGCCGACTACGCCGCGCGGCTGCGACGCTGGTGCGGGCCTTCCGCGGCCTGCGGCGCGGACTATCGCGCCGGCGACTACGGTCTGGCAGGTCGACCCCGGGGACGGGGCGGTCCATGTTCGCGCGGCGGGCGCCGCCGAGGACATCCGCAGCCCGCCGCCTGATCATGGCGACCGGCGCGATGGAGCGGCCGGTGCCGATCCCGGGCTGGACCCTGCCGGGCGTCATGGGCGCGGGCGCGGCGCAGATCATGCTGAAGGCCGCGCACGCGGTGCCCGACGGGCCGGAGGTGCTGGCCGGGCGGGGCCGCTGCTGTGCTGCTCGCCGCGCCAGCTGCTCTCGCAGCCGGGGCGCCGCCCGCCGCTGTGCTGGAGACGACGCGGCTCGGCGGATTACGTCGCCGCGCTGCCCTGGCTGCCGGCGGGATTGGGCGGGCGCGGCGCTGCGGCAAGGGCATGGCGATGATGGCGGGCGCTGCGCCGGGCGGGGTCCCGGTGCAGCGCGCCGTCCCGCGGCGCGCGGCACGGACGGGGTCGAGGCGACGGGTGCAGCGCGTCACGGCGGGACGGCGGCGAGATCGCGGCAATACGCTGCTGCTGCATGAGGGGTGGTGCCGAACGCGCAGATCACCTCGCCGCTCGGGCTGCGACCATGTCTGGGACGCGGCGCAGCGCTGCTGGCGGCCGGTGGTGGACGACTGGGGCACCAGCAGCCTCGCGGCGTGGCGGTCGCCGGCGACGGCGGCGGCATCGCCGGCGGCGAAGCGGCGGTGCTGGCCGGCCGGCTCGCCGGCGCTGGACGCGGCCTATCGGCTTGGCAAGCTGCCGCCGGCGGATCGATCGCCCGGCGGCGCCGCTGCGCCGTGGAGCGCGGCGCCGGGCATCTCGCGGTCCGGCCGCTTCTCGAACGCTCTATGCGCCCGGACGACCGGATGCTGGCGCCGCCGGACGACGGCGACGGTGGTCTGCCGCTGCGAGGAAGTGACCGCCGGCCAGATCCGCCACGCGGTGGCGCTCGGCGCGACCGGCCCGAACCAGATGAAGGCCTTCTCCGCTGCGGCATGGGGCCGTGCCAGGGGCGGCTTTGCGGCGCGACCGTCGCGGCGCTGATCGCCCAGGCGCGGGGCGTGCCGCTGGCCGAGGTCGGCAGCTACCGGCCGCGGGCGCCCTACAAGCCGCTGACCGTGGCAGAACTGGCTGGCGGCTGATCCTGCTGCTGCCGGTACGAATGCTTGGCGTGGACGCGCCCTGGTTGTATTCACCATTGGGTGCGCTTGAAATTTCTCCTCGCCCTCCTGGGGGCTGCCGGTTTCGGCGCCCTTGGATTGGCCGCCCCCGCCCCCGCCTCTTCCACCAGCCTGACGCCTGCGGCGCATCAGGCGGTCGACCGCGTGCTGCCGGCGAGCGAGGCACTGTTCCGCCTCGCCGACCGGTTGCGCCGGCTTGACGAGGACGGTCTGGACCCCCGCGCCTATGCCATCCCGGAGGATGCGATGGCGCCGGCCGATCCGGCGGGCTGGCAGGCCGCGCTGCAACGCGCCGCCGTAGCGGCGCTGACCGACCTGCTGCATGGCCGGGTCCGCTCGCTCCCGGGCCGCGCGGACCTGCTGCGGGATACTGTCGCCGTGCCGCTCGGACCCTGGATGGCCGAGTTGCTCGGCGCGGCGGAACCGGTGGCGGTGCTGGACCGTGCCGCCCTGCTGCCACCCGATGCCGCGGCGCTGAAGCTGGCCCTGGCCGATGCCCGCGCCCGGGTGGCGGCGGGCGGCTACCCGGCAATACCGACTACCGGGTCGGCAACGCTGGAACCCGGCGCCGAGGACCCGCTGCGGGTGCCGGCGCTGCGGGCCCGGCTGGCGGTGACCGACCCGCTGGTTGCCGCCGCACCGGGGGAGGGTGCGGTTTATGACCCGGCCCTGGTCGAGGCGGTTCGCCGTTTCCAGGCGGCGGATGGGCTGGAGCCGGATGGCCGCATCGGCCCGCTCACCTTCGCCGCGCTGAACCGCTCGGCCGGGGCGATGGTGGTGCAGTTGCGCGCCGCGCTGGACCTGCGCCGCGCCGCCGCCGCGCCGCCGGCAGGCCGCCATATCGAGGTCAACATCCCCCACCAGCGGTTGGTGATGGTCGAGGATGGCCGGGTGGTTGTTGACATGGCCGTGATCGTCGGCAAGCCGGCCCGGGCCACGCCCACGATGCGGCTGCGGATGGTGTCCGTGCAATTCAACCCGAAATGGGGCGTTCCCGAACGCAATGCGCGGGAGGATCTGCTGCCGCGCTTCCGGCGCGACCCACGCGCGATGATGGAGAAGGGATTTCGCGTATACGATTTCGTCGGGGGTGAACGTGTCGAAATCGACCCGACCACCATCGACTGGTCGACGGTGAACCCGAAGCGGTTTCCGTACTTCATCCGGCAGGATGCGGGGGATACCAATGCCCTCGGCCGCATCAAGTTCATCATGCCGAACACCGAGGACATCTACATGCACGACACCCCCGACCGGCACCTGTTCCGCCGACCGGCCCGCGCCTTCTCATCCGGTTGCATCCGCCTGGAGCAGCCGATGGAGTTACTGGACGCGGCGTTGCGGGGTGCGTCGGGCTGGGACCGGTCCAGGGTGGACCAGGTGCTGGAAAGCCGGGTGACGCGCGGGGTGAGCATCCCCCAGCCCATCCCGGTGCGGCTGCACTACACCACGGCGGTGGTCGAGCGCGGCGAGGTACGCGTGCGGCCCGACATCTACGGGCTGGATGCCGTCTATGTCCGCGCCATGGATGCCGGCCATGCCCGCATCGCCAGCCGCACCGCCGCGCCGGACGCGCGTTGATGCGGGCGGGGTTGCCGTCCTGCCCCTGCTGCCAGGGGAATGAAGATTTTGTCGCCTCCCGCCGGAACCTGCTGCGGGGCGCGTTCGGGCTGGCGGCCGGTGGCCTGGTCTGCACCGCGGCAGGCGGGGCAGTTGCCGAGGTGTTCGGCGGTGGTCCGCGCAGCCTGGTGATCCAGCGGGTGCAGACCGGCGAGAGCTTCGCCGGCGCCTATTGGCGCGACGGCCGCTATGACCGCGAGGCGCTGCGGCAGCTCGACTGGGTGTTCCGCGACCCGACGCGGGAGGAAGCCACCCCGATGGACCCGCGCCTGTTCGACGTGCTGGCAACCGTCGCCCGCCGCATGGAATCGACCGAGGGCTTCGAGGTCGTCAGCGGCTACCGCGCGCCGGAGACCAATGCGGCGAATGCCCGCCGGTCCCGCCGGGTCTCGACCGCCAGCCTCCACATGTCCGGCATGGCTGCCGATGCCCGGCTGCCGGGCCGGAACAGCTTCGCCATGGCGCGGCTGGCGGCGGAACTGCAGATCGGCGGCGTCGGGCTGTACCAGAGCAGCGGCTTCGTCCACCTGGATTGCGGCCCGGTGCGCCGCTGGTAGCCGTTACCGACCCGTCAGCACCCCGCGGCAGGCCGCCGGCAGGGTAGCCGGCGGGCCGGGTGGACGCGGCGCCGGTTTCCGGGCCTCCGGCGTAAGCCACCAGGCGAGTGAGGCGTCGCAGCCATCCCCGGCGGGCGGCGGCGGCTGGTCCCGGCATTCCGGCTGGCCGGGCGGGCAGCGCAGGCGGATGTGCATGTGGCTGTCATGGCCGCGCCATGGCCGCACCCGGCGCAGCCAGGGCTCGCCGGCATGCATCCGGCACAATTCGCGTTTGATGGCGTGGTTGACCAGGATGCGGTCCACCCCCGGCATGCCGGCGGCGAGGCGGATCAACCCGGCGTGGCGGGGCTGCCAGATGCCGTGTTCGATCCCGGTTTCGTCCGCCCTGACCAGCGAAGGCACGCTGATCGCCTCCCGGGAGGCCGGTGGCAGGGCGGGTTTCGGCGAGAGTTCGAGCCAGATGTCCACGTCCAGCCCATTCTGGTGGCTGGCGTGGCCATAGGGCATCGGGCCGCCGCGCGGCTGGCCCATGTCACCGACCCAGAGCTTCGGGAAGCCCCGCGCCTGGGCCGCTTCGGTGAAATCCTTGAGGAACCCGACCAGTGCAGGGTGGCCCCAGTGGCGGTTGCGGGAAACCCGCACCGCCTGCCAGCCCGGTCCGTCGGCCGGAAGGGCTACCGCCCCGGCGATGCAGCCGAGGCCGGTGCCGCCGATGATCCGGGCCGGGCCGGGCAGCGGCCCGGCCACCGCCCCCCATTCAGCCGCCGGCTGGGCCGCCGCCGGCATGATGCCAGCGGCGACGAGCAAGACGGCAAGGGCGGCGAGCCGCCTCAGAAGCGCCGCTCGAACACGGTCACCACATCGCCCGGCTGCACCAGCGATTCGCGGTCCGCTCGGTACTCGACCGGCTGGCCATCCGCGCCGATGCGGGTGATGGAGACGTAGTCCTGGATGGCCCGGTAGTTGAAGCCACCGGCAATGGCGACGGCGGTGAGTGCGGTCATGCCCGGCTGATACGGGAACTGGCCGCCCCGTTCCACCATCCCGAGCACGAATACCGGCCGGTAGGTGGTGACCTGCACCGCGGCGGAGGGGTCGCGGAACAGGCTCTTGTCCCGCATGACCTTCTCAACCGCCCGCTCGACCTCGGGGGTGGTCAGCCCGGCGGCCCGCACGGTGCCGATCAGCGGCAGGGCGATGGTGCCGGCATCGGACACGCGGAAGTCACCGGTCAGTCGCGGATCGTTGAACACGGTCACGCGCAACTGGTCCTCCGGGCCGATTCGATAGGCGGTCTGCGACGCGTCGGGCAGCGGTGGCAGGTTGGCGCCGGGCGTGCTGCACGCCGCGACGGCGGTGAGCAGCAGCAGGCAGAACAGTCGGCGGAAGTGCATCATTTGGCTTTCCTCGTCGTGGTGGGCTGGATCATGGCACGCATGGTCGTTGCGCTACCGGTGATGGCTGCCGCGATCAGGCTGCCTCTCGGCATCAATCCCCGATCGTCATCCTGTGTCTGCCAGACACCGGCCCGCTGGCACATTCCCGATTCCTTGCGCGGCTGGTTCATCACGCTGATGTTTGCGCCGCGGTGCGATGTTCGCCAGCCCGTTGATTGACCACCTTCTCTGCGTGCGCGTATTGCCCATTCCCTCCGCAGCTTCCGCCGCGAAGGAAAGACGCACCTCGCATGCTCGACAGACCGGTTGATTTACGGCCACCCGCCGAACGCAAGCCGCAGCTTCGCACTCCAGCGCCGGTCGCCGCACCGATCGAGCCCGAGGGCATGACGGTCGCGGCGCTGCTCGCAGCATTGCGCCGCCGACGGCTCGTTCTCATTCTCTGCACGCTGCTGTTCCCTATAGCGGCCTATATTGCGACGACACAGCTCACGCCTCGCTATACGGCGAGCGCAACCGTAATGTTCGAGCCGACCGATTATTCGGCGACCGAGCTACAAAGCATCCTGCGCGACGAAACCACCACGGATGCGGTGCTCGCCAGCCAGGTGGAGGTGATCCGCAGCCTGTCGGTCGCCCGCCGCATCGTGCGCGAATTCAACCTCACCAGCCGTGAGCGAATTCTCCTGGTGGGTCAACGAATTGAAGCGGCCCGAAAGCCTGCTGTACCAGTGGCAGGACGCCATCGCGCGGCAACTTGCCTCGATTTCCCCGGAATTGGCGGAGTTCGTGGCTCCCGCGCCGCTGAAGCCGCAGCCCACCGAGGAGCGGGCCGAGATCGCCGCCGCGGAGAACCTGCGCGACAAGCTTACCGTCCAGGTGATCCGCAACTCGCGGGTGCTGACACTGTATTTCACCTCCGAGGATCCGCAACTCGCGGCTGACGTGGCCAATCTCGCCGCGGAGCTGTACATCGGCGACCAGCTGGAGATGAAGTTCAACGCGGTGCGCCGGGCGAATGACTGGCTCGAGGGCCGCGTCTCCAAGCTGCGCTCGGAACTGCAGGCCACCGAGAACCGCATGGCCGAGCTTCGGGCGGCGTCCGGCCTCACCCGCGGCGTGACTGCCGGGCTGGCGACCGAGCAGGTCAGCCGGATCAACACCGACCTGATCGAAGCCCGCAACCTCCTGGCGACGGCGGAGGCCCGGCTCAACGCCGCACGCCGCGGCGGCGGCAGCGCGGACCTCACCGCGCTCGGCGCCGCCAACCTGACCGGCACCCGCACCGCCCGTGATGAAGCGCGGCGGGAACTGGAGCGGTTGCAGGCGGTCTTCGGATCGAACCACCCGGATGTCCGTGCCGCCCGTTCGCGCCTGGTCGAGGCCGAGCGCGCGGTGGGTGGCGAGACGGCCCGCGTGGTGCAAGCGCTCGATGCGGAGGCGCGGGCCGCCCGTGCCCGGGTCCTCAGCCTCGAGCAGGCGCTGCGGAGCACCGAAGCCCGGGTGAACCAGAGCCAGACTGCCGAAATCCAGCTGGCGGCCCTGGAACGCGATGCGGAATCCTCCCGGACCCTGCTGCGCGCCGTGCTTGAGCGGTCGCAGCAGACCGTGTCGCAGACCGCCATCGAGAAGCCCGACGCACGGGTTCTCTCGCCGGCGACTCTGCCGGGCAACCCCAGCTTCCCGAAGGTCTCCCTGTTCGTGGTGGCAGCCGCCATCCTCGGGATGCTGTTCGGCCTGCTGGTCATCTGGTTCCTGGAACAGGCGGACAGCACCATCCGCTCGGGTGAGGAAGTGCGCTCGGCGCTCGGCCTCCCTTGCGTGGCGCTGGTGCCGATGCTGAAGCGCGGGCTGCTCGGCCGGCACAAGGTCGAGGACTACGTGGTCCGCAAGCCGCTCAGCCCCTTCTCCGAGAGCATGCGGACCCTGCGGGCGTCGCTCTGGCTGGGCTCCGAGCCGCCGCGGGTGGTGGTGATCACCGCGGCACGGCCGGGCGAGGGCAAGACCACCACCGCCGTCTCCCTGGCCCGCAGCGCGGCGATGAACGGCGAGCGCGTGCTGCTGATCGACTGCGACGTGCGCCAGCCATCGCTCGGCGGGTGTTCCGCTGCGAGGGTGCGGCGGGCGTGACCGACCTGCTGCTCGGCCAGGCCTTGCTGGAGCGGATCATCCGGCGCGACCACTTGTCCTCGCTTGACTACATCCCGGCCGGGGCGGCGGAGATCCACTCCCTCGGCCTGTTCATGTCGGAAGCGATGGCCGGGCTGCTCGACCGGGTGCGGCGCGACTACGACCTGATCGTGCTGGATGCGCCGCCGGCGCTGGCGATGGCGGATGCACGGGTCGTGGCACGCCTTGCCGACGCCACATTGCTCTGTGTTAAGTGGCGGGATACGCCACGATCGGTGGTGCGCAACTCCCTCGGCCTGCTCGAGGAAGCGCATGCCCGCGTCGTGGGTGCCGCTTTGACGCAGGTGGATGCCAAGGTGCATGGCCGGTCCGGCTATGCGGACTCCGAGGTCTACCACCCGCGCTACAGCGGATACTTCCGGGAGTAGCAGCGTAGATGGGCGGTGGGCGGTATCTGGTGACCGGGGGTGCCGGCTATGTCGGCAGCCACGTGGTGCGGGCCCTGGTTGGGCGCGGCGATGCGGTGGTCGTCCTGGACGACCTGCGCCAGGGCCACCGCGCCGCCGTTCCGCCCGAGGCGGAATTGGTGGTCGCCGATCTCGCCGACCGCCGCCGGGTGGCGGAGGTCTTCGCCACCTCGAAGTTCGATGCGGTGCTGCATTTCGCGGCCTTGTCCTTGGTCGGCGAATCCATGCGGGACCCGCTGCGGGTATTGCATCGAGAACCTGTCCAACAGCCTGACCCTGGCGGACAACGCGGTGAAGGCCGGCTGCCGGCGCTTCGTGCTGTCCTCCACGGCGGCGCTGTTCGGCTTCCCCGAGAGCATCCCGATCGACGAGGACGCCGAGGTCGCCCCGGCCTCGGCCTATGGCGAAAGCAAGCTGATGGTCGAGCGCGGCCTCGCCTGGGCCGACCAGGTGCATGGGCTGCGGTCCGCCTCGCTGCGCTACTTCAACGCCGCCGGTGCCGATGCCTCGGGCCAGATCGGCGAGGACCATGAGCCGGAAACCCATCTCATTCCTTTGGCGATCGGCGCCGCGCTCGGCACCCGGCCGCCGCTGACCGTCTTCGGCACGGACTACCCGACACCCGACGGCACCTGCATCCGCGACTACGTCCATGTGACGGATCTGGCCGACGCCCATCTGCGCGTCCTGGAACGCCTGGATACCGCGAGCTGCCGCTTCAACGTCGGCAACGGCACCGGCTATTCGGTCAAGCAGGTGATCGATTCGGTGCAGCGCATCAGCGGCAAGGCGGTGCCCCATAGCTTCGGCCCGCGCCGGGCCGGTGATCCGGCGGCGCTGGTGGCCTCCTCGGCCAGGCTGCGCCAGGAAACCGGCTGGTCGCCCCGCTTCGGCGCGCTGGACGACATCGTCAGCAGCGCCTGGGCCTGGCATTCCGCCCACCCCCGCGGCTACGCGGACCGCTGAACCCGGGCCAGCCGCGGTCGTCTCGCTGGTCCCTGTTCGTCCCGGCATGATGGATCGATGGCAGGGCCGCGTGGCCTGACATCGGCCGCTGGCCGGCTCATGCCGGGGCGCCAGAGTATCCTGGCTTGCCATCCGGGTTCTGGGAGCAGGGCGATATGCCCCCGTGGGGCGGGGCAGCCGGCGCGTGCATATGGCAAGGCCGGCCGCTGGCCCAGGGAGGATGCCTCAGTCGGTGAGGCGGTCCACCACCGGCACCCGCCGCAGCACCAGGGCCTTCAGCAGCATCGGCAGCGCGAGGCCGGCGACCATCGCCGCGGTGGCATGCAGCGGGAACCAGCCCGCCGTCCAGCCGAAGCCGGCCACGATCAGCAGCGCCTTCGTTCCGCCAATCGCCAGGGTGTTGAACAGGTAGATCGACATGGAGTAGCGGCCCAGCACAAGCGGCCAGTCCAGCGTCGAGACCGGCGGCAGCCGCACCGCGCCATGCAGCGCCGGGATGCAGAGCAGGCCGGACAGCACCATCGACCATCGCGCATCCAGCCAGCCGCCGAGCGCCAGCCCCAGCGAGGCGCCGAAGGCCAGCCACCAGACCATCTGGTGCCGCTCGAAGACCGGCAGCGCCTGGTCCTGCCGTTCGGCCACCCAGATCCCGGCGGCGAAGAACACGAAATGCAACGCGAAACGGTCCAGGTAGGCGATCGCCGGCACCTCGACCAGTTGCAGCGCCAAGCCGAACAGGACAAGGCCGACCGCGCCGACCCCCGCCCGGCGCAGCACCAGCGCCACTACGGTGCAAAGAAACAGCACGAGCAGATACCAGACCGAGGATGCCGGGCTGCTGCCGGTGGTCCAGAACAGGTCCCGCAGCCCGCCCGCCAGCCCTTCCGGCGGATTGTCGACATAAACGAGCTGCAGCGCCACCAGCTTGGCGGACAGGATGATCAGGCCGATTGCGAAGAACGGCACCAGCAGGCGCACCGCCCGCTTGCGCAGCAACACCGGCCAGCTGCCCGGCTCGGTCGCCAGCAGCCCGCTCAGCACCACCACGGTGCCGCTGAGGTAGAGGAAGAAGGGCATGTGGAAGCGATAGACCGCATAGCGCAGCGGTTCGTACCATTCGACGCCGGGCGGCACCTGCTGCGCCACCACATGGCCGAACACCACCAGCAGGATGGCCAGGCCCCGGGCACGATCGAGGTCGAGGCGGCGGGTTCGGGCGGGGCGCACCACCGCCAGCGGCGCCACCGCGTCGCTCATGCTGTTGCCGGACACCCTGCTCATTCCACGCGCGACTGGCGCCAGGCCATGGAGGCGGGTGCCTGGTGGCGTACGGAGCCCCGGCCATGCGCAGTTTTCCCTCGCCCGGCCAACCTGGACTCCGATCGGGCGCGCGCCAGCATCGCGGCGAACAGCGAGAACTGCATGACGGAGATGGTGGCGATCAGGGTGTTGTCGAAGGTGCTGTGCAGCAGCGCGGCAGCCAGGGCGCACCGCATCACCAGCTTGTCGGCCGGCGCGGCGTTGCGGGATCCGCTCCAGATCCAGGCGATGATCGAGATGAAGATGGCCGCGCAGCCGATGATGCCGGCATCGACCGCCAGCCGCAGGTATTCATTGTGGGCGGCGCTGCTGCCAAGGATCTTGATGTGCGGGTCGTTCGGGTCGACGATCAGCTTGCCGGCGCCAAGGCCGAAGCCGAACAGCGGCCGCGCCTGGATCGCATCCAGGAAGTAGGGCCAGATGACGTCCCGGCCGGAATAGTTGAACTCGCCGCCTTCGCCGACGAAGCGGTCCATCGCGAACAGCAGCATCGGCCCGAGCAACAGCAGCCCCGGCACCATCCCGCCCATCACCAGGTCCACCTTGCGCTTAAGCGGAAAGACCTTGCGATCCGACAGCAGGAAGATCAGCCCGAGGAACAGCACAACCGTTGCGAAAGGCGCCCGGGCCTGGGTGGCCAGCAGCACCGCCATGTTCAGGCCGCCGATGATCAGCCAGGTCAGCTTGAACCCGCGCAGGTATTCAAGCGTGCAGGCGAAGATCGCGGTGATGCAGAAGCCCGCCATGAACGGCCCGGTATGCAGGCCCTGGAAGCGGCCAAGGACGTCGAACGCGGAGTAGAGGCCCGACAGATGGACCAGCAGGCCGACCACGGCGCTTATGATGGGCACCAGGGCGGCGCCCTGGATGAAGTTCGTCCAGATCCGCCGCGGGGCCATGGCGAAAGCCAGCACGAATGGCGCGGTGGAGCCTATGTAGCTTTTCACCATTTCCGCGTTGCTGATGATGCGGCCGATCGGCAGCACCACGATGCTGATTGCCGCGATGGCGGTGAAGGCCAGGAATGGCCAGTTGATGGCGGTCGAGGGGCCATACCGCAGGATCAGCACCGCGGTCAGGACAAAGGGCACGACCTTCACCACCGCGGCGCCGAAGGTCGCGGTGTGGCCGCCGGTGGACAGGACGCCGACGTCGAGCTGGACATCGAGCCCCAGGCCGTAGGTCAGGATCATCACCGCAACCAACGCCTGCGGGAATTGATAGACGGCCAGCGCCGCGAGGATGACGACCACCAGCGGCAGCGACAGCAGCAGGAGCTCCGGTGTCATCAAGGCGAACAGCAGCATCAGCCCAGCGCCGAGTACCGCTATCAGGACCTGCGAGGCAGGCGACGTGAGGTTGTACATGCCCTAAGGTTGTCCCATGCGGCCGCAACAACGGCCAATCAGTGTTACGTCATGCGTGGTACCCGAAAGCGTGTATGCCTCTGGAGCGCATCCTGTGGCAGCCATAGCGCGCTGACGATGCGCGTGAGGGTGGGGTTCAGGGATGCGGCAGGCTATGCGACAGAAGGGTACCATAGGAATTGAAGGCGGCGGCGGGGCGCCACGGGATGCGGCGCTGACGCGGTTACGGTTCTTCCTGATTTCCTGGGTCATCCTGTACCACCTTAACCTGCCGTTGCGGGTCACCGACCTGGTGCCGGGGCTCGATCTGGTCCTCCGCCATGGGTACCTGGGCGTCGACGGGTTCTTCCTGTTGTCGGGCTTTGCCTTGTGGCTCGGCTATGGGGCAAGGCCGCCGCGTGGCGTTTCGGGGGTGCTGGGCTTCCTGCGCCGCCGGTTCGCGAAGATATGGCCGCTGCATGCGATCGCGCTTGTCGGGCTCGCCGCGCTGGTCGGGGGAGCGGCCGCCGCCGGCTTCACCATCCACGATCCCGCCCGCTTTACGCTGACTGAATTCCTGCTGCAACTCGCCCTTGTGAACGCCTGGGAAACCACCACCCAGTATGCCTGGAACTACCCGTCCTGGGCCCTTTCGGTCGAATGGGCCGGCTACCTGGCGTTTCCGCTGCTGGTCTGGGTGCTCGGGCGGCTGCCGCTTGCGGTGCTGCCGCTGTTGCCGCTGGCCGGGTTCGGCGGGCTCGTGCTGCTCGCTGCCCATGTCCCGGACAACGGGCTGAACCACACGATGCATCTCGGACTGGTGCGCTTCGGCCTGGAATTCCTGGCCGGGCTTGGGCTCGGGCGGTTGGCGACGGAAGGGCTGCTGCCGCGCAGATTGCTGTGGCCGGTGCTGCTCGCACTGCCGGTGGGCCTTTGGCTGCGTGCGGATGCGGTGACGGTGGTCGGGCTGGCGGTGCTGATCCCGCTGCTGCACCGCCCTGCCGCAATCTCCGCGCGCCAGGGCCCGCCGGACCTTCTGGTGCGGCTCGGCGAGGCGTCCTTCGGGGTCTACCTGTGCTGGGTATTCGTCGAAGCGGCACTGACCATGGTGCTGCGGCTGTCCGAACCGGGGCCGGCCATGCGGATCGGGCTGATGCTGGCCGGGTATATCGCCAGCCTAGCGGCTGGTTGGCTGGCCTGGCGCTTCATCGAGATGCCGGCTCATCGCTGGCTGTTGCGCCACGGCGTCGCGGGGCGCCAGGGTGCCGGAAGCCAGGGTGCCGGCCAGGGCGGCAGCCCCGGTGAGGGCCAGGCCGGCGTGTCGATGATGGCACACCGGTCCGGCGGGTAGCCGCGGCCCGGTCCGGGCCGCGGCGCTTCAGCCGAAGCGGAAGGAGCCGGGCACGTTTGGGGCGCCGGCGCCCGGATCCGTGCCAGTGGCCCCTGCCGGGGCATTGGCCTGCTGTTCCTTCATCTTCGCCTCGACCTGCTTCAGCAGGCCGTTCAGGCTGTTCGCCATGGCGGGAAGCTGCACCAGCGGCACCACCAACTGGCCGGCCGGTACCGGTTTTCCATCCGGGCCGGTCTGCGCCATGGTCAGCCGGGCAACCCCGAAGGTGACACTGGCGTCGAGGATGCCGTCGGCGAAAATGGTCGTGCGGTTGTCGGTCATTATGCTGTGTTCTCCTGCCCGGTCACGCCGGACTACTGCTCGCGGAAGGCGCGTTGGAAGCTGTCGCGGATCGGCTGGGTGATGTAGCGGAAGAAGCTCCGTTCGCCGATCTGCACATGGGCTTCCACGGGCATGCCGGGGGTGAGGAAGACGTTCGGCAGGCTCGCCAGCTGCTCCTGGTTGATCAGGATGTTGGCGCGGTAGTACTGCTGCCCGGTTCGTTCGTTGACCGTGACGTCCGCCGCCACCCAGGTCACCTCGCCGTGCAGGTAGGGGACCAGCCGCTGCTTGAAGGCCGGCAGGCGGACTTCGGAATGCAGGCCAGGATAGACCACGTCGATATCATTTGGCTGGACGTTCACCTCGGCGACCAGGCGGTCGCCTTCCGGCACCAGATCCATCACCGGGTCGCCCGGCTTCACCACCGCACCCAGGGTGAATACCTTAAGATTGACGACAGTTCCGCCAATCGGCGCGACGATATCGCGTCGGGTCATGACATCGGCAGAGGCGCGCAGTCGTTCCTCCACCTCGGCCAGCTTGCCGCGTACCTCACGCAGCTCCAGCGAATTGTCCTGCATGCGCTGGTCCTCGGTCTGCTGGATCTGCTGGCGCGCCTCGGCGATGGCGGCATTGGCGCGGTCGATCTGGCTGCTGAGCTCCTCGATGCTGCCTTCCAGACCGGCGGAGGTGCGGCGCAGCGCCAGCAATTGCGGCAGCCGCGCAAGCCCCTGGTTCACCAGGGTGCGGGTCATTTCCTCCTCCTGGCGGATCAGCGCGAGCTGGCGCTGGGTGGAGGATAGCTGGCCACGGGCACCGGCGATGATCGCGTTCTGCTGGTCGATGCGGGACTGCAGCACCTGCAGCTGGCTGACCAGGCTGGCGATCCGCGCCTCGAACAGGGCGCGCTGGCCGGTCACGCTGTCGAAGGCCCGCGGGCTGTCGCTGGCCAGCAACTCGGGCGGGAAGGTGATGTCGCGGGCCCCGGCCAGTTCGGCCGTCAGCCGCGCGTCCTGGGCCATCAGCGCCCAGCGTTGGGCGCGCTGGGCTTCCAGGGTGGCATCGGCCTGGATGCCGTCGAGCCGCATCAGCACCTGGCCCTCGGTGACCTTGGCGCCGTCCCGTACCAGGATTTCCCGGACGATGCCGCCTTCGAGGTGCTGGATGGTGCGTCGGTTGCCCTCCACCTTGATGACGCCCGGGGCGATCGAGGCTTCGGCCAGCGGCGCGAACACCGACCAGCCGATGCCGCCCACCACGAAGACGAGGAAGATCGCCATGCCAACGAACAGCGTGCCGCGGGTACGTGGCGCCGGCGCGTCGAGCAGGGCGTTGTAGGGGAAGGACGGCAGGGCACCCGGTTCGCGGTATGGCGCCACCGCCCGGCTGCCAGGGGCGGGAATGACGGCGGGCGGCGCGGCGGGCGGCACCACGGCGGGGACTTCTGCGGCGGCGCTCATCGGGCGGCACTCCCTTCCAGGCGCGGGGCGGCTGCGGCGGTCGGCAGTTCAGCCGGGCGGGGTTGGGTCATCAGGCGCTTCAGCACCTCGGCACGGGGGCCGAACATCTCCATCGCGCCATCCTTCAGCAGCAGCACCTTGTCGACGCCCTGCACCAGGGTCGGCCGATGGGACACCAGGACCACCGTGGTGTTCTGTGCCTTCAGCCGCTCTAGTGCCTGGGTCAGGGCCGCTTCCGAATTGCCGTCGAGGTTGCTGTTCGGTTCATCCAGCACGACGAACTTCGGCTGCCCGAACATCGCGCGGGCCAGGCCGATGAGCTGGCGCTGACCGCCCGAGAGGTACTGGCCGCCATCGCCGATTTCGGTCTCGTAGCCGTTCGGCAGGCGGAGGATCATGTCGTGGCAACCCGCCAGGCGGGCCGCCTCGTACACCGCCTCGGGCTCGGATTCGGCCATCCGGGCGATGTTCTGGAACACGCTGCCGTCGAACAACTCCACGTCCTGCGGCAGGTAGCCGACATGGCGGCCGAAATCCTCCCGCATCCACTGGTACACATCGGCGCCGTCCAGCCGCACGGTGCCGGCCGAAGCGGGCAGGGTGCCGATCAGCAGCCGGATCAGCGTGGTCTTGCCGGCGGCGGAGGGGCCGATGATGGCCAGGCTCTCACCCGGCATCAGGCTGAAATTCACCCCCTTGATCATCGCCACGCCCTGGCCCGGGAAGGCGTAGGAGACGCGCTCGACCGCCAGCTTGCCGGTCGGCTCCGGCAGCGGCAGCCCGGGCGGGCGCAGCCGCGGCAGGCTCAGGAAGGTCTGCAGCCGGCGGAAGGACTGCCGGGCCTGCACGAGCTGCTTCCAGCCGCCGATCATCTGCTCCACCGGCGCCAGCGCACGGCCCATGATGATGGAGCCGGCAATCGAGGCACCCGCCGTCAGTTCCTGTTGCAGCACGAGGTAGGCGCCGGCCCCGAGAATGCCGATCTGCACCGCAAGGCGGAAGAACTTGGTGGCGGCGACCAGCAGGGCGGCACGGTCCGCGGCACGCTGCTGCGGCGCGGTCATGTCCGCGACCGACTCGCGCCAGCGGCCGATGACCGAGGGCAGCATCCCCATGCTGTCGATAACCTCGGCGTTGCGCGAGATCGCATCGGCCCGGCGCTGGAGGCCATGGCGCCGGTATTGGCCTCCTTCAGCAGCTTGGAGGTCGAGACCTCGCTCGCCACCGTCAGCCCGAACAGGATCACCGCCCCGCCGAGCGCGATCCAGCCCATGACCGGATGCAGCAAGAAGATCACCGCGATGAAGATCGGCACCCAGGGCACGTCATACAGCGACAGCGCACCCGGCGAGCCAAGGTAGCCGCGGCAGACTGCCAGGTCGCGCAGCGCCTCCATCCGGTAGGGGCGACCGCGCAAGGTGCTTTCCAGGGCCCGGACGAAACCTTCGGGCGCCACCCGGTGTTCAATCCAGGTGCCGATCCGTTGCATCACCTTGCTGCGCACCGCTTCGAGCATGGCCAGCACCGCCACCGCAGCGATCGCGATGATGGTGAGGTAGACCAGGGTATCCAGGACCCGGGTCGCCAGGACCCGGTCGAACACCTGCATCATGTAGACCGAGGTGGTGAGTTGCAGCAGGTTCACGACCCCGCTGAACAGCCCGACCAGGATGAACTGGGTCCGGCAGGCCCGCAATGCACGCCGCAGCGGGGTGTCCGCGGCCGTATCGGATCCGGCCTGGGCGGAACGGGTGAGCGACATGCGTCAGCCTCGCAGGAAACCGGCCAGGCCGGCCAGGGTTTCGGGGTTCAGGGCAAGCCATCCGACAATGGCACCAACGATGGCCAGCGCGATCAGATTGGCCGCGACCAGCCTAATCATGCCGGGCGGTCGCGGCAGGCGGCCAAGCTGCTGCGTCACGGCATCCCGCTGCAACTGCTCGATGTTGTTGTGGAGATAGCGGAAGGCGTGGTCGCATAGCGCGCCCTCGGCCTCGCGGCGCAGCCGGGCGACCGTATCTGGGTTCGGCACTTCCCGGCGCTCGGTGGCCATGGCGAAGGCAAGCAGGTTGGCCAGGCGTTGCTCCTCCGGCTGGCCGGAATGCTGGCCGATCTCGAAGGCCGCCGGATTTGGCAGGCCGGCGCGGCCATCACCGGATGGCTCCGCATCCCGTGCGGCCGTCCCGGCGGCATCCGGGCGGATGGTTTCGATGCTGGCCATTGATGGGCTCCGTCCTGGGTCGGCCATGGGGAGTGGTCGCTTGCCACGCGGCATACTATGACGCTGCCGATCAAGGACGAAGCACCAAGCCATCCTGCATGGCGGGAACTAAGAATGCCCCTGCGCAAGCCTTGCGAGGAGCGGTTCCCAGCGCGAATACGCACTGCCCCGCCAGCGAATTGCAACCCCCTTCGCAGCGCCTTGCACAGTGGTAACCGCCCCATGGCCAACCGTTCCGTATCAATCCGGCGGCAGTGGTGCAACACCTGGGCACAACTTTCAGGTTGGAAGGGCGCCATGACAGATCGTGATCGTTGCGTGCACACCCGTGATATGGCCTCATGCTAGGCAGATCTGGCGCGTAGCATGGTGGGACAATGGTGGTGAGAAAGTTTCCGGGGTGGATATTCTGCGCGGCCGTCATGGCGGGCGCTCCGGTGGGGGAGGCACTTGCCCAGCTCGGTACGTCACCGGATGTGGCGCGTGGGGTGACCGTTACATCCAGGCCCCGTACCGATTATGATCCGCTTGGCATACGCCTTGGCGGTTTCCGGCTGAACGGCGCGATCGAGACCGGGCCAGGCTGGGACAGCAACCTGTTCGGCGATGAAAATAATGTAACTTCCGACGGGTTTTTCGAGCACAGGCTGAACCTGGGCATCGAAAGCAACTGGACCACCCACGCGGTTGGCGCCTCGGCCAGCGGCATCGTGCGGCAGTATTTCGAAAATACTTCGCAGAATTGGGAAGACTGGTCGGCCGGAGGTTTCGGGCGTTACGATTTCTCGGCCGATACCAACATCCTGGCGAGCTACCGGCACTTCCAGGAACACCTGGAGGTGGACAGCATCGATGTGCAGTCCGCCGGGCTGTCCCGGCCTGTCCCCTACAACTCGGATCAGTTCCAGGTCACCGGTACGACCCGCTTCAACCGCGTTGGCCTGCTGGCCTCCGGCGTCTACCAGACGTTCCGGTTCGAGGACGTGACCATCGGGAGCACGCGGAACGAGATTTCGCAGAACGACTTCGATTCCATCATCGGCTCGCTCGGGACCAGCTATTCATTGTCGCCCGGCCGGAACATCACCGCCGTCGTCCGCCTCCAGGATATCGAGTACAGCGATCAGATCTCCAGGGAACGCAATAGCTTCACCTGGGAGGCATTGGCCGGTTTCGATTATGATTTCGATGGCGTCTGGCAGGGGCGCATAGCCGTGGGCTGGCGCCAGCGCAAATACGAAGGCGACAACATCCAGACCCTCGAGGGGCCGGCGTTCGAAGGTCAACTCACCTGGGCAGCAACCCAGTTGACTACCCTGCGTTTGACCGTCAGCCGTACCATTGAGGAGTCCATTCGCCAGGACGCGGTCAGCTTCCAGCGTACCCGGGCCGCCATCGCCGTCGACCACGAATATCTCCGGAATGTCATCCTGGGGGCCGAACTGCGGGGTGACAGAAGGGAGTACGAGAGCCCGAACCAAACTGCGACCGATGCCGTGCTTGCGCTTTCCGCCCGGTACCTGTTGAACCGGAACATGACCTTGATCGGCACCTACGCGTATTCAAGCCGGCTGGAAAGCACCGGCGGCCTGAACGAATACTCCCGAAACCTGTTCCTGCTTAGGATGCGCTTTGCCCTCTGACGGATTGCACCCCGACGTTCCGACCAAACGGTTGTTCGGCCTCGATTTCGCCGACGAACCTTTGCACGTCGTGCTCGACCGGCTGGCCCAGCGGCCAGCCGAGGCCGAGTTCGGCTACGTCGTCACTCCGAATGCCGACCATCTTGTGCGGCTGGCCCGGGAGCCAGGGAGGCGGCCGCTCTATGCTGCCGCCTCGCTCCGGCTGCTGGATAGCCGTGTCGTGGCGCGGCTGGCACGGCTTGCAGGCCTGCAGCCACCCGCGGTGGTTCCCGGGAGCGACCTCACCGCCGGCCTGGTGCTTGGGATGATCGCGCCGGATGAGCCGGTAACCATCCTGGGCATGACACCACCGACGCTGGCGAGGCTGGTGCAGCGCACCGGCCTTCGCCGCGTCGCCCATTACAACCCGCCGATGGGCTTCGAGCACGACCCCGCCGCCTTAGAGACAGCGGTCCGCTTCATCGAGGACAACCCGGCGCGCTTCACCTTCCTCGCGGTGGGCTCGCCACGCCAATGCATGGTGGCGCATGCGGTGGCGCAGCGGGGAAGGGCGAGCGGCACCGGCCTTTGCATCGGGGCCAGCCTGCTGTTCCTGAGCGGGGAGGAGCGCCGCGCGCCTCGGCCGGTGCAGCATGCCGGGCTGGAATGGGCCTGGCGGCTGGCACAGGATCCACGGCGGCTGGCACGGCGCTATCTGGTCGATAGCCCCGCGATCATCCGGTTGCTGCACCGGGAAGCCCGGGAGCGGCGGGCCTCCGCCTGACCGCGCGGCACCATTGCCGGCGCCGCGGTCCTTTACACGTTATCGCTGAACACAACCGCCTCGGCGGGGCGCCGGGCCAGCGAGGCCCGGCGATGGCCGCTACCTGGGCTGCGTCGTGCCTCCTACGCCGGTGCGGGAAGACGGCAGGGCGAGCCGCCGCGCTTCGGCCAGTTGGTCTTCGACCCATAGGCTGTGGTGCTCGCGGGCGTAGTTGTAGTCGGCGCGGCCGGTTGTCATGGTTTCCAGCGCGCCCTCCGTACCGATGGTGCCGATGTAGATGTGGCCAAGGATGGCCGCGGTCATCACCATGGCGATCAGCCCGTGCACGATATGCGCCCACTGCTGGCCGATGACGTCGCTCAGCAGGCCCGGGGCCATCAGCAGGTAACCCGAAACGGCCGCCAGCAGGCCGCCGCCAAGCACGAACCAGAACAGCGCCTTCTGTGCGGCGTTGAAGCGCCCGGCCGGCGGGTGGCCCTTCGCCATCGGCCCGCCGGCCTTCAGCCAGGTGAGATCCACCTTGCCCGGCAGGTTGTCGCGCATCCACAACACCAGCATCACCAGCAGGCCGAGGGTGAAGGGAAAGGACAGGTACTGGTGCGCCGCCTGGCCCGCCCAGGTCAGGGCGGTGAAGGCCTCCGGGCCGATCACCGGCCGCAGCACATAGGCACCGAAGGTGATGTTGAGGCCGGACAGGCCAAGCACCACGAAGCTGCTTGCCACCATCCAGTGGTTCATCCGCTCCAGCCAGCCATAGCGCTCGATGCTGCGCCCGGCCCGGCCCGCATCGATGCGTTGCTGGCCCTTCAGGAGGTACAGGACCGCCAGGATCAGGATGGTGCCGAGGACGATGACGGCCCCGGTGATGGTCAGGGTGCGGGTGCGGAAGCCGCGCCAGTCGCGCCCCGCGGGCTGGATCAGGATGCCGGCCGACTGGTTCGGGATGCTGACGACGCCGCTGATCACGCCGCCTTGCAGCGCATGCTGCAATTCGAGTTCCGCGGCATCCATCCCGGGCCGCCCGGTGAACGGGGTCGGCGTGGGGATCGGAGCCACGGGCGTGGAGGGCTGCGGTGCCACGGCCTCCGGCGAGGTCGGTCGCGGCCCGCCGGTAGGGGTCTGCGGATCCGCCAATTCGGGCGGCTGGGCATTGCCGGTTCCGCCGCGCCCCGAGCCAACCTCGGGCGCCGCGGACTGGACCGATGGCGCGCCACCCGGGGGCGCACCCGGGGGCTGCGGCTGCTGTGCAAATGCGACGGAGAAGGCCAGCGCAAGCGGCAACGCCAGCGCGATGGCGCGCAGCGGCATCATACCGTCAGGCCCTCCTTGTAGGCGGTCTGCCAGCCCCAGGCGCCCGAGCCGTAGCCGCGCTGCTGCACGCGCTCCCTGTAGATCCCGGCGATGATGTCGCCGTCGCCGGCCAGCAACGCCTTGGTGCGAGCACATCTCGGCGCAAAGCGGCAGCTTGCCCTCGGCGATGCGGTTGCTGCCGTATTGGCTGTATTCCGCCGCCGTGTTGTCCGCCTCCGGGCCGCCGGCGCAGTAGGTGCACTTGTCCATCTTGCCGCGGGAGCCGAAATTGCCGACGCGCGGATATTGCGGCGCGCCGAACGGGCAGGCGTAGAAGCAGTAGCCGCAGCCGATGCACAGGTCCTTGGAGTGCAGCACGACGACGTCCTCGGTGGTGTAGAAGCAGTCACCGGGCAGACCGCGGCGCAGGGCGCGTCGGTGCAGTGCATGCAGGCCATGGAGACCGAGCGCTCGCCCGGCTTGCCGTCGTTCAGCGTCACCACGCGCCGGCGGTTGATGCCCCAGGGCACCTCGTGCTCGTTCTTGCAGGCGGTGACGCAGGCGTTGCACTCGATGCAGCGGTCGCTGTCGCAGAGAAATTTCAGGCGCGCCATCGTCATGCGCTCCCTTAGCCGCCGCGATCTGGCAGAGCGTGACCTTGGTCTCCTGCATGCCGGTCACCGGGTCGTAGCCATAGGTCGTGATGGTGTTGACGCTCTCGCCGAGCACGATCGGGTCGGTGCCCGCCGGATAGTAGCGCGCGCCGATCCTCGCCCTGCGTACCAGCCGGAGAAGTGGAAGGGCATGAAGGCGACGCCGCGGCGCGACGCGCTCGGTCACCAGCGCCTTGACCTGCATCTGCGCTGTTGTTCTCCGGCCCGTAGACCCAGACCCATTGGCCGTCCTGCGATGCCGCGGTCCTGTGGCATCGGCCGGGTTGATCTCGACGAACATGTCCTGCTGCAGCTCGGCCAGCCAGCGGTTCGACCGGGTCTCCTCGCCGCCGCCCTCGTATTCCACGAGCCGCCCGAGGTGAGGACGATCGGGAAGTTCCCGGCCACCTTGGACCGCTCTGATCGCGCAGCCGAGATGCGGCATCCGGAAGCCCCGACGGTCCCGCATGGCGGGGTAAGTGCCGTCCGGGGCCAGCGCTTCGGATTGGCCGCCATGATGGCCGCCTGGTCCAGGGTCGAGATCAGGTCGGTGCGGCGGGTGTAGATCGGCTCGCGATGCACCGGCACCGGGTCGGGCAGGTTCCAGGCGACCGCGCGGGCCTTGCCGTTGCCGTAGGGCATGACAGCCGTGATCCATGCAGACCCGCTGGATGCCGCCCGACAGGTCGGTCGCCCAGGACACCCGCGTCGACCTTGTCGCCGCCGACCCGCTGGAGTCGGCTGCCAGTTCCTCGGGCCGGCAGATCCTCGTCCCAGCCGAGCTCGCCGGAGCACCGCCATGGTGAATTCCGGGATAGCCGTCCGTCGAGCTCGGAGCCCTCCGGACCAGCTATCCCTCGGCCAGCAGCGTCTCGCCGTTGCGCTCGACGCCGAAGCGGGCGCGGAACGTGCCGCCGCCTTCCTTCACATGAGCGTCGGTGTTGTAGAGGATGTGGGTGCCCGGATGCTGCATCTCCGGCGTGCCCCAGCAGGGCCAGGGCAGGCCGTAATACTCGCCGCCGACTTCCGGCGTGCCGGCCTGGCGCGCGCAGGGTGACCAGGTCGAACTTGCTCCTGGTTGCGCATGTGCGCCTTCAGCCGCTCCGGCGACTGGCCGCAATAGCCGGTGGACCAGCCGCCGCGGTTGATCTCGCGCAGGATGTCCTCGGCCGACGACCTTGCCGTTGTCCACCGCGATGTTCTTGAACATCTCGGTCGGCGAAGCCGAGCTTGCTTCGCCAAGTCGTACATCACCGTCGTAGTCGTCGCGGCATTCGAAGATCGGCTCGACGATCTGCTCGCCCCATTGCAGCGAGCGGTTGGAGGCGGTGCGCGAGCCGTCGCGTCTCGAAGCGAGGTGGCAGATCGGCAGCAGATAGGTGCCGTCTGCGGCGACTCCGAGATCGGCGCGAAGGTCGTCGGCGTGCGGGTCGGCGACCACCAGCAGTTCCAGCTTCTCCATGGCCTTCACCACTTCCGGCATGCGGGTGACGGTGTTGCCGCCATGGCCCATGACGAACATGCCTTGAAGCGGCTGGCGCTGGTCGACCTCGTCGCGCGGCAGCTCACGGCGTCGAACCAGCGGGTCGAGGGGATGCCCGGGGTCTCCATGTTCTCCTTGCGGGTGCGCGGCTCGCGCCCGCCCTTGGCCGGGACCTCGTCGAAGCGGCCTGACCAGCCATTCGTATTCGACCTCCCAGACCCGCGACCAGTGCTTCCAGGCCGCCTTCGATCCAGGCCGTAATAGAGCGGCAGGGTTGTAGATATCGAGGCCGAGTCGGTCGCGCCCTGCACGTTGGTGTGGCCGCGGAAGATGTTGGCGCCGGTCCCGGCCGTGCCGACATTGCCGGTGGCCAGGCAGCAGGATGCAGAAGGCGCGCACGTTGGCGGTGCCGACGGTGTGCTGGGTGGCGCCCATGCACCAGATCAGCGTCGCCGGCTTCTGCGTGGCGAAGATCTCGGCGACGTCCGCTTCAGCTGCGCTTCCGGACACGCCGCTGACGCGCTCGACCTCCTCGCGGCGTCCATTTGGCGACTTCGCGGCGGACCTCGTCCATGCCGTAGACGCGCTGCTGGATGAACTCCTTGTCCTCCCAGCCATTCTCGAAGATGTGCCAGAGCATGCCCCAGATCACCGGGATGTCCGTGCCGGCGCGCAGGCGGACATATTCGGTGGCATGGGCCGCGGTGCGGGTGAAGCGCGGGTCGATGACGATCAGGTTGGCGCGGTTCAGCTCCTTGCCCGGTCAGGATGTGCTGCATGGCGATCGGGATGGGCTTCCGCCGGATTGCCGCCCATGATGATCATGGTCTTGGCGTTGCGGATGTCGTTGTAGGAATTGGTCTGCGCGCCATAGCCCCAGGTGTTGGCGACGCCCGCGACGGTGGTGGAGTGGCAGATGCGCGCCTGGTGATCGACCGTGTTGGTGCCCCAGAAGGCGCCGAACTTGCGGAACAGATAGGCGGCCTCGTTGGTGAACTTGGCGCGAGCCCAGCCAGATACACGGAATCGGCGGTCGAGCGTTCGCGGATCTCCAGCATCTTGTCGCCGATCTCGCTCATCGCCTGGTCCCAGGACAGGCGCTGCCATTGGCCGCCGACCAGCTTCATCGGGTATTTCAGCCGGCGGTCGCCGTGCACGATCTCGCGCACCGAGGCGCCCTTGGCGCAATGCGTGCCGCGGTTGATCGGGATTCCCAGGCCGGCTCCTGCCCGATCCAGACGCCGTTCTGCACCTCGGCGATCACCGTGCAGCCGACCGAGCAATGGGTGCAGATGTTCTTCACGCGCCTGATCGGCGCCGAGCGGTTGGGGGCATGGTCCGACACCTGGGCCTGCGCCCGGCTGAGCATCGGCGGCAACGCTCCGATGGCGGCCAAGCCGGCCCCGCCCAGCCCGGCCTGGCGGAGGAAGCCGCGCCGGTCCGTGCCGCCGGAGGCAAGGCCTTCATACGCACTGGCCAGACGGCGCCGCGACGCCTGTCCTTCGCTGCGTCTGGTCAGCATGGGCTGCCTCCCGGCTCAGTAGCGGTTGGTGCGGTAGAAGGCCCGCACATGGTCGGTCTCGCGGTAGCGGGGCTTGCGCTTTTCCGCCTCGGATTCCTTGGCCGGCGGCAGTCCGCCCGTGCCGCCATCCACGTTGAAGGCCGCACTCGGAGCCGCGATGGTCACGCCCGCCCCCAGCCCCAGGGTGCCGAGGAAGCGGCGCCGCGGTGTCGCTCCGGAATCATTTTGATTTCCCATCGAATGCTCCACGCCCCAACCCCAGGTTACGCGCAACGCGCGACATGGTCGGAAGATGCCTGCCGGACCTGCCGAAAATGGTCTTCCAGCCAGGCGGCGATATGGCAACCTCGCCAATGCCGCAAGCGTTGCCGCTCAGATTTCGACGATGGGGAGAAGTCGCGCAATGGCAAGGCATGGTGGGACACGATACGCACTGGCGGCCGGGCTGATGCTGGCGCTGCCGGCAGCCGGAATGGCCCAGGGCACCGCACCTGCGCAGGGCGTGACCCGCCCCGCCCCACCGCCCAGGCCCGCAAGCCCACCCCCCGCCCCTGAGCCGGGCGCCATCACCGATGGGCGTCCACGGGTCGACCCAGGTGGCGGCACGACGCGGACCACGCCCGATACCACCAGATCGCTGCCGCTCCCTCCGGCCGGTCAGGCGGATCCGCCGAAGACCCGCTAAGGGCGGTTCATCCGTTCAGGCCGGACGCGGCGCGAGTTTCAGTCCTCGTCCGTATCCACATCCACCAGCAGCACCGCGTAACCCTCGGAGTCGATGTCGGCGGAATCACCGCCGGCCTTGGCGGCGGAAAAGCCCTGCTCCCAGCGCGTCACCTCGTCGGGGCCGGCGTCCCGCACCACCAGCTTCTCCTCGCCGTCCCAGAGCGGCTCGCCATCCGCCTCGAATTCCAGGAGGTCCGGTCCGATCGAGGACAGTGCCAGTTCCTCCGCCGCGCCGCTGTCGGCTTCGGGAAACACCAGGAGGGGACGCCCGGCGACTTCAATGGTGAAAAGCTTCATTTGGAATTCTCCTGATGGCTGGTCATGCCGGCGTTCCTTCGCCCTCGGGACACCCTGCGCCGTCAGCGCGGCCGGGCGCGGGCGGTTCCACAAGACGCTCTCCGGCTATGCGGCCCGAGCCGGGGCGTCCAGCGCCGCATGGTCATCAGGACGGCGGCATCCGCTGCTGATGCGCGCGCCCCGCGCGAGCCGTCTCCTCCCGCCCGCCGGCTATCACGCGCACGCCTTCATCGAGCCGGGCGGCAATGTTCGCCGGGGTGCAGAGTTCCAGGAACGCCACGGCATTTGCCCGGCAGGCAGCGAATACCCGGTCACGGGCTTCCTGCATCTCGGGCGGGTAGGGCGAGACCCGCAGGGTGACGTGGCCGAGCAGGGACAGGCCGAGGTCGCCCGGACCCATCTCGGCGAAACCAAGGCCGGGGACCGCCAGGATCTCCTCGCACCGGGCCACCCCCTCCGGGCTTTCGATCTTCACGCCCAGCAGCAGCTCCCCCTCGGGGTTGAGGGGCCAGGGGTCGCAGCGGCGGAAGTAGTCCTGCTCGGAAATCCCCCAGACCGGCGCGGCGGACATTTCGGAGCCGCGGCCACGCGTGCCGACGCCCAGCAGGCCGGGGCCGGGCCGGCCGGTAGCGCCGCGCATCCTCTCGATGGGTGAAGGCAGCCGCGGGTCCACCCCCTCGGCATGGTGCGGGTAGCGGCAGGCCTCGACGAAGGCCCGCACCGCCGCCGCCGATTCCGCTTGGCACAGCAGCACGCCATGCACGCCACGGGCGAGGATCTGGCGGAACTGCCAGGCATTGTGGCGGATGTTCATCTCGTCCGTGCCATGCACCGGCGCTTCCACGACCACCGTCGGGGTGCGGTGGCCCGATGCGGTCGGGCCGCCATCGACAAGGCCGCGCATGTATTCGGCGAGGCCGGCCATGTCGAAGGCGCCGTGCTCCATGCCGATATTGATGTAGTCCGCCCAGGTGCCCGCGTCCTCGCATCCCTGGGCATGGGTCAGCACATGGCCGGTATGGTGGCCGGTGTAGTAGATGGCTTGGCCCTGTTGCAGCGTCTCGGCCGCCCGGTTGATCCGGCTCGTCATGAGGTTCCCTCCGCGCATGGTGGCTCGCCCACCATAGCGCGTCAGCAAGCCATGCAACCCCGCCAGCCCGTGGCCGGAGGGGCGGGCGGTTCACCGGCGGGTGCGGCAAGCATCCCATGCCACCGCCCCGGCACCCGGCCCTTGCCGCCCCTGACCGGGCAGGATCAGCCGAAGATCAGGTCCGACTGATTGGCCAACGGCGCCGAGAGGCCCACCACCATGTCGGCCACGCCGTCCTGGTCCGCATCCAGCACCCAGTTCGTGCCGGTCTCATCGAAGCCCGCCGTGCCCGGGACCTGCAGCGGGATGTCGCCTTCCGGGTTGTCCAGCACATTGCGTTGCTGCGCCTCGTCGATAACGCGGTCGGCAAGGGTGTTGGACAACCGGGCAAAGCCGCCGATCTCGGCGGGTGCCCCGCGCTCGCCGGCGGCGAACAGCGCGTCGCTCCGCAGCGTCGCCAAAAGCGATTCGACGTTCACATGCGCATCGGCGGTCGAGAGCATCACCGGTTCACCGGCGCTGTTCACCGGGCGGAAGCTGATGGTCTCGCCAATATGGCTGCCGATGCGGGAGATCAGGTCGCCCTCGGTCCGCAGGTTGACCGCGTTGATCACCTCCAGCGCGGCAGGGTCGAGGCTCCCGCCATTCAGGCTTTCCGCCGCGTCGCGCCCGCCCAGCGGGTCCACCGTGACCAGCCTGACCGCCCCGGTTCCGGGGGCCGCGCCCGCGGCCAGCAGCGCCTCCGAGGTTTCATAGGCCGCCACCTGGGCCAGCGCACCGCCGAGGCTGGGGCCGACGAACATCAGCGACCGGCCTTCCAGCAGCGCGGCATTGCTGGCCTCGGCGACCAGGCGCGTAAATTCGGGCGATTCCGCCTGCGGCCGCCCGAGATCCAACGCCGCCAGCGTATCCGGCTCGGAGCCCACTTCCAGGCCGTCGAGGGCAAAGACATCCTCGGTGCCATCGAGCGCACGAAGATGGATCGCGTCGAACCCGCTCACCGGGTCATCGTAGCGGCCGACCACCTGGAAGCTGCGGCCCTCGGCCTGGACCGTCTCGGCTTCTGGGCCGATGGCCCGGACGACGCGTGCCGAGGCAGAAAGCGCGGCGCCGAGCGCGGCTTCGGGCCGGGCGATGCTGGAGGCGCCGGTCGGCACTTCGCCGGTCTCATCCGGCCCACTCAACTCGGGCGGAAGGGATGTGGCAAAGTCTTCCAGGCGCGCGATGTCGAGTTCGCCAACCGCACCGCGAAGCTCGGCCCATGCATCGGATCCGAGGAGATCCTGCGGCTGGGTAGACGGTAGATCATCCTGAATGCTGGCGAAGGTCGCCTGGACCTCGTCCAGGGCGTCGCGGACCTGATCGACCAGGACGTCGCCCGCATCGCCAAGCCGGATGCCATCGAAAACGCGAAAGGGGAAGCCGGTCGCCATACCTTGGGTTGTTCCTGAAGTAGTTCGAGGTACACGTTCCAACGCGCCCGATTTTGGCGAGGTTCCCCGCAGGGCCGCCATGCGTTCCTCGCATCATGCCGGCATGGACCGGCACCCGTCTTGCGAATTGACCTGTGGGCGGCGGGCGGCGCAGCATTCCCGCAAGGCCGGGAACAGGGCCGGTGGAGGAGAAAGGCATGCGCTTCCAGGATCAGGTCGCGGTGGTTACCGCCGCGGCCAGCGGCATCGGCCGTGCGACGGTGGACATCATCGGGCGGGAAGGCGGCATGGTCGTCGCCGTGGACAACAATGCCGAGCGCTTGGATGCGGCGGTGGAGGCGATTCTCCAGGCCGGCGGCCAGGCGCATGCCTATCAGGCCGACGCGCTGGACGAAGGCCAGGTGAACGGGCTGGTGGCGGATGTGGCGAAGCGCTTCGGCCGTATCGACGTGCTGGTCAACGCGGTCGGAGGCAGCACAATCATTGCCAACCCGGCGGCATCCGTCGATGAACTGACCCTGGCGGAATGGCAGGCGCTGCTGCATTTCAACCTGACGGGGACCTTCCTGTTCACCCATGCCGTCGTTCCGGTCATGCGGCGGCAGCAGCGAGGCAAGATCGTCAACCTCGCCTCCATCGCCGGGCGCGGGCTGAGCGAGGCCAGTTCCTCCGCCTATGCCACGGCAAAGGGCGGCATCGTGGCCTACACGAGGAAGCTGTCGATCGAGCTCGGTCCCCATGGCATCAACGTCAACGCCATCGCTCCGGCCACCACCCTGACCGAGCGTATCCGCCCGCGCTGGGAGCAGCAACCTCCCGAGACGCGGGCAGAGGAGATTGAGCGAACGCCGCTCCGGCGCATGGGCGTCGCGGCCGACCAGGCGAAGGTGATCTGCTTTCTGGCCTCGTCGGATGCGGATTTCGTCACCGGCCTGACCATCGATGTCACGGGGGGATTGTAGCCATGACCGCGAAGACCGGCTTCGTCGGCCTCGGCGCCATGGGCGAACCGATGGCGCGCAACCTGCTGAAGGCGGGTTTTCCCCTGGTGGTGCATGATATCGACGCACGCAAGGTGCAGTCCTTGTCGGAAGCGGGAGCCGAGGTCGCCGCCACGCCGCAGGCAGTGGCGCGCGAGACTACCCGGTCGATCTGCATGGTGGAGACCACCGCCCAGGCCGAGCAGGTGATCACCGGGGCCGCCGGCTTCGCCCAGGGCGCGGCGCGCGGCCATACCGTCATCTGCATGAGCACCATCGACCCCTTCGGCCTGCGCCGCATGGGCGAGGAACTGGCGGCCCGCGGCATCGCCCTGCTGGATGCGCCGGTCAGCGGCGGCACCACCGGCGCTGCGGCGGCCACCCTCTCGGTCATCGTCGGTGGCCCGAAGGAGACCTTCGCCGCCTGCGAGGCGCTGTTCCGCGCCATGGGCCGGAACGTCTTCCATGTGGGGGCGCTCGGCAACGGCCTGGCGATGAAGCTGCTGAACAACATGCTGCTGCAGGTGACGACGGTTGCGGTCGCGGAAGCCATGGTGCTCGGCACCAAGGCCGGGCTGGACCCGCGGCAGATCGAGGAGGTCGTCAGCGTCAGCACCGGCCATAGCCAAGCCTTCGAGCGAAGCGCGCCGCGCATGATCGCGCGCGACTTCTCGCCTTCCGGCACCACCGACATATCCTTCAAGGACCAGGAGCTGGAAACCGCCTTCGCCAAGGCGCTCGGCGTGCCTCTCCTGCTCGCCAACGTCACGCAGCAGGTCTACCAGATGGCCCGGCGCGGCGGGTTACGGGAAGGAGGACGGGTCGGCCATCGTCAAGGTACTCGAACGGCTCGCCGGGGTAACCGTCGGCGACCGCACCGGCTGACCCACCGGCCCGGCGGCAACCGCCGGGCGCCCAACCCTTGGCCGAAGCACACGCGGTTCAACCCAGCAGGCTCTCTGGCGTGATGGGCAGGTCGCGGATGCGCCGGCCGGTGGCGTGGTAGATGGCGCTGGCGATGGCCGGTGCGACGCCGCAGATCGCCACCTCGGCCAGCCCCTTCACGCCGAGCGGGTTGAAGTTGCGGTCGTCGCCAGGGACGAAGCTGACATCCAGCTCCGGCGCGTCGGCGCAGACCGGCACCAGGTATTCCGCGAGGTTGGCGTTCATCACCTTGCCGAAGCGCCCGTCCCATTCCGCGCGTTCGAGCAGCGCCATGCCGATGCCGCCGCACCATGCCGCCGATGCACTGGCTGCGCGCCGTCATCGGGTTGACCACGCGGCCGACATCATAGGCGCCGACGATCCGCGGCACCCTTACCGTGCCCAGCGCCTCATCGACCCGGACCTCGGCGAACACGGCGCCGAAGGCCGCGGAGGAGAACTTCTGCGTCTCCTCGCCGGGCTTGGAGGTTGCCTCGGCCTCCAGCCATGCAAGGTTGTGCTGCCGCAGCAGGACATCGTAGGGCACGGTCTCGCCGCTGCCGTCGGCGCGTGCCAGGCCGCCGTCGCGGCGAGGATCGCCTCGGCGGGCAGGCCGGCGAAGGGGCCTTCGCCGGCCGCGCGGACCAGCTCCACCAGCTTGCGCTGCGCTGCCTTGCAGGCCTCGGCCACCGCATTGCCGACGCTGGCCATGGTGATCGAGCCGCCATGCACCGGCGCATAGGGAAGGTTGGTGTCGCCGAGTTCGAAGCGCACGCGCTCCATCGGCAGCCCGAGCGTATCCGGCGGCGACCTGGGTCATCGAGGTCTAGGTGCCCGGCCCCATATCCGATGCGGCGCTACGTACCACAGCCGATGCCGTTGCCCGAGAGCGCAACCTGGGCCGAGCCGCCGCCGCGCTCCGACATGATACATGGCCGTCGCCATGCCCCAGCCGACCAGCGCGTTGCCGTCACGCATTGAGCGTGGCTGCGGTGTCGCGGCGAGACCAGCCGAAGCGCCCGGCGGCAGTTCGTAGCAGTCGCGCAGCGCCTTGCTCGACCAGGGCAGGTCCTTCTTCTCGTCCCTGTCGGCGTGGTTCCGCAGCCGCAACTCCAGCGGGTCCATCCCAAGCGCCTCGGCCAGCTCGTCCATCGCCATCTCCAGGGCGAGGATACCGGTGACCACGCCGGGGGCGCGCATCGGGCAGGGCGAGTTGGTGTCCATCTCGACCAGCCGGTAGCGGGTGCGGACGTTCGGGCAGGCATAGATGTGCTGGGCCGGCGTCGAGGGTGGTCTCGGCATATTCCTCGTAGACGGCGACCTGCGATGCCGCCTCGTGGATGATGGCGCCGAGGCGGCCTTCGCGGTCGGCGCCGAGCGCGACGTGCTGCGTCGGTATGCGGGCGGAAGCCGACCGAGGTGTAGAGTTCGCGCCGCGTCAGTTCCAGCCGCACCGGCCGTCCCACAACCTTCGCGCGCCAGCGCCGCCAGCGTCACATGCGGCCAGGTGCGCAACGCGGAGCCGAAGGCGCCGCCGACGAAGGGCGAGACCACCCGGATGCGGTCCTCCGGGATGCCGAAGACGTGCGGCGATCTCCTTGCGGTCGTTGTCCACCCACTGGGTCTTGTCGTGCAGGGTAAGGTGCTCGCCCTCCCAATGCGCGATGGTGGCGTGCGGCTCGATGGCGTTGTGGTGCTCGCGCGGGTGGCGGTAGCTGGCACTCGACACGGACCGGCGCTGCAGCAAGCGCGGCATCGGCGTCGCCGCGGCTGGTATCGCCGGGGCGGCCGGCCTTGGCGGTCGGTTCGCTCGGCGGTCGGCCACGCGCGGGATGGAATTCGGTCGTTGGCCGACGCGGGCTCGATACTCCACCCGGACCAGTTCGCCGCCATGGGTCGCCTGCTCCAGCGTCTCCGCGACGACACAGCACGACGGGCTGGCCGTTGAAGTGCACCTCGGGCGTCCTGCAGGACATGCAGTTGCTCGCCGGACTTCGGGTCCACCTGCGGCCGTTGCGGCAGCGGCTCGTAGGCCAGCCGGGGCGCGTTCTCGATGGGTCAGCACGGCGAGCACGCCAGGCGCGCCCGCGGCCGCGGTGGTGTCGATCCGCGCGATGCGGCCACGCGGGATGGTGCTGAGGACCACCGCCGCATGGCAAAGCCCCGGCAGCCTGAACTCCGCCGCATAGGTCGCCTGGCCCGTCACCTTCGCCGGGCCGTCCACGCGGGGGATGGGCTGGCCGATCACCGCGTTCATGGCATGTCTCCGAGTTCAAGCAGTGCACGCTCGACGGTGTTGCGGAGCAGCGGCACCTTGTAGGCGTTGCCGGCGCGCGGGACCGCCCCCTCCGTTGCCCGGTCGGCGGCGCGTGCGGCAGTCGCGGCGTCGATCCGCTCGCCGAGCAGCGCCTGCTCGACCTGCGGCAGACGCCAGGGCTTGGTTGCGACGCCACCCACCGCGACGCGCGCCTCCACTACCCGGCCATCCGCCCCGGTCCGCGCCGCGACGGCCGCGGAGGCAAGCGCCCAGGCGAAGCTCGCACGGTCGCGCACCTTCACGTAATGCGAGCGCCGCGTCGCGGCATGCGCCGGGATGCCGATGCCAAGGATCAGGTCGCCCTCCCGCAGCACCGTGTCGATCTGCGGCGTGTCGCCTGGCAGGCGGTGGAAGTCCGCGATGGGGATCCGCTGCTCGGCTCCGTCGGCGCGGCGCACCACCACCTCGGCATCCACCGCGATCAACGCTACCGGCAGGTCCGATGGCTGGACGGCGATGCAGTGCCCGCTGCCACCCAGGATGGCGTTGAGCCGGTTCTCGCCATCCTGTGCCGGACAGCCGGAACCAGGCGTCCGCTTGTTGCAGGGCGTGGTCGCGTCGCGGAAGTAGAGGCAGCGGGTCCGCTGCAGCAGGTTGCCACCGATGGTCGCCATGTGCCGCACCATGGGCGATGCCGTGGCATCCAGCGCCTCCGCGACGACCCGGAAGCGGGATCGCAGGGCAGGGTGGTCGGCGGCCTCCTGCAGGCGCGTCAGCGCGCCGAGGTGCAGCGCGCCATCCGGGCTGTCCGTCACCCCCCCGTTGGGCAGCCCGTTGATGTCGGCGATCTGGGCCGGCTGGCGGATGTTCTCCTGCAGGAGCTGCAGCATGTCGGTGCCGCCGGCGATGAACTCGGCGCCTGCCAGGGCCCGGGCGGCGGCGGCGGCCGGATCCGGCGTGGCGGTGTAGGTGAAGGGATGCATCGCTCAGCCCCCCCGCGCGGCGTCGCGCACGGCGGCCACGATGTTCACGTAGGCGCCGCAACGGCAGAGGTTGCCGCTCATCTGTTCGCGCACCTCTTCGTCGGAATTGGCGCGGCCTTCGCGGATCGCAGCCGACGGCGGACATGATCTGCCCCGGCGTGCAGTAGCCGCACTGGAAGGCGTCATGCTCGACGAAGGCGGCCTGCACCGGGTGCAGGTGGCCATCCTCGGCAAGTCCTTCGATGGTGGTGATCTCCTCGCCCTCGCTCATCACCGCGAGGGTCAGGCAGGCAACGATGCGTCGCCCGTCCAGCAGCACGGTGCAGGCGCCGCACTGTCCGAGGGCACAGCCCTTCTTGGTTCCCGTCAGGTGCAGGCGGTCGCGCAGGGCATCCAGCAGCGTGGTTCGCGCATCCACCTCCAGTCGATGCTTGGCGCCGTTGACGCTGAGCGTCAGCGGGAACCCGGTCGGCTTGTCGGTCATCAGAACGGCACTCCCGGTCGGCTTGGGGTCCGCAGGACAACGTGGCGTGTCATGTGGCGTTCGCCCGCGCCGCGACAGGCCGCGGAACGACCCCTCACATGGGCGTGTGGCGGCCCTTGGATCGCAGATCAGTCGCCGTGATTGCGTTCCGGCAGCTTCTTGCGCGGTGCGCTGGCCATGTCGTGCAACTCCTTTTCGCTCATCGACTGCTCCATGCTTTTCGCGGCGCCCTTGAGGCTGGACTTGGGTTGCTCGCCGCGCTTGGCCGAAAGGGCCGCGCCGGCGGCCATCTGCTGCTTCTTCGACTTTGCTGGCATCATCGTCATCCTTGGCTGATGCGGACCAGGTGCCGGGCGATGCCGGGCATCCTGCCCCATGCTTCAACGACGAAGCCGGTGCCTGGTCGCGCGGGAAATCTGTTCATGGGCGCTGCAATACTGTGACCGTCACGCAGGCGCATGCAACCGCATCCACCGCTGTGCATTCCCTGACGACTTTCAGGAATCAGGACATGCGCCGATGCCGCCGCACGACCCTCGCCTCCCCGCCGCCGGGCCGCCGCACGACCCCAAGGCCCACTCGCGCCGTATTGTTCTGGGCGGCGTCGGCGGCGGGCTGGCCGCCGCCCCGGCCTTGTTCGGGGGAAGCACGCCAGCCGCGGCGCAGCAGCCGCAGGGCGGCCAGCAACCCGCGCTGGTCGACCCGCGCACCGAATATCCGCGCCCGCCCTTTCCGCCGCAGCGGCAGGACTGGCCCGGGCTCGCTTCCCGAATGGAGCCGCGCCCGGATCACGGCGAAACCAGCTACAAGGGCAGTGGCAAGCTGGCCGGGCGTAAGGCGCTGGTGACCGGTGGCGACAGCGGCATCGGCCGCGCCGCCGCTATCGCATATGCGCGCGAGGGCGCCGATGTGGCGATAGGCTATCTGCCCGCCGAAGAGTCTGACGCGCGCGAGGTGGTCGAGCTGATCCGTGCCGCCGGCCGCAAGGCAGTGACGCTGCCGGGCGACATCCGCGAGGAATCCTTCTGCCAGCGGCTGGTTGCCGATGCGGTGCGGGAACTCGGCGGGCTCGACATTCTCGTCAACAACGCCGCGCGGCAGACCGCGCAGAACTATATCGCCGACATCACGACCGAGCAGTTCGACGCGACCTTCAAGACCAACGCCTACGCGATGTTCTGGATCACCAAGGCGGCGCTTCCCCATCTGCCGCCCGGCGCCACGATCATCAACACCGCTTCCGTGGTGGCCTACGATCCTCCGGCGCTGCTGCTCGATTACTCCGCGACCAAGGCGGCGATCATCGCTTTCACCCAGGCGCTGGCGAAGCAGGTCGCGGAGCAGGGCATCCGGGTCAACGCAGTCGCACCCGGCCCGTTCTGGACCCCGCTGCAGCCCAGCGGCGGCCAGCCGCCCGATCAGGTGCAGAGCTTCGGTTCACAGACACCAATGGGCCGGCCTGGCCAGCCGGTGGAGCTGGCCTCGATCTACGTGCAACTCGCCTCGCAGGACACGAGCTATGCGTCCGGCGGGGTTTTCGGCAGCACGGGCGGTCGTCCGGGCCCCTGATACGTCGCCGGCATTGCCGGGGTGGCGAGCCCGTCACCCCAGCATGCCGGCGACGTTCGATCCGCCGGAGGGGTAGGCGGACAGCAGCCTCCCGAGTTCGGCCGCAGGCAGGTGCAGCCTGACCGCCAGCGCGAAAAGGTTGATGACCTCCTCGGCCTGCGGTCCGAGCAGATGGGCGCCGAGGATGCAGCCGGTTTCCGGTTGCAGCAGCAGCTTGAAGGCGGCAGTGGGCTCACCGGTGCGCCGTACCGACTGGTACTCCGCCATGTCGCCCTGTCGCAGCTCGAACGCCACGCCGTCGCGCCGTGCGGCCTCCTCGCTCAGGCCCACCGAGGCAAGCGGCGGGATGGTGAAGACCACGCTGGAAACACCGGTGTAGTCCGGTTCGTGGTGGCAGCCTTCCAGCAGGTTGCGCGCCACCACATCGGCATCATGCGAGGCGACCGGGGTGAGCGGCGGCCCCATCGCCGCGGCGTCCCCCGCCGCGAAGACCGCCGGGTTGGTGGTGCTGCGGAGATGACTGTCCAGCTTCAGGCGTCCCTTTTCCGTGGCGACAGCTCCGGCCGGCAGGTCCAGAGCATCCAGCCGCGGCGTGCGGCCAAGGCCGTGCAGGGCGATCTCGGCTTCGAAGCGGCGGCCATCCTCGGCCGTCACCACCATGCCCCCATCCGCCCCGCGTTCCACCGCGACCGCCTTGCAGCCGAGTTCGACCGTGATGCCCACCTGCCTCGAATGGGCGACCAACCGCTGCACCAGATCCTGGTCGAAATGGCCGAGCGGCTGGTCGTCGGCATGCAGGATGGTGACCTCGGCGCCGGCCCGCACCGCGATATGGGCGCATTCAAAGGAGATGTAGCCACCCCCCAGCATGACGAGGCGCCGCGGCAGCCGTTCCAACGACAGGAAGTCGTCGCTCGTCGCCAGCAACCCGGTGCCTTCGATCGGCAGCCTGGCGGGCGCCGCACCGGTGGCGACCAGGATGTGCCGCGCCTCCAGCCGCCGCCCCGCAGCCTCCACCGTGTTCGGGCCGGTGAAGCGCGCGGTGCCCTGGATCGCCTCGATACCGGCTTCGGCGAGAGCCCTGCTGCGCTTCCTCGGCACCGGGTCGGTGAAGCTGCGCTTGAAGGCCATCAGCGCCTGCCAATCGATCGAGACACGATCGCCGCCGGCCAGTCCCTTGCCGGCCAGCCTGCGCGCGCGGTCCGCGGTCTCGGCCAGGGTCCACAAGGTCTTCTTCGGCTCGCAGCCGCGCAACGCGCAGGTGCCGCCGAACTCGCGCTCCTCGATCACCGCGACGCGCCACCCGGCGGCCCGGCAGCGCTGGGCGACAGTGGTCGCGGCGGTGCCGGAACCGATGGCGACGAGGTCGAAGATTTGAGACATGGTAACGGAAACTCCCTGGCGGCCCGGGTCGAACGCGGTGCGGCAGGGGCGGTTCTGCGTCGAGGCCGAACAACAGCCATGGTGTTCCACGGCCGCGGGCAACCAGATGCGCATCCGTCCTTGCCCAGGTCCTGCCGGCACCGGTGTTCAGCCATGCCGCCGTCCGCCGCAGTTGCTCGGCTGTGGCAGCGCAGCCCGACCGTGCGGGCAATGCGCAGCAACTCGCCGCTGCGGCATCAACCCCGCAGAAACGGCGATGCCAAGTGCAATACGTGGCGGACATGAGTGGCGTCCCAGTTGTGCCCCGCCCCGTGCCTCATGCCGAATTGACATGTCCCGCCATGCATCCCTCGCCATGACGACGGTTTCGGGGTGGCGAGCCCCGGCAGCAGAACTGCAGCTTTCGAAGGACCCGGCATGGACAGCATGACCCCTGGCAACATGGCACCCGCCGCCGCACCATCCCGGCCACTTCCGCGGCGGCGGGGGCAATTCGGCCTTTTCCTGCGCAGCCTGGTGGCGATGCGGAACCCGCTTCGGCTGGCGGAGCTTGACCTGCCATGGTGGTCTTTCGGAGCAGCGGAGTGGGCGGACGACTTCCTGCATGCGCGCGAGGGTGAGGCCACGGTATTCGAGTTCGGTCCCGGTGCAAGCACGGTCTGGCTCGCGCGCCGGTGCCGCCAGGTCGCCTTCGTGGAGCACGACGCGCGCTGGTGGCCGACGATGCAGGCGTTGACGGCTGGCTTGCCGCAGGTGAGGGGCAGGCTCGTCGAAGCCGGCCTGATGGATGGTTCGGCCAGGGATGATGACGGGCCGGCCTGCCGTTCCGGGCGGCTCGGCCACCAGGGGTTGGATTACGCCGCGTATGTCGCCGCTATCCGAGAGGCTGGCGGTCCTTTTGACCTTATCGTGATTGATGGCCGTGCGCGGGTCGCCTGCCTGCACGAAGCGATACGGCATCTCAAGCCTGGTGGCGCCATCCTCTTCGACAACTCGGACCGCGCCCGCTACCAGGCGGCGCTGGCTGGCTGCGGCCTGGACATCACCCGGCTTTCCGGGCTGACGCCCGCGGCGCCCTATCCCACGGAAACTGCGGTGCTGCGCCACCGGCATCGGGGATGAAGGCTGCCGCACCGGCGGACCGGCATGCTGGGTCCTGAAGATGCTGAAACCATCTACCCGGGGAAACGTTGCCGGTTACATGGGAGGCTGCCATCCGGGCCGATCAGTCGGTTGCCAACATCATCCTTGCCGCCCAACATTCCAGCCGAAGATCAGCGATGCATGTTGTCATCATCTCCGACGCCTGCGATCCGCCGGCCAATGGCGTCAGCCGAACTCTCGGCATGGTGCGGCTGCACCTGGCCCGGCTCGGGCATGAGGTGAACGCGGTCGAACCCGGCTTGTTCCGGACAATGCCTTGCCCGACCTACCCCGAAATCCGCCTCGTCGTCCGGCCCGGCGCCGAACTCCGCCGACGGCTTGATGCACTGGCGCCCGATGTGGTGGTGCTGGCGACGGAAGGACCGCTGGGGCTCGCCGGGCGCGCCTGGTGCCAGCGACGGGGCGTGCCCTTCGTCAGCTTCTTCACCACCAAATTCGCCGAGGCGATCGAGCTGCGCTTCCGCATCCCGGCGGCCTGGACCTATGCGGTTATGCGCTGGTTCCACGCCCCCTCCCGCGCCGTGCTGGCGGCCACGCCCTCGCTCTGCGCCGAATTGCGCGCCCGCGGCTTCGCCAACGTGACGCCTTGGTCGCGCGGGGTGGACACCGCGCTGTTCCGGCCGGGGCCGAAGGATTGGCTGGATCTGCCGCGGCCGGTCTTCCTGTATGTCGGCCGCATCGCGGTCGAGAAAAGCATCACGGATTTCCTGGACCTGGACCTGCCCGGCAGCAAGCTGGTGGTGGGCGACGGGCCGCTGCTGCCCAGCCTGCGCCGCCGCTATCCCGGCGTTCATTTCGCCGGGCTGAAGCGCGGGGAGGAACTCGCCCGGCATTATGCCGCGGCCGATGTCTTCGTCTTCCCGTCGCGCACCGACACCTTCGGGCTGGTGCTGCTGGAGGCGCTGGCCTCGGGCCTGCCGGTCGCCGCCTATCCGGTGACGGGGCCGAAGGACATCATCGGGACCAGCGATGTCGGCGTGCTCGACGAGGATCTCGGCCGTGCCGCACGGGCCGCGCTGGCGCTCCACCCGGCACGTTGTCGCGAATTCGCGCTCGGCTGGCGCTGGGAACGTTGCGTGCAACGCATGGCCGAACTGCTGGAGGAAATTGTCGCAAGCGGCAGGATGCCCACGCCGGGCCGTCCCGGCCGGCCGCGCCCGCTCCCCCAGAGGCTGCCATTGTCATGAGGGGAAGGGGTCATGGATCGGCCGAGACCTGCTTGAGCGACGATGGCTGCATTACACCGTCCGAGGCAGGACGGCGCCTGGCGGCGCCCCGCCGCATGCTGGAGTTGATCGCGGCCGTCATGGCCTGCCAGCACGACCATCTGACCAGCATCGCCGGCTGAGCATCGGAGGATTTCCCACATGGCCCAACCCGCATCCTCGCCCGATATGCGCATGCCTGAGTTGGTGCCCGAAGTCTGCGCGCTGCTCGGGCGCTACAACCGGAACGGCGTGCCGCTGACTGCGACGACGGACTTCGTCGACGACCTGGCGCTCGACAGCCTGACGGTGATGGAAGTGGTGGCCGAGACCGAGGACCATTTCGACATCCTGATCCCGCTCAACCGGCTCCCCGACGCGCGTACCATCGGGGATTTCGCGCGGCTGCTGGCCGAACTGCGGGAGGAGCATGCCGATGGTTGACCTGTACAGCCGCTTCGACGCGCTGGCCGAGGGGCGCGCGATGCTCCAGCGGGCCGGCGTCGACCCCTTCAGCGTGTGCATGGACGAGACGCCCTCCGCGACCGAGGCGATGATCGATGGGCGCCGCACCATCCTGGTCGGCACCAACAACTACCTTGGCCTCAGCTTCGATGCCGGCTGCATCGCCGCCTCGCGGGAGGCGCTAGAGCGGCAGGGGACCGGCTCCACCGGCTCGCGCGTGGCGAACGGCACCTATGTCGGCCACCGCGCGGTGGAGCAGGCACTGGCGCGGCTGTACGACCGCGCCGCGGCGATCCTGTTCAGCACCGGCTACCAGGCGAATCTCGGCGTGCTGTCCGCGCTGGCTGGACCCCGCGACACCATCCTGATCGACGCCGACAGCCATGCCTGCATCTACGATGGCTGCCGGCTGAGCGGGGCCACCACCATGCGCTTCCGCCACAACGACCCGGCCGACCTCGACCGTCGCCTGGCGCGGCTGGACCGCAAGGACGGCAGGGTGCTGGTGGTGGTCGAGGGCATCTACAGCATGCTCGGCGACCGCGCGCCGATTGCCGAACTGGTGGAGGTCAAGCGCCGCCACGACGCCGCGCTGATCGTGGACGAGGCGCACAGCTTCGGGGTGTTCGGCACCAAGGGCCGCGGCGTGGCGGAGGAATCCGGCGCCGGGCGCGAGGTGGACCTGATCGTCGGCACCTTCAGCAAAAGCGTCGGCACCATCGGCGGCTTCTGCGTATCGGACGACCCGCGGCTCGAACTGCTCAGGCTGGCCTGCCGGCCCTACATGTTCACCGCCTCCCTGCCGCCGTCGGTGGTGGGCGCGGCGTTGGCGGCGCTGGAGCGGATCGAGCAGGGCGATGCGCTGCGGGCACGGCTGTGGCGCAACATCGACCGGCTGTACCGCGGGCTCTCGGGCCTCGGCCTGCGGGCCATCGCGCCGCCCGGGCCGGTGATTGCGATCCGGGTGGATGGGATGGAGCGGCTGCTGGCCTTCTGGGGCGGCCTCCTGCGGGCCGGCGTCTATGTCAACCTCGCGCTGCCGCCGGCGACCCCGGCGGGCGTGCATCTGCTACGATGCAGCGTGAGCGCGGCGCATACCGAGGAACAGCTCGACCAGGTCTGCGCCGCCTTCGCGGAAGTGGCGCGCAGCATCGGCGGGGTGGACCTCGCCGGCGCCGCCTGAGGCGAGGGCAGCAGGTTCAGCCGGCGGGCAGCGGCTTCTCGTAGATGCGGTAGGTCTTGTAGGCCTGGGCGCCAAAGGACTCCGCGACGTGGCGCATCGGGCGGTTGTCCTCCAGCACCCAGGAGAGTTCCGCCTCGCGGATGCCGCGCCGCCAGCCGGCGCGGTTCAGCGCCTCGAACATCAGCACCATCAGCGTCGCGCCGAGCCTGCTGCCCTGGTGGCGCCGGCGCACGCCCATCAGCGGCACGCGGACGCTGCTGAACCGGCCCATGCGCAACCGCCACAACAGCTTCGCCCAGCCGAGGGGCAGCAGGCTGCCGTCAAGGTCCGCGATCATCTCGTTGAGGTTGGGCAGCGCCACCATCATCGCCACCGGCTCGCCATCGACCTCGGCGATCGCCACCAGGTCGTCCTGGATCAACTGGCTGAGGCTGCGCACCACATGCGCCAGCTCCGCCTCGGTGAAGGGCACGAAGCCCCAGTTGCTGGCCCAGGCATCGTTGAAGATGTCGAGCACGATGCGCAGTTCCTGGTCGCGCCGCCGGCCGCGCAGGTCGCGCACCACCACGCGGTGGCCCTCGCCGATGCGCTCCAGGAGGCGCTGGCCCTTGGGCGGCAGGTCGGGGGTCAGGATGCAGCGATAGGCCAGCATGTCCTTCGCCTTGGCATAGCCGGCCGCTTCCAGTTGCGGGCCGTAATAGGGCGGGGCATGGCCCATCATGAAGCTGGGCGGGGTGCCGAAGCCATCCACCAGCAGGCCGCATTCGTCGTTGATGCTGAGGTTGAAGGGGCCGCGCACCAGCCGCAGGCCATGGCCTGCCAGGAATTCCTCCGCCGTTGCGAGCAGCGCGGCGAAGATGGTCGGATCGTCCTCGGCCTCCAGCATGCCGAAATGCCCGGCGCCGTGGCGCTCCAGCGCCAGGTGGTCGCGCTGCGCGCTGATCCGGCCGACCGGCCGCCCGTCGCGCCAGGCGAGCCAGAAGCGGGCATCGGCATGGGCGAACCAGGGATTGGTGCGGGGCTGCAGATGCTGCCGCCGCTCCATCCGCAGCGGTATCACGAAGTTCGGGTCAGCGTGATGGAGGCGCCCGGGCAGGGCGATAAAGGTATCGAGTTCGGCCCGCGTCTCGACCGTGGTGATGCGGATTCCGGTGTTTTCCGTCGCGCGTGGCGTGGCTGGCATCGGACGTTCCGGGAAAGTTTGCGGCGGCGCCCCCTCGGGCTCACCGGCAGCGGATGCCACCACCGTCACCCTGCCCGGGCCGGGATGGGCAGGCAACGCCGGGATGCCCGGTCAGGCGGCTCCGCCGGACCGGGGCTTGGCCTGGGCCTTCGCCGAACCGGGCAGCGCCGCCAGGATCTCGGCCCGGATTCGCTTCGGCAACCCGCCCCGATGCGCCGCATCGTTGCGCGCGATGTAGTCCCGTGCCGCCGGGCTGAGCCGGTACAGCGCCTCCTGGCCCGGTGCCGGGCGGAAGGCCTGCTTCAGCCGCCATGCCGCCGGCCCCGCCCGCAGCCCCTGCGCCAGCACGCCGTTGCGCGCGCCCTTCACCTGGTAGGCCAGGAAGCGGGGGAGCAGTGCCGCCGGGGCGATGCCGTATTTCATGCCGATGTAGAGCCGGTTGCGGACGAAGTGGAACCAGCGGGTGCCGGACCATGAAAACCGCTGCTCGCCGCTGACCTTGTGGCGTACCGCGATATCGCCGCGATAGCGGATGCGCTGGCCGGCGTTGATCGCCCGCAGCGCGAAGTCGAATTCTTCCCAGCAGAAGAACAGGGCGTCGTCATAGCCGCCGGCCGCGGCGAAATCGCTGCGGCGGATGGCGTGGCCGGCACCGACGAAGGTGACGGCATCGAAGCTCTCGGCCGCCCGTGGCAGCAGCGACGGCGGGTAGCCCCAGGACGACAGATCCTCCGCCCCGGTCGCATGGACCAGGATTCGGCAGGCGACGGCGGCGATGTCCGGCTCCGCATCCAGCGCCCGCACCGCCTGGGCCAGGGTATCGGGCGTGGCGAATTCCGCGTCGTTGTCCAGCGCGAAGATGGTGCGGCCATGGCCGAGCGCGGTTGCCCGGTTCCGCCCGCCGGCGACGCCCCAGTTCCGGTCGAGCCGCACCAGCGTGGCATCCGTGGCGCCGGCCAGGGCGGCGGCGAGCCGCGCCAGGTTTTCCGGCTGACTGCCCTGGTCGGCAACCCAGACATGCTTCGCCACCCCGGCCTGGGCGCGGGCGGAGGCGATGGCGGCAACCGTTTCTTCCGCCCGGTCGAGTGCCAGGATGATCACATCCGCATCGTAGTCGCTGGCCGGCGCCCCGGCCGCGCCGGCCAGGTGCTGCGGCGTTGGATAGGCGGGGAGGCTCATGCGGCGGCTTGCTCCAGCCCAGGGTCGGGCGCGAAATCGGGGCCGGGAATGGCAAGATAGGCAATCCGCTTGGCTTCCTGCCGGCCCCGGGTAACGGTGTCTAAAATCAACCCACAGGCGAATGCAAGGAAGGACAGCAACACCAGCCCGGTCGAGAGCACGGCCGTCGGCAGCCGCGGCACCAGGCCGGTTTCCAGGTAGGTCTGCACCAGCGGCACCGCCAGCCCAATCGCAAGCAGCAGCAGCAGCACGCCGGCAATGGAGAAGAACATCAGCGGGCGTTCCCGCTGCACCAGGGTCAGGATGGTCCGCAGGATGCGGAAGCCGTCCCGGTAGGTGTTCAGCTTGCTGGCCGAGCCGACCGGGCGTTCCTTGTAGGGTGAGCGGACCTCGCCCACCGGCAGCTTCAATTCCAGCGCATGCACCGTGAACTCGGTCTCGGTCTCGAAGCCCGAGGCCAGCGCGGGGAAGCTTTTCACGAAGCGGCGGGAGAACACCCGGTAGCCCGAAAGCATGTCCGAGACCCGCTTGCCGAACACCCGGCCGACCATGCCGGTCAGCACCGCATTGCCGAAGCGGTGGCCGCGGCGATAGGCGGCGGCGGCTTCCGCTTCCGGCGTTACCCGCGCACCGGTCACCATGTCGAGCCGGTCGTCCAGCAGCAGCCGGAGCATGGCCGGGGCGGCGGTCGCGTCATAGGTGTCGTCACCATCGACCAGGACATAGGCGTCGGCCTCGATATCGGCGAACATCCGCCGCACCACATGGCCCTTGCCCTGCAGACTTTCGCCCCGCACCACCGCGCCGGCCGCCCGCGCCATCTCGACGGTGCGGTCCTTCGAGTTGTTGTCGTAGACGTAGATGGTGGCCTGCGGCAGCGCCGCGCGGAAGGCGGCGACCACGCGCGGGATCGCCACCTCCTCGTTGTAGCAGGGGATTAGCACGGCTATGCGCGGTGGCGCTGCCTGATGCATGGGCGACAACCCGGACGTGGTCTGGGCGATGGTGTCGGGCAAGCGCGTTCTCCGGTGGGCATTGGCGTCAGCAGGCGTTGCGCATGCGCGCAACGGCCACCAAGGTCCGCACCAGGATGGTGAGATCAAGCCAGGGCGACCACTTCTCGATATACTCCAGATCGCTCTCGACGCGTTGGATCAGTTTGTCCTCGGTCTCGGTCGGGCCGCGCCAGCCGCGCACCTGCGCCAGGCCGGTCAGCCCCGGCTTCACCCGGTGCCGCGCGGCGTAGCGTGCCGCGACCTCCTCGAAGGGACGGCCCCCGGCCTGGGTGCCCGGGGCATGCGGCCGCGGACCGATGAAGGACATGTCGCCCAGGAGGATGTTGAAGATCTGCGGCAATTCATCCAGCGATGTACGGCGCAGGACCGCGCCGACCCGGGTGACGCGGGGATCGCCCTCGCAGACCTGCCGCACCACGGTCGGGTCCGCCGCATCCTCATACATGGTGCGGAACTTCAACACGTGGAAATCGCCGTTGTTGAAGCCGGTCCGGCGCTGGCGGAACAGGATGGGCCCCGGGCTGTCCAGCCGGATCGCCATGGCGATCAGCGCCATCGGCACGGCGGCCACCGCCAGCGCACCAAGCGCCAGGACGTAATCCTCCGCCGCCTTGAACACCGCGCCCCAGCCGCGGATCGGCCGGTCGGCGAGCCGCAACAGGCGCAGCTGCTCCGCCTCGGGCCCGGCCTGGTTGGCGCCGCGGTATCCCATCAGATCCGGCGCCAGCCGGATGTCCACCGGATGGTCGCTGAACATCCCGAGCAGCACATGCAGCCGCGCTTCCTCCGACCAGGGCAGCGCCAGGATGATCTGGTCGATCTCGCCCCGCCGGATCATTCCGGCAAGCACATCGACCGAACCGAGATGCGGCAGGTCGGTGGGATGGGCGCCGGGATGCTGTTCCTGCCGGTCATCCACGAGCCCGACCAGCTCGATGCTACGGTCCTGCCTCCCGCGCAGTGCGGCAACGAACCGGGCAGCCTGCGGCCCGCCTCCCACCAGTACGGCACGCTGCCGGGTCCGGTCAGCCGCGGCACGCAGCGCCAGTGCCGCCGCCAGCCGGCCGACCAGCAGCGGCGGCGTTGCGAAGGCAAGCCACAGCACTGCGAGGCTAGGCGGGAAGGTCGTGTCGGCGCCGAGCGCGACGGAAGCCAGTGCCAATCCACCGACACCGAGCGCCAACCCGGCCAGGGCAGCGAGGGCTGCCTTCCGGTTGCCGTACAGTGCCGCGTGCCCGTATCCGCCGACCGCGGCGATCATGCAGGGCACCAGCACGGCAAGAAATCCGATGACCGCCGGCGCCGGCCGTCCTGCCGGCAAGGGCAATGCCTGCAAGGCAAGGCCAGCGGCGATGATCGCCACGGCGTCGAGCAATGCAACCAGGGAAGCCAGCAGCAAGGGCGGCAGCGGCGCCACCACCGGCCAGGACTGCCGGGCCGCGGCTCTGCGGGCTTCCGGGGCGAAACGACCCCAGCCGACCTCTGCCATGGCCGGCATCAAACCTGCTTCGTCGGTGCGGGGCTCGGGTGGCATCACACGCTCCATCCGATGTCTCCCTGAAGGCAGCCAGGCCGGCGGATTGGCCGGCTCCGTGCGGGGCGTGGATAAACCGGCCCCTGTTTCTGGGAAGGGCATGGGTTCAGGGGGTAGGATCGGCTGCGCATGGCTCCCGCTGACGATCAGGGATTGGAGGAATGGCCGGCTGCGAAGACGAAGCGCCGCGCCAGCACGAAGTTACCGAGCAGCCCGGCGATTGATCCGGCTGCGACTCCCAGGACCGGTTGCGCTGCAAACAGCGGAACGCCAGCGATCAGCGCCGCATAGGTCCCATAGTTGCACGCGAACCCAACAAGGTTGACCAGCAGGAACAACCCCCACTGCCGCGCCGCGGCAGGCCCGGTTCGCCGTGTTGCGGACCGAAACGTCCAGGCGCGGTTTAGCGCGAAGGTCGTGCTGGCCGCCGCCACATAGGACACGACCCGGCCAAGCCACGGCCCGGTGCCAAGCGCGATTCCCGCGGTCAGCACCGCTGCATCCACGATGAAGCCGGCGATGCCGACGGTCCCGAAGCGCAACAGCTCCCCGGTGGTCTGGGCGAGGGTGTCGGTGCGGGCGGTGGATGGAACGAAAGCCGGAATGTCGATGCCAGCAGGCATAATGCGCGTCCTTGTTGCCAAAGGCTTACGCGCCTGCGGACGCTGCGACAAACCACACCGTGGTGACAAAGGGCCGGTCATCTTCGCGCAGGGCAGTTCTAACCGTCACTTTCCGCGGCGCGGCATGGCGCCATCCGGTCGCGGCTGCGAACCCGGTTCAGGACCATGGGCGGTGGCTGTTTGCCACCTGAAATTACCACACAGCAGCCAGATGTTGCAGAGGCCCTTGTGGCTGCGGGCAGGCAAGAAGCTTCACCGTTGTTTGATCCGGGGCATATGCCACATGCTGAACAGTAAGGACAGGTGCCGCCCCGGCAGGGGCGCGGAGGGCTGCATCGGGGAGGGGGGGCGTGGATGCCGGTGTTCCGGCATGTTCCGGCGCAAGCTAGGGTCCCACGCCGGTCGTTGCGGCCTTGTGGTGTTGCCTGTCCGGGTGGTGCATCCATGCAGGCCTGGGCTAGTTTCGCCGGCGTTCCATGAACAGGAGAATTCAGCCCATGTTCCGACGCAGCCTGCTTGGCGGAGCCGCGCTCGCCGGCGCTTCGCTTTCCCTGCCGCGCCCCGCGCTGAGCCAGCCGGCCAATGCGCGGCTGCTGAAGTTCATCCCCCAGGCCAATCTTTCGACCATCGACCCGTTCTGGACCACCGCCTACATCGCCCGCAACCACGGCTACATGGTCTATGACCAGCTCTACACGGTGGATGAGGCGTACAAGCCGCACCCTTCCGCCGCCGCCGGCCATGTGGTTGAGGATGACGGCAAGCGCTGGACCTTCACCCTGCGGAGCGGGCTGAAATTCCACGACGGCGAGCCCGTGCGGGCCCGGGACGCCGTCGCCTCCATCCAGCGCTGGGCCAAGCGGGACGCCTTCGGCCAGCGGCTGATGACCCAGACCGACGAGATCGCGGTGCTCGACGACCTGCACTTCGTCATCCGGCTGAAGAAGCCCTTCCCGATGATGCTGGATGCCTTCGCCAAGGTGACCACGCCCTGCCTGTTCATCATGCCCGAGCGGGTGGCCCAGACCGACGCCTTCCAGCAGATCACCGATCCGACGGGCAGCGGCCCCTATCGCTTCCGGCGCGACGAGTGGGTGCCCGGCGCCAAGGCGGTCTGGGAACGCAACGCCGATTACCGCCCCTTCGGCGAGGGCGCGCCGCGCAACACCGCCGGGCCGCATGTGGCGCATTTCGACCGGGTGGAATGGCACATCATCAATGATGCCGGAACCGCCTCGGCCGCCATGCAGTCGGGCGAGATTGACTGGTGGGAACAGCCGACCGCGGACCTGTTCCCGGTGCTGGCGCGCAACCGCGGCATCATAGTCGAGGTCGCCGACCCGATGGGCCTCATCGGCACCTTCCGGCCGAACCACACCACGGCGCCTTTCGACAACCCCGCCGTGCGCCGCGCGGTGGTGACCGCCATCAGCCAGATGGACATGATGACGGCGGTGATCGGCGACGACCCGAAGCTGAAGCGCGACAAGGTCGGGTTTTTCGCCCCCGATTCGCCCTTCGCCTCGGATATCGGGCTGGATGCCTACAAAGGAAGCATCGAGCAGGCACGGCGCGAGATCCAGGCAGCCGGCGCCATGGGCGCGAAGCTGGTGCTGATGAACGCGACCGACCTTGCCAGCATCAATGCCTGCGGCCTGGTCGGTGCCGACCTGTTCAGCCGGATGGGCTTCGACGTGGACTACGTGGGCACCGACTGGGGCACCGTGGTGCAGCGCCGCGCCAGCCGGGAGCCGCTGGACAAGGGTGGCTGGTCCGGCTTCTTCACCTTCTGGTCGGGCATCGACCACTGGAACCCGGCCGGCCACAACGCACTGCGCGGCAACGGCCAGCAGGCTTGGTTCGGCTGGCCCGAGATCCCCGCCATCGAGGCCCAGCGCGACGCCTGGTTCGATGCCCCGGACGAGGCGGCGGCCAAGGCGGCAACCCGCGAGATCCAGCGGCTGGCCTTCGAAAGCGTGCCCTATGTACCGACCGGGCAGTATTTCCAGCCCACCGCCTACCAGCGCAACCTGACCGGCGTGCTAAAGGGTCCGCCGCTGTTCTGGAACGTGCGACGGGTCTGATTTTGGGTGCAGGACCGGCCGGTTCCGCTTGCGGCGCCGGCCGGTTCCGCGCTTCACTTCGCCCGTCGGCCGCAACGATCGGCCCCGGGAGATACTTCATGTTCCGACGCAGTGTTCTGGGCGGCGCCCTGGCCGCCGGGGCCTCCACCGTGCTGCCGCGCTTCGCCATCGCCCAGCCGGCCAACAGCCGCGTATTGCGCTTCATCCCGCAATCCGACGTCGGCATGCTCGACCCGGTGATGACCACTGCCTATGTCACCCGCAACCATTCCTTCCTGATCTGGGACACGCTCTACGGGCTGGATGCGGACCTCAAGCCGCAACCGCAGATGGTCGAGGGCCATACCGTCGAGGACGACGGCAAGCGCTGGACGCTGACCCTGCGGCCCGGGCTGAAATTCCACGACGGCGAGCCGGTGCTGGCGCGGGACTGCGTCGCCTCCATCAAGCGCTGGCAGCGCCGCGACCCGCTCGGGCAGGAGTTGCTGGCCCGCACCGACGACCTGGTGGCGACCGATGACCGCACCCTCGTGTTCCGGCTGAAGAAGCCCTTCGCGCTGCTGCCGGATGCGCTCGGCAAGGTTGGCACGCCGGTGCCCTTCATGATGCCCGAGCGGCTTGCCAACACCAATTCCTTCCGTGCCATCACGGAGTTCATCGGCAGCGGCCCGTTCAGCTTCAAGGCCGATGAACGGGTGCAGGGCAGCCGCTTCGTCTATGAGCGTTTCTCCGACTACGTGCCCCGGCCGACCGGCACCCCGGCCTGGACCTCCGGCCCCAAGCGCGCCTTCTTCGACCGCATCGAGTGGCGCGTGACGCCGGACAGCGCCACGGCCTCCGCCGCGCTGCAATCCGGCGAGGCGGACTGGTGGGAGAACCCGCCGAACGACCTGCTGCCGCCGCTGCGCCGCGCCGGCAATATCACCCTCGACCGGCCGGACCCGACAGGCCTGCTCGGCTTCGGCCGGTTCAACCATCTGCATGCGCCATTCAACAACCCGAAGTTGCGCAAGGCGCTGATGGGCGCCATCAACCAGTCGGACTTCATGACCGCGGCCTTCGGTGACAGCGCCGGCGCCTGGCGCGACAACATCGGCTTCTTCCCGCATGGCACGCCCTTCGCCAGCGACGCCGGGCTTTCGGCGCTGACCAGCCCGCGCGACCTGGAGAAGGTGAAGCGGGAGGTTGCCGCCTCCGGCTACAACGGCGAGCCGGTGGTGCTGCTCGGCGCGACCGATTTCCCCATCATCAATGCATTGTGCCTGGTGGGCGCCGACCTGTTCAAGAAGGTCGGGCTGAACGTGGACTATGTATCGTCCGACTGGGGCACGGTGGTGCAGCGTCGTGGCAGCAAGGCGCCGCCGGACAAGGGCGGTTGGAGCATCTTCTTCACCTACTGGGCAGGCTTCGATACGCTGAACCCCGGCGTCAACCAGACCATCCGCGGCAACGGCGGCAACGGCTGGTTCGGCTGGGCCGAATCCGCGCGGCTGGAGGCCAAGCGCACGGAATGGTTCGATGCGACCGACATCGCGGCACAGCAGGCCGCGGCGCGCGAGCAGCAGGCCATCGCCTTCGAGGAGGCGCCGACCCTGCCGCTCGGCCAGGCCTTTTCCACCACCGCCTACCGCAGCGACATTGTCGATGTGCCGAAGGGGCCGCCGTTCTTCTGGAACGCGCGCCGCGTCTGAGGCGCATGATGGGCAAGCGGTGGCATAAGGTGTGCAGGCGGAGCCGCCGCGAGGGTTCGCCTGTTGGAGGAGCTTGAGGTCATGGAAAGACGCAGCCTGTTGCAGACCATGGGGGCAGCCGCCCTTGCCGGCGCCCTGCCGGCACCGGCTTTTTCCCAGGGTGCGGCGGCCCGCACCCTGCGGGTCATTCCGCAGGCCAACCTGACCAGCCTCGACCCGGTGTGGACCACCGCCGTCGTCACCCGCAACCACGCCTTCCTGATCTACGACCAGATTTGCGCCCAGGACTCCAAGGGCGAGATCCAGCCGCAGATGGCCGAGGGCTGGACCACCGAGCCCGACGGCCTCGCCTGGACCTTCACCCTGCGCGAGGGGCTGGCCTTCCATGACGGCGAGAAGGTGCTGGCCAAGGATTGCGTCGCCAGCATCAAGCGCTGGGCACGGCGCGACCCCTTCATGCAGGTGCTCTGGCCGAGCATCGCCGAGGTCGAGGCGCTGGACGACCGGCGCTTCCGCTTCCGCCTGCACAAGCCGGTGCCGCTGCTGACCCTGGCGCTCGGGCAGACGCAGTTCCCCTGCTTCGTGATGCCGGAGCGCATCGCCAGCACCGATGCGTTCCAGCAGATCCGCGATGCGGTCGGCAGCGGCCCGTTCCGCTTCATGCCGGGCGAATGGAACCCCGGCCAGCGCGCCGTCTGGGCGAAGAACGAGGCCTATGTGCCTCGGCCGGAGGCACCGGACGGGCTGGCCGGCGGCCGGGTGCCACGCATCGACCGGGTGGAATGGACCATCATCAGCGACCCTGCCACCAGCTCCAGCGCCCTGCTGACCGGGGAGCAGGATTACTGGGAATACCCGCTGCACGACCTGTTGCCGATGCTGCGCCGGTCCGGGGACGTGGTGGTCCAGCAACGCCTGCAGGAAGGCACCTACGGCATCTGCCGCTTCAACACGCTGCATCCGCCGTTCAACAACCCCGCCATCCGCCGCGCCGTCGCCATGGCGGTGGACCAGCGCGACTACCTTACCGCGGTGGCCGGCACCGAGCCGGGCGGCTGGGAGGTGTGCGAGGGCGTCTTCACCTGCGGCACCGCCCTGGCCAACGAGGCCGGCAGCGATGTGCTGAAGACCCGCAGCATCGAGAAGGCCAAGGCCGCATTGAAGGAGGCCGGCTACAACGGCGAGCGGGTAGTGCTGATAGCCCCGGGCGACTATCCGCAGATCAACGCGCTTTCCATGGTGACCGCCGACCTGCTGACCCGGATTGGCATGAACGTGGAGCTGATCTCGACCGACTGGGGTACGCTGGTGCAGCGCCGCGCCAGCAAGGAATCGCCGGAGAACGGCGGCTGGAACGTGTTCCACACCACCAGCTCGGGCCAGAGCCTGGCGCTGCCGGTCTACCACCTGTTCCTGCGCGCCAATGGTCCGCAGGCCTGGTTCGGCTGGCCAGAGGATGCCGAGATCGAGCGGCTCCGCCTTGCCTGGGTCGCCACGGGGGACCCGGCCGAATCCCGCAGCATCGCCGAGGCGCTGAACCGCCGGGCGATGGAGGTGATGGCCTATATTCCGCTCGGCTTCTACTGGCAGCCTTCGGCTTGGCGGAGCAACGTGAAGGGGGCGTTCCGCGCGCCGGCCACGGTGTTCTGGAACATCTCCAAGGAATAGGGAGCGCCCGGCTGCCGGTTGCGCCCAGGCCCGGCCTGGGGCAATGGGTCGCGCGCCCGGCCCCGAGCCGGGCCGCGCGAAGGGAGCCTGCATGCATCGTCGTAACCTGCTCCTGGGAACGGCCGCCGCCCTGGCCGCGCCGAGCATCGGCATGGCGCAGGGCAGTGCCAGGACCCTGCGCTTCGTGCCGCAGGGCATTCCGGCGCAGGTCGATCCAATCTCCTCCGCCACCACCACGGCCCGTAACCACGGATTGATGGTCTACGACACGCTATTCGGGCTGGGACAGGATTTCCTGCCCCGGCCGCAGATGGCGGCGGGGCATGAGGTCTCGGCCGATGGCTTGACGCATCGCATCGTCCTGCGGCCCGAGTTGCGCTTCCATGATGGAGCCCCGGTTACCGCGCGGGACTGCATCGCCTCCATCGCCCGCTGGTCCCGGCGCGACATGCTCGGGCAGCGGCTGGCCTTGCTGCTGCAGGAGATGCGCAGCAGCGCCGACGACCGCTTCGAGATCGTGCTGAAACAGCCCTGGCCTGGCCTGGCCTGGGCACTCGGCAAGCCATCTGCCAACATATGCGCCATCATGCCGGAAAGGGTGGCGCAGACCGACGCCGCCGCCGAGGTGACCGACCACACCGGCTCCGGCCCGTTCCGCTTCCGCGCCGAGCAGGGAGTGCCCGACAGCCTCGCGGTCTATGAACGCTTCACCGGCTATGTGCCGCGCGATGAGCCGGCGGATTTCCTCGCCGGTGGCAAGGCGGTGCATTTCGACCGGGTGGAATGGCGGGCGATGCCGGACCCGGCGAGCGCCATCATGGCGCTGCGGAACAACGAGATCGACTGGTGGGAGAACCCGCTGGCCGAGTTGTTGCCGCTATTGCGGGACCATGCCGATATCGCCGTTGAGGTGGTGAACACCGCTGGCGCGCTCGGGGTTCTGCGGTTCAACCACCTGCATCCGCCGTTCAACAATGCCGCGATTCGCCGGGCCATCCTGCCGGCGATCGACCAGCGGGCCTTCATGCTGGCGGCCATGGGAGAGGACGAGGCGTCCTGGCAGGTGCCGGCCGGGGCCTTCCCGCCGGGCACGCCGATGGCGAGCGAGGTGGGGCTGGAGGTGCTGTCCGGCCCGCGCGATCCGGTGGCGGCGAAGCAGGCATTGGCTGCCGCCGGCTACCGCAACGAGAAGGTGGTCATCCTCGCCCCGGCCGATTTCCCCAGGCTGAACGCCCTGTCGGAAACGGCGGCCGCGACGCTGCGGGACATCGGCATGAATGTCGATCTCCAGTCCATGGATTGGGCAACCCTGCTGCAGCGCCGGTCCAGCCGGGAAGCGCCCGCGCGGGGCGGCTGGAACATCTTCTGCACCACCTGGGACGGCCTGGATGTGCTGGTGCCCGGCAACCACCAGCCGCTCCGCGGCAATGGCCGGGACGGCTGGGCCGGCTGGGCCACCAGCCCGAAACGGGAGGCGCTGCGCGACGCTTGGTTCGGCGCCCCGGACCTTGCAGCGGAGAAACGCATTGCCGGTGAGTTGCAGGCGCTGGTTTGGGAGGAGGCGCCGTTCGTCCCGCTCGGCCTGCTGCGGCCGGCGCAGGCCTATCGCCGCAGCCTGACCGGCATCATCACGGGCGGGCCGCCGCTGTTCTGGAACATCAGTCGCGGCTGATTGCCGGCGTGGCACGGCTCATGCAAGACGGTGGGCGACGGCGCAGGCCGGATCATATCCATGGCCATTGCCTTGGGAGTTGCCTTGGGCTTGCCCGCTGGCGCCATGCCCAAGGTTAAGGCACACTGACACTAAACCGGGCGGATCATCATTTAGCCTGGATGGGATTTGGGGGACTATCACGATGGAACGCAGGACTTTCTTGAAGGGCGCCGCGGGCGCCGGCTTGCTCGGCGCGTCGGGCGGCTTTGCCGCGCCGGCGCTGTCGCAGGGCGCCGCGGCGCGTACGCTGCGCTTCGTGCCGCAGGCCAACCTGGCCAATTTCGACCCGATCTGGGGCACCCAGTACGTGGTCCGAAATGCCTCCGCCATGGTGTGGGACACGCTGTATGGCGTGGACGAAAGCCTCACGCCGCAGCCGCAGATGGTCGAGGGCGACGAGGTTTCCTCGGACGGCCTGACCTGGACCTTCAAGCTGCGGAGCGGGATGCGCTTCCACGACAACGAGCCGGTGCTCGCCAAGGACGTGGTCGCCAGCATCACCCGCTGGATGCCGCGCGACCCGATGGGCCAGATGATCAAGGCGCTCCAGCAGGAGCTGGTGGCGGTGGACGACCGCACCGTTCCGCCTGGTGCTGAAGAAGCCCTACCCGAAGATGCGCTTCGCCTTCGGCAAGGTGGGCACGCCCATCTGCTTCATCATGCCCGAGCGGATCGCCAAGACCGACAGCTTCACCCAGATCAGCGACTACGTCGGCAGCGGCCCGATGCAGTTTCGTGCGGAACGAATGGGTTCCGGGCGCCAAGGCGGTGTTCGAGAAGTTCGACGGCTATTGCCGCGCGACGAGAATGCCGGCACCTGGCTTTCCGGCGGCAAGCGCATGATGGTGGACCGCGTCGAGTGGCTCATCATGCCCGACCCGGCGACCGCATCGGCCGCGCTGCAGAACGGCGAGATCGACTGGTGGGAGAACCCGATCACCGATCTCGTGCCGCTGCTGCGCCGCAACCGCGGACATCAAGGTCGACATCGCCGATCCGCTGGGCAACATCGGCAGCTTCCGCATGAACCACCTGCATCCTCCCTTCGACAAGGTGAGGCGTGCGCCGCGCGGTGCTGATGGCGCTGAGCCAGCAGGACTACATGCAGTCCCTGGTCGGCGACGACGACAAGCTGTGGAAGCCGCTGCCCGGCTTCTTCACCCCCGGCACGCCGCTGTACACGGAAGAGGGCGGCGACATCCTGAAGGGTCCGCGCAACTTCGACGCGGCGAAGAAGCTGCTGGCCGAGAGCGGCTACAAGGGCGAGCCGGTGATCTGCCTCGTGGCGCAGGACCAGGCCATCACCAAGACCCAGGGCGACGTCACCGCCGACCTGCTGAAACGGCTCGGCATGAATGTCGATTTCGTGGCGACCGACTGGGGCACCGTCGGGCCAGCGCCGCGCCATGAAGAACCCGCCGAGCGAAGGCGGCTGGTCGATGTTCCACACCTGGCACGCCGGCGCCGACACCGTGAACCCCGCCAGCTACAACGCGCTGCGCGCCGGTGGCGACAGCGCCTGGTTCGGCTGGCCGAACGCGCCGGAGGTGAACGAGGCGATCGCCGAATGGTTCGACGCGCCCGACCTCGCCGCCGAGCAGAAGGTGATCGGCAAGGTCAACCGTCTCGCCATGGAGAACGTGGTCTATGCGCCGACCGGCTTCTTCCTGGGCTACCAGGCATGGCGGAGCAATGTGAACGGCATCCAGAAGGGCCCGCTGCCCTTCTTCTGGGGCGTCTCGAAGGCCTGATGCTGGTTCTGGAGTAAGGGAGCGCCATGTTCGCCTACGTCGTCCGCCGCGTGATAGCCACCATTCCGGTGATGGCTATCGTCGCGCTCTTTGTTTTCAGCCTGCTCTACATCGCGCCGGGTGATCCGGCGGCGGTGATCGCAGGTGATCAGGCGACCCCGCAGGATGTCGAGCGTATCCGCCAGTCGCTCGGCCTGGACCGCGCCTTCCTGGTGCGGTTCGGGGAATGGGTATGGAACATCCTGAACGGTGACATGGGCGTCTCGATCTTCACCAACCTGCCGGTCACCACCATGATCCAGCAGCGCATCGAGCCGACCCTTTCGCTGATGGTCCTGACCCTGGTCCTGGCGATCGTCATCGCGGTGCCGATGGGCGTCGTCGCGGCCTGGAAGCAGGGCACCTGGATCGACCGTGCCGGTGATGGGTTTCGCGGTGCTCGGCTTCTCGGTGCCGGTCTTCGTGGTCGGCTACCTGCTGGTCTACGTCTTCGCGCTGGAGCTCGAGTGGCTCCCGGTGCAGGGCTACACGCCGTTCAACCGGGGCTTCTTCCCCTGGATCGAGCATCTCATCCTGCCGGCGGTCGCGCTCGGCGGGGTGTACATCGCGCTGATCGCCCGGATCACCCGGGCGACCATGCTCGAGGTGCTGCAGCAGGACTACATCCGCACCGCGCGTGCCAAGGGCGCCGGGCAGACGCAACATCCTGTTCCTGCATGCACTGAAGAACGCCGCCGTGCCGATCGTCACCGTGATCGGCATCGGCGTCGCGCTGCTGATCGGCGGCGCGGTGGTGACCGAAACCGTATTCGCCATCCCCGGCCTTGGTCGGCTGACGGTGGATGCGATCCTGCGGCGCGACTACCCGGTGATCCAGGGCGTGATTCTGCTGTTCAGCTTCGTCTACGTGCTGGTAACCTGGTGATCGACCTGCTCTACACCCTGTTCGACCCGAGGATCCGGTACTGATGTCCACTGCAGCCGTCGTCTCGCCCGCCGCCGTGCAGCCCGAGCATGTCGCCGTGGCGCCCCGATGCCCGACGTCCTGCCGCCGGTGAAGCAGCGCAAGGGCTTCTGCGGCTTCCTGCGCCGCCACCCGACCATCGCCATCGGCGGCGGCCTGCTGCTGCTGATGGTGCTGATCGCGGTCTTCGCGCCGCTGCTCTGGCACCGTCGATCCCACGGCCCTCGGCACCGGCGCGGCCGACCCGGGCCGCCCTCGGCGGAATACTGGTTCGGCACCGGACATGCTCGGCCGCGACGTCTATTCGCGCGTGCTCTACGGCACGCCGCGTCTCGCTGATCGTCGGCTTCTCGGTGGCGTTCTTCTCCGCGCGTCATCGGCCTGGCGATCGGCCTGATCTCCGGCTACGTCGCGGATCGTCGACGGCATCATCATGCGGGTGATGGACGGGCTGATGTCGATCCCGCCGATCCTGCTGGCGATCGCGCTGATGGCGCTCACCCGGGCGAGCCTGCAGAACGTGATCGTCGCCATCACCGTTGCCGAGATGCCGCGCGTCGTGCGGCTGGTGCGCGGCGTCGTGCTGTCGCTGCGCGAGCAGCCCTATGTCGAGGCCGCGGTCGCCGCCGGCACTCGCACGCCGCGGATCATCCTCCGCCACATCCTGCCCAACACGCGTGGCGCCGCTCATGGTGCAGGCGACCTACATCTGCGCCTCGGCGATGATCACCGAGGCGATCCTGTCCTTCATCGGCGCCGGCACGCCGCCGACATCCCGAGCTGGGGCAACATCATGGCCGAGGGCCGCAGCTCTGTGGCAGGTGACGCCCACATCATGTTCTTCCCGGCGCTCTTCCTGTCGATCACCGTGCTCGCGGTCAACCTGCTGGGCGACGGCCTGCGCGACGCGCTCGACCCGCGCCTGGCAAAGCAGGCTCTGAGCTGGCGATGGCCCTGCTGCGAAGTCGACGACCTGCAGACCCATTCCGCACGCCGGACGGGGTCGATCCGCGCGGTCGACGGCGTCTCCTTCGACGTCGCGGCCGGCGAGACGCTGGCCATCGTCGGCGAAGTCGGGCTGCGGCAAGAGCGTCACCGCCATGTCGATCCTGCGGCTGATCGCCGACGCCGCCCGGCCGCATCGCCGGCGGCAGCATCCGGTTCGCAGGGCAGCGCGACCTGCTCGACGCTCTCCGAGCCGCGAGATGCGGCGACATCCGCGGCAACGAGATCTCGATGATCTTCCAGGAGCCGATGACCTCGCTCAACCCGGTGCTGACCATCGGCCGCCAGATCGGCGAGACGCTGCGCGCTGCACCAGGGGCTGTCCGGCCGGCGATGCCGAGGCGCAAGGCGGTCGAGATGCTGCGCTGGTCGGCATCCCCGAGCCCGGCGGCGCGTGCGCGGAGTACCCGCACCAGCTTTCGGGCGGCATGCGCCAGCGCGTGATGATCGCCATGGCGCTCGCCTGCAACCCGAAGCTGCTGATCGCCGACGAGCCGACCACCGCGCTCGACGTCACCATCCAGGCGCAGATCCTGGAGCTGATGCGCGACCTGCAGCAGCGGATCGGCACCGCGATCATGCTCATCACCCACGACCTCGGCGTGGTCGCCGAGATCGCCGACGCGTCGTCGTGATGTACGCCGGCCGCAAGGTCGAGGAGGCGGCGGTCAGGCCGCTCTTCGCGCAGCCCGCTGCACCCCTACACGCGCGGGCCTGCTGGCTCGATGCCGCAGCTGCGATCCTGGCTGCGACGGGCGCCGACGACGCGGCTGGCCGAGATCCCGGGCATCGGTGCCGGAGCCTGAGCGGGCCTGATCCGCGCGGCTGCGCCTTCGCCCCGCGCTGCCCGATGCGCCGCCGACGTCTGCGCGACGCGATGGCGCCGCGCCTCGAGCCGGCAGGCGCCCGGCGCACGGTGCGCCGCGCTGCCGACTAGCGCCGAGCCGCGGAGAGCAGGGCATGAGCGCCGCATGACCGCCGACCGCCGCTGCTCGAGGTCGCGGGCCTGCAAGAAGCACTTCCCGCTCGCAGGGGCGGGTTCTCGGCCGCGGCGACCGGCAGGTCTGCGCGGTCGACGGCGTCAGCTTCTACGATCGCCGCGGGCGAGACGCTCGGCCTGGTCGGCGAATCCGGCTGCGGCAAGTCGACCGTCGGCAAGCCGATCCTGCGGCTGCATCGAGCCGACCGACGGGCGAGATCGCTGCTCGACGGCAGCCGGATCGACGACATGTCCGCGGCGCAGGCTGCGCCCGCTGCGCCGGCGCATGCAGATCATCTTCCAGGACCCGTACGGCTCGCTCAACCCGCGCATGCGCGTGCGGCGACATCGTCGCCGAGCCGCTCGCGCAACTTCGAGCCTCGGCGAAGACGAGCGCCGACGCCGACGAGCGGGTCGCCGAGCTGCTCGACACGGTCGGCCTGCGCGCGCGACGCGATGGACGCGCTACCCGCACGAGTTCTCCGGCGGCCAGCGCCAGCGCATCGGCATCGCCCGCGCGCTCGCGGTGCGAGCCCGAGCTGATCGTCTGCGACGAGCCGGTCTCCGCGCTCGACGTCTCGGTCCAGGCGCAGGTCATCAACCTGCTGCAGGACCTGCAGGAGGAGCTCGGGCTGGCGTATCTGTTCATCAGCCACGACCTCGCCGTGGTCGAGCACATCAGCCACCGCGTCGCGGTCATGTACCTCGGCAAGATCGTCGAGCTGGCGCCGACGCGGGGCGCTCTTCGCCGCCCCGCTGCATCCCTACACCGAGGCGCTGCTCTCGGCGGTGCCGGTGCCCGATCCGGGGGCGGCACGCCAGCGCATCATCCTGAAGGGCGACGTGCCGAGCCCGATCAACCCGCCCACGGGCTGCCGCTTCCACACCCGCTGCCCGTACGCCTTCGACCGCTGCCGGGTGGAGGAACCACAGCTGCGGGCGATCCCGACGGCGCTGGAGCCCGGGCATGTGGCCGCCTGCCACCTGCACGACCTGCCGGCGGCGGACAACCCGCTGGCGGTCGCCAGGGGGCATGAGCTGCTGGCGGTATAGTCCGGCGGCGCATTATGGTGGCTCGCCAGTAGGGGACGCGCCTTGGCCGAGCCGGTGATGCTGGAAGTGCGGGAACGGCGGAGCCGCTTCGGCCGGGGGGTGAAGTGGACCTTCTGGGGCTTCCAGGCGGCCATGCTGGTGCTCAGCCTGGGCACCTGCGTGGCCATCACGCCGCATGTCGGCGGGCCGGACCCGGAGGTGGCGGCCGGCGCCTTCATGTTCGGCGCTATCGCGATCGGCACGCTCTGGACCTTGTGGCCGTTGGGTACCCTGGTGCTCGGCGTGCTGCTGCTGGCGACCCGTGGCCGCAAGCGGCTCATCCCCGCACCACCCGAATACCCGCCCGGGACGCCGCCTTCGACACCGGGCGGGACGGCCCGGCGGGTCGGCAGCGTGCCGGAAACCGGCCCCGGCACCAGGCGGCCGGGCTGATCCGCACGGCGTCGTGCGGCGGCGCTTGACGGAAGCCGGGCGCGAGGCGACCTTTCGTGCCACACGCGGCTCATGGGTTTTCCATGGGGCCGTGGCGACGCAGGCAATTTCCTGGGGAGGCGGGGCATGCCGCAAGTGACGCTGACCGTGAATGGCAAGACCAGCACGGTCGAGGTTGAGGGCCGCACGCTGCTCGTCGAGCTGCTGCGGGAGAAGTTGCGCCTGACGGGTACCCATGTGGGCTGCGACACCAGCCAGTGCGGCGCCTGCGTGGTGCATGTCGATGGCGAAAGCGTGAAGTCCTGCACCCTGCTTGCAGTCCAGGCCGATGGCACCGAGGTGACGACCATCGAGGGCCTCGCCGCCGCCGATGGCACCCTGCACCCGATGCAGGAGGCCTTCCGCGAATACCACGCCCTGCAATGCGGCTTCTGCACCCCGGGCATGGTCATGTCGGCCATCGACTTGGTGAAGAAGCACCCGGACGGGCTTTCCGAGAAGGAGATCCGCGAGGGGCTGGAGGGCAACCTCTGCCGCTGCACCGGCTACCACAACATCGTCAAGGCGATCGCCGCGGCGCAGGAAGTGATGCACGGACGGGCCAGCACCCTGGCGCTCGCCGGGGAATAGGCCGGCACGGGCGCGTGGCCGGTCCACGCGCCCCAATAACCGCACCGGCCAGCAAGGCCGGGCGGGCAGCGGAACGATGGGCCGGTCGATCGCCGCGGGAACCGCGGCGCGCCGGCCCGGACGTTTGGGAGGCGTTGCAATGAATGTCGTGACCCCGTTCGAAGGCATCGGCGCCAGCGTAAGGCGCAAGGAAGACCTGCGTTTCCTGTCCGGCCGCGGCCAGTACACCGATGACATCAACCGGCCCGGCCAGACCTACGCCAGCATCCTGCGCAGCCCGCACGCCCATGCCAGGATCGTCTCGATCGATTGCGCCGCGGCCCGGGCGATGCCGGGGGTGGTGGCGGTCTTCACCGGGGCGGACATGCCGGACGCTCGGCGGCATCCCCTGCGGCTGGCAGATCCACAACAAGGACGGCACGCCGATGGCGGAGCCGATGCACCCGGTGCTCGCCGTCGGCAAGGTGCGCTACGTCGGCGATGCGATCGCCGCGGTGATCGCCGAAACCAAGGCGCAGGCGAAGGACGCGGCCGAGGCTATCGAGGTCGACTACGACGTGCTGCCGGCGGCCGTCACCACCGAGGCGGCGCTCGCCCCCGGCGCCGCCGCTGGTGCATGACGAGGTCGCCGGCAACCTCTGCTACGACTGGCACATCGGCGACAAGGCGGTGAACGATGCCGCCTTCGCCGGCGCCGCCAAGGTGGTCGAGTTCGAACTGGTGCAACAACCGGCTGGTGCCGAACGCGATGGAGCCGCGCGCCGCCATCGGCGACTTCGACCGCACCACGGACGAATACACCCTCTACACCACCAGCCAGAACCCGCATGTCATCCGGCTGCTGATGGGCGCCTTCGTGCTGCACCTGCCCGAGCACAAGCTGCGCGTCGTGGCGCCCGATGTCGGCGGCGGGTTCGGCTCGCAAGATCTTCCACTATGCCGAGGAGGCCATCGTCACCTGGGCCGCCGGCAAGCTGCGGCCGCCCGGTGAAATGGACCGCCGAGCGCACCGAAAGCTTCATGACCGACGCGCATGGCCGCGACCATGTCACCCATGCCGAGCTGGCGCTGGACGCCGATGGCAAGTTCCTGGCGCTCGCATGTGCACACCCTGGCCAACATGGGCGCCTACCTGTCCACCTTCGCCACCTGCGTGCCGACCTATCTCTACGCCACGCTGCTCGCCGGCGTGTACACGACGCCCGGCGATCTATGCGGAGGTGAAGGCGGTCTTCACCAACACCGTGCCGGTCGATGCCTATCGCGGCGCCGGCCGGCCGGAGGCGACCTTCCTGCTGGAACGGCTGGTGGATGTGGCGGCGCAGCGAGACGGGCATGCGACAAGCTGGCGATCCGCCGGCTGAACTTCATCCCGACCGACGCCTTCCCCTACCAGACGCCGGTCGCCCTGCAATACGACAGCGGCGACTACACCGCGACGCTAGACGCCGCGCTGGAGACCGTCCGGCTGGGCCGGGTTCGAGGCACGGCGGGCCGAGGCCAAGGCGCGCGGCAAGCTGCGCGGCATCGGCATCTCGACCTATATCGAGGCCTGCGGCATCGCCCCTTCCGCCGTGGTCGGCTCGCTCGGCGCCCGGGCGGGGCTGTACGAGGTGGGCACCATCCGGGTCCATCCGACCGGCAGCGTCACGGTGCTGACCGGCACCCACAGCCACGGCCAGGGCCACGAGACGACCTTCGCGCAGCTCGTCGCGGACCGGCTTGGCGTGCCGATGGCGCAGGTGGACATCGTGCATGGCGATACCGCGAAGATCCCCTTCGGCATGGGCACCTATGGCAGCCGGTCGCTGGCGGTCGGCGGCTCGGCCATGGTCAAGGCGATGGACAAGATCATCGCCAAGGCCCGGCGGATCGCCGCCCACCTGATGGAAGCCTCGGTCGACGACGTGGAGTTCGAGCGCGGCACCTTCCGCGTCGCCGGCACCGACAAGACCAAGTCCTGGGCCGAGATCGCGCTGACCGCCTATGTGCCGCACAACTTCCCGCATCGAGGAGCTGGAGCCGGGCCTGGACGAGACCGCCTTCTACGACCCGAAGAACTTCACCTATCCCGGCGGCTGCCACATCTGCGAGGTCGAGATCGAGCCCGAGACCGGCGAGGTCACGGTGGTGAATTTCACCGCCGTGGACGATGTCGGCCGGGTCATCAACCCGATGATCGTCGAGGGCCAGGTCCAGGGCGGCGTCGCCCAGGGCATCGGCCAGGCGCTGCTGGAGGCTTGCGTCTACGACGCGCAGGGCCAACTCGTCTCGGGCAGCCTCATGGACTACCAGATGCCACGCGCGGAAGACCTGCCGATGTCGAGCGTCGCCAACCATGTCACGCTCTGCACCCACAACCCGCTCGGGGTGAAGGGCTGCGGCGAGGTCGGGGCGATCGGCTCGCCCCCGGCGGTCATCAACGCGGTGGTGGATGCGCTGAAGGATTATGGCGTCCGGCACGTCGAGATGCCGGCGACGCCCGCCAAGATCTGGGGCATCATCAACGCCGGTCAGAAGCTGGCAGCCGAATAAAGAGGATCGCAGCGATGTATGATTTCGAATACCACAAGCCCGGCTCCATCGCGGATGCGGTGAAGATCCTCTCGGCCGACCCCGATGCCCGGCCGATCTCCGGCGGCCAGACCCTGCTGCCGGCGCTGAAGCACCGGCTGAACAAGCCGACCTCGGTGGTCGACCTCTCGGGCATCGCCGAGCTGAAGGGCATCCGGCGGGAGGGCGACAAGCTGGTCGTCGGCGCCCTGGCACGGCACAACGAGGTGGCCAACAGCCCGGAAGTGAAGGCGGCGATCCCGACGCTGGCGCATCTCGCCGGCACCATCGGCGACACCCAGGTCCGCAACCGCGGCACCATCGGCGGCTCGTCTCCAACAACGACCCGGCGGCGGACTACCCCGCGGCGGTGCTGGCGCTCGGCGCCACCATCGTCACCGACAAGCGGCAGCATCGCGGCGGACGACTTCTTCCAGGGCATGTTCACCACCGCGCTGGAGCCGGGCGAACTGCGTGACCGCGGTCGAATTCCCGATCCCCGAGAAGGCCGGCTACGCCAAGATGCGCAACCCGGCCAGCCGCTACGTCATGGCGGGTGCCTTCGTGGCCAAGACCGGCGGCGCGCGTCCGGGTGGCGGTCAACGGCGCCGGCCCCGGCGTGTTCCGCCAGGCGGAGATGGAGAAGGCGCTGACCGCCAACTGGTCGCCGGATGCCGTCGCCGGGGTGAAGCAGTCCGCCACGGACCTCAATAGCGACATCCACGGCAGCGCCGAATACCGCGCCCATCTGGTGACGGTGATGGCCAAGCGCGCGGTCGCCGCGGCCGGCTGAAGCGGGCAGGGCGGGGGACGGCGTTCCCCGCCCGCCCTTCCACGTCTAGAGCGCATTCCGTTCGACATGGCTCACGGAATGCGCTCTAGCCTGTTGTTTAGGCGAGCAAATTACCCCTGCCGGGTGATTCCACCCGTTCGGGGTTTGCTCTAGGCGGTGACCGGCAGCCGCAGGCAATGGCTCTGCTGGGCCAGCACCGGCTGCCAATTTCTCGATCAGCCGCTGGTAGGCCCGGCCCACGGGGCGGATGTTGCGGTCGAGGTCGAACAGCCCGCGCGGGTTCACCCGCCCGTTGCGTTCCCGCAGCGCGCTGTCCCAATCCACTTGGTCGGTCAGCGAATACCAGGTGAAGCCGAGGACCGGCACGCCCTCGGCCCGCAGCCGCATCAGCCCGGCCCATTGCTTCCACAGCCAGCGCTCGGCCTCGTCGCCGCGCGGGCCCTGGTCCATATTGGTCTCGGTGTGCATCACCGGCAGGCCGTAGCGAGCGTAGTAGTCGCGGGTGACGGTGTCATAGCCGAACACGTCGCCGCCGGCCCAGCGGCTGTGGCCATCGCCGCCGATCATGTGCTCGTTGGTGACGTACCAGTCGTTGCCCATGATGCAGTGGCGGCGCAGGTCCTGGCGCAGGAAGAAGTGGTATTCCTCCCGCGTCATGCCGTTGTCGAGCAGGTACTCGTACATCGAGGAACAGACGCGGCGGCCGTAGTTGAGGTCCAGCGTCAGGAAGCGCTCGGCGTTGCGGTGCTCGGCATGGGGGATGGCCAGCGGGCATTCCGGGTGGAAGTGCTCGGTCGATTCGGACTGGATGAAGATCGCATCCGGCCGCACCCGCAGGATGGCCTGCATCGCCAGCACATTGGCGCGGACGATGTGCTTGATGGCGGTTACGTAGCTGCGGTCGTCGTGCCGCTGCTCGTTCCACCAGGCGTATTTGGCGCTGAAGACGGCGGTGATGAACATCTCGTTCACCGGCGTGTAGAGCTGCACCCAGGGGAAGCGGCGGGCGAAGGCCTCGGCATAGGCCGCGAACAACTCGGGGAAGTCGGGATTCTGGAAATCGCCGATCCAGTCCGGCACGCCGAAGTGGCAGAGATCCACCACCGGCAGGATGCCGAGCCGGCGGATCTCGGCGAAACCCTCGTCGGCGAAGGACCAGTCGTGCAGCCCGGGGCCGCGCAGGGTGGTGTGGAACTGGGGGCCGTAGCGCAGCACGCCGCAACCGATCTCCTTCACCAGCGCCAGGTCCTGGCGCCAGTGCTTGTAGTGGCCGCATTCGGCCATCTGGTCGCGCCGGATACGGCCTCCGTCCAGCGTCGGCGCGCTGTTCTCGATGCCGGTGGCGAACAGGAACCCGTGTGACGCCAGGGCGTGCAGGCCCAGCGGCTCGGGGATCGGGGCGGGCAGGGCGTCCAGCATCGAAAATCAATCCCACGAAAACGTGATAACAACAGTATTCATGATTTCGCGATGTGCAACACAAAAATGCCATGAAATTCCCGCCCACCGGCTGGCGACCCTTCCCGCCGCCGGGCCTGCCCGTCATCCTGCCGCCGAAGCTGGAACGGATGGGCAGCATGGACATCGACAACCCCGAGGTCATCGCCGAGGCACGCGCGGTTTTCGACCGCTACGAACAGGCCATCGCCAGCAACGATACCGCGGTGCTCGACGACAGCTTCTGGGCGGATCCGCGCACCGTGCGCTTCGGCACCACCGAGATCCTGTACGGGATCGAGGCCATCCGCGCCTTCCGCACCAGCGTCGCCCGCTATGCCCCGCGCGCCATCCGCAAGGTCCACATCACCGCCTTCGGGCGCGACTTCGCCTGCACCCACCTCGAGTACCAGCGCACCGACAGCGGCCTGGTCGGGCGGGAAACCAAGATCATGGCGCGGCTGCCGGAGGTAGGCTGGAAGGTGGTCTCGGCGCATGTCTCGCTGCTGGCACCCAACGATCCGGGGCGGGTGCAGAAGGCGTGACCCATACCGTCGTCATCGGCGCCGGCATCATCGGGGCCTGCACCGCGCTGGAGCTGCTGAAGGCCGGGCATCAGGTCACCATCCTGGAACCCGGCGAGCCCGGTGGCGAACAGGCGGCCAGCTACGGCAACGGCTGTTGGCTCAGCCCCATGTCGGTCATCCCGCCGGCCACGCCGGGGCTGTGGAAGAAGGTGCCGGGCTTCCTGGCGGACCCGCTCGGGCCGCTGGCGATCCGCTGGAGCTACTTCCCGAAGGTGCTGCCCTGGCTGGTGCGCTACCTCGCGGCCGGCTGGACCGAGGCGCGGGTGCTGCGAACCGCCGTTGCGCTGCGGGCGCTGCTGCAGGGCTCCCCCGCGCTGCATGCCGCGCTGGCCGAGGAAGCCGGCGTCGGCCAGCTCATCGAACGGCGCGGGCTGATGTACATCTATCCCTCCCGCGCGGAATTCGAGGCCGAGGCAATGGCCTGGCGCATCCGCCGGCAGGTCGGCATCGACTGGATCGAGCTGTCGGCCGATGAGCTGCGGCAGCGCGAGCCGGGGCTCGACCGCCGCTACGGCTTCGCCGCGCTGGTCGAGGAGGGCGGCCATTGCCGCGACCCCGGCGCCTATGTCGCGGCGCTGGTGCAACTGGCCGAGGCCCAGGGTGCGAAGCGCGTGGCCGGCCGCGCCACCGGCTTCCGTATCGAGGCCGGGCGGCTGCGCGCGGTGCGGACCGAAGCCGGCGAGATCCCGGCCGACCATGCCGTCATCTCGGCCGGTGCCCATTCCAAGGCTCTGGCCGCCGCCGCCGGGGACAAGGTGCCGCTGGAGACCGAGCGCGGCTACCACGCCATGGTCGAGAATGCCGAGAGCGGCCCGCGCACGCCGCTGATGCCCTCGGACGGCAAGATGTCCATCACCATGACCGACCGCGGCCTGCGCTGCGCCGGGCAGGTCGAGATCGCCGGGCTGGATGCCGCGCCCAATTGGAAACGCGCCGAGATCCTCCGCGACCACCTGCTGCGGAGCTTCCCCGGCCTGCCGCGGGACCTGCCGGCGGAGCGGGTGAAGTTCTGGATGGGCCACCGCCCGAGCATGCCGGACGGGCTGCCGTTCCTCGGCCCGGCCCGTGCCACGGCGGATATCATCCATGCTTTCGGGCACGGCCATGTCGGCCTGGTCGCCGCGCCCAGATCGGCGCCGAATGGTTGCCCGGATGCTGCTCGGACAACCGCTTGAGGTTGATACCAAACCGTACGATCCGCGGCGATTCGCCTGATTTCCTGCTCGCTTTGTCGGGGCCGTGGTGCCATTCTTGCAGGAAGCGGTCCTGCATCCACGTGGGGCCGCGGACATCAGATACGGATTAATCAGCATCGTGCCTTCCGACATCGACTCCCAGGGCGGCGCCGGTCCCGTAGAGGCCCAGGTGAAATGGTACAATGCCCGCAAGGGCTTCGGCTTCGTGCTGGGGCCTGACGGACAGGACGTCTTCTTCCACGCCTCGGCACTGACCGAAGCCGGTATCGAACCGCCTGAGACGGGCGACAAGCTCTGGTATGCGAAATCGGCACGGACCGTCAGGGCCGCCGCCTCGTCACCCGCATCATCGAACGCAAGCTCGGCGACGGCACCGCGGCCGCCGCCGCGCGCCGGCCGTTCCGCGATGGCCCGCCGGGCGGCTTCAACGACCGCCCGCCGCGCCGCGATTTCGGTGGCCCGCCAAGCGGTGGCTTCGGTGACCGTCCGCCGCGCCGCGACTTCGGCGGCCCGCCGGGTGGCAACTTCGGCGACCGTCCGCCGCGCCGGGATTTCGGCAGCCCGCCGGGCGCCGGCTTCGGTGCGCCGCGCCCTTCCTTCAATGACCGCGCGCCGCCGCGCCGTGACTTCGCCGACCGCGATTCCGGTGGCCCGACCTATGCCGTCAGCGGGACGGTGAAGTGGTTCGACCAGGTGCGGGGCTTCGGCTTCGTCACCCCCGAGGATGGTGGCCAGGACGTGTTCCTGCACTCCTCCGTCCTGCAGCGCGCCGGCCGCGCCGATGTGCAGCAGGGCGAGAAGGTGGCGCTCGACGTACGGGACGGCCAGCGCGGCCGGCAGGCCGTTTCGCTGAAGTAGCCCGGCGCGCATCGGCGCGGGAAAGGGGGCTCCGGTCGCAAGGCCGGGGCCCTTCTGCTGTTCAGGGTTTGGTCATCCTGCTCGGTGCAGGTTGCCCGCCATGCGATACCTGCTGCCCTTTCTCCTGCTGCTGCTGGCAGCCCCCATGGCCCGGGCCGAGACGCCACCGCCCTGCACGCCGGCACGGGAAGGGATGCTGGCCTGCTTCGCCGACAAGCTGTGCGAATGCCGCTGGCAACCGGGCGGGTCGCTCACCGGCAGGCCGGCGGCGCATCGCTGGGACTGCGGGGTGCTGCGCCCGCCCTGCGGCGTGGTGCCGGGCGGCGCGCCGCCACAGGCACTGCCGCCCGGGCTGATGCTCTCGCCCGATATCCGCAGGCGATAGCCGCCGCTACGCCGCAGTGGCCGGGCGTGGCGTTCCGGGCCAGCGCGGCAGGGCGGCAAGAAGCTGCACCGTGCCGGCGAACAGCCCCATGCCCACCCCAAGCTGCCACGCCAGGTCATAGGAGCCGAGCCGGTCGAAGATCAGCCCGCCCCCGAAGGCGCCAAGGAAGCTGCCGAGCTGGTGGCTGGTGAAGGCCAGCCCCTGGGTCATCGCCTGCCAGCGCAGCCCGAACATCTCGGCCGTCATGCCGGACCACCAGCGGCGCCACGCCCAGCCACAGGAAGCCCATCAGCGCGGCGAAGACCAGGGTGGTGCCAGGCGTCGGCGGCACCACGAAGTACCAGGCCAGCACCAGCGACCGCGTCACGTAGATGCCACCTAGCAGCACCGGCTTGGACCATCGCCCGCCGGCCCAGCCGAAGAACAGGCTGCCCAGCACGTTGCAGCCGCCGATCATCGCCAGCGCCTTGGCCGCCAGCATCGGGTTCATGCCGCAAAGCTGCAGGTAGGAGGGCAGGTGGGTGGTCAGGAACACCAGTTGCATGCCGCAGATGAAATAGGCCCCAGACATCACCAGGAACGGCCCGTGCCGCATCGCCCGGCCGAAGGCGGCGCCGGCTGACGTCGCCTCGTTCCGTGGCGTGCACCGGCAGTGCCACCTTTCCACCCGCCCAGCCATCCAGGCCGCGGGCAGCATCACGAGGCCGATGACAAAGACCCCATCACCCCACCCGCCAGCCGAAGCCTTGGACAGCATCTGCCCGATCGGCGCGGCCAACAGCGCGCCGAGCGACCCGGCCGCGGAGACCATGCCCAGCACAGGCTGCGCGCCCCACCGGCACCGGGCGGGAGGCGACCGCCAGGCCATGCCTGAGGCGGTGCAGGCCAGCGCCGCGCCGATCAGCACGCCCGCGCCCATCATCACGCCGAGCGCGCTTTCCGCCCGCGCCAGCACCAGCAGCCCCGCCAGGTAGGAAACCACCCCGGCCACCAGCACCGGCCGCAAGCCGTAGCGTGCCGCAGCGGCCCCGGCGAAGGGTTGCAGGAAGCCCCAGGCAAGGTTCTGGATCGCCACGGCCAGGGTGAACTCGGCCACCGCGATGCCGAGGTCCTCTCACCGCCGGCTGCATGAACAACCCAAGGCTCTGCCGCAGCCCCATGGCCAGGCTCAGCATCACGGCGGCGCCGATCAGGATGGGCGCGACGCTGCGCAGGCTCTTCAACTCGGCCATGGGTACTTCCTTGTCAGCCCGCCACCGCGCCATGCGAGGGCGGCACGGGCCGGGATATCAGCCGGCCAGCCTGGCCAGCCCCTGGGTGAGGTCGGCGATGAGGTCCGCCGGCTCCTCCAGCCCGATGTGGATGCGCGCCATCGGCCCGCCGAAATCCCCGGTGCCAGCGCTGCGGGTGATGAAGCCGGTGGTCGGGATCGCGAGGCTCTCGAAGCCGCCCCAGCTTGCGCCGATGCCGAACAGCGACAGGCTGTCGATGAAGCGCATCACGTCTTCCATGCCGTAGCGCGGCTGGAACACCACGCCGAACAGGCTGCAGGCGCCGGTGAAATCACGCTTGAAGATGGCATGCTGCGGGTGGGAGGGCAGGGCGGGGTGCATCACCTGCTTCACCTCCGGCCGGGTCTCGAACCAGCGCGCGACTTCCAGCCCGCTGGCTTCCTGACGCTTCAGCCGCACCGCCATGGTACGCACGCCCCGCAGCGCCAGCCAGACGTCGTCAGGCGAGGCGAACTGGCCGAGCAGCGACCCGGTGGACCGCACCGTCTGCCAGTCCTGGTCCGAATTCACCGTGACGCTGCCGAGCAGCACGTCCGAGTGGCCGCCGACATACTTGGTCAGCGCCTGGATGGAGACATCGACTCCGTGCTCGAAGGGCATGAAGTGGTGGATGCCCCAGGTATTGTCCATTAGCACCTTGCAGCCACGGGCATGCGCGGCGCGGGCGATGGCGGGGATGTCCTGCACCTCGAAGGTGTGGCTGCCCGGGCTTTCGGTATAGACCACCTTGGTGTTCGGCTGGATCAGCGCGGCCATGCCGGCCTCGTCCACCGTCGGGTCGTAATAGGTGGTGGTGACGCCCCAGCCCTTCAGCAGCCCCTCGCACAGGTTGCGGGCCGGGCCATAGGCGCTGTCCGGCATCAGGCAGTGGTCACCCGCCTTGAGATAGGCCAGCAGCGGCACCGCGACGGCGGCGAGGCCGGTGCCGACGATGAGGCAGCGGGTGCCGCCCTCGATCTCGGCGATCACGTCCTCGAAGGCGTAATGCGTCGGCCCGCCCTGGGTGCCGTAGGTCATGAACTGTTCGTAGCGGTGCTTGGCGCCCTCGCGCCGCGCCGCGCAGTTCGGGAACAGCACGGTCGAGCCGCGATGCACCGGCGGGTTCACGAAGCCATGCGCATGGGTGCCGGCGCGACCGGCATGGCTCAGGCGGGTTGCGAAGCCATGCTTGGGCTCGGCGGTTGGCATCGAATCATCGGGCATCAGGAATGCGCCTTCGGGGTTTCGGGCCGTCCGGCCCATTCGGTCCAGGAACCGTCATAGACGGCGGGTTCGGGGTAGCCGGCGCGGATCAGGCCGAGCGCCAGGATGCAGGCGGTGACACCGGTGCCGCAGGAGGTCACCACCGGGCGTTCCGCGGTGACGCCGGCCGTGGCGAAGCGGGCATGCAGCGCCGCCGCATCCTTCATCGTCTGGTCGGGGTTCAGCAACTCGTTGTAGGGCACATTGGCGGCGCCGGGCATGTGGCCCGAGGGCAGGCCTGGGCGCGGCTCGGGCGCCGTGCCGTCGAAGCGGCCCTTGGCGCGGGCATCCAGGATCAGCGCGCCGCCGCCGCCCTGGCGGACGATCTTCTTCACGTCGCCGATGCCGCGGACCAGCTCGGCCTGGAAGTCCGCGGTGAAGGTGGTGGGCGTCGCGGCGGGCGGCGGCCCGGCCTCGGTCGGCCGGCCCTCCTTCAGCCATTTCGGCAGGCCACCATCCAGCACCGCGGCATGGTGGTGGCCGAACAGCCGCATCAGCCACCAGCCGCGCGCCGCCGAGGCCAGGCCCTTCTGGTCATAGAACACCACACGGCTGGCGTTGGAGACGCCGAGCGTCGCCATCATCTTCTCGAAATGCGCGGCGGTGGGGATCATATGCGGCAGGCTGGCATCCGGGTCCGCCACCAGGTCGATGTCGAAGAAGGCGGCGCCCGGGACATGCGCCTCCGCATACTTCGCCCGGCCGTCGAGGTTCTCGTTCGGCAGGTACTTGGTGGTGTCGAACACCAGCAGATCCGGCTTGCCGAGTTCGCCGGCAAGCCATTCCGTGCTGACCAGGTCTTCCATGATGCTTACTCCCCCGCCAGAACCAGGTAGACGCGCCGGTTCTGCTTGCCCTTGTTCTCAAGCTTGGTGATCTCGACGCGGCCGATCTCCCCGGTGCGGCGCACATGGGTGCCGCCGCAGGGTTGCAGGTCGACCGGCGCGGCCGCATCCCCGATGCGCACCAGCCGGACCTGCCCGGCCCCGCGCGGCGGCTGCACCGACAGGGTGCGGACCAGGGACGGGTTGGCCACCAGCTCGGCATCGCTGATCCAGGATTCGCTGACCGGATGGTCGGCAGAGACCAGCGCGTTCAGCCCCTCGGTCAGTGCTTCCTTCGTCGGCGGCGCGGCGAGGTCGAAGTCGAGCCGCGAGCGATCCGCACCGATCTGCCCGCCGGTGACGCCGGCGCCGGGGATCAGGCTGCACAGCAGGTGCATCGCCGTGTGCATCCGCATGTGGCGGTGCCGCGGCGCCCAGTCGAGCGTGGCGGTCACGCTGGCGCCGATGGGCGGCAGGGCGGCACCCTCGGGCGGCAGGTGCAGCACGGTTTCGTCCGGGCCCTTGACCGCCTTCGCCACCGCCATTTCGCCACCGGCCCAGCGCAGCCACCCGGCATCACCGGGTTGGCCGCCGCCCTGGGGATAGAAGGGCGTTCGGTCCAGCAGCACGCCCTCGGGCCCGGCCGCCAGCACGGTGGCGGTGGCTTCGGTGGCATAGGCATCGGCGCGGTACAGCGGTTCGGTCGGCATGGTCATTTCCATTCCTGCCGCAGCCTGGCGCGGTGATGGCGCAGCCACCAGAGGCAAAGGGCGGCGGTGGCGTTCTGGATCCGCTCGGCATCGAGCAGGGCGAAGGCCTCCTCGGCCGGCATGACCAGCACGCGGATATCCTCGCCCTCATGCGCCAGGCCATGGGTGCCGGCGGCATCGGCGGCCGGCAGGGTCACGCGGGCGGCGTAGAGGTGCATCACCTCGTCGCAGCCGCCCTGCATCAGCATGGTGCGGCCGATCCGCTCGAAGCGGTCCGGGACGAGGCCGGTTTCCTCGGTGATCTCGCGGCGGGCGGCGGCCTCGGGGTCCTCGCCGGCTTCCAGCAGCCCGGCGGGGCATTCGGTCATCACCGCGGGGAAGCCGGCGGCCAGGGCGGGCAGGCGGAACTGCTCGATCAGCGCCACCGCATCCGCCGCCGGATCGTAAGGCAGCACCGCCACGCCGCGCCCGCGCCGCCACAACTCCCACACCAACTCTGCGGAGCGGCTGCCATCGAAGCGCCGGTAGCTGAAGCGGACGCGCTGGACCGGGAAGCGGCCGTCCCAGACCACCTCATCCGCCTGGACATCGAGGCCGGGATGCGCCGGTATGGGCGGCGCCTTGGATGATCTGGCTTTCATGCGCCGCAGACCCTACCCTCGGGGCGAAACGCCGTCCATGGACACCAATACAGAACCCGCCCCACCAGGGGTTTCGGTCGCCGCCGCCCTTCTGGGCGCCGAGGAAAACCGCCAGCGCGCGGCGGCGCAACGCCGTGCGGTGCTGATGGTGCTGGGGGCGGCGGCGGTCTTCTCCGTCGCCGGGGCGCTGGTGAAGGGGCTGCGCGGGGAAGTGCCGCTGGCGCAGGTGATCCTGTTCCGCAACCTGTTCGCCATTCCCATCCTGTTGCCGCTGCTGTGGCAGGCGGGCGGGCTCGTGGCGCTGCGGACCCGGCACCCGAAGCTGCACGTCATCCGCATGCTGACCGGCATGCTGGGCATGGTCGGCGCCTTCTACGGCTATGCGGTGCTGCCGCTGGCGACGGTGACGGCGCTCGGCTTCACCATGCCGCTGTTCCTCACGCTGCTGTCGATTCCGCTGCTGGGGGAGCGCGTGGGCCCGCGGCGCGGCGCGGCGGTGCTGGTCGGCTTCGGCGGGGTGCTGCTGATGGCGGTGCCGGATGGGGCCGGCGGCGGCAATGCGCTCGGCACCTCGGCGGTGCTGGCGGGGGCGGTCGGCTGGGCGCTGTCGATGATCACCATCCGGCGCATGGGCAGCGCCGGGGAAAGCAACGCGGCCATCGTGCTGTGGTTCGCGATCGGCGCCACGGTGCTATCCGGCATCGCCACCATCCCCGTATGGGTCACCCCGACGCCGGACCAGCTGGTGATGCTGGCAGGCACCGGGCTGGTGTCCGCCGTGGCGCAGGTGATGATGACGGAGGGCTACCGGCGCGGCGAGGCGACCCTGCTGGCGCCCTTCGAATACTCCGCCATCCTCTGGACCACGATGATGGGCGTGCTGGTATTCGCCGAGCTGCCGGATGGCTGGGACTTCGCCGGCATCGCGGTGCTGGTCGCCAGCGGGCTCTACATCTGGCGGCGGGAGGTGGCGCTGGGGCTGCGGCGTTAGCGGCGGCCCGCCGCCCCGCTCAGTCCACGGGCAGCGGGCGGCGCCCCTCGGCGCGGCCGTGCAGCAGGTAGTGCTCCAGCCCCGAGCCGAAGGTTTCCGCCCGCACCGCGGCCTGCACATCGGCATAGGTGGCGAGGTACCAGGCTTCGTCGAACGGCACCGGCTCGGCGGGCGCCAGCACCGGCTTCGGCTCCGCCTCCCGCTGCACCATGCCGCTCTCGGCCCGCAGCCGCACCAGCGCGGCCTGCAGCGTGGCCACCTCGGCCAGGGCGTGGTTGCGGGCGCTTTCGGCGGCGTTGCGGGCGATGGTCAGTGCCGCGTAGTCGGCTTGCAGCGCGGCGAGGGCGGTCTCGGCTTCGCTGGCGCGAGTTGCTGACGCGTCGCGTGCGGACATCGCGGCGGCAATCTGACCACGCAGGCTCGCGGTGGCGGCGGCCTGGGCCTTCGCCCCGTCCTCGCAGATGCTGCGGAGCCGGGCAGCTTCGGCGGCATGCTCCTCGGCGGTGATGCGCGCCCGGGCCTCGGCCTCGCAGGCGGCACGCAGGCGGGTGGCAATAACCGTTACCTCGGCGGCCCGCCGTTCGGCGCTGGCGCGGGCCTTCGCCTCGGCCTCGCCGGCGGTGCGGAGCCGGGTGGCTTCGGCCGTCGCCTCGGCGGCGCGTTGCTCGATGCTGGCGCGCGCCTTGGCCTCGGCCTCGCATAGGCTGCGCAGCCGGATGACTTCCCGCACTGCCTTGCGGGTGCGGGCCTCGGCGGCGGTGCGGGCCGCCGCATGGGCGTCCCACGCGGCCTGCAGCCGGGCGGCTTCCGCCTGCGCGTCGGCGGCGGCGGTGGCGGCGGCATCGGCGTGGCGCTGCACCAGGACGCGTTCGTATTCCGACTGGCCGAACTGGGCGAATATGCGCTGGTACTCGGTGTGGAGAGCCTGTGCCTCCACTGGCGGAGGGCTGGGCGGATTCCCCCTGTGTCTCAGGAACCTGCGCAGCATCGGCCGCAACCCTCCGCCGCGCATTCAGGTGCCATGGAGACGGACGCCATCGGCCATCAGCCGCAGGCTCACCGCCATCGCCCGCAGCGCCGCCTCGGACCGGCGAAGCGTGTGCCGGCGCAGCGGGTTCCAGCTTTGCCGGCGGGCGTTGCCCCGGGTATCGGCAGCGGCCAGGCAGTGCCTTGCCGCAACCTCCAGCGCCGCCAGGTAACCCTGGGCGAAGCCCTGGTCCGGTGGCGCCTCGGCCATCCATCCGGCATTCAGCCAGACGTCGAGGGTACCGGCGACAGGGTCCGGCAGCGCCGCGCCGGCTGCCGAAGCCTCGCTCGCCGCCAGGGCAAGCGAGCGCAGCAGCGCCACCTCCGCATCCTGGGCGACCAGTGTTCCGGGCGTGGCAGTCACTCCGTGATACTCCGTTGCCGCCACGCCGCGGTGGACCGTGGCTCAGTCTGCCAGCACGACTTTACCGAAATGTTGATTGGTCCGCATGTGTTCCAGCGCCTGGGCGGCTTCCGCCAGCGGGAAGACCCGGTCGATCGGCAGGGCCAGCTTGCCGGCTTCCACCGCGCCCCACAGGTCGGCCCGCATGCGGCGGTTGATCTCGCGCACCTCCTCCACGCTGCGGGTACGGAAGGTCACGCCGATGTACGAGATGCGGCGCAGCGCATGCAGGTCGAAGTCGAACTCGCCCTTGGCGCCGCCCAGCCGGCCGACATTCACGATGCGGCCGAGGACCGCGCAGGCCCGCAGGTTGCCGTTGGCGACGCTGGCCGAGACCTGATCGACGATCACGTTGACACCCTTGCCGCCGGTCGCCTCCAGCACCTGGTCCGGCCAGGCCGGGTCGCTGGTATCGATCGCCAGGTCGCAGCCGAATTCCCGCAGCCTGGCCCGCCGCCCGGCATTGCTGGAGGAGCCGAGCACCAGCGACGCGCCCATCGCCTTGGCGATCTGCATGCCCATCAGCCCGACGCCGGAGGAGGCGCCCTGGATCAGGATGCTCTGCCCCGGCTGCAACCCGCCGTTGGTCACCACCGCATCATGCATGGTCTGCAACGCGACCGGCAGGGTGGCCGCCTGCGCCCAGCCCATGTTGCTGTCCGGCAGCGGCGAGGCGCGGCCCCAATCGGCCACCGCGTATTCGGCGTAGCCGCCGTTGCCGCTGCACATCACCCGCATGCCGGGCGTGATGTGCCCCGGCACCTCCGCGCCGACCTCGACGATCTCGCCGGCGAATTCCAGCCCGAGGATGGTCCCCGCGCCACCCATGCGGCCATGCGCATGGCCGGCGGCAACGCCGAGATCGGCGCGGTTCAGCCCGCTGGCGCGGACCCGCACCAGTACCTCCTGCGGGCCGGGCTTCGGTTCCGGCACATCCTGTACCTGGACACCGGATACGGTGACGACGGCTGCCTTCATGGCTGGGTTTCCTTGTCCAATCGTTTGGCGAACCAGTAGCGGGTGGCGCCGGGCGGCATGTCCGCGATGCGGCCGGCTTCGGCATAGCCCTGCTTCGCGTAGAAGCCGGGTGCCTGGAAGGTCCAGGTGTGGAGGTGGACGCCGATGCAGCCCTGCTCGCGTGCCAGCGCCTCGGCGGCCGCCAGGATGCGGGTGCCGCAGCCCTGGCCGCGCAGGTGCCCGGCCACCCAGAGCCAGTCGAGGTAGAGCCAGCTCCAGGCGATCCCGCATTTCGCCCCGGCCTGCACCACGCCGGCCGCATCCCGCGCCAGGATCCAGCGTTCGGATTTCTGCAGCTCGCCATAGGCGGCGCGGTTATGCTCGCCGAGGCCCTTGCCCACCGCATCCCGGTCCGCCTTGGCCGGGGCGGCGGTGACCTCGATGGCCAGCATCACAGCGCCTTGCGGAACCAGACGCGGGAATGGCCGGGGGGCATGCCTTCCAGCCGGCCGAATTCCTCGTAGCCATGCCGGGCCCAGAAGCCGGGGGCCTGGAAGCTGAAGGTGTCGGTATAGGCGTGGGTGCAATTGCGGCCACGGGCGATCGCCTCGGCCCGGTCCAGCAATTGGCCGCCCAGGCCCTTGCCGCGCTGCTCCTGCGCCAGCCACAGCCAGTCGATGAACAGCCAGTTCCAGTAGGTCAGCCCGAGCAACCCGCCGCGCACGTTGCCCGCGGCATCACGGGCCAGCACCGTCACCGGCTCGCGGTCGTAGGGGCCACCCATTTCCTGGTTGAAGGCGTGCAGCCCGCGCTGGATGGCGGCGACCGCCTCCATCTCCGGGTAGTCGTCCTCGCTGATCTCAAGCCGCTGGTCGTCCATGCCGCTCATCCGCCGAAGCTGCCCCAGGCGGCCACCGCCACCGTGCCCAGGCCGAGCACCAGGTTCATCGTCACCAGCTGGCGGATCCGGCCGAGGCTGGCGGTCGCCGCGGTGGCGTCACCGCGGCCCCGGGCGGCGCGGAATTCGCGCCACGGCCCGGTGACGATGGCGATGAACACGCCGGCCATCAGCAGGGCGGTGAAATGCATGGTGTGGATGTGCCAGCCTGCGCCGACGAAGCCGCCATACCAGCCGAACAGCAGCAGGTAGCCCGAGAGCAGCAAGATCGGCATGGCATGCCAGACCAGCCGGAAGAACCGGCCGAGCGCCGCCTCATGCAGCGCCAGCCGCTGCGGCGGCTCCAGCACCGCCAGCGCCGGCCGCAGCACGGCCAGCATGAACACCATTCCACCAACCCAGAGCACCGCGCCCAGCACATGCAGCGCGTACAGCAGACTACCGAACATACCTTATCCTTTTCGCAGCCCGGCGATTGCCGTGGCCAATGCCCGCATTTCCGCCGCCGCGGGACCTCTCGGCGCCGCTTCCGTCACCGCCAGGCCGTCGAGGAAGGCGCTGGCGAACAGCACCCGGTTGCCCAGGCTCTCGGCCAGCACCGTGACGCCGCGCTCGGCCAGCGCGGCCAGGATGTTCGCCTTCATCCGGCCCTGCGGCGGCACCCGGTTGAGCAGGGCGACCACCTGCCGCTTCTCCGCCTCCGCCAGCTTCAAGGTCGCCTCGCTGGCCCAGAAATCGGCCGGGGAGGGCTGCATCGGCATCAGCACGAGGTCGGCCGCGCGGATGACCAGCTTCGCCTCCGTCTCGGCATGCGGCGGGGTATCGACGATGATGAAATCCTGGCCCCGGCGCAGCCGCTCCAGCGCAGCCGGAACCCGCCAGCCGGAGGGCTGCTCGAATACCAACGCCCGCGCGCGGTCGCCCTGCTTCAGCCTCTCCTGGTGCCAGCGGGTGAGGGATTGCTGCGGGTCGGTATCGAGCAGGGCGACGCCATGGCCCTCGGCCGCCAGCGCGGCGGCGAGATTGGCCGAGACCGTCGATTTCCCCGCGCCTCCCTTCTGCTGCGCCACCGCCACCACGAATGCCATGCCATCAATCCCGACCTGAGCCGCCGAAGCTAACCCGGATCGGCGCCGGGGCCACCCTGCCATATTGCGGTGCGCCATCGCCAATCCCGGCGGGGGCTTTTAGGCTGGCGGTCGTTCCAGGGAGGTTTGCCATGAACCAGCTTGATCTCAAGGGCCGTGTCGCGGTCGTCACCGGCGGGGCGCGCGGCATCGGCCTGGCCGTGGCGGAACGCGCCACCACCAGTGGCGCCCGGGTCGGTATCTGGGACGTGGACCTGGCGGAGGCGGAACGGGTGGCCGCGCGGCTCGGCGGCTTCGCCGCGAGGGTGGACGTGACGGACCAGGCCGCGATCGAGTCGGCGCTGGCGGCGACCGAGGCGGCGCTCGGGCCGGTCGATATCCTGGTGGCCAATGCCGGCATCACCGGCCCCAACGCCCCGGTGGAAAGCTACCCGGTGGATGCCTGGCGGCAGGTGATCGACATCGACCTGACCGGAGTGTTCCTGTGCTGCCGGGCGGTGGTGCCGGGGATGCGGGCGCGGAACTACGGGCGGATCGTGAACATCGCCTCCATCGCCGGCAAGGAGGGCAACCCGAATGCCGCGGCCTATTCGGCGGCCAAGGCGGGGGTCATCGGCCTGACCAAGTCGCTGGGCAAGGAGTTGGCGACCACGGACATCCGGGTGAACTGCGTCACTCCGGCGGCGGCCAAGACCGACATCTTCAAGCAGATGACCGAGCAGCAGATCGCCTACATGCTCAGCAAGATCCCGGCGAACCGCTTCGCCCAGGTCGAGGAGATCGCCGCCCTGATCTGCTGGCTGGCGACGGAGGATTGCAGCTTCTCGACCGGCGCGGTCTTCGACGTCTCGGGCGGCCGGGCGACCTACTGAACCGGCGGGAATGCCGGGAGCCAGGGGGAATATCTCCCCCGGCCCCGCCTCCTAGGCCGCCTGCCGCTCCCGCAGGATCGCCAGCGCCCGCCGGAAGGCCGCGGCGATCCGCTCCGGCGGCATCGCCCCGCTGAACAGCACATGGCCCTCCAGCGCGAAGGTCGGTACGCCAGAAATCCCGCCCTGGCGGAAATTGGCATCTTCCTGGCGCACCTCCTCGGCCCCCGCGTCGCTGGCGAGGTGGGCCGCGACGGCGGCCTCCTCCAGCCCGGCCTCGCCGGCGATCGCCGCCAGCACGGCGCGGTCGCCGATATCCCGGCCCTGCTGGAAATAGCCGCGGAACACCGCTTCCATCACCGCATGCTGGACCTCGCCGCCCTGGCCGCCGGCCAGCCGGACCAGCCGGTGGGCGTCGATGGTGTTGGGGGTCCGCAGCATCAGGTCGTGGCGGAACTCCAGGCCGGCGGCGCGGCCGGATGCCGCCACCTGGGCGTCCAGCTCCCGGCTGCGGGCCTCGCTGCCGAATTTGGCGGCGCGGTAGGCGGTGCGCTCCACCCCTTCGGCCGGCATCTCGGGGTTGAGCTGGAAGGGGCGCCAATGGATCTCGAAACGCTCGCCCTCGGCGGTCAGTTCGGCCAGGGCGGCTTCCAGGTTGCGCTTGCCGATCCAGCACCATGGGCAGATGGCATCGGAGACGATGTCGATCCGCGACGGGGCGGGCGGGCTGCCGGCGGCTTCGGCGGGCTGGTGGTCCATCGGGCGTCTCCTTCCTGGTTGGTCCGGAGGTCGTGCCAGCGGACCCGTAATGCAAGCCTATGCCAAGGTCTTCAGCGCGGCGGTCGGTTCAGCGCGGCGGTTTGGCGGCGAGGATGCCCTCGACGATCTCCTGCACCTCCAGCGCCTCCCGCAGGGTGGCCAGCGGATGCGCCTCGCCACGGGTCATGGCGGCGACGCCGGCGAGCTGGCCGCGCAGCACCATCGGCCGCATCCGCTCGTTCGGCAGCGCATCCGGGGCCGCTGCCCAGTGGCCGTCGGCGTCGAGCCGTTCCGGCGAAGGACCAGTCGCGCAACCGGATGCTGCCGTTCAGGGTCCAGGTGTTGTGGTCGTCCTTGCGGCGTGGAGCCCACAGCTGCCGGCGAGCGTCACCGGCACCCCGCCGGCGGTGAGCCGGGCGGTGATGGCGGTCTCGGCCGCATCGCCGGGCGGAAAGCCGGCGGTCGCCTGCAGCAGCGCCAGCGGGCCGAGCTGCCGGCGGGTGAGGAACAGGAAGTGGGAGACCACCTCCCGGGTGAAGCCGCCCTCGGCGCGGCGGGCCAGCCAGCTCGCGGCATCCTGCTGCCAGCCGCGTGGCCAGGTGGCGAAGGCCACCTCGATGGCGAGGGATTCGCGGCGCCAGCCCCGCCCGCCATTCCGCAAGCTGGGCGACGGCGGGGAGGAGGCCATGGGGAAGTTCACCGCCGCCCGGGCGCCGCCGGCCTCGGCCCGGGCGACGAAGGCGCGGGCGGCGGCCAGGTCGGTGGCCAGCGGCTTTTCCAGGAACACCGCCCGCCCGGCCGCCAGCGCGGCTTCCGCCAGCGGGATATGCGCAGCCGGCGGGGCGGCGACGTAGAGGCAGTCGCAGGCGGCGATCACCGCCTCGGCGGAGGCCAGCATCGGCACCGACGGGGCGATGGCGGCAAGCCGGGCCGCGGCCCCCGGCGCCGGGTCCCAGACGCCGACGGGCGTGGCGAATTCGGTCGCATGGCCAAGCGCCGCGCGCAGCAGGCGCTCGCCCATGATGCCGAAGCCGATGATGCCGAGGGCGATGGGGGCGGGCATGGCAGGCAACTCCAGCGAGGTTTGCCGTCACGGTTAAGCATGTCCCCGGCGTCCTGGCATGGGCAAACCACCCGCTTGCCAGCGTGCCGGGCGGGGTGTTCAGTCCGGCCCCTGTTCAATTCGGGAGGAAACGGCATGACCACCATCGGCGAACCGGTCGGCTTCATCGGGCTCGGCATGATGGGGCTGCCGATGGCGCGCAGCCTGCTGCGGCGGGGACGCCGGCTGGTGGCCTGCGACCCGAGCGAGGCGGCGCGGGACGCGCTGGCCGAAGGCGCGGCACCCGATGCGGTGCGCTTCGTGGCGACCCCTGCCGCGGTGGCGGAGGCGGCGCAGGTGATCGTCGCCATGCTGCCGGACAGCAAGATTGTGGCGCAGGTGCTGGAAGGCCCGGGCGGGGTGATCGGCGCGCTGCGGCCCGGCCAGATCATCATCGACATGGGCTCCTCCGTGCCGGCCGAGACGCGGCGGCTGGCGGCGCTGGCGGCGGCGCAGGGATCGGCACTGGTGGATGCGCCGGTATCGGGCAGCGTGGTGAAGGCGAAGGCCGGCACGCTGGCCATCATGTGCGGCGGCGATGATGCCGCCTGGGCGCAGGCCGAGCCGGTACTGCGCGACATGGGCGAGACGCTGATCCGCACCGGCGCCACCGGCAGCGCCCATGCCATGAAGGCGCTGAACAATTACGTCTACGCCGCCGGCCTGCTGGCGACCGCCGAGGCGCTGCACATGGGCAAGGCGCTGGACCTCGACCTCGGCATCCTGGCGGATGTGCTGAATGCCTCCTCCGGCCGCAACATCGCCACCGAGACCAAGGTGAAGCAGGAAATCCTGCCAGGCCGCTACCAGGGCGGCTTCCAGCTCGGGCTGATGCGCAAGGACCTGGAGACCGCCGGCGCCATCGCCGCCGAGACCGGCTTCGACGCACAATCCCTGGCGCTGTGCCGGGCGCTCTGGACCGAGGCGCTGGCGGCGCTCGGCCCGAAAGCGGACAACACCGAGATCCACCGCTTCCTCGGCAGCCCGCGCTGAGGCGCAGTCGCCGGGGTCAGTCCGCCTTGACCCCGGCGGCCAGGATCACGTCGCGCCAGCGGGCCAGTTCGGCGGCGATGAAGGCGGTGTATTCCTCGGCCCCCATGCGGCCCGGCACCACGCCGATGCCGGCGAAGCGCTCGCGCACCTGTTGATTGGCCAGGGCCTGGGCGATGGTCTCGTGCCAGCGCGCGAGGACGGGGGCGGGAACATCCGCGGCGGTGGAAAAGCCGAACCAGTTGGTGCTCTGCACCGCGGGGTAGCCGGCTTCGGTGAAGCTCGGCACCTCGGGCAGGGCGGCATCGCGCGCCGCTTCGCTGGTGCCCAGGGCCCGCAGCCGGTTGGCGCGCAGATGCGGCAGGGCGGTGGGCAGGCTTTCCATCACCGCCGGGATCTGCCCGCCGATCGCATCCGCCAGCGCCGGCGCCGAGCCGCGATAAGGCACATGGGTCAGCTCGATCCCGGCGGCGCGGGCCAGCAGCACGCCGATCAGGTGGTTCATGGTGCCGTTGCCGCCGGTGCCATAGGCCAGCCCGCCCGGCCGGCCCTGGGCCAATGCGATGAATTCCGCAAGAGTCTGCGCCGGCACGCCCGGATTCACCACCAATACGCTGGGAAAGGTGCCCACCAGCGCGAGATGGTTGAAATCCGTCAGCGGGTTGTACGACACCTTCGGGTACAGCACCGGCCCGATGCCATGCGAGGCGGCGTTCGACATGATGACAACATACGCATCGCCGCGCGCCCTCGCGACCAGCTCGGCGCCGACCATGCCGCCGGCGCCCGGCCGGTTCTCCACCACCACCGGCTGACCCAGGCTACCGCCGATATGCTCGGCCAGGATGCGGGAGAGGATGTCCGCCGCGCCGCCTGGTGGAAAATTCACCACCCAGCGGATCGGCCGCTCCGGCCAGCCGCCCTGGGCGCGGGCGGGGCCGGCCAGTGCGGCGGCGGGCAGGGCGAGAAGGTGGCGGCGGCTGAAGGGCAAGGCGGTGTTCCGGGCGGTGTTCGCCAGCATAATGGCAGGGGCGTGCCGGTCGCGCACGCCGGATCAGGCGGGCGCATCGCAGAGGTAGCGCTTCAGGTGGTAGGGCTGGGCCGCGATGGCCGGGCAGAAGCTGGCGACCACCGGCTCCAGCTTCAGGTACAGCTCGTGCCATTCGGCGTTCATTGCCTCCAGCCGGGCACGTGCGGCTTCCGCTTCCACCGCCAGTTTCGCCAGGTCGAGGGTGGTGTGGCGGCCGTCCTTGAAGATGAAGCGGCCGCCGGTCATCACATGCTTCACGCCGCAGCCATCCTCGGTGTGGACGATCTGGTTGGTGGACCACTGGTGCGGGATCCAGTTGATGCTGCCGAGGTCGAGGAAGACGATATCCGCCTTGAAGCCGGGCGCGATGGCGCCGAGGTCCTTGAAGCCGAGCGCCTTGGCCGAACCCACCGTCGCCGCCCGGTACACCTCGTCGCTGGTCGCCCAGAAGCGCGGGTCGGGCGTCTGCACCTTGGACAGCATGGAGGCGTAGCGCATCGCCTCGTACATGTTCTGGTTGTCGGCACAGCTTGCGCCATCGGTGCCGATCCCGACGTTGCAGCCGGCATCCAGCGCTTGCCGCAACCGGAACATGCCGTTGCCCAGCCGCATGTTGCTGCCGGGGTTGTGCGCCATGGAGGCGCCGTTGTCGGCCATGCGCCTGAAGTCGTCGTCGTCCAGCCAGATGGCATGCGCGGCTGTGAAGTTGGGGCCGAGCAGCCCGAGCGCATCCATGTGCGCCACCAGCGTCTTGCCGTATTTCTGCCGGCCGACCACCGCCTGGACCTTGCTCTCGCCGACATGGCTGTGCAGGCCGACGCCGTGCTCGCGCGCCAGCCGGGCGCAGCCGCACATGAACTCGTCGGCGCAATGCAGCGGGATGGTCGGCGCCACCGCCGGCAGGATGTCCTGGCCGGACCAGCGCCAATGCTTCAGCACATCGCCGATGGCGCCGAGCGTCTGCTCGAAGGGCATCAGCCTCAGCCGTGCCACCTGGGCCTGCAGCGGGCCGGGCAGGGCATCCATCAGCCCGGGGATCGCCTCGTACATGGTGCGGTCGGCCACCATGGGGGCGATCACCGCGCGCATCCCCGCCTCGGCATAGGCCGCCGCCGCGGCATCCAGCCCATCCCGTGAGGGCAGGGGGAACTCGTAGTACAGGTCGTAGGCGGCGGTGCAGCCCTTGGCCACCATCTCGGCGGCGCAGATCAGGGTGGAGAGCTTCTTGTCCTCGGTCGTGCGGCTGCCGCCGATCCAGGGCGAGGCGGCCAGCAGCAGCTCCAGCGTCCATTTGTCGCCCATGCCCTTGGCGAGGCCGGTATGGCCATGGGTATGGGCGTTGATGAGGCCGGGGTGCATCAGCAGCCCGCTGGCATCGAACACCGGGGTGCCCTCGGGCGCATCGAGGCTGGTGCCGATCTCGCGGATGACACCGTCCTCGATCAGCACCTCGGTCGGCTCGCCGCGCCGCTTCGAGGCATCCGCGAGCAGCGCGCCGCGGACCAGCAGGAAGCCTTTTTCAGCAATGGCCATGTTGCCCTCCCTCAGATACCGGCGCCCGGCGCCTGGGCGCCGCTCGACCATGGAAACAGCAGGCGCTCGGCCAGCGAGACCGCCTGGAACAGCAGGATGCCCATGATGGCCAGCAGCACCACCGCGCCGAAGGCCAGCGGCGTGCGGAAGAAGGCCATCGATGTCTGGATGAGGTAGCCGAGCCCGGCATCGGCCCCGACGAATTCCGCCACCACCGCGCCGACCACCGCCAGCGCCGCCGCCACCTTCAGCCCGCCGAAGACGAAGGGCACCGCGAAGGGCAGACGGATGCGCAGCAGCTCCTGCAGCCGGCCGGCGCGGCAGGCGCGGCCCAGCTCGATCAGCTCCGGCGGGGTCGCCAGCAGCCCGGCCACGCTGCCGACCACCAGGGGGAAGAAGGCGACCAGGAAGGTGACGATGACCCGCGGTAGTTCATTGGCCCCCAGCGCCACGATCAGGATGGGGGCAAGGGCCACCTTCGGGATGGACTGGGTGATGACCAGCAGCGGGTAGATCGCCGCCGATATCGCCGGGGAGGAGGCGATCAGCATCGCCAGCGGCAGCGAGATGACCACCGAGGCGGTGAAGCCCAGCAGCACCGTCTGCGAGGTCGCCAGGGTATGCCGCAGCACATTCGGCCAGGCGCCCAGGGTCTCGGTGAGGATCAGGCTCGGCATCGGCAGGATGAAGGGACGGATGCCGAAGCCGCGGCAGGCGCCCTCCCATACCAGGAACAGTCCGGCCACCGCCAGGATGGCGGGCAGGGAGCCCCTCAGGCTACGCCGCATGGACCACCCTCCCGCCATAGATCAGCGCGCGGATGCGCTGCGAGGCGCGCTGGAACCCGGGGCTGCCTTCCTGTTCGAAGCTGCGCGGGCGGGGCAGGTCCACCGGGATGATCTCGGCGATCTGCCCGGGGCGGGGGGACATCACCACCACCCGGTCCGCCAGCAGCACCGCTTCCGGGATGGAATGGGTGACGAACACAACCGCCATTTCCCGGCCCTGCCAGATGCGCAGCAACTCCAGGCTCATTTCCTCCCGCGTCAGGGCATCGAGCGCGCCGAAGGGCTCGTCCATCAGCAGCACCCGCGGGTTCTGCAGCAGGGCGCGGCAGATCGCCACGCGCTGCTGCATGCCACCCGACAGCTCGCGCGGCAGCCGGTGCTCGAAGCCGGCCAGCCCGGCGGTGGCCAGCAGGGCGCGGGCGCGGGCCTCGGTATCGCCGCCCGCCCGGCGCATCAACCGCAGCGGGAAGGTCACGTTGCGGAGCACGTCGGCCCAGGGCAGCAGGGTTGCTGCCTGGAACACCATGGCGGTATCGGCGCGCGGCTCGGTCACCGGCGTACCGCCCAGGATCACGTGCCCGGCGGTCACCGGCACCAGCCCCGCCACCAGCCGCAGCAGGGTGGACTTGCCGCAGCCCGAGGCGCCGACGATGGCGACGAATTCGCCCGGCGCGACGCTGAGGGAGACATCCCGCAGCGCCTCGACCGTGCCGAAGCTCTTGCTGACCCGGTCGAGCCGGATCACGGCAGCAGGCTTGTGTCCACCGCCTGGGTGGGGTTCCAGGCGGTGTCGAGCTGCAGGCTTTCGGCCACCACCCGCCAGGTGGTCGCCAGGCGTTCCGCGTCGAACCGGCCGAGTCCGGTCGCCTTGGCATGGTCGTTGAAGACGAAGCCCATGGTGGCCCGCAGCGAGCCTTCGCAGTCATCCTGCGCCACCTCGGCGTTGCGCTGGACATGCAGCTTGCAGGCCTCGGCCTGATTGTCGCGCGCCCATTCGAAGCTGCTTTGCGCGCCACGCAGGAAGCGCCGGACGAGGTCCGGGTTCTTCGCCAGCATCTCGTCGGTGGTGACGAGGGAGGCGGCGTAGATCGCGAAGCCGGTCTCGACGAAGGGCAGCACGACGATCTCCTCGCCCGCCGACTTCGCCGCCTTGTTGGTGTAGTAGTGGTGGATGGAGTAGAACGGCGAGGCATCGACCCGCCCGGTGATGAGCAGCGCCGCCATGGCGGAGGCATCGGTGTTCACCCAGGTGATGCTCTCGGGGTCGGTGCCGGCGCGGCGGGCCACCTCGGGGAAGTACAGCCGGTGGCTGTTGCCGGGGGTGATGGAGATGCGCTTGCCCTCCAGCCCGCGGAAGCTGGTGATGCCGCTGCTCTTCAGCACGAACAGCGAATGCGGCGAATGGGTATAGACCGCCGAGATGGCGCGCACCGGCACGTCCTGCCGGGCCCGCGCCGCCAGCACCGCGCCGAGGTCGGCGACGCCGAACTGCGCCGCGCCGGCCGCCAGCTTGTTGACGGTATCGCCCGAGCCGTAGCCGCGGGCGAGCGACAGCTCGATGCCCTGGTCCCGCCAGAAGCCGCGCGCCACCCCGGCGAAATACGCCGCATGCTCGCCGGTCGGGATCCAATCCAATTGCAGCAGCGCGCGATCCTGCGCTTTCGCGGGGGCATGGGCGAGCATCAGCGCGCACAACCCGGCCGCGATGGTCCTGAACACCATCACCGTCTCCGTTTCTTGTGGTGGTGCCGCGCTGCGAGCCTTCCCGGGCGGAATGAGACGCGGTTTCCGCCCGGCATGCAAGCCTGTTTCAGGCGGCCAGGTAGCCGCCGTCCACATGCATCTCCGACCCCGTCATGTAGGAGGAATTCGTCCGAGGCCAGGAACAGGATGGCGTTCGCCACCTCATCCACCTCGCCCGCCCGGGCCAGCGGCACATGCCCCAGCATCTTCGCCCGGAACACCGGGTCCGCCGTGGCGCCGGAGGTCCGCATCGGCGGCATCAACCCGGGGTGGACGGTGTTCAGCCGGATCTTCGCCGGGCCTTCCTGCACCGCGACCGACTTGGTCAGCAGCCGCACCGCCGCCTTGGAGGCGTTGTAGGCGCAATGGATGCGTTCCTGCCCGACATTGCCGGAAATCGACGACAGGTTGACGATGGAGCCGCCGCCCCGCGCCCGCATCGCGGCCACCGCGTGCTTCACCCCGAGGAACACCCCGCGGGCATTCACCGCCATGATCCGGTCCCACAAGGCCGTGTCATACAGGTTGTTGGTGTTGCTGCCCGAGATGCCGGCATTGTTCACCAGCACGTCGAGCCCGCCCCAGGCGGCGGTGACCGCGGCGATGCCGGCCTCCCACTGGTCTTCCTCGGCGACGTCCAGCCTGATGAACATGGCGGTGCCGCCGGCCGCGGTGATGGCGGTGACCACCGCCTGGCCGTCTTCCTCCAGCATGTCGGCGACCGCCACCCGGGCGCCCTCGCGGGCGAAGATCCGGGCGGTGGCGGCCCCCATGCCGGATGCGGCACCGGTGACCAGGGCGGTCTTGTTGGCAAGGCGCATGGCGTTTCCTTTCCCGTGACGTTTCTGCCGGGAAAGCCTCGCGCAACCCCGGCCTTGACGCCACCCCCGGCAGAGGCCATACGGACCCACCTTCCTTACCACCTCCGCGCGTGGACCGGGCTGCATGCCCTGGGCCGCGCGCCCCGCTTTCAGGATCTGCACCATGGCTCGCCGCTGCGGCATCACCGGCAAAGGCGTTCTGACGGGTAACAACGTCAGCCACGCCAACAACAAATCGCGGCGTCGCTTCCTGCCCAACCTGCAGGAGACGTCCTTCTTCTCCGACGTGCTGGCCACCAGCATCCAGCTGCGGCTGACCACCAACGGCATCCGCACGGTGGAGCACAACGGCGGCCTCGACGCCTTCCTGATCGGCACGCCGAACCGGAAGCTGCCGGAGGAAGCCCAGGTCCTGAAGCGCCGCATCCTGCGCGCCCAGGCGAAGAAGGCAGGTACGGCGGCCGCGGCGGCGTAAACCGCCTTTTAACCTGCGACTGATAAAGCCGGGCCCAATGCCCGGCTTTTTTATTGCTCTCACCCTCATCGTCCTCGGCCTCGCCCTGGCCGGCGGCACCCTGGCCGTGCTGCTGGCCCGGCGGTTGCGGCGGGCGGAAGCCGCTGCCGCCACGGCGCTGCGGCAGGCGGAGGGGCTGGGACGCTGCCTCGGGCTGCTGGCGCCGGAGCTTCAGCAATATGGCCTCGCCCTGCTGGCGCAGCCCGGACCGGCCGCCGCGGCGGGCCGGCGGCTGCTGTCGCTGGCCGATGACGTCACCGAATATCTCGCTGCCGAATCGGGACCGCGCCGGCTGGCCCCGGCTGCCGTGCCGCTGGCGCCCCTGCTGGAGGAGGCGGTGGCCGCCGTCGCCGCCCAACTCGGCCCCGGCCGCCGGCAATGGCGCATTTCTCCCGATTTCGCTGCCCTGGCGCTGGAGGTGGACCGCCGCGCGCTACGGGGCGCCCTGGTGCAGGTGCTGGGCCGCGCCGCCCGGATGACCCGGGAGGAGGAATGGATCGACCTGCGCCCGGTGCTGACCGCGGACAGCCTCGCCATCGTGGTGGAGGACGAAGGCGCCGGCCTGCCCGCCGAGGACCTCTCCGGCGCCTCCCCGGACGGCACCCGCGGCCTCGGCTTCGGGCTGGCGGTGGCGCGGTCCCTGCTGGAAGCGCATGGCGGGGCGCTGCGGCTGGAAGCCCTGCCGGGCGTGGGGGCGCGGGCCTGGCTCAGCCTGCCGCGGGAACGGCTGGTGGCGCCCTAGCTCAGCCGCGCTTCAGGAAGGCATCGAGTGCCGCCGTCGCCTGCCGCGGCCCGGCCTGGTCGGCCGCCATGCCTTCGTAGAATTCGGGCGATCGCCTGGTAGATGTCAGCCGCCTCGGGGCCGGTGAACTCCGCGATCTCCTCCATCTCACCCACCCAGCGATATGCCTTGTCATGCATCGGCGGCACCATGCGGTTGAACCAGCCGAGCAGTTGCGGCTGGCTGCGCGCCAGTTCGGCCTGCAGCCCTTCCGCCGCCCCGGCCCTGGTCGCCGCCAGCATCATGGCGGCGGCCAGGGCGGTCAGCCCCTTGGTGATGCCGGCATAGGACATCTTCAACGCCGAGGCGGCACCGACCGGCCCGGGCGTGACCTGCACATCCAGCCCATGGTCGCGCAGTACCAGCGCCTGCTCCGCTGCCAGCCCCGAGACGTAGAGCACCGGGGTATAGCCATCCGGCCGCGGCGCCCCGCCGATGATCCCGCCATCGATGAACGGCGCCCCGGTTCCGGCCAGGCTGGCGGCGATGCGGCGCACGGTGTCCGGGCTGACCGCGTTGCAATCGGCATAGGCCGGCTTGCGGGGCGCCGCGGCCAGCGCCGGCGCCAGCCAGGCCGCGAGCGCCGGGGCCTCGGCCGGTGGCAGCACCGAGAGGATGATGTCGGCACCGGCGAGTTCGGCCGGCCCGGCATTCTGCATCCCGGCCTCGGCGGCACGGCGGGCGCTGGCCTCGCTGCGGCCGGCGAGGCTGGTCAGCACCGTGGCGCCGTTGCCGGCCAGGCGGCGGGCGATGCCGGCCCCCATGGCGCCCTGGGCGATGATGGCGACGACCGTCATGCTGTGCTTCCCTGGGTATGAAGCAACACCATACCCCGCCGAGGAAACCCCGCCATGGAGCAACTGACGGTCGCCGTCGTCTCCCGCAACTACTTCAACCTGCCGATGTGGATCGGCCTGCACGCCGGATTGTTCGCGGCGGAGGGCCTGGAGGTGCGGATCGACCACATCGAGGGCATCGAGGAGGTGAACGACCGGCTGCGCGACGGCCGCGCCCAGCTTGCCTATGGCGTCACCGAGCATGTCATCCTGGATGCCGAGGCGGGCGGGCGGCAGCGCATCATCGGCGGCAACGTCGAACCGGCTGCCCTTCTCCTTCATTGCCCGTGCCGGCATCGCGGATTACGCCGGGCTGCGCGGCAGGCGCATCGGGGTTTCCTCGCTGCGGGCGGGCAGCTCCTCGCTCATCATCAAGCTGCTGGCGGCGCGCGGGCTGCACTGGCCGGAGGACTACGAGCTGGTGCCCTGCGGCCCGATCCTGGCGCGCTGGGACCTGCTGCGCTCAGGCGGGATCGACGCCGGGCTGCAAGGGGCGCCGCTCGACCGGATGGCGCTGGACGAGGGCTTCGTCTCGCTCGGCAACCCACGCGACGAGGTGCCGGACTTCCAGTTCACCAGCCTCGACGTCGATCCGCGGCTGGGCCGAGGCGCATCGGGACACGCTGCTGCGTTTCTGCCGCGGCTTCCTCCGCGCGCATGAACGCTTCTACACGGACCGCGAGACCGCCAGCCGGCTGGCCCTGCAGGAGGCCGGCATCGTCGCCCGCTACGCCGATGCCGCCTGGGAGGAATACACCCGGGAAGCATCTTCCCCCGCGACGGCGAGGCCAGCGAGGCCGGCGTGCAGGCCCTCATCGACATCAGCGCGCTGATCCGCGACCTGCCAGCCCGCGCCGCGCCGCGCCGCCGAGACTACATCGACCGCCGCTGGCTGGCCGAAGCCAGGGCCTCGCTGTGACCGCCATCGACTACGGCGACCGCGCCCGGCTCGGGCTGTTGGTGCCGTCCGGCAACAGCGTGGCGGAGCCGGAGCTGCATGCCATGCTGCCGCCCGGGGTCGCCGCCCTGGTCACCCGGCTGGAGCTGCGCGGCAGCAGCGAGGCCGAGTTGTTGAACATGGCCGCCGCGCTGGAGCCGGCGGCGCGGCTGCTGGCCGATGCCGGGCCGGCGCTGATCGGCTTCCACTGCACCGCCGTATCCACCTTCGCTCCGGCCATGGCCGAGGCGATCCGCGCCCGGATCGAGGCCGCGGCCGGCATCCCGGCCTGCGCCACGGCGGATGGCATACTGGCCGCCCTGGCCCTGCTCGGCGCCCGCCGGGTGCTGCTGGTGACGCCCTATATCGACGCGGTGCATGAGCGCGAGATCGGCTTCCTGGCCAGCCACGGAATCTCTGTGGTGGGCGGCGACCGCATGGGCGTGAACACCAACGCCGAGATGGCCCGCATCCCGCCCGCCGCCATCGCCGAACGCGCCCGGGCGGCAGCCGCCGCCAGCCCCGGCGCCGATGCATGCTTCATCAGCTGCACCGCCATCCGCTCCGCCGGGCTGATCGCGCCGCTGGAGGCCGAGCTGGGCATGCCGGTGCTGACCAGCAACCAGGCGATGGCCTGGCACGCCACCCGCCGGCTGGGGTTGCGGGACGCGGTGTTGGGATTCGGCCGGCTGATGGCGCTGTAGGCGCTTGCCCCAATGGCGCGGGGCCGTATCATCCGGCCCAATTCCAGAGGAAGCCCATCCATGACCCAAATGACCCGCCGCGCCCTCGGGGCCGCGGCCTTCCTTGCCGCCGCATCGCCGGCCGTGCTGCGCGCCCAGCCGAAGCCGATCGTCCTCCGCATCGGCTGGACCAGCGGCGACGGCGCGCAGGACCCCTATGCGGTCGGCGCCCGCGCCTTCCAGAAGGCGCTCGCCGACCGCATCGGCGACCGGATCGACGTGCAGCTCTATCCCAACCGGGCCATCGGCGACGAGCGCCCGCTGCTGGACGGCATGCGGCTCGGCACGGTGGACATGGGCGTCATCACCAATGCGGTGATCGCCCAGGTGGAGCCGGCCTTCCAGGTCAATGACATGCCCTTCCTGTTCAGCTCCGAGGAACAGGCCCACCGGGTGCTGGACGGCAATGTCGGCGCGCAGCTCAAGACGCGGCTGGAAAGCAAGGGCGTGGTGCCGCTCGGCTACATGGAAGGCGGCTTCCGCCACATGATCAACAACGTCCGGCCGATCACCAGGCCGGAAGACCTGAGCGGCATCAAGTTCCGCGTGCTGCAGAGCCCGATCTACATCGAGATGTTCCGCAGCCTCGGCGGCAACGCGGTGCCGATGGCCTGGGGCGAGACCTTCACCGCCGTGCAGCAGGGCGCCATCGACGGGCTGGAGATCCCGCTCGGGATCATCGACCAGAACAAGTACTACGAGGTGACCAAGTACCTCTCGCTGACCGGCCACATCTATTCGATGATCGGCCTGCTCATCGCCAAGCGCAGCCTCGACCGGCTGCCGGCCGAGCTGAAGACCGCGGTGACCGAGGCCGGTGCCGAGGCGACCAAGATCCAGCGCACGGCGAATGCGACGGCGCAGGCGACCTTCCGCGACAACCTGGCCAAGCAGGGCATGATCATCAACACGCTGGAGGACAAGGCCGCCTTCCGTCGCGGGGTGCTGCCGATGTACGAAAGCTTCCGCGGCCAGATCGGCGCAGACATCATCCGGGACGCGCTGGCGGCAGTGCAATAGATGCGGCTGCTCGCCATCCTCACCCGCGCCGTCGCCTGGGTGACGCGGGCGAGCATCGGGGTGGCGGCCGCGCTGATCCTGGCCGCCATCACCTACCAGGTGGTGATGCGCTACGTCTTCGGCGCCACGCCGTCCTGGTCCGAGGAACTCGCGGTGCTGATGTTCAGCTGGCTGGTGCTCGGCGGCCTGGCGCTCGGCGTGCATGAGGGCTGGCACGTGCGGCTGACCACCTTGCCGGACCTGCTGCCGCCCCGGTTGCGCGCTTGGTCCGAACGGCTGACGGAGCTGGTGACGGCGGCGCTCGGCCTGTTCCTGGCATGGTCCGGCTGGCGCTTCCTGGACATGACCTCGGGCAGCATCTCGGCCGCCATCGGCTACCCGACGGAAATCCTGAATGCGCTGGCGCCGGTCTCCGGCGTGCTGATGGCGCTGTTCGCCCTGGATCGCATGCTGCGCGGCCCGGCCGGCGACACCCCATGAGCGCGATCGCATGGTGCCTGACCGCCGGCTTCGCCGGGCTGGTCCTGCTGGGCTTTCCCTTCGCCATCGCCATCGCCCTGGTGGTGACTGCCTCGCTGCTGCTGGCCGATATCGAGCCGGCCTTCCTGGCCCAGTCCGTGATCAGCGGCAGCCAGCAGTTCAGCCTGCTGGCCATCCCGCTGTTCATGCTGGCCGGGGAGCTGATGACCGCCGGCGGCCTGTCGCAGCGGCTGATCCATCTCGCCGGCACCCTGGTGCGGCACCGCACGGGCGGGCTGGCGATGGTGGCGGTGCTGGCGGCGCTGGTGTTCTCGGCCATCTCGGGCTCGGCGCCGGCGACCACCGCGGCGATCGGCGTCATCCTCATCCCGGCCATGGTCGAGGCCGGCTACAGCCGTGCCTTCGCGGCCAGCATCGCGGTCAGCGCCGGGGTGCTCGGGCCGTTGATCCCGCCCTCCATCGCCTTCGTCATCTGGGGCATCGTGGCGGAGCAGTCGATCGGCCGGCTGTTCCTGTCGGGCGTGATGCCGGCGCTGATGATCGCGGCCGGGCTGCTGGTGATCTGCTGGGTGCATGCCAGGCGCAACGGCGTGCCGCGCCTGCCGCGCGCCTCGCTGGCGGAAACCTGGGCGGCCTTCCACGAGGGCAAATGGGCACTGGCTTCCCCGGTGATCGTGCTCGGCGGCATCTATGGCGGCATCTTCACCCCGACCGAGGCGGCGGCGATGTCCTGCGTCTATGCGCTGGTGGTCGGCCTGTTCGTCGAGCGCAAGCTGACGGTGCCGGCGCTGCCGGCGATCTTCGCCAGCGCGATGCGGACCAGCGCCATCGTCTGCGCGATCATCGCGGTCTCGACGGGCTTCGGCATCCTGGTGGCGCAGGAACAGATCGCGCCAAGCTTCGCCGACTGGATGGCCGCGAACATCGAACAGCGCTGGGTGGCGCTGGCCTCGCTCAACATCGCATTCTTCCTGCTGGCGGCGGTGATGGATGAGATCGCCATCATGGTCATCCTCGGGCCGATGCTGATCGCCATCGCCACCCGCTTCGGGGTGGACCCGATCCATTTCGGCGCCATCATCGTGACCAACGTCTCGATCGGCATGGCGGCGCCGCCGATCGGGTATTGCCTGTTCATCGGCATGGCGATCAGCAAGCTCTCGCTCGGGCAGATCTCGCGCGCCATCTGGCCGCAGATCCTGGTCATGCTGTTCGTGCTGTTCCTGACCACCTACATCCCGCAATTCGCCCTGATGCTGCAGCCCGTGGGGAGATGAGCATGGAGCACCCGCTGTTCGACCCGGCTGCATTCCGCCTGCCCGGCGGCGTCAGCCATGTCTGCGCCGGCGGCGAAACCCCGTTCCTGCGCAGCCACGACGCCGCGCTCGCGCGCTACGCCGCGGACAAGAGCAACGGCAGCTTCGGGCGGCACGCTCAGGACGCCGAGGTGATGCGGGCACGCAGCCTGGCCGCCGCCGCCTGGGGCGTAGACCGCGGCGACATCGGACTGGTCTCGAATGTCGCCGAGGGGATGTCGATGCTGGTCGAGAGCATCGACTGGCAGCCGGGCGACAACATCGTGGTGGACCCGGACGAGTACCCCTCGCTCGTCGCGCCGGTGGCGTTGCAGCGGTATCCGCATATCGGCATCCGCCATGCCCGGGCGGGAGATGCGGCGGCGCTGGCGCAGGTGGTGGATGCGCGCACCCGGCTGCTCGCCGTGTCCCACGTGTCCTACCTCACCGGCGAGCGCTACGACCTGGCCGCGATGCGCGGCGTTGCCGACGGCGTCGGCGCCTTGCTGGTGGTGGACCATACCCAGGCGGCCGGCTACCTGCCGATCGACCCGCGGCTGGCGGACTTCGCCTTCGCCGCCAGCTACAAATGGCTGCTCGGCATGACCGGCACGGCGCTGGCCTACTGGAACCGCGACCGCCAGCCCGGCTGGGCGCCGAGCACCGCCGGCTGGCATTCGATCGAGGGCACGGGACGGCCGGATTACGCCGCGGGGCTACGGCTGCTGCCGGATGCCATGCGCTTCACCCGCGGCAACCCGGCGCATGGCGCGGTCTATGTGCTGGCTTCGGCGCTCGACTACCTCGCGGGCTTCGAGCCACAGGCGGTGCAGGCGCATGTGCAGGCGCTGACCGTGGCCCTGCTGGAACGGCTGGCCGATGCCGGCATCCCCAGCACCACCCCCGCCGACCCCGCCAGGCACGGCGCCAGCGTCTGCATCGCCACCCCCGGCGCCGCCGCCCTGACCGAGGCGCTGGTGCGGCGCGGCGTCTGGGCCTGGAACGGCCGCGGCCGCATCCGCTTCAGCTTCCACGGCTACAACTCCATGGCGGATGTGGACCGGATCATGGCCGCGCTGGCCGCCGAGTGGCGGGGCTGAGCCACCCGCGCTAGGCTGCCGGCAAGCATTGATAAGGAACCCGCCATGTCCGTGACCCTGAGCGAGGAGCTGCAGTCCTGGGTGGGCCGCACCCGCACGGTCGAGGAGGACATCAGCCTCGCCGCGGTGCGCCGCATCGCCGGCATGCTGGATTTCGACCCCGACAGCTTCCGCCGCGGCGACGTGCTGCCGCCGCACTGGTTCACCATGTTCTGCGCCGAGACGCCGCGGCAATCCGACATCGGCACCGATGGCCATCCGAAGCCCGGCGTGGTGCTGCCGCCGATCCCGCTGCCGCGCCGCATGGGCGCCGGCCGACGCGTGACCATCCCCGGCGAATTGCGGATCGGCGACCTGGCGGTGAAGACCGCCGAGGTGGCGGCCATCGTGCCGAAGCAGGCGCGTACCGGCTTCATCACCGTGCTGACCATGCGCCACACCTTCCGCGTGGAAGGCAAGGTCGTGGCGGTGGAGGAGTTCGACGCCGTCTACCGGGAAGCGGTGAAGCCGGGCGAGAAGAGCACCGTCGCACCGCCCGCGCCGGCACCCGCCGATCCGGCCTGGACGGTGGAGAAGCACCTCACCTCGCCGCTGGTGTTCCGCTATTCCGCCACCACCTGGAATGCCCACCGCATCCACTACGACGCGGACTACTCGCGCACGGAGGAAGGCTACCCCAACACCGTGCAGAACGGCGGGTTGACGATGCAGCTGCTGCTGGATGCGGCGGTGGCGAATACATCGGGGCGGCTCAGCGGATTCTCGGCGCGGCTGACGCGGCCGATCTATGTCGGCGACACCATCACCCTGGCCGGCCACGCGGCGCAGGGCGGCAAGGTCAATGCCTGGGTGCAGGACAGCGGCGGCAACCTCTGCGCCCAGCTCGACTGCGAGTTCGCGGCGTGAGCGGAGGCCCGCTCGATGGCGTGCGGGTCATCGACCTGACCACGGTGGTGGTCGGGCCGGTCTGCACCCGCACCCTGGCGGACCAGGGCGCCGAGGTCATCAAGGTGGAGGCGCCGGGCGGCGACATCCTGCGCTTCCTGGCGGCCGGATCGCGCTCGCCCGCCATGTCCGGCAAGTTCATCAACTTCAACCGCAACAAGCGCTCCATCGTGCTGAACATCAAGCAGGCGGCAGGGCTGGAGGCGTTGAAGCGGCTGATCGCCGGGGCGGATGTGTTCGTCTCCAACGTGCGGCCGGCGGCGCTGGCCCGGGCCGGGCTGGACCATGCCTCGCTGGCGCCGTCCAACCCCCGGCTGATCCATTGCGGCATCGTCGCCTTCGGCACCGACGGGCGCTACGCCAACCGCCCGGCCTATGACCCGATCATCCAGTCCCTGTCCGGCGTCGCCGGCACCTTCGACCGTGCCATCGGCGAGCCGCGCTTCGTGCCGATGGTGATGACCGACCACATCACCGGCCTGGTCGCCGCGCAGAGCATCGGCTTCGCCCTGTTCCGCCGCGAGAAGACCGGGCAGGGCGAGGCGATCGAGGTGCCGATGTTCGAGACCATGGCGAGCTTCGTCACCAGCGAGCACCTCGGCGCCGCCACCTTCGACCCGCCCGAGGGGCCGACCGGCGATGCCCGGCTGCTCTCGGCCGACTACCGCCCGCTGCCGACGCTCGACGGCTACATCACCGTCCGCCCGAACGACAACCGCCAGGCCTTCGCCTTCTTCGACGCCATTGGCCGGCCGGAGCTGAAGTCCGAGCCGCGCTTCGCCACCGCCATCAGCCGCACCCAGAACGCCGCCGACTACTTCACCGTGCAGGTCGAGGCGCTGGCGCAGAAGACCACCGCTGACTGGCTCGAGATCCTTGCTGCCGCCGACGTGCCGGCCGCGCGCTACAACACCATCGACGACCTGCTGGAAGACCCGCATCTCGGCGACGTCGGCTTCTGGAACTTCGACGAGCACCCGACCGAGGGCCGCATCCGCCGCACCCGCACGCCGGTGACCTTCGGCGGCGGCATGCGCGAGGAGGTGCTGCCCGCCCCACGGCTCGGCGCGCAGACCCGCGACATCCTGGCCGAAGCCGGCTACGCCGCGGCCGAGATCGACACCATGCTGCAGTCCGGCGCGGCTGCCTGAGGAACCGAACATGTCCGTCCCCACCTGGCGATCCCTGCTGTTCGTGCCCGCCAATGCGGAACGCTTCGTCGCCAAGGCGCATACCCGCGGCGCCGATGTCATCATCCTCGACCTCGAGGACAGCATCCCGCCGCCGGAGAAGGCGGCCGCCCGCGCCGCGCTGCCGGCCGCCGCCGCCACCATCCATCAGGCCGGCACGGAGGTCGCCGTGCGCATCAACCGGCAACTCGAACTGGCGGTGCCGGACATCGCCGCCGCCATCATGCCGCAGGTGACGGCACTGATGCTGCCGAAGGTGATGGGGCCCGAGCACATCCGGCTGCTGTCCGAAGTGGTGGCGGTGCGCGAGGCGGCGCTCGGCCTGCCGGTCGGCCACACCCGCTTCATCGGCATCGTGGAAACGCCTCAGGCGCTGCCGCACCTGTTCGCCATCGCCGGGGCTGACCCGCGCATGGCGGCGCTCGGCGTCGGTTCCGAGGACCTGTCCACCGAGTTGGAAGCGGTGCCTGGCGCCGACATGCTGTACCACTTCGGCATGATGGTGGTGGCGGCGGCGCGCGGCGCGGGCATCCTGCCGCTCGGCTCGGTCGGTGCCTTCGCGGATTTCCGCGACCTGGAGGGCTACCGGACCTCGCTCCAGCGGTCCCGCAGGCTGGGCTTCGCCTGCACCGCCTGCATCCACCCGGCGCATGTGCCGATCATCAACGAGGAATACGGCGTCGCCCCGGCCGAGGCCGACCGTGCCCGCCGGCTGATCGCCGCCTTCGATGAGGCTCTGGCCCAGGGTCTCGGCGCCGTTGCCTTCGAGGGGGCGATGATCGACCTGCCCGTCGTGGAACGCGCCCGGCGGCTGCTGGCCCGGGCGCGGTAGCCGCTACGGCGCGGCCATCGCCCGCGCCAGACCGAAGCAATGCTCCCGGGCAGCACTGATTCGCCCGGCCACCGCTTCCAGCGCCGCCGCATCCTGGCCGAGCGCCGCATCCCGCGTCGCCAGCATCCGCGCCATGGAGGCCGGGGCCGGGCCGCCCAGCACGGTGCGGGTGCGGATGTTCGCCGCCGGGTCCAGCGCCTGGGCCACCGCCTCCGGGGCGATGCCGAGCGGCTTGCCGAACAGTGCCACCGCCGCCGTGTCGAGATCGGCGGTGGTGATCGCGTCAGCATTCTGCCCGGCCGCCAGCGCGTTCCGCACCACCAGCGCGACGACGTGGTGCGCCATGCGGAAGGAGAGGCCAGCCTCCCGCACCATCACGTCGGCCAGTTCGGTCGCGGTGCCGAAGCCCTCGGCCGCCGCCTGCGCCATGCGCGCCGGCCGCAGGGTAAGGTGGGCGAAGACCTCCTCCAGCAGCGCCAGGATGCGGCGGGTGCGGGTGGCGGCATCCAGCACCGGCTCGTTCACCGAGGTCACCGCGTCGTTCACGTCGGCGAAGGCGGTGTTCTTGGTGGCGGCGAGGGCCGCCAGCAGCGCGCCCTGGACCGCGCCCGCCGCCGCCTTGGCGTGTTCCAGCGCCACTGGGTTCTTCTTCTGCGGCATGATGGAGGAGACGGCGCTGTGGCGGTCCGCCAGTTCCAGGAAGCCGTATTCCCAGGTGCTCCAGGCCTGCAGGTCGGTCGCCACCCGGGACAGGAAGGTCATCAGCACCGCCAGCGCCGAGGCCGCCTCCAGCGCGTCGTCGCGCGATGAGACGGCGTCATAGGCGCTCTCCAGCGGGGCGGCGAAACCGAGCAGCCCGGTGGTGTACTCGCGGTCGAGCGGGAAGGCCGTGGTGGTCAGCGCCCCGGCGCCGAGCGGGCACAGGTCGGCATGCACCAGCGCCCCGGCCAGCCGGGCATGGTCCCGCGCCAGCACATCGGCGGCCGAGAGCAGCCAGTAGCCGAAGGTGATGGGCTGGGCGTGCTGGGCATGGGTATAGCCCGGCATCACCACCGCGGCGTGCTCGCCGGCCAGCCGCAGCAGGGTGCCGCGCAGCGCCAGCAATGCGCGTTGGGTTTCCAGCAGATGCTCGCGCAGCGCCATGCGCCAGGTGGTGACGTTCAGGTCGTTGCGGCTGCGCCCGGTGTGCAGCCGCCCCCCGGTATCCGGACCGAGCGCGGCGATGATGCGCCGCTCCACATAGGAATAGAGGTCCTCCTGGCGGTCATCGACCGGCACGCCCGCCGGTCCCTCGGCCGCCATGGCCAGCACCTCCGCCAGGCAGGCGGCGATGGCGGGGCGGCCGACGATGCCCTGGCGTTCGAGCATCAGCCCATGCGCCAGGTGCACCCACATCTCATGGCCGAAGATGTCGCGCTGGGCGCGGGCGACCGAGCCGCGGTAGTAGCTCTCGACCAGCAGGGCCGAGGGCGGCTCCTTCACCCGCTCCCGCAGGTTGCCGTCCCCGGCCACCGGGGCGCTACTCGTAGACCAGCGACAGGGTCTCGGCGACCAGCGCGGGGCGGCTGCTGCCCTCGACCTCGACGCTGGCTTCCATGGTCAGCCGGGCACCGCCGTCGATCGGCTCGATCGCCTTCAGCGTCAGGTGGCCGCGCACCCGCGAGCCGGCCGGGACCGGCGCGGTGAAGCGTACCTTGTTGGAGCCGTAGTTCACCCCGCGGCTGCGCTTCTTGATCCTGAAAATGCCCTGGTTCAGCTTCGGCAGCAGCGACAGGGTCAGGTAGCCATGGGCGATGGTCTTGCCGCCCGGCATCTCCTTCTTGGCGCGGTCCACGTCGATGTGGATCCACTGGTGGTCACCGGTCGCCTCGGCGAACTGGTCGATCATCTTCTGGTCCACCACCAGCCAGTCGCTGCTGCCGAGCTTCTGGCCGACATGGGCCTTCAGCGCCTCGATGCTCTCGACTTCCAGCATGCGTCTTCTCCCCTTGGCGAATGGCGTTGCCGAATTCCTGGCACACCGGGCGGCGCTTGGCCATAAGCCACGGCTTGCCTTGCGTTGCCGCTGCGGCAAGGCTGTGCGCCATGCCCGAATTCCAACCCGCCCCCGGCGTGGTGCCGCCCGGCCACCGTGTCTATGCCATCGGCGACATCCACGGCTGCGACGACAAGCTTGCCACCCTTCACGCCATGGCCGCCGCCGATCTGGCCGCGCGGCCGGTGCCGGCGCCGCTGCTGCTGCATCTCGGCGACTACATCGACCGCGGGCCGGACAGCGCCGGTGTCATCGCCCGGTTGTGCGGGGGCTCGCCGCTGCCCGGCGTGCCGATGGTCAACCTCATCGGCAACCACGAACGCTCCATGCTGGACGCGCTGGCGGGGGAGGGGGCCGCCATCACCGACTGGCGCTTCCATGGCGGGCGCGAAGCATTGGCAAGCTGGGGCATCGACCCGGACAGCGCGCCCGCCGGCTGGCCCGACGCCATTCCGGCGGCGCACCGCCGATTTGTGGAGCAGCTCGCGCTGTCGCACCGGCTGGGAGACTACCTGTTCGTCCATGCCGGCATCCGCCCCGGCGTGCCGCTGGACGAGCAATCCGCCGACGACCTCATCCGAATCCGCGCCGCCTTCCTGAATTCCGAAGCGGATTTCGGTGCGGTGGTGGTACACGGCCATTCACCGACCCGCGGACCGGTGGTGCGGCACAATCGAATCGGCATAGACACCGGCGCGGTTTACGGGCGGGAGTTGACCTGCCTGGTACTGGAAGCCGACCGGCTGGCCTTCCTGCACGCATGAGTATGAAATCGAAACGATTAATCGCTACCTGAGCGGGCATTGCGGCTGTCAATCTTAGCTTTTGGTTGTTTGATCACACGATTGTGTTACCTTGCCTCACTGGCCTTCGGGTGGCTGAAGCGAGGGGTTGCACGTGATTTTGGGTGTTGCGCATCAATCGTGGATCTGGACTGCTCCCGTCGGACATCGACGGTATCTGGCCGGATCGCTGATGGTCGTGGTGACAGGCACCGCCGCGCTTTTGGCTTCCGGCTACGGCGCCGCCGCGCTGCTGGAGCTGCCGTTGTTCCTCGCCATCCAGTGGATGCTGCTGCGCCCGCTTGCAGGGATTACCGAAACGCTGCGGGATCTGGCCCGGGGTAATCTCGCTGCCCGCACAAGGATCGGCTCGGTCAACAGCGCGTTCGGCACGCTGGCGCAGGCGGTGGACACGCTGGCCGCCCGGCTCGCCGCGGACGCGGCCGAGCGCGGCAGGTGGGATGCGGAGCGCGCCACGGCCCAGGCCGCGGTGGAGGCCGCCAGTGCCGCCAAGACCCGCTTCATCGGCACGCTGAGCCATGAGCTGCGGACCCCGTTGAACGCCGTCCTCGGCCATGCGGAGCTGCTCCGCACCGACCCCGCGTTGACCCCGGCGCAGCAGCGCAGTGCCGACCAGATCACCGCCGGTGGCGAGCACCTCATGGCCCTGGTCCGCGAGCTGCTGGACCTCGCGGCGATCGAGGCAGGCAAGGTCGTGCTGGCCCCGGCGCCGGTCCGGCTGGCCGGCATGGCGGAGGGCTGCGCGGCGATGATCGGCCCCGCCGCCGCCGCCAAGGGCCTCGCCTTCGGGGTGGACCTGGCGCCGCACTCGGTCGGCTGGGTGGCAGCCGATGCGGTGCGGCTGCGCCAGGTGCTGCTGAACCTGCTGGGCAATGCGGTGAAATTCACCTCATCCGGCGAGGTGGTGCTGCGGATCGGCCCGGCCGCCGCCGGGCGGACGCGCTTCGAGGTGACGGATACCGGCCCGGGCATGACCAATGCGGAATGCGCCATCATATTCCACGAATTCCTGCGCCTGCCCGCCGCCGCCCAGGCAGAGGGCAGCGGGCTCGGCCTCGCCATCACCGCCCGGCTTGTGGCGCTGATGGGCGGCACCCTCGGTTGCGAGAGCGAGCCGGGCAAGGGCAGCCTGTTCTGGGTCGAGTTGCCGCTGGCGCCGGCCGAACCGCTGGGCTGCCTGGCCGCGCCGCTGCCGGCCGGGGCACCGCTGCGGCTGCTGCTGGCGGATGATGTGCGGACCAACCGGGAAGTGGCGAAGGCCCTGCTGCAGGCCGCCGGGCATTCGGTGACGACGGTCGCGGACGGCGAGCAGGCACTGTCACTGGCGCTGGCCGAAGACTGGGATGCCGTCCTGCTCGATGTCCACATGCCGGTCATGGATGGGCGGACTGCCGCCCGGCTGATCCGCGCCGCCCCCGGCCCGCGCGGGCGGGTGCCGGTCCTGGCGGTGACGGCCAGCGCGAATGCGGCCGAGGTGGTGGAGTGCCTCGCCGCCGGGATGGATGCCCATGTCGAGAAGCCGTTGCGCATCTGGGCGCTGCAGAACGCCCTGGCCGGCATCCGCGCCGGTGCGGTCCGGCCGGAGCCATGTCGGCCTATGGCCTTGGCGCAGGCCGGCTGACCGCGCGGCTCTGGCTGAACCAGAGCCACAGCCCGGCCGCGACGATGATCGCGCCGCCGATCCAGGTGGCGGCGTCCGGCCAGTCGGCGAAGAAGAACCAGCCGACAGCCACCGAGCCGATCAGCTGGAAATACTGGAAGGGCGAGACGATGTTGGCCGGCGCATAGCCGAGCGCCCGGGCGATGCAGTAATGCCCGACCGCCCCCAGCACGCCGGTGCCGGCGAACATCGCCACATCTCCCAGGCCGACCGGGGTCTGCCAGACGAAGGGCATCACCAGCAGCATGCCGAAGGCACCGATCGCCGAGCTGTAGATCGCCGAGGTCTCGGGCGGGTCCACGCCGGAGATCCGCCGCGTCAGGATCTGGTACATAGCGAAGCTGGTCGCGCTGGTCAGCACCAGCAGCGAGGCCCAGTGGAATACCTCGGAGCCCGGGCGGATCACGATCAGCACCCCGATGAAGCCCACCACCAGCGAGGCGACGCGGGCCGGGGTGGTGCGTTCCCCAAGCATCGGCCAGGCCAGCACCGCGACGATCAGCGGCGCGGTGAGGCTGATGGCGGCCGCCTTGGCGATCGGGATGAAGGTGATGGCGTAGAAATGGCAGAGGTTGGAAGTGAACAGCCCGCAGGACCGGATGAACTGGATGCCCGGCCGCCTGCTCCGCAGCATCCCCAGGCCGTATTTCGGCAGGAAGGCCGCCAGCATGAACAGGATGTGCCCGAAGGCCCGCGCCCAGGACACCTGCAGCGAGGAGTAATCCGCCCCGAGGATCTTGGCGAAGCCGTTCATCACCGGGAACAGCGTGCCCGCCAGGCACATGAACACGATCCCGAGCAGGATGTTCTGCGGCGCCATGGTCGCCACCACCGGTGTCTGCACCGGCGGGGGGCCTGGCGGAAGCCCGGCAGGTGGGGGGTGCGGGCTGTTCAACCGGATCGGCCTATCGTTCGCTTGCTATGCATTTCGGTCACGATGGCCCGCCCCGGCCATGCTGGCAACCAATGCTCGCAACCGGCCGCGCTGCACCCATATAAGGCATGTGGCCTTATGGGGTGCCAATACGCCCTGGCAACGCCTAGAAGGGCGCCAGCAGGTCCGATCCCCGGCTTTGTCTTTTTGCGCGACTCCACACGGGTCGCGGAGTTTCCGATTTGACCGAATTCGACAGCGCCCCGCCCGATCTGGCCGAAAGCCCGGATCCCGCGGCGCAAATCTCCCGCCGACCCAGCGCTTCCCCGGCCGAAGCCGCTATCCTCGCCACCGGCATCCCGGTCGAGCAGCGCGAAATGCCGGCGCTCATCCGCCGGGTCGAGCGCCGCATGCCGGCCGATGCCGCCGTGGTACGCGCCGAACTCATCGCGCTGCGCCGCCGCGCCTGGGTCGCCCGGATGAACGACCTGGCCAACCGGGCCGGCCGCAACTGGGTGCGCCGGGCCGAGGCGGAAGCCGCCGCCGGCACCATCGCCGAGCCGGAGCCCGCTGACGCGACCCTGCTGGCGGCGCTGGATGACGCGGTCGCCAGCCGGCTGCGCGGCCTCGGCCCAAGCCCGGAGGCGGCGCTGGAGGCGATGGCGGCCGAGCTGCTCGAAGGCGGCTCCGGCACCCTCTCGGCCGACCGGCACGCCGCCCTGGCGCGCGAGGTCGCCGGCGCCTTCGGGCTGGCGGGCGATGCGGCGGTCGGCTTCCTCGACCAAGCCGGCACCATCGAGAGCCGGCGGCGGCGCGAGCTGCGGGAGGCCGAGGCCGGCTCGCGTGCCAAGCGGCGCGAGGAAATCGCCCGGCTGCGCGACTGGGAACGCAGCCTGGTCGATTTCCGCGCGCTGCCCGGCCTGCTCGGTGCCACCGACAAGGAGGTGCTGCGCTGGATCGGCGGCGGGCTGATCCCCGTTGCGCGGCGCATCCCGGCCCGCGGCAAGGGCCAGGAGAAGTGGGAATTCGACCCCGCCGAGATCACCGCCCTCCGCCCGAGCATCCCCGGCTGGCGGGAAGCCGATACCACCGAATCGAAGCGCCGCGGCGGCCCGGCCACCCCGGCGCTGAAGCTCGGCCGCGGCGCCAACGCGGCGGTGGCGCGGGTTGCCGCGCTGGATCGCTATGCCGGGCACTTCGCCACCGCGCGGTCGCTGAACCGCCGCATCACCCTGGTCACCGGCCCGACCAATTCCGGCAAGAGCCACACCGCGCTGGACCGGCTGGCGACTTCGGAAAGCGGCATGGCGCTCGCCCCGCTGCGGCTGCTGGCGCATGAATTCCGCGAGGCGCTGGGCGCCCGCGGGATCGCCGCCTCGCTCTCGACCGGAGAGGAGCGGATGCCGGTGCAGGGCAGCCGCCACCTCGCCGCGACGGTCGAAATGTGCCCGTTCCACAACCCGGTGGACGTGGCGATGATCGACGAGGCGCAGATGCTCGGCGACCGCGACCGCGGCGCCGCCTGGACCGCCGCCATCATGGGCGCCCCGGCGCGCGAGGTCTTCGTCCTCGGCGCCCCGGAATGCGCGACGCTGGTCCGCCGCATCGCCCGGCTGTGCGACGACGACATGGACGAGGTGAAGCTGGAGCGGAAGAACCCGCTGACCGCCGCACGCACCCCCGTCGGGCTCGGCGACCTCAAGACCGGCGATGCGCTGGTCGCCTTCTCCCGCCGGGACGTGCTGGACCTCCGGGCCGAGCTGGTGAAGCGCGGCAAGCGCGTCGCCGTGGTCTATGGCGCGCTCAGCCCCGAGGTCCGCCGCGCCGAGGCCGCCCGCTTCCGCAACGGCGATGCCGACGTGCTGGTGGCGACGGATGCCATCGGCATGGGGCTGAACCTGCCGATCCGCCGGGTGATCTTCTCGACCCTGCGGAAATTCGATGGCGAGAGCCGGCGCGAGCTGAACAGCCAGGAAGTGAAGCAGATCGGCGGCCGCGCCGGGCGCTTCGGCCAGCACGAGGAAGGCATCGTCAGCGTCCTCGCCGGCGGCGGCAGCCCGGACTTCATCAAGGCCATGCTGGCCGCCGCGCCGGGGGTGCCGGAGGACCTGCGCCCGCAGGTGCAGCCGGATGCCGACATCATCGCCGCCGTCGCCGCCGAGATCGGCTCGGACAGCCTGTTCGGCGTGCTGGCGCGGATCAAGCGCGCGGTGCTCCGCACCGACGACCCGAACTACCGGCTGGCCGACATGACCCAGGCGATGGCGGTGGCCACCGCGGTGGACGGCGTCGCCGGGCTCACCCTGCTGGACCGCTGGACCTATGCGCTGTGCCCGGTCGATGAGCGGGACAACGGCGTCTCCCGCCTGGCCCGCTGGGCGGTGGAGCATGGCGCCGGCCGTCCGGTGCCGCCGCCCATGGCCGGCCGGCTGCCCGCCCCGGAACGCGCCGCGCGCGAGGAGCTGGAGCGGGCCGAGAAGGTCCACAAGCGGCTCGTCGCCTGGCGCTGGCTGGCGTTGCGCTTCGAACGCGCCTATCCCGAGCGCGCCGAGGCCGAGGCCGAGACCAACCGCCTTGATCGCTGGATCGAGGACGTGCTGCGCCAGCAGCGCCGCTCCAAGCTTATTGCCTGATCATTTGTGAAGAACTGAATGCCCTTTCCTCCGCTGCCCACTCCCCTGCAAGTCGCGCTCGCCGAACGTGGCTACGCCGAACCCACCCCCGTCCAGGCCGCCGTGCTGGTGCCGGAAACCGAGGGGCGGGACCTGCTGGTCTCCGCCCAGACCGGCTCTGGCAAGACCGTCGCCTATGGCCTCGCCATGGCCGGCACCCTGATGGGCGATACCGACCGGCTGCCCAATGCGGGCGCCCCGCTGGCCCTGGTCGTCGCACCGACCCGCGAGCTGGCCCTGCAGGTGCAGGGCGAGCTGGCCTGGCTCTACGCCAAGGCCGGCGGCCGCGTGGTCACCTGCGTCGGCGGCACCGACCCGATCGCCGAGCGCCGGGCGCTGGAGCGTGGCGCGCATATCGTCGTCGGCACCCCCGGCCGGCTGCGCGACCACCTGGAGCGCGGCAACCTGCGCCCGGCCTCGCTCCGCGCCGTGGTGCTGGACGAGGCGGACGAGATGCTCGACCTCGGCTTCCGCGAGGAGCTGGAGGCGATTCTTGAGACCACGCCGCCCGAGCGACGCACCTTCCTGTTCTCGGCCACGGTGCCGCATGGCATCGCCGCCATCGCCCGCACCTACCAGAAGGATGCGCTGCGGATCGCCGCCGGGGACGAAGGCTCCCAGCACGGCGATATCGAATACCGCGGCCTGCTGATCGCCCCGCATGAGATCGAGCGCGCGGTGGTCAACTGCCTGCGCTTCTTCGAGGCGCGCTCCGCCCTGGTGTTCTGCCGCACCCGCGCGACGGTCACCCGGCTGCACGGCAACCTGGTGGAGCGCGGCTTCGCCGCCGTGGCGCTGTCCGGCGAGCTGTCCCAGGCCGAGCGGAACCGCGCCATGCAGAGCCTGCGCGATGGCCGCGCCCGGGTCTGCGTCGCCACCGACGTGGCGGCGCGCGGCATCGACCTGCCCGACCTCGGGCTGGTGATCCATGCCGAACTGCCGAACGACCCGGAGACGCTGCTGCACCGCAGCGGCCGCACCGGCCGGGCCGGGCGCAAGGGTATCAGCGCCATGCTGATCGCCCACAACCGCCGCCGCGCGGTGGAGCGGCTGCTGCAGGCCGCCCGGGTGCAGGCAAGCTGGGGCCCGGCGCCCACCGCCGAGGCGATCCGCGCCCAGGACGATGTCCGCATCCTGGCCCAGGCCACCGAGCTTGCCGCCGAGGAAGCCGGGGAGGGGGATCTCGCCCTGGCCCGTACCCTGCTGGAAGCCCAGCCGGCCGAGGCGCTGGCCGTCGCTCTGATGCGGGTGCTGCGCGCCCCGCTGCCGGCGCCCGAGGAACTGGCCGAGCTGTCCGACCGGCCCGCGCCGCGGGTCTATCCGGCGGAGCGGGGCGGCATGGAACGCGCCGGTCCCCCGGGCGGTGGCGGTGGCGGCGGCAATGTCCCTGGCGTCTGGTTCAAGATGAACCTGGGCCGCAACGGCAACGCCGATCCGCGCTGGGTGCTGCCCTTCCTGTGCCGGCGCGGCAACGTCACCCGCCAGGACATCGGCCGCATCCAGGTGCAGGAGCGCGAGACCCGCTTTGAGGTGGCGCCCTGGGCGGCGGAGCGTTTCGCCGCCGCCTCCGGCCGGCCGGGCGAGGCGAAGGACGCGCATATCCGCATCGCCGCCTCCGAGGCGCCGCTGGCCGATACGCCGCGGCCGCGCACCCCGCGCCCGCCCGGCCCGCCGCGCCGGCCGCGGTGAGGCTGTTCTACTCATCCGGCTCGCCCTATGCGCGGGCGGTCCGGGTCGCCCTGCGGGAGACTGGGCTGTTGGCGCGGGTGAGCGAGGTGGAGACCACCCTGCGTGACCCGGCGGCGGCGGTGCTGCCGTTCAGCCCGGTTGGCCGGGTGCCGGCGCTGGTGCTTGAGGATGGCGCAGTGCTGACCGAGACCGCGCTGATCCTGCCGTATCTCGATACGCTCGGCGGCGGCTACCGGCTGCTGCCGCCGGCGGCGCTGGCCGGGTTCGGCCGGGTGCTCGGGCTGCTGGAGGGCATGGCGGTATGGAACCGGGAATTGCGCCGGCCGCCGCATGAACGCTCGCCCGGCGTGATCGTCCTGGAGGATACCCGGGTCAACCGCGTGGCCGATGCGCTGGAAGCCGAGGCCGCAACCGGTGCCTGGACCGCCGATGGCCCGCCGGACGGCGCCCGTATCACCCTCGGCTGCGCCCTGGGCTATGCGGAACGCCGCCACCGTGCCTGGCCCTGGCGTACCGGACGGCCGGCGCTTGCCGCGGTCTTCGATGCCCTGGCCGGGCGCCCATCCTTCCAGGCCACCCTTCCTCCTGTCAGCGGGATTTGACGCCCATGATCCTCCGCCATGCCGACCTGCCTGCTTCGCTCTGGCCCAACGGCGCCGGGCGGAAGGCGGATATCGCCACCGGGCCGGGCTGGCTGTGCGGCTTCGCCTGGATCGATGCCGATGCGGATTTCTCCGACTACACCGGCCGGGACCGCACCATCACCCTGCTGCGGGGCGATGGCTTCGTGCTGGAGTTCGCCGGCCATCCGCCGCTGGTGGTGGACCGGCTGCATGTGCCGATGTGGTTCGATGGTGGCTGGCCGACCCGCTGCCGGCTGCTCGGCGGGCCTTGCCTGGTGCTGAATTTCAACTCGGACCGGTCGATGTGGCGGCACAGCGTCGAGATCCGCGAGCCCTTGCCGGATGACACCGGCTTCGCCGTGCTGCTGACGGACAGCGTGACCCTGCCGGACGGCAGCGCCGCCGGCCCGCTGGACACCTTGCCGCTGCCGGTCGCCCTGCCGCCAGGCACCATATGCGCCGTCATGGGATTCACCCCGAGGGCTTGAGCCGGCCAGGCATCCGTCCGACACTCCCGCCAAAGGGAGAGGGAGACGGATCATGCACTTCGGTCAGTTCAACCTGATGGGCTTCCGCGACGCCGGCACCAGGCCGGCGGACCTCTACGATGGCGCCGTCGCCCAGGTGAAGGCGGCGGAACAGGCCGGGTTCGAGATTTCCTGGTTCGCCGAGCATCATTTCTCCAACTACTGCGTCTGCCCCTCGCCGCTGATGATGGTGGCCCGCTGTGCCGGCGAGACCAGCCGCATCAAGCTCGGCAGTGGCGTGGTGATCGTGCCGCTGTACCACCCGTCGCGGCTGCTGGCCGAGGTCGGGATGGTGGACCAGATGACGCATGGCCGGCTGGTGCTCGGCATCGGCAGCGGCTACCAGCCTTTCGAGTTCGAACGGTTCGGCGCCGACCTCGCGGAATCCACGCCGCGGCTGATCGAATTCATGGACATGCTGGAGCTCTCGACCGCCCAGGAGACCTTCAGCTTCGACGGCAAATTCTACCAGCTTCCGGACACCCACATCCCCACCCGGCCGGTGCATGGCGTGCCGGATGTCTGGGTGGCCGGCGACAACCCGGACCTGCACCGCATGGCCGCCCGTCGCGGCTACGTGGTGATGGTGACCCCGCGCCACTACACCGCCGAGATGCTGGCCAAGGCCCGCGCCCGCTTCGAGACGATCTACCGCGAGGTCGGCAGCGACCCGGCGCGGATGCGCTTCGGCGCGCTGCGCCATGTCTGCATCACCGACGACAAGGCCGAGGCACGGGAGTTTCTCGACCATGTCCGCTACCAGATCCGCCTGTCGCAGAGCCTCAGGCATCGTGAACAGGGGATGCGGGACGGCATGCTGATCGAGAAGCCCTGGCCCGGCGAGATGAGCATCGACGACATGGCCGGCCATATGCTGGTGGGCGATGCGGAGACCATCGCCGCGCGCATGGCGGAGGAGATCCGGCTGGCGAAGCCCTGCCACTATTTGCTGCAGTTCCAGGCCGGCGGCTCCTCCACCGCGCTGGCGCTGCGGAGCATCGAGCGGTTTGCGACGCGGGTGCGGCCGTTGCTGGAGAAGGCGCTTGGCCCGCTGGACCGCATCGGTGTCCCCGAGGCGGTGGCGGCATGACCGCACCCCGCTTCGACGAACTCTCCTTCGCCACGCCGACGCGGGAAGGGCTGGCCGCGAGCTATGCCTATCTCGGCCAGAAGCTCGACGCCGGCGATGTCACGGCGGCGCTGGCCGAGTGGGACAAGCTGCGGCGGGACTACGAGAGCTGGGCTTCCCTGGTGCACCTGCGGTTCTCCCAGGACACCACCGACGCCGATGCCAAGGCGGCGCGCGAATACGCCGATGCGCTGTCTCCCGAGGCCACCGGCCATGAGGTTGCGCTGAAGCGCCGCCTGCTGGCCCGACCGGACCGCGCCGCGCTGGAAACCGCGGCCGGCGCCCATGCGCTGCGGCTGTGGGAAATGGACATCACCACCTTCGACCCGGCAATCGCCGCCGACCTCGAGGAGGAGTCCCGGCTAACCGCCCGCTACACCGAGCTGGTGGCGGCGGCGAAGCTTGAGATCGACGGCCGCACCACCAACCTCGCGGGCCTGGCGCCCTATGCGGAGGACCCGGACCGGGCGAAGCGGCACCACGCCGAGACCGTCCGCTGGGATTTCTTTGCTGCCCATGGCCCGGCGCTGGACGAGATCTTCGACCAGCTCGTCGCGCTGCGCCACGGCATGGCGCGGAAGCTTGGCTACGAGAATTACATCCCGCTCGGCTACCGCCGCATGCGCCGCGTGGACTACGACGCCGCCGATGTCGCCTGCTACCGCGACCAGGTAGCCGAACACGTCGTGCCGCTGGTGGCGAAGCTGCTGGAAGCCAGGCGCCGCACCCAGGGCTGGGACCGGCTGCACTACTGGGACGAGGCGCTGGTCGATCCGGCCGGTAACCCGAAGCCGATCGGCGGGCATGACGAGCTGGTCTCCGCCGCCCAGGCGATGTTCGACCGCATGGACCCGCGGCTGGCCGCCTTCTACCGGCTGATGAACGAGGGCGGCTTCCTCGACATGAAGAACCGGCCCGGGAAGGCCGGTGGCGGCTTCTGCACCAGCTTCCCGACGGTCGGCGTGCCCTTCATCTTCGCCAATTTCAACGGCACCCACCACGATATCGGCGTGTTCACCCATGAGATGGGCCATGCCTTCCAGAATTGGGAAAGCCGCGACCAGCCCGGCATCGACTACCTGTGGCCGACCATGGAGGCCGCCGAGATCCATTCCATGGGCCTCGAATTCCTGACGCATCCGCATATGGACCTGCTGGTCGGCGCGGATGCGGCGGAACGCTTCCGGCGCATGCACCTGGAAACCTCGCTGGCCTTCCTGCCCTATGGCGTCTGCGTGGACCACTTCCAGCACGAGGTCTATGCCAACCCCACCGCCACCCCGGCCGAGCGCCACGCCATCTGGCAGCGGCTGGAACGCCGCTACATGCCGTGGACCGATTACGGCGACCTCGCCTATCCGGCAAAGGGCGGGCTGTGGCAGGCCAAGCGGCATATCTACAACTCGCCGCTGTACTACATCGACTACACCCTGGCGCTGTGCTGCGCGATGCAGCTCTGGGTGAAGTCGCGCCGGGACGCTCCGGGGACCCTGGCCGACTACGTCGCGTTGTGCGGCCGGGGCGGGGCGGCACCGTTCCAGTCGCTGGTCGAATTCGGCCGGGCTGGTCTCGCCCTTCAAGCCGGGGGCGCTGGAGGCGGTGGTGCGGGAGGCGGAGGCGGTGCTTTCGGGCTGAGGCGCCGCGGCCCGGCCGAGGACCACCGCATACGGAACTTGGCGGGAAAGGTATGCTTCCCCCGCATGCCCGCACGGGCTCCCGCCGACCAAAAAGAAAGGCCGCCAACCCGAGGATTGGCGGCCGAGTCAACAGGGAGGCTTCACGTCTGGGAGACGAAGGGGTTCAGGTCACCCCGAAACCCTCTTCCGGCGCAGTGCGTCGGAACAACTTCAGACTACGCTTTCCGTTACCATGCTGGTTTGGTGAAAGCTGCCACCACCCATGCAAAAATCGCATAACGCTAGTGCCCGGCCAGTTCCGCCACCAGGAAGTCCCTGAACACCGAGACCCGCTTGGAATGCCGCATTTCCTCGGGATAGACGAAATACGCATCCAGCCGCGGCGACTTCAGGTCCGGCAGCACCTGCAACAGGCCGTCCAGCTCAGGGCCCATGTAGTCCGGCAGCGCCGCCAGCCCGAGGCCGCTCTGCACCGCCCGCAGCATGCCGGTCAGGCTGTTCACCTCCACCGCGGCGCGACGAGCGGCGCCGGGGCGGCGGCCCGCCTCGGCCAGCCAGTTCACCTCGTCGATCGGCGGCCGGTGGTCGCCCCAGACAGATGATCCGGTGGGCATCCAGCTCCTCCGCCCGGGCCGGCACGCCGGCGGTCTTCAGGTAGCTGGGTGCGCCGCAGACGCGCCAGCCGAAGCTGGCCAGGTGCCGCTGGATCAGGTCCGGCTGCCGCGGCGGATGCATGCGGATCGCCACATCGGCCTCCCGCATCGCCAGGTCGAGGTCGCTGTCGTCCAGCAGCACGGTGACGCTGACATCGGGGTACATCGCCAGGAAGCGTGCCAGCCGCGGCGCCAGCCAGGTGCTGCCGAAGCCGGTGGTGCGTGGTGACCTTCAGCCGGCCGGCCGGGCGTTCGCGGCTTTCGGTCAGCAGGGCTTCGGTCATCGCCAGCTTGGCGAAGACCTCCCGCACCGTGCGGTTCAGCGTCTCGCCCGGCTCGGTCAGGATCAGCCCGCGGGCATGGCGGTGGAACAGCGGCACCTGCAGTGCCTCCTCCAGCGCCTGGATCTGGCGGGAGACGGCGGATTGGCTGAGGTTCAGCGTCTCCCCCGCATGGGTGAAGGAGCCTGCCTCGGCGACCGCGTGAAAGACCCGCAGCTTGTCCCAGTCCAGCGGCATCCCGCGCTTCCCTGTTCCCCGGGCAGGTCCATGGCGCTCTGGAGCATGATGATTAGGGCGAATCGTCCCGTTCGGCCGGCTACGCGTGCGGCGCGTCCACCGGCTGAGGTATTTCTCGGCCTCCAGCGCGGCCATGCAGCCGGTGCCGGCGGCGGTGACGGCCTGGCGGTAGATCCGGTCCTGGACGTCGCCGGCGGCGAATACCCCGGGGATGCTGGTGCGGGTGCTGCCCGGCTCGGTCACGATGTATCCTTCCCCATCCATCCCGAGCTGGCCACGGAACAGCGCGGTCGCCGGGTCGTGGCCGATGGCAACGAACACGCCATCCACCGGATCTCGCCGGCTTCCCGGTCTTCAGTGTTGCGGGCGGCGCCGGCGCGGACGGCGCGGAAGCGGCCCTCGGTTCCCAGCACTTCCTCCACCACGGTATCCCACAGGACGGTAACGTTTGGCTTCGCAAAAAGCCGTTCCTGCAGGATGCTCTCGGCCCGCAGCGAATCCCGCCGGTGGATCAGCGTGACCGACTTCGCCAGGTTGGCGAGGTAGAGCGCTTCCTCCACCGCGGTATTGCCGCCACCGATCACCGCCACGGACTTGCCGCGAAAGAAGAAGCCGTCGCAGGTGGCGCAGGCCGAGACACCGAAGCCGGACAGCGCCTGCTCCCCCGGGATGCCCAGCCAGCGGGCCTGCGCGCCGGTGGCGATGACCAGCGACTCGGCCAGGTACTCATCGCCCGAATCGCCCCAGGCGCGAACCGGCCGGGCCGCGAGATCGACCGCGGGTGATGACGTCCTGGACGATCGCGGCGCCGACATGCTCGGCCTGTGCCTTGAACTGGTCCATCAGCCAGGGACCCTGGATCGGCTCGGCGAAGCCCGGGTAGTTCTCGACATCGGTGGTGATGGTGAGCTGTCCGCCCGGCTGCATCCCGGCCACCACCAGCGGCTTCAGCCCGGCGCGGGCGGCATAGATGGCGGCGGTGTAGCCGGCGGGGCCGGCGCCGAGGATCAGCACGCGCGTGTGGTGGGTGTCGGACACGGGTCAATTCCCGGCAATCGGATCGAGGCCTGCATATTTGGCATGGCAACCCGCTCACCACAAGCCACACTTGCGCGGGCCGCATGCCTTGCGGCTCGGTCGGTGTGGAATGATATTGCGCCGAGCGCCAGATCATCGCAATGAATCACGAGGCCATGGGCACCGAGACCGACGCCTCGCCTCGACGACGTGGACCGCCAGATCCTGGCCGAATTGCAGGCCGATGGCCGCATGACCAATGTGGAACTCGCACGCCGGGTCGGGCTGTCCGCACCGCCATGCCTCCGCCGCGTCCGCCGGCTGGAGGAGGAAGGCATCATCCGCGGCTACCATGCCGAACTGGACCCGGTGGCGCTCGGCTATGAGGTTACCTTCTTCGCGCTGGTCGGGCTGGACAGCCAGAAGGATGCCGTGCTGCGGTCATTCGAGGCGTTGGTATGCGAATGGCCGGAGGTGCGGGAATGCCACATGATCCGCGGCGGCGGGGATTTCCTGCTGCGGCTGGTGGCGCGCGACACCTCGCACGAGAATGCGCTGACCTCGCGGCTGACCGCCGTGCAGGAGGTGGCGCGGGTGCAGACCCTGCAGACCATCCGCACCTCCAAGGACGAAGGCGGCGTGCCGGTGCCGCGCTAGCCGCGCCGCACGACGTAGAGCCCGGCTTCCAGCGCGGCGACGATGGCATCGCCCTGGGCGGTGTCGCGCACCTCGATCATCAGTTCCAGCTCGGCGCTCTGCACCGATGGCGCGGCGAACAGCCGCTGGTGGCTGACCTCGATGACGTTGCCGCCGGCCGCCGACCTGCCTGGCGATATCTGCCAGCACGCCGGGCCGGTCCGGGATGTCGAGGTGCAGCCGCAGGATGCGGCCGTCCCGCAGCAGGTTCCGCAGCAGCACATTGGCCAGGATGCGGGCATCGATGTTGCCGCCGCAGACCACGATGCCGACCGCTTGCGGCGGCGAAGCGCGCGGGAAAGGCCAGTATCGCGGCGAGGCCGGCGGCGCCGGCGCCCTCCGAGACCAGCTTGGCGCCTTCCGTCAGCAGCCCGATCGCCTGCTCCATCGCACGTTCCGGCACCACCAGCATCTCGACGACGCGGCGGCGGACCAGTGCGAACGGCACCTCGCCGATGTCGCGCACCGCGATGCCCTCGGCGATGGTCGGGCCGCCGACCAGACACGGCCGGCCGGCCAGCCGCTGCGCCATGGCCGCGTAGCCCTCGACCTCCACGCCGTACACCGCGATCCCGGGCTCAACGCCGGATGGCCGCGACCGCAGCCGGCCAGCATGCCGCCGCCGCCGACCGGGATCACCAGCGCCTCGAGCTCTGGCGCATCCTCCAGCATCTCCAGCGCCAGGGTGCCCTGGCCGGCGATCACCGCCGGGTCGTCGTAGGGGTGGATGAAGGCGAGGTGACGTTCAGCGCCAGGTCAAGCGCATGGGCGGCGGCTTCGGCCAGGGTTTCGCCATGCAGCACCACCCTGGCGCCCCAGGCTTCGGTGCGCATCACCTTGGTCGCCGGGGTGAAGCGCGGCATCACGATGGTGGCCGCGATGCCAGCGAGCTGAGGCATGCCGCGCCACCGCCTGGGCGTGGTTGCCGGCCGACATGGCGATGACGCCGGCCGCCCGCTCTCCTCGCTCAGCAGGGCGATGCGGTTGGCGGCGCCACGTTCCTTGAAGGCGCCGGTCGCCTGCAGGTTGTCGAGCTTGAGGATGACCCGGGCGCCGGTGGCGCGGGAAATCGCATCGCTGCGATGGTCGGCGTGCGCAACACGCGCCCCGGATGCGCCGTGCCGCGGCCTGCACGTCGGCAAGCTCGATATGGTGCGGCGTGCCACCAGCTTTTCTGGTCATCGCCGGGCGCGACCCGGCCATCACCCCGGCGTCGGCCGCTGCGGCTGCCGCGACCCGGATCGCCGATGCGGCGGATGGCCGGCTGTCTAGCCGGCGAAGCCAAGCGACGGCGTGTCGCCCCTCTCAGCCAAACTGACGCCAGATCTCATAGGCGCGGGCGCCGGACGGCGCGGGCACCGACACGTGTCGCCCACCTTCTTGCCGATCAACGCCTTGGCCAGCGGCGAGGAAATGGAGATGGAGTTCGACCTTCATGTCCGCCTCATAGGCGCCGACGATGCGGTAGGTCTTCCTTCTCGGTCTCCTCGTCCACCACGGTGGACGCGGGCGCCGAATTTCACTTGGTCGCCGGACAGCTTCCGACGTCGATCACCTCGACGGCCGGGACGATGGTTCCTCGAGTTCCGCGATGCGGCCCTCGATGAAGGACTGGCGTTCCCGCGCGGCGTGGTACTCGGCGTTCTCGGAGAGGTCGCCATGCGCCCGCGCCTCGGCGATCGCGCGGATAACCGCGGGTCGCTGCTCGGCCTTGAGCACCTTCAGCTCATCCTCCAACCTTCGCAGACCTTCCGCGGTCATGGGAAACTTCTGCACGGCGTGGTCCTTCCCTTGATGATGTCGACACAGGCAAAATTCGGCGCGGTCCACAGACAAGCGCCATCGCCGGGTCGGCGAGGCGCGGGTGTGGGTCAGGGAGAACAGATGGCAGGCTGTCTCGGAGCCCGCGCCGGCGTCTAGAACGAACGATTAAAATAGGACTGCAACGGCGCCACATCAAGGGTGCCGGCCTTCAGCGCGGCGATGGCATGCACCGCGGCCCGGGCGCCGGCCACGGTGGTGTAGTGCGGCACCCCTGGGTAAGCGCCCTGCGGCGGATGTCGAAGCTGTCCGCCACGGTCTGGCCACCCCCGGCGGTGTTGATGACCAGCTGGACATCGTCGGACTTGATGCTGTCCACGCAATGCGGCCGGCCCTCCACCACCTTGTTCACCACTGGGCAGGGCCAGCCCGGCATCCCGCATGCGGGCGGCGGTGCCGCGGGTGGCCAGCATCGTGAAGCCCATCTCGGTCAGTCGCCGGGCCAGCATCAAGGCCGCCGGCTTGTCGTTGTCCTTCACCGAAATGAAGGCGGTGCCGGCCTCGGCAGCTTCACCCCGGCGCCAAGCTGGGCCTTGGGGAAGGCCCGCTCGAAGGACCGGTCGAGGCCCATGACCTCGCCGGTCGACTTCATCTCCGGGCCGAGCATCACAGTCGACATTGGGGAAGCGGTTGAACGGGAAGACCGCCTCCTTCACCGCCACATGCCGGTTGATGGCGCTGTCGTCCAGCTCGAAGGCTGCCAGCCGGCGGCCCGCCATCACCAGCGCGCCGATCTTCGCCACCGCCACGCCGGTCGCCTTGGCGACGAAGGGCACGGTGCGGCTGGCCCGGGGGTTGACCTCCAGCACGAAGATCTCGCCGTCCTTGACGGCGTACTGCACGTTCATCAGCCCCTTGACCTTGAGCGCCTTGGCCATCGCCTCGGTCTCCGCCTTCAGCTCGGTGATGATGGCGGGCGGCAGGGAATAGGGCGGCAGGGAACAGGCGCTGTCGCCGGAATGGATGCCGGCTTCCTCGATATGCTCCATGACGCCGGCGACATAGACGTCGCCGTCTCCGTCGGCGATGCAGTCCACATCGACCTCGATCGCATCGGCCAGGTACTGGTCGATCAGGATCGGGTTCTCGCCCGAGACCTTCACCGCCTCCACGCCGAAGCGCAGCAGCTGCTCGCGGTTGCAGGCGATCTCCATGGCGCGGCCGCCGAGCACGTAGCTCGGCCGCACCACCACCGGGTAGCCGATGCGCTCCGCCTCTCCACCGCTTCATCCAGGTTGCGGGCGATGCCGTTCTGCGGCTGCTTCAGGCCGAGGCGCTTCAGCAGCATGCTGGAACCGCTCGCGGTCCTCGGCGATGTCGATGGCCTCGGCGGAGGTGCCGAGGATGGGGATGCCGGCCCTGTGCAGCGCCTGCGACAGCTTCAGCGGCGTCTGCCCGCCATACTGCACGATGCAGCCGAGCAGCGTGCCGTTCTCCTGTTCCTTGCGAATCAGCGAAATCACGTCCTCCGCGGTCAGCGGCTCGAAGTACAGCCGGTCGGAGGTGTCGTAGTCGGTGCTGACGGTTTCCGGGTTGCAGTTGACCATGATGGTCTCGAAGCCCGCTTCCCGCAGCGCGTAGCAGGCATGGACGCAGCAATAGTCGAACTCGATGCCCTGGCCGATGCGGTTCGGCCCGCCGCCGAGGATGATGATCTTCTGCCGATCGGTCGGGCGGCTCTCACAGGCGGGCACGCCGAAGCCGCCTTCATAGGTCGAATACATGTAGGGCGTGTCGGAGGCGAACTCGCCCGCGCAGGTGTCGATCCGCTTGAACACCGGCTGGACACCAGCGCCAGCGCGGTGCGCCTCGACCTCGATCTCCGGCAGGCCGGCCAGCTCGCGCCAGCCGCTTGTCGGCAAAGCCCAGCGCCTTCAGCGCGCGCAGCCATTGGCGGATCTGCGGCAGGCCGGCCGCCTTCACCTGGCGTTCCGCGTCGACGATCCGCTCCACCTCGCGCATGAACCACGGATCGAACCGCGGCGCCTCGGGGATTTCTTCCAGCGGGACGCCGGCGCGCATCGCCTGGGCCGCCATCACGACGCGGTCCGGCCGCGGCGTGGCCAGCGCGGCGTGGAAGGCCGCGGGCTGCCGTCGCCGGGCGCGGGGATCTCGTCCAGGCCGGAGAGCCCGGTCTCCAGGCTGCGCAGGCCCTTCTGCAGGGCTTCGGCAAAGCTGCGGCCGATCGCCATCGCTTCGCCGACCGACTTCATGCTGGTGGTCAGCGTCGCCGGCGTGCCGGGAAACTTCTCGAAGGTGAAGCGCGGGATCTTCACCACCACATAGTCGATGGTCGGCTCGAAGCTGGCCGGCGTCACCATGGTGATGTCGTTGGTGAGCTCGTCCAGCGTGTAGCCGACCGCCAGCTTCGCGGCGATCTTGGCGATCGGGAAGCCGGTCGCCTTGGAGGCCAGCGCGCGAGGAGCGCGAGACGCGCGGGTTCATCTCGATGACCACCATGCGGCCATCCGCCGGGTTGATGCCGAACTGCACGTTGCATGCCGCCGGTATCGACGCCGATCTCCCGCAGGCAGGCGATGCGAGGCATCGCGCATCCGCTGGTATTCCTTGTCGGTCAGCGTCAGCGCCGGGGCGATGGTCACGCTGTCGCCGGTATGCACGCCCATCGGGTCCAGGTTCTCGATGGAGCAGATGATGATGCAGTTGTCCGCGCGTGTCGCGGACCACCTCCATCTCGTACTCCTTCCAGCCCAGTACGCTCTCCTCGACCAGCACCTCGGTGGTCATCGAGGCATCGAGGCCGGCGGCGACGATCTGCTCGAACTCCTCGCGGTTGTAGGCGATGCCGCCGCCGGTGCCGCCCAGGGTGAAGCTCGGCCGGATGACGCAGGGCAGCCCGACCTGCTCGAGCGCGGCGCGGGCCTCCTCCATCGTATGGGCGATGGCGGATTTCGGGCTTTCGATGCCGATCTTGGTCATGGCGTCGCGGAATTTCAGCCGGTCCTCGGCCTTGTCGATCACCTCGGCCTTGGCGCCGATCAGCTCGCAGCCATATTTCGCCAGCACGCCGGCTCGGCCAGCTTCAGCGAGGTGTTCAGCGCGGTCTGCCCACCCATGGTCGGCAGCAGCGCATCCGGGCGTTCCTTGGCGATGATCTTCTCGACCATCTCGACGGTGATGGGCTCGATGTAGGTGGCATCCGCCAGCCCGGGGTCGGTCATGATGGTGGCCGGGTTGGAGTTCACCAGGATCACCCGGTAGCCCTCCGCGCGCAGCGCCTTGCAGGCCTGGGCGCCGGAATAGTCGAACTCGCAGGCCTGGCCGATGACGATCGGGCCGGCGCCGATGATGAGGATGGACTTGATGTCGGTGCGCTTCGGCATGGGGGCGGTATCCGGCGTTTCAGGGGTTGGGCCGTTGCCGGCGGGCGGCGAGCACCAGCAGCGGCAGCAACAGCAGATGAGGCAGCAACCAGAACAGGGTCAGCGCCAGCCAGCGGTCCGGCTCGGCCAGCAGGAAGGCGCTCGGGCCGTGCACCGCGGCCGAAAGGCCAAGGGCGCCCCATACCGCCCGCTGCGGCCCGAGCATCCGCCGCAGCGACTGCGCCAGCGGTGAACAGCACCAGCCCGGAATAGGCGAGGGCGAGAAGCGCCGAGCAACGGCACGGACATCAGGCGCGTCCCTCGGTCGGCAAGCTTCAGCGCCAGCAGCCCGAGCGCCGCGCCGAGCACCCAGCGCTGCACCGCCATCCAGCCCGGCCGGGTGCCGAGGAAGCGGGCGGTGCCGGCCGCGCCCCAGACCAGCAGCGCATCGAAGGCGGTGCAGACCACGATCTGCACCGCGCCGAGCATGGCGCCCTGGAGGAACACGTTGCCCCGCGCCGGGTCGAGGAAGGGCGGCAGCACCGCCATGTAGAACAGCGCCACCTTCGGGTTCAGCGCCGCGGTGGCGAAGCCCACGGCGAACAGCCGCCCGCCGGCTCCCGCGGCATGGCCGCGGCGCGAACAGCGGCTGGCCGCCGGGCCGCACGCACTGCCATGCGAGGAACAGCAGGTACGCCGCCCCGCCCAGCCGCAGGATGTCCCAGGCATAGGGCACCGCCAGCAGCGCCGCGGTGATGCCGGCCGCGGCGCACAGCATGATGGCCAGCGATCCCGCCTGGCAGCCGACCAGCGACACCATCCCCGCGCCGGTGCCCTGCGCCAGGGACCGCGAGACGAGGTAGAGCATGTTCGGCCCCGGCGTCAGCGCCAGGCCCAGCGACAGCGCGGCGAAGACCAGCAGGGTATCGGCGGCGGGCACGGCCTACCCCTGGACCGAGAACCCGCCATCCACCGGAATGGCGGTCCCGGTGATGAAGGCGCTGGCGTCGCTGCCGAGGAAGGCGGCGATGCCCTCGAAGTCGCTGGTGTCGCCCCAGCGGCCCTTCGGCGTGCGCGCCAGCACGTTGTCGTTCAGCGTGGGCATGTCGCGGCGGGCCTTGCGCGTCAGGTCGGTGTCGATCCAGCCGGGCAGGATGCAGTTCACGGTGATGCCGTCGGCGGCCCAGGCGACCGCGAGCGACTTCGTCAGCTGCACCACGCCGCCCTTGCTGGCGGCATAGGCGGCATGGAAGGGCAGCCCGAAGATCGACAGCATCGAGCCGTTGTTGATGACCCGCCCGGCGCCGCCCGCCTTCAGGTGCGGGTAGGCCGCCTGACTGGCCAGCATGGCGCTGGTGAGGTTGGTGCCGAGGACGGTGTGCCAATCCTCCAGCTTGTAGACCTCGGGGCGGTTGCGGATGTTGGTGCCGGCGTTGTTCACCAGCACGTCCAGCCGGCCGAAGCGGGTGACGGTGGCCTCCACCATCGCCTGCACGCTGGCCTGGTCGGTGACATCCACCACCACCGCATCTGCCTCGGCGCCGAGCGCGGCCAGCTCGGCGACGGCGTCGGCGTTCTTCCCGGCATTGCGGCCGGCGACCATCACCGCGGCGCCGGCCCTGGCCAGCCCGCGCGCAAAGCCGAGGCCGATGCCGCCATTGCCGCCGGTGACGAGCGACACGCGCCCCTTCAGGTCGAACATGCTGGCGCTCACTGGGCCGCCCCCTTGTGCTTCTCGATCAGGTCGACGAACCGGTGGAACAGGTAGTGGCTGTCGGTTGGGCCGGGCGAGGCTTCCGGATGGTACTGCACCGAGAATGCCGGTCGGTCGGTCGCCGCCAGCCCCTCGTTCGAACTGTCGAACAGCGAGACATGGGTCACCCGCACATTGCTCGGCAACGTCCGGGCATCCACCGCGAAGCCGTGGTTCTGGCTGGTGATCTCGACCTTGCCGGTCGCCAGGTCCTTGACCGGCTGGTTGGCGCCGCGGTGGCCGCGGTCCAGCTTGTAGGTCTTGCCACCCAGGGCGAGGCCCAGCAACTGGTGGCCGAGGCAGATGCCGAACACCGGCACGCGCTTCTCCAGCACGCCCTGGATCGCCGGCACCGCATAGGCGCCGGTCGCGGCCGGGTCGCCCGGGCCGTTCGAGAGGAACACGCCGTCCGGCTTGTGGCGCAGGATCTCCTCGGCGGTGGCGGTCGCCGGCACCACGGTCACGTCGAGCCCGGCGGCGGCGAGGCAGCGCAGGATGTTGCGCTTCGCGCCGTAGTCCACCGCGACCACCTTGTGCTTCGGCGCCGTCTGACGGCCGAAGCCGGCCGGCCAGGCCCATTCGGTCTCGTCCCAGCCATAGGCCTGGCGGCAGGATACCTCCTTCGCCAGGTCCATCCCCTCCAGCCCGGCCCAACCGGCGGCCTGGGCGCGCAGCGCCGGCAGGTCGAAGGCGCCGTCGGCGGGGAAGCACAGCACGCCGTTGGGCGGGCCGCCGTCGCGGATGCGCAGCGTCAGCGCCCGGGTGTCGATGCCGGAGATGCCGGGCACGCCATGCGACTTCAGCCAGTCGTCCAGGTGGCGGGTGGCGCGGTAGTTGGACGGCTCGGTCAGGTCCTGGCTGCACCACCAGGCCGCGGGCGGCGGGGGTGATGGCCTCGATGTCCTCGGGGTTGGCGCCGACGATGCCGATATGGGGGAAGGTGAAGGTGATGATCTGCCCGGCATAGGACAGGTCGGTCAGGGTTTCCTGGTAGCCGGTCATGCCGGTGTTGAAGCAGACCTCGGCCACCGGCGGGTTGCCGGCCGGTGTCTGCGCGCCGAAGCCGCGGCCCCAGAAGACGCTGCCGTCGCCGAGCACGAGGCAGGCGGTAGCACCTTCCGGCACATGGTCTGGGTTGGCATCGGGCTGGGGCATGGTCGTCTCCGCTCGGGGTTCCGCCGCGCCGGCGGGGGCGCCCGGAAGTTCGGTGAGGGGCAGGCCGGTGGCGGCGAGGATGGCCGGCCAGTGGCGGGCCGGGATGGCGCGGGCCTGGCGCCATTTGCGCACCGCTTCCGTCCCGATGCTGCAACGCTGCGCCGCGGCTTCCGGGCCGCCGAGCAGGGCAATGATATCTTCGACCGTCCGCATGGCGGTGGTATGTGGGAAACCATTTCCCAAATCAAGCACCGTGGAACGGATTGGGAAAAAACTTCCCAGCGCATACCATCATGCCCCGCGGCCTCCGCCATGCTACAGCCCCCGCCCCATCCTGTCCCGTATCCGGAGATTTCCCATGGCCGAGGACCTGCGCAGCCGCTTCACCGAGGCAATGAAGGCTTCCATGCTGGCCAAGGACCCGGCCCGGACCTCCGCCATCCGCATGATCATGGCCAAGCTGAAGGACGCGGACATCGCCGCCCGGCCCTCGGGCGTGGAGAAGGTGCCGGATGAGCAGGTCATCGCCATGCTGCGCGGCATGGTGAAAAGCCGCCGCGAGAGCGTCGAGATGTACCGCCAGGGCAACCGGCCGGAACTGGCCGAGAAGGAGGAGGCCGAGATCGCGGTGATCGAGGGCTTCCTGCCGCAGCAGATGGACGAGGCCGCCACCCGCGCCGCCGTTGCCGATGCGGTTGCCGAGACCGGCGCCACCAGCGTGAAGGAGATGGGCAAGGTCATGGCCGTGCTGCGGGCGAAGCATGCGGCCAGCCTCGACATGGCGAAGGCGGGCCCGCTGGTGAAGAGCTGCGCTGGGCGGCTGACGGCAGGGCGGATAGGCTGCAGACATGGCGCTGCCACCCGCCTTCCTCGATGAGCTGCGCGCCCGCACGCCGCTGCACGGGCTGATCGGCCGCAAGACCCGCCTGGCCCGCAACGGCCGGCAGTGGAAGGGCTGCTGCCCCTTCCACAACGAGAAGACACCCAGCTTCTACGTCTATGACGACCACTTCCACTGCTTCGGCTGCGGCGCCCATGGCGATGCCATCACCTTCGTCATGCGGACCGAGGGCGCCGGCTTCCCGGAAGCGGTGGAGCGGCTGGCCGCCGAGGCCGGGCTCGAGGTCCCGAAGCCGACCCCCCAGGCGGCCGAGCGGGACCGCCGCGCCCGCGACCTGTACGGCGTATGCACCGCCGCCGAAGCCGCCTTCCGCCGCCGCCTCGGGCTGCCTGAGGGACGGGAGGCGCTGGCCTACCTCCGGCGCCGTGGCCTGACCGATGCCACCATCGCCCGCTTCGGCCTCGGCTGGTCCGGCGAGGGCAGGGGGGCCTTAGCCGCCGACCTGAAGGCCGAGGGCATCACCCCCGAGCAACTCGCCGCCGCCGGGCTGATGAAGCCGCGCGACCCGGACCGCCAGGAAGCCGGGCTGGTCGACATGTTCTTCAACCGGGTGATCTTCCCGATCCGCGACCGGCGCGGCCGCACCATCAGCTTCGGCGGCCGCATCCTGGGCGACGGCCAGCCGAAATACGTCAACGGACCGGAGACCGAGCTGTTCTCCAAGCGCCGCAGCCTCTACGGGCTGGACCTGGCGCGGGAAGGCGCCTTCCGCGGCGGCGCGGTGGTGGTGGTCGAGGGATACATGGATGTCATCGCCCTGCACCAGGCGGGCTTCGCCGGCGCGGTCGCCCCGCTCGGCACCGCGCTGGGCGCCGAGCAGCTCGAGGCGCTGTGGCAGATCTACGCCCGAGCCGGTGCTGTGCTTCGACGGCGATGCCGCCGGCGCGCCGTGCCGCCGCCCGCTCGGCCGAACTGGCGCTGCCGCTGCTGGCACCCGAGCGCAGCCTGAAGCTGGCCACCGTCACCGGCGGCGAGGACCCGGACACCCTGCTGGCCAAGGGCGGCCCGGCGGCGTTCCAGGCAGTGCTCGATGCAGCGAAGCCGCTGTCGGTCGCCTTGTACGACCTGCTGGCGGCCAGCGGCCCGGTGGTGACGCCGGAACAGCGGGCCGGGCTGCGCAACCGGCTGGAGGCGGCCGCCCAGACCATCCCGGACCGGTCGCTGGCGGCGGAGTACAAGCGCAGCCTGCTCGACCGCTTCTTCGCCGCCGGCCGCACCGCCCGGCCGGGCTTCGCCGCGCCCGGCTTCAAGCCGCGCCCGGCCTGGACCCCGCGCGGCCAGCCCGCGGCGCTGACCAGCATCGCCGGCCTGCAGCGCCAGCCGATCGACCAGCCGGGCATCCGGCTGGAACGTGCCCGCAACCTGCTCGCCATCCTGATCCGGCACCCGGCGCTGCTGCCCGAAGTCGAGGAGGCGCTGGCTGCCCTCGACCTGCCGGCGGGGGATTGCGAGGCCTTGCGGGACGCGCTGCTGGCATGGCTTCCAGCCGCCGATGTCCTTGACTCGCAGGGCGCGATGGACCACCTGCGACAGGGAGGTCTGGAGTCCGCGTTGGCCTGGGCGACGCGAATGGCTGGCCTCGGTCCGGCGGCCCATCCTGAGGCCCAGCCGAAGGACGCAATGGATGGCTGGTGGCATTTCTTCGGGCTGCTGCGGGGCGAGGCGGAACTGGTCGAGGATCGGGCCGAGGCGCAACGGGTGCTGGTCGAAACCAATGATCCTGCTGCGCAGCGGCGGCTGATCCGGTTGCAGGAAGCGTTGAATGCCCTGCGTGGCGGAGAGGCCGACCAGCCTGGCGATGACCGGCCCGCGGTCGGCACAGGGTAGGGTAAGCATTTGCACGGGCGTCCCGCTGGCCGGGCCGCCCGTCGCATACATGGAGCGCAGGCATGGCGAGCAAGACCGCGGGTGGTACGGATACGGTCGAGACGCGCGACGAAGTGGTGGAGGGCGCGCTGCTCGATACCATGACCGCCGCCGTCAAGAAGCTGATCGCCCGTGGCAAGGAGCGGGGCTACGTCACCTACGATGAGCTGAACGCCGCGCTGCCTTCCGACCAGGTTTCCTCCGAGATGATCGAGGACACCATGGCGATGCTGAGTGAGATCGGCATCAACGTGGTCGAGCCCGAGGAAACCGAGGATGGCGAGGCCGCGCCGGCCGCCAAGCCCGCCACCGAGGACAAGGACGAGAAGGACGAGGAGGAAGGCGGCGGCAACGTCGACGAGGAAACCCTCGGCCGCACCGATGATCCGGTCCGGATGTACCTGCGCGAGATGGGCAGCGTGGAGCTGCTCTCGCGCGAGGGCGAGATCGCTATCGCCAAGCGTATCGAGGCCGGCCGGGACATGATGATCGGCGGGCTGTGCGAAAGCCCGCAGACCTTCAAGGCCATCATCGGCTGGCACGACGCGGTCCGCAACGGCCGGATGCTATTGCGCGACGTCATCGACCTGGAAGCCACCGCCGCCGCGGACAGCCCCGAGGGCGCCGCCCCGCCCGACCCGGACGAGGAATTCGAGGAAGGCGAGGAAGGCGAGGGGCTCGGCCTGTCGCTCTCGGCGCTGGAGGAGAAGCTGAAGCCCGAGGCGCTGGCCGCCTTCGAGGCGATCGAGCAGGGCTATGCCCGGCTGCAGAAGCTTCAGCTCAAGCGCATGGAAGCCTATACCGCCGGCGAGGAATTCCAGGGCCGCACCGAGAAGACCTACGAGAAGACCCGTTCCGAGATCGTCGGGCTGGTGCAGAAGGTCCACCTGCACAACAACCGGATCGAGGAACTCGTCGAGCAGCTCAAGAGCCTGAACCGGAAGCTGACCGCGCTCGAAGGCCAGGTGCTGCGGATCGCCGAGGGCTCGAAGGTCAAGCGCGAGGAGTTCCTGCAGAACTGGCGCGGCTCCGAGCTGGACCCGGCCTGGTTCGAGCGGCTGACCAGGCTGCCGGGGAAGTCCTGGAAGGCCTTCGTCACCCGCTCCCGCGACGATGTCGAGGCGGTGCGGGCGCAGATCTCCGCCATCGCCCAGGACACCAGCCTGCCGGTCAGCGAATTCCGCCGGGTCTACGCCACCGTCTCGCGCGGCGAGCGGGACATGACCCAGGCGAAGAAGGAGATGATCGAGGCCAACCTGCGCCTGGTGATCTCGATCGCCAAGAAATACACCAATCGCGGGCTGCAGTTCCTGGACCTTATCCAGGAAGGGAACATCGGCCTGATGAAGGCGGTGGACAAGTTCGAGTACCGCCGTGGCTACAAATTCAGCACCTATGCCACCTGGTGGATCCGCCAGGCCATTACCCGCAGCATCGCCGACCAGGCACGGACCATTCGCATCCCGGTCCACATGATCGAGACGATCAACAAGCTGGTCCGCACCTCCCGGCAGATGCTGCACGAGATCGGCCGGGAGCCGACGCCGGAGGAACTGGCGGAAAAGCTCGGCATGCCGCTGGAGAAGGTCCGCAAGGTGCTGAAGATCGCCAAGGAGCCGATCAGCCTCGAGACGCCGATCGGCGACGAGGAGGACAGCCACCTCGGCGACTTCATCGAGGACAAGGCGGCGATCATCCCGCTCGATGCTGCCATCCAGTCCAACCTGCGGGAAGCCACCACCCGCGTCCTTTCCAGCCTGACCCCACGCGAGGAACGGGTGCTGCGGATGCGCTTCGGCATCGGCATGAACACCGACCACACGCTGGAGGAAGTGGGCCAGCAGTTCAACGTGACCCGCGAGCGCATCCGGCAGATTGAGGCCAAGGCGCTGCGCAAGCTGAAGCACCCCAGCCGGAGCCGGAAGCTGCGCAGCTTCCTGGACAACTGAGATGAATGTCGCGGCGGAGCGCACCACAGCCATCGCCGTGGACGTCACCTTCCTGCGGATGGACCGGCGGCCGGGGGATCCGGCGCCTGCGCTGCCGCCGGAGTTCCGGATGGCCGAGGCCACGCATTGTACTGTCGGCTTCTATCGTTACTTGTATGACACGGTCGGCCATGACTATGTCTGGTGGCTGCGGCGTACGGTACCAGATGCCGAGTTGGCGCAGATGCTGGCGGACCCGAGGGTATCGGTGCATGTATTGTACCGGGATGGCGAGCCGGCCGGCTTCTACGAGCTGGACCGCCGCAACCAGCCGCTGGTCAACCTGTCCTACTTCGGGCTGCTGCCGCATGTGGTGGGGAGCGGCGTCGGCCGGGCCTTCCTGCGGCAGGCGGTGGAAGATGGCTGGGCGGGTGGCACCCGTGCGCTGACGGTGAATACCTGCACGGCGGACCATCCGCGGGCTTTGCCGAACTATCTGGCCGCCGGATTTGCCAAGCTGCGGACGGTGCGGGAAGTCTGGCATGTCCCGCATCGGCTGGGTTTGCCAATCCCGCCGCGGTTGCGCATCGGCTGACGCCGGCAGCACATCGCGTCGGCGTGAAGAATGCATCCGGCCATTGTGTCCGGGCACGGGAGGGCTCATATATGGGCCGTCAACCCGTCTGGTTCGGCCTGTTTCGATTGCCCCCTGGGGCCCGAGCCTGGTTTCCGTCCCTCAAAGGCAGATTGGCCCGTCCCGCGATGGCGTGGGGCGGCACCCTTGCATGATGGGATTCCCCGCATGTCTACCGGTACTGTTAAGTGGTTCAACGCAACCAAGGGCTACGGCTTCATCCAGCCCGAGGATGGCACCGCTGACGTTTTCGTCCACATTTCCGATGTGCAGCGCTCGGGCCTCCAGGGTCTGCAGGACGGCCAGCGCCTGAGCTTCGACGTTCAGCGCGGCCAGCAGGGCAAGCTCTCGGCTTGCAACCTGAAGCTCGACTGAGTTGCCCGGGTCGGGCTTCGGCCCGACCCCTCTCCGCATCACCAGGAGGCTGAATGGCAACGCATCTCTACACCGTTGGGCAGCACGTCGAGTTCATCGCCGGGCGCTATGACGGGAACGTGCCGCGCGGCCTCTACACGGTGGTGCGGCAGCTCCCCGGCCCGGCGAACGACCGGGAATACCGGGTGAAGCACCAGAAGGACGGGCACGAGCGCATCGTGCTGGAAAGCCAGCTGCGTGTTGGCCCGCCCGCAGTCTTCGGCTGATATCCGCCGCAGGCTGACCGCGACAGGCCCAGGCCAAAGGCCGGGCGACACAAGAGGCGCCGATGGCACGCAGACCGAATTACGGCCAGCAGCGGGCCGAGATCAACCGCGGCAAGCAGGCAAAGCAGGAAGCCAAGCAGCGGGAGCGCGAGGAAGCCGTTGCCCGCCGGAAGGCGGAGCGCGAAGGCCTGGGCCTGCCCCCGGAAGCCGAGGGCGAAGGCGGGGCCGAACCCGCCGCCGATGAGCTTCCGCCGCAGGACAGGTAGCGCCGCCGCGGCGGCATAGGAACACGACCATGGCCAAGCGTCGCGACGACGGAAAATTCGTGCTGTTTAACGTCTCCTATGACGATGGCAGCCGCGCCTCCAACCGCAAGGTGCCAACCGAGCTGCTTGGCGGGTTGGACGGTGACGACCCTGCCCGGACCGAAATCGAAGCCCAGGACCGCCGGATCGCGGAAGCATCCGGCAAGCCGCAGCGTGGCATCCTGGCGCTGGTACGGGCCAACGGCAAATAGGCATCCCCCGCCGGGGAGGCAGGCAGGGCCGGCGGAGCGATCCGCCGGCCCTTTCCAATTCTCAGCTGTGGGCGAGGACCGCCAGCAGCAGCAGCGCCACGATGTTGGTGATCTTGATCATCGGGTTCACCGCCGGGCCGGCGGTATCCTTGTAGGGGTCGCCCACGGTATCGCCCGTCACCGCGGCCTTGTGGGCTTCCGAGCCCTTGCCGCCATGATGGCCTTCCTCGATGTACTTCTTGGCGTTGTCCCAGGCGCCGCCGCCGGTGGTCATGCTGACCGCGACGAAGAAGCCGGTGACGATGACGCCGAGCAGCATGGCGCCCAGCGCCTCGAAGCCCGCCGCCTTGCCGGCGATGGCCTGGATGCCGAAGTAGCACACCAGCGGCGACAGCACCGGCAGCATCGAGGGGATGATCATCTCCTTGATCGCCGCCTTGGTCAGGATGTCCACCGCGCGGCCATAGTCCGGCCTGTCGGTGCCCGCCATGATCCCTGGCTTCTCCCTGAACTGCCGCCGCACCTCCTCCACCACGGACTCGCGGCGCGGCCGACGGCCGTCATCGCCATGCCGCCGAACAGGAAGGGCAGCGCCCGCCGAACAGCAGACCGACCACGACATAGGGGCTGGTCAGGCTGAAGGTCAGCGTGCCGATCCCGGCGAAATACGGATAGGTCGCCGCGTTCGCCGCGAAGTAGTCGAGGTCCTGGGTATAGGCCGCGAACAGCACCAGGGCACCGAGGCCCGCCGAGCCGATCGCGTAGCCCTTGGTCACCGCCTTGGTGGTGTTGCCGACCGCGTCCAGCGCATCCGTCGTGACCCGGATCTCCTTCGGCAGCCCGGCCATTTCCGCGATGCCGCCGGCATTGTCCGTCACCGGGCCGAAGGCATCGAGCGCCACGATCACGCCGGCCAGCGCCAGCATGGTGGTGACCGCGATGGCGATGCCGTACAGCCCCGCCAGGTTATAGCTGATCAGCACGCCGAAGATGATGATCAGCGCCGGGATGGCGGTGCTCTCCATGCTGACGGCGATGCCGCGGATCACGTTGGTGCCGTGGCCGGTAACCGAGCTTTCCGCGATGGCCTGCACCGGGCGGAAGTCGGTGCCGGTGTAGTATTCGGTCACCACGATGATCAGGCCGGTCACCACCAGCCCCACCGCGCCGCACAGGAACAGCGAGAAGGCTGTGAAGCTGGCCCCCGCCGCGGTGATGGTCCCGGTGCCGAACACCAGGTAGGTCAGCGGCAGCAGCGCCACCAGGGACAGCACGCCGGCGACGATGAAGCCGCGGTACATGGCGCCCATGATGGACTGGCTGGCCGGCAGCTTGACGAAATAGGTGCCGATGATCGAGGTGACCACGCAGACCGCGCCGATGGTCAGCGGAAACAGCATGCCGAGGGTGAACTGCTCGGCGGGGAAGGCGATGGCCGCCAGAACCATGGTGGCGACCATGGTCACCGCATAGGTCTCGAACAGGTCGGCCGCCATGCCGGCGCAGTCGCCGACGTTGTCGCCCACGTTGTCGGCGATGGTCGCCGGGTTGCGGGGGTCGTCTTCCGGAATACCGGCTTCGACCTTGCCCACCATGTCGCCGCCCACATCGGCACCCTTGGTGAAGATGCCGCCGCCGAGCCGCGCGAAGATGGAGATCAGCGATGCGCCGAAGCCGAGCGCCACAAGTGCGTCGATCACCGGCCGGCTGTTCGGCGCATGGCCGATGAGCACCACCAGGATGAAGAAGTAGACCGCAACGCCCAGCAGCGCGAGGCCCGCCACCAGCATGCCGGTGATGGCGCCGGACTTGAACGCCACATCCAGCCCTGCTGCCAGCGACACGCTGGAAGCCTGCGCCGTGCGCACATTGGCGCGCACCGACACGTTCATGCCGATGAACCCGGCCAGGCCGGACAGCACCGCCCCGATCAGGAAGCCGATGCCCACGCCGATCCCGAGCCAGAAGGCCACCAGCACGAACAGCACCAGGCCGACGATGCCGATGGTCATGTACTGGCGCTTCAGATAGGCCTGCGCGCCTTCCTGGATTGCCTGGGCGATTTCCTGCATGCGGGCGCTGCCCGCATCGAGCGCCATCACCTGCCTGGCGGTGACCACGCCATAGGCGATCGACAGCGCCCCGAGCACGATCACGAGCAACAACGTCAAGGTCATCAAGACCGCAACCCCCCCTTTTGTTTCCCGCGCAGCCTCCGGCCGAGGCGCGCCTGGGGCGGGGGAGGGGGCGGGACCAACCGCCTGGGTGGCGGGGGCTCCGTCCGGGCATACCCTGGCCGGACAACGCGCCCCGTTCGTGCGGCGCTAGCGCTGGAAGGCTATGCGGGCGGCGACAGGGGCGCAACGGTGTTGGCGCGGCAAAGCCTCCGGATCGGCGGCGGTATCGGCCCGGCGCGGCCGTCTCCGGCCCGGGTTTGCGTGCATGATCCCTGGTGGTGGCCCGATCGGCTGCCGGGGCCCTGATCGCAATGGCGGGCGCAACCTGATAGGTAACGTCCAGGTTGAACGACTTTATTCAGGTTATCTTGAGCGCTGCTGCGCAACCGGCACCGGGCTGCGCCTGCGACTCGGCCTATTCGGCGGCCAGCCTTTGTGCCGCGGGATGCTCCACCGGCGGCACCCCGAGTTGCTGGTACAAGGCCGAAAGCCGCGCGGCATAGCGCTCCGGGCTGAACAGCGCTGCCCGTTGCGGCCCGGCCTGTGCCAGCCTGGCGCGCAGCAGGTCGTCCCGGTCCATCGCCTGGATCGCCTGGACCAGCGCCGAGATGTCATAAGGGTCGACGGTCAGGGCCGCGTCCCCCACCACCTCGGGCATCGAGGCGGTGTTGGAGGTGATGACCGGCGTGCCGAGCAGCATCGCCTCCAGCGCCGGCAGGCCGAAACCTTCGTAGAGCGAGGGGAACAGCACCGCCCGGGCGCCGCGGATGAGGTTCACCAGCAGCCGGAAGGGCGCGTAGTCCAGCAGGATGACCTTGTGCCGCGTGCGCAGCGTCATGCCGTCCTGCACGAGGTAGCGGACATGGTCGTCGAACATCAGCCGGAGTTCCTCCTCCGACTTCCAGGCCTTCTTGCCGACGATCACCAGAGGCCCGTCCACGCCGCTCGCCAGGAAGGCCTGGATCATCCGGCCGACGTTCTTCTTCGGCTCGATCGCGCCGAAGAACAGCCAGTATTTGCCCGCATCCAGCCCGAAGCTGCCGCGCACCTCGGCCTCGACGGAGGTCATCGGTACATCGGTGAATTTTCGCGGGATGTCGACCGCCTGGTAGGTGTTGGTCACCTTCTCCTCCGGCACCCCGAGCAGGTTGATGATGTCCCGCCGCGATGCCTCGGAGACGGTGACGATGTGGTCCGCGTTGCGGCCAAGCCGGCGGTTCAGCCGGAAGTAGCGTCGCTTGTTGTCGAGGGTGGTGTAGGGCAGCCGCAGCGGCACCAGGTCGTGCATGGTGTAGATGTTGCGGGCGCCGGCGGCGCGCAGCGGCAGCGGATAGGTCCAGTGCATCAGCCGTGGCTGCCGGGGGATGGTGACCCGCAGCTCCCGCCCGAAGACGCGGAAATGTACATGGGCCTGCTGGAACAGGTCCTGGACGTTCCAGATCTCGTCGAAATGCGGCATCCGGTCGCGGAAGGTGGTGGCGATGACCTGCCCAGTGATGGGCACCGGCACCGCCAGCTCCCCCACCGGGGCGCGGAGCATCCGCCGGGTCCTGCGCAGCGCCACGAGCCATTTCGGTGGGGCGCCGACCCGTTCGTCGAAGAATGCGATCTCGCGGATCAGCGGGTCCGGTCCCGGCGCTGCGCGGGTGCCATAGAGCACGCCGGTTTCGAACCCGAGCTGGCCCATGGCATGGCTGAGATTGCGCGCATAGGTCGCAACCCCCGTGCCTTGGTCCAAAGCCAGGTTGTAGCCATCTAGGAACACGCGTGGCCGGCCGTTCATGGTCATGCGGCAAAACCTGTCCACAGTTTCGTGGGTCCGGTGTACACGTTTGTTTGAACAACTCCAGCACGGGCTTCGTTTCCGTTCCATTCATCTCTGGCTGATATCACTTGAATGGCAAGGCCTATGGGTGCTTAATCACCTTATTGGTTCAGGAGCCTGATGTGGCACAGTCGTCCGGAGAGGTTGGTGGCATCGGGGTGCAGATTGCGGCGGTGCCCTCGCGGCAGGCCGTGGCGCTCGGGATGGTTGATGTTGCCGTGCTGATGCTACGGGCATCGGCGGTGCTGCTGCTGGTGTCTCCGGTACTGCTGGTTGCACTGCTGGTTTTCGCCTGAACGAATCCGATCGGCCCGAGCCTGGGTCCTGAGGCGACAACCAGGGCTTGCGGCTGCGCAAAATCGCGCTGCATATCCTTCTGATGGAAGGAATGTCCTGATGGATATGTTCGCAGGTTCCGTTCAAACCAATCCGTCGCCGGATCCTGCTGAAATCCTCGCGGAAGCCGATGCGCTCCGCGATGCCCGGCAGTGGACCGCCGCCGCCGCCGCCTATGGCTCCTTCCTGCGGCTGGCACCGGAAGAATGGCCGATCCGCGTGCAATACGGCCATTGCCTCAAGGAAGCCGGCAATCCGCACGCCGCCCTGATGAGCTATCGGGAAGCCGATCGGCAACACCCCGACGACGCGGACATACAGTTGCAGATCGGCCACGCCCTGAAGCTGCTCGACCGGCCGGAGGAGGCATTCGAGCACTACGCCCGCGCGCTGACCCTGGACCCCGGCAACGCCGCCGCGCGGGACGAGGTGCTGGCCTTCGAGACGCTGCCGCATGCGAGCGCCCCTGTCTCCCCGCTGGTCTCCGCCCCGGCTCCGCCGGCCATGCCGTCGCCCACCGGCCCGGCGGCACTGGTCTTCGATGCCTCCGACCTGCTCGACTATTTCCGCCACAACCGGGCGCCCACCGGAATCCAGCGGGTCCAGCTGAACGTCATCCGCGAAGCCCTTGCCGCCGAGGCCGGTGGCGTCGCGGTCGGCTGCTTCGACGGTCCGGCCGGCGCCTGGAAGGCGGTGCCCCAGCCGCTGTTCCTGCAACTCGCCCGGCTCTCGCGGGAAGGCTCGGCGGTTGCCGACCCCGCTTGGCAGGCGGCGGTCGGCGCGGTGCGGGATGCCCTGCAGGCCGGCCCGCCCATCGCCTTCGCGCCGGGCAGTTCCCTGGTCAACCTCGGCACCTCCTGGTGGATACCGGATTACCTGCGGATGGTCCGCGACGCGAAGGCCCGGCACGGCCTGCGCTACATCCCCTTCATCCATGACTGCATCCCGCTGATCGTGCCGGAGCATTGCGCGGCGGAACTGGTCGATGAATTCGCCCGCTGGTTCGCCGCCGTGTGCCTGCATGCGGATGCGGTGCTGGTGAATTCCGAATGCACCCGGGCGGATTTCACCGCCGCCCAGCGCCGGTTGCTGCCCGGGCTCGACATCCCCTGCTTCCAGATGCCGCTCGATGCGGTGGACCCGCCGGCGGCGGCCAACACGCCGCCGCCGCTGCGGTCCGACCGGCCCTATGTGCTGTTCGTCGGCACCATCGAATCCCGCAAGAACCACCTGCTGGCCTTCAACGCCTGGCTGACCCTGCTGCGCCGGCACGGGCCGGAGGCGGTGCCGGATCTCGTCTGCGTCGGCAAGCAGGGCTGGCTGGCGGAGGCGGCGCTGCGGCTGCATGCCAATTCGGCGGCGCTGCGGCGCAGGGTGCACCTGCTGCACGGCGTGCCCGACACCGAGCTCGAGGCGCTGTACCGCGGCTGCCTGTTCACCCTCTACAACAGCTTCTACGAGGGCTGGGGCCTGCCGGTCACCGAAAGCCTGGCCCATGGCAAGGTGGCGCTGGTGCCCGAGCATTCCTCCCTGCCGGAAGCCGGGCGGCACGGCGCGGTGTTCTTCACGCCGCAGAGCGAGCCCGACCTGGTCGCCAGGCTGGAACAGCTGATGTTCGATGCCGGCTTCCGCGCCGCCCGGGAAGCCGAGGTGGCGGCGGGTCCGCCCCCACGCCGCTGGGCCGATCTTGCCGCCCAGGTCCAGGCCCATGTCGATGCCAGCCACCGGACCAGCCTGCCCGCCCCACGGGACCGGCTGGCCTTCCGCCTGGGGGAGGTGCATCCGCTGCGCCTGCTGCCCGGCCCCGAACCGAGCCTCGCCATGGCGGTTGCCGATGTGCTGCGGGAAGGCCCGGGATGGTCCTGTCTGGAGTCCTGGGCGTCTGGACCACTCCCGGCCAGAGCCTGCTGCGGCTGCCGGTCGAGGCCGGCAGGCTGCGCGCCTACCTGGAGCTGGTCGCGCCGCCGCAGGCCGTGCGCTTCGGCATCCGCGCCGGCATGCCGGGCAGCCCGCCCGGTGGCTTCCGCCAGGTCGAGGCGGCGGGGCGGGAGGTGCTGTTCTGTACGCTGGACATCACCGTCGAGGCCGGCGGCGAGTTGCAGATCGAGATCGAAACGGCGCAGAGCGTGGTGCTGCCCGGCGACCAGCGGCAGGTCGGCATCGGCGTCCGCAGCGTGATGGTGTGCCGGCGGGATGATCTGGCGGCCCGGCTTGACTACCTGGAGCGGGCGGCGCTTCCACGAATGGTCAGCGCCTGAGCGGTCGGCCGGTCATCGCGCCGCGGTCGCCACCTGGTTGTGGATGAAGCCATGCGCCGGGTAGGTGGTGGCGCCGAAGCCGTCGATGGGCGGGTACCACACCCGCACCACCGACCAGTCGTTCCTCGGGGAAACATCCACCACGGGCTGGTTGCGCGCGACCCGCCCCTTGCCAGCGCCGGACGCCCAGTTGGCGTGGTCGACCCGGATCTCGCGCGCCGAGACGACCCGCGCGACCACCGAGACATGCCCCGATGGCAGCCTGGAGGTCCGCCTCAGCACCATGACGCTGCCGGGGCGTGGCGCATGGCTGCGCTGGTAGCGGCCGGAGGCGGCTTCCCACCACTGCCAGGCATCGCCGCGAATTGGCAGGCCGGAGCGGTCCCTGGCGTAGGGCACGCAGGTCAGCCCGCCCGGTCCGCCCGATGTGCTGCAGGCGGCGAGGATGAGCAGCGCGAACAACAGCGGCCAACGCATGGTGGCGGATCGAATTCCCTTCGGCGAGGCGCAGGAATAGCCGAAAATCGTGCCGCTAGGGTGGCAAAAACCGCACAGTTCCAGGCGTTTGCGGTTCATTTCTGTTACGGCATGCACAGACGCTCGCACTCGCGCGCCGATTGTGCTGAAACAACCATCCTACGCGGGGGGAAAGCCAAACTTCCGCGACTGCCAGGAAGGGCCAGGTGATGACCAAATCGAATTCGTGGCGACCTCGCCGCATGGCCATCGCACCGCTCGCGGTGCTGATCGCCGCCGGGCTGATGGCTGCCCAGCCAGCCAGCGCCCTGCCGCGTTGTGCAACCGAAACCGACCAGAGCGTGTTCGAGCTGGAGGCGCTGAAGACCGAGCTGATGGTGGTGGCAACCACCTGCAAGCTCGAGGAGCAGTACAACACCTTCATCCGCCGCTATCAGCTCGCGCTGGCGCAGAACGGCCGCGCCTTCGGGCAGTATTTCGCCCGGACCCATGGCAGCACCCGGGCGGGCCAGCGGCAGAACGACATCTACATCACCAACCTGGCGAACGCCCGGGCGAGCGCGGCTCAGCAGCTCGGCGGTGATTTCTGCCCGCGCAACAGCGCCCTGTTCGACGAGGTCATGGCGCTGCCCGGCCCGACCGACCTGCCGGCATATGCCGCCGGGAAGGATCTGCTCTCGGCCGGCGTCACCGCCTGCGAGGGTGCGCCGACGCCGCGTGCCACCACCACTGCAGCACGCTCGACCACTGGAAAATCGCGTCGATGAACCTTCGCCTGAACTTCGTGCTCCCCGTGGCGCTTGCCGCCGTGGTAGCCGGCTGCGCTCCGCAGGCACCGCGCCCGGCCGCTTCCGTGAACCGGGTCTATGCGACCGACCTGAGCGGTGGTGCGAAGGTCTGCACCGTGCCGCAGTCGGTCAACCTCTCGGCGGGCCAGCCGACCGACGTGACCATGGCGGTCGGCAACGACGGGGGGTGGTGCGGCATCGTGGTGTCGCAGGCCGGACCGAAGCCCTTCGCCGCCGGGCTGGTGACGACCCGGCCGGAGCACGGCCGCCTGCATATCCGCCGGGTCGGCGACTATACCCGGGTGGACTACATCCCGAACGCCGGCTACCGCGGCACGGATGCCTTCACGGTGCGGCTGATGCCGGGCGGCTCGGTGCTGCGTGTCGCCGCTACCGTGAACTGAGCCGAGGCAGCCGATCAGCACCCGGGAGAATCGCGTCCCCCGGGTGCTGGCTTTTCAGGCGGCCTGCAGCCGCGCTGCCGGCACCCGCCGCATGGCGCCACCCGGGGTCGCCCCCGGAACAGCCGCGGCCATGTCCGCCGCGACGAGCAGCTTGTCCCAGACCACGCCGGTCTTGACGCCCATGCGGCGGAACATCCACACCACATCCTCCATCGCCACGTTGCCCGTCGCGCCCGGCGCGAAGGGGCAGCCACCGATGCCGCCTGAGGCCGCGTCGAACACCCGGCAGCCGGCTTCGTAGGCCGCCACCACATTGGCCACGCCCATGCCGTAGGTATCGTGGCCGTGGAAGGCGAAGCGGGTGCCCCAGCTTGCCACCGCATGGCTGAAGATGCGCCGCACCTGATCGGGTGAGGCGTTGCCCGTGGTGTCGCAGATGGCGATTTCCATCTCGGGGTTCAGCGCCACCACCTGCTCGATAAGGTCGAGCGCATCCTGTTCCGGCACCACCCCCTCGAACGGGCAGTGGAAGGCGCAGGACAGGTTGAAGCGAATCCGCGTGCCCGCCGGCGCATCCCGCACGATGGCGCCGAGGTCGGCCAGGCTGTCCGCGCGGGAGCGGTTCAGGTTGGCCTGGTTGTGGCCCTCGGTCACCGACATGAACAGCCCGAGCCGGTCGGCGCCCGCGGCCATGGCGAGGTCGAAGCCCTTGCGGTTCGGCACCAGCACGGTGCATTCCAGGCCTTCGAGCTGCTTGGCGAATTGCAGCACGGCGGCGGTATCGGCCATCTGCGGGATGGCCTTCGGCGAGACGAAGCTGCCGATCTCCATCCGCCGCAGCCCGGCCTCGTAGCTGGCGCGGACCAGGGCGATCTTCGTCTCGGTCGGCACGAAGGCGGCGATGGACTGCAGCCCGTCGCGCGGGGCGACCTCGGATAATTCGATGTCGTTCATGCTCCGCTCTCCTTCAGCAAACCCGAGAATACATGGTCGTTGTGCGCCCCGGCGGCGGGGCCCGTCCAGCGCACCATCTCGCGCGGGGTGACGCCGTCGAAGCGGAAGGGCGCGGCGGGGTGCAGGATGGGGCCGAGCAGCGGGTCCTCCACCTGCATCACCAGGTCGCGCGCCTGGAAATGCGGGTCCTCGGCGCAGTCGCGGATGTCGTAGAGGCGGGAACAGGGCACCTCGGCGGCTTCCAGCACCGCCTCGGCCTCGGCCGCGGTCCGGGTGCGGGTCCAGGCGGTGATGGCGGCGTCAAGCTCGGCCACGTTCTCGCAGCGGGCGCCGTTGGTGGCAAAGCGCGGCTCGCCGGCCAGCTCCGGCCGGCCGATCGCCGCCATCAGCCGGCGGAAGATCAGGTCCGAATTGCCGGCGATGCACAGCCACTTGCCATCGGCGCAGAGGTAGGTGTTGGTCGGCGCCGCGGTCTTGATGGCGGCGCCCTGGGGCTGCCGCACCCAGCCGAACAGCCCGTATTCCGGCAGCATCCCCTCGGTCAGGCTGAACACGCTGCCGACCAGGTCCACGTCGATGACCCGCCCCTTGGCCTCCGGGTTGCCCTTGATGCCCCAGCAGGCGGAAACCAGCGCCATGGCGGCGTACATGCCTGCCAGGTCGTCGCTGATGGAAACCCCGCAGCGCGGCGGCGGCAATTCGGTCTGGCCGGGGTTGGCGGTCAGGTGCCGGAGGCCGCCCATGGCTTCCCCGATGGCAGCCGAAGGCCGGCTTGTCCCGGTAAGGCCCGTCCTGGCCGTAGCCGCTGATGCGGGCGATGACCAGGCGCGGGTTCACCGCATGCAGGTCCTTGGGGCCGAGGCCGTAGCGTTCGAGCTGGCCGGGGCGGAAGTTCTCCACCATGGCGTCGGCCCGGGCCACCAGCTTGCGCAGCTTCGCCTTGTCGTCCGGGTTCTTCAGGTCGAGGGTCACCGACAGCTTGTTGCGGCCATGCACGCTGAACCACACGGCGTTGCCGCCCACCTGGCTGCCCCAGCCGCGCACCGGGTCGCCCTCGGGCGGTTCCACCTTGATGACCTCGGCGCCGAGGTCGGCGAGCAGCCGGGTGGCGAAGGGCGCGGCGATGTAGTGGCCGAGTTCCAGGATCTTCAGCCCTTCCAGCGGCAGGCCTGTTGGCTGTGACATGAGCTCTCCGGGGACGGCGGTTGCAACGACCTGCATAGCGGCCCAGGGACGATGGCAAAAGCCGTTGGTTCGGAACGATGTTTTAACCGTGCCGACCCATTTTCCGCTTCGGGCCCGACCGATGGCCTTTTCTCCCCCGACGCGCCGCTGGGCCTGCCCGCCATCCCCCCCCGATTTGCGGGCAAGGCCACAGGTGTTTCCAAAGGCGGCGTGCAACTTCAGGGGGCGGTGCCCTTGCGGGTTCCGCCCCCGCTTTTTTTGCGCCACCATCGTTGCACCGCAGCATGAAGGGACAGCGCGCCATGGCCGATACCGCAGCAGTGGAAAGGGCCGCCCTGGCCAAGGCCGCCGGGCTGGACCGCGCCTGGCAGGACCATCGCGCCGATGTGGAGGAGGCGATCGCCCTTGCCGCGCGGGTCCGCGGCGCCTTCACCCGCCCGGTGGACCCTGCCGCCGAGCCGGCGCCCGCCTATGCCGCACCGGTGGCCGGCCGATGAGCGCGCCCCACGCCCTGCCGCTGGCCGAGGCCGCGGCACTGATCGCGGCGAAACGGCTTTCGCCGGTCGAGCTGCTGCAATCCTGCCTCGACCGCATCGCCGAGGTGGAGCCGAAGCTGAACGCCGTCATCCGGCTGCTGGCCGAGGAGGCGATGGGCGATGCCCGGTCGGCCGAGGCCGAAATCGCCCGCGGCGGCTCGCGCGGCGCGCTGCACGGCATCCCGGTCGGGCTGAAGGACATCATCGACCTCGCCGGGCATCCGACCACCTGCCATTCGAAGCTGCAGATCGACCGGGTGGCGCCGGCGGATTCCGATGTCGCGGCGCGGCTGCGGGCGGCCGGGGCGATCTTCCCGGCCAAGCTCTCGACCCATGAATTCGCCATCGGCGGCCCGGCCTTCGACCTGCCCTTTCCGCCGGCCCGCAACCCGTGGAACACCAGGCACCATCCGGGCGGCTCCTCCTCCGGCTCGGGCGCCTCGGTCGCGGCGCGGATGTTCCCGGCCGCGCTCGGCACCGATACCGGCGGCTCGGTGCGCCACCCGGCCAGCCATTGCGGGCTGGTCGGGCTGAAGGCGACCTATGGGCTGGTGTCCCGCCGGGGGGTCTTCCCGCTGTCCTTCACCCTCGACCATGTCGGGCCGATGACCCGCACGGTGCGCGACAACGCGCTGCTGCTGAACGCCATCGCCGGGCATGACCCGGGCGACCCCGGCAGCGCCGCTCGCCCCGCGGAGGACTACACCCGGGACCTGCACAAGGGGCTGAAGGGGCTGAAGATCGGCTATGTCCGCCACTTCCATGAAAAGGACGAGCAGGCATCGCCCGATGTCGCCGCGGCGCTGGATGCCGCCGCGGCGCTGCTGGCCGCCGAGGGCGCCATCGTCTCCGACGTGACGCTGCCGCGGCTGGGAGAATTCGGCGGGGTGAATCGCGCCATCATGCTGTCCGAGGCGACCGCCATCCACGAGCCCTGGCTGCGCGAGCGGCCCGGCGACTACGCCCATATCACCCGCCGCCGGCTGCTGCCCGGCATGTTCGTCACCGGCGCCGACTACGTCCAGGCGCAGCGCCGCCGCCGCCAGTTGAACGCCGCGGTGGAGGCGGCCTTCGCCGAGGTGGACCTGCTGCTCTGCGCCAGTTCCATGGACCCGGCCTGCCTGATCGACGACGCCGCGGAGGTGGAGCGCACCTACCCCCGGCAGGCGCGGACGCCGTTCAACGTCACCGGGCATCCGGCGGTCAGCATCATGTGCGGCATCAGCCAGGCGGCCGGCCTGCCGCTAGGGATGCAACTGGTCGCGCCAAGCTTCGGCGAGGCCATGCTGTACCGTGCCGCCGCGGGCTATGAACGCGCGGCGCCCTGGGCGGAGATGGCGCCGCCCATCTGACGCACGGGCACACCGGCGCTACCCTGCAGCGGAACTGCCCGGCCAGCAGGGCGGGCAGCGAAGGCTCGATAAGCTTGGCGGCGCCACGCTGATGCCCGCGACCTGCGTGATGGGCGCGGCATAGATGTATTATTGCAAATTCGAAATAAAGCGTGTGGCGCGATTCGGGTAAGCCTTCGTTCACCCTTGTGATGCTATAGGGTTTTCGCGCCACGCCTGCCATGCGAAACTTGGGTGCCGTTGCCTCGCGTATAGCTAGAGGGAGCCGGGGGGTTCTGACAGTGATGACCTTTGCTTCTGGTGCCGTTGCGCTGCACGGGTCCATCCGGCGGAAGCTGGCCGGGCGCGGGGCAGGGGTGCGGGCGCTGGCGCTGGTCGGGGCTTGCGCCATGGCGCTGCCAGGCTGCGCCGTGGTGCCTGGCAGCAGGGCAGCAATGCCGGCCGCGCCGGTCGCCGCCGTGCGTGCGCCGCTGGACCCGGTGGTCGCCTTCGCCGCCGTTGCCCGGCCGGGGGCGGAGACCTTCATCACCCTGCCGGACAGCGGCAGCAGCGCCCGGGTGCGCGTGCTGCGCGCCTACCACGCCGCGAGTGGCCGCGAATGCCGCGAGTTGCTGCTGGGCGCCGGCGCCGATGAGCGGTCCCGCACGGTCTGCGAATCCGATGGCCAGTGGGCCGATGCGCGTCCCTTGCTGCGCGGCGGCGGCGGCCTGCAACGGCCGTGAGCGGCACCTTCGAGCGCGACGCCCGCCTGCGGACCGCGTTCCGACGCCAGTTGCGGGTGATCGGCGCGCTGACCCTGCGCGAACTGGGCACGCGTTTCGGCCGCGACAACCTTGGCTACCTGTGGCTTTTCCTGGAGCCGGCCCTGCTGGGCGGCGCCATCGGCGCGGTGCATCACTTCGCCGGCCATGGGCTGCCCGGCGGGCTGCCGCCGCTCGAATTCTGGGTGATCGGCTACATCCCCTTCTACCTGCTGCGGGGGGTGGTGAACCGGGCAACATCGGCGATCCCGTCGAACCAGTCGCTGCTTTACCACCGGCACATCACCGTGTTCGACATCCTGGTGTCGCGGAACCTGCTGGAAGGCGCGGCGGCACTTGGTGCCATGACGGGTTTCCTCGGGCTGTTCGGCATCGTCTTCGGCCATTGGCCGGTCGACCCTTACAAGATGCTGTTCGGGATGGTGCTGATGTTCCTGCTGGCGCATGGCATCGGGCTGATGGTCGCGGTCGGCGCGGTCTATTCCGAGTTGTTCGACCGCATGGTCCATCTGTTCGTCTACCTGAGCATGCCGATCGTCGGCGCCTTCTTCATGGTGTTCTGGCTGCCGACCGAGGCGCAGAATTTCGCGCTTTGGGTGCCGACGGTGCATATCTTCGAACTCGTACGGCACGGCCAGTTCGGCACGGTCGTGCCGACCCACTACGACCTTGCCTACGTCATCGGCTGGATAACGGTGTTGAACCTGCTGGGCATGGCCGGGCTGCGCCAGGCCCGCCGCGACATGTCGCTCTGACCGATGATCCAGCTGCGCGGCATCCACAAGTCCTACAAGACGCATCTCGGCATCAAGCCGGTGCTGCGCGGCGTCGAGGCGACCTTCAGGGCGGGCGAGAAGGTCGGCATCCTCGGCCGCAACGGCGCCGGCAAGACCACGCTGCTGCGGGTGATAGCCGGGGTGGAGTATCCCACCCAGGGCACGGTCGAGCGCCGCATGAGCGTCTCCTGGCCGCTCGGCTTCGCCGGCGCGATGCACTACAGCATCAGCGGCGCCGACAACGCCCGCTTCATCGCCCGCATCTATGAGAAACCGATCGACGAGACGGTGGAGTTCGTCGAGCGCTTCGCCGACCTTGGGGAGTATTTCCGCCTGCCGGTGCGGACCTATTCGTCCGGCATGATGATGCGGCTCGGCTTCTCGCTGTCGATGGCGGTCGATTTCGAATGCTACCTGGTGGATGAGGCAATCGCCGTCGGCGATTCCGCCTTCGGCGAGCGGTGCCGCAAGGCGCTGGCCGAGCGGCAGGCGCGCAGCGCGCTTCTGCTGGTCTCCCACCAGGCCGAGACGGTACGGAAGTTCTGCACCTCGGCGGCGATCCTCACTGATGGCAGGCTCAAGCGATATGACGATCTGGACGAGGCGATCGCCGTCTACAAAGCTGCCTGATGCGGCAGGGACGCTGGATGCGACGGGCTGGTCGGGGCCGGTCCCGGCGCCGGGCGGCTTATTCGCGCGGTTGCGCCGGTCGGCCAGGCGAAACGCCTTCAAGCTGACCGTGGTGCTGCCGACCCTGCTGGCGGCGCTGTACCTCGGTGTCCTGGCGACACCCCAATATGATTCGGAAGCCCGCTTCCTGATCCGCGGCCGTTCCGCCTCGCCGGTCGTCCCCGGCCTGGGCGAGATGCTGCAGGGCTCCGGATTCCGTACCTCCCAGGAAGATGCCATGGGCATCCGCGACTACCTTCAGTCGCATGATGCGGTCGGAGCGCTGCGCCAGAAGCTGCCGCTGGTGGACATGTTCCGCCGGCCGGAAGCGGATATCATCGCCCGGCTCTGGTGGGAGGAGCCGAGCGCCGAGCGGCTGCTCGACTACTACCGCCGCATGGTCACGGTCGAGTTCGACAGCACCAGCGGCATCACCGCGCTGCGCGTGCACAGCTTCCGCGCCGAAGACTCTCAGGCCATCGCCCGCGCGCTGCTGGAGCTTTCGGAAGGCATGGTGAACCGCCTGAACGAGCGCCTGCAGCAGGACGGCCTGCGGGTGGCACGCGAGGAAACCGCCCGCGCCGAAGCCCGGCTCGCCGATGCCCAACTGGCCCTGACCGCCTTCCGCGAGCGCGAGCGCGCGGTAGACCCGGCACGTTCCGCGGCCATCGCCATCGAGACCATCGGCGCGCTTGAAGGCGCCCTGGCCCATGCCCGCGCCGAGATGGGCGAGGCAATGCGCTTCGCCCGCGGCGACAACCCGCGGGTGATGCAACTGCGCAACCGCATTGAGGCGCTGGGTGCCCAGGTGAACGAGGAACGGCAACGCTCCAGCAGCTCCGAGACCGGCCTTTCCCAGCAGATCGGCGAGTTCGAGCGGCTGAGCCTGGAGCGGGAGCTGGCCCGTGGCCAGCTCGCCTCCGCCGCATCCTCGCTGGAGAAGGCGCGCATCGATGCCCAGCGCCAGCAGCTTTTCCTGCTGCGGGTGGTCGAGCCGAACCTTGCCGAATACGCCCGCTACCCAAAGGCAATCCTGACCGTGCTCTATCTGTTTCTTGCCCTTTCCGTTGGCTATGGCCTGGCTTGGCTGCTGGTGGCCGGGATGCGCGAACATGCGGCATGACCTGATGCGCCGCTGGTCGCGCGGCGCGGCGCTCGGTGCGGCCGTGCTGCTGGCCGGCCCGGCGCTGGCGCAGACCCCGTTCCAGGCCATGCAGCAGCGGCAGATGTTGAGCCAGCAGGCCGCCGGCGCGGTGCAGCCCACGCCGAACCTGCTCGCCCCGGACCGCATCATCTCCCGCGCCGGCCAGGTGACCCAGTCGGAAGGCGGGCCGGTCGCCAGCGGGCCGCTCGGCGACGGGCAGCGGCTCGCCGGCGCCACCGCGGTGTTCGGCGCCAGCCTGTTCACCCGCGAGGCGGCCGCCGTCTCGGATGCGCCGAACCCGAACTACGTCATCGTCCCCGGCGACCGCGTCTCGCTCCGCGTCTGGGGCGCCGTGGAGGCGGAGGCGATGGGCATCGTCGATCCCGCCGGTAACCTGTTCCTGCCGAACATCGGCCCGATTCGCGTTGCCGGCACCCGCGCCGGCGATCTGCAACAGGTGGTCGAGGCCGAGGTGCAGAAGATCTACACCACCCAGGTGCAGGTCTATGCGGTGCTGCTCTCGACCCAGCGCATCGGCGTATTCGTCACCGGCTTCGTCCGCACGCCGGGACGGTTCGGCGGTTCGGCGGCCGACAGCGTGATCGATTTCCTGGTGCGCGCCGGCGGGGTGGACCCCGGTCGTGGCTCCTACCGCGAAATCGCCATCCGGCGCGGCGGGCGCACGGTGGCCAATATCGACCTGTACCGTTTCCTGCTCGATGGCCGGCTGCCCGCGGTGCGCCTGCAGGAAGGCGACACCCTGGTGGTGGCCCGCCAGCGCGCGGTGGTCGCCGCCGATGGCGCGGTCCGCAACAACTACCTGTTCGAGGTGCCTGGCCAACGCATGACCGGCCGCGAACTGGTGGAATACGCCGGCCCGCTGCCCGCCGCGACGAATGCCATCGTCAAGGGCACCCGCGGCGGCCAGCCCTTCTCGCGCTATGCCTCGCTGGCGGAACTGTCCCAGCTATCCCTGTCCGACCAGGATACGGTGACCTTCATCACCGACAGCCCGGCGCGCACCGTGCGCGTGACGGTCGAGGGCAGCCGCATCGGCCCATCGGTGCTGGTGGCCGACCGCGACGTGCAGCTCTGCCAGGTGCTGGACCATATCGCGGTGGACCCGGAACTGGCCGATACCAGCTCGGTCTTCCTGCTACGGCCATCGGTGGCGCAGCAGCAGCGCCGGGCAATCGACGAGGCGCTGGACCGGCTGGAGCGGCAGTTGTTCCTCGCCGTCTCCCCCACCACCGGCGTCGCTGCCATCCGAGCGTCGGAGGCGAACCTCGTATCCTCCTATATCCAGCGGGCGCGGCGGACCCAGCCGGAGGGACGCGTCGTGGTCTCGGACGGCACCGGCCGCTGTGCGCCGGTCCGGGTCGAGGATGGCGATGTCATCGTCATCCCCGAACGGTCCCAGACCGTGCTGGTCGCCGGTGAGGTGACCGCGCCTCGCGCCGTGGTTTGGCGGCCAGAGATGCGGCTGGCGGACTACGTCCGCGATGCCGGCGGCTACTCGGCCCGCGGCAACGAAGGCTCCCTGATGATCCGCCGTGCCAGCGGGGAGCTGGTGCTGGAGCCGCAGGCACCGCCGCGCCCCGGCGATGAACTGATCGTCCTGCCCCGCCTCGATCCGAAGGCGTTCCAGATCGGCAGCGACCTGCTGGGGCTGATCTACCAGATCGCGGTCTCGACCCGCATCTTCCTGTAGCAGTGGCGGCCGGGGCCTGCGCCCCGGCCGGAACCATCGCGGCGTAGCCGGGTTCCTTTGCAGATCTGGCTATTTCGGGCTTCCCGAAGTCCGGCTGGCGCCTGCGCCAGGGCGTTCTGGCCGCCTTGGGGAACCCCGGCCACCGGGGAAACATGTGCCATGCCCAGCTTTCCCGTCACCACCAGCCGGGTCTGCCGCAGCACCGCCGATGCAGTAAATCGCCGGATTGAGGGGCAGATCGAACGTGATGTCGCCTTCTTCGCGGAACATCCCGAGTTCATCGGCCGAAGGTTGCAGGCGCTGGACGCCGAATGGGATATCGAACGAACGCTGGAAGCCAATGCCGCAACCCTCGCGTTGAGCGGCACGGTGCTCGGCATCATCGGGGACCGCAGGTTCCTGGCCCTGCCGGTGCCCGTCCTGCGCCGGCTGGGCATACGGACCTCGGGCGAGATCAACCGGGAGCGCATGGCGCTCAAGATGCTGCGTGGCGACTTCGGCACGCAGGACCGCGCCACATCAGGCAATGCCCGCAGCCGGGCCGAGGCGGCGCTGCAGGCGGCCGCATGAACGGCCCGGCGCCGGCGTAACCCGGCCACGCCGGCGGTACGCCACGCGGCCCGGCTGCATCCGTGCTACTGACGCCTGGCCGGGCCATCCGGCGGCACCCGCCGGGGAATGCCGCCCCGCAAGGGTCCCCACGGACCGGCTCGTTGCCACGGCACCACATCAAGGCCGCAGGGGGGTACCACGGGTGCGCGACGACGTTATGCAGGACGAGGCACCGTGGCATGCGGTGGCGGCCGAGGATGCGCTGCGCCGGACCGGCTCGGGCACGGCCGGGCTGACCGCCGAGGAAGCGGCACGCCGGCTGGCCGAGCATGGCCCGAACGAGCTGCCCACCACCAAGCCCCGCAGCGCCATCAGCCGGTTGCTCGCGCAGTTCGACAACCTGCTGATCTATGTGCTGATCGGCGCCGCGGTGGTGACCGCCCTGCTCGGGCATGGCCTGGATGCGGCGGTGATCCTCGGCGTCGTCGTGGTCAACGCCATTGTCGGGTTCGTGCAGGAAGGCCGGGCGGAGCAGGCGCTGGATGCCATCCGCGGCATGCTGACGCCGCACGCCTCGGTGCTGCGCGACGGCCGCCGCCTGACGATCTCGGCAACCGAGCTGGTGCCCGGCGACCTCGTGCTGCTGGAGGCCGGGGACAAGGTGCCGGCGGACCTGCGGCTGACTAGGCTGCGCGGCCTGCGGGTGGAGGAAGCGGCGCTGACCGGCGAGTCGGTGCCGGTGGAGAAAGCTGTCGAGCCGGTGGCCGCCGAGGCCTCGCTTGGGGACCGGTCCTCGGTGGCCTATTCGGGCACGCTGGTCGCCGCCGGGCAGGGCCGCGGCGTGGTCGTGGCGACCGGCGCGGCGACCGAGCTTGGCCGCATCAGCGCGATGCTCGGCGGGGTCGAGACGCTGAAGACCCCGCTGTTGCAGCAGATGGACAAGTTCGCGCGGAAGCTGACCGTGGTGATCCTCGGCCTCGGTGCCGTCGGTCTTCGCCTTCGCCTGGCTGGTGCGCGGCTACGCGGCGGAGGAAGCCTTCCTGGCGGTGGTGGGCTCGCGGTCGCGGCCATCCCCGAGGGGCTGCCGGCGGTGCTGACCATCACCCTGGCGATCGGCGTGCGGCGCATGGCGGCGCGCAACGCCATCGTGCGGCGGCTGCCGGCGGTCGAGACGCTGGGCGCCGTCTCGGTCGTCTGCTCGGACAAGACCGGCACGCTGACCCGCAACGAGATGGCGGTGGCCGCGGCGGTGACCGGCGCCGGCCGCTTCACCGTGGCGGGCACGGGCTACGAGCCGCGGGGCACCACCACCGCGGATGGCGAAGTGGCGCGCGAGGCCCGGGCGGTGCTGGCCGAACTCGCTCGCGGCGCCGTGCTCTGCAACGACGCGACACTGCTTGAGGATGCGGATGCGGGCTGGCTGGTGAACGGAGACCCGATGGAGGGCGCCCTGGTCGCCTTCGCCGCCCGCGCCGGGCAGGAGCCGGAGGCGCTGCGCCGGGACATCCCGCGGCTCGACGAGATCCCCTTCGATTCCCGCCACCGCTACATGGCGACGCTGCATTCCGGCGGCGAGGACGCCACCCAGGTGCTCGTGAAGGGCGCGCCGGAGCGGCTGCTGGCGATGTGCGACCGCGAGAGCCGTGGCGCCGACGCGGCCGACGCGCCGCTCGATTCGGAAGCCTGGCAGCAACGGGTGGAGGGGCTGGCAGCGCAGGGGCAGCGGGTCTCGCCGTGGCCAGGCGGTCGCTGCCGGCTGCCAGATGCGAGCTGGCGCCCGGTGATGTCGAGGCGGGCGGCCTAGTCCTGCTCGGGCTGCTCGGGCTGATCGACCCGCCGCGCGAGGAGGCCATCGCCGCGGTGGCGGACTGCCAGGCGGCCGGCATCCGGGTGAAGATGATCACCGGCGACCATGCCGCGACGGCCGGCGCCATCGCCCGGCAGGTGGGGCTGCAAGGCGCCGGCGCGGTGCTGAGCGGCCATGACATCGAGCAACTGGACGACACGGCGCTACGGCTGCGGGTGGCCGATACCGATGTCTTCGCCCGCGCCAGCCCCGAGCACAAGCTGCGGCTGGTCGAGGCCCTGCAGGCCGAGGGCGCCGTGGTGTCCATGACCGGCGACGGGGTGAACGACGCGCCGGCGCTGAAGCGTGCCGAGGTCGGCGTCGCGATGGGCCTCAAGGGCACCGAGGCAGCGAAGGAAGCCGCCGACATGGTGCTGGCCGACGACAATTTCGCCACCATCGCCGCCGCGGTGCGCGAGGGCCGCACGGTCTACGACAACATCCAGAAGGTCATCGCCTGGACGCTGCCGACCAATGGCGGGGAGGCGCTGACCGTCATTACCGCCATCCTGCTCGGCATCACGCTGCCGATGACGCCGGTGCAGATCCTGTGGATCAACATGGTCACGCGTGACCACGCTGGGCCTGATCCTGGCCTTCGAGCCGGCCGAGGACGACATCATGCGCCGCCCGCCGCGCGAGCCGCAGGAGCCGCTGCTCTCGGGCTTCCTGGTCTGGCGCGTGGTCTTCGTCTCGGCGTTGTTCACCATGGGCGCCTTCACCATGTTCGCCCGGGCCGAGGCGCGCGGCCTGCCGCTGGATGCGGCGCGGACCGTGGTGGTGAACACCCTGGTGGTGCTGGAGATCGCCTATCTGTTCAGCGTGCGCTTCCAGCGCGGCAGCTCGCTCACCTGGCGCGGCGTGCTGGGGACGCGGCCGGTGCTGATCGGCGTCGGCTTGGTGGTGGCGTTGCAGCTTGCCTTCACCTACGCGCCGCCGCTGCAACTGCTGTTCGGCACGGTGGCGCTCGACCCGGTGGCGGATGGGCTGCCCATATTGGGCGCCGAACTCGTGCTGCTGGCGGTGCTGGAGGCCGAGAAATATGTCCGGCGGCGGTTCATGGGCCGCCGCGACTGAAGCAACCGTCCAGGGGAGAGTCTGCATGCAGGTCGCCGTCTTCAGCACCAAGCCCTACGACCAGCCGCTTCCTGGACGCCGCCAACGCCACCGGCGGCGCGAAGCACCGGCTGGTCTATCTGGAAGCCGCGGCTGTCGCCGGAAACCGCGGCGCTGGCGCGCGGCGCCGGCGCCGTCTGCGCCTTCGTCAACGACCAGGCGGATGCGGCGGTGCTCGACCAGCTCGCGGCGGCCGGCGTGAAGCTGGTGGCGCTGCGGGCGGCGGGGTTCAACAACGTCGACCTGGCGGCGGCGCGGCGGCTCGGCATCACCGTGGCGCGGGTGCCCGCCTATTCGCCCGCAGCGGTGGCCGAGCATACGGTGGCGATGATCCTGGCGCTCAACCGCAAGCATCCACCGCGCCTACAACCGGGTGCGGGAGGGCAATTTCGCGCTCGACGGGCTGCTGGGCTTCGACCTGCAAGGGGCGCACCGTCGGCGTGGTCGGCACCGGGCGGATCGGCGTGGCGGTGGCGCGCATCATGCTGGGCTTCGGCTGCCGGGTGCTGGCGCATGACCCCTATCCGGACGCCGCGGTCGAGGCGCTCGGCGTCACCTACGTGGCGGTGCCGGAACTGCTGGCTGCCGCCGACATCGTCACCTTGCATTGCCCGCTGACGCCGGACGACCCACCACCTGATCGATGCCGCGGCGGTGCGGCGGATGAAGCCCGGGGCGATGCTCATCAACACCAGCCGCGGCGCCATCGTCGATACCCGGGCGGTGATCGAGGGACTGAAGGCCGGGCGTATCGGCCATCTCGGCCTCGACGTGTACGAGGAGGAGGCGGACCTGTTCTTCGAGGATCTCTCGGACCGGGTGCTGCAGGACGATGTCTTCGCCCGCCTGCTCACCTTCCCCAATGTGCTGGTCACCGCCCACCAGGCCTTCTTCACCGCCGAGGCGCTGACCGCCATCGCCGAGACCACCATCGCCAACGTCACCGCCTTCGAGGCCACCGGCCATGCGGTGCATGAGGTCTCGACCGAGCGGCTCGCCTGACCATGGGCGGTGCCGCGGCCCTCGCCGCGCTGCTGCCGATCGGGCTCATCGTCGGGTTGATGGTCGGGCGGCGCTGGGCGGCGGCGCCGGCCGGGCTCGTCGGGCTGGCGGCGGCGCTGCCGGTGGCGCTGCTGGTGTTCGGCTGGCGTGGACCGGAGGCGGCGGGCGGCGTCGGCTGGGCGCTGGCGGGCGTGGGGGCGGAGGCCGGGTTCAGCGCGCTCACCATCCTGTGGATCGTTTTCCCCGCGCTGTGCATCCATGAGTTGCAGCTTGCCTCCGGCGCCACGGAAATCCTGCGGCGGGCGCTGGCCCGCCTCTCCGACGACCCGCGGATGGCGGCGCTGCTGGTCGCCTGGTTCTTCGCGCTGTTCTCAGAAGGGGCGGCGGGGTTCGGCACGCCGGTCGCGCTGGCCGCGCCCATCCTCGTCGGCTTCGGCTTCGAGCCGGTGCGGGCGGTGGCGCTGGCGCTGGTGGGGCATGCCGTGGGGGTGTCCTTCGGCGCGGTCGGCACGCCAGTCATGCCGCAGGTCGTGGCGAGCGGGTTGGACCCGGTGGCGATCTCGGCCGCGACGGTGCTGCTGCACGCGGCGCTCGGCTGGACCATGGCGCTGTTCGTCCACCGCATCGCCGGGGCAGGGCAGGCGGGCTGGGGCTGGGCGCTGCTCGCCGCCGGCTGCTTCCTGCTGCCCTTCACCATGATCGGGCTCTGGATCGGCCCGGAACTGCCGACGCTGGGCGGGGCGCTGCTGGGTGGCACGGCCTTCGCGGTGGTGGTGCGGTGGCGGGGCGGCGCCGCCCGAGGCACCTCGCCGGGGACGCGGCGGCTGCTGGCGGCCGCGCTGCCCTACCTCGTGCTGCTGGGGCTGATCCTGGCCACCCGGCTGGTGCCGCCGTTGCGTGAGGCGCTGTCCGGCATCGCGCTGCGGTGGTCGCTGTCCGGGGGTGCCTTCACCGGCGCGATGCAGCCCCTGTACCACCCGGGAACGATGTTGCTGGCCGGCCTGCTGCTGGGCGGCCTGCTGCGGCGGGATGGCACGGCGGCATTCCGCGCCGCGGCCGTGCGGGCGGCGGCGCGGCTGCCGGCGGTGCTGTTCGCCCTGCTGGCCATGCTGGCGCTGGCCAGGCTGATGGTCCATGCCGGCATGATCGAGGCGCTGTCCGAGGCCGCCGCCAGCCTGGCCGGTGGCGCCTGGCCGCTGCTGGCGCCGGCGACCGGCGCGCTCGGCACCTTCGTGACCGGGTCCGCCACCGCCTCCAACATCCTGCTGACCGATTTCCAGCTTGCCACCGCCGCGGCGCTCGGGCTGCCGGCGCTGCCGATGCTGGCGGCGCAGGGCTTCGGCGCGGCGGTGGGCAACATCATCTGCCCGCACAACATCGTCGCCGGCGGCGCCACGGTCGGGCTGGTGGGGCGGGAGGGGGAGGTGATGCGGCGCACCCTGCCGGCCTGCGCCCTCTATGCCGCGCTGGGCGGGGCGCTGGTGCTTGCGGTGGTGGCGGTGGGCGGGTAGCGGCGGCGCGGTTGCCAGGACGCCCCGCCGGGGCAATGTTAGCCGGCGCGTGGACAGGGGAAGCCGACGATGGAACTGGGACGCCTCGGGGTCTGGTACTCGACCGACAAGCTGGACGGCCAGCAACTCGCCACGCTGGTCCGCACCGTGGAGGGCCATGGCTACGGCACCTTCTGGTACCCGGAGTCGCGCGGCTACGAATCCCTTCTCGCTGGCCGCGCATCTGCTGGCGAGCAGCAGCCGGCTGAAGGTGGGCAGTTCCATCGCCAACATCTATGCGCGCGATGCCTTCACCGCGCGGCGCGGCATGGCGACGCTGAACGCCCTGCATGGCGACCGTTTCATCCTGGGCCTCGGCGTCAGCCACATCCCGATGGTGGAAGGCTTGCGTGGCCATCATTACGACAAGCCCATCCCGGCCATGCGGGCCTATCTCGACGGCATCCAGAAGGACCAGCCGGGCGCCGCGGACTGGCCCATCGCGCTCGCCGCGCTGGGGCCGAAGATGCTGGCGCTGGCCGGGGCGCGAACCCGCGGCGCGGTGCCCTACAACGTGACGCCGGAGCACACGGCCCAGGCCAGCGCCATCCTCGGCCCGGACAAGTGGCTGGCGGTGGAGCAGAAGGTCTGCATCGAGACCGACCTCGCCCGCGCCCGGATGCTCGGGCGGAAGGAGCTGTCGCGCTACATGACGCTGCCGAACTACGTCGACAATTGGCTGCGGCAAGGCTTCACCGAGGTCGAGCTTGCCGATGGCGGCAGCGACCGCTTCATCGACGCGATGGTGGTGTCCGGCGATGCCGATGCCGTCAAGGCGAAGCTGCGCGAGCACTTCACCGCCGGCGCCACCCATGTCTGCATCCAGCCGGTCCACGCGGAGGGCGACTTCGCCGCGCGGGACGCCATGCTGGCGGCGCTGGCCGATACCTGAACCACATGGGGGAAACCAAGATGCTGAAGCTCGGATACAAAGCTTCCGCCGAACAATTCGACCCGAAGCGAGCTGCTCGACTTCTCCTGCGCGGCCGAGCAGGCGGGGTTCGATTCCGGTTTCTCGTCAGCGATCATTTCCAGCCCTGGAAGCACACCGACGGCCACGCCCCGTCGGCGCTGGCCTGGCTCGGCGCGCTGGGCGCCAGCACCGATCGCATCGTGATGGGCACCAGCGTGCTGACGCCGACCTTCCGCTATCACCCGTCGATCGTGGCGCAGGTGTTCGGCACGCTGGGCGCGATGTTCCCGGGCCGCGTCGTCCTGGGCCTCGGCACCGGCGAGGGGCTGAACGAAGTGCCCTCGATCGGCGTCGAAATGGCCGGAAATCAAGGAGCGCTTCGCCCGCATGCGCGAGGCGATCGCGCTGATCCGCAAGCTGTGGACCGAGGAGCGGGTCACCTTCGAGGGCCAGTACTACCGCACCGAGAACGCCACGATCTACGACAAGCCGGAGCAGACCCGGTGCCGATCTACGTCGCCGGCGCCGGCCCCATGGTGGCGAAGTATGCCGGCCGCAGCCGGCGACGGCTTCATCTGCACCAGCGGCAAGAAGCGGGAGCTCTACACCGAGACGCTGCTGCCGAACGTCGCGGAGGGGATCAAGGCGGCCAGGCAAGCCCAAGCCCGACTACGACCGGATGATCGAGATGAAGGTGTCGTTCGACACCGACCAGGCAGCGCGCGCTGGACGATACCCGGCACTGGGCGGCGCTGGCGCTGACGCCGGAGGAGAAGATGTCGGTGGAGGACCCGGCCGAGATGGAGCGGCTGGCCGATGCCCTGCCGCGTGGAGCGCGCCGCCAGCCGCTGGATCGTCTCGAGCGACCCGGAGGAGCATGTGGAGAGCATCCGGCCCTATGTGGAGCTCGGCTTCCGCCACCTGGTGTTCCACGCGCCGGGGCCCGGACCAGGAGCGCTTCCTGAAGCTGTATGGCGAGCAGGTGCTGCCGCTGCTGCGCCGCCGCTTCGGATGAACATGACGCCGCGTCTGGAGTTGTTTGCCGTGCCGGGCCTGCCGATGGTGCAGGCCGGGCGACGATCTGCGCTGCGCTGATCGCTGGCGGGGCTGGAGCGGGCGGGCCTGGCGCTGCGCGACCGGCGACGTGGTGGTGGTGGCGCAGAAGATCGTCTCCAAGGCCGAGGGCGCACCGTCGATCTGGCCGTCGGTGCGGCCCTCGGCCGCGCCGAGCGCGCTGGCGGCCGAGGTCGGCAAGGACCCGCGCCTCGTCGAGGTCGATCCTGTCCGAGAGTCCACGCGGGTGGTGCGGTCGCGGCCGAACCTGCTGATCATGCAGCACCGGCTCGGCTTCGTCATGGCCAATGCCGGCATCGACCAGTCGAACGTCGCGCCGCAGGACGGGCATCGCCCGCGTCCTGCTGCTGCCGCGCGACCCGGACGCCTCGGCGGACGCGATCCGCACTGCGCTTGCCGCGCAATCCGGGCTCGCGCTGGTGTGATCATCAGCGACAGCTTCGGCCGGCCCTGGCGGCGCGGCACGGCCGGGGTGGCGATCGGCGCCGCCGGGTTGCCGAGCCTGATCGACCTGCGCGGCCGGCCCGACCTGTTCGGCCGCACGCTGGAGGTCAGCATCATCGGCTTCGCCGACGAGATCGCCGCCGCCGCCTCGCTGCTGCAGGGCCAGGCGGCCGAGGCCAGTCCGGTGGTGGTGGTGCGCGGCCTGGAATGGATCGGCACCGGACGCCTGCCGCCGAACTGGTGCGGCCGGCAGCAGGAGGACCTGTTCCAGTGATCGTCGCGCTCTCAGGCGGCGTCGGCGGCGCCAAGCTGGCGCTCGGCCTGGCCATGTGCTGCCGCCGGAAGACTTGCTGGTCGTCGCGCAATACCGGGGACGACTTCGAGCATCTCGGCCTGTCGATCTCGCCCGACATCGACACGCGTGATCTACACGCTGGCCGGGCTGGCCAATCCGGAGCTGGGCTGGGGACGGCGCGACGAGACCTGGTCCTTCATGGAGACCCTGGCGACGCTCGGCGGCGAGACCTGGTTCCGCCTCGGCGACCGCGACCTGGCGGTGCATGTGGAGCGCACCCGGCGGCTGCGCGCGGGCGAGACGCTCTCGGCGATCACCGCCGATGTGGCGCGGCGGCTGGGCGTCGCGCCGCGGCTGGTGCCGATGAGCGACGATCCGGTGCGCACCCGGCTTCCGCACCGACGCCGGCTGGATCGACTTCCAGGACTATTTCGTGCGCCAGCGCTGCGAGCCGGCGGTGCATGGCGCTGGAATTCGCCGGCGCGGCGAAGGCGCGGCCGCAGCCGGAGTTGCTGGCGGCGCTGCGCGGCGGCGACGTGCAGGCGGTGGTGATCTGCCCGTCCAACCCGTTCATCAGCGTCGAGCCGATCCTGGCCGTGCCGGGCGTGCGGCAGGCCATCGCTGATTGTGGCGCCCCGGTCGTCGCGGTCTCGCCCATCATCGGCGGCAAGGCGGTGAAGGGACCGACGGCACGGATGTTCGAGCAGTCCGGCACGCCGCCGAGCGCCGCCGCCGTCGCCGCCCGCTATGCGGACATCCTCACCGGCTACGTGATGGAGCCGGGGGATGATGCCACCGGCATCGCCGCCCCGGTGTTCCGCGCGCCGACGCTGATGCGGGTGCTGGAGGACAAGGTCGCGCTGGCCCGGGCCGTGCTGGCCGCCGCGGATCGGCTGCGCGCATGATCTGGGCGGTGCTGCCGGTGAAGGAGCTGGATGGCGCCAAGCAGCGGCTCTCACCGCGCCTGCCGCCGCCGCTGCGCCGCGCGTTGATGCAGGTGATGATCGGCGAGGTGCTGGATGCGCTTACCGCCGCGCGCGGCCTCGGCGGGGTGATGGTGGTCACGCTCGACCCCTGGGCTACCGCCGAGGCCAGCCGCCGTGGCGCCCGGGTGGTGACCGAGGGCGCCCGTGATGGCCATACCGGCAGCGTCACCGCCGCCGCCCGCATCCTGGCGCGCGAGGGGCGGGCCGGCATGCTGACCATGCCGGGTGACATCCCGGCGGCGACCGCGGCCGAGGTCGAGGCGGTGCTGGCCGCACATGGCCCGGCGCCCGCCTTCACCATCGCCCCGGCGCATGACGAGCTTGGCTCCAACGCCGTGCTGATGTCGCCGCCGCTGGCGGTGCCGCTGCGCTTCGGGGAGGACAGCTACGTCCCGCACCTGGCCGCCGCGCGCGCCGCCGGCATCGCCCCGCGCATCGTGCCGCTGCCCGGCATCGGGATGGATATCGACCATCCCGCGGACCTCGCCGCCTTCGCCCGGCTGCCGCAGGCCCAGGGCACGCGGACCCTGGCCTTCCTGCGCGAGAACCGGCTGGCCTAGCCATTCCGTTCGACATGGCTCACGGAATGCGCTCTAGCCTGTTGTTTAGGCGAGCACATTACCCCTGCCGGGTGATTCCACCCGTTCGGGGTTTGCTCTAGGCCAGGGCCGGCTTGCGCCGCGGCGCCGTCTGCACCACCGGCGCCAGTTCCGCCGCCACGAGCGATGCTTGTTGCCGTTCTGCCGGTACCGCCCCGTACAGGGTGGTGCGCTGCGCCGGCTCGCGGCCGATGGAGCGGATCAGCGCCTCCATCGCGGCGGGCGGGAATTCCTGGCCGTGCTGGGTGCCGGCGGCGCGGCTGATGCTTTCGTTCATCAGCGTGCCGCCGAGGTCGTTGGCGCCGGCCTGCAGGGCCAGCGCCGCACCGGCGGGACCCATCTTTACCCAGCTCGTCTGGATGTTGGTGATGTGCGGGTGCAGCGCCAGCCGGGCGATGCCGTGCATCAGCACCGCCTCGCGGAAGGTCGGGCCGCGCCGCGCCAGCCCGCGCAGGTACATCGGCGCTTCCATATGCACGAAGGGCAGGGGGACGAATTCGGTGAAGCCGCCGGTTTCCGCCTGCAGGTCGCGCAGCGCCAGCAGGTGCCGCGCCCAGTTCACCGCACCCTCGACATGGCCGTACATGATGGTGGAGGTGGTCCGCAGCCCGAGGCCATGCGCGGTGCGCGCGACTTCAAGCCATTGCGCCGTGTTGACCTTGTCCGGGCAGATGATGGCGCGGATCTCGTCGTCCAAGATTTCCGCCGCCGTGCCGGGCAGGGTGCCCAGCCCCGCCGCCTTAAGCCGCGCCAGGTAGTCATGCAGCGAAAGCCCGAGCGTCGCGGCGCCCTGCGTCACCTCCAGCGGCGAGAAGGCGTGGATGTGCATCTCCGGCAGCACCGCGCGGATCGCCTGGCAGATGGCTTCGTAGGTGGCGCCGGTATAGTCCGGGTGGATGCCGCCCTGCAGGCACACCTCGGTGGCGCCGCGGTCCCAGGCTTCCACCGCGCGGCGGACGATCTCGCCATGGTCGAGGTCGTAGGCCGGGCCACGCAGGGCCTCGTGGGTCTTGCCCTTGCTGAAGGCGCAAAAGGTGCAGCGATAGGTGCAGATGTTGGTGTAGTTGATGTTGCGGTTGACCACGTAGCGCACCGTCTCGCCGGACACGCTGCGGCGGAGCGCATCGGCCGCGCCGGTGATGTGCGCGTAATCGGCGTCCCGCGCGGAGAACAGCCGCATCAGGACGGGCGGGTCCAGCCGGTCGCCGGCCGCGGCGCGTTCCACCGCGCGGGCCATGGCACCGTCGGGCCGGGCGAGGCGGGCGGCCGGCAGGCGCGGCGGCGTGGTCTCGCCAGGGGACCAGCTATCCTCGCGGGCCCAGCCCTCGGCGTCGCTGGCCTGCCGCAGCCGGGTGGCGACGGCGGGCGCCAGCCAGGTCTCGGGCGCGCGGGCATAGACGGGGTAGGCGGGCAGGCGCTGCACCAGCACCTTGCCGGCCTCGGCGGTGCGGGCGGCCAGGGACTCGATCTGCGGCCAGGGCGCTTCCGGGTTCACATGGTCCGGCGTCACCGGGGAGACGCCGCCCCAGTCGTTCAGCCCGGCCGCGACCAGCCGCTGGTACACCCCGGGCGAGAGGTTGGGCGGCGCCTGGATATTCGCCTCTGCGCCCAGCACCAGCCGGGCCGCGGCGATGGTCCACAGCAGGTCCTCCAGTTCCGGCTCATCCGCATGCGCCAGCTTGGTGGCCGGCTTGGCGCGGAAGTTCTGGATGATGGTTTCCTGGATGTGGCCGTATTCGGCATGCAGCGCGGCGATGGCCCGCAGCGCCTCCAGCCGTTCCGCCCGGGTCTCGCCGATGCCGATCAGGATGCCGGTGGTGAAGGGCACCCGCAATTCCCCGGCCAGCCGCAGCACCTCCAGCCGCGCGGCCGGGTGCTTGTCCGGGCTGCCGTAATGGACCCCGCCGGGCTCGCACAACCGGGTGCTGGTCGATTCCAGCATGACGCCCTGGCTGGCGGTCACCTCCCGCAGCGCGGCGATCTCGTCCCGCGTCATGACGCCGGGGTTGGCGTGCGGCAGCAGGCCGGTCTCCTTCAGCACCAGCGCGCACATGGCGGCCAGGTAGTCGATGGTGGTGGCATGGCCGAGTGCGGCCAGCGCCTCCCGCGCGGCATGCCAGCGCAATTCGGGCTTGTCGCCCAAGGTGAACAGCGCCTCGGTACAGCCGGCCGCGGCGCCGGCCCGGGCGATGGCCAGTACCTCCTCGGGCGTGAGGTAGGCGCCGTGCCCGGCGCGCGGCTTCTCCGCGAAGGTGCAGTAGTGGCACACGTCGCGGCACAGCTTGGTCAGCGGGATGAACACCTTGCGGGAATAGGACATCACCCGGCCATGGGCCTGGTCCCGCAGCGCCGCCGCCTCCGCCATCAGCTCCGCGAGCGGCATCGTCTCCAGCCGGTCCTGCACGCTACGCATTCCTTCCCGCCTTGCCCGGAGCCCCGGTTCCGCCGCATCGTGTGGGAAGGCCCGGCGGGATGCAATGCGCGGGGAGGATGGAGACCCAACATGCAGATCGGCTTCAACGCGCCGAGTGGTGGCCCGCTTGCCGCACCGGAACCCCTGGCCCGCCTGGTCGTGGAGGGCGAGGCCATGGGCTTCGACTACGCCACCATCAGTGACCACGTCGTCATCCCGACCGACATCCATGCCAAGTACCCCTATTCCGATACCGGCGAATTCCCCGCCACCGCCCGTGGCGAGCGGCACGAGCAACTGACCGAGGTGGCCTTCCTCGCCGCCAAGACCAGCCGGTTGCGGCTGGTGACCTCGGTGATGGTGGTGCCGCATCGCCCGGCCGTGCTGACCGCCAAGATCCTCTCCACCATCGACGTGCTCTCGGGCGGCCGGCTGACGCTGGGCATCGGCGCCGGCTGGCTGCAGGAGGAATTCGAGGCGCTGGGCACGCCGGATTTCACCGCCCGCGGCAAGGTGACGGATGAATACCTGATGGCGTGCAAGGCGCTGTGGACCCAGGACGCCCCGAGCTTCGCCGGCGAGTACGTCAGCTTCCAGGACATCACCTTCGCGCCCAAGCCGGTGCAGTCGCCGATCCCGATCTGGGTGGGCGGGGAAAGCGGCCCGGCGCTGCGGCGTACCGCGCGGCTGGGCGACGGCTGGTACCCGATCGGCACCAACCCGTCCTTCCCGTTGGACAGCCTGGCCCGCTACCAGGCCGGCGTCGGCAAGCTGCACAAGCTGCTGGCCGATGCGGGGCGGAGGCCGGCCAGCGTGGCCCTGGCCTATCGTTGCCAGAAATATGGCCCGGACGTACCGGCCAAGGCGGGGGATGGCGAGCGGCGGCTGTTCTCCGGCACCACCGACGAGATCGCCGGCGACATCCGCGACTTCCAGTCCGTGGGCGTCGCGGCGCTCGACTTCACCTTCCCCGGGGCAACGGTGGATGCGGTGCTGGACTCGATGAAATCCTTCCGTGACGACGTGCTGGCGAAGGTCTGACGGCAATGAAGCTCGGCATCACCATCGGCATGATCCGCGGCGCGAAGCCGCAGCTCGAGATGGACATCGTGCTGGAGGCAGAACGCCTTGGCTACGATGCCATCTGGTGCGGCGAATCCTACGGGACCGACGCCGTCACCCCCATCGCCTATGTCCTGGCGCGGACCACCCGCATCAAGGCCGGCACCGGCATCATGCAGATGCCGGCCCGCACGCCGACCTGCGCGGCGATGACCGCGATGACGCTCCAGGCGCTGTCCGGCAACCGCTTCCTGTGCGGCGTCGGGCCATCCGGGCCGCAGGTGGTGGAGGGCTGGCACGGCCAGCCCTATGGCAAGCCGATCGGCCGCACCCGGGAATACATCGCCATCATGCGGGCCATCCTGGCGCGGGAGAAGCCGCTGGAGCATGAGGGCGAGCACTACCAGATCCCCTACAAGGGGCCCGGGGCCTCCGGCCTCGGCAAGCCGCTGAAGAGCATCATCCACGGCGACCCGTCGCTGCCCTTCTACACCGCCTCCATCACCCCCGGCGGCATGCGGCTTTCCGGCGAGATCGCCGATGGCAACCTGCCGATCTTCATGTCGCCCGAGGGCGCCGAGGTGGTGCTGGGGCCGACGCTGGAGGGCATGGCCAAGGCCGGGCGCGGCACGGATCTCTCGGGCTACGACATCGCGCCCTATACCAAGATCCGCCTCGGCGACGACCTGCAGGCCTGCCGGGACGCGGTGAAGCCGGAACTGGCGCTCTACATCGGCGGCATGGGCGCGCGGGGCAAGAATTTCTACAACGACTACGCCAAGCGGCTGGGCTACCCGGACGCGGCGGTGAAGATCCAGGACGCCTTCCTGGAAGGCCGCAAGGGCGATGCCGCCGCCGCCGTGCCGGACAAGCTGGTGGACGAGATCGCCCTGGTCGGTCCCGCCGACCGCATCCGCGGCCGGCTGGAAGCCTGGAAGGCGGTGGCGAAGGACCACAAGGTCGGCACGCTGGTGCTGACCGGCGCCAGCACCGAGGCGCTGCGGGTGGTGGCGGAGGCGGTTCTCTAGGCTACCGCCCGTACCAGCTCGGCCCAGCGGTCGAGTTGCGGCAGGATCACCTCGGCGGGCGCCGCTTCCAGGCTGAGCACCACCCGCTGCACGCCGAGGTCGCGGTCCGCCAGCAGCGCGTCCCGGTCTTCCCGCACGCCCCAGATGGTGATGGGCACATCCTCCACCGGGCGGCCCGCCTCGGCCGCCATGGCGTGGAACTGCGGGATCAGCGCGGCGACATCGGCGTAGTGCTTGCGGACCCGGTGCGGCATCCAGCCATTGCCGTAGCGCAGCGCCCGCCGTGCGCCATAGGGGAAGGCGCCGCCGACGATGATCGGCGGGTGCGGCCGCTGCACCGGCTTGGGCCAGGTCATGATCGGCGCGAAATCCACGAATTCGCCGTGGTACTCGGCCTGGTCCTGGGTCCAGATCGCCTGCATCGCCTCGATCCGCTCGCGCGCCAGCTTGTGGCGGCTGGCGAAGGCGGTGCCATGGTTGGCGATCTCCGCCGCGTTCCAGCCGTTGCCGACGCCGAACAGGAAGCGCCCGCCGGAGATGCGGTCGATGGAGGCGACCAGCTTGGCGGTCTGGATCGGGTCCCGCTGCACCACCAGGCAGATGCCGGTGCCCAGCAACAGCCGGCTGGTCGCCGCCGCCGCGGCGCTGAGGGTGACGAAGGGGTCCATCACCTCGAAATACTGCCGCGGCAACTCGCCGCCGCCGGGGTAGGGGGAGTCCCGGCTGACCGGGATATGCGAATGCTCCGGCGCCCAGAGGCTGTCGAAGCCGCGCTCCTCCAGCGCCCGGGCAAGTTCGCCCGGTGCCATGGAATGCTCGGTGAAGAACATCGCCGCGCCGATCTTCATTGGTTTTCCTCCCCGCTGCTGCCTCTCGGTATCCCGGCCACCGCGGCCAGGGCCAGCAATTCGGCGCCGACCCACCATTCCTGCCAGGCGCCGAAGCTGAGCATGGCCGTCACCGCCCCGGCCGCCAGTACCGCCACCGCCACGGCGTTGCGGCAGGCCAGCGCCAGCGCCGCCGCCAGCAGCGCCGCCAGCAGCACCCCGGGCCAGCCGAGTTCCAGCCGCAGTTGCAGCGCACCGTTGTGCGGATGCAGCGGCAGCAATTCTGCGCCGGCGATCCAGCCGGGGGTGGCGGGGCCATCCAGGCCGAAGCGCGCCAGGGCTTCAGGCGGTGGGCTGTCGCGGTGGCCGGGGATCGCCCGGCTCGCCTCCATCCCCCAGCCGAGCAGCGGCCGTTCGGCGATGCGGTCGATGACGAAGTCCCAGATCAGCAGCCGGTGCGCCGCCGAGGGTGGAATCCCCGCTGCCGGCACCCCGCGGGCCAGCAGCGGCCCGAGCACGAAGGGCATGGCGACGATCGCCACCGCCAGCGCCGCGCCAAGGCCGATGGCGGTGCGCCGCGGCAGCCAAGCCGCCGCCGCGCCGGCCAGCAGCGCGGCGAGCACCGCCAGTTTCGCCGCTTCGCCCGGCAGCAGCAGCAGCACCGCCCCGCCGGCCAGCAGGATCAATGTGCGCAGCCACCAGCCGAGCGCCGCCATGGCAACCAGCGGCAGCCACAGCGCCATGGCGGAGGCCGCCGGCTTCAGCCCGAAGGCGAGGGTGGGCGGAATGACCTCCAGCCCCCGCACCGCGGCGCGGATGGCGTGGCCAGTGATGGCATCCAGCCCGGCCAGCGTCAGCCCGGCTGCCAGCCCGCCGGTCGCGGCCAGCATCAGCCGCCGCTTCGCGGCCTCGTCATCCGCCGCCACCGACCGCGCCGCCGCCGCGCCAAGGGCTACGAAGCCGCCAAGCTGGAAGGCGGTGCCGAGCGCCCGCAGCGGCTCCGGTGCCCAGCCGGCGGTGACGGCCGCCCAGCCGAACAGCCCGATCGCCAGCCAGGCCGACACGCCGCGCGGCCAGGGCCAGGCGCCGTGCCGTCGCCAATGCGCCAGCACGCAGAAGGCCAGCGCCACCGCCGCGATGGGCGCCAGCGCCTTGGATTGCAGCACCCCGGCGGCCGGGGCGATCGCCAGGGCGATCGCCAGCGGCAAAGTGGGGTGCGGCCCGTTCGAGCCGTCGCGCCCCACGGCGCTCCGGCCAGTGGCGGCGATCAAACCGCGGCGAGGCTTTCGCGCCGCACCGTCACCATGATCTCGTCGAGCGACTTGCCGAAGCGGTTCAGCATCTCGTCCACCTCATCCTCGGTGATGATGAGCGGCGGGGAGAAGCCGAGGCTGTCGTTGGTCATCGAGCGCAGGATGACGCCATTCTCCTCGCCCACCTTGGTGAGGCGGATGCCGACCTTCTGCGCCGGGTCGAAGTTGCGCTTCGTGGCCTTGTCCGCCACCAGCTCGATGGCGCCGATCATGCCGGTGCCGCGCACCTCGCCCACCAGCGGATGGTCGGCGAAGCGGGCGCGGAGCTGTGCCTGGAGGTGGGCGCCGACCTTCTTCACATGGCCGCCGATGTCCATCTCGTCGTAGATCTTCAGCGTCTCGATCGCCACGGCTGCCGGGACGGGATGGCCGGAATAGGTGAAGCCGTGGCCCCAGGTGCCGACCGTGGAGGACCCCTCAGCGATGCCCTGGAACACCTTCTCGTTCACCAGCACGGCCGAGATCGGCAGGTAGGAGGCGCTCAGCGCCTTGGCGCAGACCAGGATGTCGGGCTCGATGTTCAGGGTCTGGCTGCCCCAGTAGCTGCCGGTGCGCCAGAAGCCGCAGATCACCTCATCCACCACGAACAGCACGTCGTGCTTCTTCAGCACCGCCTGGATCTTCGGGAAGTAGGTGGCGGGCGGCAGGATCACGCCGCCGGCGCCCATGATCGGCTCGGCCCAGAAGGCGGCGACCGTCTCCGGCCCTTCGGCGATGATCTTCGCATCCAGCTCCTCGGCGAGGCGGGTGGCGAAGGCTTCCTCGGATTCGCCGGGCAGCGCGTTGTGGTAGTGGTGCGGCGTGCTGACGTGGTGGAAGCCGGGCAGCGGCAGGTCGAACAGCTTGTGGTTGGCCGGCAGGCCGGTGAGGGACGCGGCGGCGAGGGTGATGCCGTGGTAGCCCTTCAGCCGGGCGATGATCTTCTTCTTCTCGGGCCGGCCGATGGCGTTGTTCATGTACCAGATCATCTTGATGGCGCTGTCGTTCGCCTCCGACCCGGAGTTGGCGAAGAACACCTTGCTCATCGTGACCGGCGCCCGCTCGATCAGCATCTCGCTGAGGTCGATCAGCGGCTCGTGCGATTTAGCGGTGAAGGCGTGGTAGAAGGGCAGCTTCCGCATCTGGTTGGTCGCGGCCTGCACCAGCCGCTCGTTGTCGAAGCCGAGCGAGGCGCACCACAGGCCGGCGACGCTCTCGATGTATTCCTTGCCCTGGTCGTCATAGACCCGAACGCCCTTGCCGCGGCTGATGACCACCGGGCCGTTCACGAGATGCGCCTTGTGGTCGGTGTAGGGATGCAGGGCGTAGGCGATGTCACGGGCGGCATTGGAATTGCGGGGCGGGGTCATGGCGAGGGCCTTCCTGACGGATCGCCCGAGTGTAGGCCCGGATCGGCGGTCAACCCAAGTGCCCCAATGGCAGCCCCCCGGTGGACTTCCCGGCCCGGCGGGTGGCAAGGTCCGGCCGCCGGACCAGGGGTTGCACTATGATCGAAATAAAGCCGCAGGCCGCCCATTGGGGCTACTTCGACGCCGTCGTGGAGAATGGCCGCGTCACCGGGGTGCGCCCCTTCGGGCCGGACCCCTTCCCGGGCAGCCTGATCGAGAGCGTGCCGGACGTGGTCCATGCGCCGAGCCGGATCGACCGGCCGCATGTCCGCAAGGGCTGGCTGGAGGGCAGGCGGCGCGGCCAGCTGCGCGGCGGCGACCCCTTCGTGCCGGTAAGCTGGGACCACGCGACGCGGCTGGTGGCCGAGGAGACCGCACGGGTTCGGGCAGAACATGGGGCCGCCTCCATCTTCGGCGGGTCCTACGGCTGGTCCTCGGCCGGGCGGTACCACCATGCGAAGACCCAGTTGCAGCGCTTCCTCGGCCTCGGCGGCGGCTTCACATCTTCGGTGACGGCCTATTCCTACGCCACCGCCCAGACCCTGCTGCCGCATGTGCTCGGCACCAACGAGGTGCTGCTGGGCCGCACCACGGACTGGCAGGCGATCGCCCGCAACGCGAAGCTGATGATCTGCCTCGGCGGCCTGGCGGCCAAGAACGGCCTGGTGAACTCCGGCGGCGCTGGCCGGCACGACTACATGGTGCTGATGCGGGAAGCGGCGGCGGCCGGCGTGCGCTTCGTCAACATCTCGCCCTTCCGCGGCGATACCGAGGCCGAGCTTGGCGCCGAATGGGTGCCGATCCGACCGGGCACCGATGCCGCGCTGCTGCTGGCGATGGCGCAGGTGCTGGTCGAGGCGGGGCTGGAGGACCGTGGCTTCCTCGCCACCCATTGCACCGGCTGGGAAAGGCTGCGGCCCTACATCACGGGTGAGGCCGACGGCACCGCCAAGACCCCGGACTGGGCCAGCCCCATCACCGGCATCCCGGCCGAGACCATCCGCCGCCTCGCCCTCGAATGCGCGGCCAAGCCGACGATGCTGACCGCTTCATGGTCGGTGCAGCGGGCCGACTACGGCGAGCAGCCCTACTGGATGCTGATCGCGCTGGCCGCCATGCTGGGCAGCATCGGCAAGCCGGGGCAGGGGGTCGCCTTCGGCTATGGCAGCATCAACGGCATGGGCACGCCGCGGCGCGAACTGCCGGCAGTGTCCTCGCCCGGCATCCGCAATCCGCTGGGCCTCTATATCCCGGTCGCCCGCATCACCGAGTTGCTGGAGCGGCCGGGCGAGGTCCTGCAATACAACGGCCAGGACATCACCCTGCCGGATATCCGCATGATCTGGTGGGCCGGCGGCAACCCCTTCCACCACCACCAGGACCTGCCGCGGCTGCAACGCGCCTGGGCGCGGGCCGAGACCATCATCGTGCAGGAGCCGTGGTGGACCGCCGTTGCCCGGCAGGCGGACATCGTGCTGCCGGCCACCACCACGCTGGAACGCAACGACATCGCCAGCAGCAGCCGCGACCGCTTCGTCCGTGCCATGCACCAGGCCATCCCGCCCATCGCCCAGGCCCGCAACGACACGGACATGCTGGCTGATGTGGCGGATGCGCTCGGCTACCGCGACCGCTTCACCGAGCAGCGCGACGAGGGCGCCTGGCTCCGCCACCTGTACGAGCGCTGGCGCCAGGCCTGCGGCAACCTCGGCTTCGCCGCGCCGGACTTCGACCGGTTCTGGGCGGAGGGCCATATCGAGGTGCCCCCGGTCGCCGTCGGCGAGGAATACACCCAATTCGCCGACTTCCGCGCCGACCCGGAGAACGAGCCGCTCAACACGCCCTCCGGCAAGGTGGAGCTGTTCAGCGAGACCATCGCCAGCTTCAACTACGACGACTGCCCCGGCCACCCGGTCTGGATCGCGCCGCGCGAATGGCTCGGCGCCAAGGCCGTGGCGGAGTACCCGCTGCACCTGCTGTCCTTCCAGCCCGCCACCCGGCTGCACGGCCAGCTCGACCCCGGGCGGGTGGCGGCGGCGGACAAGATCCAGGGCCGCGAGCCGGTCAACATGAACCCGGCAGATGCCGGCGCGCGTGGCCTGAAGGATGGCGACATCATCCGCGTCTTCAACGCCCGCGGCGCCTGCCTGGGCGGGGTACGGATCAAGGAGGGCATGCTGCCCGGCGTGGTGGCGATGGCGACCGGCGCCTGGTACGACCCGGCCACCCCCGGCGACCCGGATGCGCTCTGCGTGCACGGCAACCCCAATGTGCTGACTGCCGATATCGGCACCTCCCGCCTGGGCCAGGGGCCTTCCGCACAGTCCTGCCTGGTGCAGATCGAGCGCTGGGACGGGCCGCTGCCGCCCGTCACCGTGCATGTGCCGCCGCCGGTTGTGGCTGCATGACCAGCCGCCGCGCGTTGCTGGCCGCTGGCCTTACCGGCCTCGCCATGCCGGCAGTGGGTCAGATCCGGCGCAACGACCTGCAGCCCATGGCGCTGCCGGTGAAGCAGGATGACACCGTGGCGCAAGGCTACCGCCGCGACGTGCTGGTCCGCTGGGGCGACCGGGTCACCTTCGATGCTCCACGCTGGACGCCGCGCACCCCGGACCCCGCCGCCGTCGCCGGGCAGTTCGGCTGGGACGCGCGGGTGGTCGGTGTCGCCGTGCCGCAGCAGCCGGCGGCCGATGGCGTCGCCCGGGCCATCCTTGCCGTGATCCACCCGACGGTGGATGCGGCCATGGCCTTTCCCGGTGGCCGCGACCAGCCGGCGGCGGCGGCGGAGATGCAGGGCGCCTCGCTGCTCAATATCGAGAAGCGGGGCGGCCGCTGGGTGGTGGTGGATGGCGGCTACCAGAACCGGCGCCTCGGCGGCTCCACCTTGTGCCGGCTTTCGGGCGGTGGCGCGGTACGCGGGCTGCTCGGGCTGAACGGTGGCTGCGTCACCCCATGGGGCACGCTGCTGCTGGCCGAGGGCGACCCGGCCTTCTGGCAGCACCGGCTCGGCGGGCTGGACCCGGCTTTCGCCACGGGCTCGGATTTCGGTTTCGTCGCCGAGTTGAACCCATTCGACCCGCAGTCGGTCCCGGTGAAGCGCCGCGCCCTCGGCCGCTTCGCGCATGGCGACGTGGCGGCGACCCTTGGGCGGGATGGCCGGGCGGTGGTGTACATGACCGACCGCCGGGCGGACGGCTACCTGTTCCGCTTCATCTCGGCCGGGCCGGCACCGGGCGAGGATGCGCTGGACGCCGGCAGCCTGTCGGTCGCCCGGATGGAGGGCGAGCGGGTGGTCTGGCTGGCGCTGCCGGCGGAAGCCGCATTCTCGCCGCTGGCGGCGGCACAGCGGGCCGGCGGCAGCCCCCTCGACACGCCCTCGGGCCTAGGGCTCGACCCGACGGGGCCGCGGCTGCTGATGGCCTGCCACGGCAGCCCTGCACGCCCGGCCGGCCATGTCATCGAGCTGTCGGCGACGCGTGGCGACGATGCCGCGGATACCGCCTCGGCCCTGCTGCTGTTCGCGGCCGGCGATCCGCAGGGGCCGCATGCCCGCTACGGCCGCGCCGGGCTGCCGGCCGGCAGCGCCTGGCCGGAGAACCCCGATACCGTCGCGGTCGATGATCGCGGCCGTGCCTGGATCGGCACCGCCGGCGGCGGCCGCGTCGGGGCCCAGGCGGAGGGGTTGTTCGCTTGCGACCTCAGCGGCCCCGGCCGCGGGGTGCCGCTGCCGATCTACGGGGCGCCGCGTGGCGCTTCGATCGGCGGCGCGGCGCTGACGCCGGACGGCGAGGCGCTGTTCATCGGCATCCGACATCCCGGCGCCGAACCGGGCGCCAGCTTCGAGCGACCGGGCACGCGCTGGCCGGAATTCCAGCCCGGCATCCCGCCGCGCAGCGTGCTGGCCGGGCTGGTGCGGGTGGCGGGCGGGCCGGTCGGCGGGTAGCTACCGCACCCGCCATTCCTCGACCCAGAGCGAGGTCGGGTTCAGGTGCCCGGTCGGCCGCACGCCATCCAGCCAGCGCGGCCAGACATGGGCGTCCGAGCGGAACCACAGCGGCAGTTCGGGCAGGTCCTCGGCATAGATGTGCTGCAATCGGGACCACAGGGCGCGGCGCTTCTCGCGGTCCAGCTCCTGCGGGATGGCTTCCAGCAGGGCGTCCATGGCCGGGTTGCGGTAGCCGCCGTAGTTCTGGCCGGACCAGTTGCGCGCCTCGGCCGGGATTTCCTCGGAATGCAGGGTGGTTCGCGGCACGTTCTCGGGCGAGCTGATCCAGGCGAACAGCGCGGCGCCCTCGAAGCGGCGGCGGGAGAGGGTCTCGGCGAACAGCACCCGTGGCGGCTCGTTGCGGATGCGCGCCTCGATGCCGACCTGCCGCCACATGCCCTGCACCACCTGCTGCACCGCCTCGCGGGCGCGGTTGCCGGCGGTGGTCATCAGCTCGAAGGACAGGCGATCGCCGGCGGCGTTCCGGCGGATGCCGCCCGGGCCGGGGCGCCAGCCGGCTTCGTCCAGCAGGGCGGCGGCGCGGGCGGCATCGAAGGACCAGTCCGGCGTCGCCGGGTCGTGCATCGGGTCGAGCGGGTTGACGCCGGTATGCGCAACCGTCTGCCGGCCCTCGAACAGCCGGGCCACGATCTGCGCCCGGTCGATCGCCAGCAGCATCGCCTGGCGTACCCGCCGGTCGGCCAGCGCCGGGTTGTCCAGTTGCAGGGCGAGGTGCTCGTAGATCAGCCCGGGCTTGTACTCGATGCGGAAGCGCTGGCCGGTGCGGCGTTCCAGCGCGGCCACCTGCTCCACCGGCAGGCCGAGCTCGCCCGCCACCATGTCGAGCTGGCCGGCGAGCAGCTGTGCCTCCATCGCCGCGGTGTTCTCGACCGTGCGGATGCGAATGCTGCCGAAGGCCGGGGCGGCGCCCTGCCAGGCCGCGTTGCGCCCAAGCGTGATGCCGGCGCCGGGCTGCACGGCGGTGATGCGGTAGGGGCCGGACCACAGGCCAGGGTTGGTGGTGTCGGTGTCGTAGGCGGAACGGTTGCGGTAGGTGCGCGGGTCTTCCTGCCAGCGGGCGCGGTCGACATGCGCCGGCAGCGGCTGGAAATCCCCGGCGGAGTTGTACTGGAAGGTCACCTTGTCGAAGCGGAGGGTGACGGTGCGGGCATCCTCGACGACCAGTTCATAAGCCGAGCGGAAGAACTCGGCCGGGCCGATGCCGGTGCTGGTGTCGCGCCCGGCCTCATAGGCGAAGCGCAGGTCCTCGGCGGTGACCGGCGTTCCGTCACCCCAGCGGGCATCGGCGCGCAACCGCCAGGTGACGCGGATGCCCGGCCTGCCGTCCGGCGTGGTCTCCAGCATCGCGCCGCCGTTCTCCAGCGTCGGCAGCGTCTCGCACAGCATGCAGGTGAGCTGCCAGTCGGCGCCATAGGCGGTGATGGGCCGGCGGGTGAAGCCCAGCACATAGGACTTGGCGGCCATGGCGTCGAAATTGGGGTGGAAGGTGGAGGGGTACTGGCTGATGCCGATGGTCAGCGTCTCCCGCGCCGCGGGTTGCGCGATGGCCGGCATGCCGAGGCATGCCAGGCCGAGCGACAGCAGAAGGACCCGTGGCGGCATGCGCTATTCCGTATCCTTCGCCTTGGCCTCCGCCACGGAGCCGATGCCGCCATGCGCCTTCGACCAGCCCACCGGGTCCTCCAGGAACTTGCGCACTTCCTTCAGCGCCGGCTCGCTGAAATAGGGCGCGTTCCCGGCAGACTTCCAGCACGTCCCACCAGGTGCAGAGGTGATGCAGGTTCAGCCCCATGGCCTTCATGGTCTCGAAGCTGCCGGGGAAGACGCCGTAGTAGAACACCACGAAGGTATGGTCGCAGATCGCCCCGGCATCGCGCAGCGCGCGGGCGAAGGAGATCTTGCTGGCGCCGTCGGTGGTCAGGTCCTCGACCAGCAGGGTCTGCTTGCCTTCCGGCACGTCGCCCTCGATCTGGGCGTTGCGGCCGAAGCCCTTGGGCTTTTTGCGGACATAGGCCATCGGCGCCATCATCCGGTCGGCGATCCAGGCGGCGAAGGGAATGCCCGCCGTCTCGCCGCCGGCCACCGCATCGATCGATTCGTAGCCGATGTGGCGGCCGATCTTCTCCACGGCGAGGTCGCAGATGCGGTTGCGGGCGCGCGGAAAGTAGATGATCTTCCGGCAGTCGATGTAGACGGGGCTCTTCCAGCCGCTCGTGAAGGTGTAGGGCTCCTCCGGGCGGAAATTCACCGCCTTGATCTCCAGCAGGATGCGCGCCGTCGTCAGCGCGGCGTCCCTGTCCCAATCGGAAGCGTGTTGCATGGCCATGGCGCATTCCTCTGCCGGCGGCGGTTGGCGCATCCGTAACCGCGACGGCGCGGCGCGTCCATGACCGAACGGGCGGCGCGTCCATGACTGAACGGGATGTCTGGGTGCTGGCGGACCCGCGCGCCGGCACGGCGGCCCAGCCGCTCGGCATCGCGGAACGGCTGGGGGTGCCGTTCCGGACGCTGCCGCTGGCGTGGAGCATGCAGGCCGGGCTGCCCTGGCCCTGGCCCACCCTGGCCGGGCTGGCCCCTGGGGCGCGCGACGCCATCCGGCCGCCCTGGCCGCGGCTGGTGCTCTCGGCGGGGCGGCGGTCGGCGCCGGTGGCGCTGTGGCTGGCCGGGCAGGGGGCGCGCACGGTGCATTGCATGCGGCCGGGCTTCGGCGCCGCTCGCTTCGACCTGCTGGTGCTCGGCCGGCACGACCGGCCGGCGGAGGCAGCGAATATCCTGCCGATCCTCGGCGCCTGCCACCGCATGTCGCCGGCCCGGCTGGCCTCGGCACGGACGGAATGGGCGGCGCTGGCCGCGCTGCCACGGCCGCGGGTGGCGCTGCTGGTCGGCGGCAAGGTGCGGGCGGTGGGCATGGATGCCGCCACCGCCGCGGCGCTCGGCGCCCGGGTGGCGGGTTTCGCCGGCAGCATCCTCGCCACCACCAGCCGCCGTACCGGTGCTGCCGCGACCGAGGCCCTGGCGGGTGCCCTGGCCGGGGTGCCGCACCGGCTGTTCCGCTGGGGCGACGGCGGGGCCAACCCCTATGCCGGCTTCCTCGCCTGGGCCGATGCGGTGGTGGTGACGGGCGACAGCGTCTCCATGCTGTCCGAGGCGCTGGCGGGCGCCGCGCCGGTGTTCATCGCCGACCCCGGTGGGCTCGGCCCACGCCACCTGCGGCTGCATGCAAGCCTGGTGGCCGCCGGCCAGGCCCGGCTGCTGGCGGCGGCGCCGGAGCCCTTCGGGCGTCCGCCGCTCGATGAAAGCGGCCGGGTGGCGGCCACGATTCTTTCACGCGGCTGGGCCTGATCATGGGTTACCAAACCCGCCGGGCAGGCGAATTATAGGAAATGCTGCAAGCCATCTTCCGCATCGCCTTTCCGCCCCCGGCGCCAAGCCGGCGTGCGAAGCCGGTCTCCTGGCCCTGGCGCGACCGCACCGGACGCTTGTGCCCGCTCCGCAGCGTGACGCTGCTGCTGGTGCTGCTGCCGGTCGCCTGGCTGGCGGGGCAGGCGATGTCCGGCACGCTGGGCGCTGAGCCGGTCAAGGCGGCGATGAACGAGATGGGGCTCTGGACCATCCGGCTGCTGCTGGTGACGCTGGCGGTCACCCCGCTGGGCTGCATCCTGTGCTCGCCCCAGGTGCTGAGCCTCAGGCGGATGCTCGGGGTGACGACGGTGGCCTATGCGCTGGGCCACCTGCTGCTGTACGCCGGCGGAGCAGGGCTTCGTCCTGTCGCGCATCGCCACCGAGATCGCGTTGCGGTTCTACCTGACCATCGGCTTCGTCGCGCTGCTGGGGCTGGTGGTGCTCGGCTGGACCTCGACCGATGGCTGGATGCGCAAGCTCGGCAAGCGGTGGAAGCGGCTGCACGGGCTGGTGTTCCCGCTGGCGGTTCTCGGGGTGTTCCACTTCGTGCTGCAATCCAAGTCCCAGCTTTGGGAGGCGATCATGGCGGCCGGCTTCCTCGCCTGGCTGCTGGGCTGGCGGCTGCTGCCGAGGCCGTGGCGGGCGCATCCGGCGGTGCTGCTGGCGCTGGCGCCGGCCGCCGGGCTGGCGGCGGCCGGGCTGGAATACGCCTGGTATGCGCTGGCCACCAACCTGCCGGCGGACCGCATCCTGGCCGCCAACCTGGAGACCGATTTCGGCCTGCGCCCGGCGGTCTGGGTCGCGCTGGTGGCGCTGGCGGTGCCGGCGCTGGCCTTGCCGGGCTGGATCAGAACCAGGGGCGCAAACTCTCCCGGATCCGCTCCAGCACCGGCCGGTCCGCCGGGGGCAGGGGGAAGGGCTGGCCGGTGATGGTCTCGAACACGCTGATGTAGATGCGGGCCGCCTCCAGCGTCACCTCGGCAGGGATTTCCGGGATCGGGTCCTTGTAGGGGTCGCAGCGGGCGACCACCCAGCTCCGGATGAAGTCCTTGTCGAAGCTCTCGGGCGGCTGGCCGGCGGCGAAGCGGTCGGGGTAGCTGGCGGCGAACCAGTAGCGGCTGGAGTCCGGAGTGTGGATCTCATCCGCCAGCACGATCCCGCCATCCGCGTCGAAGCCGAATTCGTATTTGGTATCGACCAGGATCAGCCCGTGTTGCGCCGCGATCTCCCGCCCGCGGGCGAACAGCGCCAGCGCCAGGGCCGAGACCTTGTTCCACTGTGCCTCGGTCAGCAGCCCGCCGGCGATGATCCGCTCCGGCGTCAGCTCCTCGTCATGGCCGGCGTCGAAGGCCTTGGTGGTGGGGGTGATGATGGTCGCCGGCAGCTTCTGGTTGGGCCGCAGCCCGTCGGGGAAGCGGTGGCCGTACATCTCCCGCCGGCCCGCCTGGTACATCGACAGGATGGAGGTGGAGGTGGTGCCGGCCAGGTAGTCCCGCACCACCACCTCGACCGGCATGATGCGCAGGCCGCGGCAGACCAGCACGTTGGGGTCCGGGTATTCGATGACGTGGTTGGGGCAGATGTCCCGCGTGCGGTCGAACCAGAAGCGGGCGATCTGGGTCAGCACCTGGCCCTTCAGCGGCACGGCGGTGATGATCTGGTCGAAGGCCGAGAGCCGGTCGGTGGCGATGATGATGCGGCGGCCGTCCGGCAGGTCGTAATTCTCCCGCACCTTGCCGCGGTAGTGGTTCGGCAGCTCCGGGATGGCGGCGTCGCGCAGCACATGGCCGGCATAGGGGGCGAGTTCGGCGATGCTGGTCATCCGGTGGTCCTGATCGGAAGGGGTGGCGCCCAGCATAGCGCATCCCGCCGCGGCTGGCGCCGGGTTGAGCCGCACCGCGCGCCGCGCCATTGTGCCGCCACCAGCACCGCATGCGGAGTACAGGAAGAACAATGGCACCCCGGAAGAGCTACCGCATTGCCGTCATCCCCGGCGACGGCATCGGCAAGGAAACCGCGCCCGAGGGGCTGCGGGTGCTGGACGCCGCCGCCCGCCGCTTCGGCTTCGACCTGGAGCTGGTGCATTACGACTGGTCCTGCGAGATCTATTCGAAGACCGGCAAGATGATGCCGGACGACGGGCTTGAGCAGCTCAAGCAGTCGGACAGCGTGTTCCTCGGCGCCGTCGGCTGGCCGGGAGTGCCGGACCATGTCTCGCTCTGGGGGCTGCTGATCCCGATCCGCCGCGGCTTCGACCAGTATGTGAACCTGCGGCCCTGCAAGCTGCTGCCCGGCGCCACCACGCCGCTCGCCAACCGCGGGCCGGCGGACATCGACTTCTACGTGGTGCGGGAGAATACCGAGGGCGAGTACAGCTCGGTCGGCGGCCGGATGTTCCCCGGGACGGACCGCGAATTCGTCTCCCAGCAATCCATCCTGACCCGCATCGGCACCGACCGGGTGATGAAATACGCCTTCGAGCTGGCGATGACCCGGCCCCGCAGGAAGCTGACCAGCGCCACCAAGTCGAACGGCATCACCTTCACCATGCCCTATTGGGACGAGCGCTTCGCCGAGATGGCGAAGCACTACCCGGAGGTGACGACCGACCAGTTCCACATCGACATCCTGTGCGCGCATTTCGTGCAGCACCCGGATTGGTTCGACGTGGTGGTCGGCTCCAACCTGTTCGGCGACATCCTGTCCGACCTCGGCCCGGCGGTGGCCGGCTCGATCGGCATCGCCCCTCCGCCAACATCAACCCGGAGAAGGCCTATCCGTCGATGTTCGAGCCGGTGCATGGCTCGGCGCCGGACATCGCCGGCAAGTGGATCTGCAACCCGATCGGCCAGATCTGGTCGGGGGCGATGATGCTGGAGCACCTCGGCGAGAAGGCGGCGGCGGATGCCATCACCGGCAGCGATCGAGAAGCTGCTGGCGGAGGGCGGGCCGCGCACCCGCGACATGGGCGGCCAGGCCGGCACGGTCGATGTCGGCAAGGCGCTGGCGGAGGCGGTCGGCCGCGCCTGAGGCAAGCCACCGCCACGGCCGCTGCCGAACACCATGGCGGCAACGGCGCATGGCCCCTTGAACGCCGGGCCAGGCGCGTTAGGATTGCCTGCAGTTGCGAGCGATTCTCAATTGTGGCTCGCAATCGGGAGGACAGCCATGGGTCGTTTGCTACGGATTTCAGCGTCATCGCGCGCAACTGCGAGCGCGCCGTCGTTACCGCCTATCGGGACCTGCGGTAGCCGGGCAATGGTGACCCGGACGCCTTCCGCGCCTGCACCACGCTGTACCGCATCCACCATCCGGAGGCATCGGTGAACGAGGCGCGTCGGCTGGTGGCCGAGTGGATCGACCATCACGTGGTGCGCGAATCGCTGGCACCGACGCCAGGCTGCGACTGCACCTGACGCGTTGCCCGCTTAGGCCGGACTGAGTTTCGCACTACTTGAACGCAGGAAAGCCAGCGTCAGCCGCTTGATGGTGCCCGACTGCTCGCCGAGCCGCGGAATTTCAGCTGCGCCACCAGCCTATCGCGGCCCGCGCCAGGCATCGATCGTGTCCACCACGGGCACCGGCAGTTCCCGGTCCGGGCCGGCCAGGATGCCCGAGCGGGATCTCGGTGCAGCCCAGCACCACCGCCTGCGCTCCGCGCGCGGCCAGCGGCCGCACCACCTCCGCCAGCGGGGCGTAGGCCTCGGCCACCCGGTTGGCCTTCACCAGCGCCGATCGCGGGGCGTCACCAGCCGGCCATCTCCTGCGCGTCGGGCACGACGCAGTTCCAGCCGCGCCCTCCAGCCGGTCCTGGTAGAGCCGCATGCCCAGCGTCGCCGGCGGTGCCCATCACGCCGATCCGCCATGCGGCACGCCGAGCCGCACGCAGTTCCGCCGCCGCCGCATCGACGATGTGCAGGATCGGCACGCCGTCGCCGCCTGCATGGCGTCGTACCAGCCATGCGCGGTGTTGCAGGGGATGGCGATGGCGCCGCAGCCGGCCGCCTCCAGCCCGCGCGATGCCGCGCAGCAGCCAGGGCAGCGGGTCCTCGCCGCCGGCCAGCCTGCCGCGGTGCGGTCCGGCACGCGCGGGTCCGACCACAGCACGGCGGGGATATGCTCCTGGTCGCGCGCGGCCGGGGTCAGCAGGGTGAGGCGGAGCATGAACTGGGCGCTGGCCAGCGGCCCCATGCCGCCGAGCACGCCCAGGATTTTCGCCACGCCAGCCACCTCTGTCCGGTAAGGCCGGCATTCTGCCCTATCAGGGCAGCAGCATGAAGTTCGCGGTGGCGCTGGCGCGCGAGATCAGCGACCGCATGTTGGGATCCTTGTAGCCGTGCTCGGCGATCAGCGCTTCCATTGGGCATAGAATTTCATGTGCCTGCGCCACCTGGTTGCGGGCGAAGCCTTCGTAGTGCCGGGACTTCAGGCCGAACACCACGCGGACATCGCGGACCGGCAGGATCAGCGCCTGGACCGGTTCATCCTTGACCATGCGGATCAGCCGCCAGCGCGGTGTCCGGTCATTGGGTTGGGCGGGGCCGAGCAGCCAGTCGAGCGGGCAGTAGGCCATGAGCGAGGAGGCGGTGGGGGCGAAGCGGGAGCGCTTGTCGAGCAGGTTCTGCAGCGAGGAACACGCCTCGATGCACAGGATATCGACGAATGGGTCGACGAAATCCGGGCTGAAATGCAGCCACAGCCCATCGGGCAAGGTCCACACGCGGTTCGATCCCGGCAGTTTCAGGAAAGGCTGGTTGGTCGCGGCGAGGTCGCCCGGCCGGCCGCGTAGCCAGGTACCTGGCTGCTTCGGGCTGGCGACGACGCCCGGCGGCCGCTGCGGCCATTTCTTCAGTTGCGAACGCACCTGCTGGTCGAGCGATTGAGGCGTCTCGGACCACACTGTCTCGCTCATTGGAAGAATCCTAAAACATATACGCAACTCAGAGAAGTATACGTATTCAAAACAATGTGATCTGGCAAGAGTTATCCGGATGGAGGGCTTGAAGTGGCTGAGGAGCCACCGTTGAAGTCGCCGGCGACACATTCGTGCAATCCGGGGCAGCCGAGCGGGCCGCGGCGGACGGCGGCTTGCCCTACTCCTTCCGACCACCATGCGAGGCGCTGAAGGATCTACCGTCGCGCGTTCCGAGGGCACTCGACCCAGCCCCGGTTCGTTGTCATCCATCTGGAACAGAACCTGCCGGTCGTACGCTATCGACGATGGCGGCTCAGATAGGAATGACCGGATCGACCATGAGATAGGGCCATAATCCTGGGAAATTATATTTGAATCAGCTAATAAACCTTAGGTAGATAGAGCCGTGTTTATTTATGCGATCTGGCGTCGTAACATTGACGACGCCGGATTGGTGCTGTTCCGTCGCGACGCAGTAGTAATCGCCTGGGGGAGCATGATTTGCCCGATCGCTATACGGTTTTCTCCGCCACCAACGAATGAACGGGGCGGAACTCTGGACCACCGACGGAACAACCATCGGCACCCGCCTGCTGAAGGATATCAACCCCGGGCGCGGCCGGCTCCAACCCTGACGGACATGACGGCACTGGATGACGGCCGCATCATCTTCGCCGCCACCACCGCACAGGGCCGCGAGGTCTGGATCACCGATGGCACCCCCGAGGGCACCGTGCTGGTCCGCGATATCGCCACAGGAGGGCCGTCCTCCGCGCCACAGGAATTCACCGCCCTGTCCGGTGGTCGGGCGGTGTTCAGCGCCTACACGGCCAGTGGTGGCCGAGAGCTATGGGTCACCGATGGCACCTCCGACGGCACCTTCGGATGCTGAAGGACATCGCCCCCGGTCCCGGCTCCACGGGCAACCCAACCCAGATGCTCGCCCTGTCTGACGGCAAGGTGGTGTTCTCCGCCGTCGATCCGGTGCACGGCACGGAGCTGTGGGTCACCGATGGCACCCCGGCGGGAACCAAGCTGCTGGAAATCATGCCCGGCGCAGGCTCCTCCTTTCCGCTATGCGTTCTCTTCCCTGGAGGATGGCCGGGCGCTCTTCCAGGCGTCGGGGCCCCAGGGCCACGAGTTGTACATCACCGATGGAACGGCCGGGGGCACCCGGCGAGTCGCCGATATCGGCGGTGCGAGTATGAATTCCAATCCATGCCGACTTCGCCTTGATCCGCCCGGCGTCGCCCTGTTCGCTGCCAGCACCAGCGACACCGGACGCGAACTCTGGAAGTTCGAGAACGATGCCGTGTCGCTGGTGCGCGACATCACCCCGGGGGCCGAAGGATCCGCGCTGAGCAATCTGGCCTCGATGGGCGACGGTCGGGTGCATTTTCACGGCCGCTCTTGGCACCGCGGCGTCGGCGCTCGACCATCTATGGTCGAGCGACGGGACCGCAGAGGGGACCCGCTTCGTCTCGGATATCAGCCCCACTCGCATTGTTCCCTATGACAATGTGCCCTTCAATGGATTCCAACCCGGCCGACTTCGCCATTCTCCAGCCTGGGGTGGTGGTGTTCCGCGCTAACACCGACACCAGCGGTCCCGAGGTCTATGTAAGCTGACGGCGCCGATAACACGGTACTGCTGAAAGATATCAATCCCAGCCGGTACCACCTCGGTGGCGGCCTCGGTTCCAAACCCGCACGATTTCACCCCATTGGGCGACGGTCGGCATGCCTGTTTGCTGCCGCCCCAACCACCGGCCAGAAATGATCAACGTCTGGACCACGGATGGCACGCTGCCGAGAATCACCGACCATCCTCCTGCGATCACGCCTGATCGCGCTCGGATGTTTCCGTCATCGGGCGATCACCCGCCCCCTGGAACCGGTCAAGAGCCGTCGAACCCGCCCACCAGTCAGCCCATCCCGACCGGGATTTCAACGGCGACGGCAAGTCGGACCTGCTCTGGCAGCGGCCAGGATGGCTCGCTCGTCGATGTGGCACATGAATGGCGGCACCATCGCCAATGTCGGCTTCCTGTCCAATCCAGGCGAGACACCGGGACATTGCCGGGACCGGGCGATTTCAACGGCAGCGGCACGACCGGTCCATGCTGTGGCAGGCCCGATGACGGCACCCTGGCGCTCTGGCAGCCTGGCGCCAGTCGCAGACCGCCAGCGGTCCGGTCATCGGCAACCCCGGCGGCGCATGGTCGGTCAAGGCGGTCGCCGATCTCAACGGCGACGGCCGCGACGATATCGTGGGACAGCATGACAACGGGGCCGTCGTGCTGTGGAACCACGGCGACCTCGGCAACAGCACCATCCTCGCCAACCCTGGCGGCTTCTGGTCGCTGAAGGAAGCCGCCGACTTCAATGGCGACGGCAAGGCCGATCTGCTGTGGCAGGGCCAGGACCACTCCCTGGCGCTGTGGGACCATGGATGGCGGCACCATCACCAAGGGGAGCTACCTGCCCAATCCGGGCGGCTTCTGGACGCTGAAGGGACGCCGCGGATTTCAACGGCGACGGCAAGGCCGACCTGCTGTGGCAGGGCCAGGACCACTCGCTGGTACTGTGGACCGATGGATGGCAGCGCCATCACCAAGGGAAGCTACCTGCCCAACCCGGGTGGCTTCTGGACGCTCCGACGAGGCCCATGACTTCGACGGCGATGGCAAGGCCGACCTGCTGTGGCAGGGCCAGGACCACTCGCTGGTGATGTGGCAGATGGATGGCGATCGAGATCGGCAACGCTGCCTTCCTGCCCAACCCGGGCGAGTTCTGGTCGGCCATCTCCGCCTGACACCAGGTCCCCGCCGCCTAGAGCAAACCCCTGAACGGGTGGAATCACCCGGCAGGGGTAATGTGCTCGCCTAAACAACAGGCTAGAGCGCATTCCGTGAGCCATGTCGAACGGAATGCGCTCTAGACCTGCCGAAGGCCGGAGCGGCATGGGCTTCGATCAGCAGGTTCTGATCGAAGCCGGCGGCCCGCGCCGCCCGATATGGGATGCGCCGGCCGGGGTCGCCCCCGGCCAGCGCCAAACCCTTGCCGGACCTTGGCGTATCAGCCGCGCTGGTCGGCCGGCACGTAGTCGCGCTCGGCGGCGCCGGTGTAGATCTGCCGCGGGCGGCCGATGCGCTGGACGGATCCTCGACCATTTCCTTCCACTGGCTCACCCAGCCAACGGTGCGCGCCACGGCGAACAGCACGGTGAACATGCTCGGTGGGGATGCCCATCGCCTTCAGGATGATGCCCGAATAGAAGTCGACGTTCGGATACAGCTTGCGCGAGACGAAATACTCGTCCGTCCAGCGCGATCTTCTCCAGCTCCATGGCGATGTCGAGCAGCGGCTCGTCCTTGATGCCCAGTTCGGCCAGCACCTCGTGGCAGGTCTCCTGCATGATCTTCGCGCGCGGGTCGAAGTTCTTGTAGACGCGGTGGCCGAAGCCCATCAGCTTGACGTCGGCGTTCTTGTCCTTCACCTCCTGGCGATGAAGTCCGGGATGTTGTCGACTGGCCGATCTCGGCCAGCATCTTCAGCACCGCCTCGTTGGCGCCGCCATGCGCCGGGCCCCACAGGGCGGCGATGCCGGCGGCGATGCAGGCGAAGGGGTTGGCGCCGGTGGAGCCGGCCAGCCGCACGGTGCGAGGTGCTGGCATTCTGCTCATGGTCGGCGTGCAGGATCAGGATGCGGTCCATCGCCCGCGCCAGGATCGGCGGATTGTTGCATAGGGCTCGGCCGGCACGGCGATTCAGCATGTACAGGAAGTTCTCGGCATAGGCGAGGTCGTTGCGCGGGTACACGAAGGGCTGGCCGATGCGAGTACTTGTAGGCCAGCGCCGCGATGGTCGGCACCTTGGCGATCAGCCGGAAGGCCGCGATCTCGCGCTGCCGGCGGATCGTTGATGTCGAGGTTGTCGTGGTAGAAGGCGGCCAACGCGCCGACCACGCCGCACATGATGGCCATCGGGTGGGCGTCGCGGCGGAAGCCGTCGAAGAAGCGGCCGCAACTGCTCGTGCACCATCGTGTGGTAGGTGACGCCCTTGCGGAATTCCGCCAGCTGCCTCGGCGTTCGGCAGCTCGCCGTTCAGCAGCAGGTAGCAGACCTCGATGAAGTCCGATTTGCTCGGCGAGCTGCTCGATCGGGTAGCCCCGGTACAGCAGCACGCCCTCATCGCCGTCGATATAGGTGATCTGGCTTTCGCAGCACGCGGTCTCGCCGTAGCCGGGGTCGAAGGTGAAGACGCCGAGGTCGGCGTAGAGCTTGCGGATATCGGCCACGTCCGGGCCGAGCAGCCCTTCAGCAGCGGCAGGCTGGTGCTGCGGTTGGACCCGTCCAGGGTAAAGGTGATGGTGGCCTTCGCCGCCCCGGATGCCGTGCTGCTCATATCGCCTGATCCTCGGTTTTCTAGGCCCCGCATGGCACGGGGCCGTCATGGTGCGGCGCAAGATATCGGTCGGCGGCGAGGCTTGGCAACGCGGCGCCGCACAAAGGACGAACGAGGCCGCGCTCCGTCCTTCCGCTCAGGGTTTCCCGCGCCAGCTTTCCCGTGGGGTCGCCCCGGCCGCCCACAGGCCGCGCCCGGCCTCCCGCGCGGTGGTCTCCATGGGCAGCAACCCGCGGCTCGCAGTGTCCGCCAACGCCCAGCCGGCGGCAACCAGCGCGGCGTTCAACTCCACTCCACCAGCCCGGCAGGTGCCAAGTGCCCGCCCCTGGCGGTCGTGGCCACGCACCCGGCAGGCCAGGTCGCGGCCCTGGACCAGCCGGGCGAGCGCATCCGCCGCGGCCGCGGCGCAATCGGTGCGTTGCGCGCCCCTGTCCGGGCAACCGGCCTGTCCGCGATCCGGCACCACCAACCCGGCCAGCCGCAATACCCGGTCGCCAAGCCGCAGCGTTTCACCATCCAGCACCCGCACATCGGGCGCCGTGGCGGTCCAGTCCTGCTCCGATGCGGCCGAGCCGAACGGGTTCCGGGGCAGCACCATCGCCAGCGCGGTGGCGCCCAGCACCAGGCCGCAGACGACCGCGAGCATCCCCCAACGGCGGGGATGGGCGGCGGGGCGAAAGATGCGGCGGCGTCGCATGATGCATGGCTAGCGTGGCCGAGTGGATCTACGCAACCCAGGCGTTCATACCATTTACCGTGCCAGCGCCGTGGCATAGGCGGCAGGCTCATGCAGCAGCACCGTCGCCACCTCGGCGTCGGCGGCGCGGCCCTCGGCGGGCGGGCAGGCGTTGCGCAGCGCCGCCAGCTCGCTGGCCGGCACCGGAGCGCGCGCTGCCCGTTGCCGCGCCAGCGGCACCGCCATCGGCGGGTCGCCGCGCCGCAGCCGTTCCAGCCGCGCCACTGTCGCCTCGGCGCCGAGGCTGGTGCAGAAGGCCGGCAGCACCCCGAGCCCCTGGATCGGCCAGCCCATGGGCGCCAGCAGCCGCGACCAGGTGACCAGCAGCTCGCCACCGTTCGGCAGCGGCACTACCACCTGGATCAGCCCCTTGCCGGTGGTGGTGCTGCCGACCACCACCGCCCGGCCGCGGTCGCCGAGCGCCGCCGCGACCACCTCGGCGGCCGAGGCGGTGCGGCCATCCACCAGCACCACCAGCGGCACCCCATCCGTCAGGTCCGTCTCCGAGGCATGATAGACCCGGCCGGAGTCAGGGTGCCGGCCGGCGGTCCGGGCCACCACGCCGCCGGGCAGGAAGGCGCTTGCCACCGCCACCGCCTGGCCCAGCAGCCCGCCCCGGTTGCCGCGCAGGTCCAGCACCACGCCGCGCGGCCGGCCGGCCTCGAACCCCGCCGTCAGCGCCGCCATCAGGTGGCGATTGGTGGCGGTGGAAAAGTTCTGCAGCCGCAGCCACAGGATGTCGCCGCGCCGCTCGGCCTGCACCGTCTCGGGCGGCACCAGGATGCGGAGCATGCGGACCTCGAAGCGCCGGCTGCCTCGCTGCATGCGCAGCCGCACCTCGGTCCCGGCGATGCCGGTCAACAGCGCCGCGGCGGCCGCCAGGTCCTGCCCGGTCACCGCCCGGCCGTCGATGGCCAGCACCCGGTCGTTCACCAGCAGTCCTGCCCTGCCGGCCGGGCTGCCCGGCGTCACCGCCGCCAGCACCACCTCTCCGCCGCGGCCGGCGGCCAGCCGCAGGCCGAGCCCGACCTGGCCGACCCGCCGCGCCTGCGCCTTGGAGGCTTCCTGCGGCGTGAGGTAGCGGCTGTAGGGGTCCAGGTGGTTGAACAGCTCCTCGAAGCCGCTCTGCAGCATCCGGTCGGCGCCCGCTTGGCGCAGTGCCGGCGAGACCAGCCAGGCCGCCTCGAACAGCGTGGCAAGGCTGGTCGCCAGCGGCGGGCCGGCGGTCCTGGCCGATGCCGGCGGCAAAGGCTGGCTGGCGATCAGCCGGTCACCCGAGACCAGCCGCAATGCGCCGGACTGCACCTCGGCCTTCAGCAGGGGCTCCAGCACTTCCAGGCCGCGCAGGGTCCAGAGGCCGATGTCGGATGGTGCCGCGGCCTCCAGATGCCGTTCGGCCACCACCTGCAGCGCGACCCGCAGCACCGCCTGCACCGGCTCGCGTGGAAAGGCTTCCTCCGTCCTGGCGACCCCGGGCAGCAGCAGCAGCAGGATGAAGGTCAGCGCCGCTTTCGTGCAGCGGGACGGGCGGCCTTGCCGGGGGAGGGCTCCGGGATGCCCTGCATCAGGTGGAAGACCATGCTGCCGGTGCGTGGCGTCGCCTCCATCAGCCGCGCCTCGACCGGCTGGCCGATGGCAAAACGCAACCCCGTCCTCTGGCCCGCCAGCGCGCGCCTCGGCAAATCCTGCAACCATCGGTCGTCCGGCAGGGAAGCAAGGGGAACTATTCCGCTCGCGCCATTCGCCTCTACGGTGACGAACAGGCCGACCCGTGTCACTCCGGAAATGCGTGCCTCGAACACCTCTCCGATCCGATGTGCCATATAGGCCGCAAGATAGCGGTCCACCGCATCCCGCTCGGCCGCCGCCGCGCGCCGTTCGGTGCCGGTGATATGCTCGGAGGTGTCCAGGAAGCGGTCCGCCTCGGCTTCCGCCAGCCCGCCCTCGCCAAGCCGGAGGCCGCGGATCAACGCGCGGTGCACCAGCAAATCGGCATATCGGCGAATCGGGCTGGTGAAATGCGCGTAGCGCGGCAGGGCCAGGCCGAAATGCCCGATGTTGTCCGGCGAATAGGCCGCCTGGGACTGGCCGCGCAGCAGGGTCTCGTTCACCAGCCTCTCGTGGTCGGCGCCCCGCACCTGGTCCAGCACATGGGCGAAATTGCGCGGCTGGACCTGGTCGCTGGCCGGCAGGCTGATGTCGAAGGCGGCGAGGAATTGCCGCAGGGACTCCAGCTTGTCATCCGAGGGGCGGTCGTGCACCCGGTACATGCAGGGCTGGCGCAGCTTCTCCAGCTCCTCCGCCGCGCAGACATTGGCGGCGACCATGAACTCCTCGATCAGCCGGTGGGCATCGAGCCGGGCACGAGGCTCGACCGCCAGCACCGTCCCGGCGGGATCGAGGATCACCCGGCGCTCCGGCAGGTCGAGGTCCAGGGTGCCGCGCCGCTCCCGGGCCGCCAGCAGGCTGCGGTAGGCGCCGAACAGGGCGGCGCCGGTGCCGAGCCGGGTCCTCGCCGGCAACCTGCGCTGCCTGGACCTGTTCATAGGTGAGGCGGGCGGCGCTGCGCATGATGCCGCGGCCGAAGCGGTGGCGGGTCTTGGTGCCGCCGGCATCGACCCACATCTCGACGAACAGGCAGCCGCGGTCCTCGCCCGGGCGCAGGCTGCACCAGCCGTTGGACAGCGCCTCCGGCAGCATCGGCACCACGCGGTCGGGAAAATAGACGCTGTTGCCACGGGTCCAGGCATCGCGGTCGAGCGCCTCGCCGGGCCGGACGTAATGGGCGACATCGGCGATCGCCACCAGCAGGTGCCAGCCGCTGCCATCCGCCTCGGCGAAGACCGCATCGTCGAAATCCCGCGCATCCTCGCCGTCGATGGTGACCAGCGGGATGGCGCGCAGGTCCTCGCGCCCCTCGGCCGAGACGCCCCGTGCCGCCTCGGCATCGCGCACGGCATCGGAGTGGAAGGCGTGCGGGATGCCATGGGCATGGATGCACAGCAGCGAGACCGAGCGCGGCTCCCCCATCATCCCCAGCCGCTCGATGATGCGGGCGGGGCGGAGGCCGAGCGGGCCGAGGCCGGGCAGCGGTTCCCCCAGCACGATCTCGCCGGGCTGGGCACCGCCATCCTCGCCGGGCGGCACCACCCATTCCGCCTTGTGGCGGCGGTCGGTCGGCAGGATACGGCCATTCTCATAGATGCCGAGCACCCGCGCCGGGGCGGCGCCGGCCACCCGCTTGACGGTGGTGCCGTCGTACCTGCCGCGCCCGGCCGGCTTCAGCCGCGCCAGCACCCGTTGCCCCGGCGCCAGCGCGGCCTGGCCGGGGCGCTCGGGGCGCATGTAGATCAGCGGCATCTCGCCCTGCTCGGCCTTCCAGCCGAGCGGCCGCGCCAGCGGGTCGCCATCCGGGTCGGTGCCGAAGACCTCGACCACCGCCATCTCGGGCAGGCGGCCCGGGGCGGCGAGGCCGCGGCGGCCGGCGGGCATGGCCGAGCCATCCGCCTTCAACGCCTTCAGCAGCGCCCGCAGGGCGGGACGCTGCTCCACGCCGAGGCCGAAATGCCGGGATATCTCGGTCTTGCCGACCTTGCCCGGCGCGGCGGCAATGAAGCGCCGCAGGTCCTCCTTGGACGGCAGGGGCCGTGGCGGCGAGCCGGCCGGCGGCGGGCCGGACGGACGCCGGGCCACCTCAGGCCTCGCCCTTGGCCTGCGAGGTCGCGGCCTTCGCCGGTTTCTTCGCGGCCGGCTTCTTTGCCGCGGGCTTCTTCGCCGCCGACGTCTTGGCGGCAGGCTTCTTCGCGGCGGGCTTCTTCGCGGCGGCCGGCTTGGGGGGCGCCGCCTTGCGGGCCGTGGTGGGCTTGGCGGCTGCGTCCTCGCCCGCCGCGCCGTTCGGCTTGGCGGCCTTCGCCGGCTTCGCCCGGCCTTTAGCGCCCTTCTTGGCCAGCGGCTTCAGCTCCTTGCCCTTCTCGGCCAGCAGCGTCACCGCCTCCTCGAGCGTCGCCTCCTCCATGGCCAGGTTACGCGGCAGGTTGGCCACGGTCTTGCCATGCTGGACATAAGGGCCGAAGCGGCCCTTGCGGATCTCGACCGGGGCGCCGTCCTTCGGATGGGTGCCGACGAGCCGCACCTTGGCACGGGCCTTGGCCAGCAACTCCATGGCCCGGTTCATGCCCAGCGCCAGCACGTCATCCCCCGGCTCCAGCGACTGGTAGGTGGTGCCGAGCCGGATATAGGGGCCGAAGCGGCCGATGCCGGCGGTGATCTCCTCGCCGGTCTCGGGGTCGCGGCCGATCGGGCGGGGCAGGGACAGCAGCGCCAGCGCCCGGTCGAGGTCCAGCGTCTCCGGGTCCATGTCCCGGGTCAGGCTGGACCGCCGGGGCTTAGTCGGCTTGCCCTTGGCATCCACCCCCGCCTCGCCCTGCTGGACATAGAGCCCGTAGGGGCCGCGGCGCAGGGTGATGGCCTCGCCGCTGGCCGGGTCCTTGCCGAGCTCGCGCTGGCCCTCGGACAGGCTGGTGGTGTTCTCGCCATCGGCGCCGGGCACCGCCAGCGGCCGGGTGTAGCGGCATTCCGGGTAGTTGGAGCAGCCGATGAAGGCCCCGGTCCGCCCCAGCCGCAGCCCCAGCCGGCCGCCGGAGCAGGCCGGGCAGACGCGCGGGTCTGTGCCGTCCGCCTTGGTCGGGAAGAAGTGCGGGCCGAGTTCCTCGTCCAGCGTGTCGATGACGTCGCTGATCTTGAGGTCCTTGGTGGCGTCGATCGCTTTGCGGAAGTCGTCCCAGAAGGCGCGCATGACCGAGCGCCAGTCGATCTTGCCGCCGGAGATGTCGTCGAGCTTTTCCTCCAGCCCGGCGGTGAAGCCGCTGTCCACGTAGCGTTCGAAGAAGGAGACCAGGAAGGCGGTCACCAGCCGGCCGCGGTCCTCCGGCATGAAGCGCCGCTTGTCGAGCTTCACGTATTCCCGGTCCTGCAGCACCTGCAGGATGGAGGCGTAGGTGGAGGGGCGGCCGATGCCCAGCTCCTCCATCCGCTTGACCAGCGATGCCTCGGAAAAGCGCGGCGGCGGCTGGGTGAAGTGCTGGCTGGCGGCGATCTCGCCCCGCTTCAGCGGGTCGTTCTCGCGCATCGGCGGCAGGGTGCGGCTTTCGTCGTCCTCGGCGGCGCCGGTGATGAGGCCGGCGCGGGCATCCGCGGCACGGTCGTCCTCGTCCTCGCGGTAGAGCTTCAGGAAGCCGTCGAAGGCGATGACCGAGCCGTTGGCACGCATGTTGGTCCTGCGCGCTCTCGTCGGCCAGGTCGACCGTGGTCTGGTCCAGCTCGGCCGACTGCATCTGGCTGGCGACGGCGCGCTTCCAGATCAGCTCGTACAGCTTGCGCTGCCGCTCATCGAGGAAGCGGGCGACCTTCTCCGGCGTGTTGCCCACATCGGTCGGGCGGATCGCCTCATGGGCTTCCTGGGCGTTCTTCGCCTTGGAGGAATACTCGCGCGGGGCGGCCGGCAGGTAGCTCGGGCCGAAGGCGTCCTTCACGTGGTCGCGGATATCGGCGATCGCCTCGCGCGCCATCTGCACGCCGTCGGTCCGCATGTAGGTGATGAGGCCGACCGTCTCGCCCTCGATGTCGACGCCTTCGTACAATTGCTGCGCCGTCCGCATCGCCTGCTGGGCGCCGAGGCCGAGCTTGCGGCTGGCCTCCTGCTGGAGGGTGCTGGTGGTGAAGGGGGCGGGCGGGTTGCGCTTGACCCGCCGCTTCTCGACCGAAACCACGGAGAAATCGCCGGCCTCGACCGTTGCCTTGGCGCGCATGGCGCTGGCTTCGTCGGACAGGTCGAACTGGTCGAGCTTGCGGCCATCGAGATGGGTCAGCCGGGCGCCGAAGGGGGCACCCTGGGGCGTCTGGAAGCGGCCCTCGACGGTCCAGTATTCCCGGGCGCGGAAGGCCTCGATCTCGGCCTCGCGCTCGCAGATCAGGCGCAGCGCGACCGATTGCACCCGGCCGGCCGAGCGGCTGCCCGGCAGCTTGCGCCACAGCACCGGCGAGAGGGTGAAGCCCACCAGGTAGTCCAGCGCCCGCCGCGCCAGATAGGCATCGATCAGCGGGGTATCGAGGTCGCGCGGATGGGCGATGGCGTATTGCACCGCCCGCTTGGTGATCTCGTTGAAGGTGATCCGGCGGACCTCCACCCCCTTCAGGGCGCCGCGCCGGGCCAGCATCTCCTGGACATGCCAGGAAATCGCCTCGCCCTCGCGATCCGGATCGGTTGCCAGGAACAGCCGGCTGGCGCCCTTCAGGGCCCGGGCGATCTCGGCGACCTGGCGTTCGCCGCGGTCCTCCGATTCCCAGTCCATGGCGAAATCCTCGTCCGGGCGGACCGAGCCATCCTTCGGAGGCAGGTCACGCACATGGCCGAAGCTCGCGAGCACCTTGTAGTCCCCGCCAAGGTACTTGTTGATGGTCTTGGCCTTGGCCGGGGATTCGACGACGACGACGTCCGTCATGGACACAGGATCCGTTGGCCCATTGCGGCCGGTAAGGAGTGGTAGTCCCCGGGTTGCCCCGGATGCTGGCTCAGGCCTGGCCGGTGAGCGCCACGCGGTTGCCCGGCAGCATCTCGACCCGCCCGGCCAGCTCCAAGTCAAGCAGGATCGCCTGGACTGCGGAGGGCGACAGGTGGCAGCGCCGCATCACCTCGTCAACCGCGGTCGGTGCCGCCCCAAGCAATTCAAGCACTTGGGCGGCCTCGCCTTCGGCCGGCGGCGGCTCCGGCGCAATTTCCCCGGCCTGGCTGCCGCCTGGCCAGGCCAGGGGCGGCTCGAACAGCCGGAAGGCGCGGGGGGCTTCCGGCAGGTGTTCCAGCACGTCCGTGATGGATTCGGTCAGGTGGGCGCCCTGGCGGATGAGGTCGTTCGAGCCCCGGCAGCGCGGGTCGAGCGGGCTGCCCGGCACCGCGAACAACTCCCGCCCCGCCTCCAGTGCCAGCCGGGCGGTGATGAGGCTGCCGGAGCGCGGCGCCGCCTCGACCACCACCACCCCGAGCGACAGGCCGGCGACGATGCGGTTGCGGCGGGGAAAATGGCGGGCGAGCGGGGCGGTGCCGAGCGGCGCCTCGGCCACCACCGCGCCACCCTCGGCGGCGATGCGGGCCTGCAGCTTCGCGTGGTCGGGCGGGTAGGGCTGGTCCAGCCCGCCGGCGACGGCGGCCACCGTCCGCCCGCGCCGCAGCGCCCCGAGATGCGCCGCGGCATCGATCCCGCGGGCGAGGCCGGACACCACCACCAGGCCCGCCCCGGCAAGCTGCTCGGCCAGCTCCTCGGCGAGGCGGCGGCCGGCGGCGGAGGCGTTGCGGGCGCCGACCAGGGCGACGGCGCGGCCCGCCAGGGCGGCCGGGTCGCCCAGGACGGCAAGCACCGGCGGCGCATCCTCCGCCAGGTCCAGCAGCGGCGGGTAGGGCGCCTCCCCGGTGAACAGGAAGCGGCCGCCGAGGCGATGCAGCGCCGCCATCTCCCGCAGCGCATCGGCTTCCGGGCAGAGGGCGATGCGGGTGCCGCGGCGGGCGGCAATGCCGGGCAGGGCGGCGAGGGCGGCGAGGGCATTGCCGTGGCGGGCCAGCAGGCGGCGGAAGGTGACGGGGCCGATGCTGTCCGTGCGGGCCAGGCGCAGCCGGGCGAGCAGTTCCGCGGCAGGTGTCGGCGTGGCAGCGGGCAAGGGCCAGATCCTTCATTCCTGATTCGTAAGTTTATGCTACTTGTTGTTCTCCCGTCATGGTTGAGCCGCAACGGGACGCCACTTTCGCGGAGAACCTCATGCGCCGTGCCCTGCTTGCCACCATTGCGCTGCTGCCCCTCGCCCTGGCCGGTACGGCCATGGCGCAGGGCCGCCAGGATTTCGCCCTGGTCAACAGCACCGGCTACCAGATCAATGAAATCTACGTCGGGGCGACCAGCAGCGACTCCTGGGGCCGCGACCTGCTGCGGCAGGATGTGCTGGAGAACCGCCGGACCTTCAACGTGCGCTTCGGATCGCGCACCGCGGAGTGCAACTGGGACATCAAGGTCGTCTACGACGACGGCGACGAATTGGAATTCCGCCAGGTGAACCTGTGCTCGGTCAGCAAGGTGACGCTGTTCTGGAACCGCCAGGCCGGCACCACCCGCTTCGTCACCGAATAGGCCGCAAGGCCGCCGCGCCTCAGCCCTTGCGGCCGATGCGCGGCTCGGTCCCGGCCAGCAGCCGGCGGATGTTGCCGTGGTGGCGGATGACAACCAGGGCGGCGACGCCGCCGCTGAACAGCGCGAGGTCCGGCCGACCGGCGACCAGCGCCAGCACCGGCGCCGCGACGCAGGCCGCCATGGCCGCGGCCGAGGAGATCCGCGTCAGCGCGACCACCGCCAGCCACACCGCCGCGGCGCCCAGCGCCAGCCACCAGGCGGCGGCCAGCAGCACGCCACCGCCGGTCGCCACGCCCTTGCCGCCGCGGAACCCGAGCCACACCGGGAAGGCATGCCCCAGCATGGCGCCGAAGCCGGCCGCCAGCCCCGCCTGCTCGCCCCAGAGGCTGGCGGCCAGCCACAGCGCCAATGCGCCCTTGGCGATGTCCAGCGCCAGCGTCGCCGCCGCCAGCGGCTTGTTGCCGGTGCGCAGCACGTTGGTGGCGCCGATATTGCCGGAGCCGATGCTGCGGATGTCGCCCAGCCCGGCCGCCTTGGTCAGCAGCAGCCCCCAGGGCACCGAGCCCAACAGGTAGCCCAGCGCCAGGGCCAGCAGCAGCGTCATTGGCCGAACACCCGCCGGCCGGCCTTCCAGGTGCCGACCACCCGGCCTTCCAGCGCCCGGCCGTCGAAGGGCGAGTTCTGCGCCTTGCCGGGCAACCCGCCGGCCTTCACCTGCCAGCCGCGCTCCAGGTCGAACAGCACGAGATCGGCCGCGGCGCCCTTGGCCAGCCGGCCGGCCGGAATGCCGAGCAGCGCCGCCGGCCGCGCCGTCAGCAGGTCGAGCGCCTGGAGCAGCGTGAGGTCGCCGCCATGCACCCGGGCCAAGGTGACGCCGAGCAGGGTGGCGAGGCCCGCGCCGCCGGCCTCGGCCTGGGCGAAGGGCAACCGCTTGTCGTCGGCGTCGCGCGGCTGGTGGTCGGAGGCGATGGCATCGATCGTGCCGTCCGCCAGCGCCGCCGCCACCGCCTGCCGGTCGGCATCCGGGCGCAGCGGCGGGGAGAGCTTCGCGTAGGTGCGCCAGTCGCCGATGGCGGTTTCGTTCAGGTCGAAATAGGGCGGCGCCGTATCGCAGGTAACGGCCAGGCCTTCATCCTTGGCAGCGCGGATCAGCTCCAGCGCCGCCCCGGTGCTGACATGGGCGAAATGCACATGCCCGCCGGTCAGCCGGGCCAGCGCGATGTCGCGTGCCACCAGCATGGCCTCGGCCGCGGCAGGGATGCCGGGCAGGCCGAGGCGGGTGGCCAGCTCGCCCTCGGTAGCGGCGCCGCCGGCCGCGAGGCTCGGCTCCTCCGGGTGCTGCACCACCATGCGGCCGAAGGCGCGGGCGTAGGACAGCGCCAGCCGCATCACCCGGGCGCTGGCGATGGCCCGCCGGCCATCGGTGAAGGCGATGGCGCCGGCCTCCTTCAGCAGCCCGTATTCCGCGAGTTCCTTGCCCTCGCAATGCTTGGTCGCGGCGCCGTAGGGCAGCAGGGTGATGCTGCCGGTCGCCTCGCCGCGGCGGAGGACGAATTGCACCAGCGCCGGGTCGTCCAGCGCCGGGTCGGTATCCGGCAGGGCGCAGAGGGTGGTGATGCCGCCGGCCACCGCGGCGGTGGCGGCGGAGGCGATGGTCTCGCGGTGCTCGGCGCCCGGCTCGCCGATGGCAGCGCGTAGGTCCACCAGGCCGGGGGCGAGGCAGAGCCCCGCGGCATCGAGGCTGGGGATGCCGTCCGGCCGGCCGAAGCCGGTGCCGGCCTCGGCGATCAGCCCGTCGCGGATCAGCAGGTCACCCGGGGCGTCGAGGCCGGTGGCGGGGTCCAGCAGCCGGGCGCCCGTGATGAAAAGGTCATGCATTGCGGCGCAGGTCCCGGGCCAGCACGTCCAGCACCGCCATGCGGCAGGCGACGCCCATTTCCACCTGCTCGCCGATGACGCTGCGTTCCGGGTCGTCGGCGATTGCGCTGTCGATCTCGACCCCGCGGTTCATCGGGCCGGGATGCATGACGATGGCGTCCGGCCTGGCCCAGGCCAGCTTCTCGGCATCCAGCCCGAAGAAGCGGAAGAACTCGCGGGAGGAGGGCACCTGGCCGCCGGTCATCCGTTCCTTCTGCAGCCGCAGCATCATCACGACATCCGCCTCGTCGAGGCCGGCCTTCATGTCATGGAATACCTCGACGCCGAGCCGCGCCGCCTCGGCGGGGATCAGCGTCGGCGGGCCGATGATGCGGACCCGGCAGTTCATCGCGGTCAGCAGGTGGATGTTGGACCGCGCGACGCGGCTGTGCAGCACGTCGCCGCAGATGGCGACGGTCAGCCCTTCCAGCCGGCCCTTGCGGCGACGGATGGTCAGCGCATCCAGCAGCGCCTGGGTCGGGTGTTCATGGGTGCCGTCGCCGGCGTTGATGACGCTGGCGGAGACCTTCTGGGAGAGCAGGGCGGGGGCGCCGGACTGGCCGTGGCGGACCACCAGCAGGTCGCAATGCATGGCGTTCAGGGTGCTGGCGGTATCCACCAGCGTCTCCCCCTTGTTCACGCTGCTGGTGCTGACCGCCATGTTGATCACATCGGCGCCGAGCCGCTTGCCGGCCAGCTCGAAGCTGGTGCGGGTGCGGGTGCTGTCCTCGAAGAACAGGTTGATGAGGGTGCGACCGCGCAGCAGGTCCCGCTGGGTCTTTCCCTGGCGGTTGAGCAGGGCATAGCTCTCCGCCAGGTCGAGCAGGGCGCCGATATGCGGCGGCTCCAGCCCCTCGATGGCAAGGAGGTGGCCATCGGGCAGGATGGGAAAGGAGAATGACATTCAGGACTTGCCGGTCTCGGGTGGCGGCACCCTAGCGGCGGCCATCGTCCTGTCCAAGGCCGTCGCATCCAGGGCCGACTGCAGCATGTAGGCCGCCGCCGCGGCATCCACCGCCGCCGCCCGCTTGGCGCGGGTGAGGTCCGCCTCGGAGATCAGCATCCGGTTCACCGCGGCGCTGGACAGCCGCTCGTCCCACAGCGCCACCGGCAGGCCGACCGCGGCGGCGATCGCCATGGCCCAGTCCTTCGCCGCCTGGGCCGCCGGGCCGAAGCTGCCATCCATGGAAAGCGGCAGCCCGGCCACCAGCCCGCCGGCGTTCTCCTTGCGGATGATGGCGGCCAATTCCGCCGCATTGGCTGCCAGCTTGCCGCGGCGGATGGAGCCATAGGGGCTGGCCAGCATCAGCGACGGGTCGGACAGCGCCACGCCCACCAGGCGGCTGCCGGGGTCTAGGCCGATGAGGCGCTGGCCGCGGGGCAGGGCGGCGCGGAGGTCAGTCAGGTTGAACAGGGCCATGGGGGGCCTTATAGCCCTGCGACTGGCAAAAAATGGCACTGGCAAAGACTGGAATGGACACATGTCCCTCGACACCGCCACGGTGAGGCGCATCGCCTCGCTCGCCCGCATCCGGCTGGAGGAGGCTGAACTCGGCCAGGCCCAGGCCGAGCTGAACGGCATCCTCGGCTGGATCGAGCAATTGCAGGCCGTGCCGACCGACGGCGTGGAGCCGATGGCCGGCGGCGGCGGCGTCACCCTGCGGTCCCGCCCCGATGCGGTGACCGATGGCGGCAGCGCCGAGCAGGTGCTGGCCAATGCGCCCGACCGGCAGGGCGAATATTTCGGCGTTCCGAAGGTGGTCGAATAACATGCACCCGACCGATTTCACCCTGCGCGGCGCCATCGATGCGCTGAACGAGGGCATCATCAGCTCGGTTGAGCTGACCCAGGCGCATCTGGACGCCATCGCGGCGCTGAACCCGCGCCTGAACGCCTATATCACCGTCACCGGGGAGCAGGCGCTGGCCCAGGCGCGGGCCAGCGACGCCCGCCGGGCCGAGGGCGTGACCGGCCCGCTGGAGGGCCTGCCGCTGGCCATCAAGGACCTGTTCTGCACCGCCGGGACGCGGACCACGGCGGGCAGCAGGATTTTGGGCAATTTCGTCCCGCCTTATGAGAGCACCGTCTCCGGCAACCTGCTGCGGGATGGCGCGGTGTTCCTCGGCAAGGCGAACCTCGATGAATTCGCCATGGGCTCGTCCAACACCACCAGCGCCTTCGGGCCGGTGGAGAACCCCTGGTCCCGCGCCAACGACCCCGATGCGCGGCTGGTGCCGGGCGGCTCCTCCGGCGGCTCGGCCGCGGCGGTCGCGGCGCGGCTGGCGCTGGGGGCGACGGCGACCGATACCGGCGGCTCGATCCGCCAGCCGGCAGCCTTCTGCGGCATCGCCGGTATCAAGCCGACCTATGGGCGGTGCTCGCGCTTCGGGATCGTCGCCTTCGCATCCTCGCTGGACCAGGCCGGCCCGGTGGCGCGGACGGTCGAGGATTGCGCCATCCTGCTGCGCAGCATGGCTGGCTTCGACCCAAAGGACAGCACCAGCGCCGATGTGCCGGTGCCGGATTTCGGCGCGGCCTGCGCCCGCGGGGTGATGGGGCTGCGGATCGGCGTGCCGAAGGAATACCGGCTGGATGGGACGCCGCCGGAGATCGAGGCGCTTTGGGAACAGGGGCTGCAATGGCTGCGCGACCAGGGCGCCGAGACGGTCGAGATCAGCCTGCCGCACACGAAATACGCGCTGCCGACCTACTACATCGTCGCCCCGGCCGAGGCCTCCTCCAACCTCGCGCGGTATGACGGGGTGCGCTACGGCCTGCGGGTGGCCGAGCCCGGCGGGGACCTGCAGGACCTGTACGAGCGCACCCGGGCCGAGGGTTTCGGCGCCGAGGTGCGGCGCCGCATCCTGATCGGCACCTATGTGCTGAGCGCCGGCTACTACGATGCCTACTACCTCAAGGCGCAGAAGATCCGCGCGCTCATCAAGCGGGATTTCGACGAGGCCTTCCGGACGGTCGATGCCATCGTCACCCCGGCGACGCCGAGCGCGGCCTTCGGGATGGACGAGAAGCAGGACGACCCGGTGACGATGTACCTCAACGACGTCTTCACCGTGACCGCCAACCTCGCCGGCCTGCCGGGGCTGGCGGTACCGGCGGGGCTGGACGGGCAGGGGCTGCCGCTCGGCCTGCAGGTGATCGGCCGGGCCTTCGATGAGGAAACCGTCTTCGCGGTGGGCGCCGCCATCGAGCATGCCGCCAACTTCACCGCGTTGCCGCGGCTGCGGGCGGGCGCCTAGCATGCTCGACATGGACCGCAGCGTCGAGGCAATCCGTGCTGCCGCGGCCGAGCGGGGCTTCATCAGCTACGGCGCCACTGCCAGTGCCAACGGCATTCCCTGGAGCATGTCCATCCGCAGCCAGATGCGGCCGCATCTTGAAGGCGTATGCGACAGGATGCTCCACCAGGCGGGTGCCATGATTTCCGCGATCGTCGTCAACCAGACCAACCTGGGGACCGGGAAACTGGACCCGCAGGCCCTGTCCGGCTTCGCAGATTGCGCCAGGCGGCTCGGCTTTGGCATCGTCGATGACCGGGAGGCCTTCCTCCGTGAACAGCAGCGCCTGACCTTTGTCTGGGGCGCAAGGACGGCAGCAGCATGAGCTACACACTCGAAGGCCGCACCGGCGCGTGGGAAATCGTCTGCGGGCTTGAGGTGCATGCCCAGGTGACCTCGCAATCGAAGCTGTTCAGCGGCGCCGCCACCGCATTCGGCGCCAGCCCGAACAGCCAGGTGTCCTTCATCGACGCCGGCTTCCCCGGGATGCTGCCGGTCATCAACCAGGAATGCGTGGCGCAGGCGGTGCGCACCGGGCTCGGGCTGAATGCCGAGATCCATTTGTGGTCGCGCTTCGACCGCAAGAACTACTTCTACGCGGACCTGCCGCAGGGCTACCAGATCAGCCAGTTCGCCCACCCGATCGTTGGCACCGGGGTGGTCGAGATCACCCTGGCGGATGGCAGCACCAAGCAGATCGGCATCACCCGGCTGCACCTGGAACAGGATGCCGGCAAGTCGCTGCACGACCAGCACGCGACCAAAAGCTTCATCGACCTGAACCGCTCCGGCGTGGCGCTGATGGAGATCGTCTCCGAGGCGGACATCCGCAGCCCGGAGGAAGCCGGCGCCTACCTCACCAAGCTGCGGCAGATCCTGCGCTACCTCGGCACCTGCGACGGCAACATGGATGAAGGTTCGATGCGGGCGGATGTGAACGTCTCGGTCCGCCGCGCGGGCGAGGCATACCGCACCCGCTGCGAGGTCAAGAACGTCAACTCCATCCGCTTCGTCATGCAGGCGGTGGAGGCGGAGGCGCGGCGGCAGATCGAGGTCTGGGAGGAAGGCGGCGAGGTCCGCCAGGAAACCCGGCTGTTCGATACCGGCCGCGGCGTGACCCGCAGCATGCGCAGCAAGGAAGACGCGCATGACTACCGCTACTTCCCCGACCCGGACCTCCCGCCGCTGGTGCTGGACGCCGCCTGGGTCGAAAGCCTGAAGGCCGCGCTGCCGGAACTGCCCGATGCCCGGCGTGCCCGCTACGCCGCCATGGGGTTGTCAGCCTATGACGCGCATGTCCTGACGCTGGAGAAGGAAACCGCGGCCTTCTTCGAGGCCGTGGCCCAGGGGCGCGATGCCAAGACGGTGGCGAATTGGGTGACGGGCGATTTCTTCGCCGCCCTCAACCGCACCGGCCATTCGGTCGAGACCAGCCCGGTGACGGCCGCCGGCCTCGCCGAGCTGCTCGACCTGATCGCCGACCGGACCATCAACGGCAAGATCGCCAAGGACGTGCTGGCGATCATGTTCGAGACCGGGAAGCGGGCGCCGGCCATCATCGATGCCCGCGGGCTGCGGCAGGTGGTGGATACCGGGGCGATCGAGGCCGCCATCGACAAGGTGCTGGCCGCCAACGCCGACAAGCTGGCCGAGTACCGGTCCGGCAAGGACAAGCTGTTCGGCTTCTTCGTCGGCCAAGTGATGAAGGCGATGCAGGGCAAGGGCAACCCGGCCCTGGTCAACGAGGTACTGAAGGCGAAGCTGGGCTGAACCGGGTGGCGGCCCCCGAAGCCAGGGGGCCGCGCCGCGTCAGGCGGCGATGGCGGTTGCCGGCACCGGCTCGTTCGTCTCCCGCGCCATGCCGGGGATCAGCAGTGCATCCGCCAGCGCCCAGGTGCCGGCGGTGACGAAGCCGAGCAGGCCCAGGCCGCTCCAGATCAACGGCACCGAGACAAGGGTGATGGCCGCCATGCCCGCCGCGGACAGTGTATGGCCGAGGTAGAGGCGGTGCAGGCCGAGCAGGCCGAAACACGCCCACAGCACATAGGCAAGCCGCACCGATTTACGGCGAGCCGGCGCGAAAACCATCGACTGCATCAACCTGTCCCCCAAACGGCGGGCGATCCCCATCACGCCGCCATGCGGCAGGGATGCCGCAACAAAACGCCATTGTGAAGCCGTTTCGCCACGTCCACCGCGGCTTCCGCCGATGCGTGGCTGCGCCGACACGCTTGCGGGGTGCCGTCGCCGGACCTTGTTGTGGCTTCGTCTCAAAATGATCAGGTGGTGCCATGGCGCGGGGGATTGCTCTAGGCTCGGGCTGAAACGAATGCCTGGGAGAGCGGACAGCCGATGATCGAATTGCACACCTGGAACACCCCCAACGGCCGCAAGATCAGCGTGGCGCTGGAGGAGATGGGCCTGCCCTATACCGTCAAGGTCGTGAATATCGGCAAGGGCGAGCAGTTCAACCCGGACTTCCTGGCCTTCAGCCCGAACAACCGCATCCCGGCCATCATCGACCCCGACGGCCCGGGCGGCCAGCCGATCACGGTCTTCGAAAGCGGCGCGATCCTGCTCTACCTCGGCGAAAAGACCGGCAAGTTCCTCCCCGCCGACCTGCGCGCCAGGGTGCCGGTGCTGGAATGGCTGATGTGGCAGATGGGCGGCTTCGGCCCGATGCCGGGCCAAGTCCACCACTTCCTGATGCAGCCCGAAGGCCCGGCCCGCGACTACGGCGTGAAGCGCTACGGGGATGAGACCAGGCGGCTGTATGGCGTGCTCGACCGCCGGCTGGCCGGGCGGGATTTCGTCGCCACCGAGGGCGAGCCGAGCGTCGCCGACTTCGCCATCCTCGGCTGGGCCTGGCGGCACGAGCGGCACCTGGTGCCCTTCGACGACCTGCCCAACGTCGCCGCCTGGTACGCCCGGATGATGGCGCGGCCGGCGACGGCGAAGGGCTTCGAGGTCAGCCTGGGCTGAGCGCGGTCAGAACAGCAGGCCCTTCTTCAGCAGCCCATGCACGCCCTTCTCGCCGTTCACCGTCTGGGTGACGTGGAAGTCCACGGCGAGGGAGCAGAAGGCGTAGGCCTGCTCGCGTGAGAGATTGGTGCGGGAGGTGATGAAGGCGATCATCTCCCGCAATGCCTGCTTCATCGCCTGGTCGAGATCCTCGTGCATGCCCATGCTGATGTAGTGGGTGGGGGTCGCGGCGCGCGGCCGGGCCAGCAGCGGCTCGCCGGCCTTGTCCGCCTTGTGCAGCATGAAGGTGAAGGTGCCGGTCAGGCAGGTCTCCAGCGCGGTGACGCAGACTTCGCCATCACCCTGCACGCCGTGCCCGTCGCCTGCCGAGAAGTTGGCACCGGGCACGAAGACCGGCAGGAACAGCGTGCTGCCCTGGGTCAGTTCCTTGTTGTCGAGGTTGCCGCCGTGGATGCGGGGCTCCTTGCTGCTGATGCGGCCGAAGGCGGGCGGCGGCGCCACGCCCATCACCCCGAAGAACGGCGCCAGCGGCAGGTCGAGCCCCCAGGGCAGCCGGCAGGTATTGGCCGCGCGGTCGATCGGGATGATCATCTTCGCCGGTTCGTGGAAATCCTCGGGCAGGGTGCCGGCGAGCGGGCGGATGGTGTTGTAGCCCCAGTCCGACCCAAGCTCGATCCGGTCGATCCGCACCTCCAGCATGTCGCACGGCATGGCGCCCTCGATGGCGATCGGGCCGGTGCAGATATGCCCGGCGACCATGCCCTGGTTGGCGGCGATGATGGCGGCGAGTTCGGCCGGCACGGTCATGCCGCTGCCCGGCGGCGGCAGCACCTCCTCCCGGCCCGAGACGCACTGCACCTCCACCGTGTCGCCCGGCGCGATGGTAAGCACCGGCGGGAAGCTGGCATCGAAGGCGCTGACGCGAACAGTATCGGGCGCGGCACGGAGGGTGTGGTGGGCCATTTGAAGGTCCTCAGCGGGGATGCAACAGTCTCGCCGCGGCGGCGCGGGCTGGTCAACCGCACCCGGCTTTGGCGTAAGCTGCCGGCGTCCAGGGGAGAACACCATGTCCGAGCAGAATGAGGCCCAGCGCCTCGTCTCAGAGTTGAACGCGCTGCTGCGCCTGAAGACCACCGTCATCGGCATGAAGATGTACGAGACGGTTGAGGAGATGGAGGCGATCCCGCGCATCCGCCGGCCCAAGACCGTGCATGCGACGGACCAGATCGTCAGCATGGCATCCCGGCTCGGCTGGACCGTGGGGGTCACCGGCAAGGACCTGGTCGGCGCACAGTGCCGCGCGGTCATCGGCCTGGCGCCGCAGGACGAGGAGTGGCGCAGCGGCGAGAAATACGTCGGCATCTGGCACGGCACCCAGCCGGACGCCCAGGCCCGGCAGGAGGCGCTGGATGTCGTGCCCTATGGCCGCTACCAGGCCATGGCCGTCACCCCGCTCGACAGCGGCCGCATCCCCGACCCGGACATCTGCCTGGTCTATGCGACGCCCGGCCAGATGATCATCCTCATCAACGGGCTGCAGTACCGCAACTACAAGAAGTTCGAATGGAGCGTGGTGGGCGAGAGCGCCTGCGCCGACAGCTGGGGCCGCGCCCTTAAGACCGGCGAGCCGAGCCTGTCGCTGCCCTGTTACGCCGAACGGCGCTACGGCGGCGTGCCGGACGAGGAGATGCTGATGGCGCTGAAGCCGGCCGACCTCCGCGTTGCCGTCGACGGCATGAAGGCGCTGGCGAAGAACGGGCTGCGCTACCCGATCCCGCCCTACGGCATCCAGAACGACCCGTCCGCCGGCATGGGCGTGAGCTACTCCAAGCCCTGACTGGTTAGTCCGGCTTCAGCCGCTGGCGCAGCTCGTACTTCTGGATCTTGCCGGTGGAGGTCTTGGGCAGCGGCCCGAAAGTGACGCGCTTCGGGCATTTGAAGCGCGCCAGCCGGCTGCGGCACCATTCCATGACCTCCGCCTCGGTCGGCGGCGTGGCGCCCGGCCTCGGCGTGATGAAGGCATGCGGCACCTCGCCCCATTTCTCGTCGGGCGCGGCGACCACGGCGGCTTCCATGATGGCGGGGTGGGCGTAGAGCACCTCCTCCACCTCCAGGGTCGAGATGTTCTCGCCGCCGGAGATGACGATGTCCTTGGCGCGGTCCTTCACCTCGATGTAGCCATCCCGGTGCATCACCCCGAGGTCGCCGGTGTGGAACCAGCCGCCGGCGAAGGCCTCGGCATTGGCGGCGGGATTGCGGAGGTAGCCCTTCATCACGGTGTTGCCGCGCAGCATGACCTCGCCCAGCGTCGCGCCATCCGGCGGCACGGGGGCCATGGTCGCGGGGTCGATCACCGCCACCTCCTCCAGCATCGGGTGGTTGACGCCCTGGCGCGCCATGAAGGCGGATTTCTCGGCCAGCGGCAACTGGTCCAGCCCCGGCTGCCACAGGCATATGGTGGCGGGGCCATAGCATTCCGTCAGGCCATAGAGATGCGTCACGTCGAAGCCCATCGCCTCCATCTGCGCGATCACCGGGGAGGGTGGCGCGGCGCCGCCGGTGGCGATGGCGACGGCATGGGTGAAGGCACGCTTCTGGTCATCCGGCGCGTGGATCAGCATGGTCAGCACCACCGGCGCGGCGCACATGTGGGTGACGCCATGCTCCGCGATGGCGGCGAAGATCGCCCCCGGCTCGACCCGCCGCAGGCAGACATGCGTGCCGCCCTGCAGGGTCACCGCCCAGGTATAGGTCCAGCCGTTGCAGTGGAACATCGGCAGCGTCCAGAGATAGACGCTGCGGGGCGTGAGGGTGAAGGCCAGGGCATTGGCCGCGGCATTGAGATAGGCGCCGCGATGATGCGCGACCACGCCCTTGGGGTTGCCGGTGGTCCCCGAGGTGTAGGAAAGGCTGATCGCCTCCCACTCGTCCTTCGGCGTGTGGATGGGCGCGGCGGCATCGCCGGTGGCGAGGAAGGCTTCGTAGTCCTGGCCGCCCAGCGGCTCCCCGCCGGGGCCTTCGCTGTCGAGGATGTCCACCACCGGCAGCGGTTGCGGCAGGCTTGCCAGCGCGGCGCGGGCGGTGGCGGCGAATTCGCTGTCCACCAGGAAGAACTTCGCGCCGGAATGCTGCAGGATGAAGCCGATCGCCGCGGCATCCAGCCGGATGTTCACCGTCATCAGCACGGCGCCCGCCATCGGCACGCCGTAATGCGCCTCCAGCATCTCCGGCGTGTTGGGCGCCAGCACCGCCACCACATCTCCGGCCGCGACGCCGGCCCGGTTCAGCGCTGAGGCGAGGCGGCGGCTGCGCTCCGCCATCTCCGCATAGGTGTAGCGCCGGGCGCCGTGGATGACCGCGGTGCGATGCGGATAGATCCGCGCCGCCCGCAGCAGGAAGGAAATTGGCGAGAGCGGGACATGGTTCGCCGCCAGCGGCGGCAGGTCATGGTCATCCACGGTTGCTGCCCCATTGGAAGAAGTCCTTGCCCTGGCGGCGCAGGAAATTCGCCAGCACCATCCGGTGGACCTCGCTGGCGCCATCCACCAGCCGGGCCTGGCGGGCGTAGCGGTACATCCACTCGACCGGCGTATCCTTGGAATAGCCGCGGGCGCCGAGCAATTGCAGGGAGGTATCCACCGCCTTGTGCAGCGCATCGGCCACCACGACCTTGGCCATGGAGATCTCCTTGCGCGCCAGGCTGCCCTGGTCCAGCAGCCAGGCGGCGCGCATGGTCAGCAGCCGGCCGATCTCCAGCTCCATCGCCGCCTGGCCGACGAGTTGCTGCACGGCCTCCTTCTCGACCAGCTTCGTGCCGAAGGCGCGGCGCTGCTCGATATGCGCCATGGCGATCTCCAGCGCGCGGCGGCCCATGCCGGTCCAGCGCATGCAATGCGTCAGCCGCGCCGGGCCGAGGCGGATCTGGGTGACACGCAGGCCATCGCCGACGCCCATCAGGATGTTGTCGTCGGTAACCTCCAGCCCGTCGAATTCCAGCTCGCAATGGCCGCCATGTTCCTCCGGTCCCATGATCGGGATGCGGCGGATTATCTTCCAGCCCGGCTGGTCGGCATGGAACAGGAAGGCGGTGAGGCCGGTGCGGTCATCCTCGCCGGTCCGCGCCATGAGGATGAAGTGCTTCGATTCCCCGGCGCCGGTGATGTAGTGCTTGCGGCCGCTGATGACCCAGCGGTCGTTGCCGCGCCGCTCGGCCCGGGTATAGGTCATGGACGGGTCGCTGCCGCAGCCATCGGGTTCGGTCATGGCGAAGCTCGACTGCACCTCGCCATTGATGATCGGCTGCAGCCAGCGGGTCTTCTGTGCCTCGGTGCCGACCATGTTCAGCACGCGCATGTTGCCGTCATCCGGCGCGGCGCCGTGGAAGACCACCGGGCCGAAGATGCTGCGGTTCATCTCCTCGTAGAAGGCGGCCAGCGCGACCATCGGGAAGCCGCCGCCGCCGCGCTCCTTGGGCATGCCGAGCGCCCACAGCCCCTCGGCCTTGGCCATGTGGCGCAGCCGCTTCAGCACGTCGGGCGCGATGTTCTCGTGTTCGTCGTAGTTGGCGCGGTCGGCTTCCAGCGGGATCAGCTGATGCTCGACGAAGTCGCGGATGCGGGCGCGGGTCGCCTCGACCTCGGGGGATAGGCTGAAGTCCATGGTGGTGTTCCTAGAGCGGGTTCACGGAATGGCCGCCGTCCACCACCAGCGCGGCGCCGGTCATGTGGCCGCCGGCGGGGGAGGCGAGCAGCAGCAGCGGGCCGGTCAGGTCCGCGGGCTGGCCGAGGCGGCGCTGCGGCACCCGCTTGACCACCGCCTGGCCGGCTTCGGAGGCGAAGAATTCGGTGTTGATCGGCGTCTCCACATAGCCCGGGCAGAGCGCGTTCACCCGGATGCCGTAGCGCGCCAGTTCCACCGCCAGTTGTTTGGTCAACTGCACCAGCCCGGCCTTGGACGCGGTATAGCCGGCCACGCCCTGCAGGATGCGCAGCCCGCCGATCGAGGCGATATTGATGATGGCCCCGCCGCGCTTCGCCGCAACCAGCCGCCGCGCGCCTTCCGTCGCCACCAGGAAGCAGCCGCGCAGGTTCACGTCCAGCACGCTGTCCCAGTCGTCCGCGGTCTGCTGGAGCACGGGGCGGGAGACGGCGATGCCGGCGTTGTTGATGATGATGTCGCAGGGCGAACCGAAGGCCGCGGCGGCGGCGTCGAAGGCGGCGGAGACATGCGCCGGGTCGGTCACGTCCAGCGGCACGGTGGCGGCACGCTCGCCCAGTTCGGCGGCCAGTGCCGCCAGCGCCTCGGTCCGGCGGGCGGCCAGCACCACCCGCGCGCCCGCCGCATGCAGTACCCGGGCGAAATGTGCCCCGAGCGCGCCGGATGCGCCGGTGACAAGGGCGGTGGAGCCGTCCAGCCTGAACAGCCCATTCGTTTCGGTCATCTGCGTCTCCCTGGTCCCGCCGTTGGCCGCACTTGACCACCGGCATGGGGGAGGGGCAAGCGGGGTGCCGGCTAGCTCGCCCGGCGGGCGGCCTCATCCGCCACCTCGGCCTCGATCGCCGCCAGCAGCCGGGCCGGCAGGTGGCGCGGGATGCCCTGGCCGATCAGCACGATCCGGCTGCGATGATCCGCCGATGGCCAGCGCGGCAGCCATTCCGGCGGGTGCACCATGTGCTGGATGGCGTGGATGACCGCCGGGCGCGCCGGGTCCTCGGCCAGCGCCACCAGCCCCTTCAGCCGCAGCAGCCGGGCGCCGGCGTGCTCGGCCAGCGCCTGCATCCAGAGCGTCAGCGCCAGCGCGGCGATCGGCGTGTCCCGCTCGATGGTGATGCTGGCGACGCCGGCGCTGTGGCGGGCGTTGGCATCGAGGAATTCTGGCAGTGTGCCGGGGGCGAAGAGCCAGTCCGGCGCGATGGCGCCGTGTGCGGCGGCGCGGATCGGCGCGGCGGGGTTCAGCGCCCGCAACGCGGCTTCCAGCGCGGCCATGTTGTCGCCGAGGTCGGGCTTGGTCAGCAGGATGCGGTCCGCCAGCATCACCTGGCGCTGGGCTTCCGGGTGGCGTTGCAGGCTTGCCGCGCCATGCAGCGCATCGACCAGCGTCACCACGGATTGCAGCGCATGGGTTTCCGCAACCGCCGCATCGGTCATCAGCGCGTGCAGGATGGGCGCCGGGTCGGCCAGGCCCGAGGTCTCGATCAGCACCCGGGCATAGGGCGGCACCTGGCCCGCCGCGCGGCGCCGGGCGAGGTCCATCAGGGTCGCCGTCAGGTCGCTGCGGACCACGCAGCAGAGGCAACCGGTCGAGACATTGACCAGGATCTCCTCGCTGGCGGCGAGCAGGTCGTGGTCCAGCGGCACCTCGCCGAATTCATTGACGATGACGGCGCTGTCCGTCCAGGCCGGGTCGCGCAGCACCCGCCGCAGCAGGGTGGTCTTGCCGGCGCCGAGGAAGCCGGTGACGACCGAAACCGGAATCACGGCTGCGCCACCCGCAGCCGCCGCGCCTCGCCCTCGCCGGCACCGACCGCGTTCCGCAGCGTCCGCAACAGCCCGACCACCGAGGTGCAGGGCCGTTTCTGCCCCGGCCGCTCCAGCCACCAGCGGACCGGGCGGTCGGCCGCATCGGCGGCGGTGATGCGCAGCGGCGTGCCGTCCGGCGCCTGCAGCGCCACGCCGCCGGCCGCCACGCTCACCCGCCCGGGCACCTCCCACAGTGCCAGCGCATCGGCCAGCAGGTCGCGCAGCTCGGGTGGCGTCAAAGCGCCGCGCCGGCGCGGATCTCCTGCGGGATGGTGCGGCGGATCCATTGGCCGTCCTGCATGTCGCCGAGCCAGGTATCGCCCTCGACCATGATCTTGCCGCGCAGGATGGTCATCGCCGGCCAGGCATCCACCGCGCGGCCTTCCCATGGGGTGTAGTCGCTTTCGTGCAGCGCTTCGGCGCGGACGGTGCGGCGCAGCGCGGGGTCGAGGATGCAGATATCGGCATCGGCGCCCGGCGCGATGGCGCCCTTGCGCGGATACATGCCCATCACCTTCGCCGCATTGGTCGAGACGGCATCGACGAACTGCCGCAGGGTGAAGCCGCGCTTGCCGACCATTTCGGAATACATCACCGCTACCCGCGGCTCGACGCCGGAATTGCCGCCGGTGGTGTCGTCGATGCGGTTGCCCTGGGTCTTCACCGCCAGCGAGCAGCACAACTCATCCGTGGCGATGCAGTTGATGCTGCCGTCCATCGCCCCGCGCCACAGCGCATCCTGGTCCGCCTGCGACTTCAGCGAGGGGTAGGTGTGGTACATCTGGCCGTTCGGGCGCTTGTAGTCCTCGGCGGTGTAGAGCATGTACTGGTGCAGGCTCTCGCCGTAGATGGGCAGGTTCTTCGCCCGCGCCTCGCGGATCGCCTGCACGCCGTTCGCCGCCGAGACATGCAGCATGTACAGCGCAGTGCCCGGCACCTGCTCGGCCAGCCGCAGCACGCGGCGGAAGGAGAGGTCCTCGGACAGGGTGTTGTGCACCTCCGCCATGTTCTCGAAGCCGGCGCGGCCCTCGCGGAACAGCTTGGCGTACATGTGCATGACGATGTCGTTGTCCTCGGCGTGGATGACGCCGAGGCCGCCCTTCTTCGCCAGCACCTGGAAGACTTCCCAGATATCGCCGAAGTCCACCATGCGGCCCTTGCGGGACGGCGTGATGTCGGTGGTGAAGATCTTCACCGTGGCATGGCCCGCCTCGATCGATTCGCCGATCTGGCCGGGGATCTCGGGCGGCAGGTCGCCTTCCACCATGGTGTGCAGCGCCCAGTCGCAGGGGCAGCCATCGGCGGTCCAGGCGGCCATGCGTTCCTCGATGGCGCCCTGCACGGTCTTGCCATGCGTCCATCGGGTGAAGTCGATGATGGTGGTGGTGCCGCCGAACAGCGCCGCGCGGCCGACGACCGAGGGTCCCTGGGTCAGGGTGGGGCTGCCGTCCGGCACCACCACTGGCCAGAGGCAATGGGTGTGCGGGTCGATCCCGCCCGGCATCACGATCTTGCCGACCGCATCCACCAGCCGCGCATTGGCCGAGATCGGGAAGGCGCCCCGCTCGGCCACCGCCACCACCCTGCCGCCGGCGATCGCCACATCGGCTGGGCCGATGCTGTGCGGCGTGACCACGCAATCCCCGGTGATGACCAGATCCACCATCGTCCAACCCCCTTAAGCCGGTGAAATGCTGCGCCCGCGTCTGCCGCGGCGCAAGGCTAGACGGCCAGCGCCCGGCCGAACACCGCCTCGTAGCGCGCGGCAAAGCGCGGTATCACCGCGGGGTTGATGATCCGCGGCGGCAGCCTCGCGTTCGCCGCATCGGCGAAGGCCAGCGCGGCGATGCGGGTGATGTTGCTGCGGCTTTCATGCGTCACCCCGGCGGTGTGCTGGGTGACGATGACGTTGTCCATGTTCAGCAGCGGGTGGCCCGGCGGCGGCGGCTCCTGTTCCCACACGTCCAGCCCGGCGGCGGCGATGTGGCCGCTGGCCAGCGCCGCATGCAGCGCCGGCTCGTCATGGATGTTGCCGCGCGCGGTGGTGACGAAGATGGCGCCGGGCTTCATGCGGGCGAAGCTCGCGGCGTTCATCAGGCTGCGGCTGTCGGGCGCGAGCGGCAGGTGCAGGCTGACCACGTCGCTGGTCGCCAGCAGTTCCGGCATCTCCACCTTGCGGGCGCCGCGCGCGGCAACCGTCGCGGCATCCACATACGGGTCGCAGGCCAGCACCGGGCAGGAGAAGGCCAGCCGGACGATCTCGGCGACGCGGGTGCCGACATTGCCGATGCCGACGAGGCCCACCGTCCGCCCGCGCAGCTCGCGCCCCATCAGCGCATTGCGGTCCTTCGCCCGGCCGGCGCGCATGGCCGCCTGGGCTTCCGGCATGCGCTTCAGCAGCGCCAGCATCATGCCGACAGCATGTTCCGCCACGCCCTCCGCATTGCCGCCGGCCTGGTTCACCAGCAGTACGCCGGCCGCGGTGCAGGCCTCGGGGTCCACCGTGTCGTAGCCGGCGCCGGTGCTGCCGACCATCAGCAGGCCGGGCAGTTGCGCCAGCAGCGCCGCGTTGACGTGGAAGGGTCTGGGCAGCTCGTCGCGCGACGCCATGACGTAGTAGGCATCCACCGACTGCAGCCCGGCCAGCACGGCGGCCTCGGGCTGGTCGAGCGGGATGCGCACCACCTCCATCTCCGGGTGCAGTGCCGCCGTCTCCAGGAAGGACGGATGCGGCACGTAGGAGAGGTAGCCGACGCGGAAGCGGCGCTGTTCGGACACGGTGGTTTCCTTGTTGCGGACGTTCAGGCGGTTGTATCCCGCGGGGCCCTGGGCGAAAACCCGCCCCCTGGCATGGCAGGGGCGCCGCGCGTGACATATGGGTTGGCGGTGGTCCTGGTCGGGGCGGCCTGTGCCGGTTTCGTGCAGGGAATTTCGGGCTTCGCCTTCGGGCTGGTGGCGATGGCCTTCTGGTCCTGGGTGCTGGAGCCGGCGGTGGCGGGGCCGCTGGTGGTGTTCTGTTCGATCATCGGCCAGGGCATGGGGCTGCGGCTGCTGCGGATTTCGGCCATCCCCAAGGCGGTGCCCTTCATCCTGGGCGGGCTGGTCGGGGTGCCGCTCGGGGTGCTGCTGCTGCCGGTGGTCGACCCGCGGATATTCCAGGCGGGGCTGGGCGGGCTGTTGCTGCTGTGGTGCAGCTCCATGCTGCTGGCGGCGCGGCTGCCGCGCATCAACCGGGGCGGCCGGCTGGCGGATGGCGTGGTGGGGGCGCTCGGCGGGGTGATGGGCGGCCTGGGTGGCCTGCCGGGGCCGATCCCCACCCTTTGGTGCGTGCTGCGTGGCTGGGACCGGGTGACCCAGCGCGGCGTGTTCCAGCTGGTGTTCCTGACCATGCACGTCACCACCATGACCGGCTACCTGCTGTCGGGCGCGGTCACCGCCGAGGTGGCATGGAAATTCCCGGTGCTGGCGCCGGTGGTGGTGGCCTTTGCGCTGCTCGGGGCCTGGGCCTACCACCGGCTTGGGGACCTTGGTTTCCAGCGCATCGTGCTCGGGCTGCTGGCCGCCTCCGGGGTGATGCTGCTGGCGTCCAGCCTGCCGAAGCTGCTGGCCGCCTGACGCCGGGCCGCTAGGCGGCCTGCTGCGCCGCCAGCACCCGCCACACCTTCTCCGGCGTCACCGGCATGTCGATGTGCGGCACGGCAAGCGCGTCGCAGATCGCCGAGACGATCGCCGGCGGTGCCCCGCAGGCCCCGCCCTCACCGGCGCCCTTCACCCCGAGGTCGTTGTTCGGGCAGGGCACGATGTTGAAGCCGAGGTCGAAATCCGGCGCGTCGGAGGCGCGCGGCATGCAGTAGTCCTGGAAGGTCGCGGTCAGGAACTGGCCGCTTTCCTTGTCGTAGACCGCATGTTCCAGCAGCGCCTGGCCGATGCCGGACATGATGCCGCCGTGGCTCTGGCCATGCACCAGCATCGGGTTGAGGACATTGCCGACATCGTCCACCGCGGCATAGCGCAGGATCTCGACCTGCCCGGTATCGCCATCGATCTCCACCTCGGCCACGTGGCAGCCATTGGGGAAGTTGCATTCGGTGTTGCGGGTGTACAGCAGCTTCTCGTCCAGGCCCGGCGTCTCGCCCTCGGGCGGGTTCTGCGCGGCTTCGTAGATGCGGTCCCAGCCCACGGTCAGGTCGGTGCCGGCGACGCGGAACAGGCCGTCGGCGAATTCCACGTCTTCCAACCCGGCTTCCAGCAGATGCGCCGCCAGCCGCCGGCCCTTGGCGATGACCAGTTCGGCGGCGCGGGAAATCGCTACGCCACCCATCTGCGAGGAGCGCGAGCCGCCGGTGCCGTTGCCCTGCTCCACCACATCGGTGTCGCCCTGGATCAGGGTCACCGCGTCGAAATCGACACCGAGCTTCTGGTGCAGCACCTGGGCATAGGCCGTCTCATGCCCCTGGCCATGGCTGAAGGTGCCGACGGTGACCGAGACCGCCCCGGCCGCATCGAACCGCACCCGCGCCCATTCGCTCGGCTGCCCGCCCGATGCCTCGATGAAGTAGCCGATGCCGATGCCGCGCCGCCGGCCCTTCGCCGCCGAGGCGGCGCGCCGTGCCGCGAACCCGTCCCAATCCGCCAGCTTCAGCGCCAGGCCCTGGGTTTCCGCGAACAGCCCGCTGTCGATCGCGTTGCCGACCACGTTGGTATAGGGGATCTGCTCGGGCCGGATGTAGTTGCGCCGGCGAATCTCGTCCCGCCCGATGCCGAAGGCCGCGGCGCCCAGGTCCAGCAGGCGTTCCAGCACATAGGCCTGCTCGGGACGGCCGGCGCCGCGATAGGCGTCGGTCGGGCTGGTGTTGGTGAAGACGCAGCTCACCTGGGCGTTCAGCGCCTGGATGTCGTAGACAGTGCCCATGATGCGGCCACCGGCCACGGTCGGCATGCGCGGGCCGAAATCCTGCAGATAGGCGCCCATCGCCGCCAGGGTGCGGATCTTCACGCCCAGGACCTTGGCCTCGGCATCGAATGCCATCTCGGCCCGGGTGACGTGGTCGCGGCCATGCGGGTCGCACATGAAGGTTTCCGTTCGCCCGGCCATCCACTTCACCGGCCGCCCGAGGCGCCTGGCCGCCCAGAGCACCATGCCGGATTCCGGGAAGATCTTGCCGCGCAGGCCGAAGCCGCCGCCGACATCGGGCGAGACCACCCGCAGCTTCTCCTTCGGCACCTTCAGGATCAGCCGCGCCAGTCCGTCCTGCACCCGCATCACGCCCTGGGTGGGGGAGTGCAGCGTATAGCTTTCCGTCGCCGCGTCATATTCCCCGAGCGCCACCCGGGGCTCCATCGGGTTGCCGACCAGCCGGTTGTTCACCAGCTCGACCGAGACCGTCCGGGCGGCCTGGGCGAAGCCGGCTTCCGCCTCGGCTTCCCGGCCGCTGTCCCACAGCACGCAGAGGTTGCTGCCGTTTTCCTCCCAGATGATGGGGGCGCCCGGGTCCAGCGCGGCCCCGGTATCGGTCACGCTCGGCAGGATGTCGTAGTCCACCATGATGAGTTCGGCGGCGTCCTGCGCCTGGGCGCGGGTCTCGGCCACCACCAGCGCCACCGGGTCGCCGACGAAGCGCACCTTCCGTGTCTGCAACATCTCGCGCGGGGTCGAGAACAGCTTCGCGCCGCCCTTGCCCGGCACATCGACCATCACCGGGAACAGGCCGATGCCATCCGCCGCGGCATCATGCCCGGTCAGCACTGCCAACACGCCGGGGGCGGCGCTGGCCTCCGCGGTGTCGATCGACAGGATGCGGGCATGGGCATGCGGGGACCGCAGGACGAAGGCATGCGCCTGGCCGGGCCGGTCGATGTCGTCGGTATAGGTGCCGCGCCCGGTCAGCAGGCGGACATCTTCCTTGCGCCGGACCGGCTGGCCAATCCCGAATTTATCCACGTCGCCACCCCATTCGCTGCCCCCTGAACAAAGCCGGGAGGCGCCGCCATGTCGAGGGGGGATGGCGCGGCCGGCCATTCTGGGCCACGAAAGGCCGAACACCGAACCAGGAGGAGATGTGATGGCGGGGCTCCGCTTCGACCTGAGGGATACCCCGGCGGCGGCGCCGGCCATGCGGGCCGAGCTGCGCGCCTTCCTGGCGGAAGCCGGCCGCGACTGGCCGCCGATCGTCCCGGCCTATTCCTGGATGGGGTTCGACCGCGCCTTCTCGCGTGAGGTCGGCAAGCGCGGCTGGATCGGCATGACCTGGCCGGCCACCTATGGCGGCGGCGAGCGCACCGCCATGGAACGCTACGTGGTGCTGGAGGAGATGCTGGCCGTCGGCGCCCCGGTCGGCGCGCACTGGATCGGCGACCGGCAGTCCGGCCCGCTCATCCTGCGCCTCGGCACCGAGGAGCAGCGGCGGGAATTCCTGCCGCGCATCATCAGCGGCGAGCTGGCCTTCGCCATCGGCCTGTCCGAGCCGGACAGTGGCTCCGACCTCGCCAGCCTCCGGACCCGGGCCGAGAAGGTGCCGGGCGGCTGGCGGATCAACGGCCGCAAGGTCTGGACCACCAACGCCCATCGCTGCGACTTCATGATCGCGCTGCTGCGCACCGGCCCGGCCCAGGACCCCAAGGCGCGGCACCAGGGGCTTTCGCAGTTCCTGGTGGATTGCCGGCTGTCCGGCATCACCATCCGCCCCATCCTCGACCTGGTGGGCGAGGAGGGCTTCAACGAGATCACCTTCGACAACGTCTTCGTGCCCGACGGCATGCTGGTCGGCACCGAGGGCAATGGCTGGGAACAGGCGACTGCCGAGCTGGCCTTCGAACGCGCCGGCCCGGAGCGCTACCTGTCCTCCCTGCCGCTGCTGACCGCCGCGCTGGACGACCTCCGGGCGGAACCGGCGGCGGCCGAGACGGTCGGCCGGCTGCTGGCCCGCGCCGGGACGCTGCGGCAGATGTCGCTGGCGGTGGCCGGGATGCTGCAGGACGGCAAGACCCCGGCGCGCGAGGCCGCGCTGGTGAAGGATGCCGGCAACGACTACGAGCAGGCGCTGCCGGAGGTCTTGCGCGACCTGATCGACCCCGCCCGCACCCCGCCGCAGGTGCAGGCGATGCTGGGCATCATGACCATGGTCGCCCGCAGCTACAGCCTGCGCGGCGGCACCCGCGAAATCCTGCGCGGGATCATCGCCCGCCAACTGGGGCTCCGCTGACATGAGCGACGACCTGCGTTCGATCCTGCTGGAGCAGGTGGAGCGACTGCTGACCGACCGCTCCGGCCCCGATTTGCTGCGTGCCGCCGAACACGGCACCTGGCCGGAAGCCCTGTGGGCGGAGGCCGAGGCGCTCGGCCTGCCGCTGGCCCTGGTGCCGGAAGGCCAGGGCGGCGTCGGCCTCGGCTGGGCCGATGCGGTTGCCGTCTGGCATGTGCTCGGCCGGCACGCCGCGCCGATCCCGCTCGGCGAGAGCATGGCTGCGGCCGCGCTGCTGTCGGCCGGCGGCATCACCCCGCCGACGGGCTTCATCGGCCTTGCCGTGAATGGTGAGCCGGTCGCCTGGGGTCGTCGCGCCGGGCATCTGGCGGTGGCGCCGGGTGGCGCGGTGGCGCTGCACCAGCCGGCCGGCTGGGATGAGGGCAGGGGGCTGATGGCGCGCGAGCCGGCGGACCGGCCGCGCCTCGGCGCCGCCCTGGCGGAAGGCCGGCTGCCGGCCGGCTTCGGCCCGGATGCCGCGCTGCTGGCCGGGGCACTGCTGAACGCCGCCCGCATCGCCGGGGCGCTGGAGGCGGTGCTCGACATGACGGTCGAGTACGCCAACACCCGCAAGCAATTCGGCCGGGCCATCGGCGGCTTCCAGGCGGTGCAGCAACTGCTTGCCCGCTGCGCCGGCGAGGTGGCCGCGGCCGCCGTCGCCGTGGCCAATGCCGGGCGCGCGGCGGACCGGCGCGGCCTCGCCGGGGCCGAGTTCGAGATCGCCAGCGCCAAGGTGGTGGCGGGCGAGGCGGCCGGGATCGGCGCCGACATCGTCCACCAGGTGCATGCCGCCATCGGCTTCACCGACGAGCACCCGCTGCACCTGTTCACCCGCCGCATGTGGGGCTGGCGGGATGGCTGCGACGCCGAACGCGTATGGGCCCGCCGCATCGGCGAGGCCGCCCTGGCCCGCGGCGGCGCGGCGCTGTGGCCAGACCTGACCAGCCGTGACGAGGAGACCGTTCAATGAGCGACTATGTGAAATACGAGCAGGACGGCCACATCGTCACGCTCACCCTGAACGCGCCGGACAAGCGCAACGCCATCTCATCCTTCGAGGATTGCGATGCGGTGGTCGCCGCCGTGCACAAGGTGAATCGCGACCGCAGCGTGCGCGCCGTCATCCTGACCGGCGCCGGCACCGCCTTCTGCGCCGGCGGCGACCTCAAGGCGATGCGCGATCGCCGCGGCATCATCGAGGGCAGCCATGCCGACCTGCGGGAGAACTATCGCCGCGGCGTCCAGGCGATGGCCAATGCCCTGTACGACTGCGACGCACCGACCATCGCTGCGGTGAACGGCCCGGCCATCGGCCTCGGCCTTGATGTCGCCTGCATGTGCGACATGCGCATCGCCTCCGACAAGGCCAGCTTCGCCGAGAGCTTCGTCAAGGTCGGCATAGTCCCCGGCGATGGCGGCGCCTGGCTGCTGCCGCGGGTGGTCGGCATGTCGGTGGCCAGCGAGATGAGCTTCACCGGGGACCTGCTGAACGCCCAGGAAGCCAAGGAGGTGCGCCTGGTCTCCCGCGTGGTGCCGCATGAGGAGTTGATGGCGGCTGCCCAGGCCCTGGCCGGCCGCATCGCCGCCAATCCGCCGGAGATGGTGCGCATGACCAAGCGGCTGCTGCGCGAGGGCCAGCACACCCGGCTCTCGACCCTGCTGGAGATGTCCGCCGCATTCCAGGCCCTGGCGCACAGCACCGAGGACCACAAGGAAGCCGTCGGCGCCATGCTGGAGAAGCGCAAGCCGACTTTCACCGGCCGGTAGCCACGCCGGCCGCCGCCCGGCGTTGCGGGCGGCGGTCAGGCCAGCCGGCGGGTCTTCAGCAGCCCCTGTTCCACCAGCAGCTCGGCGATCTGCACCGCGTTCAGCGCCGCGCCCTTGCGCAGGTTGTCCGCAACGCACCAGAAGGCCAGCCCATGCGGCACGGTCGGGTCCTGCCGGACGCGGCTGACGAACACCGCATCCTCGCCGGCCGATTCGGTGGGGGTGACGTAGCCGCCGTCCTCGCGCTTGTCCACGAGTTGCACGCCGGGCGCGTCCCGCAGCGCTTCCCAGGCCTGTTCGACGGTGATGGGGTTCTCGAACTCCACATGCACCGCCTCGGCATGGCCGATGAACACGGGTACCCGGACGCAGGTGGCGAATACCGCGATGTCGGGATCGAGGATCTTGCGGGTCTCGACCGCCATCTTCCACTCCTCCTTCGTCGCGCCATCCTCCATGAAGGCATCGATATGGGGGATGCAGTTGAAGGCGATGGGCTTGGTGAACTGCTCGGGCGTGGTGGCGTCGTTCACGTAGATGGCGCGGGTCTGGTTGAACAACTCGTCCATCCCCTCCTTGCCGGCGCCGCTGACGGATTGATAGGTCGAGACGACCACCCGCTTGACCCGCGCGATGTCGTGCAGCGGCTTCAGCGCCAGCACCATCTGGATGGTCGAGCAATTCGGATTGGCGACGATGCCGCGCTTCGTCACCCGCTTCAGGTGGTGCGGGTTGATCTCGGGCACCACCAGCGGCACGTCGTGGTCCATGCGGAAGTGGCTGGTGTTGTCGATGACGATGCAGCCGGCCGCCGCCGCCCGCGGCGCATGCACCGCCGAGACCGCCGCGCCGGGCGAGAACAGTGCCAGGTCCACGCCCTTGAAGTCGAAGGTCTCCAGGTTGCGGGCCTTGAGCACGATCTTCTCGCCGAACGATATCTCCGCCCCGACCGAACGGGCGGAAGCGAGGGCAACGGCCTCGCCGACCGGAAAGCCCCGCTCCGCCAGGGTCTTCAGCATCTCGCGCCCCACCGCACCGGTGGCGCCGACGATCGCGACCCTGTAGCTCATGATCCACTCCTGCACCGACTTTGCGCCCGCTGGCCTGGGCGGGGCTTTGTCTAGGCGCTGGTGGCCCCCGGTTCAAGGAACCCGTCGGCCCCGGCGGCGATGTAAGCTCGCGGGTGGCTTGATCCCGGTCGAGGCACCACCACTCTCCACCCACCCCATCGAAGGAGGTTTCATGGCCTGGAAGAAGCCGCGCGTGACCGAAGTGTCGCTCGCTCTCGAAATCAACAGCTACGCCTGCGCCGAACTCGGCTGAGGCGGCGCCCGAGGGGGTGACACTTCACACCATCGTCCTCGGGAGCGCGGCCGGCGGAGGGTTCCCGCAATGGAACTCCGCCGGCCATGGCTGCCTGCGTGCAAGGGCGGGCGACCCGGCGGCGCGGGCACGGACCCAGACCTCCCTGGCGGTCTCCGCCGATGGGGAGCGCTGGGTGCTGCTCAACGCGGCCCCCGACCTGCGTGCCCAGATCGAGGCGACCCCGGCACTGCACCCACGGCCCGGGGCTGACGGCATCCGCCACTCCCCCATCGCCGCGGCGGTGCTGACCGGCGCCGAGGTCGATACCATCGCCGGCCTGCTGACCCTGCGGGAAGGCCATGCCTTCGCGCTTTACGGTGCCGCGCCGGCACTGGAGGCGCTGGCGGACAACCCCATATTCCTCGCGGTGAACCCGACGCTGGTGCCGCGCCGCATGCTGCCGCTCGATGTGCCGCTGGAACTGGCCGATGCGTCCGGCCAGGCGCTCGGGCTGACGGTCGAGGCCTTCGCCGTGCCGGGCAAGGTGCCGCTGTTCCGCGAGGCGGGGGAGGACCCCGGCCGCGCCGATGATGGCGAGACCATCGGCCTGCGGGTCGCGGCTGGCGGCGCGGGCGCTGTTCTTCATCCCCGGCTGCGCCGCCATGGTGCCGTCGCTTGCCACCCGGCTGAAGGGCGCCGATTGCGTGCTGTTCGACGGCACGCTCTGGCGCGACGACGAGATGATCCGCGCCGGCGCCGGGCCCAAGACGGGCGGACGCATGGGCCATATGAGCATGTGGCGGGCCGGACGGCTCGCTCGCCGCCTTCGCCGATGCTCGGCGTTCGCCGCAAGCATCTTCATCCACATCAACAACACCAACCCGGTCCTGCTGGCCGACAGCCCCGAGCGCGCCGCGGCCGACGGCCGCCGGCTGGGAGGTCGCCGAGGACGGCATGGAGATCCGGCTGTGACTACGCAGGTTGGGACCGAGCGCCGCCGCTGTCCCCGGACGAGCTGGAGCCGCCGCCTGCGCGCCATCGGCGCCGAGCGCTACCACATCCTCCACCCGTTCCACCACCTGCTGCACGGCGGCCGGCTGAACAAGGGCCAGGTGCAGGCCTGGGCGCTGAACCGCTACTACTACCAGGCCGCGATCCCGGTCAAGGACGCCTCGCTGCTGGCGCGGCTGCCGACGCCGGAGCTGCGCCGCGAATGGCGCCGCCGGCTGGTGGACCATGACGGCGACGGCGCCCGACCCCGGCGGCATCGAGCGCTGGCTGAGGCTGACCGACGGGCTCGGCCTCGACCGCGCCTATGTCGTCTCGCTGCGCGGGCTGCTGCCGGCGACGCGCTTCGCCGTCGACGCCTATGTCCGCTTCGTGCGCGAGCGCACGCTGCTGGAGGCCATCGCCTCGTCGCTGACCGAGCTGTTCTCGCCCGACATCATCGCGGAGCGCGTCGCCGGCATGCTGCGCAACTACGATTTCGTCATCGGAGGCCACGCTCGCCTACTTCACCCCGCGGCTGACCCAGGCGCCGCAGGATGTCGCTTTCGCCCTCGACTACGTGAAGCGGGAGGCCCGCACCCGCGCACAGCAGGAACAGGTGCTGGCATGCGCTGCGCTTCAAATGCGACGTGCTGTGGGCGCAGCTCGACGCGCTGCACTTCGCCTATGTCGAGCCCGGCCCTGCCGCCGCCCGGCGCCTTCCGGCCGCATGAACGCCGGGGATGCGCCCCGCTTGGCCCGCGGCGGTGCGGCTGCGCCGAGCGACAAGGCGCGCGACCGCTGGGTGGTGCTGGCGCCGGAACGCTGTTCGTGCCGGACGAGATCGCGCTGGAGGTGCTGCGGCTGGTCGACGGCGGCGCGCAGCGTCGACGCCATCGTCGACGCGCTGGCGGAGACGCTTCGAGGCGCCGCGCGACGATGATCCTGGCGCGATGTTCTGGCCGCCATGCTGGATGAGCTTGGGCGCGCGCAAGGGCGCTGCGTGACGGCGTGACCGCGGCCGCCCCTGGCGCTGCTGGCCGAGCTGACCCATCGCTGCCCGCTGCGCTGCCCCTACTGCTCCAACCCGCGTCGAGCTGACGCGCGCCGCGGGCGGAGCTGACGACCGCCGACCTGGGCGCGGGTCTTCGACGAGGCGGCCGCGCTCGGCGTGCCTGCAGGTCCATCTCTCGGGCGGCGAGCCGACGGCGCGGCGCGACCTGGAGGAGCTGGTCGCGGCGCGCCGCCGAGGCCGGGCTCTACACCAACCTCATCACCTCCGGCGTGCTGCTCGACGCGGCCGCGATCGGCCGGCCCTGGTCGGCGGCCGGGCTGGACCATGTGCAGCTCTGCTTGCAGGACGCCGAGGCCGGCGGCGCCGAGCGCATCGGCGGCTATGCGCGGCGGCCATGCGACGAAGCTGGCGTTCGGCGCGGCCGGTGCGCGGAGCCGGGCTGCCGCTGACCGCTCAACGCCGTGGTCCACCGCCAGAACCTCGACCAGCTGCCGCAGCTGATCGAGACTGGCGCGTCGCGCTCGGCGCGCGGCGGCTGGAGGTCGCGCATGTCCAGTATTACGGCTGGGCGCTGGCGCAACCGCGCCGCGCTGATGCCGACCGCGCGCGCAGCTCGACGCAGGCGACGCGCGTCGTCGAGGCGGCGCGCGAGCGCGCTCAAGGGCCGGCTGATGATCGACTATGTCGTGCCGGACTACTACGCGCGGCGGCCGAAGGCCTGCATGGGCGGCTGGGGCCGGCGCTTCCTGAACGTCTCGCCGGCCGGGCAAGGTGCTGCCCTGCCACGCGGCGAAACGCATCGCCGGGCCTGCGACTTCCCGAATGTGCGCGACGAGCGTCGCCTGGCGCGACATCTGGCAGGACTCGCGACGCCTTCAAGCGCTTCCGCGGCACCGGCTGGATGCCGGAGCCCTGCCGCAGCTGCGAGCGGCGCGAGATCGACTGGGGCGGCTGCCGCTGCCAGGCCTTCGCGCTGACC
>CAWHIH010000006.1:0-77172 GCA_963829365.1 uncultured Alphaproteobacteria bacterium | reverse complement strand
CGACAAGGTTGTCTGGCAGGAGGGCATGTTTCTTCGCGCCCAGCACTTCCAGCAGCAGGACCGCTACCTGGAGCATCTGCTGCAGGCACGCACCGCGCCGCTCCGCCCGCATCCCTGGGGCGTGACGGAACTGTCGCTGGACCGCGACCTGCTGGGCGCCGGCGAAATTCGCCGTCGCCAATGCCGCAGGCGTGCTGGAGGACGGCACGCCCTTCGCCATCCCCGGCCAGGCCGACCAGCCCGCGCCGCTCGACCTGCCGGACGGCACCCGCAACGCGGTGGTCTATCTGGCGGCACCCATTCGCCAGCCCGGCAGCCCCGAGGTCGCCTTCACCGAAGGCCCGGACAGCGGCGGCGCGCGCTACGGTTTGCGCAGCTTCGAGGCCTTCGACACCCATTCGGACAGCACCCTGCCCGCCGAAATTGCAGGTCGGCCGGCCCCGCCTGCGCTTCATGCTGGAAACCGAGGACCGCGCCGGCTTCACCTGCATCGGCATCGCCCGCATCACCGAGGTGCAGGCCGACCGGCGGGTGGTGATCGACGAACGCTTACATCCCCACCTGCCTCCGCATCTCGGCCGCCGCGCCGCTGGGCAACCTGGTGGCCGAGCTGGTCGGCATGATCGGCCAGCGGGCCGAGGCGCTGGCCGGGCGGCTGGCCCAGCCGGGGACGCGGGGCGTGGCGGATGTCTCGCAGTTCCTGCTGCTGCAGGCGCTGAACCGCTGGCAGCCGCTGCTGGCGCATTGGGCGGATGCCGGCAACGTCCATCCGGAGGAGTTCTACGCCACCCTGGTGCAGGTCGCCGGCGAGCTTGCCACCTTCACCGACCCGGGGCGGCGCGGCAGCGCCTACCCCGGCTACCGCCACGAGGACCTGCAACGCAGCTTCGCCCCCGTCATCGCCGACCTGCGCCGCGCGCTTTCCGCCGATATCGACCAGAACGCCGTCGCCATCCCGCTGCGGGATGCGCGGCATGGCGTGCGGATCGGCCCGATCACCGACCGCAACTGGCTGCGCGCCGGGTCCTTCGTGCTCTCGGTGCAGGCGGAGATGCCGTCCGAGCACCTGCGCCGGCTGTTCCCGAACCAGGTGAAGATCGGCGCGGTCGAGCATATCCGCGAACTGGTGAATGTGGCGCTGCCGGGCATCGCGGTGCGGCCCTTGCCCGTCGCGCCGCGGCAGATCCCGTTCCACGCCGGCGCGACCTATTTCGAGTTGGATCGTGGCAGCCCGCATTGGCAGCAGATGCAGACTTCGGGCGGCTTCGCTATCCATGTCTCGGGTGAGTTCCCCGATCTCCGCATGGAACTGTGGGCAATCCTCGCGACGAGCGACAATCCCTTCGCCGAACCCGAGGACAGCGACCGCACGGTGGTGCGCGGCCCGGCCCGCGCCGCCTCGCCCATGCCGGCCGCCGCCCCCGCGGCGCCGCCGCAGCCGATGCCAGCCGGGCTGCAGGCGCCGCCCCGCATGGCCGGGGAGGCGGAGACGCTGCCCAGGGTCGGCCTGTCGCCCGCTCGCCGCCGCCGCGGCGCCGCTGTTCGACCTGCTCAGCCGGCTGGTCGCATCCGCGCGCCGTCCATGTGGCGAACCCCGAGGAATTGCGCGAACGCGCCACCGCGCCCTGCGCGGCTTCGAGGCCGAGCCCGCGCGCCGGTGATCACCCCGGACGAAATTCGCGCCGCGCATTACGCGCTGTGCGCGGCCTCGACGACGTCGCGATTGCGACCCCCTGGGGCCAACAAGCGGCTGGGGCGACGCGCTCGCTGGTCTCCACCTTCCATCAGGAAGTGCGCAGCGGCGAACGCTTCTTCGACCTGCTGACCGGCATGCAGAAGGACCCGGCCGCTACCTGCCGGCGCTGGAGATCTGCTACCTCTGCCTGGCGCTCGGCTTCCAGGGCCGCTACCGGCTGTCGCCGCGCGGCCATGCGGAGCTGGATCGGATCCGGGAGGGGCTCTACCAGCTTCTGGTGACCGCTGCGCGGCAATTGGGAACGGGAGCTTTCGCCGCATTGGCGCGGCGTCGATGCGCCGCATCGTGGCCCGCGCCGCAGCATCCCCGCCTGGGTCGCCGGCGCGCTGGCCATCGCGCTGCTCGCCTTCGGCTGGGTCTGGCTGTCGGACAGCGTGAACGCCGCGGGCGATGACATGCAGACGCGCCTGGCCAGCCTGCCGCCCGGCGCGCCGCCCGCCATCGACCGCACCGCGCCGCCGGTGCCGCCGCGCCGCCACCGCCGCCGCCACCCACCGCGCGGCCCGACCTGATCGAGCGGGTGCGCGACCTTCCTGGCGCCCGGAAATCCGCGCAGAACCTGGTGGTGGTGGATGGCGACGCGCAGCGCCTGACCATCCGCATCAAGGGCCGCGGCATGTTCGGCTCCGGCAGCGCCAGCGTCGAGCCGAACTTCCTGCCGCTGCTGAACCGCATCGCCCAGGCGCTGGCCGAGGAACGCGGCCGCGTCGTGCTGTATGGCCATTCCGACAGCCAGCCGATCCGCACCGTGCGCTTCCCCTCGAACCACGCGCTGTCCCTCGCCCGCGCCGAGGCGGCGATGCGCGTCGATCGCCGCGGCCAGCGAGGATGCCGGCCGCTTCTCCGCCGTCGGGCCGTGCCGATACCGAGCCGCTGGCGAGCAACGCCACCGCCGAGGGGCGCGAGGAGAACCGCCGCATCGAACTGGTGCTGAGCCGGGCAGGGGGTCGCTGAGCATGAAGGCCTTCCTCCCCGTCCCCGCCTTGGGCGGGCTGTTCGGTGCGCTGATCCTGGTGCCGGTGATCTGGCTGTTCGCGCCGGCGCTGCTCGGCATGCGGGGCACTCTGGCTGTCTCCGCCTGCTGCCGGCCGCTGCCGGTGCTGGTCTGGTTCCTGGTGATGCTGATGGGGGTGCGGCGGCCGAAGCGCGAGGCGGCGCTGGTCGCCGGCGTCACCGAGGCCGATACCAGCGCGCCAAGGACCGGCCTCCGCCCAGGCCGCCGCGCCGAGGAGGACCGCCGTCTCGGCACGGCTGGCGGAGGCGCTCACCGCGCTGAAATCCGCCGGCGGCGGCAAGGGCGGCTATCTGTACGATCTCCCCTGGTATGTGATCATCGGCCCGCCCGGTCGCGGCAAGACCACCGCGCTCCCGAATTCCGGCCTGAATTTCCCGCTGTCGGCGGACCGGCGGCGCGGTGGCCGGGGTCGGCGGCACCCGCAACTGCGACTGGTGGTTCGCCGAGCGAGGCGGTGCTGATCGACACCGCCGGCCGCTACACCACCCAGGATAGCGACGCGGCAGGCCGACAAGGCCGGCTGGGACCGCTTCCTGACGCTGCTGAAGCCGCAACCGGCCGCGGCAGCCGATGAACGGCGTGGTGGTGGCCTTCGGCGCTCGACATGATCAGCCGGCTCGGAGGCGCAGCGATCCAGCTTCACGCCGAGGCGATCCGCACGCCGGCTTCCGCGAGCTGGCACGAGAAGCTCAAGGCCAGCGCCTTCCGGTCTATCTGCTCTTCACCAAGGCCGACCTGATCGCCGGCTTCAGCGAATTCTTCGACGATCCTTGACAAGGACTCGCGGCGGCGCAGGTCTGGGGCGTGACCTTCCAGACCAAGAGCCGGGCCGGAAGCGCCGTCGGCCGCTTCGCCGGCGGAATTCGCCGCGCTGACGCAGCGGCCTGCCGAGGAGGCCACCGACCGGCTGCAACAGGAAGCGGCCCGGACAGCGTCGCCCGCATCGCCATCTTCGGCTTCCCGGCCAGTTCGCCATGCTGCGCGACCGCCGCTGCGGGCCTTCGCCAAGCGGTCTTCGGAGGCTCGACGCTACCCGGCGCCATTCCTGCGCGGCGTCTACTTCTCCTCCGGCACCCAGGAAGGCACGCCGATCGACCGGCTGACCGGGGCGCTGTCGCGGGCCTTCGGGCTGGACCCGCGCCGCCCGGCCTCGATCATGGGGCAGAAGGGGCGCAGCTATTTCCTCGGCCGCCTGCTGCGCGACGTGGTGTTCAACGAGGCGCGGCTGGCCGCCAACGACCGCGGCCAGGCCGGCGCGGCCGGCATCGGTGCAGATCGGCGCCTGGGCCGCGGCGCTGCTGCTGATGATCGGCGGCGCCGCCTGGGGCTATGCCGCGATGAACGCGGAGGACGCGCGCCGCAGCCGCCTGGCCGCGGCGATCGCCCAGGCCGAGCAGACCTCGCAGAACCTGCCGCTCGACCGCATCGCGGCGGATGACGAACTGGTGCGCGTGCTGCCCTATCTCGACAGCGTCCGCGCCCTGCCGGCGGCGGCGCGATCCGAGGGCGCCGGCCTCGGCCTGAGCCAGGAGCCGAAGCTGGTCGAGGCCGGCGACCTCGCCTACGAACACGCGCTCGACCGCGTGCTGCTGCCGCGGCTGCTGGCCGGGCTGGAAAACCAGATCCGCGCCGGATGCAGCGGCCGGACTACCTGTACGAGGCGACGCGCATCTACCTGATGCTCGGCCGCGCCGGCCCGCTGGACCGGCCGCTGGTCAGGAATGGATGCGGCGGACTGGCAGCGGCCTTCCCCGGCGCCGTCGGCACGCCGCAGCGGGACGCGCTGGCCGGCATCTGGACGCGCTGCTGGCGCAGGACTTCTCAGCCTACCCGCTGGATGGCGCGCTGGTCGATGGCGCCCGCCGCGTGTTCTCCCGCCTGCCGATGGCGGAGCGCATCTATTCGCGGCTGCGCCCGCGCGGCACACCGCTGCGCGCCTGGAAGCCCGCCGAGGCGATGGGCCCGGCCGGGCAGCGCTAGTTCACCCCGCCTCCGGCCGCCGCTGACCGAACTGGCGGTGCCGGGCCTGTTCACCGTCGATGGGCTGCACCAGGCGCTGCTGCCGCACTCCGCGCGCGATCCTGGCGGCGGCGTCCGAAAGCTGGGTGCTGGGGCCGGAGGCCCGACCGCGCGGGTCCGGCGATCCGCGCCAGCTGGAAGCCGCGGTGCTGCGGCTCTATGCCGAGGACTATGCTCGCGCCTGCCGCCAGGCTCGACCCCGGCCAGCGGCTGCTGGCGGAGGCGGCGCGCCAGCCGCAGCCGCTGGCCCGCTGGCTGACCGCGCTCGGCCAGTCCACCGCGGCCCAGCGCAGCGGTGGCGCCAAGGCGGCGATCGCCGCGGCCGGCGGCCAGGCGCTGGGGCCGATCTGCCGGATGCTGGGCGACCCGCGCAACATCCCCTTCCCCTTCAACCGCAATGCCGCACAGGACATGCCGGTGGACGACTTCGCCCGGCTGTTCGGCCCGGGCGGGGCGCTCGACCTGTTCTTCGCGCAATGGGTGCGGCCCTATGTGGATACCACCCAGAAGCCCTGGCGGCTGATGGCGACGGCGGGCCTGACGCCGCCGGTGACCCAGGGCGACGTGCTGCAATTCGAACGCGCCCAGGCCATCCGCGACGCCTTCTTCCCCGGTGGCGCCATGATGGGCGGGCTGCGCTTCGAGGTGGTGCCGCAGCGCTTCGACCCGGAGGCCCAGGGCGCCATCCTGGAGGTCGAGGGCAGCCGGTACGAGATGGCGGCCGGCGCCTCCGGCCGGCCTGTCCCGCTGTCCTGGCCGACCCGCGGCAACCTGACCCTGAACTTCGAGCCACCCGCCTCGATCGGGCCGCTCGCCCTCGATGGCGGCTGGTCGGCCTTCAAGCTGGTGACCGGCCGGCAGGCCAGGCTGCAGTCCGGCGGCCAGCCGGCGCGGCTGCGCGCCACCATCACCCAGGGCGACCGCTTCGTGGTGTTCGAGCTGCGGACCGGCAGCACCATCCACCCCTTCGGGATGCGTGAGTTGCAGGAGTTCCGATGCCCGGCCCTGGCGCCCTGACCATGGCCAGCCTGGTCGGGCTCTGCGGCAATCTGCCGGCGCATGGCGACTTCGTGCGCCGCGGCCTGCCGCCGAGCTTCTGCGGCCCCTGGGATGTCTGGCTGCAGGCCGGCATCGCCGCCGCGCGGGAAAGCATGGGGGATGCCTGGGAAGCAACCTGGGACCTTGCCCCGGCTTGGCGCTTCGCGCTGCCGGCCGGCGCCTGCGGGCCGGATGCGGTGGCGGGGGTCATGGCGCCCTCGGCCGATGCGATTGGCCGGTGCTTCGCCCTGACGGTCGCCGCCACCTCCTCCGGTATGGCCGACCCGGCCTGGCCCGCCGGCTGGTTCGCGGTGCTGGAGGGTGCGGTGCAGCGCGCCCGGTCGGGGGCGCTGGATGCCGATGCGCTGGCCGCCCTGCCGCCGCCACCCGCCGCCGCCGACCCGGCCGAGGCGCCGGCGCCGGCGCCAGGCTGGTGGACCGCCGGCTCCGCTGAACATCCCGGGCTGGTCTGGCCGCTCGCAGGCCTGCCTGAGCCCACCGACTTCCTGTTGCTGCTGGAGCCCGCGGCATGAGCGCCTCGTCCGGGCCGGGGCTGACGTCGGAGGCCGCCACCCATCCCGGCGTGGTCAGGACGCGCAACGTGGACAGCCTGGTGCATCGCCCGGACCTCGGGCTGTGGGCGGTGGCGGATGGCGCCGGCGGGCATGGCGCAGGGGCTGTCGCCAGCCAGGCGGTGGCGGCGTCGCTGGAGGCGATCCCGCCCGGGCTTTCCGCCGCCGAGATGCTGGCCCAGGCGCGGCTGCGGCTGGTCGGGGTGCATGCCGAGTTGCAGGCCCGGGCGGCGTCCCTGCGGCCAGAGCGGATCATCGCCACGACGGTGGTGCTGCTGATGGCGCGGCACGGGCACTTCGCCTGCCTCTGGGCCGGTGACAGCCGGACCTACCTGCTGCGCGACGGCATGCTGCAACGGGTGACGCGCGATCATTCGCTGGTGCAGGACATGGTCGACCAGGGCAGGCTGACCGAGGAACAGGCCGAGGCCCATCCGCAGGCCAATGTCATCCTGCGCGCGGTGGGCGCCACCGGGGAACTGGTGCTGGACAAGGTGAGCGGCCGGATCGCGCCGGGCGATGCGCTGCTGCTGTGCAGCGACGGGCTGTTCAAGGCGATGCCAGAGCCGGAACTGGCCAGGATGCTGCTGCAGCGAGCCTCGGCCGGGATGATTGTCGAAGCGGCGGTGGCGCGCGGGGCGCGGGACAATGTCAGCGTGGTGCTGCTGCGCGCCGGCTAATGACCATCCGGGATGCTGTACAGGATGTTGGACGGGATGCCGGTCAGGTCGTCCGAGAACACGGTGTACTTGAAGTCGATCGAGGCGAAGTTCAGCGAGAAGCTCTCGGTGGGAATACCATCGCCGCTGCCTGCATGGCCGAATGCGGTGATGCCCGCGTCATACAGCGAATACACGAGATAGGGCAGCAACCGGCTGTTGCCCTGCCGCACGAACATGATCTGGACGGTGCGGTTGAACTTGCCGCCCAGGGCTTCGGCCAGCAGGGCGACCGAGCTGCCGTCGCTCGGCTTGGTGCAGACGACTTCCGCGACCGAGGGCTCGATGCGCGACCGCAGCGCCGGCCGCACCGAGGCGCTGTTGCGGGCCATGCTCCAGGACAGCGAATCAAGCAGGATGTGGCCGGGCTTGTCGTTGACGGTGTGCTCGCCGTCGATGCCGTCGTACAGCATGAAGATCGCCATGCGGGGCTGCCTTTGCCAGGGCGCGGCACGGCGGCCGCAGTGGGCGTATCGGGATGCCGCGTCGCCGCCGCATCCCGGATCGTCGCGTAGGTCGGTGGATCAGGCGCCCTTGGCGGTCGCCATGTCCCAGCTGTAGTAGGACGGCTTGCCATCGAGGTCGTCGCCAACCGGGCTGTAGCCAAGCTTCACCTTGTCGAAGTTCAGGCTGAGCGATTCGGTCGGGCGGTCGCCACCCGAGCTCATCGAGAAGCCGGAGACGCCGCAGCCTTCCACCTCCACGCTGAAATACACGCTCGGGGTGTTGCCCTTGCCGGTGCGGACGAACTTGATCCCGACCTTGTTGTCGAGCTCGCCATGCAGGGCTTCCTCGAACAGCTTGATGGTGGTGCCGTCGCTCGCCTTGGTCATGGTGATCTCGCTGACCGAGGCGACGCTGCCTTCACGGGTCGAGGTGCCGTAGGCGGAGGAGATGCCCCGGCCGACGCCGAACTGGAAGCTGCTGACCTCGAAGTGGTCGGCGAAGCCGGCAATCTTCGACTCGCCTTTCACATCGGGATATTTCAGGAGAATTCGGCATGATCTAACCACTCCTGTTGCTTGTCCGGCGTCGCACCAACGGCCCGATGCCGCTACCTAGCTGATACCGTAGCGGAACGTGCCATTTTCCCCCATGCCCACCCGCACCTCGCCGACCTCGCCGCCGTCGGCCAGGCGCGCGAGGATCAGCGCCGAAAGCTCCGGCAGCATGGTGCGGTTGAGTATGGTCTCGATGTTGCGTGCCCCGCTTTCCACCTCCCGGCAGCGGGCGACGATCTCCGGCGGCACGCTGTCATCGACCACGAACGCCGGCGCCATAGGCGGCCTTCACCCGGCGGGCGATGCGGTCGAGCTGCAGCCCGACGATCAGCCGCATGATGTCGTCGGCCAGCGGGTAGTAGGTGACGATGTTGCAGCGGCCGAGGAAGGCCGGCTTGAACACCTTCAGCAGATCCGGCCGCAGCGCCTCGGTCAGCGCCTCGGCATCCGGCATCAGCTCCGGGTCGGCGCAGAGCTTGGCGATGGTGTCGGTGCCGACGTTGGATGTCATGATGATGACGGTGTTGCGGAAGTCGATGTCCCGCCCCTCCCCGTCCTTCATGTTGCCCTTGTCGAACACCTGGTAGAACACGTCCTGCACGCCGGGATGGGCCTTCTCCATCTCGTCGAGCAAGACCACGCTGTAGGGCCGCCGGCGCACCGCTTCGGTCAGGATGCCGCCCTCGCCATAGCCGATGTAGCCGGGCGGCGAGCCCATCAGGAGCGAGACCTTATGCTCCTCCTTGAACTCGCTCATGTTGATGGTGGTGAGGTTCTGCTCGCCGCCGTACAGCAGGTCCGCCACCGCCAGCGCGGTCTCGGTCTTGCCGACGCCCGAGGTGCCCACCATCAAGAACACGCCGACCGGCTTGCGCGGGTCGGTCAGGCCGGCGCGGTTGGTGCGGATGGCCTGGGCGATGGCTTCCAGCGCATGCGGCTGGCCGACCACCCGTTCCGCCAGCTTGGCCTTCAGGTTCAGGATGGTCCTGATCTCGTCCGAGACCATCCGGCCGACCGGGATGCCGGTCCAGGTGGCAACCACCTCCGCCACCGCCTGGCCATCGACCACCGGATGCACCAGCGGTTCGTCGCCCTGCAGGGCGCGCAGGGCGGTGCTGATGCCGGTAAGCTCGGCCTGCAGCGCCGCGGCATCCACCGCGGCGGCCCCCGGCAGTAGCGATGCCTCGATGGCCTCGCGCAACTCGCGGATGCGGGCGACCAGCGCCTTCTCCTCGGTCCAGCGGGCCTCCAGCACGGCCAGCTCGTCCCGCACCACGCCGCGCTCATCCTCCAGCGCGTTGCGCCGGGCGGTGTGGTCGGTGCCCGCCGCCGCCTCGCGCGCGATGGCGCCGAGCTCGGTGGCGATCAGCTCCAGCCGGCGCTGGCGGTCCTCGAGCGGCGCGGGGATGGCGGCCTGGCTCATCGAGACGCGGGCGCAGGCGGTGTCCAGCAGGGATACGCCCTTGTCCGGCAACTGCCGCGCCGGGATGTAGCGGGCCGAGAGCACGCAGGCCTGCTCGACCGCCTCGTCCAGGATGCGCACGCCGTGGTGCTTCTCCAGCGTCGCCACCAGCCCGCGCAGCATCGCCTGGGCCAGCACGACCGAAGGCTCGCCGACCACGACCACCTGGAAGCGGCGGGTCAGCGCGGCGTCCTTCTCGAAGTACTTCTTGTATTCCGCCCAGGTGGTGGCGGCGAGGCAGCGCAGCTCGCCCCGTGCCAGCGCCGGCTTCAACAGGTTGGCGGCATCGTTCTGGCCCTGCGCGCCACCGGCGCCGATCAGCGTATGCGCCTCGTCGATGAACATCACGATCGGCACCGGGCGAGGACTTCACCGCGTCGATCACCCCCTTGAGGCGGTTCTCGAACTCGCCCTTCACCCCGGCGCCGGCCTGCAGCAGGCCGAGGTCGAGCGACATCAGCTTCACCTTGCGCAGCGCCTCCGGCACATCGCCGGCGGCGATCCGCAGCGCGAGGCCCTCGGCGACCGCGGTCTTGCCGACGCCGGGCTCGCCGGTGAGGATCGGGTTGTTCTGCCGGCGCCGGGTGAGGATGTCGATCACCTGCCGGATCTCGCCGTCGCGGCCGAGGATCGGGTCGATCCTGCCGGCACGGGCCTGGGCGGTGAGGTCGGTGCAGAACTGGTCGAGCGGGCCGTTGCCGCGCGGCGTCTCGCCGGGCGCGGCGCCGGCGGCATCGCCGGGCAGCGGGGCGCCGGCTTCCTCGGCTTCGGTGCTGCCCTCGGCCAGTGCCTCCAGCCCGCCGCGGCGCAGTGCATCGGCCGGCAGCGCCAGCAGGCTCGGCGCGCTGTCCTTCACCGTCCGCGCCAGGCCCTCGTCGGCCAGCAGCGCCGCCAGCATGTGGCCGGAGCGGACCCTGCCGGTGCCGCCCTCCAGCGAGGCCAGCAGCCAGGCTTCCTTCAGCCAGGTGATGATGTCGGGCGAGAGCGCGGGCGCCCGGGCATTGCCGGTGCGGAGCTTGTCGAGCGCGCGGGTGATCTCATTCGTCACCCGGCCGCTATCGATCCCCTGCCTGCGCAGCAGCACGTTCACGTCCGAACCTTGGGTTTCCACCAGCTTCAGCAGCAGGTGCTCGATCTCGACGTTGTAGTGCGAGCGCGACAAGGTCAGCCCCGCCGCTGCCTCAAGCTGCCGGCGGCAGAGCGACCCCATGCGGCCGACGAGGGACTTCAGGTCGATCGCCACCATGCACCGTTTTCCCTCGTGGCCACCCCGGGGGCGGTTTCATTTCGGTACGGACCGTAAACTTTTTGGGATATAATTGTCCAGTGTGATAGCGTCATGGTTGTGCGACCGGCGGCCTCGGGGCAGGGCGCGGCATGACGGAGAACTCGGTCGGCATGGCGGAGACGGTGCTGGATCTTGAGATGCTGCTCGCCCCCTTCGCCGGCGGCGATGGCGTTGGCGTGGACTTGCGGACCGACTATTTGCAAAACAGCGTGCAACTCTTTCCAGATTTTGGAGTGCGCCCCTGGGGGTGGACAGAACGGGCGATTTGAATTGACCCCCCTGGCCGGGCTTCCGGAGGATGGAAGTCATGACGAAGCATCGGTCACACAGCGCCGCGTTCAAGCGGCAGGTTGCGGAGGAGTTCATCGCGGGTGAGACGCTGCACGCCCTGGCGCAGCGGCATGACATCTCGCGGCAGCTGATCCGGATTTGGGTCGGCAAGTTCGAGGCAGGTGGGCTCGATGATGACGTGCAGGCAGCCGACCTTCTGCAGGAATACGAGGCCAGGATCGCGGCGCTCGAGCGGATGGTCGGGCGGCAGGCGCTGGAGATAGAGCTGCTAAGGGGGGCTTTGAAGCATGCTCCCCAGCCGAGAAGCGCGAGCACCTCCGTCGTCACCGGCCCCATGGCCTCTCCATCAGCCGAGGGTGCGCGCTGATGGGCCTCCCGCGCTCCACCTTCTATGATCCCGCGCCTGCGACGGTGGATGCAGGCGAGGTCCTTATCCGGATCGGCGCGATCTGCGACGAGTTCGAGTGCTATGGCTACCGTCGTGTGGGGGCCGCCCTGCGTCACCAGGGCATCGTGGTGAATGGCAAGAAGCTGCGGCGCCTGATGCGCGAACACGATCTTCAGCCCAAGCGGAGGCGGCGTTATGTCACGACCACCGACAGCGACCATGCCGGGCCGATCTTCCCGGACCTGGCCAAGGATGTCGTGCCCGAGCGCCCGAACCAGCTGTGGGTCGCAGACCTGACCTACGTCGCCATTCCTGGCGGTTTCGTCTATCTGGCCGCAATCCTTGATGCTTGGTCACGCAAGGTCGTGGGCTATGCCATAAGCAGATCGATGGATGCTCGCATCGCTGTCGCCGCGCTGAAGGCGGCGATCAGAGGCCGCAGCCCACCCCTGGGCTGCATCCATCATTCCGACCGCGGATCGCAATATGCATCCGAGACGTACCGCGCGTTGCTGACCGTCCACGGCTTGGAGAGCTCGATGAGTTGCCGAGGCAATCCGTATGATAACGCTAAGGCCGAGAGCTTCATGAAGACGCTGAAGGTCGAGGCCGTCTACCTGGCAGCCTATGAGACGTTCGAAGACGTCACCGCCGACCTGCCTCGCTTTATCGACGAAGTCTACAACGAAAAGCGGCTACATTCCGCCTTGGGCTATCTCAGCCCTTCGCAGTTCGAGGATCAACACGCCCGCCAGACGGTCAAAACAGCAGCCTGAAACCGTCCACCCCCAGGGGCGCACTCTGACCAGCCCCCATCGAGTGGTCCACGCAAATTTTAGTGGAGCATGACGGCGGGCGGTGCTGACCCAGTAGGGTTTGGACGGCGGAGGAGCATCGGTGGTGCCGGCATGACCACCTCCGGCGCGGGCGGTCGGTACCCAAGGGCGCTGTGTGGCCGTACGGTATTGAAGTGCTGGCGCCATTGTTCGATCAACACCTGGGCCTCACGGAGTGAGTTGAACACCTCGCAATCCAGCAGCTCATCGCGCAGCTTGCCGTTGAAGCTCTCCACATAGCCATTTTCCCAGGGGCTGCCGGGCTCGATGAAGGCGGTCTTGGCACCAACGCCGCTGATCCATCCCTTCACCGCCGTGGCCGCGAACTCCGGCCCATTGTCCGAACGAATATGCGCGGGCACGCCGCGGGCAATGAACAGGTCGGCCAGGACGTCGATCACCTCGGCCGAGCCGAGCTTGCGCGCCACCCGGATGGCCAGCGCCTCGCGGGTGAACTCGTCGACCACGCAGAGCATGCGGAACTTGCGGCCGTCCCGGGTGCGGTCCTCGACGAAGTCGTAGGCCCACACATGATTGGGGCGCTCCGGCCGCAGCCGGACGCAGGAGCCGTCGTTGAGCCACAGGCGGCCGCGCTTCGGCTGCCGCGGCGGCACCTTCAGTCCCTCTTCCCGCCAGATGCGCTCGACGCGCTTGTGGTTGGTGCACCAGCCCGCCACCCGCAGCAGCGCCGTGACCCTCCGGTAGCCATACCGGCCATACAGCTTGGCCAGGGCGACGATCTCGTCCCGTAGCGCCGCTTCGTCGTCGGGCACAGTCGGCGCCTTGCGCTGCGTCGAGCGGTGCTGGCCCAGCACCTTGCAGGCAAGCCGTTCCGAGATGCCCAGCCTGGTCGTGACGTGCTCGACGCAGGCCCGGCGACGCGCGACGCTCAGAAGTTTCCCGCGGCGGCTTCCTTGAGGATGACCTTCTCCAGCGCCAGGTCCGCCACCGCCTTGCGCAGCCGCCCGTTCTCCGCCTCCAACTGCTTCAGCCGCTTCACCTGGTTGAGCTTCAGTCCGCCATATTCGGAACGCCAGCGGTAATAGGTCGGCTCCGTCACCCCGATCGCCCGGACAGCCTCGGCCACCGATTTGCCTTGTGCCGTCAGCACCTCAACCTGCCGCAGCTTGGCGATGATCTGCTCCGGCGTGCTCCGCTTCCCTGCCATGCACATCCCTTCCATGGTCGCACCGGCTTCTCACAGCCGGCGGACTACTTCTAGGGGGGCAGGTCAGTCGGCTGCCTGCACGTCATCATCGAGCCCACCTGCCTCGAACTTGCCGACCCAAATCCGGATCAGCTGCCGCGAGATGTCATGCCGCTGCGCCAGGGCGTGCAGCGTCTCACCCGCGATGAACTCCTCCGCAACCTGCCGCTTGAACGCGGCGCTGTGTGACCGATGCTTCGTCATGACTTCCATCCTCCGGAAGCCCGGCCAGGGGGGTCAATTCAAATCGCCCGTTCTGTCCACCCCCAGGGGCGCACTCCAGTCGGGTGGAAAATATTGGACGCTGTTTGACAGCCCTGCCAGTTGATCGCGGCGCGGTCGGTGGTCTGGGTCACCTGCATCGCGGCGCCTGACTGGCTGATGGCGGCGCTGCCCGCGCTGACCCGGCCGCCGGTCGGCAGGGTATTTGGCGCCACCGTCTGGCCGAGCGCGCCGGCCGCCGGCAGCAGCGCCGTGGTCCCGAGCAGCCACGCCCGCATCACCCCCGGGCGCGTCCAAGCTGGTACGGCCATCGGCCTGATCCCCCAAGGCCCGGCGCTCGCCGGGCAACAGAAACGCCATGTTCCAGGCCGCGCAGGACGGCCCTGCTGTCCAGCAACTCCCGAGGCCCAGGCTCAGAACTTCACCAGGCCGCGGAACAGCACCACCGTCTCGCGCAGCGGGTCGGTGGCGGCGCCATTCGGCTGCCGCACCACCCGGTGCGCCGCTTCAAGGTCGAGTTGCAGGCTGTCGCCCAGCACGGTGCGCAGGCCGCCGCCCCAGGAGGACAGCCGGCGGTTGGCATCGTCCGGCCGGTTCTCCAGTGTGCGGCCGATGTCGCGCATCAGGTAGAATTGCGCGGCGACCTGGCCGTTGCCGAACTCCGGCGGCACCGCGAGTTCCAGGGCGATGTTGTACTGCAAATCCATCGACACGGCCCGGGCGCGGTCGCCGGTCACCTGCCCGGCGTAGTAGCCGCGCCCGAGCCGGTTGCCGCCGAGGTAGAATTTCTCGGCCTGCGGCAGGATGTCGTCGGTCCACTGACCGGCGGCGAGGCCCTGGATGCTGACCATCCGGCCCTCACCCGGCGACCACAGCGGCTGGGTCCGCTGGATCTCGCCGCTGATTTTGGTAAAGCCGAAATCCTCGGCGCCGCTGCGGCCGGACAGCGGATAGCCGTTGCGGGTGGCGCCCAGCGCGGTGATGCCCTGGCCGAGCCGGATGCTGCCGAGGCTGGTGGCGGCCGGCAGAAAGTGCAGCCAGCGGTCCAGCATTTGGCCATCGAAGCCGGCACGCGCGGTGCGGATGGCATCCCGGCTGGCCCGGTCGCGGCTGGTGGTGCCGGTCTCCACCAGGCCGTCGAACAACTCGAGGCTGCCCACGGCATGCAGGTTCAGCGGCCGGCTGCGGATGATCGGGTAACTGAACGAGGCGCCCGCCACCTGGGTTTCACCGCGATAGCCGATGGCACGGAGTGTGCCGGAAGGCTCGGTGCGGCCGGCGCCGGCGTACAGCCGCATCCGCAGGCCGGAGCCGCCGATGAAGGCCTCCACCGCGCCCTGGGCGAACCACTGGGTGCCGCTCTCGGCGCCGAACAGCGATACCTCCGTCCGCTCGCCGAATTCGGTGAAGGAGTTCAGCCCGCCGACCAGCAACCCCTGCCATGGCCCGACCAGGCTGAAGCCGCGGTTGTCCAGATTGAGGTAGCCGCTGAACGCCCGGCGCTCGACCTGGGCGACGAGTTGCAGGGCGCCCGGCTCGGTGGCCAGCGGCCGCAGGGTGCCGCGCACGATCACGCCCGGCACGTCCTGCGCGAGCAGCAGCGCCCGTTCCAGCGCGGCGTTGCTGACCGGGCGTTGGCCGATCAGCCGGTTGAGGAAGCGCAGCACCTGGGTGCCGGCCGGGCCGATGTCGCCCTCCAGCCGGACCTCGGCGACGAAGCCCTCGGTCACCGCGAAGATGAGGTCGGCGACCGCATCGGGGCGGCGGCTCAGCCCGGCGTCGACCGCGGCGAAGGGATAACCGGCATCCCGGTAGGCCCGCAGGATCGCCAGCCTGGCTTCCTCGATCCGGGCGAGCGGGATGTTGCTGCCGGCGAGGCCGGCGATACGGGCGCGAGTTGCGGCGGCGCCAGCGCCTCGGCACCGGTGACGCCGACGGCACCGATCTGCACCTGCACCACGGCGCCGGGGTCGGTCTGCGGCTGCAGGGGCGGGCCTTGCAGGTTGGGCTGCAGCCGCACCGGCGGGGCGGGGGCGTTCAGCTCGACCGGGTTGCGCAGGGGCGCCTGGAAGTGCGGCCGCAGCCCGGCATCCGGTTGCGGCGCCGGGCCGGGCGACTGCGCCCAGGCGGCATCGGCCGGCAGGACCGATACCGCTGCGCCGACGGCAGCCCTGGACAGGCGCATCAATGGCAGCCCTCAACGACCCAACTTGTTACGATCCACTTTGGTAACTTTAGGTTGATAAATCACCAGCGCAAGAAGTTTTAGGGTTCTCGCCGGACAGGTGCGGTTTTTCCCGGGAAGTGTCATATCATCGGCAATCGCCGCCTCGTGCCGCAGCGGCCTCCACCACCGGGAACACCCGACCATATGAGCGGATGGCAGACCGAGCCTGACGAACCCATCCAGACCACCCATGCCGGCGATCCGGCACCGGGGCTGGAAGGGCTGCCGCGGATGGACCTCGGCCCGGTCGAGACTGCGGTGCCGGCCCTGGTGGACCAGGCCATCCGCGGGCCGGTGGTGCTGACGCGCAACGGGGAGGAGGCCTTCGTGCTGCTGCCGCTCGATGTGTACCGGCGCATCTGGGGCGCCGCGCCCCGGCCGCCGGTCATCGAGGCCAACCCGGCCGAGGAAGCCCCGCCCAGCGGCGCCCGGCGGCCGGGTCCAGGCTAGGCGGGGCTTGACGGCGGCCATGCCAGGGGGCCACTGCCCCCGCCATGGCACCCCCAATTCTGCTGCTCCAGGACATCCACCTGCATCTGGGCACCACCCCGCTGCTCTCGGGCGCCACCTTGTCGGTGGCGCCGGGCGAGCGGCTGGCGCTGGTCGGCCGCAACGGTTCCGGCAAGTCGACCCTGCTCCGCATCGCCGCGGGCGAGCTGGAACCCGAGCGCGGCACCCGCTTCCTGCAACCCGGCACCACCCTCCGCACCCTGCCGCAGGAGCCCGATTTCGGCGATGCCCCCACCACCTGGGCGCATGTCGAGGCCGGGCTCGGCCCGAACGACGACCACTACCGGGCGCGCTGGCTGCTGGGCGAGCTGGGCCTGACCGGCGAGGAAACCCCGGCCCAACTGTCCGGCGGCGAGGCCCGCCGCTGCGCCCTGGCCCGCGCCCTGGCGCCTTCCCCCGACGTGCTGCTGCTGGATGAGCCGACCAACCACCTGGACCTGCCGGCGATCGCCTGGCTGGAGAAGGAGCTGTCCGGCTTCCGCGGCGCGCTTGTGCTGATCAGCCACGACCGGCGGTTCCTGCAATCCCTCTCGCGCGCCATGGTCTGGCTGGACCGCGGCACCACCCGCCGGCTGGAGCAGGGCTTCGCCGCCTTCGAGGCCTGGCGCGACCAGGTGCTGGAGGAGGAGGAAACTGCCCGCCACAAGCTCGACCGGCAGATCGTCCGGGAGGAGCACTGGATGCGCTACGGCGTCACCGCCCGGCGCAAGCGCAACATGCGCCGCGTCGGCGAGTTGGCGGACCTGCGCCAGCGGCGGCGGGAGGCGCTGCGTTCGGCCGGCACGGTGCGGATGGCGGCATCCGAGGGCGAAGGCTCCGGCACCGTGGTCACCCAGGCCGAGCATGTGACCAAGGCCTATGGCGATGCCCCGCCGGTGGTGCGGGATTTCTCCACCCGCATCCTGCGGCGCGACCGGGTCGGCATCATCGGCCCGAACGGCGCCGGCAAGACCACGCTGCTGAACCTGCTGACCGGTGCCCTGCAACCGGACGAGGGCAGCATCCGCCTCGGCACCGCCCTGGCGATGGTGACGCTCGACCAGAACCGCGAAAGCCTGGACCCCGACATCAGCCTGGCCGAGGCACTGACCGGCGACCGCTCGGACATGGTGCATGTCGGCGGGGCGCCGCGGCATGTGGTGGGCTACATGAAGGACTTCCTGTTCGTGCCCGACCAGGCCCGCACCGCGGTGGGCGTGCTCTCGGGCGGCGAGCGGGGCCGGCTGATGCTGGCCCGCGCCCTGGCCAAGCCGTCCAACCTGCTGGTGCTGGATGAGCCGACCAACGACCTCGACCTGGAAACCCTGGACCTGCTGGAGGAATTGCTGGCCGACTACCAGGGCACCGTGCTGGTGGTCAGCCACGACCGGGACTTCCTCGACCGGGTCTGCACCAGCGTCATCGTCGCGGAGGGCGACGGGCGCTGGCAGGAATACGCCGGCGGCTATTCCGACATGGTGGCCCAGCGCGGCCGCGGCGTGGAAGCCAAGGCCGGGGAGGCCAAGGCGGGGGCGGAACCCCGATCGGCGGCGCCCAGGGCGTCCCCGGCGGTGGCCGGCCCGGCGACGGCCAAGCGTAAGCTGAACTTCAAGCAGCAGCATGCGCTGCAAAGCCTGCCGACGCGGATGGAAGCCATGCAGCGGGAGATCGCCACCATCCGCACCGCCCTCGCCGTCCCCGGGCTCTATAACCGCGACCGCGCCCGGTTCGAGCGCTTCAACGCGGCGCTGGCGGCGAAGGAAGCGGAACTCGCCGCCGCCGAGGAGGAATGGCTGGCGCTCGAGATGCTGCGCGAGGAGATCGAGGCCGGCTGACCCTCAGCCCAGCGTCCAGCGCCCCCGCTCCACCGTGCCGAAGAACTCCGCCACGGCGCGGTTGAAGGCGGCGGGCTCCTCCAGGTTGATGGCGTGGCCGGTGCGCGGCTGCACCCACAGCCCGGCATTGGGCAGCACCGATTTCAGGAAGACGTTGGTCTGGATGCAGGGCACATCCTCGTCGCCCACCGCCAGCAGGGTGGGCACGGTCATCTTCCGCAGCTCCGGCTCCCAGTCGAAGATCGAATCGCGCTCGCCCTGGTAGTGCTTCATGGTCAGCCCGGTGCCCTGGCCGGAATGGCTGGCGAGGCGTTCCATGTAGGCGGCCCAGCCGCGCGGGTCCTTCTTTTTCAACTGGATGCGGGTGGGCGAGTGGCCGGTTTCCTCGGCCAGCTCGCCGGCCCAGCCCTGGGCGATCAGCCGCTCCCCGAGGTCCGCGCATTTGGCCCGGAACGCCGCCTGCTCCGCCTTGGGGGAGCCGGAGCCGGCACCCGCCGGGACCAGCGCCGTCGCCATCTCCGGGTGGCGGATGCCGAACAGGATGCTGGCGAAGCCGCCCATGGATAGCCCGACGACATGGGCGCGGGCGATGCCGAGGTGCTTCAGCACCGCCACTGCATCGGCCACCGCGAAGTCCTGGCCGTACAGCTTCGGGTCGGTTGGCACATCGGAGGGCGGATAGCCGCGCGCCGCATAGGTGATGCAGCGATACTCGCGCGAGAAGTAGCGCACCTGGTCTTCCCAGTCGCGGTGGTCGGCGCCGAATTCATGGATGAACAGGATGGGGTGGCCGGTGCCGGCCTCCTCGTACCACAGGCGCGCACCTTCGGCGGGGGCGTAGGGCATCGGGCGTTTCCTCCTCTAGGGTTCGGCCGATCCTGCACCCGATCGGGCCGCTTGCCACCCCCTCGACATTCCGGCCCCGGCGGGACAGGCTGGCGTGGATGCCAGCACGACCATGACGGGCCCAAGCCCGCAGCAGCACCCACTTCGCCGGCTGTTCTCGAACCCCGATTTCGTCCGGCTCTGGGCGGTCGGCGGCGTGTCCAATGCGATGCGCTGGATCGAGATACTGGTCGCCGGCATCTACACCTTCGAGGCGACGCAATCCGCCTTCGCGGTCTCGCTGGTAGCGCTGATGCGGGCGGTGCCGATGCTGCTGTTCGGCGCGGTCGCCGGGGCGCTGGCGGAAACCCTGGACCGCCGCCGCCTGCTGATGGCCGGCCAGGCCACGAGTTGCGCCAGCGCCGTGGTCATCCTGCTGCTGGCGGCCTGGGGTGCGCTGGAGGTCTGGCACCTCGTCCTCGCCAGCTTCATCGGCGGGCTGGTCTGGACCGGCGAGATGGCCTCGCGCCGCCGCATGGTGACCGAGGTGGCCGGGGAGCGGGACGTGGTGCCCGCCGTCGCCACCGACAGCCTGACCGCCAATACCACCCGCATGGCCGGGCCGCTGCTCGGCGGCCTGCTGTACCAGACCCTGGGCGTGGCCTTCGCCTTCGGCGTATCGGCGGCCTGCTACGTCGGCACCTTCCTGCTCCTCGCCGGGGTCGGGCATGCGCAGGCGCGGCGGCGCTTCCTGCCGCGCCAGCTCGCCGCAGACGTGGCGGACGCGGTGCAGGTGGTGCGGCGCTTCCCGGTGCTGCAGGCGGTGATCCTGGTGACCATCGTGATGAACATCTTCGGCTTCAGCGTCATCGCGGTGCTGCCGGCGCTCGGCGCCCAGGCCTTCGGGGCGACGCCCTTCCAGATCGGCATGCTGACCGCGGCGGAGCCGGCGGGCGCGCTGCTAATGGGGCTGTTCATGGCGTCCCGCCGCGGGGTGCCGCTGTCGGGCGGGCTGATGGTCGGCGGCTGCACGCTGTTCATGCTGTGCCTGCTGCTGGTCGGGCTGTCGCAGTCGCTGGTGGTGGCGCTTGCCGTGCTGATGCTGGGCGGCATCGGCACCGCCCTGTTCAGCGCCCTGCAGACCGCCCTGCCGGTGACCCGGGCGCCGGCCGAGGCGCGGTCCCGCGTGCTGGGGCTGGTGACCACCTGCATCGGCATGGGGCCGGTCGGTGCCCTGACCATCGGCGTATTGGCGGACCGCGCGGGGCCGGGCCTGGCGATCACCATCATGGCCTGCGGCGGGCTGGTGATGCTCGGCTTCACGGCACGGGTGTTGCGGCGCTGACGCCGCCGGCCGAAGCTGCGCCACCAACCGGAGCCTAACCCATGAGCGAACAGGTCAGCCGGCATCTGCTGGCACGCCGCGACGAGATCCTGGATCGGTTGCAGGCGCTGCTGCGGCTGCCCTCGGTCAGCACCGACCCGGCCTATGCCGGCGGCATGGCGGCGGCACGGGACTTCCTGCAGGACCGGCTCCGCGCCCTCGGGCTGCAGGACGTGCAACTGCTGGATGGCGGCGGCCAGCCGGCCATCTACGCCGCCTGGCAGGGAGCACCGGGGCGGCCGACCATCATCATCTACGGCCACTACGACGTGCAGCCGCCTGATCCGCTGGAGCTGTGGCACTCGCCGCCCTTCAGCCCGACGATCCGCGATGGCCGCCTCTATGCCCGCGGTGCGTCCGACGTGAAGGGCTCAACCCTCATTGCGGTCGAGACCGTCGGCGCCTTCCTGGCGCTCGAGGGTGGCTGCCCGGTCAACATCAAGCTGTTCCTGGAAGGCGAGGAGGAGGTCGGCAGCCCCTCCCTGCCCGTCATCATCGACCGGTACCGCGACCTGCTGGCGGCCGATGCCATGCTCTCGGCCGATGGCGGCAAGGCCAGCACCACGGTGCCCACCGTCAGCGTCGGCTGCCGCGGCATCACCGCGTTGCAGTTCAGCCTGCGGACCGCGGCGAAGGACGCCCATTCCGGCCGGGTCGGCGGCGCGGTGCGGAACGCCCTGCACGAGATGGCGAAGCTGGTTGCCTCCCTGCATGACGAGCAGGGGCGCATCCTGGTGGATGGCTTCCTCGACGGCGCGATGGAGGTGACGCAGGACATCCGCGCCGAAAGCGCCGCCCTGCCGCTGGACGAGGCCGCCTGGTACGCCGCGCTCGGCGCCGCCCCCTTCGGCGACCCCGATTATACCGTGCAGGAACGCACCACGGTGCGCCCGACCGTCGAGGTCAACGGCATGTGGGGCGGCTACACCGGCGCGGGCGGCAAGACCGTCCTGCCGTGCGAGGCGCATGCCAAGCTGACCATGCGGCTGGTCCCCGGCCAGGAACCGGCGGCGGCGCAGATGGCGGTGAAACGCCACCTTGAGGCGAAGTGCCCGCCTGGCGTTTCGCTGGAATTCCATTTCCGCCCCGGCGGCACCCGCGCCTTCACCCTCGGCCCGCGGCATCCGCTGCTGCTGGCGGCGGAGCGGGTGACCGAATGGGTGCATGGCCGGCGGCCGGTGCGGACCCGGGCCGGCGGCACGGTGCCGATCACCACCCTGTTCCAGGAAAGCCTCGGCATCGACAGCCTGATGTTCGGCCTGGCCATGCCGGACGAGGATGCGCATGCGCCGAACGAGTTCTTCCGGCTGGCCTCGCTGGAGGAAGGGCTGCGGTCCTGGCCGCTGCTGCTGACCGAGCTGGGCCAGCTCACCCCGGCCGACTTCCCGAAGCGGTGATGCGGCGGCCGCGCTGCAGCATTGAATTGTGGCGGTGGGGGGGCCACCTTATGGAAACGGCGCAACAGGCGTTGTCCCATCAGGCGCGGCACGGCTCCGCGGCAGAAAGGAATCCCCGGTATGCCGAATGACTCCGCCACGCCAGACGGTATTCGCGCCGCACGGCTCGATGGACGGCGCGTATTGTTCGAGGTGGAGGAGGCCGGCGTTCTCGTGCCCTGCGCCATTTCACTTGGCGCCCTGCAGGACATCAGCGCCCGCCGGCATTTCAAGACCGCCGAGGTGCTGCAATGCTTCGCCAAGGCGCAACCACGAATTGCAGGCGGCGGCCCGGCACAAGCTGCGGACCCGCTTCCATGCCCCCGGCGCCCTGCTGAACCTCTGGGCCGACGATTTCGAGGATGTTGACGCCGAGGCGGAACCCGGGAGCGCCTGAGGGCGCCCCCTTCCCCGGCTACTCCGGCTGCGGCATCGCCTGCGGGACGATGGTGGCGACGAGGCTGGTATCCAGCGCCTCATAGGCATGCTAGGCCGATGGTGTCATACAGTTCCGCGCGGGTCTGCATGCGGTCCACCAGCTTGTGGTGCCGCCTTCTCGCGGATGGAGGAATACAGTTCCTGCATCGCCTTGTTGGCGACCCGTGCGGCGGAACCGGCCAGATCACCATCTGGTAGCCCATGTCCTGGAATTCGCTTCGGCGGTGAAGAAGGGCGTGCGGCCGAACTCGGTCATGTTCGCGAGCAGCGGCACGTCCTTCGCACGTCCGGCGGGCGAATTCGGCGAACATTTCGCGGTTGTTCAGCGCCTCGGGGAAGATCGCATCGGCGCCGGCTTCCAGATACAGCTTGGCCCGGGCCAGTGCGCCGTCCATGCCTTCGCTGGCCGCGGCATCGGTGCGGGCGATGATGAACAGGTGCCGGCGGGCCTTGCGGGCGGCGGCGACCTTGGCCGCCATGTCGTGCGGCATCGGCGATCTTCTTGTCGTTCAGATGGCCGCATTTCTTCGGCAGCAACTGGTCCTCGATGTGGACGGCGGCGGCGCCGGCATCCTCGAAGGTGCGGACCATGTGCATGACGTTCAGCGCCTCGCCGTAGCCGGTGTCGCCATCGACCAGCACCGGCAGGGCGGTGGCGCGGGCGATCTGACGGATATGGAAGGCGACCTCGTCGACCGTGATCATGCCGAGGTCGGGCATGCCCATGGACGGCGTCATCGCCGCGCCCGAGAGGTACAGCGCATCGAACCCCGCCTGCTTCGCCAGCAGACCTGCCATGCCGTTGTGGGCACCGGGCATCTGCAGGATGCCGGGGCCGTTCCAGCAGCCGGGCGAAGCGGTGGCCCGCCGGTTCTTCCGGAATATCGGCGCCGATCACATAGGGCATATCGCTCATTCCCTCAGGGCGTGGCGGGTTGCGGCCGAACCGCCGCAGGCCGGCGTCACGCGGACAAGCCGCATACCTAGAGGATGATCGCCGCCGGTTGAAGCCGCCCCCCTTCCGGCCACTGGCAAGCGGAAATGCCAGTGCGGTCACGGAACCGTGCGGTGGTCCCGGGGTTGGCGCCAGATGCAGCAATGCCCCCGTCATCGGTCGCCTCGCCGGGGGTGGGGGTTCCCCTTCCCCGGCCCCACCACTAAGGTCCGCCGCAAACTCAGGAGCCAAGCATGGAAATGACCGGCGAGCGGCGCATCCCGGCGTCGCGCCGAGCAAGTCTGGGAAGCCCTGAACGACCCCGAGGCGCTGCAGGCCTCCATCCCCGGCTGCGAGATCGTCGAGCGGCTGGCGAGGACCAGTTCCAGGCCAAGGTCGCGATGAAGCTCGGCCCGATGTCCGCCAAGTTTCGGCGGCAAGGTGAAGCTGAGACCTCAACCCGCCGGCCATCCTACACCATCACCGGTGAAGGCAATGGCGGCGCCATGGGCTTCGCCAAGGGCGGCGCCGACGTGGCGCTCGAGGAGACTCGGGCCGGTCGAGACCCTGCTCAAGCTACAACGTGAAGGCCCAGGTCGGCGGCAAGATGGCCCAGCTCGGCGGACGGCTGATCGACAGCACCGCCAAGCACATGGCCGACCAGTTCTTCGACCGCTTCACCGCCCGCCTGACGCAGCCGTCGAGGAGGTGCCCGCCGAGCCGGCCCATGCCGAGGCGGAGGCGGAGGGCGAAGGGACTGAGGCGTCCGGCTCGGCGCCATCCGGGACGGCTGCAGTCGGCGATCAGCCGCTGGCTCGGCCGGCGCCGGCACCGATACCGAATACCTGACCGATGCCGGTGCCCCCGGCCCGATCACCCATCATGGCGCCGAGGGGCCGAGCGCTCCGGTGCGCCGGTCTCCCGGCCCAATCCTCGCCCGGTCGATGCGGGCGGGCTGCAGCCGCTTCGCCTGCTCGCCAATTTCGAGCGCTGGGCCTGCCGCTCCAGTTCTGGATCGGCTCCGTCGCCATGCTCATCATCCTGGCGCTGATGTTCCTGCTGAGCGACCTGCCCGACAGCGTCGATGCCACCCAGCGGCTGCTGGCGGCCGGCGGCTATGTTGCCGACCGGGCGCTGGCGACCACGGTCCATCTCGCGCTGCGGATGGGCCGGCCGCTGTTCCTGGAAGGCGAGCCGGGCACCGGCAAGACCGAGATCGCCAAGGTGCTGGCCGCCGGGCTGCCGCGCCGCCTGGTGCGGCTGCAATGCTACGACGGCATGGACCTCGCCGCCGCGGCCTATGAGTGGAACCATGCGAAGCAGCTGATGGCGATCCGGCTCGCGGAGGCCAGCGGCGAGACCCAGGACCGCGAGGGCCTGGAACGCGGCATCTACGACCGCCGCTTCCTCCAGTAACGCCCGCTGCTCGCAGGCGCTGTCGCCCGAGGGCGGGCCGGCGGTGCTGCTGATCGACGAGCTGGACCGGGCCGACGAGCCCTTCGAGGCCTTCCTGCTGGAGATCCTGGCGGATTTCCAGCTCACCATCCCGGAGATCGGCACCATCAGCGCGGCGACCCCGCCGGTGGTCGTCATCACCTCCAACCGCACGCGGGAAGTGCACGACGCCATCCGCCGGCGCTGCCTGTACCACTGGGTCGACTACCCCGATGCGGCGCGCGAGCGGGCCATCCTGAAGATCCGGGCGCCCGGCGTGCCGGACCGGCTTTCGGCCGAGGTGGTCGCCTTCGTGCAGACGCTGCGCGGCGGCGATTACTTCAAGATGCCGGGCGTGGCCGAGACCATCGACTGGGCGGCGGCGCTGACCGCGCTCGATGCCGAGGAGCTGGAGCCGGGCTCGGTGGACGATACCCTCGGTGTCCTGCTGAAGTACCAGGACGACATCGCCAAGCTCCGCGGCGCCGAGGCGGCGAAGCTGGTGGCCGAGGCGAAGCAGGCGGCCCCGTGACGCGGCCATGAGCGAATACCTCGCCGTCGCCAGTCTCCCGACCAAGCCAGGCGGCGCCCTGGCGGCCAACCTGCTGGCATTCGGGCGGCTGCTGCGGCGGGCGGGGCTGCCCGTTGGCACGTCCGAGGCCTTCGCCGCGGCCGAGGCGCTTTCGCTCATCGACATCGGTGACCGGCGGCAGGTCCATGCCGCGCTGCGCGGGGTGATGGTCCACCGCCACGAGCATTTCGAGATCTTCGACCAGGCCTTCCTGCTGTTCTGGCGGGACCCGGAAGCCGCCCGCAACGCCGCCGCCATGGCCATGCTGGAAGGCTTCAAGGAGCGCGAGAAGCCGCCCCCCACCAGCCGCCGCATCGCCGAGGCGATGACCCCGCCGAAGCAGCAGCCCCCCACCCCGCCGAAGCCGCCCGAGGAGAAGCCGCCGGTCGAGGTGGCGATGACGGTCAGCGAGCGCGAACGCCTCCAGTCGATGGATTTCGAGGCCATGTCGGCGGCCGAGATCGCCGCCGCCAAGCAGGAGATCCGCAAGCTGGTGCTGCCGCTGGATGCCCGGCCCACCCGGCGGTTCCGCCCCGACCGCTCCGGCCCGCGGATCGACCTGCGCGCCACCCTGCGGGAAAGCCTGCGGACCGGCGGCGAGGTGCTGAGCCTGGAGCGCCGCCGCAAGGTGGTGCGGCCGCCGCCGCTGGTTGTGCTGTGCGACATCTCCGGCAGCATGTCCCGCTATGCCCAGGTGCTGCTGCACTTCCTGCATGCGGTGACCAACGACCGCGACCGGGTGCATTCCTTTCTGTTCGGCACCAGGCTCACCAACGTGACCCGGCAGTTGCGCAGCCGTGATGCGGAAGTGGCCTTCGAAATGGTCTCGCACCTGGTGCCGGACTGGTCGGGCGGTACCCGGATCGGCGAATCGATCGAGCTGTTCAACCGGCTATGGGCACGCCGGGTGCTCGGCCAGGGCGCGGTGGTGCTGCTCATCACCGATGGCCTGGACCGCGAGGGCGCCAAGGGGCTGGCCGAGGCGACCGGCCGGCTGCGGCGGTCCTGCCGCCGGCTGATCTGGCTGAACCCCCTGTTGCGCTGGGAAGGGTTCCAGCCCAGATCCCAGGGTATCCGGGCGATGCTGCCGCATGTCGATGAGTTCCGCCCGGTGCACAACCTGCAAAGCCTGCGCGCCCTGGTGGCGACGCTGAGCGGGCCGCAGCCGGTAAGGAGGATGGCCGCATGAGCGATTCCGAAGACGTGTTGGCGACCGCCGCCAATTGGCGCGCGGCCGGGGAGACGGTGGCACTGGCGACGGTGGTCGAGACCTGGGGCAGTTCGCCCCGCCCGGCCGGCTCGCGGCTGGCGGTGAGCGCATCCGGCAAGCTGGCCGGCAGCGTCTCGGGCGGCTGCATCGAGGGGGCGGTCGCCGATGCGGCCAAGCAGACCATGGCCAGCGGCTCGCCGCAATTGCTCGACTTCGGCATCCCCGATGAGCGCGCCTGGGAAGTGGGCCTTGCCTGCGGCGGCAAGTTGAAGGTCTTCGTGGAGAAGCTGACATGACGCCGGACATCCTGGCCGCGCTGCAGTCGGCGAAGGACGCCAAGCGCCCGGTCGCGCTGCTGACGCGGCTCTCGGATGGCGCCCAGTCGCTGTGGCCCGGCGCCGAGGTGCCCGCGCCGCTGGCCGAGGCTGCCGCGAACGCCCTGCACGACGACGCCGCCGCCAACCTGCTGCTGGATGGCGAGGCGTGGTTCATCCACCCGCACAACCCGCCGCTGCGGCTGATCGTGGTGGGCGCGGTGCATATCGCCCAGGCGCTGGTGCCGATGGCGCTGGCGGTGGGTTTCGCCGTCACCGTGGTCGATCCGCGCCGCGCCTGGGCCACCGCCGAGCGCTTTCCCGGCATCACCCTGGTGCATGAATGGTCGGACGACGCGGTCGCCGCCCTGGCGCCCGACAGCCGCACCGCGGTGGTGACGCTGACCCACGACCCGAAGCTGGACGACCCCGGGCTCGATGTCGCGCTGAAGTCGGACTGCTTCTACATCGGCGCCCTCGGCAGCCGCCGCACCCATGCCAAGCGCGTGGCGCGGCTGACCGAGATGGGCCATGCGGAGGCGGCGATCGCCCGCATCCACGCCCCGGTCGGGCTGAACATCGAGGCGGTGACGGCGCCCGAGATCGCGCTGTCCATCCTCGCCGAGGTCGTCGCCACCAGGCGCGGCGCGGCACTTGCCCGCCGCGCGCCCCCGGCCATCGCGGCATGATCTTCGGCCCCACCCCGCTGGAGGAAGCCCGCGGCGCGGTTCTCGCCCATACCGTGCGGCTTGCCGGCAAGGTGCTGAAGAAGGGCACGGTGCTGGACCAGGCGGCGATCGCCGCACTGCAGGCCGGCGGCCATGGCAGCGTCATCGCGGCACGGCTGGAGCCCGGCGACGTGCCGGAGAACGAGGCGGCGGACCGGCTGGCCAATGCGCTGATGGGACCGCTGCTGGCACGCTCCCGCGCCTCGACCGGGCGGGTGAACCTGATTGCCGATGCCGCCGGGCTGCTGGTGGTGAACCCTACGACGGTGGACCGGCTGAACGCGCTCGACGAATCCCTGACCGTCGCCACCCTGCCGTCCTACGTGCCGGTTTCCGCGAAGGAAATGCTGGCGACCATCAAGGTCATCCCCTTCGCGGTGCCCGGCGCGGTGCTGCAGGTGGCAGAATTGCAGGCCCGCCAGGGCATGGCCGAGGGCAACCCGGCGCTGTCGCTGCACCCGTTCCGGCCGCTGAAGGTGGGGCTGGTGCTCACCGAGCTGCCGGGGGTGAAGGAAAGCGTCATGGAGGGCGCCATCGAGGCGACCCGCAACCGCGTCGAGGGCCTCTGCGGCACGCTGCTGCCGCATGAGCGGGTCCGGCATGAGACGCCGGCCGTGGCGGATGCGCTCAACCGGCTGCGGCGGGCCGGGGCGCAGATCCTGCTGGTCGCCGGCGCCTCCGCGGTGGTGGACCGGCGGGATATCGGCCCGGCGGCGATCGTCCGGGCGGGCGGGGCGATCGACCATTTCGGCATGCCGGTCGATCCCGGCAACCTGATCTGCCTCGGCCATATCGACGGCATCCCGGCGCTGGTGCTGCCCGGCTGCGCCAAGTCGCCCAAGCTGAACGGCATCGACTGGGTGCTGCAGCGGCTGTTCGCCGGGCTCGCGGTGACGCCGCGGGACGTGATGGCGATGGGCGTCGGCGGGTTGCTGAAGGAGATCGACGTCCGCCCGCTGCCGCGCGAGCAGGCGGCCAACACGCCGGCGCCGGCCCAGGCGCCGCGGCGGGCCCGCAAGATCGCGGCGCTGGTGCTGGCGGCCGGCCGCAGCCGGCGGATGGCGCCGCTGAACAAGCTGCTGGTGCCGGACGACAAGGGCATGCCCATGGTGGCGCGGGTGGTCGAGAATGCCCTCGCCTCCCGGGCCCGCCCGGTGGTGGTGGTCACCGGCTACGAGCATGAGCGGGTGGAGCAGGCGCTGGCCGGCCGGCCGGTGATATTCGCCCATGCCGAGGATTATGCGGAGGGGCTTTCGGCCAGCCTCAAGGCCGGGCTGGCGGCGCTGCCCGGGGACCTGGACGGCGTGGTGATCTGCCTCGGCGACATGCCGCTGGTGGCCGGGCCGATGATCGACCGGCTGATGGCCGCCTTCGACCCGGAGGAGGGCCGCAGCATCGTCATGCCGACCTTCCGCGGCAAGCAGGGCAACCCGATGCTCTGGGCGATGGAGTTCCTGCCGGAGATGATGACCATCACCGGCGACGTCGGCGCCCGCCACCTGGCCGGCAAGCACGCCGACCGGGTGGCCGAGGTCGAGATGGCGGATGACGCCGTGCTGCGCGACTTCGACACCACCGACGCGCTGAAGAAGGCGCCGGGCTTCGCGGGGGTGCGGTAGCACCGGGATTACAAGGGGGCGGTAGCACCGGCACTACCAATGTGCGGTAGCGCCGGGACCTGTCGGGGTGCGGTGGCGCCGGTTAGGCCGCCGCCTGCCGCACCCATTCCGCCCAGGCCAGCGCCTCACGGTCGCGGCCGAAGCCCGCGACGATCTGTGCCCCGAGCGGCATTCCACTCGGCCCGGTGCCCACCGGCACCGTCACGCAGGGCACGTGCAGCACGGTCCATAGCGAGTTAAACAGCGGGTCGCCGGTCCAGCCCAGGCCTTCCGGCGCCTCGCCGGGTGCGCTCGGGGTCAGGATGGCGTCGAATGGCGCCACCACATCGGCGAAGGCGGCCTGGGCGGCGGCAAAGGCGGCGCGGGCTTCATCGAGCGCGGCGCGCGGCTGGTCGCGGCCCCATTCCATCCGCTCCCGCAATACGGGGGAGAGCAGCATCGCGGCGTGGTCCAGCTCCCAGGCCAGGGCCTCGGCCGATTCGCCGTTCATCACCAGCGAATGCGCGTCGAGGCCGGCGACCACGGCCGGCGGCATCTCGACCGGCGTGACCTCCGCCCCGGCGCGGGAGGCGGCGGCGGCGACGCGTTCGATCGCGGCGCGGGTTTCCGGTGCCGCCTGGTCGGCGGTCGGCCCCCAGCACAGGCCAAGCCGCGGCGCCCGGCCGGGCTTGGCCTCCGGGTCTCCGTAGTCCCGCCCGGCAACGCCGCCCAGCATCAGCGCCGCATCGCCGACGCTGCCGGCGATCACGCCGATGGTGTCGAGCGATTCCGACATCACCTTCATCCCGGCCCGGTGCAGCGTGCCGAAGCTCGGCTTGAAGCCGACCGCGCCGCAATAGGCCGCGGGCCGAATGATGCTGCCCGCCGTCTGGGTCCCGAAGCCGGCATGGAAGAACCCCGCCGCCGCGCCCGCCGCCGAACCGGAGGAGGAACCGCCCGGCGTGTGGCCCGGGTTGTGCGGGTTGCTGGTCGCGCCCGGATGGCGGGTGGCGAATTCCGTGGTCACCGTCTTGCCGAGGATGATCGCCCCGGCCCGCCGGGCGAGCGCCACGCAGGAGGCATCGGCCCGCGGCCGGTGGCCGGCCCAGATCGGCGAGCCGTATTGGGAAGGCTGGTCGGCGGTGTCCAGCACGTCCTTCACGCCGAAGGCCAAGCCATGCAGCGGCCCGGCTTGGCCTGCCTTGGCGCGGGCATCGGCCGCCGCCGCCGCCCGCAGCGCCGCCGCTGGGTCGATGTGGACGAAGGCCCGCACCACCGGCTCGCGCAAGGCGATGCGGGCGAGCAGCGCCTCGGTCAGCGCGGTTGCGGAAAGGCGGCCGTCGCGCAGGCGGCGGGCGGCCTCGGTGGCGGGCAGGGTGCTGGGGTCGGTCATGCCGGGAAGTGTAGGCCGTGATCGGTCCCGTTGCGAAGCGGTGCCATAGGTCCGCCCGAAGCGGGTGGCGCCGGCCGCCCCGGCAGCCCACATTCCCCCCATGCCGCAAACCATCCGCGTGGCGCGGGCACCCGACGGGGCGCTCACCTACGCCATCCCCTTCCCGCCCGAGCGCCTGCCCCCGGTCCCGCCGCATGAATTGCTGGCGGCCTGGGAGCTGGCGCGTTCGGCCGCCGGCCGGCGCCGGTGGGGGACGCCCCGCACCCTGGTCTTCCCCCGCCCCGGCGGCCCGCCGACCGAGATGGCCATCGCCGACCGGGATGCCGGGGCCTGGGCCGAGGCCATCGATCGCGCGGTCGGGCTGCATACCGTCGGCGGGCTGAGCCTCTGCCTGCGGTTGCTGGCGCTGGTCGAGGTGCTGGCGCGGGTGCGCTGGCTGGCGGCGTTGTTCGCGGTGACGCCGGGGGGGATCGACCTGCATCCCTCGTTGCTGTCGGCCGCGGCAGCCATGCCGCTCGATGGCGGGGCGCGGTTCGACGAATCCGGTCTTCACAGGCTATTGTCGCGATCGCTGCCCGCGGGTGGCGCCTCCCGCAGCCCCGGCCGCATCGCATGACGAGAACCTCCATGAAACGCCAACCGCTCCCTGGCCTGATCGCCGCCGGCCTGATCATCGCCAGCCTCGGCGCCTGCGCTGGTCCGGGGCGCGCCCCATCCGCGGGCAGCCCGGCATCCACCAGCACCACCTCCAGCCAGGGCACGCCACGGTCCACGATGCCTGGCCAGACCTTCACCGCCCCGCAGCCGAGCCAGGCGATCCGTGACCAGGCGGCGCTGGCCGCCGCCTGCCGGGCGGATGCCGACCGGATCGTGGTGACCCGCGACCGCGGCCAGATGATGCGCGACGACGAACGGGATGCCCGGGTCGGCACCGACGCCAGCATCTTCGCCCGCCGCACCGAGACCGACCGCCTTGGCCGGCAGTTCGAACGCGACCGCATCGCCGCCGAGTGCCTGCAGGAGAACACCCGGACCCCGCCGCGGCGCTGAGCGAGGTTCGCCGCCATGGCGTTTTCTGGCCTGGCCCCGTTCGGGGCGCTCGGGCGGGCACTGTCGCATCGCGATGCGAGGCTGTTCTTCACCGCCTCGCTCACGTCCTGGACCGGGCTTTGGGTGCACCGCATCGCGGTCGCCTGGCTGGCCTGGGAAATGACGAAAAGCCCGTTCTGGGTCGGCATGGTGGCCTTCGCCGACCTTGCCCCTGCGGTGGTGTTCAGCCCTTTCGCCGGGGCGATCGCCGACCGCATGGACCGGGTGAAGCTCACCATGATCTCGCAGGCCGCCATCGCCGTGCAGGCGGCGACGGTGGGGCTGCTGATCGTCACCGGGCATCTCACCATCGGGTTGCTGCTGGTGCTGGAGATGTGCAGCGGCATCGCCGCCAGCTTCGCCCAGCCGGCGCGGCAGAGCCTGATGCCGGGGCTGGTCCCGCGGGCCGACCTGCCGGCGGCGGTGGCCTGCAATTCGCTGTGCTTCAACGTGGCGCGGTTCATCGGGCCGGCCATCGCCGGGCCGCTGATCGCCTTCGGCGGCGTGGCGCCGGCGGTGTTCCTGAACAGCATCGCCTACCTCATCGCCACCTTCACCATGCCGATGCTGCGGGTGGATGCGGCGCAGCGCCGGGGCCATGCGCCCGAGGGCAGCGTCTTCGCCGAAATGGCGGCCGGCTTCCGCTACGCCGGGCGGCACCCGGGCATCGGCCCGCTGCTGACCTTCGCCGCCGTCGCCTCGGTGCTCATGCGCGGGGTGCAGGAGATCCTGCCGCCCTTCGTCGAGCGGCTGTTCGACCGCGGCGCCGATGGGCTGGCGATGCTGACCGCCTCGATCGGCGTCGGCGCGCTGATCTCCGGCTTGTGGGTGGCCAGCCGCGGGCACCTGACCGGGACCACGCGGCTGGCGGTGGGTGCGGTCGGCGCGCAGGCGCTGTTCACCATCGGCTTCGTCGCGACCGGGTATTTCCCGCTGGCGCTGGCCTGCGCCATGCTGATGGGCGCGGCCGGCTCGGTGCATGGCATATCGACCCAGACCCTGGTGCAGAATGCCGCAGACCCGGCGATGCGTGGCCGGGTGCTGAGCCTCTGGGGCATGATCGTCCGCGCCTGCCCGGCAAGCGGCGCGCTGGCGCTGGGTGCCGCCGGGGAGGTGTTCGGGCTGCGGGCACCGACCATCGTGGCGATGCTGCTGTCGCTGCTGGTGGTGGCCTGGGGCCTGCGGCGGCTGCCGGCAATGGTGGCGGTGCTGGAGCAGCGCCGCGAGACGTCGACGACCTGAAGCAGACCGGGCCAATCCCACGGAGGAAACAATGACCGCACCGGCACCCCTCGATCCGGCCACCCTGCCGCCCGGCATCCGCTCCCGCTTCGTCGAGGACATCAACGGCCTGCGGATGCACCTGCTGGAAGCCGGCGACCCGAACCGGCCCTGCGTGCTGCTGCTGCACGGCTTCCCGGAGCTGGCCTATTCCTGGCGCAAGGTGATGCTGCCGCTGGCCAATGCCGGCTACCACGTCGTCGCGCCCGATCAGCGCGGCTATGGCCGCACCACCGGCTGGAGCGACGACTACGACGGCGACCTTGGGCCCTTCCGGCTGCTGAACCTGGTGCGGGATGCGATGGGGCTGCTGGCGGCGCTCGGCCATGCCTCGGCGGCGGCGGTGGTCGGGCATGACTTCGGCGCCTCCGTCGCGGCCTGGTGCGCGCTGGTGCGGCCGGACGTGTTCCGCTCCGTCACCCTGATGAGCGCGCCCTTCGCCGGGCCGCCCGCCCTGCCGCTCGGCACCGCGAGGCCGGCGCCGGCGGCCGATATCCATGCGGCGCTGGCGGCGCTCGACCGGCCGCGCAAGCATTACCAGTGGTACTACTCGACCCGCCCGGCCAATGCCGACATGCAGCACGCGCCGCAGGGCGTGCATGACTTCCTGCGCGCCTACTACCACGTGAAAAGCGCCGACTGGGCACCCAACGCGCCGCATCGCCTGGCCGGCTGGACCGCGGCGGAACTGGCGAAGATGCCGGGCTACTACATCATGGACCTCGACAAGGGCATGGCCGAGCAGGTGGCGGCGGACATGCCCTCCCCCGCCGAGGTCGCCGGCAACGCCTGGCTGCCGGAGCACGAGATGGCGGTCTATGCCGGCGAATATGCCCGCACCGGATTCCAGGGTGGGCTGCAATGGTACCGCTGCCGGACCCAGGGCAGCTTCACCGCCGAGCAGCAGATCTTCGCCGGCCGCACCATCGACATACCCTCGATGTTCATCGCCGGGGCCAGCGACTGGGGCATCTACCAGACGCCTGGCAGCATCGAGCGCATGCAGGAGAGCGTCTGCACCCGGATGCGCGGCTGCCACCTGATCCCCGGCGCCGGGCACTGGGTGCAGCAGGAACGGCCGGAGGAGACCACCGCGCTGCTGCTGGAATTCCTGCGGGCTTCCTGAGAGGCGGGCCGGCGGATAGGCTGCCGCCGAACGCCGCAGGAACACCCGAGACATGTTGAACACCGCGATCGTGGGCATGGGCCGCTGGGGCCGCGTGCTGGTGGAGAGCGTGCAGCGCAGGAACGATGCGGGCATCCGCTTCGTCGCCGGCAGCACCGGCACCCCGGCCAAGGCCGCCGGCTGGGCCGCCGAGCAGGGCATCCGCCTGCATGACAGCTACGCCGCGGTGCTGGCCGACCCCGAGGTGCAGGCGGTGGCCCTGGCCACCCCGCACAAGCAGCATGCCGAGCAGATCATCGCCGCGGCGGCGGCGGGCAAGCATGTGTTCGTCGAGAAGCCCTTCACCTTGAGCAAGGCCAGCGCGGAAGCCGCCGTCGCCGCCTGCCACGAGGCCGGGGTGGTGCTGGCGCTCGGGCACAACCGGCGCTTCCTGCCGGCCGTGCTGGAGATGAAGCGGCTGCTGGCCGAGGGCGCGCTCGGCACCGTGCTGCACGCCGAGGGCCATATGAGCGGCCCCGCCGCCGCGGCCTGGAAGGAAGGCATGTGGCGGGCCGACCGGGAGGAAAGCCCGCTCGGCGGCATGGGCGGCATGGGCATCCATATGATCGACATGCTCATCAACCTGATGGGGCCCTTCGCCAGCGTCTCGGTGCAGTCCTTCCCGCGGGTCTCGGGGCATGTGGACGACACCACGGCGATGCTGGCGCGCTTCGCCTCGGGTGCCACCGTGCAACTTCGCCACCCTTTCGCTCGCGCCGCGCTACTGGCGGGTGGCGCTGTTCGGCACCAGGGCACTGGTCGAGATGCAGGACCAGGAGCGGCTGGTGTTCACCCCGGTTGAGGGCCAGGGCTGGAGCCGGGATTTCCCGAAGCTCGACATCGAGGCGGCGGAACTGGCGGCCTTCGCCGCGGCGGTGGCCGGCGGCCCGGCCTACCCGCTGCCGCTGGAGGAAGCCATCCATGGCGTCTCGGTGTTCGAGACCATGATCGGCGCGGCGGCCTCCGGCAGCAGCTACGCGGTCCCCTGAGCCCGGCTGCGGCTTGCCCGCTCGGCGGGCGGGCCGTAGAACCGACCGATCAGCAACGGAGGGCCGACGATGTCCAAGATCACCCGTCAGGGCAGCAACGAGATTCTGTCGAACTCGGTCGAGTACCACAACTTCGTCTTCCTCGCCGGCATGACCGCCGACGACCTCTCGCTCGACATCACCGGGCAGACGAAGCAGGTCGTCGCCAAGATCACCGCCGCGCTGGAGGCCAACGGCACCGACAACACCCGGTTGCTGAACGCGCAGATCTGGCTGAAGGACATCCGCGACCGTGACGCCATGAACAAGGTGTGGGTCGAATGGCTGGGCGATGCCGGCCGTCCGGCGCGCGCTTGCGTTGAAGCCAACATGGCCAGCCCCCGCCACCTAGTTGAGATCATGGTCAACGCCTGCCGCTGAGGCGCCCAGCTTGCCGGTATGGTGAGCCACAACCTTTGAATCGACCGGAAGGCGGCGCCACCCAAGGCGCCGCCTTTCATGTTTGCGTTGCGTATCTGCCACCACACTGTGGCATGGCTCAATTTTTGGATGATCCCTAGGACTTTCCTCCGTTCATAGGCCGGTAACGGCGCCGGCATCCGACCAATCGCTGCAGGTTTCGCCATGTTACGCCGCAGCCGGTTGCCCTGCCCGGATACCGCGGATACGCGATCTGTGTCGCGAGGTTTCACGGCCTCGCGACAGGGGCCGGCGCGTACGAGGGGACAGCATGCGGGGTTATCGGGCAGCCATTGCGGCATGGGTGATGGTTGGCGCGGTCGCGGCCCCGGGTGAGGTCCTTGCCCGTGAAAAGCCGGCAGACCAGCACCAGCAGGCCGCGCTCCGCCAGGCAGGGATGCCCCGCCAGACTTCATTCCAGCAGCACAGCATCCCCGCAGCCGCCAGCGGCGGCATCTCCTGCGTGCCCTATGCGCGTGCCGTCACCGGCATGCAGATCACCGGCAATGGCGTGAACTGGTGGGGCAATGCCGCCGGCATCTACCACCGCGGGCAGCAGCCGGAACCCGGCGCCGTCATGGCGTTCCGCGCCTCCGGCAACATGTCGCGCGGCCATGTCGCGGTGGTGCGCCGTGTGCTGGGCCGGCGCGAAGTGCAGATCGACCACGCCAATTGGGGTGGCCCAGGCATCCGCCGCGGCACCGTCATGCGGAACGTCAGGGTGATCGACGTGTCGGACCGCAACGACTGGACCACGGTGCGCGTGCAATCGGGCCATGCCAGCGACGCCTTCGGCCGGGCCTATCCGATCTTCGGCTTCATCTACAACCGCCCCGATGAGCAGGCGAACGACGGCACGGCCTATGCCAGCCGCCCCGGCATCCGCTACGAGCAGGTGGCGGAAATGCCGGATGCCGGCGCGGATCGGTCGCCGCGCCGCTAGATCGGTTTCCGGCCTGACTGAATCGCTTGTGGTCCACGAAGCGGCGCGGAGATGATTCAGTTGCTCCTCGGCAAGTGTGGCGATGGGGATGTCGAAGGCGCTATCGATCGATTTGCGGGAACGCGTGGTGGCGGCGGGATCGTCGTGCCGGGCGGCGGCGGTCCGCTTCGGGGTGAGCGCGGCCAGCGCGGCCCGGTGGGCAGCGCTGAGACGAAAAGTGGGTTCGGTCGCGTCAGGGCCGCTCGGTGGGGACCGGCGCTCGGCGCAGACTGAAGCTCATGCGGCGCTGATCCTGCGCCTTGTCGACCAGAAGTCCGACATGACGCTGAAGGAGATCCAGGCCGAGTTGGCGAAGGCTGGTGTATCCGCCGGCATCGGCACGCTGTGGCGCTTCTTCGACCGGCGCCGGATGACATGGAAAAAAAGTCTGCCCATGCCGAGGAGCAGGATCGCCCGGACGTCCCGAGGCGGCGACGTGCCTGGTTCGAGGCCCAGCCCGACCTCGACCCGGACCGCCTGGTGTTCATCGATGGAACCCGGGCTTCGACCAACATGGCCCGCACCCACGGCCGGGCGCCCCGGGGCGAGCGGCTGCGGGCCGCCGTCCTACACGGTCATTGGTTGACCACGACCTTGGTCGCCGGCCTGCGCAACACCGGCATGGTCGCACCGATGGTGCTCGATGGGCCGATCAACGGCTCCCTCTTCCAGGACTACGTGGAGCAGGTGCTGGTGCCCGAACTCCGCCCTGGAGACACCGTCGTGATGGACAACCTCGGCAGCCACAAGGGTGCAGGCGTCAGGGCCGCAATCGAGGCCGCAGGGGCGAGCCTGCTCTACCTCCCACCCTACAGCCCCGACTTCAACCCGATCGAGCAGGCCTTCGCCAAGCTGAAGGCCATGCTGCGCAAGGCGGCTGAGCGCACCCTCGATGACCTCTGGCGCAGCACCGGCCGCATCATCGATACCTTCACCCCAACCGAGTGTGCCAACTACTTCGCCGCCGCCGGCTATGACGCAGACTGATGGGAAACCGTTCTAGAGCGCATTCCGTTCGACATGGCTCACGGAATGCGCTCTAGCCTGTTGTTTAGGCGAGCAAATTACCCCTGCCGGGTGATTCCACCCGTTCGGGGTTTGCTCTAGGCCAGCCTACTCAGCCGCGTAGACCGCCCGCTCGAAGGCATCCAGCAGCGCCAGCACCCTGGGGTCCGCGAAGGGCAGGCTCTGCGTCACCAGCACCCCTGCCCGGTCGCGCACCGGGTCGATCCAGTAGTAGGTGTTGGCCAGCCCGGCCCAGGCCATGCTGCCCGCAGCCCGGCCGCCGCCTTCCGGGTGTTCCGCGTCGTTCAGCATGAAGGCCAGGCTCCAGCCCTTCGGCTGGCCGGGGAAGAACTCGGCGTCATGGGTGGAGGCCGGCATGGCGGTGCGCAGCGGGCCGACCTTCAGCTCGCCGAGCTGGTTGCGGCCGAGCGACGCCACCGTCTCGGGCGCCAGGATGCGGGCGCCATCCAGCGTGCCGCCGTTCAGCACCATGCGGCAGAACCGAAGGTAGTCCGGCGCGGTGCCGTACATGCCGCCGCCGCCCATGTGGAATTCGGGGTCCTGCGGCACCTCGAAGGGGATCACTGTCAGCTCGCCGTCGGCGCCGCGGGCATGCATCGCGGAAAGCCGGGCCCGCTGCGCCTCGCCCAGGCGGAAGGCGGTATCGGCCATGCCGAGCGGGCCGGTGATGCCCTCCCGGATCACCGCTTCCAGGCGCTGGCCGGTGACCGCCTCCACCGCCAGCCCGGCCCAGTCGATGCCGATGCCGTAGTCCCAGGCGGTGCCCGGGTCCGCCACCAGCGGCGTAGTCAGTGCCTTGCGCCTGCAGGAGATGATGCCGGGGATGCCGCCCGCCTTCATGTGGCGGAGGATGTCGGCGTTCCACATGTCGTAGCTGAAGCCGCTGGTATGGGTCAGCAGGTGGCGCAGGGTGATCGGCCGCGTGGCGGGGCGCAACCGCGCCGTGCCATCGGCCGCGAAACCCTCCAGCACCTGCGGCGATGCCAGTTCCGGCAATACCTCGGCGATCGGTGCGTCGAGCGCCAGCCGCCCCACTTCCACCTGCTGCAGGGCCGCGACGCTGGTGAGCGCCTTGGTCATGGAGGCGATCCAGCCCACCGTGTCCGGCGTCATCGGCGCGGTGCCTCCGGCGGCGCGTAGCCCGGCGGCACCCTGGTACAGCATGCCGTCGGCATTGCCAGCCGCCGCCGCCACGCCCACCACCGCACCGCTGTCCACCGCTGCCTGCAGCACGCTGTCCATCTTTGCCATTGGCCCACTTCCTCCCGCGTTTTGCCGCAGCCTAGCCGATCTGGGCCTTCTTGTGGGCCACGAGCGCCATCAGTCGGCGGTCGCGCCAGCCGCTGCGGTCCTCGATGCCTTCCAGCGGCAGGGCGGCGCGGCGCGATGCGGCCACCTTGCCGACCGTGGTGGCGTCGTAGTCGAAGGGCGTCTGTTCCTCGGTGATGCCGCCCATCAGCGGGCCGAAGCGCCCGACGTAGTCCGCCACGCCGCCGGGGGCGTTCAGGTCGATGGTCTCGAACGGGCCCATGAAGGCCCAGCGCAGGCCGAGACCGTCCTTCACGCAGGCATCCACATCCTCGACCGACATCACCCCGTCCCGCACCAGCCGGAACGCCTCCGCCACCAGCGCCGCCTGCAGGCGGTTCAGCACGAAGCCGCGGGTTTCCTTCAGCGCCACCACCGGCACCTGGCCAACCCGGTCCATCAGCGCCCGGGTGCGGGCAATAACGGCCGGGTCCGTCCAGGGGGCGCCGACCAGCTCGACCAGCGGCACCAGGTAGGGCGGGTTGACCGGATGGGCGACGAGGCAGCGGCCGCGGCCCGGCAGGTTGCCGGTGAACTCGCTCGCCGGGATGCCGCTGGTGGATGAGGCCAGCACCACCTCCGGCCCGCACAGCCGGTCCAGTTCGGCAAACAGCTCCTGTTTGGGCGGCAGCCGTTCCGGGCCGTTCTCCTGCACATGGGTGGCGCCGGTGACGCATTCGGCCAGGGTGGCGGCCGGGGTGATGCGGGCGGCGATCACCTCGGGGGCTTCGGTGACCAGCCCGGCGGCGCGGAGGTCGGCCAGCCGGTCCGCGATGATCGCCATGGCGCCTTCGGCAACCCCCGGCACCTTGTCCCACAGCGCCACCGGCACCCCGGCGCGGGCGAACACCATTGCCCAGGCCCGGCCGATCAGCCCCGCCCCGACCACTGCGACCTTATCCATGGATTTCCCCCCGTCACGATCCGTTGCACGCACCGTGCTTGATCCGCACGCTGGCGGGGGCGATGTAACGACCACAAATGACCGAGCGCAACGTGACCCGAAAAACCCCCACCCCGCTCACCACCCCCCTGGTCTGGGCCTGGGGCGGCGTGCTGCTGACCGCGACCACCTGGTTGACCAGCGTGGTCGCGCTGTTCCGCAGCGTCGGCAGCTGGTTCTACTGATGGCGCCGCAGCCCATGCTCGACCGCGCGCTCGGCGCCTGGGTCGATGTGCGGACCCGCTGGCGCGGGCTGGCGCTGCCGGTGTTCACCTCGCCGCTGCTGGGCGCCGCGCTGTTCGCGGCGATCGGCGGCGATGAACGCATCGTCGCCGGCTCGGCGCTGGGTTTCGGCCTGAGCCTGGTGGCGGCGCGCGTGGTGCGGCGCGGCCGCAAGGGCGATGCCAACCGGGCTGGCTGGATCATGGCGGTGGGCACCGGGCTGGCGGCCAACATGGCGGCCGGCATGGGCGGCATCATGCCCTTCATCATGGCCGGCGGGGCGCTGTTCGGCACCAGGCTGATGTATCAGGCGCTGCCCGAGGTGGCGCCCCCGCCGCCGCCCGAGCCGCCGCCGCCACCCCCGGCACCGCCCGGCCCGATCGAGCAGAGCCGTGCCCGGCTGGCCCGGATCGAGGATGTGGCGACCCGGCTGGCCGACCCGAAGCTGCGCGGCGTGGCCGATGCGATGGAGGGCGTGCTGGACGACCTGACCGCCTACCCCGACCGCCTGCCCCAGGCCCGCCGCTTTCTGGCCGTGCATCTGGACGGGTTGGAGCGCATCACGGCACGTCTGGAGGCCGGCGCCGCCCCGCCCGAGGGGCTGCCCAACCTGCTGGACGAGTTGACGCGCACTGCCGGCGAGTTGCGGCAGCGGCTGACGCATGAGGAAACCGAGGCGTTGGAGATCCAGGTGAAGGTGCTCTCCGACCGGCTGCGCGAGGAAGGCTTCCGATGAGCAACAGCATCCAGAACGAGATCCAGAACCAGTTGCGGAACCTGGGTGAGGCCCAGACGCAGGCCCAGGCCCAGGCGCCGATCAAGGCCCCGGACGAAGGCGCGGAACTCGACGTCGTCACCCCGGCGCGGCAGGCGGCGGTGGCCCGGCTGGCCGGGCAGCTCGACATCGCCGACCCCGCCAGCATCCTGCGCTTCGGCCAGGAAGCCCAGAACCGTGCCACCGTCGCGGCCGATGCCATGCTGGAGGGCGCCCGCAACCGGGAAGCCGGGGATGCCGGCGTCACCCTCTCGACCTTGATCGGCACGCTGCGCGGCTTCGACATGCGCGGCCTCGGCGAGAAGACCGGCTTCTTCGACCGGCTGTTCGGCCGCGCCCGGGCCGAGACCGCCAAGGTCATGCAGCGCTACGAGACCATCAAGGGCCAGGTGGAGGCGGTTGGCGACAAGCTCGACACGCATCGCACCCGGTTGCTGGAGGATGTGGAGAAGCTGGAGCGGCTGTACGCCGCCACCTTGGAGTGGTTCCACGCCCTAGGCGACCACATCGCCGCCGGCGACAGCGTGCTCGCGCGGGTGGACCAGCAGGCGATCCCGGCCATGGCACGCGAGGTCGAGGGCGGCGATTCCACCGCCGCGCAGAAGCTGCGCGACCTGCGCACGGCGCGCGACGAGCTGGAACGCCGGGTGCACGACCTGCGGCTCACCCGGCAGGTGGCGATGCAGGCGCTTCCCTCGATCCGGCTGATCCAGGAGAACGACAAGGCGCTGGCTGCGAAGATCCAGAGCGTCATCGCCAACACCGTGCCACTGTGGCGCCAGCAGCTCGCCCAGGCGCTGGCGATCCAGAACATGCGCGAGGCCGGCCGGACGCTGAAGGACGCGACCGACCTGACGAACGAGCTGCTGACCGGCAACGCCGAGCGGCTGCGCCAGGGCAATGCCGAGGCGCGGGTGCAGATCGAACGCGGCGTCTTCGACATCGAGGCGGTGAAGAAGGCCAATGCCTCCCTCGTGGCAACCATCGAGGACAGCCTGCGGATCGCTCAGGATGCCCAGGCGCAACGCGCCAGCGCGACCAAGGAGCTTGAGAAGGCCGAGGGCGAGATCCGCCGGGTCTTGACGGCGGCACGGCCTTCGGGCCCTAGGGAGCCCAACCGCCCGCTGTAGCCAGGCGGAACGCTCCCCTGGAGGTTTCCGTCCATGCTCACCCGCCGCGCGATCCTCGCCAGCAGCAGCGTCCTGCTGGCGACGCCCGCCATCGCCCAGCCAGCCTGGCCCAATGGCCCGATCCGCCTGCTCTCCCCCTTCCCGCCCGGCGGCAGCGTCGATGCCATCTGCCGGCTGATCCAGCCCCATCTCATGGCCAGCCTCGGCGTGCCGGTGGTGGTCGAGAACCGCAGCGGCGCCTCGGGCTCCATCGGCACACGTGAAGTCGCCCGCGCGGCGCCGGACGGCAACAGCTGGGTGGTGGTGTTCGACACCCATGCGGTGAACCCCGCGCTGATCCCCAACATGGGCTTCGACACCCAGAAGGATCTGGCGCCGGTGCTGCTGCTCGGCACCGCGCCGATGATCATCACGGCGCACAAGGCGCGGCCCTGGAAGACCTTCCCCGAGGTGATCGCTGCGGCGAAGGAGAAGCCGGATACCATCAGCTACGGCAGCATCGGCAACGGCTCGCTGGCGCACCTGACCATGAAGCTGGTCGAGCGCGAGACCGGCACCCGCCTGATGCACGTCCCCTACCGCGGCGGCGGGCCGCTGGCGCTGGCGGCGGCAACCGGCGAGGTCGACCTGCCGACGGCGACCGGTACCATCTTCCTGCCGCACCTGCAGGCCGAGACCATCCGCCCGCTGGCCAGCACCGGCACCAGGCGTTCCCCGGTGGCACCGGATGCGCCCACGCTGCAGGAGCTCGGCATCGATGTCAGCGCGGATGCCTTCTGGGGCCTGCTGGGCCGGTCCGGCACGCCGGCGCCGATCCTGGCCCGCTTCGAGGCCGCGGTGCGCGACGCGCTGGCGGTGCCGGCGGTGCGCGACCGGCTGGTCAACGCGCTCGGCATCGACCTCGACCCCAAGGGGCCAGAGGAGTTCCGCAGCTTCCTGACGGCTTCCATGGACACCTGGGCCAAGGTCGTGCGGGACAACAACATCCGCGCGGACTGAGCCGCCAGCCGTGGCCGGGCGGTGCCTTGACCGCGGCCGGCGTCCGCTGTCCCATCGCGGCGACACCATTCAAGGGAGGATGATCCATGCGCGCCTGGGCCGTGGTTGAAACGGGCAAACCGTTGCAGGAAATCGAGATGCCGACGCCCGAGCCGAAGGGCGCCGAGGTACTGCTGGAAGTGACGCATGCCGGCGTCTGCCATTCCGACCTGCACATCTGGGAAGGCGAGTACGACCTCGGCAGCCGCGGCAAGATGCGGCTGACCGACCGCGGGGTGAAGCTGCCGCTGGCGATGGGCCATGAGATCGTCGGCCGGGTGGTGAAGCTTGGCCCGGACGCCGCCAACCAGGGCAGCAAGGTGGGCGACATCCGCGTGGTCTACCCCTGGGTCGGCTGCGGCAAATGCGCCATCTGCCAGCGCGACGAGGAGAACATGTGCCTGAGCGGGCGCGCCCTCGGCGTCTACCAGAACGGCGGCTACGCGACGCATGTGCTGGCGACCCATGTGAAGCACCTGATCGACATCGAGGGCGTCGATCCCTCGCTGGCGGCGACCTACGCGTGTTCGGGCGTCACGGTGTATTCGGCCATCAACAAGCTGATGCCGCTGGAGCCGGATGAGCCGGTGGTGCTGGTGGGTGCCGGCGGCCTCGGGCTGAACGCGATCGCCATCCTGAAGGCTATGGGCCACAAGCGCATCTGCGTGGTCGACGTGGCCGCCGACAAGCTGGAGGCCGCCAAGGCCCAGGGTGCTACGGAAACCGTGCTCGCCGGCGCCGAGGGCACCGCCGAGCGCATCCTCGAAGCCTGCGGTGGGCCGGTGGCCGGCGTGGTGGACCTGGTGAACGGCACCCAGACCGCGCGCTTCGCCTTCGATGCGCTGCGCAAGGGCGGCAAGCTGATCCAGGTCGGGCTGTTCGGCGGGGAGATGAACATCCCCCTGCCGCTCATGCCGATCAAGGCGCTGACCGTCCGCGGCAGCTACGTGGGCGACGTGAAGGAGCTGCGGGCGTTGATCGACATCGCCAAAAAGGGCCTGATCCCGCCAATCCCGATCGCCAATGAGCCGCAGCGCAATGCGGATGCGGTGCTGCACCGGCTGAAGGAAGGCAAGATCACCGGCCGCGTGGTGCTGGTGGCCGAATAGGCTGTGTCGGGCCGGGGGCGGAACCCCCGGCCCACTTGGCTAGCCTTCCAGCGCGTTCCAGTTCTCGCCCCAGCGGTCGAGATAAGTGATGTCCTTCAGCGGCCCGCGGCCGACCGGGCCGAACCGCCCCATCGGATAGCCGATCGGGATGATGGCGTAGGAATTCACCCCTGGCGGCAGGCCGAGCGCCGCGTCCGCCTCCTTCTCGAACAGCATGTGCCGCGTCGTCAGCGTCGCCCCCAGGCCGAGCGCGCGGGCCGCCAGCAGCATGTTCTGCACCGCCGGATAGACCGAGGCGCCGGACATGCGGGAGGGCTGGGCTTCCTCCAGGCAGGCGACGATCCAGACCGGGGCTTCATGGAAATGCTCGGTCAGGTATTCCACCGCGGCGTGCTGGCGGTGGTAGCGTTCTGCATTCACGCCCGGTGGTGGCTCGCTGGTCGCGTAGCGCGGGCCGATCACCTCGTCATAGGCCTTCTTGTACCAGACCTGCACCGCCCGCTTGATGGCGGGGTCCTTGATGACCAGGAAGCGCCAGCGCTGGGTGTTGCCGCCATTGGCCGCCGCCGCGCCGGCCCGCGAGGATCTTCGCTTACCAGCGCATCCGGCACCGGGTCCGGCTTGAGCCGGCGCATAGCCCTCGTGGTGTGCAGGATCTCGAAGATGTCGGTTCCCTCGGCCATGGCGGTTCCCTCCCCTTGTTACGGCGGGAAGCGTCCCACGGCCCAGGGCATCCGGGAAGCCTACAGGGGCCAGGCACCCCCGGTGACGGGCTCGCCCGGCGGATCCGGCACCGTGGGAATGGCGGCGATCGCGCGGGCATGCTCGCCCGGCCGCCCGGCATATTCCTCCGGCGTGTTGCCGGGCGGGTAGGCGCCGACCACCAGCAGGTCGTCGCTGGCACCGAGGTTGCGGTGGCCCACGCCGGCCGGCAGCACCACCACATCCCCGGCCGCCAGCTCCACCACCTGGCCGCCCTCCCCGCCCAGCATCACCCGCACCGTGCCGCGGGCGATGGCCAGCGCCTCATGCACGTTGGGATGGTAGTGGTGGTGGTGGTGGATGCCGTTGCGCCAGGCAGGTGGCCAGCCATGGCGCGCGAACAGCGCCTCCGCCGCCGCCGGGTCGCCGGGCGGTACCGAGGCGCGGAACAGCAGCGCGGGCAGCCGCGGGTTGTTCGGGATGGTGCCGTCATCGGCAAAGATCAGCCGCTCCGGGGTCATGTCGGGCGCTCCCTTCAGTCGGCAATAGAAGGCGGCAGACCGCAGGTCGTTCCAAATTCATGGCGCCGGGTGTAGGCTGTGCGGCCTGAGGGAGGTACTGACATGTCAGGTGTCATCAGGCTGCGCGGCTTCATCCAGGGCATGACCCGGCTGGCCGACGAAGGAGCGAACGAAAAGCGTTGGCTGACCGAGGGAGCCGGGCTGCTGCGGGGGTTGATCGCGGTGGATGACTGGCTGCCGGAGGAATTGGCCACCGCCGGCCCGGCCTACCGGCAGAACCTGCTGCATTGCGATCCTGCCGAGCGGTTCTGCGTGGTGAGCTTCGTCTGGGGCCCCGGCCAGCGCACCCCGGTGCACAACCACACCATCTGGGGGCTGGTCGGCATGCTGCGGGGCGAGGAAATCTCGACCGAGATGCGCCCCAACCCGGCCGGCGGGCCGATGCTGCCCGGCCAGGTGGACCGGCTGCACCCCGGCGAGGTGGTGGCGGTCAGCGCCGACACCTACGACATCCATGTGGTCGAGAACGCCTTCCCGGACCGCGCCAGCATCAGCATCCATTGCTACGGCGGCAACATCGGGGCGGTGCCGCGCAGCGTGTTCGATCCGGCGACCGGCGTGGCGACCCGCTTCATCTCGGGCTACAGCAACGCCCAGGTGCCCAATCTATGGGACCGGAGCCGGGAGTTGGCGGCCTGAGACCGGCCGGGGTGGTTGGCCTTCCGGCGCAGGCTGGCTATCACCCCGCCACGTCCCACAACGCCGGAAGGCCAAGCCCATGACCGACACGCCGCCAGACCGTCTGGCCACCAACCCGAAGAGCCCGTTCCATGACGCCACCCTGCTGGCGCGGGGCGTCGGGATCCGCTTCAACGGGGCGGAAAAGACCAATGTGGATGAGTATTGCGTCAGCGAGGGCTGGGTACGGCTGACGGTCGGCAAGAGCGTCGACCGGCACGGCAACCCGATGACCATCAAGCTGAACGGCACGGTCGAGCCGTATTTCCGCGACGAAGGCTGAGGTGGGCCGGGGGTGAAGGCCCCCGGCCCCCGGTATTACAGCTTCACCTTCAGCTTGTTGGCGATCTCGCCGACGATGCCGCGGCGGAAGGCCATCACGCAGACGACGAAGATGATGCCCTGGATGACCGTCACCCACGCGCCGAAGCTCTGCCAGGTAGTTCTGCATGGTGACGATCACCGCGGCGCCCGACCACCGGGCCGAACACCGTGCCGAGTCCGCCGACCAGGGTCATCAGCACGACCTCGCCGGACATCGCCCAGTAGACGTCGGTCAGGGTGGCGATGCCGAAGACCAGGGCCTTGGTCGCTCCTGCCACGCCGGCCAGGGTCGCCGCCAGGATGAAGGCCACCAGCTTGTAGTCAGTCGATCCGGTAGCCGAGCGAGGTCGCCCGCGGCTCGTTCTCCCGGATCGCCTTCAGCACCTGGCCATAGGGCGAGTGGATGATCCGGTAGATCAGCAGGAAGCCGGCGAGGAAGACCGCCGCCACCACCAGTACATGAGAGGTCGCTGGTCGAGCGGGATCAGGCCGAACAGGTTGCCGCGAGGGACCCCCTGGATGCCGTCCTCGCCGCCGGTGAAGGGCGCCTGGACGCAGAAGAAGTAGATCATCTGCGCCAGCGCCAGGGTGATCATGGCGAAGTAGATGCCCTGGCGGCGGATCGCCAGCCAGCCGGCCACCGCGCCAAGCGCCGCCGCGACCAGAGCACCGGAGAGGATCGCCAGCTCCGGCGAGAGCCCCCAGACCTTGGCCGCATGCCCTGCGAGGTAGCCGCCCATGCCGAAATAGGCGGCATGGCCGAAGGAGAGCAGCCCGACATAGCCGATCAGCAGGTTGAAGGCGCAGGCGAACAGCGCGAAGCACAGCACCTTCATCAGGAAGACCGGGTAGAGGAAGAAGGGCGCGATCGCCAGGAAGGCAACCATGACCAGCAGCGCCGCGAGCTGCGCCTGGAGACGCCCGAGGACGCCTTCATCCACATGCGCCGGCGCATGAATCTCGCCGACGGTCGCCGTTGTTGTGTCAGCCATGATCAGGCCCTTCCGAACAGGCCGGCGGGACGTGTCACGAGCACGATCGCCATGATGACGAAGATCACGTGTCGCCGAGGCCTCCGGATAGAATACCTTGGTCAGCCCCTCGACGATGCCGAGGCCGAAGCCGGTGATGATGGCGCCGAGGATCGAGCCCATGCCGCCGATCACGACCACCGCGAAGACCACGATGATGAGGTTGGTGCCCATCTGCGGGTTCACCGAATAGATCGGCGCCGCCAGCACGCCGGCGAAGGCCGCCAGCGCCACGCCGAAGCCGTAGGTCAGCGTCACCATGCGCGGGACGTTGATGCCGAAGGCCTGCACCAGCGGCGATTCTCGGTCGCCGCGCGCAGGTAGGCGCCGAGGCGGGTCTTCTCGATCAGAACCAGGTGGCGACGCAGACGATCAGCGAGGCGACGACGACCCAGGCGCGGTAGATCGGCAGGAACATGAAGCCGAGGTTCCAGGCGCCGGACAGCTCGGGCGGAATCCGGTAGGGCAGGCCCGAGGAGCCGAACTCGTTGCGGAAGATGCCCTCGATGATCAGCGCCGAGCGCCGAAGGTCAGCAGCAGGCCATAGAGATGGTCCAGCTTGTAGAGCCTGCTGCAGCAGCGTGCGCTCGAGCACCACGCCGGTAAGGCCGATGATGAGCGGCACCAGCAGCAGCGCCCACCAGTAGCCGAGGCCGAGCCCATTCAAGCAGCATCCAGGCGACGAAGGCGCCCATCATGAACTGCGCGCCATGGGCGAAGTTGATGATGTTGAGCAGCCGAAGATCACCGCCAGCCCCAGCGACAGCATCGCGTAGAAGGCGCCGTTGATCAGGCCGAGCAGCAACTGCCCGAATAGCAATGGCAAGGGGATGCCGAATATTTCGTCCATGCGGGCGTCGGTCCTTCAGGTCCGGATGAGCGGGTGGCCGCCCTCGGCGGGCGGCCGGGCAGCGGCCTCCGACGGGGCGGTCACCACCAGTCTGTACATGTCGTTCGGGCAGGCGGCAGTGGTCCGGCCGAACCGCTGCGGGGCCAGGGCCTCGCCCCCTGCCCGGCTCAACTGCGCACCAGCGGGCAATTGCCCTCGGCGAGCGGCCGGAACGCCTCTTCGCCCGGCGTGGTCGCCGCCACCTTGTAAAGGTCCCAAGGGTTGCGGGATTCACCAGGCGATTTCACCTCGAACAGGTAGCCGGGGTGGATCTTGCGGCCATCCTCGCGGATGGTACCGGTGCCGAAGGCATCGTCGTCGCAGGGCATCGCCTTCATGCGGTTGACCGCATCGACGCCGCTAGCCTTGGCCGCAGGGACGCCCATGTCGGCCACCGCCTTGAGGTAGTGCAGCACGGCGCCGTAGCAGCCGGCCGGCACCATGGCGGGCGGGCGGTCCTGGTTCTTGGCCCGCACCCGCTCGGTCAGCGCCCGGGTGCGGTCGTTCAGGTCCCAATAGAAGCTCTCGGTCAGCAGCAACCCCTGACCGGAGTCGAGCCCGAGCGACTTCACATCCACCACGCCCATCAGCAAGGCGGCGAGCCGCATGGAGCGGTGCAGGCCGAATTCGCGCGCGCCCTTGATGCAGTTCACCGTATCGGTCGAGGCATTGGCGAAGCCGAGAACCTTGGCGCGGCTCGCCTGGGCCTGCAGCAGGAAGGCGGAGAAATCGGTCGTCGCCGGGAAGGGATAGCGTACGTTGCCGAGCACCTTGCCGCCCTGGGCCTTGACGAAATTGCCGGTGTCGCGTTCCAGCGCATGCCCGAAGGCGTAGTCCGCCGTGATGAAGAACCAGCTGTCGCCACCGGTCTTGACGATGGCAGCGCCGGTCGACTTCGCCAGCATGTAGGTATCGTAGGTCCAGTGCACTGTGTTCGGGCTGCACTGCGAACCGGTGAGGTCCGAAGTGGCGGCACCGGAGTTCAGGTGGACCTTGTTCTTCTCCCGCGCGATCTGGTTCACTGCGAGGGCAACCGACGAGGTCGGCAGGTCGACCACCGCATCGACCCCCTGGTCGAACCACTGCCGCGCAATGTTGGACCCGACATCGGGCCGGTTCTGGTGGTCGGCCTGCAAGACCTCCACCCGGAAGCCGTGATCACCGAAATCCTGCACCGCCTGCTGGGTCAGTACCACGCTGCCCGGCCCGGTGGTGTCACGGTAGGGGCCGGACATGTCGGTGATCACCCCAACGCGGATGACCTGGTCCTGTGCTCGCGCTCGCCGCAGGCCACCCAGCGTGGCGACAGCAGCAGTGCCGGCGGCAAGCAGTTCACGTCGCTGGATGGCCATGATGTTTCTCTCCCTGGGTTGCTAGCTACGGATGAATGCGCAGCCACCTTCGCTCATTGGCCGGAAGGCTTCCTCCGCCGGCGTGGTCTGCAGCAGCTTGTAGTAGTCCCACGGCGCCTTGGAATTGGCCGGGGACTTCACCTCGAACAGGTAGGACGGGCACAGCTTCCGCCCGTCCTCCCGGATGCTGCCGGCACCGAAGGCATCGTCATCGGTCGGCATCGCCTTCATGCGGTTGATGACGTCGATGCCCGAGGCCTTGGATGCCGGCACGCCCATGTCAGCGACCGCCTTCAGGTAGTGCAGCGCGGCGGAGTAGTTGGCGATGGACGCCATGTTGGGCTTCATCTCCTTCAGCCGCGGCTCCAGCCGCTTGGTCACCGCGCGGGTGCGGTCGTTCAGGTCCCAGTAGAAGCTTTCGGTCAGCACCAGTCCCTGCGCCGTCTCCAGGCCGAGCGCATGCACGTCCGGCAGGAACATCAGCAGCGCGGCGAGCTTGGTGCCCCGCCGGGTGATGCCGAACTCCGCCGCCTGCTTGATGCTGTTGATGGTGTCCGCCCCGGCATTGGCGAAGCCGATCACCTTGGCGCGCGAGGACTGCGCCTGCACCAGGAAGGAGGAGAAGTCCGAGGTCGCCGGGAAGGGATAGCGCACCGCGCCATTGACCTTTCCACCCGCCGCCTTGACGAAATTGCCGGTGTCACGCTCCAGCGCATGACCGAAGGCGTAGTCGGCGGTGATGAAGAACCAGCTGTCGCCGCCGGCCCGCACCATGGCGCCGCCGGTGGACTTGGCCAGCATGTAGGTGTCGTACATCCAGTGCACCGTGTTCGGGCTGCACTGGGCGCCGGTGAGGTCCGAGGTCGCCGAACCGGTGTTGATGTAGGGCTTGTTCTTCTCTCGCGCGACATTGTTCACCGCGAGCCCGACGGAGGAGGTCGGGACGTCGAGGATGAGGTCGACGCCCTGGTCGTACCACTGGCGCGCGATGTTCACCCCCACATCCGGCCGGTTCTGGTGATCGGCGGAGATGACCTCGACGGTGAAGCCCTTGTCGCCGAACTCCTGCACCGCCTGCCGGGTGCACTCGATGCCGTAGGGCCCGCTGATGTCGCGGTAGGGACCCGACTGGTCGTTGAGCACGCCGATCCGGATGGTGTTGGCGGCCTGCGCCCGGCCAAGCCGCGGCAGCGCGGGCATCATGGTGGCACCAACGGTGGCGGCCATCAGGTTACGGCGTGTAAGGCTCATCAACAATTTCTCCTCAAGGGTATCGGTATCAGGTCCGGACGAGCGGGCAGCCGCCTTCGCCGAGCGGTCGGAACGCTTCGTCGGCAGCGGTCGTCTCCAGGTGCTTGTAGTAGTCCCAGGGCGCCTTGGACTCGGCCGGGGACTTCACCTCGAACAGGTAGGACGGGTGAATCTTGCGGCCATCGACCCGGATGGAGCCGGGGCCGAAGGCGTCGTCCTCGGTCGGCATCGCCTTCATTCGAGCGACCACCTCGCTGCCCGGACCCTTGGCGGCGGCAACGCCCATGTCCGCCACGGTCTTGAGGTAGTGAAGCGTCGCCGAATAGCAGCCGGCGTGGATCTGGTTGGGGTAGAGGTTGGGCATCCGCGGCAGCACCCGCTTGGTGAAGGCGCGGGTCTTCTCGTTCATGTCCCAGTAGAAGCTCTCGGTGCAGACCAGCCCCTGCCCGGTCTCCAGCCCCAGCGCATGCACGTCCGTGATGAACAGCAGCAGCGAGGCCAGCTTGATGCCGCGCCGGGTGATGCCGAATTCCGCCGCCTGCTTGACGCAGTTGATGGTGTCCGACCCGGCGTTGGCCAGGCCGATGACCTTCGGCCGCGTCGACTGCGCCTGCAACAGGAAGGACGAGAAATCCGTGGTGCCCGGGAAGGGCGTGCGCACCGTGCCGAGCACCTTGCCGCCGGCCGATTTCACGAAGGCGCTGGCGTCGCGCTCCAGCGCGTGGCCGAAGGCGTAGTCCGCGGTGATGAAGAACCAGGTGTCCCCACCAGCCTTCACCGTGGCGCCGCCGGTCGACTTCGCCAGCATGTAGGTGTCGTAGGCCCAGTGGATGCCGGTCGGGCTGCACTGCGCGCCGGTCAGGTCCGAGGTCGCGGAGCCGACGTTGAGCGCGACCTTGTTCTTCTCGCGGGAGACATTCTGCACCGCCAGCCCGACCGAGCTGGTCGGGATGTCGAGGATCATGTCGATCCCCTGGTCGTACCACTGCCGCGCCAGGTTGACGCCGACATCCGGCCGGTTCTGGTGGTCGGCGTAGATCATCTCGACCTTGAAGCCACGGTCGCCGAATTCGGCGATGGCCTGCTCGGTGCAGGCGACCGAGCCGGGGCCGGTATTATCCTTGTATGTGCCGGACATGTCGTTCATCACGCCAATCCGGATGGTATTCGCGGCCTGCGCCCGCGACAGCCGCGGCAGGGAGGTCACGGCAGCAGCGGCGGCGCCGGTACCGATCAACCCACGACGAGTGATGTCCATCTTGTCTGCTCCCTTGTTCGTCCCTGTGATGGACCCGGCGATGCTTTGCCGCCGGACCTCGCATCGCATCAGCCTGGGGCTACCCCGTTACAGGCGGCGGCCCCATCCATCGGGCGGCGGGCTGTCCCTGCCCGGTTCCGCCGCCACCTCCAGCCCTCCTGCCCGCGGCAGGTCGAGGCGCCGCGCCTGGTTCAGACACCCAGGTATTCGTGCAGCCGGTCGAGCGATGCGGTCAGTTCCTCGTTCCGCACCATGTCCACCACCCGGCCGTGCTCCATCACGTAGTGCCGGTCGGCGACGGTCTGGGCGAAGCGGAAGTTCTGCTCGACCAGCAGCACGGTGAATCCGCGCTGCTTGATCTCGCGGATCATCCGGCCGATCTGCTGCACGATGACCGGGGCGAGCCCCTCGGTCGGCTCATCCAGCAGCAGCAGCTTGGCGCCGGTCCGCAGGATGCGCGCCACCGCCAGCATCTGCTGCTCGCCACCGGAAAGCTTGGTGCCCTGGCTGCTGGCGCGTTCCTTGAGGTTCGGGAACAGCGTGTAGATGGTCTCCACATCCAGCCCGCCTTCGCTGCACCACCGGCGGCAGCATCAGGTTCTCGGTCACGTTCAGGCTGGCGAAGATCCCGCGCTCCTCCGGGCAGTAGCCGATGCCGGCGCGGGCGATACGGTCGGAGCGCTGGCCGATGGTCTCCTGCCCGTCATAGCGGATGCTGCCGGTGCGGCGGCCGACCAGACCCATGATGGAGCGCAGGGTGGTGGTCTTGCCGGCGCCGTTGCGGCCAAGCAGCGTCACCACCTCGCCTGGCATCGACATCGATGTCGACGCCGTGCAGGATGTGGCTCTCGCCGTACCATGCCTCGAGCTTGCGGATTTCGAGCAGCGCGTTGCCGGAGGCGGCCGGCCGGGTCATGTCGAGTGCCTCAGCCATGCGCGGGCACTCCTTCGGTCTGCACTTCGGTGCCGAGATAGGCCGAGACCACCTCCGGGTTGCGGGATACGGAAGCATAGTCGCCTTCCGCCAGGACGCTGCCCCGCGCCAGCACGGTGATGGTGTCGCAGAGCCCGGCCACCACCTTCAGGTTGTGCTCCACCAGCAGCACCGTGCGGCCGACCGACACGCGCTTGATCAGCGCAACGATGCGGTCCACGTCCTCATGCGTCATGCCGGCGGTCGGCTCGTCGAGCAGCATCATCGTCGGGTCGAGCGCCAGCGTGGTGGCGATCTCCAGCGCGCGCTTGCGGCCATAGGGCAGTTCGCCAGCGATGGACCGTCGCATAGCTGGTGAGGCCGACATCCTCCAGCAGTTCCATCGCGCGGTCGTCATAGACCCGCAGCAGCGAATCGGACCGCCAGAAATCGAAGCTGCCGCCGCGCTGGCGCTGCAGCGCGACCCGCACGTTCTCGAGCACGCTGAGATGCGGGAAGACCGCCGATATCTGGAAGCTTCGGATCAGCCCGAGCCGGGCGATATCCGCCGGCTTGTGCCGGGTGATGTCGCGCCCGTCGAAGCGGATCTGGCCCCGCGTCGGCTGCAGGAATTTCGTGAGGAGGTTGAAACACGTGGTCTTGCCGGCGCCATTCGGGCCGATCAACCCATGAATGGTGCCACGCCGAATCTTCAGGGACACGTCGCTCACCGCGACGAAGCCCCGGAATTCCTTGGTCAGCCCCACGGTTTCCAGGATGGAATCAGTCACCCGGATCGTTCTCCCAGTCGCGGCCACGCTGGCCGTCGTTGCGGCTAGGTATGGCCGTCCGCAGCGCGGGATGCAAGCGTCCGGGGATTATTTTGATATCGTTACGGTCCTTTCACGCTAACGCAACCCGTCTTCCCCCACGATCTCGTGCTTGGTGAGCCCACCGATCCGCGGCAGCGGCCGCCCGCCACCGGTCAGCGCCAGGCACACCAGGATTTCGCGGGCCCGCGGTGCGTCCGGCACCCGTGCCTCGATGGCGTCGAAATGGCTGCGGACGAAGGCGGCGTCCTTGTGCCCGAGCGGCACGTCGATCGCGGTGCCGGGGCCGCCGGATTTCTTGGCCGAGGGGATCAGCGCCGGCCCCTTGCCCAATGCCTCCCGCACCGGGGCGCCCATTTTGGGGTGCAGCAGCGCGGCGGCGTGCTCAAGCTCCCCCGCCTCGCCCACCACGGCGGCCTTGCCGAAGCTCTCCACCGCCTCCCCGGGGATGCCGAGCGCCGCCAGCGCCCGCGCCGCCAGCAGCCCGCCCAACTCCTCGCCCTGGACGACCAGCTCGGACAGGTCTTCGGTGTAGCGCCCGGCAAAGGGGTTTTCGATCACCGCGCAGGCGACCGCGCGGCGGATGGGGGCCGCCAGGTCGCGGCCCATCTCGCGCCGTGTTTCATCGAGGATGACGACGATCTTGCGGATGACGGCGGGCATGCATCTGGCCTCCTGCTGTGGTCGGTCGGTCTGCTCTCAGTGGCCAAGCACCTCGGGCACCCGCTCGGCCGGCGGGGTGTTGCGGCTGCGGCCGCAGCGCAGCACGCCGTCGATCATCACCGTGCCGATCCCCGGGATGTCGCCCAGCTCGACGCTGTGCAGCAGGTCGCGGCCGGCGGTGTGCTGGGCACGGTCGAGGAACACGAGGTCCGCCGCCCGTCCCACCTCGATCAACCCGGCGTCGAGATTGCGGATGCGCGCGGTATTGCCGGTGGCGAAGGCGATCGCCTGGGCCGCCGGTATGCCGCCGAGCGAGGACAGCAGCGAGATCATCCGCAGGATGCCGAGCGGCTGCACGCCCGAGCCGGCCGGGCTGTCAGTGCCGAGGATCACCCGTTGGAGTTGCCCGAGGTCGCGTGCCGCCTGCACCGCGGCGATCGCCACCCGCTCGTTGCCGTTGTGGACGAGCTCGATCGCCCGGCTGCTGCGTTCGCACAGCGCGCAGACATGCGCCTCGGGCAGGCTGGTGTGGCCGCCGTTGATATGGCCGATGATGTCGGCATCGGCTTCCAGCACCGTGTCCTTGTCGATCAGCCCGCTGCCGGGGATGGACGGACCGCCGGTATGGATGGTGCTCTGGATGCCGTACTTGCGCGCCCAGGCCACCATCTCCCGCGCCTCATAGCCGGCCTTGACGGAACCGAGCCCGACCTCGCCCAGCAGGGTCACGCCGGCGGCGGCCAGTTCGGCGAAGTCGCTCTCGACCATGCCGTGCTCCAGCACCGGCGCCCCGGCCAGCACCTTCACCCCGGCCGGGCGGGCGTTGAAGAAGGCGCGCTGGGCGGTGATCGCCAGCGCCTTCAGCCCGACGATATCCTTCGGGCGGCCAGGCAGGTGTACCTCACCGGCCGAGATCATGGTGGTGACGCCGCCGTTCAGGAAGCTTTCCACCCAGCCGATCTGGTTCTGCCGCGGCGTCCAGTCGCCGAACACCGGGTGGACGTGGCTGTCCACCAGCCCGGGCGAGACCGCGCAGCCATGCGCGTCGATCACGCTGTCCACCGGACCGCGTCCGGCCAGTTCCGCCGCCCGGCCGATGGCGAGGATCCTGCCGTCCTCGACCAGCAGCGCATCGGCGTCGAGCACCGGCACGGCCAGGTCACCCGACAGCAGCAGCCCGATGTTCCGCACCAGGGTACGACCCTTCGCCGGACCCGTCGCCTGTTCCACCGCCATCGCCCGCCCCCATGCCGCAACCCGGCAAGCCTAGCCCCCGGCCAACCGTAAGCCTAGAAACGAAAGCATCCGCGGAGGCACCGGATGCAGGAAGACCCGGAAGACTACGTGCTGGAGGCCCAGGTCGGCCACCTGCTGCGCCGCGCCTACCAGCGGCACCTGGCGCTGTTCCAGGGCATCATGGGCGAGGATGGCCCGACCTCCATGCAATTCGCCGCGCTGCATACGCTGTGGAAGCGCGGCCCGCTGTCGCAGAACCTGCTGGGCCGGCTGCTGGCCATGGACCCGCCGACGGTCAAGGGCGTCGTCACCCGGCTGATGGCGCGCGGCCTGGTGGTGCGAGAGAAGGACGCCGCGGACGCACGGCTACTGCGCATCGCCCTCACTCCTGCCGCCCTGGCCGCGCTGCCGGGCTGGGTCGAGAAGGCCCGGTCCATCAGCGCCGCCACCCTGGCGCCGCTGCCACGGGACGAGGCGGCGCGGATCGGCGCGATCCTGCGGCGGATGGGCTGAATTTCGCGTTGTGGGGCGGCGGCCGCGGGCCCTAAACTCGTTAGCCTATGAACAATCGGCGGGGCGAATGACGGCCTATCGCAGACCCGGGACCCTGGCGGAGGCGCTGGCGCTGCTGGCCGAGGCACCGGCCCCGCCGCTGCTGCTCGCCGGTGGCACGGATGTCTACCCGGCCCGCGCCACCGCCGAGGCCTGGGGCCGGCCCGAGCCCCGGCCGCTGCTCGACCTGTCCGATATCCCGGAACTCGCCGCCATCGGCGACCATGGCGACCATCACCGGATCGGCGCCCGCGTCACCTGGGCAACGCTGCGGGACGCGCCGCTGCCGCCCTGGTTTGCCGGGCTGCGCGCGGCGGCGGCACAGGTGGGCGGGGCGCAGGTGCAGAACCGTGGGACGCTGCTCGGCAATCTCTGCAACGCCTCCCCGGCGGCGGATGGCGTGCCGCCGCTGCTGGCGCTGGATGCCGTGGTGGAACTGGCCAGCCTGCGCGGCCGGCGGCGGCTGCCGCTGGGCGAATTCCTGCTGGGCAACCGACGCACCGCGCTGGCCCCGGATGAGATGGCCGTCGCGGTGCTGGTGCCGAATGCCGCGCCGGGCGCCCGCGCCGGCTTCGGGAAGCTGGGCGCCCGGGCCTATCTGGTGATCTCGATCGTCATGCTGGCGGCGGTGCTTGAAACCAAGGGCGACCGGATTACCCGGGCACGGCTGGCGGTGGGCGCATGCTCGGCGGTGGCGCAACGGCTGCCGGAGCTCGAAGCGGCGCTGGCCGGGCTGCCGCTGGCCGCCGCAGCCGAGGCGGTTGAAGCCGGCCATCTGGCGGCGCTGGCGCCGATCGACGACGTGCGGGCGACCGCGGAGTACCGCCGGCACGCGGCGCTGGTGCTGTTGCGCCGCCTGCTGGCCCGGCTCGCCGCCCCTGCCGCCGGGGCCTGCGCCGCATGAACGCCCTGCCGCCCCGGCTGACCAGCCTGACCGTGAACGGCAGGCCCCAGGCCGTCGCCGCGCCGGAGGATGCGCGGCTGAGCGCGGTGCTGCGCGACCGGCTTGGCCTGACCGGCACCAAGATCGGCTGCGACGCGGGGGATTGCGGCGCCTGCACCGTGCTGCTGGACGGCGCCCAGGTCTGCGCCTGCCTGGTGCCGCTGGCCCAGGCCGCCGGCGCCTCGGTGCTGACGGTGGAGGGGCTGGCGGCGCGGCCGCTCGGCGCCGCGCTGCAGCGCGCCTTCCTCGCGCATGGCGCCGCGCAATGCGGCATCTGCACGCCGGGCATGCTGATGGCGGCGATGGCGCTGCTGCAGGCCACGCCGCAACCGAATGAGCCGCAGGTGATGGCGGCGCTGGGCGGCGTGCTGTGCCGCTGCACCGGCTACCGCAAGATCGTCGACGCAGTGTGTGAGACGCACCGCTTCCTCGACCGCGCGGAAGCAGACCTGCCGGCGGCAGGCCAGGCTGTCGGTGCCCGCATGGCGCGGATCGATGGGCCGGCGAAGCTGACCGGAGCCGAGCTCTACGGCGCCGATGCCGCGCCGGCCGATGCGCTGTGGCTTCGCCCGGTCCGCAGCCCGCATGCGCGGGCGCGCTTCACCCTTGGCGACCTCGCCCCGTTTCGCGCCCGCCACCCCGGCCTGCTGCGGGTGCTGACCGCGGCCGACGTGCCGGGCCGCAACGGCTTCGGCATCTATCCCGACATCAAGGACCAGCCGGTCTTCGCCGATGGCGAGGTGCGCTACCGCGGCGAGGCGGTGCTGCGCCCTGGTCGGCGACCGCGCGACGCTGGATGCCGATCGCCGTCGCGGAGCTCCCGATCGCCTGGGAGGCGCTGCCGCCGCTGGCCGGCGCCCGACGCCGCCCTGGCCGAGGGCGCCCCGCCCTGCACCCACGCTGGCCGGACAACGTGCTGACCAGCGGCCGCCTCGTCGCGGGCGATGCCGCCGCCGCCCTGGCCGGCGCGGCGCATGTGGTCGCCGGCGAATGGCGGACCGGCTTCGTCGAGCACGCCTATATCGAGCCCGAGGCCGGCTGGGCGCGGCGCATCGGGGACCGGCGTGGAGGTCTTCGCCTCCACCCAGGCGCCCTACATGGACCGGAGGAAGTGGCCGGCGTGCTCGGCATCGCCGCAGGACGCGGTGCGGATCATCCCCTCGGCCTGCGGTGGCGGCTTTGGCGGCAAGCTGGATGTGTCGGTGCAGCCGCTGCTGGCGGTCGCCGCCTGGGTGCTGCGCCGCCCGGTGCGCGCGGTCTGGTCGCGCGCCGAGAGCATGGCGAGCAGCACCAAGCGCCACCCGGCGCACATCACCGCGCGGGCATGGCTGCGATGCCGCCGGCCGGCTCACCGGCTTCGAATTCGACGGGCGATCTTCAACACCGGCGCCTATGCCAGCTGGGGCCCGACCGTTGCCGGCCGCGTGCCGGTGCACGCCACCGGGCCCTATCGCGTGCCGCATGTCCGCAGCCGGGCGCGGGCGGTCTACACCAACGACCCGCCCGCCGGCGCCTTCCGCGGCTTCGGCGTGCCGCAGGCGGCGATCGCGCACGAAGCGCTGTGGGACGAGCTGGCGGATGCGGCTCGGCCTCGACCGGCTGGAGTTCCGCGTCATCAACGCCCTGCGCCCCGGGCGATGCCACCGCCACCGGCCAGGTGCTGCGCACTCGGCCGGGCTGGCCGCAATGCCTGGAGGCGCTGCGGCCGCGCTGGGCGGCGCTGCGGGCCGAGGCCGCTGCCGCCAACGCGCGGCAGCGGGCCGCTGCGGCACGGCGTCGGCATTGCCTGCATGTGGTACGGCTGCGGCAATACCGGCATGTCCAACCCGTCCCGCATGCGGGTCGACGCTGGCGCCGACGGCGTGCTGACGTTGCTACAACGGCGCGGTCGATATCGGCCAGGGCAGCACCACCGTCATGCCGCAGATCTGCGCCGATGCGCTGGGCCTGCCGGTCGGCGCATTTCGCGCTTGTGCTGGGCGATACCGACCTGCACCTTCGATGCCGGCAAGACCAGCGCCTCGCCGCCAGACCTTCGTCAGCGGCCGGGCGGCGCAGGAGGCCGGCGCCGGCGCTGCGCGCGGCAGATTGCTGCGCTCGCCAATGCCGGGCAGGATGCGCGGCTGCGGCTGCGATGGCGCGCGGCTGCGTGTCGTCGATGCGCCGGCGCGTCATCGACCTGGCTGCACCGCTGGAAGGCACCTGGAGGCCGAGGGCCGCTTCGACCCGCCGACCACGCCGCTGGACGCGGACGGCCAGGGCGCGCCCTATGCCACCTACGGCTTCGCCGCGCAGATTGCGCGCTGGTCGGTGGATACCGCGCTCGGCACGGTGCAAGGTGCAGCGCATCGTCGCCGCGCAGGATGTCGGCCGCGCGGTCAACCCGACGCTGGTCGAGGGCCAGATCCATGGCGGCATCGCCCAGGGCCTCGGCCTGGCGCTGATGGAGGAATATCTGCCCGGCCGCACCGAGAACCTGCACGACTACCTGATCCCGACCGTCGGCGACGTGCCGGAGATCGAGTGCATCCTGATCGAGGATCGCGGAACCGCTCGGTCCCTACGGCGCCAAGGGCGTCGGCGAGCCGGCGCTGGTGCCGACCGCGCCGGCCATCTTGTCCGCCATCCGCCACGCCACCGGCGTCGACGATCGCCCAGGTGCCCGCCCTGCCGCACCGCGTGCTGGGAGGCCCTGGCTGCAATGAGCGACCATGCAGCCTGACCGCGCGACCGCAGAACATCTTCGGCGCGCGCCGAGGAGCGACCAGGCATCGTGCGCTGCGATGCCTGCCCGGTGCTGTGCCGCATCCGCCCCGGCCGCAGCCGGCGCCTGCGCCGCTACGCCAACGACGACGGCGCAACTGGTCCGCACCGATCCGCGCTGGTGCTGTGCCACGCACCGTGGATGCGGGCGGCGCCGTCGTCGCCCTTCGCGGAAGGCGGCTGGGATGGGCAGGCGGGCTGATCCGCCGCGAGCCTTCGTCACCGGCATCGGCGCCGGCACCACCTATCCCGACTACAAGCCGGCGCCCTTCATCGTCGGCCGCGCAGCATGCCGGCGTGGATACCGTCACCGTCGTGACCGAGGGCATCTTCAGCTATTGCGGCGTGAAGGTGAAGATCGACACCGACCGCCACCTCGGCCCCGAGAGCCGCGGCGGTGCGCGCGGATGGCGAGCAGGTCGGCCATGTCACCACCGCCGAATACGGCAGCCAGATGCTCTCCCTCGGCGGCGTGCGGCACCTGACCGGCGGCAGCAAGCGGGAGGGCAACGCCACCTGCGCCGCCCTGCTGGCGCTGTGCAACGGCGAGGCGGTCGAGCTCGACCATCGATGGCGGCGCAACGGTGGTGCGTGCAGGCCGGCGCAGGCGCCCATCGTCAACGGCACGCGCCGAGCGCGCGCATGCGGGTCGGCTGCGGCAGCGCCACCATCGGCATCTTCGCGCAGCAATGGCACGGCCAGGTGGATGAGGTGATCGTGGTCGATGACCACATCACCGGCGTGCTGTCCGAGCACCAGGCCGGCAAGTGCCTCGGCATGCCGCCGACCGGCATCCGCATGCGCGGCCGCCGCTCCACGCCCGGCCGCTACTTCCAGGTGGCGCATCCCGGCATCGGCTGGGGCGGCACCGACATCACCGACCCGCTTTCCATCATCGAGAGCATCGACCCGAAGACCGCCTGGCCCGGGCTGCGCCTGCTGCTGACCTCGCACCACCGGCGAGGATGCGCTGTAGTGCGTGCTGGACGAGGGCCTGCGGCCGGTGCCCGGCGGCGATGCCGCCGGCGGTGCGCAGGTCGTCGAGCGCATCGGCGAGAATTGCGAGCCGGCGCTCTGCTCGGTCCTGTTCATGGCCGGCGCCGGCGGCTCGCTGCGCGCCGGCGTCACCGAGAACCCGGTGCTGCTGACCCGCTCGGTGCAGGCCGGCGCTGACCCGCGTCACCATGGGCGGCGCGCCCGGTCTATGTCTGGCCGGGCGGCGGCATCACCGTCATGGCCGACGTGCTGCGGCTGCCGGAGGGCGCCTTCGGCTATGTGCCGACGCCGGCGCTGGTGGCGCCCATCGAGTTCACCCTGCGCGCGCGATCTCTATGCGCGCGCTCGGCGGGCATGTGGACCATGCCGTGCCGCTGGAGCGGCTGCTGGCGCGAATACGGCCGGCGCCGCGCGGCACGATGCCTGGCGGGCGGAAAACCCATGGCCGGCGCCCTAGCCGCCGCGTCTGCCGGACGGCCGGCTGCATCTGCAGGAAGGGCCGATCGACCTGGTGATCGGGCCTGGAAGGCAGCCGGCCGCCATCGCCGAGGCCAGCCGCCGGCCGTCGCCGGCTTCGACGGCCTGCTGGCCGGGCTGGTCGGCGGAACTGCCGCTGCTGCGGCAGCCGGTCGGCCCCGACCGCCCCGCCCTGCGTGGCCCGGTCGCCCGCCGCATGGCGGACGCCGTCTGGCCCTTCCGCGCCGGCTTCGTCACGCCCATGGCCGCCGTCGCCGGCGCGGTGGCGGATGAGGTGCTGGCCGCCGCTTGCCGCCGCGCCGGGGCTGACGGTGGCGCATGTCAACGATGGCGGCGACATCGCGGTGTTCCTGGCGCCCGGCGCGGCCCTGCGGATCGGCGTGGTGCAGCGGCTGCAACGGGCGATGCCGGAGGCGCTGATCCGCCTCGCCGCCGACGGACCTGGTGCGCGGCATCGCCACCAGCGGCTGGCCCGGACGCAGCTTTTCCCTCGGCATCGCCGATGCGGTGACGGTGCTGGCGGCCACCGCCGCGGCCGCCGATGCGGCGGCCACCATCATCGCCAATGCGGTTGATGCCGGGCATCCCGCCATCCATCGCGTGCCCGGCCATCTCGCTCGACCCCGACAGCGACCTCGGCGAGCGGCTGGTGACGGTGGAGGTCGGGGCGCTGCCGCCGGAAGTTGCCGCAGCCGCGCTTGATGCCGGCGAGGCGCGGGCGGAGGCGCTGCTTTCGGCCGGGCTGATCCTGGGCGCGGCGCTGGTCGTCGGCGATGCGGCGCGGGTGGTGGGCGCGGGCGGGCTGCTGGCTACACCGACAGGTACTGTTCCCTGACGGCATCGGCGGCCACCAGTTCGGGGATGCTGCCGGTCCAGCGGATGCGGCCCTTCTCGATGATGGTCGGCGCGGTCGGCGACCGCCTGGGCGAAATGCAGGTTCTGCTCGGACAGCAGCATCGCCAGCCCCTCCGCCTTCAGCGCGAGGATGGCGCCCGGCCATGCTGCTCCACGATCACCGGCGCCAGGCCCTCGCGACGGCTCGTCCAGCAGGACGAGCTGCGGGTTGCCCATCAGGGTGCGGGCGATGGTCAGCATCTGCTGCTCGCCGCCGCCATGCGCCCGCCCGGCCGGTCGCGCATCTCGCCGAGGTTGGGGAACAGGGCGAACAGCCGCTCGGGTGTCCAGGCGGCGCGGCCGGGCGCGGCCGGGCGGCGGCCGACCTCGAGATTCTCCAGCACCGTCAGCTCGGTGAAGATGCGGCGGTCCTCCGGCACGTAGCCGAGGCCGAGGCGGGCGATCTCGAAGGGCTCGCGGCCGGCGATGTCCGGTGCCGGCGAAGCGGATGCGCCCGGCGGCGGGCGGCACCAGCCCCATGATCGCCTTCATGGTGGTGGACTTGCCCGGCGCCGTTGCGGCCCAGCAGCACCACCACCTCGCCGGCCGCGACCTCCAGCGCCACGTCGTAGAGGATATGCGCGCGGCCGTAATGGCGTCATGCAGTCCGCGAGCACGCTCAGCATCAACTGCGCCCCCGTGCACCGCGGCCGGACCGCCGAGATAGACCTCGCCGCACCTTCGGGTCCGCGCGCACCGCGGCGGGCGGGCCCTCGGCGATCACGGCGCCGCGGTCGAGCACCAGGATGCGGTCGGCATGGGCGAAGACCACGTCCATGTCATGCTCGGTGAACAGCACGGCGATGCCGCTTTCCCGCGCGATGCCGGCGGTGAGCGCCATCAGCGCCACCCGCTCGCTGCGGCGCCATGCCGGCGGTCGGTTCGTCCATCAGCAGCAGCTTCGGGTCGTTGGCGAGCGCGATCGCCAGCTCGACCCGCTTGAGGTCGCCATAGGCCAGCATCGCCGCAGGGCCGCGCCGGCCTGCTCCGCCATGCCGACCCGGGCCAGCAGCGCCTCCGCCTCGCCGCGGCATCGCGAGGCCGAGACCGGCCGCCACAGCCCGCCCAGCCGCCGCTGGTGGCGACAGCAGCGCCATCTGCACGTTCTCGCGCACCGTCATCGAGGCGAAGGTGGCGGTGATCTGGAAGGTGCGGCCGACCCCGAGCCGCCAGACCTGGCGCGGCGGCAGGCCGGTGATGTCCCGCTCCAGCAGCCGCACCCGGCCGGCATCGGGCCTCAGCTGGCCGTTCAGCATGTTGAAGCAGGTGGTCTTGCCGGCGCCGTTCGGGCCGATCAGCGCCAGCATCTCGCCGGCCTGGACGGCGAAGGAGACGTCCTGCACGGCGCGGCACGCCGCCGAAGCACTTGCTCAGCCGCTCGACCTCAAGTGTCGCCATGCCGGCGCCTCCGCAGGCTGCGCGCGCCGCACCGGCCAGATCCTTGCGGGAAGAACAGCACCAGCACGACGATGACGCTGCCCAGCACCAGCCGCCACAGGTCTGTCAGCCGCACAAGCTGCTCCTGCAGTCCGGTGAAGGCGAGCGCGCCGACGATCGGCCCGCTCAGGGTCTGCACGCCGCCCAGCAGCACCATCAGCAGCGCATCGACCGACTGCGGGGGATGCCCATGTAGGTCGGGGAAGACGCTGCCCTTGCAGATAGGCGAACAGCCCGCCGGCGATGCCCGCCGCCGCCGCCGGCGAGGACGAAGGCCAGCCAGCGGATGCGGAAGGCATCGATGCCGATCGCCTCGGCACGCAAGGCGCTGTCCCGCCGCGCCCGCAGCGCATAGCCGAAGGGCGCGTGGATGACCCGCCGCAGGAACAGCGATGGCGCCGAGGCACAGCGCCAGGGTCAGGTAGTAGTACACCAGCTTCGGCGTCGCCCAGGCGTCCGGCCAGACGCCCAGGATGCCGTTGTCGCCGCCCGTCACCTCGACCCATTGGAAGGCGACGGACCAGGCGATCTGGGCGAAGGCCAGGGTCAGCATGGCGAAATAGACGCCCGAGAGCCGCACGCAGAACCAGCCGAACAGCAGCCCGAACAGCCCCGCCAGGAAGGGCGCCAGCGACCAGCGCCGGCCAGCATCGGCGCGCCCAGCCATTGCGCCGCCAGCGCCGCGCCATAGGCGCCCAGCCCGAAATAGGCGGCGTGGCCGAAGCTCGCCATGCCGCCCGGCCCCATGATGAGGTGCAGGCTGGCGGCGAACAGCACGAAGATCAGCCAGCTCGATCAGCACCGAGACGGTGTAGTCGCCGGCGAAGAGCGGCAGCAGGATCGCCGCCAGCCAGCGCCACCAGCGCCGCAAGCCTGAGCGGCCGTGGCGCCGGCGCCGATCAGCGGGTTCCGCGCTGCCCTGGCCGCCGCGTGCCGCCGCCTCCGGCTTGCCGAGCAGCCCGTGCGGGCGGACCACCAGCACCACCGCCATCACCAGGAACACCAGCACCAGGGTGATCTTGGGCAGATGAGAATGCCGAAGGCGTGCAATTCGCCGATCAGCAGCGCCGCCAGGCACGCGCCCGTGAGGCTGCCCAGGCCGCCGACCACCACGACCACGAAGGCCTCGGCGATGATCGCCAGGTCCATGTGCAGGTTCACGCTCTCGCGCGGCAGCTGCAGCGCGCCGCCAAGCCCGGCCAGCAGGCTGCCGAGGAAGAACACGCCGGTGAACAGCATCCGCTGGTTGACGCCGAGCGCGCCCACCATCTCGCGGTCCTGGGTGGCGGCGCGGACCAGCGTGCCCCAGCGGGTGCGATGGAACAGCAGCCACAGCAGGCCGAGCACCACCGGGCCGACCACGATCAGGAACAGCTCGTACTGCGGGAAGCGCTGGCCGAGGATGTCCACGCTGCCGCGCAGCCCCGGCGCGCGCGGCCCGAGCAGGTCCTGCGGGCCCCAGATCATCAGCGCCAGGTCCTGCACGATCAGCACCACGCCGAAGGTGGCCAGCAGTTGGAACAGCTCCGGCGCGCGGTAGATGCGGCGCAGCAGCAGCACCTCCACCACCACGCCCGATCAGCCCGACCAGCAGGGCCGCGCCCACCACCCCGCCCCAGAAGCCGAGATGGCCGCGCGGCAGGCGTGGTGACCAGCGTCCACGCGAGGTAGGCGCCCAGCATGTAGAGCGAGCCATGGGCGAAATTCACCACCCGGCTGACACCGAAGATCATCGTCAGGCCCGAGGCGACCAGGAACAGCGAGGAGGCGCTCGCCAGGCCGCTGAGGGCCTGGAGGACAAGATGCTCCAAGGCGATGGGATCAGGGCGCCGGTGGCCGCAGGGTTCGCACCACCTCGTCCGGGGGCAGGTAGTTCTTGCCGTCGGCATAGCGCCAGTCGACCATGGCGCCCTTGCCGTCCTTCAACACGGTGCGGCCGACGAAGGCGCCCATCGTCGATTGGTGGTCCAGGGCGCGGAATTCGACCGGCCCGAATACCGACCCGAATTGCAGCCCCTTCATGGCCTGGATCATCGGCTCGGTCTGCAAAGCCGCGCCTTCTTCAGCATGGCCGCGATCGCCATGACCGTGTCGTAGCCGACCACGCTGCCGAGCCGGGGATAGTCGTTCCAGCGGCTGCGATAGGCGTCCCGGAAGGTGTTGTGCGCCGGGGTATCGATCTGGTCCCAGGGGTAGCCGGTGACGATCCAGCCCTCGGGCGCCTCATCCTGCAGGGGGTCGAGGTATTCCGGCTCCCCGGTCAGCAGGGAGACCACGCTGCGGCGCTCGAACAGCCCGCGGGTGCTGCCCTGGCGGACGAAATTGGTCAGGTCCGCGCCGAAGGTGACGTTGAAGATCGCTTCCGGGTTGGCGGCAGCCAGCGCCTGCACCGTGGCGCCGGCATCGATACGGCCGAGCGCGGGGCATTGCTCGGCGACGAAGGTCACGTCCGGGCGGGCGCGGATCAGCAATTCCTTGAACCAGCGCACGGCGGACTGGCCGTATTCGTAGTTCGGCGCGACCGTCGCCCAGCGCTTGGCCGGCAGCTTTGCCGCTTCCTCGACCAGCATGGCGGATTGCATGTAGGTGCTGGCGCGCAGCCGGAAGGTGTAGTGGTTGCCTTTGGCCCAGACCAGCGCATCGGTCAGCGGCTCGCTGGCGACGAACAGCCGCTTGTTCTGGTTGGCGAAGTCCGCCAGCGCCAGCCCGACATGGGACAGGAAGCCACCGGCCAGCAGCGCCACGCCTTCGGCATTCACCAGCTCGCCCGCATGGCGGACGGCATCTTCCGGGCGGCCGGCATCATCGCGGAACAGGGTCTCGATTCGCCGGCCGCCTATGCCACCGGCGGCATTCACCTGTTCCTGCGCCAGCAGCCAGGCATTGCGGTAGGGCTGCAGGAAGGCGGGCTGCGCGGTGTAGCTGTTGATCTCACCGATACGGATCGGCTCATTCTGCGCGCGCGCAAGACCAGGCGCCGCCAATACCGCCACACCGGCACCCGCCAGTATATGGCGGCGTCCGATTGCCTGTTCAGTCATGATGCCCCCGGTCCCGCTGCAAGTGCGAAGGGCGGCATGGAACCGCAACAGCCGTCGCCGCGCAAACGAAATCCGTGGCTGGTGGGCGGCCGGCCACGGATTTCCTCATTTGACCTCGACGTATCGCAGATACGACTTCTTCGTCTCCCAGCCCTGCGGGAACAGCGTCTTCGCCTGCTCATCCGAGATCGAGGGCGGGATGATGCCGCGCTCGCCAGGCTGCCAATTCACCGGCGTCGCCACCTTGGCGCGGTCGGTGAGCTGCAGGCTGTCGATGACGCGGATGATCTCCTGGAAGTTGCGCCCCGTGCTGGGCGGATAGACCAGGAACAGCCGGACCTTCTTCTGCGGGTCGATCACGAAGACGGTGCGCACGGTGATGGACGGATCGGCATCCGGATGCCGTGCTCTCCGCGCCGCCGGCGAGGGCAAAGTCGGTATCGCCCGCCATTAGCGCCTGCGTCGCGGAGACGAGCGCCTGTGCGCCCGAGCCGCAGAGGCAGCAGACGTTCATCGCCGGAACCATCTCGGCGATCCCCCCTGCATCGCCGCCACGCGGGAAAGGTGCCTGTCGCGCGGCTCGGTGTTGATGACGTCGCCGAGACGACGGTGCCGATCTGGCCCGGCTCGACCTCGGAGCGGCTCAGCGCCGCTTCGGTCGCGACCGTTGCGAGCTCGATCGGCGGCGTCGACGCCAGCGACCCGCCGAAGGTTCCGATGGCGGTGCGCGCGCCGCCAAGATGACGATGTCGTCGTGATCCCTTCTCCCCGATGTCGATCACGGTGATCTCAGGCGGCCGCCCGACGCGCAGGGGAAAGAAGACGAAGCCGAGTCCGCCGGAGACAACGAGATGCCTTCCGTCCTCCACCACATGCCCCCAGGCAAACCGTTTGCCGTAGTCGGAAGGGATGCGCGGGTCCAGCCGAGCGGCGCGATCTGGCCGCCATGCGTATGACCGCTGATCTGCAGCGTCGCGCGGGCATCCTCGGCGGAGATGTCGGGCTCGTGTGAATCAGGATCGATGGCGCCCGTCCGGCACGTCGGCAAAGGCCGCGTCGGCATCGTCGAGGCCCGGCAGCCCCACCTCCCGTCGCGCCCGACGGCTGTCCATCCCGACAAGCCAAGGCCGCCGAGGTCGATCGAACGATTGTCGAGGACCGTGAGACCGCCGCTTAAGCGCGTCCCGCGCCCGACGCGACCGGAAGCCGCTCTCCCGCCCAACGGGATCATCCTTCCAGTCGTCCTTCCTAGAACCGAAGGTGCCGAGGGCGCTGCCGCGCGCCAGCTCCTCCGCGATCGTCGCCAGGGGCAGCGGGCGGAAGGGCGGCCCCGATCTGCGATGGCATCACCGCGAAGATGGCGAGGTCCGGCCGCTCGGCAGACGCCGTCGTCACGGCCTGCGCCAGCATCTCCCGCGTCACCCACCAGCCGCCGCCATGGATATCCGACAGGACCACTATGCACATCGGCCGCGACTCCGTGCCGACGACCCGATGGCGCACCACCACGGGATGGCGCGCCGAAAAATCGATGCGGAGGCCGCTCAGCAAGCCCAGGTCCCGCCTGGCTCAGTTTCCTGCTCCGTACACGGGACGTCGAGATCGACATCTTCGCGGAGCCGTCGGTAACTTCGCGCGCGTGCGCGAGATAGATCAGAACGTCATTGTCCTGATCGTAATCCGCTTGATGCGGATCAACTTCGCACGATCGAGCGGCGCTGATTGAAGACGTCCTCACCCTCCTGCGACTTGTCGATGCTCCGATCTCGATCGATCCGGTCTGGCGGCAGGCGATCGAGGCATTCGAAGGATCCTCGAACCAGTTGCCCTCGACGAGACGGTCCACAAAGCCGCGTCGAAGTAGGCTACATGACAGGTGACGCCGGAGACTTCGGATCGTTGATGGCCTCGATGATGATGTGGTTCCCGACCCAGTCGACATCGACCTCGCCGACCTGCTCGGCAGCGGCGGGAAGGCAAGGGGGCAGCGGCGATGCAAGTCTCGTCATAGTTGATCCCAAAGGATCAGTTTGTCCATCGGCTCCGGACCCCGAAGTCGTGGTGACGTACGAAGATGGTCGAATCCGCTCCAGTATCCAGCCGAGCGAAGACCGGTTCGCCCGTTTGCCGGATCGGCATGCCGGCCGCGTGCCCGAGTTCGCTCCACCATCAGCGCACCGTCTGCATCCAGTCCCGTCTTAACCGAAACAGCAGAGTGCGTCTGCGCACAGTCGCCGCGCGTTTCATCCCTGCGCGTGCCGCCTACCTGCTCACCAATGAAGGAGGAGATCAGGGTGAACTCGTAGACGGCATCTGGCATGACGAGTGGTACGATCGGAGTCGAGCGGTCGAAAGTTCGTCCGCTCAACCGCAGGATTCCGCAATTGGATCACGCCCGGCGGCGGTCCCCGACCAAGCGGCGAAGGCGGGTTTCCGTCCGAAAGCGGACGCTATCGTCTCTATGTCAGCTTGGCGTGCCCCTGGGCGCATCGCACGTTGATCTTCCGCGCGATCAAAGGTCTGACCGACCACATCTCGGTCAGTGTGACGCACCCCGACATGCTCTCCGAACGGGTGGGAGCTGCAGGAGGATTTGCCGGGCGCCACAGGCGACGACCTCTATGGGCTCCCCTACCTTCGCGATATCTACCTTCACCGAAGCCCGACGTTTTCGGGCCGGGTACCGCGCCCGTGCTCTGGGACAAGCGAGCGTGAGACGATCGTCTCGAACGAAGTCGGCCGAAATGATACGGATGTTGAACTCCGGCTTCGACGGCATCGCCGGCAACACCGACGACTATTGGCGGAAGAGTTGCGCGGCGGTATCGAAGCGGTGGACGCGCCCGGTCTATGACACCGTGAACGACGGCGTCTACAAGGCGGGGTTTGCCACCAGCCAGGACGCCTATGACAAGGCGCGCGCGCGCTGTTCAACAGCCTCGACTGGCTGGACGACCTGCTCGGCGAGGACCGCTGCCTCATCGGCGGCCGCGTGGCCGAGGCCGACTGGCGGCTCGCAACCACGCTCTTCCGGTTCGACCTCGTCTACCACACGCACTTCAAGTCAACCGGAACTTCCTGCGCGACTATCCCAGCCTCTGGGCCTACACGCGCGAGCTGTATCAGTGGCCGGAACCGACGGCACCAAGTCGCAGCGACGTGAACTTCGACCACATCGTCCGGCACTATCACTACAGCCACGAGCGGTGAATCCGCACGGCATCATTCCGATCAACCCGATCCTTCACTGGGACGATCCGCACGGCCGCGGGAATGGCGAAGGCGGCCTGAGCTATTCCTCGCCGTAGTGCTCGACGATCGCCACGAGGTCGTCGGGCCGCGTTTCCGCCCGGATGAATGCGCAGGCATTGGGGATGTGGCGAAAGATCGAGCCGTCCGAGAAGAACGCGGTGCTGGTCACGAAGATCACCTTGGCGCCCGGCTGGCGATAGCTCGCCATGTCCGCCACGGCGAAGGCCGAGCCCTCCTCGATCACGAGGTCGAGATCACGACGTTGATCGACGCGGCGTCTGCAGCACATGGATCGCCTCTGCCTGATCGACCGCGACATCTACGGTCGCGCCCTGCCGCTCCAGATGCCGCTTCCAGATACTGGCGAGACGCGTGTTCGATTGGACGATCAGAACGTGCATCGTTCGACCTCTCCCGCACCGGTCGTCCGCCAGTGCTTTATGATCTGTTTATTCTTCTGGAGAAGTCCTTACGAACGGTTAATGCGTTGGCCAGATGGTACCGGATCGGCCGGCCGTCGCTCAAGCGACTATCTGGGAGAAACAATGAGACTTCATGCGCTTGCCCTTGCAAGCCTCGTGCCGGTCATGGCCGCGCGCAGCCATGCGGCGGCGACTTCGGCGGCTTCGTCGCGGAGCTCGCCGCGGAAGCGCGGCAGCGCGGCTATGTGGATGCGACTGTGCAGCTTCTTCGGCGTGAGGCAGGACCCGGCGACGATCCGTGCGGACCGGGCGCAGGGGGTGTTCCAGCTGCCGTTCATCGACTTCTCCCGCCGCCTGATCAGCCAGAACCGCATCAGAACGGCGCGCGCCTCGCCGAGCGGTACGACGCCGTCTTCGACGGGATCGAGCGGGACTACGGCGTCAGCCGCGGCGTGCTGCTGGCCTTCTGGGCGTTCGAGACCGACTTCGGCCAGGTCCAGGGCAACTTCAACACCGTGAACTCGCTGGTGACGCTGGCGCACGATTGCCGCCGGCCCGAGCTGTTCCGGCCGCAGGTCTTTCGGCGCTGGAGCTCTACGGCCGCGGCTGGCTCGACCCGCGGACCACGACAGGCGCCTGGGCCGGCGAGATCGGCAGGTCCAGATGCTCCCCGGCGACATCATCGAAAACGGCGTCGACGCCGACGGCAACGGCCGTGTCGACTCAAGACCTCGGCCCCCGACGCGCTGGTCTCCGGAGCGCATGCTGCGCAGCCTTGGGCTGGCGCCCGAACGAGCCGTGGCTGCAGGAGGTGACGCTGCCCGCGATTTCCGTGGGACGAAACCGGGCTCGACACCACGCGGCCCGGCCCGAGTGGCCGGCGTTGGGCGTCGACGCCGCGGTCGGGCAGATCGCCGACCTCCCCGCCTCGATCCTGCTGCCGCAGGGGCGCAACGGGCCGGCCTTCCTCGCCTATCCGAACTTCGACGTCTTCTTCGAGTGGAACCAGAGCTTCGTCTACGTCACCACCGCCGCCTACTTCGCCACCCGGCTGGAGGGCGCGCCGATCTACGACGCCGGCAACCCGTCGCCGGCGCTCGGCGAAGCAGATATGAAGGCCTGCAGGAGCGGCTTGTCGCGCTCGGCCACGACGTCGGCGGCATCGACGGCATCCTCGGCGAGAAGACCCGCGAGGCGGTGCAGGCCGAGCAGCGGCGCCTTGGCCTTCCGGCCGACGCATGGCCGACCCGGGAACTGATGCAGCGGCTGTCGACGCGGGGGTCGTCCGGTAATATGGCGCAGGTCCATGTTCCTGAGCGTCTTCGACATCTTCAAGATCGGTATCGGCCCATCGTCGTCACACACGATGGGGCCGATGGTCGCCGCCGCCCGTTTTCTGGATGTGCTGCGCGACCCGGAGGGCCGGAACCCGGGCACCGGCCCGCTGGCCCGGCTGCAGGCGGAGCTGCGCGGCTCCCTCGCCTTCACCGGCAAGGGCCACGCCACCGACCGTGCGGTGCTTCTCGGCTTCGCCGGGCTGCGTCCCGACACTGCCGACCCCGACGAGGCGGAGCGCGTGGCGGACAGGGTGAAGGCTCGGGCCGCCTCGCGCCCGAGGGGCTTGGGGAACTCGCCTTCGACCCCGAGGCCGATATCGTATTCGACTACGGGCCGCCGCTGCCCGGGCATCCGAATGGGCTGGTGCTGCGGGGTCTCGACGCCGGGGGACATGTCTGGGCGTCGCGCACCTACTATTCGGTCGGCGGCGGCTTCGTCCTGGAGGAGGGGGAACTCGGCCGCAGGTCGCCGGCCGACGAGGCGGCGGCGCGCCCCTACCCGTTCGCGACCGCGGCGGAGATGCTTGCGATGGGCGACGCCTCCGGGCTCTCGGTCGCCCAGATGAAGCGCGCCAACGAGGAGGCGCAGCCGCCGGAGAATCGGAGCGGCGGATGGGAGCGGTCATCGAGGCGATGCAGGCGACGATCGACCGCGGGCTTGACCAGGCGGGTATCCTGCCCGGTGGCCTCAACGTCCGCCGCCGCGCCCGCGCGATCCACGACAGCTTCTGGCGGAGCGCGGCCGCAACCATCCCCAGCCGCACGTCGTCAACGACTGGCTCTTGGTCTACGCGCTGGCGGTCAACGAGGAGAACGCGGCCGGCGGGCGCGTCGTGACGTCGCCGACGAACGGCGCGGCCGGCGTGATCCCCGCCGTCTGCCGCTACTATCGCGACCACTGCATCGGCGCGACGCGCGAGGGCCTGCGGGACCTTATCCTGACCGCCGCGGCGATCGGCGGCATCATCAAGCACAACGCCTCGATCTCGGGCGCCGAGGTCGGCTGCCAGGGCGAGGTCGGCTCCGCCTCCGCGATGGCGGCGGCGGGGTTATGCGCGGCGCTCGGCGGGACGAACGCGCAGATCGAGAACGCCGCCGAGATCGCGCTCGAGCACCATCTCGGCATGACCTGCGACCCGGTCGCGGCCTCGTGCAGGTGCCCTGCATCGAGCGCAACGGGCTCGGCGCGGTCAAGGCGGTCTCGGCCGCCTCGCTCGCGCTTCGCGGCGACGGCTCGCATTTCATGCCGCTCGACAACTGCATCGAGGCCATGCGCCAGACCGGCCGCGACATGGACGACAAGTACAAGGAGACCTCGAGGGGCGGCCTGGCCGTGAACCTGCCCGAGTGCTGAACGGCCGCTCACGATCCCGCCACCCGGCTTGAACCGGTCCCGAGTGCGCGTAACTTCAGCGCGACGCTCCCGCATCCCATAGGAAAGGCTGCCGATGCTTCGCCTTCTGGCTCTGTTCGTCCTCGCTGCGCTGCCGGCCCGCGCTGCCGACGTCTCCACCTTTACGCTGGAGAATGGCCTCCATCTCGTCGTGATCGAAGATCATCGCGCTCCGGTCGTGGTCCACATGGTCTGGTACAAGGTCGGCGCCGCGGACGAGCCGATGGGCAAGTCCGGCATCGCCCACTACCTCGAGCATCTCATGTTCAAGGGCACCGACGACCTCGATCCGGGCGAGTTCTCCGACGTGCGTCGCTGCAAACGGCGGGTCAGACAACGCGTTCACCTCGTGGGACTACACCGGGTATTTCCAGCGCGTCGCTGCCGACCGTCTGCCTCTGATGATGAAGATCGAGGCGGCCCGGATGCGCGGCCTCACCCTCACCGAGGAACTGGCCCTGCCCGAGCGCGACGTGATACTTGAGGAGCGGGCGCAGCGGACGGAGAACGATCCCGGCTCGCTCTTCTCGGAGCAGAGACAGGCGGCGCAGTATCTGTCTCACCCTTACGGTATCCCGGTGATCGGCTGGCGACATGAAATAGGAGCAGCTGACCCTCGCCGACGCCAAGGCGTTCTACCGCGAGCACTACGCGCCCAACAACGCCACCCTCGTCGTCGCGGGAGACGTCGCTCCCGAAGAGGTCCTGAGCCTCGCCGAACGGTACTACGGCCCGCTTGAGCCGAACGCCGCGCTCGAGCCCCGCGTCCGACCGCAGGAGCCGCCGCAGCTTGCCGAGCGCCGCCTGACACTCGAGGATCCACGTGTGGCCCAGCCCTACGTGATACGCACCTATCTCGCGCCGGAGCGCGACCCCGGCGACCAGCGCGAGGCAGCGATCCTCAGCGTTCTCGCGGAACTCTCGGAGGCTCATCAGCCACATCGTACCTGGGCGAAAGGCTCCAGTTCGATGAGCAACTCGCGCTCTACACGTCGGCCTTCTACTCGGGCTCTCGGTCGACGACACGACCTTCGGCCTCGTGGTGGTGCCGGTCCCCGGTGTCACGCTCGAAGAAGCCGAAGCCGCGCTTGACGCGGCTCTCGCCGACTTCATCGAGGACGGTGTGGAGGAAGAGCGGTTCGAGCGGGTCCGCATGAGATCCGCGCCGCCGACGTCTATTCGCTCGACGACATCTCCTCGCTCGCACGTCGCTACGGCGAGGCGCTGACGGTAGGCCTTACCGTCGAAGACGTCGAGGCTTGGCCGGACATCCTGCAATCGGTCACCGAGGAAGAGGTGCTCGCCGCAGCCAAGGACCTGCTCGACCGCGGCAACGCCGTCACCGGCTACCTGATGGCGCCGACAGGCGCCGAGCCTCAATTCCTGTTGTGGCCCCTGAGGCAGCTGCCCGGGAACTGTCGCAATGACTGCCGGGGCTGCGCCCGCGCACTTGCGCGCGGCGGCTTGCGGGCTTGATGCCCCGTCGAAGCCGTCCCACTTCCTCCGTAATTCCGCTGGAGCATCGAGAATGATCCGCTTTGCCATCGCCTTCCTCCTCCTCGCCGTCCCGGCGCATGCCGCCGTCGAGATCGAGGAGGTCAATTCGCCGGCGGCATCGACGCCTGGCTGGTAGAGGAACACTCCATCCTGTTCGTCGCCCTGGAGATCCGGGTTCAAGGGTGGAGCGTCGCTCGATGCCGAGGGGAAAGCGCGGCGCGACGAACCTGATGACCGCGCTGCTCGAGGAAGGCGCCGGGAACCGTGACGCCCGCGAGTTTGCCGCCGCGGCCGAGGTGCTTGCGGCGCGCTTCGACTTCGACGTTTGGGACGACGCGCTGTCGATATCTGCCGAGATGCTGACCGAAAGCCGCGGTGAAGCGGTGGCGCTTCTTTGCAGGACGTTCTGCAGGGGGCCGCGCTTCGACGAAGACGCCCATCGAAAGGGTGCGAGGCTCGGTCCTTCTCAAACATCGCGTCTTCGAAGACCAGACCCGGCGACATCGCCAGCTCTGCGTTCGCCGAGGCCGCCTACGGAGATCATCCCTATGCAAGCAGACATCAGCGGCACTGCAGAGAGTGTCTCTTCTTTGACCCGCGACGACCTCGTGGAGGCGAAGGAACGCGTGATTGCGCGCGATCGCCTCTACGTCCTCGGCCGTCGGCGACATCACGGCCGAGGAGCTCGGCGAACTGCTGGACACGCTCTTCGCCGACCTGCCGGAAGAGAGGTGCGCCGGCGCCCGGCCCAGCGGAAGGTCGAACTCGCCGGCGGCACCACTGTTGTGCCCTTCGAGACGCCTCAGTCCGTCGCACGGTTCGGGCAAGAGGGAATCTCCTCGCGATGACCCGGACTTCTTTGCCGCCTACGTCGATGAACCAGGTCTTCGGCGATCAGGGGGTTCGGCTCGCGCCTGATGGAGGAGGTGCGGGAGAAGCGCGGGCTGACCTACGGCATCGGCACGTATCTCGCCAACCGCGACTACGCAGACCTGCTCGTCGGCTACGTCGCCTCACAGAACGATCGCATGGCCAGACGTCATCGATGTCGTGCGCGGCGAGTGGACCCGGATTGCCGAGGAGGGCGTCACGCAGGAGGAGCTCGACGCAGCCAAGACCTATCTGACCGGCGCCTACCCGCTACGCTTCGACGGCAACGCGCCGATCGCACGCCATCCTTGTCGGAATGCAGATGGAAGGTCTTCCGCCGTCCTACGTCAACGACCGCAACGGCTATGTCGAGGCGGTAACGCTGGAGGATGCCAACCGCGTCGCGGCGGAGCTCTACGACCCTCAGAAACTGACCTTCGTGGTTGTTGGAAAGCCGCAGGGCATCGACGCGACGAACTAGGCACTGTCGAAACGGAGGCGCGCGCTGTCGGAAGGGCCGTTGGGGCGCCTCAGCGGCTACCTGAGATAGCGGGAGACGGGTCGTAGAATGAAGGGCCGTCGCTTGCGCTGGGCTGCGCTTGCGTCTGGAAGCCCGGAGGGGGCGCCGCCGGATTCCCGGATTCCGGCGCGCCGGATCCGCTCAAGCTCCCCGTACTGGTCGAGCGATTGGTTCTCATAGGCGCCGTAGTACGTGTTCACCCCAAAGAGCCGCTCCAACACGCGGCCCCGCCGACGCTGACGGTTCTGCAAATCATCGACAGCCAGTTCGGTACGGATGTTGGGGTCGATACCACCCCTGGCGGCATAATTGACGATCCCGCCGTCCGCGGGACGAGATGCCGCGGCCGCGCTGCCGCCGAGGGCCGCATAGGCGTCCGCCTCGGGCGTCGGATCAGTGAGGTTGCCGCGCCCAGGCGTCGGCGGAGGCAGAGCCGCGATGTCCTGCGGCAAGTCGTCGAGGACGAGGGGTTTCGTAGGGACGATGCCGAACTCGTCGGGCCCCTGGCCCGCTGTGCTGAAGTTGATCAGGTCCGGCTCTCCGCGGGTGCAGGCTTCCCCGACCAGGGCCGCTCCCAACAATATCATGCGTCGCATTGCCGTCCCTCGTTCCTTCAGACGCTCTTCTAGCTCTTTATCGCGAGCGCGTCACGGGGATCCGCGGCGGAGAGGCGGAGGGACGCGGCCGCGCTTGACAGGATGCGTTCGGTCGGAGGGACCGGCATCCCCGCGTAACAGAGCGAGACCGACAGCACCCGCGAAAATCGCGATATCAGCAACGTTGAAGGCATCGGGATTCTCAATCCCGCAGCACGACATGTTGAGAAAGTCTGCTACGGCGCCGTAGAGCAGCCGGTCGATGGAGTTGCCGACAGCACCGCCGACCAGCAGCCCCCCCGCGACCTGCCGCCATCGACCCGCCCGC
>CAWHIH010000005.1:0-880695 GCA_963829365.1 uncultured Alphaproteobacteria bacterium | reverse complement strand
CCCTGACTGAAAGCCTTGCGGGTCTGGCACCATGGCCTGCAGCGCGATGGCGGTGATCGCACCGATACCGGGATCGTCGCCAGTCGCCGGGCCGTCTCGTCGGTCCGCGAGCGGCGGACCATTCCTGTTTCGAGCCGGTCGATCCTTTCTTCGAGCGCCTCGACTTGCCCTGCCAGTTCAAGCAGCGCCTCACGCGCAGCTGACGGCAGGCGTCGGTCGTCATTGTCACGCAGTATGGTGATCAGATCGGCGACCTTTCCCATCCCCTTTGCCGCGATGATGCCGAACTCTGCCAGGTGACCGCGCAGCGCGTTCACTGTGCGGGTCCGTTGCTGGACAAGCATCTGCCGGACCTTGAGTCCAGTCTCGCCGCCTGTTGCGCTTCGGTCTTCGCTGGCACGAAACGCATCGTCGGCCGGGTCACCGCCTCGCAGATTGCCTCAGCATCTGCCGCATCGGCCTTGCCGCGTTTCACATACGGCTTCACGTAGGCCGGCGGCATCAGCCGCACGCGGTGTCCCAGCCCCTCGATCACGCGTGCCCAGTGGTAGGCCCCCCCGCAGGCTTCCATGCCAACGGTGAGCGGCGGTTGTGCTCGGAAGAAATCCTCGACCTCGCTGCGGCGCAGCTTCCGCCGGAGTATAATCTTCCCGCCGTCATCGACCCCATGGACTTGGAACACGTTCTTCGCCAAGTCGAGCCCAACCGTTGTAGCCTGCTGCACGGATGCCTCCTCTCATGGTGGTGCTGCACACACAGCCGCCACGTTATGGCATGTCGATGCCGCGGAGCAGGGGGCATCCACCCCATCAATGTGGTGGAATTTGCTGCTGGGCCTGAGGTGGCCACGGCTCAGGCGGACCTGGGTGGCAGTTGCAGGGTTTCGTTGGTTGCCGCCGGGCTGAGCATCTCGCCCATGGCCTCGACGCCCATGTAGCGGTGCTGCAGTTGCCATTCATCGTTGACCTCGAGCAGCACAGCGCCGATGAGCCTGACGATCGACTGCTCAGAAGGAAAGATGCCGACGACGTCGGCACGACGTTTGACCTCCTTGTTCAGGCGCTCCAGCGGATTCGTGGAATGCAGCTTGGTCCTGTGCTGGGCTGGGAACGCCATGTAGGCGAGCACGGGGACTGTCGGAATTTCCGTTGTTTGGGGCCGTACGATGCTGCTGAAGGAGCCATCGTATGCCGCGCCGCAAACAGCCTGCGATCCGGATGAACTGCTGGACCAGTTCCTGGCGGGATCGGACCCTCGTGCCGCCCTGGCCGACGGAGGCCTGCTGGACGGGCTCAAGAAGGCGCTCGCCGAGCGGGCCGTTGAACGCCGAACTCCGCCTCACCCTCTCGATGGCGGCGGAGCCGGATGGCCGGGCCAATGGCCGCTAACGGCTATGGTGACAAGACCGTGCTGACCGGCACCGGCAGGCTGGCCCTGCAGGTCCCGCGCGATCGGCCGGCAACCTTCGACCCGCAGCTGATCGCCAAGTACCAGCGGCGCTTCCCCGGCTTCGACGGCAAGATCGTGTCGATGTACGCCCGCGGCATGAGCACCCGCGAGATCCAGGGGCATCTGCGCCGAACTCTACGGCATCGACATCTCGCCCGACCTGGTCAGCGCGGTGACCGACGCCGTGCTCGACCCGGTTTTGCCATCACTCCGCTTCGCCCCTGCGCCCCGCCAGCCGCGGCATCTCCGGCGGAGTGGCCTAACCCTGCTCTGCTCGCCGCCGCGCCGCTGCGACGTGAACCGCGCCGGGTTTGCCGGAGGCTCTGAACCTTGAGAGGTTGGAGCGATGGAGAAGGCAAAGACGGCGAACCGCTACTCGGCCGAGGTGCGATCGCGTGCGGTCCGGATGGTGTTGGAGCACGGGGCGGATCACGCCTCGCAGTGGGCGGCGATCGGCTCGATTGCAGCCAAGATCGGTTGCACAGGGGAGACGTTGCGCGGCTGGGTGCGCCAGGCGGAGCGCGACCAGGGGCTGCGGGCTGGTCCAACCAGCGATGACCGTGAGCGCATCAAGGCCCTGGAACGCGAAGTGCGCGAACTGCGCCAGGCCAACGAGATTCTGCGCAAGGCGTCGGCGTATTTTGCGATGGCGGAGCTCGACCGCCGGTCCAAGCCATGATCGCGTTCGTCGACGATCATCGCACTGCCTACGGGGTCGAGCCGATCTGCCGGGTTCTGCCGATCGCCCCGAGCACCTACCATGCGCACGCGGCAAAGCGCGCCGATCCAGGCAAGCTATCCGCGCGGGCGCGGCGCGATAGGGCCTTACAGGCCGACATCAGGCGGGTCTGGGAAGCGAACTTCCGGGTCTATGGCGTGCGCAAGGTCTGGCGGCAGCTCCGGCGCGAGGCCATCCCAGCGCCCTGCTGTCAGGTGGCGCGCCTGATGAAGCAGATGCGCCTGGCTGGCGCGGTGCGCGGCAAAACAGTGAAGACCACGCACAGCGACAAATCGGCGCCGAGCCCGCTTGACCGTGTGAAGCGGCAATTCCGGGCGTCAGCGCCCAATGTTTTGTGGGTTTCCGACTTTACCTACGTCGCCACCTGGCAGGGCTTCGTCTATGTCGCTTTCGTCATCGACGTCTTTGCCCGGCGCATCGTCGGCTGGCGCGTATCGCGCTCAGCACGAGCGGACTTCGTGCTCGATGCGCTCGAGCAGGCATTGTGCGATCGTCGCCCGGTCCGCAAGGGCGGCCTTGTGCACCACAGCGACCGTGGCGCCCAGTACCTCTCGATCCGCTACAGCGAGCGCTTGCTTGAAGCTGGGATCGAACCTTCCGTCGGCAGCGTCGGCGACAGCTACGACAACGCGCTCGCCGAAACCATCAACGGCCTATTCAAGGCCGAGGTGATCCATCGGCGCGGCCCGTGGCGCGGCGCGGAAGCCGTGGAATTCGCCACCCTCGAATGGGTCGACTGGTTCAACAATCGTCGCTTGCTCGAACCGATCGGAAATATCCCGCCCGCCGAGGCCGAAGCGCGCTACTATGCCCAAGCCAACGAGCACGCCATGGCGGCATAACTCAAACCAAACAGCCTCCGGCAAACCCGGGGCGGTTCACCCTCTACCCGCTGGTCTTCCTTGATGCCCTGCGGGTCAAGGTGCGCGACGAGGGCACCGTCCGCAACAAGGCCGTCTACGTCGCCCTCGGCGTCCGTCCGGATGGTACCAAGGATGTCCTCGGTCTCTGGATCGAGCAGACCGAGGGGGCGAAGTTCTGGCTGCGCGTCATGAACGAACTGAGGGAGCGCGGCGTCCAGGACATCCTCATTGCCGTGGTTGACGGGCTGAAGGGCTTCCCCGAGGCGATCGCCGCGGTCTTTCCCAAAACCCAGGTTCAGGCCTGCATCGTACATCTCATCCGGAACTCGCTCAGCTTCGTCTCCTGGAAAGACCGCAAGGCCGTGGCTGCGGCGCTGAAGGAGGTCTACCGTGCCCGCACCGCCGAGGCGGGCCAGGCGGCCCTGGACCCCTTCGACGAAGGCCCCTGGGGCCGCAAATACCCCGTCATCGCCCAGTCCTGGCGGCGGCACTGGGGAGAGGTAATCCCGTTCTATGCCTTTCCCTCCGAGGTACGCCGGATCATCTACACCACGAATTCCATCGAGGCCCTGAACGCCAAGCTCCGTCGCGCTGTCCGCGCTCGCGGCCACTTCCCAACCGACGAGGCCGTCCTCAAGCTGCTGTTCCTGGTCTTGAACCTGGCCGCCAAGGAGTGGAGGATGCCCGCCAGGGAATGGACCGCCGCCAAAGCGCAGTTCGCCATCCTATTCGAGGACCGCTTCACCACCACCTGATCATCGCGGTCCCACAGGAAATTCCTGACAGTCCCGCAGCACCACCTCATTGTAGTGCTAACCTAGTCCGACCGGGCTGCCCCCAGGCTTGCCATCCCAACCCCTGCCGCAGTCAGCACCATGCCGATCAGCGCCACAGGCCCCAGCGTCTCGCCAAAGAGCGGCCACGCCATCAATGTGGTGCAGGGTGGGACGAGGAAGAACAGACTGGCGACCTGCGCCGCAGCGCCGCGCCGGATCAGAACGTAAAGTAGCGAGACCGCGCCAAGCGACAGCACGAACACGAGCCAGAGCAGGGCGAAGACAAAATCGACGGTCCAGCTGATGTGATTATCTTCGAGAAGCAGCGCCAGTAGAGCGGTGACCAAGCCGGCGGCGGCGAACTGGACAACGCTCCCCGTACGCAAATCCATGCCTGCACAGTGCCGCTTCTGGTAAAGCGTGCCAGCCGTGATGCCCAGCAGGGCGGCGACGCAGGCGAGGCTACCAAGCGCGTCGCCCGGTCCCTGGCCCAGCTTGCGGCCGAGGACGAGCGCCACGCCGAGCAGGCCGAGGCCGAGGCCGGTCCACTGCCGTGGTGTCACCCGCTCGCCCAGCACCACGCCGGCGAGCGCGGCCGTCAGTAGCGGCTGGAGGCCGACGATGAGCGCCGAGACCCCCGCCTCGACACCGAACGAGATGCCCACGTAGACGCCGCCGAGGTAGACCCCATGCACGAGCATCCCGGCCACAGCATAATGGCCGACCTCGGTTGGCCGGCGTGGCCAGGGCGCCCGGACAACCAGCGCGACCAGCACAAGCAGCCCCGCAGCGAGGCCGTAGCGCAGCGCCAGAAAGGTGAGCGGCCCGGCGTGGGGAAGGCCAAGCTTCGCACCAATGAAGCCCGTGCTCCACAGCACCACGAACAGGGCTGGGACCCCGACTCCCTGGAGTAGCCTGGCAGGCCGGCCGATTGTCATGCTCGTCGGCTCTCCACTCAGGCCCCGCCAACGCGCGGCGGGTGCCGGACGTCAAGTTGACCACTGACGACCACGACGACAGGTTACCCACACCACCGGCGACGAAGTAACCGGGCTGTGTACATCCGACACAAATGCGAGTTTGAACGGACCGTGTCGTTACGGAATGCAATCGCCAAGGTATCCTCTGGCGATCGGGTCCAGCGGATTGTGTCAGCACGTCACTAGGTGGCTCAGCAAGGTGGTGTCAAATTGAAGCATGCATTGACGGCTCTGTTGGTGCTGCTCCCATCTCTGGCCCTGGCCAACCCCCCTTCCCCGGCCCGTGCACGGCCAGGCGAGCGATGCCTGGCCGCCATCGGGGTGGCGGAGCGGCGAATGGGGTTGCCCGATCAGCTGCTGCGCAGCATCGCCTTGGTCGAGAGCGGGCGCCTTGATCCAGTGACCAAACGCATTCTGCCGTGGCCCTGGACCATCAATGTAGCGGGTGTCGGCTACTTCTACGCCAGCAGCGCAGAAGCGATCGCAGCCACCAAGGCTTTCCAGGCCAGTGGAATCAGATCCATCGATGTCGGCTGTGCACAGGTCAACCTCCTGCATCACCCGGACGCATTCAGTTCGATCGAGAAGGCCTTCGATCCCACAAGCAACGCGGACTATGCCGCACGCTTTCTGAAGAGTCTTTACGCAGGCACCCGCAACTGGCCGCTTGCCACGGCTGCCTACCACTCCAGGACTCCCAGGCTCGGCCTTGTCTATGCCCAAAAGGTAATGGCGATCTGGCCAAATGCCGAGCGATATGGCGGCCTGCCATCGGCGGCGGTTGCCTCAGCCGCGCCGGCACCCGACTACAGCATGTACACGTCGGAATTCGCTGCGCGCCTGCGCCGGATGGACTTAGACAGAGCGCGCATCCAGGGAGCCGCCAACATCATCGAGTTCGCCTGGTCGAACCGCCTCCCCCGCCTACCGCCGTCGTCTCGGTCCATGACGGCTGGCCGTATGGAGGATCGCTGAAGCAGCGATCGGCTCGTCAGGCCAACTCGATGCTCCAGCCTATCCGAGCGTCACCGTCCCGGGCTTCCGGCTCCCAACTGGACACGTCACGCCAGGACCGGGCCACGACTTCCTCCGGCCCGGGCCCGGCCGGCTTCCCTTGGCACGGACGAAGCCGACGAGATGCGCAGACACCTGGCGCCTCCCCTAATCCACCCGTTCCCCACTGTCCTGGGCCGCCTCTGCCCAGACGGTCGCATCACGCCGCAACTGCGCGGTGAACTCCTCAGGCCCGAGCCCGGTCGCCAGCAGCCCCAATATCGCCAGGCGTTCGCGCCCTTGTAAAGTCCGCACCACGCCGAGCATTGCATAGGCGAAGCGCTGGATGATGGCGGGCGGCGTCCCTGCGCGCAGCGCCAGACCGTTGAAGCCGAGGATCTCCAGTCCGTATCCAAAGCCCAATTCCTTGGATGTGGGCACATCCGAAAGTTGGGCAATCCGCTGCGTGGCGGTCACGGCCAGCGCCTGCAACCTGTTGTCCCGGATCAACGGCACGCTCACCGCGTCATCGTTGATCCACAGGGCGGCATGTCCGGCGACGACGTCCTGCACAACCGCTGATGTCCTGCGCGCCGGCCTGATTCCCGACGATGACCAGCCGCGGCAGGACCGGCACAATTGCTCGGCGAGCCAGTACACTGCGATATCGGTCTGCCCGCCAGGCGGATCGGGCGCAATCAAGTGGATGGGTCTATCTGGCCAGGCGGCGGTGGCTGCGTCGGAGGTTTGCGCCACGGCGGGCAAGGAAAGTCCGGCAAACAGACCAGTCAGGGATCGGCCCTGGAAAATCGTTGTTATCCTGCCCTGTGCCTTTCCGGAACTTCAGGGAGAATGCTGCCGTCGCCGGTGCGGTTTGCCCAGCCGAAGCGCTGTAGCGGAATGCCTGCGGCGTCCAAGGGCGCGACCTGTCCCACGACAACAGCCATGCAGCGCTCGGGAGGCGCGCTGTCCAGAGACCTTGCGGGCGCCACGGACCCCGGAGTTGACCTCATGCACCCGTCGGATCTGGTCCACGAGCGTCCGGTCTCCCATGACACGGGGTTAGGCCTGGGCCGGATTGGCAGGCTCCGCGACATGGGCGTGGTAGGTCGACGGGGCGATCGGCAGCCCCCTGAAGATCAGCCTTGATCCGCTTCACGGCCCAAGCCCGGATTGCCCCCGCTGATCACCGGTAGTGTTGATCACGGCTTCCATCTGCGTCGAGTTCCGTCGTCGGGAAACAGGCGGAGGTTTCTTGCAGGATCTCATTGGCCCGGCGCACCCCGCAGACATCGCGCTTGGCCCTGCGCCCGATCTTGGCCGCGACCGAGCCGATCGCGACCCACTGGAAGGCATCATCGGGCCTCGTGCCCCAGCACCATTTGCGCCGCCCGCTGCCGGACCTCGGGCGGCGTCAAGGGTGCCTGCAACCGGCAGGTCGATCCGCCGTCAGACCCCGCCGGTCAGCGGGTTTCCGTCGGCCATGATTGGCTGCAAGGCATCCAGCTTCGCCTGGTTCACGGTGATCCAGTCATCCGCGAGGATGCCGCCGGTATCCCCGGAATTCGGGTTCCAGGACCACCATGTCCAGCTGATGCCTTCCTCGTCCGCCGGGATGTCAGACTGGCCATCTGCGTTGAAGTCGCCAGCCAGGTAGGGGACGATGCGTTCCATCCAGGCGACATCCTTGGGGTCCGTCAGCCTGCTGCCGAACTCGCCGAGCAGCACGGGGGCGATGTCCTGGCGATAGATGTAGCCCCAGTACTGGTCGAAGATCGCTTCGAGGTTGTTCGGGAAATCGGCGCCCTGAAACCAGGACTGGGCGTAAACCGAGTTCGGGTAGTCATGCGGCGAGTAGACCACGCGATCCGGCACATCCAGGGTCACCGGGTTGCTGGCCACGCCGGTCAGGTTGCCACCCCACCAGTAGTTGCCGCCGACACCCTCGACGATGATGAGCAGGTCCGGGTTGACGGATTGGATCGCGTTGCCGGCGCGGGTGGCCGCGGCTTCCCAGTCGTTGCCGCCGCCGCCGCCCCAGGTCGCGGCATGCGGCTCATTGGCGAGGTCGGCGCCGATGACCGTGCTGTTCCCGGCATAGTGCTGGCCGAGCATCTTCCAGTTCTCGATCCACTTCGCTTCGCCATAGACCGCGTCGTACCAGAGCCCGTTGCCGTTGGGACCATCCCCGGCGGAGCTGCGGTGGTGATCGAGGATGATCTTCAGGCCGATGGACCCGGCGTAGCCCACGATCTTGTCCATCAGCGCGAGGCCGCTCAGGCCCTGCAGGTCCGGGTTCAGGTTGTAGTTGATGCCGTTCGGCGCGTTGCGGCCAGGGTCGAACAGTTGGTCGGAGAAAGGCAGCCGGATGGTGTTGAAGCCGAGCTCCTTCATCTGATCCATCATGTCCGTGTAGCTGCGCGTGTGCAGGCCGTGCGGCGCGAGGAGCGCAGTTTCCATGCCAAACCAGTTGACGCCCGCGATCTTCACCGGCTCCCCGGCGTCGTTGAGGATCTGGTTGCCCTCGGTGTGGAAATAGCCGGCCTGTGCAGTGCCAGGCGGCGTCGGACCCGCCGTGTCCGTGTCCAGGATGGTACCGAGGGCCGTGCCATCGGCGATCGTGGCGCCCGTGGGTGCGGAGAGGATGACGGAGTAGGTCTCGGTGGCTTCGGGAACCGTATCGCCGAGCACCGCAACCCTGATGTTCTTGCTGGTCTCGCCGGGGGCGAAGGTCAGCGTGCCGGTGGCGGCGGTGAAGTCGCTCCCCGCCAGGGCGGTGCCGTTGTTCGTGTCGAAGCGGACGGTGATGGTCGCAGCGGCCGCTTCCGAGAGAGTGACGGCGAAGACCGTATCGATGCTGCCGAGGTTACCTTCGGTTATGCTCGCGTCGGCGATGGAGATCGCCGGCAGGACGGCCGGCGGCTGGGGCGTGCCCGCGCCCGCTCCGTTGAGCGTCAGCTGGCTGATGTCGTGCCCGCCCGTCGTTGTCGCCTGGAAGCCGAAATCCACGCTCTGCGAGGGTGCCACGTTGCCGTTGTAGGCGGCGTTCCGCAGGACGTACTGCGTGCCGACATGGGAGACGATTTCCGCACTCCAGATGTTCGTGATGTTAAAGCCCGCATTGAAGGTGACAGTCCAGCCGTTGAGCCCGACCGAGGTCGCCAAAACCTTCATATCCGCGACGAAGCCGTTGCCCCAGGCATTGGGTACCGCATAGGTCACCGTGCCGCCCGTGGGTGGCGGCGGTGCCGTTGCGACATCGTCGTTGCGGATCGTGGCGGAGGCACTGGCCTGCGCCAGCGTCGCCCCGACCGGGTTCGACAGCGCAAGCCGGAAGGCTTCGTCCCCCTCGACCGTCGTGTCGCCGAGGACGGCGACGGCAATACTCTTGCTTGTCTCACCCGCCGCAAAGGCCAGGGTGCCGGATTTCGCCATGTAGTCGGATCCCGCCATGGCGGTGCCGTCCTGGGTGGCGTAGCCGATGGTCACGGGACCGGTCGCGGCCTTGGACAGGGTGACGACGAAGATCGCCAGCTTCTGGCCGCTGTCGCCCTCCGTCAGGGAGACGTCCGTGATGGTTGCCGCCGGTGGCGTGACGGGCGCCGGATCGTCGTTCTGGATGGTGGCGAGGCCGCTTGCCTTGGCCAGCGTCGCGCCCGTGGGGTTGGACAGAACCAGCGTGAAATTCTCGTTCGCCTCGAACAGCGTGTCGCCGATGACCTTGACGGCGACCGCCTTGCTGGTCTCCCCGGGGGCGAAGGTCACGGTGCCGCTGGCTGCCAGGAAATCCGACCCGGCCGCGGCGGTGCCCGCCTGCGTGGCATAGGCCAGGGTCACCGGGACGGCGGAGGCCTTGGAAAGCGTGACCTGGAATACGAGTTCGACCTGGCCCGAATTGCCCTCGGTGATGGCGACGTCCCCCACGCTGGCCGCAGGAAGCTCGACGACGGGCGGCGGCGCCGTGGTCCCCAAGGGCTCGCCATTCAGGACATAGCCGGCGGGCGCCGCCCCGGGGGAGGCGATGAAGCCGAACGACACCGACGACCCGGCCGGGACAGACGCGTTCCAGTCGAGGCTCCGGATCACGTAGTGGTTGCCGACATGCGACACGATCTGCGCGTTCCAGATCTGCGTGATGTCGTAGGCGGCATCGAATTCCAGGGTCCAGCCGTTCAGGGCCTGGTCGGTGGTCAGGGAGAGGCTGGCCTGCAGGCCGCTGCTCCAGCTGTTGGTGACGGCATATCCAACACGGGTCACCATGGGGTACTCCTGACTAGGCCGCTAGGGCGCGGGCACCATAAATCGTTGCTTGCCCGATAGGAAGCCGGTGGGGCTGAGCATCCCGATGCATGAATGTCGGCCCGGTCTTCCCCCACAGGAGCGGGCCTTTGGTGATGAGAGCCGCGGGAGCCAGGCGGAAGCGGATCCACAGCCCCGAGGCGATCGGTACCCATCCGGCTGATCCTCCCCCATTGAAGTGGTCCGCCTTGAGGTATGGCTTTGAGCCGGAGGAGGACCGAGATGGCGAGCAAGAGGCATAGACCTGAGGAGGCTTTGGCCAAGCTGCGGCAGGTGGATGTCCTGGTTTCGCAGGGGCAGTCGGTGGCGGAAGCGATCCGCACGATTGGGGTGACGGAAGTCACCTACTATCGCTGGCGGCGGGAGTTCGGGGGCCTGAAGTCGGATCAGGTGAAGCGGCTGAAAGAGCTGGAGACGGAGAACGCCCGGCTGCGCAAGGCGATCGCCGACCTCACGCTGGACAAGCAGATCCTGGGCCTGCCCCGCTTTCACGGACACCTTTGATAGGCTGAGGAGCCTGGGAGGTGTCGATGGCGGAGAGCAACAGACAGCGGCGGTCCTTTCCGGACGCGTTCAAGCTGGAGGCGGTGGCGGCGATTCAGGATGGCCGCTCGGTCACGGCGGTGGCAGCCGAGTTGGGCCTGCCGGACCGGCTGGTGCGGGCTTGGCTGCGCTGGGCGGAGGGCCGCACAGCGGCAGGGAGCGGCGCGCCGGTGCCGACACCCGCCCAGGAGCAGGCGGCGCCGGCCCGCCGCGTGGGCCCGAGCCCGGCCGATCAGGCCGCGGAGATCGGGCGGCTGCGGCGTGAGCTCGATCGGGTCCGGATGGAGCGCGACATCTTGGGAAAAGCTGCGCTCATCTTCGGCCGGGCGACGGGCCGGAGGTGAGCTATGCCCTCATTCGCAACCACGTCGCCGACTACCCGATCCAGATCATGTGCGAGGTGCTGGGCGTGAGCCGCAGCGGCTACTACGCCTGGGCCAGCCGGCCGGAGAGTGCGCGGGCGGTCGAGGACCGCGCGGTGGCGGCCGAGATCCGCACCGCGCACGAGGCCAGCCGCGGCCGCTATGGCAGCCCGCGGGTGCATGCCGCGCTCCGGGACTGTCGGGAGTTTCGTGTGTGATTGGTCATGATGGGAAAGAAGGAGGTCCCCCATGGCCCGACGGAAAGAGCCGCAGATACCTGATGCGATCCTGGACCAGTTGCTGTCTGGGACGGCGGCCAGCACGGCGTTCGACCGTGGTGGGCTGCTGGACCAGCTGAAGAAGGCGCTGGCGGAGCGGGCGCTGAACGCGGAGATGGACCACCACCTGGCGGGCGAAGGTGGCGCGGCGAACAGCCGCAACGGCTATGGCCGCAAGAGCGTGGTGACCGACAGCGGGCGGATCGCGCTGGAGGTTCCACGGGACCGGCAGGGCAGCTTCGACCCGCTGCTGATCGCCAAATACCAACGGCGCTTCCCCGGCTTCGATGACAAAATCATCTCGATGTATGCGCGGGGCATGAGCACTCGGGAGATCGCGGGTCACCTGCTGGATCTGTATGGCATCGAGGTTTCAGCGGACCTGATCAGCACGGTCACGGACGCGGTGCTGGATGAGATCGCCACGTGGCAGGCGCGGCCGTTGGAGCCGATCTACCCGCTGGTTTTCTTCGATGCGCTGCGGGTGAAGATCCGCGATGAGGGCCTGGTCCGCAACAAGGCGGTGCATATCGCGCTTGGCGTCAGGGCGGACGGAACCAAGGAAATCCTTGGCCTTTGGCTGGAGCAGAACGAGGGGGCCAAGTTCTGGCTGCGGGTCATGAACGAGCTGCGCAACCGCGGCGTCGAGGATGTTCTTTTGGCCGTGGTGGATGGCCTGAAGGGCTTTCCCGAGGCAATCCGGGCGGTATTCCCCGAGGCCATGGTGCAGACCTGCATTGTGCATCTGCTGCGCCACAGCCTGGATTTCGTCTCCTGGAAAGACCGCAAGCTGGTGGCAGCGGCATTGAAGGACATCTACCGGGCGATGGACCCCGCCGCGGCGGAGACCGCCCTGGCGGCGTTCGAGGCAGGCCCCTGGGGCCGGAAATATGCCGCTATCGGCCAGAGCTGGCGCCGCGCCTGGAGCGAGGTGGTGCCGTTCTATGCATTTCCTCTCGAGGTCCGACGGCTGCTCTACACCACCAATGCCATCGAGGCGCTGAACGCCAAGCTGCGCCGTGCTGTTCGGGCCCGGGGCCATTTCCCGAGCGATGACGCGGCGCTGAAGCTGCTGTTTCTGGCCTTGAACAGAACCGAGAAGGAATGGACCATGCCGCCGCGTGAATGGTCCATGGCCAAGGCTCAGTTCGCCGTCCTGTTCGGCGAACGCTTCACGCGGACCATGGCATGACCGTGTCGTTCAACCGACCGGCCATACACGGAATTTCAGACACTCCCGCATAGAACGGCACCACCTCGCTCCAGGCGCGGCGCCAGCTCTGGCCGATAGCGGCATATTTCCGGCCCCAGGGGCCTGCCTCGAACGCCGCCAGGGCGGTCTCCGCCGCGGCGGGGTCCATCGCCCGGTAGATGTCCTTCAATGCCGCTGCCACCAGCTTGCGGTCTTTCCAGGAGACGAAATCCAGGCTGTGGCGCAGCAGATGCACAATGCAGGTCTGCACCACGGCCTCGGGGAATACCGCCCGGATTGCCTCGGGAAAGCCCTTCAGGCCATCCACCACGGCCAAAAGAACATCCTCGACGCCGCGGTTGCGCAGCTCGTTCATGACCCGCAGCCAGAACTTGGCCCCCTCGTTCTGCTCCAGCCAAAGGCCAAGGATTTCCTTGGTTCCGTCCGCCCTGACGCCAAGCGCGATATGCACCGCCTTGTTGCGGACCAGGCCCTGATCGCGGATCTTCACCCGCAGCGCATCGAAGAAAACCAGCGGGTAGATCGGCTCCAACGGCCGCGCCTGCCACGTGGCGATCTCATCCAGCACCGCGTCCGTGACCGTGCTGATCAGGTCCGCTGAAACCTCGATGCCATACAGATCCAGCAGGTGACCCGCGATCTCCCGAGTGCTCATGCCCCGCGCATACATCGAGATGATTTTGTCATCGAAGCCGGGGAAGCGCCGTTGGTATTTGGCGATCAGCAGCGGGTCGAAGCTGCCCTGCCGGTCCCGTGGAACCTCCAGCGCGATCCGCCCGCTGTCGGTCACCACGCTCTTGCGGCCATAGCCGTTGCGGCTGTTCGCCGCGCCACCTTCGCCCGCCAGGTGGTGGTCCATCTCCGCGTTCAGCGCCCGCTCCGCCAGCGCCTTCTTCAGCTGGTCCAGCAGCCCACCACGGTCGAACGCCGTGCTGCCCGCCGTCCCAGACAGCAACTGGTCCAGGATCGCATCAGGTATCTGCGGCTCTTTCCGTCGGGCCATGGGGGACCTCCTTTTTTCCCATCATGACCAATCACACACGAAACTCCCGACAGTCCCGGGCGTCCGCCCACCCGCGTCGGCCGTAGCGCCGACCATAAGCCCGTCGCGGCCAGGGACCTCGCCGCGAGGCTGCCCAAGGAGGCCTGGCGCCGGGTGACCTGGCGCCAAGGTACCAATGCGCCGCTGACCTCGCGCTTTGCCGCCGTCCGCGTGCGCCCCGCCCACCGCGACTACAAGGCAGCCACGCCACGCCCCGAGGAGTGGTGCCTGATCGAATGGCCCACCGAGGCAGCCGAGCCCACCAAGTTCTGGCTCTCCACGCTGCCCGCCACCACCAGCCGCACCAGCCTGGTCCGCCACGCCATGCTGCGCTGGCGCATTGAACGCGATTACCAGGAGATGAAGCAAGAGATCGGCCTCGGCCACTACGAGGGTCGTGGCTGGCGCGGCTTCCACCACCACGCCAGCCTCTGCATCGCAGCCTACGGCTTCCTGGTCGCTGAAAGGGCGGCCTTTTCCGCCTCAGCAGAACCCGACGCCCCGCTCATCCAAGCGCCTGACGTTCCCAAAACATACCGGCCAAGGGGTGCCGCCGGTCCGACCTGAACGGCACGTCGCCAATTCCATCACTACCATGCGCCTTCGCATCGCCCGCGAACTTGCCCGAAGCATGCCGCGCTGTCCCTGCTGCCAACGCCTCACGCAATGTCATAATTATAGGACACAGTAGTACTAAGGCTTCCCGATATAGGACGCTGTAGGAGCGAATGTGCCTCGGTGGCCCGCGTTCAACGACCCGACCCGCCAGCACCTGCAGCACGTCGTCGGATGTTAACCGCCGCGCCACCACGATGGCCAGGCACTCGCGCGTATACTCGTCGATCACCGTCAGCATGTGGAACCGCCGCCCGTCGTGCGTCCGGTCCTGCACGAAGTCGAAGGCCCAGACATGCCCCGGCCAGCACGGCCGCAGCCGAACACAGGAGCCATCGTTCAGCCACAGCCGGCCCCGTTTTCGGCTGCCGGCGCGGTATCTTCAGCCCCTCGCGCCGCCAGATGCGCTCAACGCGCCTGGCGTTCACATGCCAGCCCTCGGCCCGCAGAAGCTCGGTGATGCGGCGGTAGCCGTAGCGGCCATACTCCGCCGCCAGCGACACCGCGGCCCAGATCAGTGCCGCCTAATCGGACCGTACCACCCGAACCTTGCACTGCGTCGATCGCGGCTGGCCCAGCGTGCGACACGCCTGGCGTTCGGAAACCCCGAGCACCGACTGCACATGCCGCACCGCAGCCTGGCGGCGCTCGGGGCCTGGATGTTTTCTTCGGCAGCCTCCTTGAGAAGCTGCTTGTCGCGCGTCAGTTCCGCCACTGCCCGCTTCAGTCGTGCGTTCTCGCGCCCGAGGTCTTTCAGCCGCCGCGCCTGATCGACCTTCAGGCCGCCGTACTCGGATCGCCAGCGGTAGAACGTCGCCTCCGACATACCAAAGACGCGGCAGATCTCCCCCACCGTCCGGCCCTCCGCCAGCTCCACCTCATCCTGCCGCAGCAGCCCGATGATCTGCTCCGCCGTATGACGCTTCTTCGGCATCCCTGCCTCCTTCCGAGGAGGCCAACTCTCTCATCCCAGGTGGATCCCAAGGGCAGGAGGGGGAAGGGCAAAGCCGTCCTGGCTGCGTGCGAGGCAGATTGAAATGCGTGCTGCATTGCAATAGCCAGCCTCTGACCCGGCGTGAGGCGCCGGGCACTGCCAGGATTACGTTTAGGTTTACGACTTGGAGTTCGTTCCAAAAGATTCGGAACACCTTTTCCGCGCTGGCCCATCTTCTGGCCAAGGTGCTGTGATAGCTACCTTTTTGGTTTCCTATTCACACGCCCAGATCTGGTTGGTTCTAAACTCGCATGGGCATCAGCACGTACAGTGCCTCGGGCTTCGCCGCGTCCGTCACCACCGTCGGGGCGCTGCCATCGGCGAAGCGGAACTCCACCATGTCGCCGATCTGGTCGGTAATGTCGTTCAGGTAGCGGGCCTGGAAGCCGATTTCGATCGGCGAGCTTTCGTAGCGCACCACCTCGCCGTCCAGCTCCTCCTGCGCCTGGCCCTGTTCCGCGGAACTGGCCGAGAGCAGCAGGTGGTTGCGGTCCAGACTGAGCTTCACCGGGCGCGACCGCTCGGAGCTGATGGCGGCGACCCGGCCAACGGCTTCGGCGAATTCCTTCTTGCTCACCCGCAGGATCTTGTCGTTGCCGCGCGGGATCACCCGGTCGTATTCGGGGAAGGTGCCGTCGATCAGCTTGCTGGTCAGTTGCACCGCGCCGATGTCGAAGCGGATCTTGGTGTCGGACAACCGGACGGTGATTTCGTCCTGGGTTTCCTCGGCCAGCTTCCGCAGCTCGTTCACCGTCTTGCGGGGGATGATGACGCCCGGCATGCCGGCGGCACCCTCCGGCAGCGGCTCCTCGACCCGGGCGAGGCGGTGGCCATCCGTCGCCACCGCGCGCAGCACCTGGGTACCGTCGCTGTCGGTCGCGTGCAGGTAGATGCCGTTCAGGTAGTAGCGGGTTTCCTCGGTGCTGATGGCGAAGCGGGTACGGTCGATCAGCTCGCGCAACTGACCGGCGGGCAGGCTGAACTGGTGCGGCAGCTTGCCCTCGGTCATGGAGGGGAAGTCCTCGACCGGCAGCACCGAGAGGTCGGTGTTGAAGCGGCCGGCGCGCAGCTTCAGCGCGGCATCGCCGCCGGCGTGGTCGAGCTCGACCTTGGCGCCCTCGGGCAGCTTGCGGACGATCTCGTACAGGGTGGCGGCGGGGGCGGTGGTGCGGCCGGGGCGGCTGATCTGGACGCCGGGCACTTCCTCGACCACCGCGATCTCCATGTCGGTCGCGGTCAGCTTCAGGATGCCGTCCTGCGCGGAGAGCAGCACATTGGCCAGGATGGGGATGGTGTTGCGCCGCTCCACCACGCTTTGGACATGGGCGAGCGCCTTGATCAGGATCGCCCGTTCAACCGTGAACTTCATGTGACCCAGGCTCCCCGAACATCCAGAAACCCGCGCGTGCCTGCGGGGGTGCGCACTTTAACAGCGATGAATCATAAGGGTAAGCTGGCCTGTTCGCCCCGCCTGCGAGGCGGGAATCAGGTTTCCAGCATCTTCCGCAGCAGAGTCACATCCTCGGCGAAGCCGGCATCTGCGGCCATCAGTTCCGCCACGCGGGAGACGGCGTGCATGACCGTGGTGTGGTCCCGGTTGCCGAAGCGCCGGCCGATCTCGGGCAGGCTGCGCTGGGTGAGCTGCTTGGCCAGGTACATCGCCACCTGCCGCGGCCGGGCGACGTTGCGGGCGCGGCGGGCGCTGCTCATGTCGGTCAGGCGGATGTTGTAATGATCTGCGACCTTGCGCTGGATCTCCTCGATGGAGACCCGCTTCTCGTGTGCCCGCAGCACGTCGTGCAGCACCTCATGGGCGCTGTCGATGGTGATGGGCCGGCCGAACAGGTTGGCATGCGCCACCAGCCGGTTCAGCGCACCCTCCAGCTCCCGGACATTCGCGGTGATCTTGTTCGCCAGCAATTCCAGCACCTTGGGCGGCACAACAACCTGCGCCGTGGCGGCCTTGGCCTGCAGGATCGACAGCCGCAGCTCGTAGGTGGTGGCGTGGATATCGGCCACCATGCCGCAGCCGAGCCGGGTCCGCAGCCGGTCCTCGATGCCCGCGAGGTCGGACGGGGACTTGTCCGAGGAGACGATGATCTGCTTGCCCTGGTCCACCAGCGCATTGAAGGTGTGGAAGAATTCCTCCTGCGTGTTGTCCTTGCCGATGAGGAATTGCAGGTCGTCGATCATCAGCACGTCGACCGCGCGCAGGGTCTCCTTGAACTCCATGGTGTTCTGCGACCGCAGCGCCGCGATGAAGCGGTACATGAATTTCTCGGCGGACATGTAGGCCACGGTCCGCTGCGGGTCATGCGCCCGGATCGCCCAGGCGGTCGCATGCATCAGGTGGGTCTTGCCCAGGCCCACGCCGCCATAGAGGAACAACGGGTTGAAACCCGGCGAGGCCGGCTTCTCGGAAACCCGCCGGGCGCAGGCATGGGCGAATTCATTCGGCTTGCCAACGACGAAGGTATCGAAGGTGAAGCGCGACTCCAGCGGCACCACCCAGTCGGACCGCGGCTCGGGCGCGCGGACGGCCAATGGCTCGGCAAGGCCCCGGCCTTCGGCGCGCGGCAGCGTGGCATTGCCTGCCTGCGCATCTGCCTGGGCTGCGGGGCGGTCATCGTGGCCAGCCAGCGCCGGCTCGGCCGGCGGGGCGGCGGAGACGCGGATGTCCACCCGCCGCACCTTCGGATCCTCGGCGTTCCACAGCAGGCGCAGCCGGTCGCCGTAGTGGCTGTTCACCCAGTCCCGCAGGAAGCGGGTCGGCAGCAGGATGACGGCGTCCTCGCCCTCGATCCCGGCCAGGGTCATCTGGCGAAGCCAAGTACGGTACTCGACCTCCCCCACCTCCTCGCGCAGGCGGCCCCGGATGCGCGCCCAGCCGGCCGCCAACTGCCCTTGCGATTGCCCGGCCTGGGCCTGCCCACCCTGGGATTCCATAAGGGATTGCTCCGGCGACTGTGGGGGCGATTGGGGGGGCAAGCGGCCGACCTCCTGTTCCATCCCTGCACGTGCCAGAGCACAGCCGCGCCAGGGCTTTCACCCGTGCGGCGGTACCTGACTGATGGGCGCTATAGGGGAATAAGCAGCCCGTCCGTCCGACGAGCAGGATGATACCGCGCCCTCAAAGTCCGGGTAAATAGTAACTTTCCGAACGCGCCGGCAGATTCAATAAAGGCAAAATACAACCGTGCTGAAAGCGTGAGTATCCTGCCGTCGTTCCACCCGGACGGGCGGCACGACACAAGCGCTCATCTATTTCTGATAGTTCAACCGGCAGGAAATCTCGCGCGCCGGTTGTGGCGGCGCGGCTGGAAGATGCCCGGTGTTCAGGCGCCGATCGACTTGATCCGCGCGGACAACCGCGACAGCTTGCGCGCCACGGTGTTGGCATGGAACACGCCTTTGGTCGCCGCCCGCTGCAACTCGGGCTGGGCGGACTTGAACGCCTCCTGCGCCTGCGACTTGTCGCCGGTCGCGATCGCCGTTTCCACCTTGCGCAGGAAGGTCCGCACCCGGGACCGCCGCGCGCGGTTGCGGATCGTGCGCTTCTCGGTCTGACGGATGCGCTTGCGGGCGGAAGCCGTGTTCGCCATTGCGGTTCTTCAACTCAGGCATGGGGTGATGGGAATGCCGCACCCTTCGAGGATCCCCCCGGGGATAGCCCGGGGACAGCCCAGAGGGGTGCGCGAGGAAGGGGCTTCTAGCGTCCGGTCCGGCGTGGCGTCAAGCGAAGCATTGTTCGCCGGCCGGACCGTCGCACCTTGTCAGCGGTTGCCGAAGGCCGGCTTACGCTTCTCTGCGAAGGCGGCCATGCCTTCCTTCTGGTCCTCGGTGGCGAACAGCGCCTGGAAGGCCCGGCGCTCGAACTTCACGCCTTCCGCCAGGGTGGTCTCGAAGGCCCGGTTCACCGCCTCCTTGGCCATGGCGAGCGAGGGGGCGGAAAGCGTGCCGAGCTTCTCGCCGATCTTCACCGCCTCGGCTACCACATCGGCCAGGGGCACGATCCGCGCCACCAGCCCGGAGCGTTCCGCCTCGGCCGCATCCATCATCCGCGCGGTCAGCACCAGGTCCATCGCCTTGGCCTTGCCGATGGCCCGGGTCAGCCGCTGGGTGCCGCCGGCCCCGGGGATGACGCCCAGGTTGATTTCCGGCTGGCCGAACTTGGCGTTGTCGGCGGCGATGATCATGTCGCACATCATCGCCAGCTCGCAGCCGCCGCCCAGCGCATAGCCCGCGACCGCGGCGATGACCGGCTTCTGGACATAGGTGACCGCTTCCCAGCGCTTGCCGATGAAATCATCGAGGTAGACCGCCGGGTAGCTGCGGGACTGCATCTCCTTGATGTCGGCGCCGGCGGCGAAGGCCTTGTCGCTGCCGGTGATGACGATGGCCGCCACCTCCGGCTCGGCATCGAAGCCGCGCAGCGCCTGGCCCAGCTCGTCCATCAGCTGGTCGCAGAGCGCGTTCAGCGCCTGCGGCCGGTTCAGCCTGATCAGCGCCACCCGGCCCTGCCGTTCCGTCAGGATCATCGTGTATTCAGCCATGCGCCCAGCCTCCGCGTTTGGCCGGACAATATCAGCGCTGCAGCCGTGGGCAATGGAAGGTGGCACGGCCGGATTGCACGAAGCGCCGGATACCCGCGCAGCCTGGCAGGCCGGGGCAGGCCTCGCAGGGCAGGCCGGCGCGGTCGTAGACCCGGAAGCGTTCCTGGAAGAAGCCGATGCCGCCATCCGCCTGGACATAGTCCCGCAGGGATGATCCGCCGGCGGCGATGCTTTCCTCCAGCACCGCCTTGATCGCCGGGACCAGCCGCAGGCTGCGGGCGCCGGCCACGCTGGCGGCGAGGCGCTTCGGCGAGATCCGGGCCCGGAACAGCGCCTCCGAGACATAGATGTTGCCGAGGCCGGCCACCACCTTCTGGTCCAGCAGCGCCGTCTTGATCGGGGTTTGCCGCCCGGCCAGGGCGGCGGTCAGCACCAGGGGCGTGAAGGCATCCTCAAGCGGCTCGGGCCCGAGGCCGGCCAGCAGCCGGTGGCTGTCCTCCGCCGCGGTCGGCACCAGGTCCACGCTGCCGAACCGGCGCGGGTCCACGAAGCCGACCCGGATGCCGTCCTCGGTTTCCAGCGAAAGGTGCTCATGGGCGACCGGCGCGTTCGGCAGCCCGGCCACCGGCCGTGCCACCATCCGGCCGGACATGCCGAGGTGGATCAGCACGGAATCCCCGCCCGAGAGGCGCATCAACATGTATTTCGCCCGCCGCCGGAAGCCTTCCACCCTGCTACCTGCCAGCCGCGCCGCCAGCCCCTCGGGGAAGGGCCAGCGCATGTCCGGCCTGGTGATGGCGGCGGCACGGATCACCCGGCCCTGCAGCACGGCGGCCAGGCCGCGCATCACCGTCTCGACTTCCGGCAGTTCCGGCATAGCTTCGCGTCACCCCAATCAGCCTCTATGGTGCCCCTAGCATGACCGAACGCAACTCTGCCCCAGGGGCCAGCCCAGGGTCCGCCCCAGGATCCACCCCCGAGACGATCGACTTCGGCTACCGCAAGGTGCCGCGTGCGGAGAAGGCCAGCCGGGTGCGCGAGGTCTTCGACAGCGTGGCCCCGCGCTACGACCTGATGAACGACCTGATGTCGCTCGGCCTGCACCGGGCCTGGAAAAGCGCCTTCGTCGCCGCCATCGCCGCCTCCCCGCGGGAGACGCTGCTGGACCTCGCCGGCGGCACCGGGGATATCGCCTTCCGGGCGCTGGAGGCGGGGGCGGGGCGGGTGATCCTGTCTGATATCAACCCCTCCATGCTGCAGGTGGCGCAGGGCCGGGCGCTGGACCGCGGGCTGGCGGCGGGGCTCGGCTTCGTCTGCGCCGATGCCGAGCACCTGCCTTTCCCGGACCGCAGCGTGGAAAAGATCTCCATGGCCTTCGGGCTGCGGAACTGCACCGACAAGCCGGCGGTGCTGCGGGAGGCGCGGCGGGTGCTGCGCCCGGGCGGGCGGTTCCACTGCCTGGAATTCAGCCGGGTGGAGGTGGCGGCGCTGGCGCCGCTGTACGACGCATGGTCGTTCAAGGTGCTGCCACGGCTCGGCGCCCGGGTGGCGCAGGACGCCGAAAGCTACCAGTATTTGGCCGAGAGCATCCGCATGTTCCCCGACCAGGAGGCGCTGGCGGCGATGATGCGCGAGGCCGGCCTGGAACGCGTATCGCACCGCAGCATGGCCGGGGGAATCGTCGCAATCCACACCGGATGGCGGTTCTAAGCCATTATAAATCAACCATAAGCTGCGGCACCGCCGTCGACCGATAGTGCTGCTGCACCGCACCCTAATGTTGACGTATACTGCCTGACGATTAGGGGAGCCGGCACCCGCAAGGGCGCCGGAGCAACGCCGCAAGGGGGCCAGCGCAGCTCATGATCCATCGACCGGAGGTGCCTCATCACCTCGACCCGCCGATCCATGCCCGCGCCGACCTGGCCGAGGGCACGATGGATCTCCCGCCGGGCTGGACCGGTGTCACCACCTGCACCCTGATCGGGGAGCAGGGCCGCGCCATCCTCGTGCCGCTGGTGCTGCTGCACCCGGAAACCGGCGTGGCGCTGATCGGCGTGCCGGCCCCGGCCGCCGCCGAGGCGGAGGCGGCGCTGCGGCACCGGCTGGAGGCGGCGCGGTTCTCGGCAATCTTCGCGGGGCATCTGCCGGTGGTGGCGCTGCCCGGCCCGCCGGGCGACCTGAGCGGGCTCGATGAGCGGCTGCCCGCGGCCTTCGCCGGGCTTCCGCCGCTGGGCGTCGCCGGTGGCGACGGCTGGGTCAGCGTGGTGCGCCGCGCCCTGCTGGCCCGCGCCTCGATCCGGCTGGTCAGCCCGCCACCGCCGGAGACGGGGCAACCGGCGTCACCGGAAGCCGCCGAGGCACTGCCCCTGCCGCCACGCCGCCGACGGCGCGGCTGGGTATTGCCGCTCGCCGGGCTGGCCGGGTTTGGGGTAGCGGCCGGGCTCGCAATCGGGCTGACCAGCCTGTCGCCGGCAGACCAGAACTCCGGCATGGAGGTCCCGCCGCAGCCCGCAACCAGCCTACGCACCGATGCCAGCTTCGCCGCCGCCCCGCCGTCCGATCCGGCGCCGGGGCCGGCCGCGCAGCCTCCCGCCTCGCCGGTCCCGGCTTTCCAGGCCCCGGCTTCCCAGGTCCCGGCTTCCCAAGCCTCGGCGTCACCGGCCGGGGTTGCACAGGACCGGGCCGTGCCGCCGCAAGCCTCGCCCGATGATTCGGCGGCCGATGCCGCCCGTGCCGCACCCGCCCAGCCAACACCCGCCGAACCGGCGCCCACCCGCTCGGCATCCATCCTGCCCGTGCCGCCACCGCCACCGCCGCCCGCGCCGTCCCCGCAGCCGGTCGCAACCGCCCCTGCCGCGCCGGCCACCGAGTTGCCGCGCGTGCAGGTCCGCACCGCGTCCAACCTGCGGGCCGGTCCCGACAACAGCGCCACAATCCTCCGCGTTGCCCCGCGCGGCGAAACCTTCCGGGTTTACGGCGAGGCGTTCGGCGGCTGGGCCCATGTCGGGGATGCGGCGCCGGAGGGGTACATCCATTCCAGCCTGCTGACCGACGCACCGCCCTAGCACCCCGGCTTGACCGCGGCGCATCTGGCGCCTGCAATGCGGGCAACGTCCAGGAAGGTGCCCGCATGCCCGATATCCGCGTGAAATCCGAAATCTCCGGCTCGGTCTGGAAGATCCTGAAGCAGCCGGGGGAAGCGGTGGCGGCGGAGGAGGACGTGCTGCTGCTGGAATCGATGAAGATGGAAATCCCCGTCGCCGCCCCCCGCGCCGGCACCCTGCTGGAAGTGATGGTGGCGGAAGGCGAGGCGGTGGCCGAGGGCGACGTGATCCTGGTGATCCGCGCCTGACGCCAGGGCGCCTGCGCGGCTAGCGCTTCGGCGGTTCCTCCGGCTTGTCCGTGGCGCGGGACGGCTCGAGCCCGCTGCGGTCGCGGCGGGTCGGGAACACGTCGACCGGGCCGCCGAGGTCCGCGGCGCGTTCGGCGGCATTGCCCGGCTGGGCATCGCCGGTGCCGATCGGCCGGTCGATGGTGCCGCTGGCACGCTCGGGGGTGGTGTCTTCCGGGGGCTTCGGGGGGCGCTTCTGGGTCATGCGGGGCAAACGCCCATCGCCCCGGCCGGTTCGCCCGGCCACCCCCCCCGGCTTGACCCGTCACCGCCGCGTGCGAGGCTGCGTTCCCGCCCGATGGAGGCCCGCCATGCTCGAACTCCGCCCCTGCTGCGAGTGCTGCGGCACCGACCTGCCGCCCGAAAGCCAGGCGGCGCGCATCTGTTCCTATGAATGCACCTTCTGCGCCGGCTGCACCGAGGGGGTGCTGGCCGGCACCTGCCCGAATTGCGGCGGGGAGCTGGTGCGCCGCCCGATCCGCCCGGCCGCCCGGCTGGCGAAGCACCCGGCGGGCACGCTGCGGAAGGTCCGCCCGCAGGGCTGCGTCGCGGCCTGACGGGATGCCCCGCAGGCTGGTCATCCTCGGTGCCGGCGGCCACGGCCGGGCGCTGATCGAGCTGGTCCGCGACCTGCCCGGGATGGAGCTGGCCGGCTTGATCGATGCTGCCCCCCGTGGCCCGGCCATGCTCGGCGTGCCGGTGCTGGGGAACGAATCGGTGCTGCCCGGCCTGCGGGCGGCGGGGGTTGGCCTCGCCTGCATCGCGCTCGGCGACAACGCGGCACGGCTGGCGGCGGCGGCGCGGCTGCTGGCGCTGGGCTTCGCGCTGCCGGCGCTGGTGCATCCGTCGGTGGTGCGGGCGCGCAGCGCGACGGTGGGGGAGGGCGCGGTGGTGCTGCCGCGGGTGGTGCTCGGGGCGCTGGCCGATATCGGCCGGCTGGCCATCATCAACACCGGCGCCATCGTCGAGCACGACGCGGTGGTGGGGGAGGCGGCGCATGTCGGGCCCGGCGCGGTGCTGGCCGGCGGGGTGCGGCTGGGGCCGCGGGCGCTGGTCGGCGCCGGGGCCGCCTGCCGGCCATACGTGACCATCGGCGCCGATGCGGTGGTGGGGGTGGGGGCCGCGGTCACCGGGCCGGTGGCGGCGGGCCAGACGGTGGGCGGCGTTCCGGCAAGCCCCTTGGCGCGCTCTTTGGGCTGAGACGGCTCGAAACTTCCCGCCACCGGTGCCATACCGCAGCCGCATCGGAGGGTTGGGGTCTTGCAGGAACAGCCAGGCGACCGGCGGGTCGCCTTCACCGCGGGCGGGATGCAGCGCGGCGCGCGGGCGGCGCTGGCGCTCACCATCGGGCTGATGCCCTTCGGCCTGGTGGTCGGCATGGCGGCGGATGCCAAGGGCCTGTCCCTGCTGGAGACCCTGCTGATGAGCGGGCTGATGTTCGCCGGCACCGCGCAGCTTGTGGCGCTGGAGCTGTGGACCGAGCCGGCGCCCATCCTCGCCGCCACGCTCGCCGCCCTGGTCATCAACCTGCGGATGGCGCCGATGGGTGCGGCGCTGGCCCCGGTGCTGGACCGGCTGCACGGCATCAGGCTGTGGGGCAGCCTGGCGGTGATGGTCGATAATTCCTTCGCCCTGATGATCGCCGAGATGCGCGCCGGGCGGCGCGACGGCGGCTTCCTGGCTGGTGCCAGCCTGACCATGTGGGTCAACTGGATGATCATGTGCTCCATCGGCCATATCTTCGGCGCCGCGGTGCGGCTGCCGGCCGGGCATCCGATATTCTTCGCCTCGGTCGCCACGCTGATGGCCATTCTGGTGCCGATCTGGCGCGGCCGGTCGGACCTGCTGCCATGGACCGTGGCGGGGGCGGTGGCGTTGGCGCTGTTCGGCCTCGGGGTCGGGGCGCCCTGGCCGGTGCTGGCGGGGGCGCTGGCCGGCTCGGCCGCCGGGGCGGCACGGGACCGCCGGAAGGATCTCGCCGGGTGACCCTGCGCTGGGACGTGCTGGCGGCCATCCTCGGGATGGCGGCGGCGAGCTACCTGTGCCGCGCCGGGGGCTACGCCATCCTGCGGGTGCTGCGGCCGCCGCCCTTCGTGCAGGCGATGCTGCAGCATCTGCCGGGGGCGATCTTCATCGCCTTCCTGGCCCCGGCGCTGGCGACCAGCGGCTGGGCCGCCTGGGTCGCCGGGGCGGCGGCGCTGCTGGCCCAGGCACGGGTCGGCAAGCTGGCGCTGTCGATCGTGGTCGGGGTCGGCACCCTGTGGCTGCTGCGGGCGGCGACCGGCGAGATCTGAGGCGTGGCCGCCCGGGCCGGCAAACGGCCTATTGTGCCGCCTCCGGCTGGTCGAGATCGGCCGTGCCGGCGAGCTTGCCTGGCGGCGGCGGAAAGCGCTGCTCCCCGCCGTCGATGACCAGCCGCTGGTAGGGGTAGGGGATCTCGATCCCCAGCTCGTCGAAGCGCTGCTTGATCCGGCGGTTCAACTCCCGCAGCACGTTCCACCGCCCCATCGGCGTGGTCTTGACCCGGGCCTTCAGCATGACCCCGGAATCGCCGAAGCGCTCCACCCCGACCAGGTCCATGTCGTCGCGGATGACCGACTGCCACTTGGCCTCGCCGCGCATCTCCTTGACGATGGCATCCAGCACCTCGAACACCCGGTCGGTGTCCTCCCGGTAGCCGACGGTCACGTCGAGCACCGCGAAGGAGAAGTCGCGCGTCATGTTGGTGACCGTGGTGACGGCGCTGAACGGTATGAAATGCACGCTGCCATCGAAGGCCCGCAGCTTGATGGAGCGGATGGACAGCGTCTCCACCACCCCCGAGAGGGTGTCTATCTGCACCACCTCGCCCACCGCGACGGCATCCTCCAGCAGCAGGAAGACGCCGGTGATGACGTCCCGCACCAGCGTCTGGGAGCCAAAGCCCACCGCCAGCCCGATCACCCCGGCACCGGCCAGCAGCGGCGCCACGTTCAGCCCGAGCTGGGACAGCGCGTTCAGCACCACGAACACCAGGATCAAACCGCCGACCACGGTCCGGAGCATCGGCAGCAGGGTACGGACCCGGGCGCTGCGGCCGCCGCCGGTATCGCCCATCGAGCGGGTCAGCCAGCGCTGGATACCCGAATTGGCCGCCTCCCACACCACGAGGCCCAGGACCAGCGTCAGCAGGATGGAGAACAGCGTCCACATCAGCCGGTTGCCGAGGGTGCCCGGGGCCAGCCAATCCAGCGAATCGAAGCCCCAGGTCTCCAGCAGCAGCACCACCGCGCCGATGCCGAGCAGCACGGACACCATGGTCCGCAGCAGCGGCACGTAGGTCGGCGCCCGGGTCTGCAGGCCGGGCCAGCGCCGGGCCATCTCGGGCGACGGGTCCAGCAGCGGGGCCGTCAGCCTGATGAAGCCTTCGTCCAGCAGCTTGGCGATGCCGATCACCACCAGGGTCAGCACGGTGCCCCAGATCAGCCGCTGCAGCCCATTCTCCAGCGCCAGCGCCCAGACCACCCAGGACGCCACCAGCCACAAGATGACCGCGATATGCCACACCTCGGCCATCTGGTTGCGGACGCCGCGCAGCATCAGGCGGGACCGTTCCGCGGTTTCGCCCGGCTCCAGCGGCTTGGCCCGCAGCACCCTCGCCACGGTGTCCTGATGGCGCAGCACCAGCCGGACCAGCAGCAGCGAGATCAGCAGCAGCGTGATGTTCAGGATGGCGTCATAGGCAGCCCACGGCAGCCCAAGGAGCAGCCCCGCCTGCGCCAGCGTATAGCCGCCGACCCCCACCAGCATCAGCCAGCGGATCCAGCGCGTGCTGGCGGCCGCGATGCCATCCGAGCAGGGTATCAACCGCAGATGGCTGGAGATGGGGGAAAACAACGTCCAGGCCAGGGTGAAGGCGATACGCGCCGCCATGTAGGCATGTGCCACCATCAGCCCGACCAGCCGGGTGGTCGGCAGCGGATCAACCAGACCGAACAGGCCGTAGACCGCCAGGCCGAAGCCGGCGATCGGCATCAGGTCCAGCACCAGCCGGGCGAGCAGCACCGGCAGCCGGCGCAACCAGCTCCAGCCCGGGCCGCCCGAGCCATCCGTGGGCACGGCGCGGTCCAGCCGGTGGTGTGGCCGGGCGAGTGCCCGCACCAGCAGCCATTCCGCCAGCAGCCCGACTGCGAGCAGCAGCAGCACCTTCCAGGCAGCATCCAGGATCCGGCCCCGGGTGAACGGGTCGGCCACAAGCTGGCGGGTGGCGTCCCACAGGGCGGGCAGGTCGGCCATCGTCCGGGCGGCCTGCAGCAGGCTGTCGGACATGGTCCCGATCCGCTCGGACAGGCCGAGCAGCAACTGCGCGCCGACGGTGTTGGGGGCGATCAGCGGTTCGGCGGGGGCGGCCTCCGCCGCGGCGGGCGGGCTGGCGGCCGGTGCTGGGGCGGCGGGCGCCGGTGCCGCGGGCGCCGATGCCGCCGGTGCCTGGGGAACTGGTGCCTGGGCGATTGGCGCCCGGGCGGCTGGCGCTGGCGCGGCGGGTGCGACCCCTGCGGCCGGCGCCTCTGCGGTAGCGGGCGGCGGCAGGGAGCCTTCCGCGGCGGCGCTCGTCTGGGTCCGGCTGGCGGCGCTGAGCGCCTCCAGGGTGCGGACGAATTCCGCCCGCCGCGCCTCATCCTGCAACAGTGAGGTCAACCGCTCGATATCCGCCGCGTTCAGCTTGGCGGCGGGCCGTGGCGTGGCATTCGGCGGGGCATGCTGGGCACGGGCCGCCACCGGAATGGCCGAGGCGAGGCCGGCCAGAAGAAACAGCAGAGCACGGAGGAGGCGGGACAGGCGCATGGAAAGCGCAGCAACCTCATCATTCGCCCCGGGTCAAGCGCCGGGTGCCGGACGGCCGGGAATACCGGCCCGAGAGGGATACCGGGCAGCGGGATTGCAGTTTCCGGGCGGGCGGCTAAGTGGAGGGCATGAAGACCATGCTCATGATTCTGACCGCGATCGCCATGCTGGCGACGCTCGGGACGCTCTTCGCCGGGATGCTCGGCCTGACCAGGGGCGACGGCAGCGCCGAGCGGTCCAACATGCTCATGCGCTGGCGGGTCGTGCTGCAGGGCGTGACGCTGGTGTTGTTCATGCTGCTGATGGCCGTCTCCCGCGGGTAAGGCCGGGCCCGCCAGGGCAGGGCGTCGGCGTTTTGACAGGGCGGCACGGCGCGACCTATTTTGCCGCGGGTTTCCAGGGGGGCCGCGCCGGTGGCGGCGGCCCCGGCAAGGACCGGGCTCCCAGGAACGGGCTCCAGGGCACAGGCCGATTCCGAAGGGCGGTCCCGGCCGCAGGACAGGTTTTGAGAGACCGGCATCGGGGGAACGGTCGTGCCGCACCCCGTTTTCGGCCCCGGTGCCCGCAAGGGGTGCCGGGGGAAACAGCAACAGCACGCAGGAAACGGCAGACGCGATGAAGCTGCTCGTCCCCGTCAAGCGGGTCGTCGATTACAACGTGAAGGTCCGCGTCAAAGCGGACGGCACCGGCGTCGAGACGGCCAACGTCAAGATGTCCATGAACCCGTTCGATGAGATCGCGGTCGAGGAAGCGGTGCGCCTGAAGGAAAAGGGCGTGGCCACCGAGATCATCGCGGTGTCCGCCGGGCCGGCCGCCAGTGCCGAGCAGATCCGCACCGCGCTCGCCATGGGCGCCGACCGCGGCATCCTGATCGAGCACGACGGCGTGCTGGAGCCGCTGGCGGTCGCCAAGCTGCTGAAGGCGGTGATCGAGAAGGAACAGCCGCAGCTCGTCATCCTCGGCAAGCAGGCGATCGACGACGACATGAACGCCACCGGCCAGATGCTGGCGGCGCTGATGGGCTGGCCGCAGGGCACCTACGCCAGCAAGATCGAGCCGGAAGACGGCGGCATCAAGGTCACGCGCGAGGTCGATGGCGGGCTTGAGCGCCTGCAGCTCAACCTGCCGGCCATCGTCACGACCGACCTGCGGCTGAACGAGCCGCGCTACGCCTCGCTGCCGAACATCATGAAGGCGCGCAAGAAGCCGATCGAGAACGTCAAGCCGGCCGATCTCGGCGTCGATGTCTCGCCGCGGCTGACCGTGCTGAAGGTCGAGGAGCCGCCGAAGCGGCAGGCCGGCAAGAAGGTGGCCTCGGTCGCCGAACTGGTGGACAAGCTCCGCAACGAAGCGAAGGTGATCTGAGGATGACCGTTCTGGTTCTGGCCGATCACGACGAATCGGCGGTAACGCAACCGACCCGCAGCGCGATCGCTGCCGCCGCCAAGCTCGGCGACGTGCATGTGCTGGTGCTCGGCACCCGCGCCGCGGCCGATGCGGCGGCCAAGGTCGCCGGCGTGGCGAAGGTGCTCCACACCGAGGATGCGCTCTACGGCAACGCCCTGGCCGAGCCGGTCGCGGCGCTGCTGGTGGCGCTGGCGCCCGAGTATTCGCACCTGCTGGCCCCGGCCTCGGCCGCCGGCAAGAACGTGATGCCGCGGGTCGCGGCGCTGCTCGACGTGCAGGTGATCTCGGACATCGCCGGCGGTGGTGGATGCCGATACCTTCGTGCGGCCGATCTATGCCGGCAACGCGATGGCGACGGTGAAGTCCGCCGATCCGAAGAAGGTCATCACGGTCCGCGCGGCAAGCTTCGATCCGGCCGCCGGCCGAGGGCGGCTCCGCCCCGGTCGAGGCGGCGGCGACCGGCGATGACCCGAAGCTCTCCACCTTCCTCGGCGCCGAGATCGTGAAGAGCGAGCGGCCGGAGCTGACTGCGGCGAAGATCGTCATCTCGGGCGGCCGGGCGATGGGCTCGGCGGAGAATTTCCACATCATCGAGAGCGTCGCCGACAAGCTGGGCGCCGCGGTCGGTGCCTCGCGCGCGGCGGTCGATGCGGGCTATGCGCCGAACGACCATCAGGTCGGCCAGACCGGCAAGATCGTGGCGCCGGACCTGTACATCGCGGTCGGCATCTCGGGCGCCATCCAGCACCTGGCCGGCATGAAGGACAGCAAGGTGATCGTCGCCATCAACAAGGACGAGGAGGCGCCGATCTTCTCGGTGGCCGACTACGGCCTGGTCGGCGACCTGTTCAAGGTGATGCCGGAATTCGAGGCCGAGCTGGCCAAGAAGTAGGGCTTTAAGCGAAGCAGCAAGGGCCGCCCGGCGCATTCAACCGCGTCGGGCGGCCTTTTTCGTAGGGGGATTGCGGCAATGGCGGATGTGCGGAAACTGGGCGTGATCGGCGCGGGGCTGATGGGCAACGGCATTGCCCATGTGGCGGCGCTGTCCGGCGTGCCGGTGGTGCTGGTGGATGTGAACCCGGCGGCGCTGGAGAAGGCGCTGGCGACCATCACGAAGAACCTCGACCGCCAGGCGTCGCGGGATGTGTCCAAGGGCGGCATCCCGGCCGGCGCGAAGGACGAGGCGCTCGGCCGCATCACCACCGGCACGGACTACGCGCTGTTCGCCGATTGCGACCTCGTCATCGAGGCGGCGACCGAGAACGAGGAGATCAAGAAGAAGATCTTCGCCAGCCTCTGCCCGGTATTGAAGCCGGAGACGCTGATCGCCTCCAATACCTCCTCCATCCCCATCACCCGCCTCGGCGCGGCGACGGACCGGCCGGGCCGTTTCGTCGGCATGCATTTCTTCAACCCGGTGCCGATGATGAAGCTGGTCGAGGTCATCCGTGGCCTGGCGACCGAGGATGCGACCGTCGGCGTGGTGAAGGCGCTGGCCGAGCGCATGGGCAAGACGGTGGTGGAAGCCGCCGACTACCCCGCCTTCGTCGTCAACCGCGTGCTCTGCCCGATGCTGAACGAGGCGGTCTTCGCGCTGATGGAAGGCGTGGGCGACGTGGTCGCCATCGACAACGGCATGAAGCTCGGCGCCAACCATCCGATGGGGCCGCTGGAACTGGCGGATTTCGTCGGGCTAGATACCCTGTACTCGGTGCTGAAGGTGCTGCACGAGGGGCTGGGCGACCCGAAGTACCGGCCCTGCCCCCTGCTGGCGAAATATGTTGAGGCCGGCTGGCTGGGCCGCAAGTCCGGCAAGGGCTTTTACGACTACAGCACCACCCCGCCGACCCCGACGCGATGAGGTGGGGCGCGCCTGGGCCACGACCGGCGCTGACAGAAGCGCCGGTCGTGGCCTGGGGTCTTGTTTTTTCGCGTGATTCAGGCTTTTCGGCGATTCCGCCTCAAGCGATCACGCCCTAGCCGGCGCGCTTGTTGAAGTCCACCTTGTCGTTGCCACCGGGATGCGGCGGCTTTCCGGTGGCGACCGCCTTGGCGTAGCCGTAGGCATGCACCAGCGTGCTGGAAGGCGCGTCCCAGTATTCCGCGCCCTCGCATTCCACGCGGATGAGCATGATCTTCGGGTCCTCGGCGCCGCCCGGGAACCAGACCCGCATCGCCTCGCTCCACAGCGCCTTCTGCTTCGCCGTGTCCCGCACCACCTCGGCGGTGCCGGCGATGGAGACGTAGTTCTGGCTGCTGGGGTCGGAATAGGCGAGCAGGACCCGGCCATCGTCCCGCGCCTCGTCGGTCACATGGCTGCCGGCGGTGGCGAAGAACCACAGCACGCCGTCGAACTCCTTGTTGGCGGACCGCATCGGCCGGCCGCGGAAGTGGCCCTCGTTGTCCATGGTCACCATCATGGCCACGTCCACTTCCTTGATCATCTCCCAGACCTTGCGCTTGGCCTCGGCGTCGGTGCGTGTCTCCGGCATGGTACTCTCCCGTTGCAGGTCGTCGGGGGACCAACGATTGGCGCGGCAGGCAGTTGCAGCCAGCGCCAGGGCGGGCGTAGCGTCCTGCCGCTTTGGCAAGGAATCGTCCGATGATCGTCGAGGAACGCATCTACACGCTGCAGCCCGGCACCGCCGGCGCCTACCTCAAGGCCTATGAGGATGAGGGCATGGCGATCCAGAAGCCGATCCTCGAACGGCTGGTCGGCTACTACCAGACCGAATTCGGCCCGCTGAACCAGGTCATCCACCTCTGGGCATACGAGGACCTCGCCGACCGCACCGCCCGCCGCGCGAAGCTGGGGGCCAGCCCGGCCTGGCAGGCCTATATCGCCAAGGTCCGGCCCTACATCATGAAGCAGGAGAACAAGCTGCTGCTGCCGGCCAGCTTCATGAAGGTGAAGTGGCAGGATTGATCCCGCCCGGCCGAAGGGCTACCCGCATCCCGAACCGACACATGGGGAACGCCGCGTGAGCGAAACATCCGAGCCGACAATCATCGCCCGCCGCGAAGGTGCCGCGGGTACCCTGCTGATGAACCGGCCGAAGACCCTCAACGCCCTCGACCTCGCCATGATCCGCAGCTTCCAGTCGGCGTTGGACGCCTGGGCGGCGGACCCGGCGGTGAAGCTCATCATCGTCGAGGGTGCCGGCGGCAAGGCCTTCTGCGCCGGCGGCGACGTGCGCCGGGTGCGCGAGCAGGCGATCGCCGGCGATGCCGCCGCCATCGAGGCCTTCTTCGCCGAGGAATACGCCGTCAACCGCGGCATCGCGACCCTAGGCAAGCCCTGGGTTTCCCTCATCGATGGCGTCTGCATGGGCGGCGGCATCGGTGTCTCGGTGCATGGCCGGCCGGTGGTGGTCACCGAAGCCGCGCTGCTGGCGATGCCCGAGACCGCCATCGCGCTGTTCCCCGATGTCGGCACCAGCTACATCCTGCCGAAGCTGCCCGGCGCCATCGGCAACTGGCTGGCGCTGACCGGCGCGCGGCTGCGCGGCGCCGATGCGGTGCATGCCGGCCTCGCCAGCCATTTCGTGCCCAAGGCGAAGCTGCCGGCGCTGCGCGAGGCCCTGCTGGCGGGCGACGCCGCGGTGGTGGAGCAATTCGCCGAAACCCCGCCCGAGGCAGGCTTCGCCCCGCACCGCGCCGCCATCGACCGCTGCTTCGGCCAGGACAGCGTGCCGGCCATCCTCGCCGCGCTGGAGGCCGAGGGCACCGACTGGGCAGCCGAGCAGGTGAAGATCCTGCGCCGCATGTCGCCCACCAGCCTGTCCGTCTCGCTGGAGCTGCTGAAGCGCGGGGCCGGCGCCACGCTGGATGAATGCCTGGAGATGGAACTCGCGCTCGGCCGCAGCGTGGTCAACGACCATCCGGACTTCCGCGAGGGCGTCCGCTGCGTGCTGGTGGACAAGGGCAGCACCCCGAGCTGGACCCCGGCCACCATCGAGGAGGTCGACCCGGAGGCGATCCGCGCGCTGTTCAAGGGCTGAGGTCAGCGCCCCGCCAGCACCAGCACCACGCCGGCCACGACGGTGAGCGAGCCGAATACCTCCGCCCTGGTCGGCGATTCCCGCAGGTAGAAGCGGCTGAACAGCAGGGTCAGCAGGATCTCCACCTGGCCCACCGCCCGCACCAGCGCCACCGGCGCCAGGGCGAAGGCGGAGAACCAGCAGGCCGAGCCGCAGGCGGACAGCGCCCCGACCTGGGCGCTGGTGCGCCAGGTGGCGAAGACCGCGCGGATCTGCGCCGGCTCCCGCGCCAGCAGCCAGCCGCCCTGCATCAGGGTCTGCAGGATGTTGGTCACTACCAGGGTGACCAGCGCCCGCAGGATGGGGTCGTCATCCACCAACTCCAGGTTGGCGGCCTTGATGAGCACGCTGGTCAGCGCGAAGAAGAAGCCCGAGGTCAGCCCGCAGACCGCCGCCGGCTGCACCGTGGACCGCAACAGCTCCCGCCAGGAGGCAGTGCGCCCCGCCAGCGACAGCCACAGCACCCCCGAAACGCCGATCGCGATGCCGACCCAGGCCAGCGCCGAGATATGCTCGCCCAGCAGGATCAGCGCCAGGACGGCGCCCTGCACCGCCTCGGTCTTGGCATAGGCGGTGCCGACGGCGAAGCCGCGGTAGCCGAAGGCCATGATGAGCAGGTTGGTGCCGAGGATCTGCCCCAGCCCGCCGGCCGCGCAGAGCAGCAGGAAGGTGATGTGCAGCGGCGGCAACCCGCCGCCGAACACCAGCATGTAGGCCCCGAGCAGCGTCGCCCCGACCGGCACCCCATACAGGTAGCGCACTACCGCCGCGCCATTGACCGAAAGCTGGCCCCGCAGCTTCTGTTGCAGGGCGGTGCGCCAGCACTGGAACAGGGCGGCCGCCAGGGTGATCGGTAGCCAGAGGGGCGAGAGAATCATTCGCCCTCAGGCTGCTGTGGCGCCCCGCCGCCGTCAATCGGTGCGGCGGCGGAGAATCAGCCGACCAGCCCCAGTCCGTTCAGCCCCGGCAGCAGCTCCGGCCAGCGCCGCGCCCCGGCGGATTGACGCAGGATGCGTGCCCAGGCGACCCAGCCGGACCAGGCGATACGCTTGTCCCAGGCGGTGCCCCAGTCGCTCAGCAGGGCCAGCCCGGCATCGGCATGGGCTGCCGCCGCCTCCCAGTCGCCGGCGGCCAGCGCCAGTTGGGCCAGCATCAGCCGTGGCTCGCCGACATGGGGGTTGTGCGCGGCGGCGGCTTCCAGCGCCCGGCGGGTCGGGTCGGGGCTGCCGATCGGCAGGGCGCGGGTGATTGCCTGCCAGTACAGCGAGACGGCGGCCATCTCATCGGCCGGGTCCAGGGTGGCGGTGCAGCGCGCGAAGACCGGCGGGGTGGGGATGTCCCATTCGGGCGGCATCTCACCGAGCGGCCGGGCCAGGCGGGATAGCATGGAGAGCGCGCTGGCGGTCGGCTTCAGCGGCCCGGGCCAAAGGGCGGCGGCCCAGTGGTCCTGCACCCGGCGCGGCTTCTGCGGGCCGGGGAAGCCGGTGAACACCTCGTCCTGCCAGGAATGCCACTGCTCCGCGATGTCCGCCACCGTGGCGATGGCGAAGACCGCGACATCCTTCATGGACAGCAGGATGGGCGGGGCGGCGTCCCGTTCCAGCACCATGCCTTCCTCGGGCAGGTCGCCCGCCTCCAGCAACCGCCGCATGAACAGGCTGCGGGGCATGACGCAGAAGGTGTGGATCAGCCGCTCGGCTTCCTCCCCCACCGCCGCCACCAGCTCGGCCCGGTTGCCCGAGCCGTCGAACAGCTTCAGGTCGACGTATTCGTTGGAATAGACGCTGTGGAACAGCCCGAGCAGCCGCACCTCCCGCGGCTGGTCCCACAGTGCGAGCGTCCGGTACACCCCGAGCAGGTGGTCCTTGAAGGTGCCGGCCTTGTGCCAGTCCTCCCCGGCGGCGCGGGAGAACAGCAACTCCAGCAGCGGCGGCAGGGTGGGGTCGATGGCGGCCCAGTCATCGGCCAGCAGGGGCTTCAGCAGCGGGTGCATCAGTCTTCGACCCGGTAGCGGAAGTCGCAATGGCTGGCGCCGCCCATCAGGGTCTGGGTGCGGGTGAGCTTCAGCTTGTCGCTGTAGCCCTCGCAGAAGGCGCCGTCGCGGTTGCAGGACAGCACCCCGCCAAGCTCGGCCAGCCCCATCTCGCGGTACATCTCGGAGTATTTGCAGCGCGTCACGTTGAAGCCCCAGGTGCTGGCGGTCCGTTCCACCACCTCGATGCTCAGGGCATCGCCACGGGTCCAGCGTTCCTGCTGGCTGATGAAGTGATCGAGGCCGGGGCCCTCCGGCGCCTCGGCGGCCATCTCGGCGGCGGCCTGCTTCGCCAGCTTCACCACCGCGCGGGTGAGGATGGCCTTGGCCTGCTCGGCGCCGATCTCGGCCGCCATTTCCTCGTAGATGCCCTTGGCGAACCCCGCCTCGATGCGGCGCTGCTCCAGGATGCCGATGCTCATGAACCTGTCCCCATGGCGGTTGCCGGCAGAGTAGCGGCGGGGCGATAGTCGGGGGAAGGGTGGGGCTGGACCCGGAGGTCCGGCATCCACACATCATCAGCAACCGTTGCGGAGCCACCATGGGTCTCGAATCCGACCTGCTGATCGACCGCCGCCGCCTCAAGCGCCGGCTGGCCCTGTGGCGCGGCTTCGCCGTGCTGCTGGTGGTCGGCGCGGCGCTGCTTTGGGCCGGGCGGGCCGCGGAGCTGCCGGTGGTCGGCGCCGGCCATGTCGCCCGGCTGACCGTGGACGGCTTCATCGGCGACGACCGCAAGCTGCACGAGGCGATCGACGGGCTTTCCAGGGATGGCGCCGTCCGCGCGGTGATCGTCGCCATCGACAGCCCCGGCGGCAGCGTCGGCGGCGGCGAGGCGCTGCATGCGGCGCTGCTCCGGCTGCGGGCCGACAAGCCGGTGGTCGCCGTCATGCGCGGCACCGCCGCCTCGGCCGGCTACATGACCGCGGTGGCGGCGGAGCGCATCTTCGCCCGCGAATCGACCATCACCGGCTCGATCGGCGTGCTGTTGCAGACCGTCGATGCCTCCGGGCTGCTCAACCAGCTCGGGGTGCGGGGGGATGCCATCATCTCGGGGCCGCTGAAGAACCAGCCGAGCCCTCTGCAGCCGCTCTCGCCGGAGGGCCGGGCGGCGTTGCAGGCGGTGGTGGACGACATGCACAGCCAGTTCGTCGCCAAGGTGGTCGCCGGCCGGCAGATGCCCGAAGACCAGGTGCGGGCCCTGGCGGATGGCCGGGTGCTGACCGGCCGGCAGGCGCTGGCGGCGGGGCTGGTGGATGCCATCGGCGGGGAGCCGGAAGCCCGGGCCTGGCTGGCCGCCGAGAAGCAGGTGCCGGCGGCGCTGCCGGTCCGGGACCTCGACATTCGCAGCCTGGGCCAGCGGGTCTTTGGGGCGACCTTTGGTGGCTTGGTAAAAACCCTGGTTTCAGAATGGCTTGGCGTTGACGGACTGGGCCCGCTCTGGCAGTTTCGTTCCTAGACATCCGGGGGCCGGTCAGCCTGCCGGCTTCGTCGGCATCCGGGAAGGCGGCGATGACCAAAAGCGAGTTGATCGCGTATCTGGCCGCAGAAAACCCGCATCTCCGCCAGCCGGACATCGAGTTGATCGTGGCCACCATCTTCGAGGAAATCACCGCCGCACTGGCGCGGGGGGACCGGGTGGAGCTACGTGGCTTCGGCGCCTTCTCGGCCAAGCGGCGGGATGCACGGACCGGCCGCAACCCGCGGACCGGCGCCGCCGTTCCAGTGGAAGGCAAGGCCGTGCCGTATTTCAAGCCGGGGAAGGAGTTGCGGGAAAAGGTGAACGGCGGCCAGGCCCAGACACCCGCTCGTCCCGCCCGCACCCTGGCCAACCTGTGAGGCGACGATGCTGCGCTGGATCCTGATGCTGCCCCTGCTGATTCTGCTCGTGCTGTTCGGGCTGTCGAACCGGCAGGAGGTGTTCCTGCGCCTCTGGCCCTTCGACCTCGCCTGGGCGGTGCCGCTTTCGGTGGCGGTGCTGCTGTTCAGCGCGGTGTTCTTTCTGTTCGGCGCGCTGATTGCCTGGACCACCAGCCTGCGCCACCGCGCCCGCGCCCGCCGGGCCGAGGAAGCCGCCCGGGTGCTGGAAGCCGAGCTGGCGGATTACCGCGCCACCGCGGCAAGGCAGGTGGGGCCGGTGCCGCCCCCGGCCGGGACTAGCCTCGCCCGCCTGCAACGGTCGGCGGCCTGAGGCGTGCTCGCTCGTCCGGCGAGTGCCGCCGCGCGGATCATCCCCGCCCTCGATACCGCCGACATGGCCCGCGCCGAGGCATTGGCCGGCGATGCTGGCGCCCTGCTGCGGCGTGCTGAAGCTGGGGCTGGAGCTGTTTGCCGCCGCCGGCCCGGACGCGATGCGGCGGCTGGCCCCCGTGGCGCCGGTGTTCCTCGACCTCAAGCTGCATGACATTCCGAACACCGTGGCGGGGGCGGTGCGGTCCCTGCTGCCGCTGCGGCCGGCGATGCTCACCCTGCATGCCGCCGGCGGCCCGGCCATGATCGCCGCCGCCCGGGAAGCGGCGGAACGCGCCGGGGCCGACCGGCCGATAGTGCTGGCGGTGACGGTGCTGACCAGCATCGATGGCGCCACCCTGTCCGATACCGGAGTGGCCGGGGGTGCGGTGCAGCAGGTGCTGCGGCTGGCCCGGCTGGCGCTGGCCGCCGGGGCGGACGGGCTGGTCTGCTCGCCGCAGGAAGTGGCCCGCATCCGGGACGCCTACGGCGAGGCGCCGCTGCTGGTGGTGCCCGGCGTGCGCCCGCCCGGCAGCGCCGCGGGCGACCAGGCCCGTACCGCGACCCCGGCCGAGGCGGTGGCCGCCGGGGCGGACTGGATCGTGGTCGGCCGCCCCATCACCAATGCGCCCGACCCCGCCGCGGCGGCGCGGGCGATCGCCGAAAGCCTGCCGGCATGACCCTGGTGAAGATCTGCGGCATCAACGATGCCGCCGGCTTCGATGCGGTGGCCGAGGCCGGCGCGGACATGGTCGGGCTGGTGTTCTACCCGCCTTCCCCCCGTGCGGTGACGGCGGCCGAGGCGGCGGCGCTGTCGGAGCGGGTCAGCGGCGGGCCGATGCGCGTCGGGCTGTTCGTCGACCCGACCGATGCCGAGCTTGAGGCGGTGCTGGCGGTGGTGCCGCTCGGGATGATCCAGCTGCATGGGTCCGAAAGCCCGGCCCGCTGCGCCGCCATCCGCGCCCGCTACGGCCTGCCGGTGATGAAGGCGGTGGGCGTCGGCGAGCAGCGCGACCTGGAGGGGCTGGCCTTCTACACCCCGACCGTCGATCGCTTCCTGCTGGACGCCAAGCCGCCTGTCGGGGCCGAACTGCCCGGCGGCAACGCGGAACCCTTCGACTGGAGCCTGACCGCCGGCCGCACCATCCCGCGCCCCTGGCTGCTGGCCGGGGGGCTCTCGCCCGAGACGGTGGCCGAGGCGATCCGCCAGAGCGGTGCCACCGGGGTCGATGTATCCTCCGGGGTTGAGCGGGCGCGCGGGGTGAAGGACCCTGCGCGGATCGCCGCCTTCGTTGCGGCGGTGCGCGCCCAGGAACAGTGACCGCGGCTTCCGCGCCCGGCCCGGCTGCTCTATGACGGCGACCAGATCAGGGGAAATCTCGTGAACAAGCCGCTGCCCAATTCCTTCCGCCAGGGCCCGGACAGCCGCGGCCATTTCGGCATCTTCGGCGGCCGCTTCGTCGCCGAGACGCTGATGCCGCTGATCCTCGAGGTCGAGCAGGCCTATGACGCCGCCAAGGCGACCCGGCCTTCGATGCCGAGATGGCGCAGCCTGCTGACCCATTACGTCGGCCGCCCCAGCCCGCTCTATTTCGCCGAGCGGCTGACCGAGCACCTCGGCGGCGCCGCGGAAGCCTGGCGCCAAGGTCTATTTCAAGCGCGACGAGCTGAACCACACCGGCGCCCACAAGATCAACAACTGCCTCGGCCAGATCCTGCTGGCCCGGCGCATGGGCAAGACCCGCATCATCGCCGAGACCGGCGCCGGCCAGCACGGCGTCGCCACCGCCACCGTCTGCGCGCTGTTCGACCTGCCCTGCACCATCTACATGGGCGCGACCGACATCGAGCGGCAGCAGCCCAACGTGTTCCGCATGAAGCTGCTGGGCGCCGAGGTGATGCCGGTCACCTCCGGCTCCGCGCACCCTCAAGGACGCGATGAACGAGGCGCTGCGCGACTGGGTCGCCAATGTCGAGGACACCTACTACTGCATCGGCACCGCCGCCGGCCCGCATCCCTATCCCGGCGATGGTGCGCGACTTCCAGTCGGTGATCGGCGAGGAGGCCGCGCGAGCAGATGCAGGAAGCCGAAGGCCGCCTGCCCGACACGCTGGTCGCCTGCATCGGCGGCGGCTCCAACGCCATGGGGCTGTTCCATCCGTTCCTCGACGACGCCCTCGGTCGCGATGTATCGCCGTCGAGGCCGCCGGCGATGGCATCGAGACCGGCCAGCACGCGGCCTCGCCTCACGCCGGGCAGGCCCGGCGTGCTGCACGGCAACCGCACCTACCTGCTGCAGGACGCCGACGGCCAGATCACCGAGGCGCATTCGATCTCGGCCGGGCTCGACTATCCCGGCATCGGGCCGGAGCACGCCTGGCTGCACGAGCTCGGGCCGGGTCAATACGTGCGCGCCACCGACCGACGAAGCCGCTCGACGCCTTCCAGCTGTGCTCCCAGCTGGAGGGCATCATCCCCGCGCTCGAGCCGGCGCATGCGCTGGCCCATGTGATCCGCCAAGCGCCGACCCTGCCGGCGCGACAAGATCATCCGTGATGAATATGTGCGGCCGCGGCGACAAGGACGTCTTCTCCGTCGCCGAGTCATCTGGGAGTACGTAGAGCTGTGAGACCGCATCGCCGCACGCTTCGCCGCGCTGAAGGCCGAAGGCCGCGGCGGCCTCGTCACCTTCCTCACCGCCGGCGATCCCGATCCGGCCACCTCGCTCGCGATCCTGCGCGGGCCTGCCGGCGGCCGGCGCCGACGTGATCGAGCTCGGCATGCCGTTCACCGACCCGATGGCCGACGGCCCGGCGATCCAGCAGGCCGCGCTGCGCGCGCTGAAGGCCGGCGCGACCATGACCCGGACGCTGGAGCTGGTGCGCGACTTCCGCGCCGGCGACGACGCCACGCCGATCATCCTGATGGGCTACTACAACCCGATCTACGTCCTACGGCATCGACGCGCTTCTGCGCCGAGGCCACGGACGCCGGCGTCGACGGGCTGATCGTGGTCGACCTGCCGCCCGAGGAGGACAGACGAGCTGTGCCTGCCGGCGCAGGCGGCCGGGCTCCACCTCATCCGCCTCGCCACGCCGACCACCGACGAGGCGCGGCTGCCGCGCGTGCTGGCCGACGACCTGCGGCTTCGTCTACTACGTCTCGATCACCGGCATCACCGGCACCGCGCAGCGCGACCGCCGCCGTCGACATCGGCGGCAGCCGTCCCGCGCCTGCGCAAGCACACCGATCTGCCGATCGCGGTCGGCTTCGGCATCAGCACGCCGAGCAGGCCGCCGACATCGCGCGGGTCGCCGACGCCGCGGTGGTCGGCTCGGCCCTGGTCGAGCGCGTGCGCCGAGCAGGCTCGACGCACGAGGGCACGGCGAAGGCAGCCTTGGCCCCGACGGCGCTCGACTACGTCGCGGCGCTCGCAGCGGGCGTTGCGCGGCGCGCGCAGACACCGGCAAAGGCAGGCTGAACGGCACGCATGAACTGGTCTCAAGAACTGGGCGCGGCCGAAGATCCGGGCGCTGGTCGGCGCACCGCGGGAGGTGCCGGACAACCTCTGGCACAAATGCCCGGCCTGCGAGCAGATGATCTTCCATCGCGAGCTCGAGCGGAACCTGCACGTCTGCCCCCACTGCGGCCACCACATGCGGCTGGCCGCCAGCAGCGGCCGGCTCAAGACGATGTTCGACGAGGGCTGCTCGCGCATCGAACTGCCCGAGGCGCCCGCACGACCCGCTGCGCTTCCGCGACCAGCACCGCTACGCGCGACCGGCTGAAGGAGGCGCAGCAGCAAGACCGGATCGACGACGCCATGCTGGTCGCCCACGGCAAGATCGGCGGCGCGCCGCGTGGTGGTCGCCGCGTTCGACTTCAGCTTCATGGGCGGCTCGATGGGCGTCGCGGTGGGCGAGGCGCTTGTCACGGCGGCGCGGCTCGCCGTGCTGCAGGACGCCCGCTGATCGTGTTCCCGCCTCGGGCGGCGCGCGCATGCAGGAAGGCGCCATCAGCCTGATGCAGATGCCGCGCACCACGATCGCCGTCCGATGGTGAGGGAAGCCGGCCTGCCCTACATCGTGGTGCTGACCGACCCGACCACCGGCGGCGTCACGGCCAGCTTCGCCATGCTGGGCGACATCCAGATCGCCGAGCCCGGCGCGATGATCGGCTTCGCCGGCGCCCGCGTCATCGAGCAGACCATCCGCGAGACGCTGCCCGAGGGCTTCCAGCGCGCCGAGTACCTGCTGGAGCACGGCATGGTCGACATGGTGGTGAAGCGCGCACGAGATGCGCGCCACCCTGGCCGCGGCTGATCGACCTGCTGCGCAACCCGGCGATCCAGGCCGAGCCGCTGCGCCGCTGGCCGAGCCCGGCTGGCCGCCGGCGCCGCGCGCCGGCCGACGGCCGCAGGCGGAGAGGCCGCAGCCAACCTGCCGACGTGAGCCGCAGCGAGGCCATCCTGGCGCGGCTGCACGGCGCTGCATCCCGAAGCTGATCGACCTTTCCCTCGGCCGGATGCAGGCGCTGCTGGCCGCGCTCGGCCATCCGGAACGCCGGCTGCCGCCGGTGATCCATGTCGCCGGCACCAACGGCAAGGGCTCGGCCTGCGCCTTCCTGCGCGCCATGCTCGAAGCCGCCGGCCAGCGCGTCCATGTCTACACCTCGCCGCACCTGGTGCGCTTCCACGAGCGCATCCGCGCTCGCCGGCGACACTGATCGCCGAGGACGCGCTGGCGGCGCGCGCTGGAGGAGTGCGAGCGGGCCAACGCCGGCGCACCCGATCACCTTCTTCGAGATCACCACGGCGGCCGCGCTGCTCGCTTTCGCCGGCACGCCGGCCGACGTCCTGCTGCTGGAGGTCGGGCTCGGCGGCCGGCTCGACGCCACCAACGTGATCGACCGCGCCGGCGCGCGACCGCGATCACCCCGATCTCCATGGACCACCTGCATTTCCTCGGCGACACGCTGGAGCCGATCGCCGGCGAGAAGGCCGGCATCCTCAAGCCGGGCGTGCCCTGCGCCATCGGCCCGCAGGCCGGCGCAGGCGCTGGCCGTCATCGCCGGCCGAGGCCGGCCGGCGCTGGGCGGCGCCGCTGCTCGCCCGCGGAGCCGCACTGGGCATCGTGCCGCGCGCCGAGGGCAGGCTGCGCTATCGCCGATGCGGCGGGCGCGCTGGACCTGCCGCCGCCCGGCGCTGCCCGGCACGCATCAGGTGGACAACGCCGGCATGGCCATCGCCGCGCTGCGCGGCTGGAACCCGGCCTGGCTGACCCGAGCCGCCATCGCCGCCGGCGTTGCCCGCGCCGAATGGCCGGCCCGCCTGCAGCGCCTGACCGGCCGGCTGGCCGCGCGCTGCCGCCGGGGTTGGGAGCTGTGGCTCGACGGCGGCCACAATGCCGGCGCCGGCGCGGCGCTGGCGGCGCAGCAGTTGCGCGCCAGGCCTTCGCGCGACCGGCCGCTGCATTGCTGGTCGGCATGAAGGCCGGCAAGCAGGTGCCGGAATTCCTCGCCCGATCATCCCGCTGGCCAGCACGCTCTGGGCGGTGGCGGAGCCGGGGCAGCACCTGGCGATGCCGGTGGAGGCGATGTCGCCGCCAGCGGCGGCATCGCGCGGCCCGGCGGCACGGTGGCGGCGGCGCTGGCCGCCCTGCCGCGCGGGGCGGCGCCGGCCCGGGTGCTGGTCTGCGGCAGCCTCTATCTGGCGGGGGAAGTGCTGAAGCTGGACGCCGGCTGAGCGGTCAGCCCGGCGTCCCGCGCCCGGCCACCAGCGCCAGTGCCGCCGCCGGATCGACCCGGCCATCGTACAGGGCGCGGCCGATGATGACGCCCTCGATCCCCTCGGAGGCCACCGCCGCCAGCGCCGCCAGGTCATCCGAGCGAGGCGACGCCGCCCGAGGCGATCACCGGCAGCCGCACCGCCCGCGCCAGCGCCAGTGGTCGTTCCAGGTTGACGCCGGCCAGCATGCCGTCCCGGTCGATGTCGGTGTAGATGATGGCGGAGGCGCCGGCTCCTCGAAGCCCTGCGGCCGAGTTCCTGGCCGTGCATGGTGCTGACCTCCGCCCAGCCCTCGGTCGCCACCAGCCGTCCCGCGCATCGATGCCCACCGCGACCCGGCCGGGGAAGGCGCGGCAGGCCCGCGCGCGAATTCCGGGTCCTTCACCGCCGCCGAGCCCAGGATGACGCGCGTGACCCCCGCGTCCAGCCAGGCCTCCACCGTCGCCATGCCGCGGATGCCGCCGCCGAGCTGCACCGGCAGCCGGGAACCGCCGCCAGGATGGCCCGCACCGCCGCCGCGTTGGCCGGGCGGCCGGCGAAGGCGCCGTCCAGATCGACCACATGCACCCAGCCGAAGCCGGCGCGCGGCGAAGTGCGGCGGCCTGGGCGGCCGGGGTCGGCGTGTAGATCGTGGCCTGCGCCATGTCGCCGCGCTTCAGCCGCACCACCTGCCCGCCTTCAGGTCGATGGCGGGTAGAGGGTCAGGCTCATCGTCAGGACGCCTTCAGAGCCGACCGCGATGGGCGGTCATGCGCCTGGCTGGCGACCGTCTGGCGCGGTCAGCGGCGCGCCACGGCCCGGTTCCAGCAACTTGTAGTAGTATTCGCCCGGCGACGGTCGCGGCCGTCGACCCGGGCATAGCCGGGATGGGTGCCCCAGCGGATGTAGCCGAGCGGCTCGAACAGCGCGATGGCGCTGTGCCTGGGTCTCCCGCACGTCGAGGTTCAGCACGCGCAGCCCGGTGGCGGCGGCGTGTTCCTCGACCCGCTCCATCAGCATTGCCGCGCCAGGCCGAAGCCGCGGCGCATAGGGGGCGATGTAGGCGTGGGTCAGCTGGGCGGCGAAGGCCTGCGCCTCGTTGTTGCGCGGCGGGCGGACCAGCTGCGCGCTGCCGACCACGATGCCGTCCAGCCGGGCGATGAACAGCGTCGCGCTCCGGCACCAGCAGCACGCCGCGGAAATGCCGCGCCAGCGCGGCGCGGTCCTGGCTGCTCCACCCAGCCGAAGCCGCCACCCTCGATGATCGCGGCGTTGGTCGCCTCGCACAGCTCGTGCCAGGTCGTGCCGGCTCAGTTCGGTGACCCGCTCGACCCACAGATGTCGGCGCGGCGCGCTCGTGGCGTCGGTGACCGGCATCGCTCACGGTCTCCACCGCAGGAAATTGGCCAGGATGCGCAGCCCCACCAGGCTGCTTTTCTCCACGTGGAACTGCGTGCCGGCCAGGTTGTCGCGCCCGACGATGGCCGCCACCGGCCCGCCGTAATCGGTGCGTGGCCAGCACCTGCTCCGGTCCGCCGCCGGCCAGCGCGTAGGAATGCACGAAATAGGCGTGCTCGCCCGGCGCCGAGCCCGTCCAGCAGCGGATGGCGCCGGCGCGTCGAAGTCCAGCGCGTTCCAGCCCATCTGCGGCAGCGGCAGCGGCGGCCGTCCGGCCCGCGCGGGTCCATCGGCGCGATCTCGCCGGCGATCCAGCCGAGGCCGGGCGTGACGCCGTGTTCCAGCCCGCGCTCCGCCATCAGCTGCATGCCGACGCAGATGCCGAGGAAGGGCTTGCCGCGCCGCGAGCACCGCGTCCTCCAGCGCCTCGACCATGCCGGGCAGCGCATCCAGCCCGCGCCGGCAGGCGGCGAAGGCGCCCTGGCCGGGCAGCACGATGCGGTCCGCCGCCGCGCACCGCCGCGGCCTCGGTGGTGACGGCGATCTCGGCATCGCAGGCCCGTTCCGCCACGGCACGCGCTCCAGCGCGCGCTGCGACGGAGGCGAGGTTGCCCGAGCCGGGATCGACGACGGCGATCCTCATGGGGCGCGCGCGTCCGGACCAGGTCGGGCCGCTGCTGCATCAGGCGGAACCAGGCGATCTCGCGTCCGGCGCCGCCACCACGCCGGCCAGCGGCTGGCCGCGGCGGGCCAGCGCGCCGCAGCCGGTCCCGCGCCTCGAAGCCGGCGAGACATGCAGCGCCAGCACGCACGACGGCATCATAGCGCCGGTCGGGCAGCAGCAGCCGGCGGCCGAGCGTCAGCACCAGCAGGCACCAGCGCCTCCCACCACAGGCGGTGCCAGGCGAACCAGAGGAAGCCGAGGACGGCGGCCAGCCAGCGAGAAGCCTTCCTCGCACCAGCACGGGCGGGCGCGCCTTCGGCTCGGGCCAGCCCTCCGGCCCCGGCGGCGGGGGTGGCTCGGCGTGGACCGTGAAGAGCCGCATCTCAGCCCTCCAGGCCGCCCTTGGTGGACGGGATCACCCCGGCGGCGCGGGGGTCGGTCTCCACGGCCATGCGCAGCGCACGCGCCACGGCCTTGAAGCAGGCCTCGGCGACATGGTGCGCGTTGGTGCCGGCTTTCAAGGTCGACATGCAGGGTGATGCCGGCATTGAAGGCGAAGGCGCGGAAGAATTCCTCGACCAGCTCGGTGTCGAACTCGCCGATCTTGCGCGGCGCTGGAAGGCGCACCTACCAGGCCAGGAAGGGCCGGCCGGAGATGTCGATCGCGGCTTCCGCCAGCGCCTCGTCCATCGGCAGCAGGCACTGGCCGTAGCGGCGGATGCCGCGCTTGTCGCCCAGCGCCTGGCGCAGCGCCTGGCCGAGCACGATGCCGACATCCTCGGTCGTGTGGTGGACGTCGATGTGCAGGTCGCCCTTGGCCTGCGACGGTCAGGTCGATCAGGCGCGTGGCGCGCCAGCGCCGTCAGCATGTGGTCGAGGAAGCCGATGCCGGTCGCGACCTGCGCCTGCGCCGGTGCCGTCGAGCTCCAGCGTCAGCCGGATGTCGGTTTCCGCGGTGGCGCGCGCGATCTCGGCGCTGCGCGCGGGCGGCTCATCGCCGGGCGCTGGCCGATGCCGGTGCGGGCGGCCATGGGCGCGCGATGCTGTCCGGCCGCAGGTTCGCGCTGCGCTTGGCGAGCGGACCGCCGGAAGGGGCCGGCTGGCCGCCATCGGGCAGGCCACCGCTTGCCTCGCGCCCCGGTCGGCGCCATCTGGCCGCATCATGACATCACAACACGATCCCCTGGGCTGGCACGGCACCACCATCCTCTGCGTCCGCAAGGACGGCCTCGTCGCCATGGCCGGCGATGGCCAGGTCTCGCTCGGCCAGACGGTGGTCAAGGGCAACGCCCGCAAGGTCCGCCGCATCGCCAACGGCAGGTGCTGGCCGGCTTCGCCGGCGCCACGGCCGATGCCTTCACCCTGCTCGAACGGCTGGAAGCCAAGCTGGACCGCTTCCCCGACCAGCTTGAACGCGCCTGCGTCGAGCTGGCCAAGGACTGGCGCACGGACCGCTACCTGCGCCGGCTGGAAGCCCTGCTGGCGGTGGCGGACGGCAAGCGCAGCCTGCTGCTGACCGGCCAGGGCGACGTGCTGGAGCCGGAGGACGCCATCATCGGCATCGGCTCCGGCGGCAACTTCGCCCTGGCCGCCGCCCGCGCGCTGCTGCCCGTCGAAGGGCTCGTCGGCCGAAGACATCGCCCGCCGCGCCATGCAGATCGCCGCCGACATCTGCGTCTATACCAATGGCAACATCATCGTCGAAACCCTGGAAGCATCCTGAGATGACCTCGGAAGCCGTGAACCTCTCCCCGCGCGAGATCGTCTCGGAGCTGGACCGCCACATCGTCGGCCAGAACGACGCCAAGCGCGCCGTCGCCATCGCCCTGCGCAACCGCTGGCGCCGCCAGCAACTGCCGGATGCGCTGCGCGAGGAGGTCGTGCCGAAGAACATCCTGATGATCGGCCCGACCGGCTGCGGCAAGACCGAGATCGCCCGCCGCCTGGCCCGGCTGGCCAACGCCCCCTTCCTGAAGGTGGAAGCGACCAAGTTCACCGAGGTCGGCTATGTCGGCCGCGACGTGGACAGCATCATCCGCGACCTGGTCGAGGTCAGCATCACCCAGACCCGCGAGCAGTCCCGCAAGAGCGTCGCAGGCCAAGGCCGAGCTCGCCGCCGAGGAGCGGCTGGTGACCGCGCTGGTGGGCGAGGGCGCCTCCGGCGAGACCCGGATGAAATTCCGCCGCATGCTGCGCGACGGCCAGCTCGAGACCCGCGAGATCGAGGTCCAGGTCAACTGATGCCGGGGCGGCATGCCGCTCGGCATGATCGACCTGCCCGGCGCCCAGGGCATGCAGATGCAGAACATGCAGGAGATGCTGGGCAAGATGTTCGGCGGCCGCACCAAGCCGCGCAAGATGACCGTCGCCGAGGCCCGCGCCACCCTGATCAAGGACGAGGCCGACAAGCTGCTGGACCAGGAGGCGCTGACCGCGCGAGGCCATCGCCAATGCCGAGAACAACGGCATCGTCTTCCTCGACGAGATCGACAAGGTCTGCGCCGCAGCAGCGGCGAAGGCGCGCGTGCGGCGGCGGCGATGTCAGCCGCGAGGGCGTGCAGCGCGACCTGCTGCCGCTGATCGAGGGCACCACCGTCACCACCAAGCATGGGCCGGTGAAGACCGACCACATCCTGTTCATCGCCTCCGGCGCCTTCCACCTCTCGAAGCCCTCGGACCTGCTGCCCGAGTTGCAGGGCCGGCTGCCGATCCGGGTGGAGCTGACGGCGCTGACCCGCGACGACTTGCGCCGCATCCTGACCGAGCCGGAGCACTCGCTGATCAAGCAGTACGTCGCGCTGCTCGGGACCGAGGGCGTGACGCTCGACATCACCGCCGATGCGGTGGACGCCATCGCCGACCTGGCGCCGGACATCAACGCCAAGGTCGAGAACATCGGCGCCCGGCGCCTGGCCACGGTGCTGGAGCGGCTGCTGGAGGAGATCAGCTTCACCGCCAGCGACCGCAACGGCGAGAGCGTGCCGGTCGATGCCGCCTATGTCCGGGAGAAGGTGGCCCCGCTGGCCGGCAGCGCCGACCTCAGCCGCTACATCCTGTAGGTGGCAACCCCCGCCGCGATGCCTGCGCGCCCCGCCGGGCGCGCCAGGGTCGCCTCGCTCCGCCTGCTGCTGCCCTACCTGCGGCCTTATCTCGGGCGGGCGGTGCTGGCCGGGGTGGCGCTGGTCGCCGCGGCGGGGCTGGTGCTGGCGATCGGCCAGGGGCTGCGGCACCTGATCGACGAAGGCTTCGCGGCGGCCAGCCCGGCGGCGCTGGACCAGGCCGCGCTGGCGATGTTCGGCATCGTGGCGGCGCTGGCGGTCGCCACCTTCGGGCGGTTCTGGCTGGTCTCCTGGCTGGGGGAGCGGGTGGCGGCGGACCTGCGCCGGCATGTGTTCGAGCACCTGCTGACCCTCTCGCCGGCCTATTACGAACGGGCGCGGACCGGCGACATCCTCTCCCGCCTCACCGCCGATATCGCGCTGCTGCAATCCCTCACTGGCTCGGCGATCTCGCAGGGGCTGCGGAACATGCTGATCGGCGCCGGCGCCTTCGCCATGCTGCTGGTGACCAGCGGCAAGCTGGCCGCGATCATCGCCGTGGTGGTGCCGCTGGTGGTGGTGCCGATGATCGCCTTCGGCCGGCGGGAGAAGCGGCTCTCCCGCATTGCGCAGGAACGGGTGGCCGACCTCGGCGACACCGCGGAGGAAACCCTCAACGGCCTGCGCGCGGTGCAGGCCTTCACCCACGAACCGGTGGACCGCGCCCGCTACGCGGCGCAGGTGGAGGCATCGGTCGCCGCCGCGGTGCGGCGGATCAGCACCCGGGCGCTGCTGGTCCTGGCGGTCATCCTGCTCGGCTTCGGTGCCGTCACCTTCAGCCTCTGGGTCGGCGGGCGGGACGTGATCGAGGGCCGGATGACCGGCGGCGAGTTGTCCGCCTTCGTGCTCTACGCCGTGATGCTGGCCACCTCCGGCGCCAGCCTCAGCGAGGTTTGGGGCGAGGTGCAGCGGGCGGCCGGCGCGGCGGACCGGCTGCTGGAATTGCTGGCCGAGAGGCCCGGCATCGCCGCCCCCGCCATGCCGCTGCTCCTGCCGGCGCCGTCGCTCGGGCGCATCGCCTTCGAGGAGGTGACCTTCCGCTACCCGACCCGGCCGGACCAGCCGGCGCTGGACGGCTTCTCCCTGGTGGTCGAGCCGGGCGAGACGGTGGCGCTGGTCGGGCCCTCGGGGGCGGGCAAGACCACGGTGCTGCAACTGCTGCTGCGCTTCTACGACCCGCAGGCCGGGCGGGTGCTGCTGGATGGGGTGGACATCGCCCGGGTGGACCCCGGCGCGCTGCGTGCCCGGCTCGGGCTGGTGCCGCAGGACCCGGTGATCTTCAGCGCCACCGCGCGTGAGAACATCCGCTTCGGCCGGCCGGATGCCAGCGACGCCGAGATCGCCGCCGCCGTGCGCGCCGCCGCCGCCGATTTCCTGGAGGCGCTGCCGCAGGGGCTGGATACCCATCTCGGCACCAAGGGGGTGATGCTGTCGGGTGGGCAGCGGCAGCGGGTGGCGATCGCCCGGGCCATCCTGCGCGATCCGGCGGTGCTGCTGCTGGACGAGGCGACCAGCGCCCTGGATGCGGAATCCGAACAGGCGGTGCAGCACGCCCTGACCGTGCTGGCCCGCGACCGCACCACGCTGGTGGTGGCGCACCGGCTGGCGACGGTGCGGCGGGCCGACCGGATCATCGTGCTGGAGCACGGGCGGATCGTCGCCACCGGCACCCATGAGGCGCTGGTGCGGGAAGGCGGGCTGTACGGCCGCCTCGCCGCGCTGCAGTTCGGCGAGGCGGCCTGAGGCCGCGCGCCGCAACGATCAGCGCGCGATCAGTCCGGCCAGCGCCTCCGCCTCGGTCAGCATGGGGTAGTGGCCGGTGTCCAGCTCATGCCACCCGGCGCCCAGCGCCTGCTGCAGCCGGCGCTGGTGGGCGACCGGCGGATTGGCGCTGCGGCGGCACCAGACCACCTTGGCCGGCCAGGGGCGGGACCAGAATTCCGGCAGGCTGACCGGCGCGGTCATGGCGGCGATCGGGTGCGGGGTAATCCGGGCCAGGGTCCAGGCGCGCAGCTCCGGGTCCAGCTCGGCGAACAGGCTGCCCTCGGCATGCTCGCGGGACGGGCTGCTGCCGAGTTCGGTGTTCACCGCGGTCGGCCGGGCGACGATGTCCGGCAGCGCCTCGCCGTCCTGCAATGCCAGGGCATCGGCGAAGACCAGCCGGGACAGCCGGTCCCCGGCCAGTTCCGCCAGGCGGCACAGCACCATCCCGCCGGTCGAGGTGCCGGCCGCGACCACATCCCGCACATCCTCATGGAACAGCAGCCCGGCGAGTTCCGCCGCCTGGCTTTCGGTGGTGATGCCGGGGCGAAGCTGGTGCGCCCGCTCGGCGCAGCCATCGAGGCTGGGTGCCAGCACCCGGTGGCCTTCGGCGCGCAGCCGGGCGGCGACACGGTTCCAGATCCAGCCGCCCTGGAAGGCGCCGTGGATCAGCAGGATGTTGGCCATGCGCATTTCCCTCCGGTTTTCCCGCAGCATGACCTGAAGCGATGACGGTTGACAGGGGCGGTCGCCCGACCAACCCTGTCCCCAAACCGAAAAAAGGAACCGCGCCATGCCCAGCGAGCCGAGCCTCGTCATCCGTAATGGCACCGTCGTGGATGGCAGCGGCGGCGCCCCCTTCCAGGCGGATATCGCCATCACCGATGGCCGCATCACCCAGGTCGGCAAGGTCACCGCGCGCGGGGCGGAGGAGATCGATGCCAAGGGGCTGATCGTCACCCCCGGCTTCGTCGATATCCACACCCATTACGATGCCCAGGCGACCTGGAGCAGCCGGCTCGACAGCTCGTCCCTCAACGGCGTGACGACGGCGCTGATCGGCAATTGCGGCGTTGGCTTCGCGCCCTGCCGGCCGGCCGCCCGCGACGCGCTGGTGAAGCTGATGGAAGGCGTCGAGGACCTGCCCGAGGTGGTGCTGACCGAGGGCCTGCCCTGGAACTGGGAGAGCTTCGCCGAATTCCTCGATGTGCTCGGCGCCCGCCGCTACGACATGGACATCGCCACCCAGGTCACCCACGCCCCGCTGCGCGTGCATGTGATGGGCGACCGCGCGGCCGCCTATGCCGAGGCGACACCCGAGGAATGCGCCGAAATGGCCCGCCTCGCGGCCGAGGGCATTCGCGCCGGAGCGCTGGGCTTCTCCACCTCCCGCGCCATCGCCCACAAGACCCTGGACGGCACCCATACGCCGACGCTGGGCACGCCCGAGCCGGAGCTGGAAGCCATCGCCCGCGCCATCGGCCCGGCCGGGGCGAGTTGGATGCAGGTGATCTCCGACTTCGATGAGCCGGAGGACGAGTTCGACCGCCTGCAGCGCATCGCCGCCGCCTCCGGCAGGCCGATGACCTTCAGCCTGTTGCAGCGCGAGAGCCGCCCCTGGCTGTGGCGCTTCCTGCTGGAGAAGATCGAGGCCGCCAATGCGGCCGGCGTGCCGATGACCGGCCAGGTGATGGGCCGGCCGGTCGGGCTGATGTTCGGCTTCGAGCTGTCCCAGCACCCCTTCATGGCGCGGCCGTCCTGGGCGGAGGTGGCGAACCTGCCCTTCGCCGAGAAGATGGCGGCGCTGCGCGACCCGGCGTTCAAGGCGCGCATCCTGGCCGAGGACATCGCCGACCCGGGGCTGAAGGCCCGGCTGAACACCTGGGACATGATCTTCAAGCTCGGCGACCCGCCGGACTACGAGCCGCGGCCGGAGACCAGCCTCGGCGCCATCGCCGCCGCGACCGGCCGGGACCCGGCCGAGCTGTGCTGGGAGTGGATGATGGAGAAGGACGGCCGCGCCATCCTGAACCGTCCCATCATCAACTACGCCGACCGCGACCTGGAAGCGGTGCGGGAGATGGTCTCGCACCCGCAGACCCTGATGGGCCTGGGCGACGGCGGTGCGCATGTCGGCATCATCTGCGATTCCTCCTCGACCACGCACATGCTGTCCTACTGGACGCGGGACCGGGTGCGCGGGGCGAAGCTGCCGGTTGAGTTCGTGGTCAAGCGGCTGACCCGGGACAACGCACTGGCGCTGGGCCTCGCCGACCGCGGGCTGATCGCCGAGGGCTGCAAGGCCGACCTCAACATCATCGACTACGACCGGCTGCAGATCCGCGTGCCGGAGATGCGCTACGACCTGCCGGCGGGCGGCAAGCGGCTGATCCAGGAAGCCGATGGCTATGTCGCCACCATCGTCTCCGGCGAGGTGGTCTACCGCGAGGGCAAGGCGACGGGCGCGCTGCCCGGCCGCCTGGTGCGCGGCGCCCAGACCGCGGCGGCCTAGCAGGCATCATCTGATCCAGCCGCAAGGCCAACCTGGAATAATTGCCGATACTGCCCCGGCAACTATTCAAGGTGCCGACGTTCAACATGCCATGCCAGAAGTTCGGATCGGGCATGGCGGTGTTGAGCGAATGCTGGGGATGGCGCAGATGAACCGTTTGAGTGGGGCTGCCAGGCACGTCGTTCGCAGGCTGCGGCAAAAGCTCGGTGGCCCGGTCCAGCGGGAGCCATCCTACGATCGGCATCTGTTCGAAGCGCTACGCGACCTGCGGCCTTGGACGGCGCAGGATGTAATGTTCGATGTCGGCGCGAATGATGGGCGCACGGCCTTACGGGTCGCCCGGCATTTCCCCGCGGTGCCACGCATTTTCGCATTCGAGCCGGTATCCGCCACCTTCCGCACGCTGGTCGAGCGCACGGCCGATCTGCCGGGTATCGAATGCTTCCAGCTTGCGCTCGGCACGGAATGCGGCCCGCGCACCATGTACCTGAATGATATCTCTGCCTTGAACTCGCTGTCTCCCGAAATGGGCACATCGGGAACGACCGAGCAGGTCGAGATGCAGACGCTGGATAACTTCGTCGAACAGAAGAATATCGAGAAGATACACCTTCTGAAAATCGATGCGGAAGGCCACGACCTCGACGTCCTCAAGGGCGCCGAACGCAGCCTCGCGCAATCCCGCGTCGACATCATCCAGATCGAGGCAGGGTTTTCCGTGCCAGGAAACGTGCAGACCTCGCTGGATGGAATCCAGCAGTATCTGAAAAGCTACGACTATTACCTTCGTGGCATCTACAACCAATGCCACGGTCGGATATTCCCGGCCACTGGCGCCAGCCAAGGGAAATGGCCACCGGAAATCCTGGTCTACTGCGATGCCGTGTTCGTCAGCGTCAGGTCCGCCGTGGGCAAGGGATGACTTAACGCCGGGCGGGTTGCCTATCGTAGTCCGCCGGGTCGAATTGATGGGTCATCGCCCAGTAGTCCACCAGTCGCCAGGGTGAGTTGGCGATGACCCGGCCACGAGCGTTCTTGTACCAGTTGCCGACGCCGCTATGTGCCCAGACCATCCGGCGGTGCGCTGCGTCCACCCTGTCGTTATAGGCATCATGCGGCGCCTGCCGGCATTCCAGCGCGGCGACGCGGGCCTCGATCATCTCGCGCAGGGCCAGCATGATGTAGCGGACCTGGCATTCGGTGTGGAAGATGGCGCTGCCGCCATGGCCGAGGTTGGTGTTCGGCCCGTACAGCATGAACATGTTGGGGAAGCGCGGCACGGTGACGCCGAGGTAGGCGCGCGGGTCGTCATCGCCCCAGATGTCGCGCAGCGAGACGCCGTCGCGGCCGCGGATCTCCATCGGCCACAGCATCCGCCCGGCCTGGAAGCCGGTGGCCCAGACCAGCACATCGGCGGGGTAGCTGTTGCCGTCCGTGGTGTGGACGGCATCGGCGCCGATACGGGCGATCCGCTCGGTCACCAGTTCCACGTTGGGGCGCTTCAGCATGCGGTACCAGAAATTGTCCCGCAGCATGCGCTTGCCATAGGGCGGGTAGGGCGGCACCACCTTGGCCATCAGCGCCGGGTCGTCGTCCAGTTCCTTGCGCATATGGGCGATGAGCATGTCGCGGAAGCCCTGGTTGGTGGCGTTCAGCGAGACCTCCGGCGACGGCCAGTCCGGGTCCACCTGCAATGATGCGTGCAGCCCGTCGCCGCTGGCCCAGAACAGCTGGAAGCGGTGCCACCTGGCGTAGAATGGGATGTGGTGCAGCGCCCATCGCTTCCCCTCGCTGACGGCCAAGTGGTAGTTCGGGTTGTGCACGGCCCAGTGCGGCGTGCGCTGGAAGATGGTCAGTTGCGCCACCTCGGGCGCGATGCTTGGCCCGGTCTGCATGCCGCTGGCACCGGTGCCGATCATCGCCACGCGCTTGCCGCGCAGGTCCTGGCCGTTGTCCCAGTGGCCGGTGTGGAAGGCGGGGCCGGCGAAATCCGCGGCGCCGGGAACATCGGGGATGAATGGGCGGTTCAACTGGCCGACGGCGGTGATGAGGACCGGCGCCTCATCCACGGCCTCGGCGCCATCGGCGCCGCGCAGCGTGACGCGCCACGTCGCGCGCGCCTCGTCGTAGGCGGCGCCGGTCACCTCGGTGTTGAAGCGCACGTGCCGGCGGATGTCGTATTTGTCCGCGCAATTCTCCAGGTAGGCCCACAACTCGTCGCGCTTCGAGAAATGCTCCGACCAGTCGTGGTTCGGCTCGAAGGAGAAGGAGAAGAAGTGGTTGGGCGTATCGACGCCGCAGCCGGGGTAGGAATTCTCGTACCAGGTGCCGCCGACGGTGGCGTTCTTTTCGTAGATGGTGAAGGGAATGCCGGCTTCCCGCAGCTTGATCGCCATGCAGATGCCGGACATGCCGGCGCCGATCAGCATGGCGCGGAAGCCTTCCGGCACCGGGCCGCGGATGGGTACGCTGCGCGGGTCGGCCTCGCCCAGGCGCATCTCCTCCTTCAGCATCGGGATGTATTCGGGCGGCACCACCTGGCCGACGCCGACCTCCAGCATGCGGTGCAGCAGGTGGGCGGGCGGCATCGCCGGCAGCGGGCGGCCGGTGGCGGCATGGTCGCGCAGCACCTCCACCAGCCGGTCGATCAGCCGGGCCTTCAGTTCGGGCGGCACCTGCTGCATGAAGTTCCAGGCGCCCTGGATGTAGGGCTGGCACTCGTCCAGCCAGTGCTCCTCCTCGCTGAGGTGCACCAGCACCATCAGCAGCGGCGTCACATCCGCGGCGGCGAGCCCGGCGCGCAGCCTTGCCTCATCCGCCAGGGCTTCGGCCAACCCGTTGTCCATCCCCGTGCATCCCGCCTGCCTGGCGCCATTCTGCCGCCTCGGCGGCAGGGCGCCAAGCGTCAGGCGGGAATGCGGACCTGCATCTCGGTGATGCCGTGCATGAAGGCGGAGAACACCCGCTTCGGCTCGCCCACCACCTCGATCTTCGGGAAGCGCTTCAGGATCTCCTCCCACAGGATCTTCAGCTGCATCTCGGCCAGCCGGTTGCCGACGCAACGATGGATGCCGAAGCCGAAGGACAGGTGCTGGCGCGGCCGCGCGCGGTCGATGATGAAGCGGTCCGGCTCCTCGATGGCCTCCTCGTCGCGGTTGCCCGAGACGTACCACATCACCACCTTGTCGCCCTCGCGGATCTGCTTGCCGCCGAGCTCGAAGTCCTCGTTGGCGGTGCGCCGCATATGCGCCGAGCGGGGTCTGCCAGCGGATGATCTCCGGCACCATGCTGTCGACCAGCGCCGGGTTGGCGCGCAGCTTGTCCGTACTCGCCGGGGTTCTGGCTCAGGCCAGCAGCCCGCCGCTGATGGAATTGCGCGTGGTGTCGTTGCCGCCGACGATCAGCAGGATCAGGTTGCCCAGGAACTCGCGCGGGTCGTACCATGTTCCGCGTCGCCTCGCCATGCGCCAGCATCGAGATCAGGTCGATTGCTGCGGCGGCGTTGCAGCGCGCTCGTTCCATAGCCGGGTGAACTAGGCTGTAGCGCATTCGGTCAAGATCTCCAGCGCGCTTTTCCTCGCTGTCGACGATGCCGCCGGCGTTCCGGCACCGCCGTGGCGCAGTCCGACCACCAGGTCAGCTTGCGTGCGGTCCTCGAAGGGGAAGTCGAACAGCGTCGCCAGCATCTGCGTGGTCAGCTCGATCGAGACTTGCTGCACCCAGTCGAACGTCTCGTTGCGCGGCAGCCCGTCCAGCATGATGGCGGTGCGCTCGCGGATGATGGCCTCCATGTTGCCAGGTTGGCCGGCGCGACGATCGGGCTGCACCACCTTGCGCTGCTCGTCGTGGCGCGGCGGGTCCATGGCGATGAACATCGGCAGCCGCAGTTCCTTCGGCCGGTCGCGGATGCGTGATGCCGCCATGGCTTCGCCGTCAGAGGAGAAGACCTGTGGTTGCAGTCTCGACCTGCATGATGTCCTTGTACTTCGTCACCGACCAGTAGGGGCCGAACATGCCTTCCCGGCAGTAGTGCATGGGCGCGTCGCGCCGCAGCCGGGCGAAGTATGGCCATACGGTATCGGACTGGTGCAGCGCCGGGTTGCTGACATCGATCTGGTCGAGTGGCAGGGTCCAGGCGTCCGAGGCGGGGTCGAGATGCACGGGGGCATTCATCGCTGTTCCTCCCTTTGCGTCAGTGCTGGGCGTGCGGCATATGGACCACCAGCCCGTCCAGCGCATCCGACATGGTGATCTGGCAGGCCAGGCGGGAATTCGGCTGCACCGTGGCGGCGAAGCTCAGCATGCTGGTTTCCTGGGCGCTCGGGGTGCCGGTCTTGGCCAGCCATTCCTCCGGCACGAAGACGTGGCATGTGGCGCAGGCACATTCGCCGCCGCAGTCGCCGTCGATGCCGGGGATGGTGTTCTCGATCGCCCCCTGCATGACGGAGGTGCCGTTCTCCAGCTCGATGCTGTGCTCCTTGCCGTTGTACTCCACGTAGGTCACCCGCGGCATGCATTTCCCCTTGTCCTGCTCAGGCGGCGAGGTCCTTCAGCGGATGCGCCGCATCGCGCAGCACGGCCGGCGCCACCTGCATCCGCTTCGCCACCAGTATCCGGCCGGCCATGAAATCAGCCGGCGCGTTCACCGCCTCCACCGCCAGCACCCGGTGGTCGGCGGCCAAATGAAACACCGCAAAGCTGCCGCTGTCCGCATTGCCGCGCAGCACCGCCTCGGCCGGGTCGAAGGCGAGGCCGGCCATCTGCAGGCGCAGGTCGTACTGGTCGGACCAGAACCACGGCACCTCGGGCTGCGGCGGTGGCCGGCCGCAGATATCGGCGGCGGCCTGCCTGGCCTGCTCAAGGGCGTTCGGCACGCTTTCCAGCCGGGCCTCGCGGCCATACAGCGGCAGCGGCCGTCGGGTGCAGTCACCGATCGCATAAATCAGCAAGTCGGCGGTGCGGGCGGCGAGATCGACGGTGATGCCGCCGCCGCAATCCAGCCCGGCCGCCGCCGCCAGCGCATCCTCCGGCACCGCGCCGATGCCGACCAGCACCGCATCGCAGCCGATCAGCCGGCCATCCTTCAGCCGCACGCCGCGCACCGCGCCCACCTCGCCCTCGATGGCCTCGACCGCGGCGCCGGTCAGCACCTCGACCCCCTGGGCGCGGTGATGGGCTTCGAGGAAGGCGGAAAGCTGCGCCCCGGCGACCCGGGCCAGCACCCGCGCCTCCCGCTCGATCACCACCACCTCGGCGCCCAGCGCCCGGGCGGAGGCGGCCACCTCCAGCCCGATATAGCCGCCGCCGATGATGGCCAGCCGCCGCCCCGGGCCGAGCACCGCCGCCAGCGCATCGGCATCCGCCGCGCTCCGCAGCGCCAGCACGCCGGACAGCGCCTCCCCCGGCAGCCCAAGCCGGCGTGGGGTGGCGCCGGTCGCCAGGATGAGCCGGGCATAGGGCAGGCTGGTGCCATCACCGAGGCTGACGCGCCGCGCGGCGCGGTCGATGCCGGTAACGCGGGTGCCGAGCCGGGTCTCGATGTTGAACTGGGCGTAGAAGCGGGCCGGGCGCAGGGCGAGGCTCTCGGCCGTCGCCTCCCGCTTCAGCCAGGCCTTGGAGAGCGGCGGGCGCTGGTAGGGCAGCAGCGGCTCCTCACCCACCAGGGTAATGCCGCCCTTCCAGCCGTACTGGCGCAGGAAGGCGGCGGCGGACCCGCCGGCATGGCCGGCCCCGGCGATGACGATGCCTGGCTCGGCCTGGCTCACGCGACGAAGGCCTCCCTGCCCATTGGCCAAGGATGACACACAAGCCGGCCGCCGCCGTCAAGGATGGCGGCTTCAGCTGTCCAGCAGGTCCCGTACCGCGGCGCGGATGAAGGCGGCGTCCGGCGGGTTCGGGGCGGGGTTGCCGGCGCGGTGGCCCCAGATGCTCGGGATCGGCAACAACCGGCCGTGCCGGAGGTGCGGCAGCTCGGCGGCGTTGTCGGCGACGCGGAAATAGAGATCGGTCTCCGATGGCATCAGCAGCACCTTCGCCCGGATGGCGGCCAGGGCGGCCGGCAGGTCTCCGCCGTCGCTGATGTCGCCGGCATCCCAGGTGCGGAGCTGGGCCAGCAGGTCCGCGGCGGGGCGGCGGGCGAAGCGTTCCTCCCAGTCGGTGCGGAGGAAGGTGGCGAGGTCCGGGGCGCCGAGCGCCGTCAGGTGCAGATTGGCGCGGTAGAAATCCTGGCTCAGCGCCCAGCTGGCATAGACCCGGCCGAAGGCGCGCAGCGCGGCCATGGGCTGGGCGGAGAACTGCCCGGCGCCGTCATATTCCGGCGCGGCCTCCAGCACCGCCATCTGGCTTTGCAGGAACACCCGGTTGTGCACCGCCGTGCGGGCGCTGCCGCAATTGACCACGATGCGCTGCACCGCGTCGGGGAAGGCGGCGGCCCAGTGGTAGGCCTGCTGCGCGCCCATCGACCAGCCATAGACGGCGTGCAGCCTGTCCACGCCGAACACCTCCCGCAGCAGCCGGTGCTGGGCGCGGACATTGTCCCAGGCCGTCACCAGCGCCGGCCAGGGCGCGGTGTTGGACGGCGAGGAAGACAGGCCGTTGGCGAACATGTTGGGGATCAGGATGAACCAGCGCGTCGGGTCCAGGATGCCGTCCGGGCCGATCAGCCATTCGAGGTCCGGGTGCTGCGCGCCGTAGCTGGTCGGGTACAGCACCACGTTGTCGCGCGCCGCGTTCAGCGTGCCATGGGACTTCCACAGGATGCGCGCGCCGGGCAGCACGCCGCCCTTGTGCAGCGCCAGGTCGCCGAGTTCGAAGATGCCCTCATGGGTCATGCCCGCATGTCCTTCAGATGCGCCGCGTGCCAGCGGGCGTAGCCCGGGTGGACATGCGCCAGCCGATCGCGCAGCAGCGCATGCGCCTCGCCCAGCCGGTGGAAGGGGATGAAGGGGTAGAGGTGGTGCTCGGCGTGGAAGGGCATGTTCCACATCAGCAGCCGCAGCAGGCGGGTGGTGAGCATGGTGCGGGTGTTGGTCAGGCCGTTGCGGTCCATCGAGCAGCCGGTGTGCTCGGTGAACAGGTACAGCCGCAGCAGCGGCTGGCCGACCAGTTGCGGCAGCACCCAGAACAGCACCGGCGCCTGCCAGCCGAAGACCAGCCCCGCCATGACCGAACCGCCGGCCAGCACCGCCACCATGGCCCGCATGCTGGCGATGACGCGCGGTGCCGCGGCCGGATGGATGAATGGGTAGGCCGAAAGATCCCCGCGCAACCCGTCCCACAGGTTCCGCGCCCGCCGCGCCAATAGGTCAGCGCCAGCATCTTCACCACATAGCCCGGCAGCCGGGTCGGCGGCGGCGGCGCCAGTTCCGGGTCCTTCGCCGGGTCCTGGGTGTGGCGGTGATGCGCCAAGTGGAACTGCTGGTAGAAATGCCAGTTGAACAGCGACGGCGCGCCGGCCAGCCAGCCGACCACCGCGTTTAGCCTGCGGTTGGCGAAGGCGGTATGATGCACCGTCTCATGCAACGGCGCGAACAGCGCCACCTGCACCACGCCGAGCAGCAGCACCGCCGGCGCCAGCCACCAGCCCTCGGCCAGCCCCACCAGCACCCCGGCACCGAGCAGCAGCCCGGCGTGGATGGCCAGTTGCGCCAGCCCACGCGCATCGGAGCGGGTGGCGAGGTGCATCATGCGGGCCGGGGCCAGGGCCGACATGGTCACAGGGCCACGTCGCGGTTGACATCCTTGTAGAGCAGATAGGCCGCGCCTTCCCATCCCGTGCAGTAGAACTGCTGCGGCACGAAGGGGCCCATCCAGATGAAGTCGCCGGTCCAGACCTCGTGCCAGTCGCGGTCGAGCATTTGCAGCCCCTGGCCTTCCAGCATCAGCAACCCGTGCTCCATGATATGGGTCTCGACGCAGTGGAAATGGGTGCCGCGGTCGAAGCCCATGACGTTCATCTCGAAGTCCATGGACATGTCGAGGTTGCCGAGCAGGTATTGCCGCCAGCGCCCGCTGTCATCGACCCGGGTGACGGGCGTGGTGTCGCGGGTGCCGAAGCGCGGCGAGGGCGGCGCGATGCCCTCGGCCGCGACATAGCGCCGGCTGACCAGCACCGCCCGCAGGGTTTCCGTGCCACTGTTCCGCAGGCTGTAGGCGGCGCCGGCCGGGATATAGGCGAAGCCGCCCGGGATCAGGCTGGCGGTGTCGCCGTCCACGGCGATGTCCAGCATGCCAGTCAGCACATAGAGGAAATGCTCCAGCCCATCCCGGCGCGGCGCGATGGTGCCGCCGCCGGGGGCCGCTTCCAGCCGCCCCTGGGCGAAGCCGGCGCCCATCCTCGGGGTGGTCTGGTAGAACACCGTCGCATCCCGCAGCCAGGGCAGGAAGCTGGGGAACATGCCGTCCGGCGGCAGCACCGCGTAGTTGCGGGTCACCAGGCTGCGGTTGTGGCCGATGACGCCGGGCGGGACAGGGGCGGGCATGGGGTCAGGGCGCTCCGAATTGGAAGATGTTGGCCGGTTCCTCGGTGAAGCTGCGGTCTCGCCGCAGCCGGCCGGCCATGGATTCCACATACGGGGCGGCGGCGCAAAGCAGTTCGAATTGCCGCTCGTTCAGGGTCAACCCGGCGCGGCGGGCGATCAGCGCGATGGCGTCGCGCTCGGCGTCGCTGACCTCGGCCCGGGCGGGCTCGGGCACCGGCGGCAGCGGCGGCGGGGTGGCGCCGGCGGTGAGCGACGGGCGCCGGGCGCGCCACGGCGTCGCCGTTCATAGGCATGGGCCACCCGCAGCACCTGGGCGTCGTCGAACGGGCTTGCCGACGATTGCATCGACAGCGGCAGGCCATCATCGGTGAAGCCGATGCACTGCACCAGCGCCGGCCCGCCGGTGACGTTGAACGGCGTGGTCAGCGAGCCCTTCTGCCAGAACTGGATGGTCCGCCAGGCATCCAGCGCGCGGCGCCGGGCCGGGGCCAGCGGTGACCAGCAGATCGTATTTCGCGTAGAGCGGCGCCATCTCGGCCATCATCATCCGGCGCTCGCGCGGCGCCGGCACGATAGTCCGTCGCGCGGATCAGCACGGCGGCCAGCGAACGGCCGAGGAAATCCTCGCCGAAATCGCCCGGGCGGGTCGCGCAGCGCCTGCTCGTGCACCGCGTAACAGCTCGCTTTCCGCGGTGACGATCTTGACGTCATAGTAATCCTGCGCCGGGCGGATGCGCACATCCTCCAGCACCGCGCCGAGGCCGCGCAGCACGTCGTAGGCCGCTTCCAGCGCCGTCCTTCACCGCAGGAGCGACGGCGACGTCCTCCTCGTAGATGTGGCGCAGCACGCCGATCCGCAGGCCCCTGATGTCGCCGGTCAGCGCCGCGCGGTAATCCGGCACCGGGCGGTCGGCGCTCGCCGGGTCGCCGGGTCGTGGCCGGCGAGCGCCTGCAGCATGATGGCGCAGTCCTCCACCGTCCAGGTCATCGGGCCGGCATGGTCGTAGCTGAAGGAGTTGGTCATAGACGCCGGCGCGGCTGACCAGGCCGTAGGTCGGCTTCAGCCCGACCAGCCCGCACAGCGCCGCCGGGTTGCGGATCGACCCGCCGGTGTCCGAGCCCAGCGCGCCCATCAGCAGCCCGGCCGCGACCGCCGGCGCCGGAGCCGCTGGACGAACCGCCGGTGAAATGCTCGCGGTTCCACGGGTTGCGCGCGGGCGGCCAGGGCAGGTCGAAGGACGGCCCGCCATGCGCGAACTCATGTGTCGCCAGCTTGCCGAGCAGGACGCCGCCCGCATCCTCGAGCTTGCGCACCGTCGTCGCGTCGGTCCGGCACGAAATCGGCGCGAGACGCGCGAATGGCCGGTGGTACGGATGCCGGCGGTGCAATAGATGTCCTTCAGCGCCGAACGGGATGCCGTGCAGCGGCCCTTCGCGGTAGTTGCCGGCCATGATCGCGGCTTCCGCCTGCTTGCGCCTGCGCGCGCGCCAGCTCCGCGCGTCGGCGGATATAGGCGTTGAGCTGCGGATCATAGCGTCTCGATCCGCGCCAGGAAGCGCCTCCGTCAGCTCGACCGGCGAGAGGTCATGGCTGGCGATGCGGCGGGCGGCTTCGGCGATGCTGAGGAAGCAGCGATCATCGTTGATCATGCGTAGCTCTCCGGCGGGCGGCGGGTGTGCCATTCGGTCGCCTGCTCATAGGCATGGCCGATCCGCAGCACCTCGGCTTCGGCGAAGGCCCGGCCGGTGATCTGCAGCGACAGCGGCATGCCGTTGCCGGCAAATCCGGCCGGCACGCACAGTGCGGGGTGGCCGGTGACGTTGAAGGCGGCGGTGATCGGCTGGGCCTTGCGCCACGGCCCGTCATCCGCCTCCGCCGCCAGCGGCGCCGCGCCATGGGCGGGGGCGCAGAGGATGGCATCCACATCCGTGAACAGCGCATCCACCTCCTGCGTCAGACGTCGGCGCAGGCGCTGGGCCTGGACGTAATGCGGCCCGGTGACGAAGGCGCCGAGCATCAGCCGCTCACGCGTGACGCGGCCATAGGCTTCCGGCCGGTGGCGGAGGTCCTGCTGGTGGATGGCGAAGGATTCTGCGTGCAGGATGGTCCAGCACGCCGCCTCGAAGCGCTTCAGCGACGGCAGCGCCACCTCGACGACCTCGGCACCGAGCCTGGCCAGCACCTCCATCGCCGCGTCATTCGCCGCCAGCGCCTCGGCATCGATCCGGGCTTCCAGGTTGTAGGCCCGGGCATAGCCCAGCCGCAGCCCCCGCACGCCGTCGCGCAGCCCGGCGCGGTAGTCGTCCACCGGCACATCGGCCGAGCCGGGGTCGGCCGGGTCGTGGCCGGCCAGCACCTGCATCGCCATGGCGCAATCCTCCACCGTCCGGGTCAGCGGCCCGGTATGGTCGAGGCCGAAGGACAGCGGCACCACCCCGCGCCGGGACAGCCGGCCATAGGTCGGCTTCAGCCCGACCACGCCGCAGAAGGCCGCGGGTATGCGGATCGACCCGCCGGTATCCGAGCCCATCGCCAGCCCCATCATGCCGGACGCGACGCCGGCGCCCGAGCCGGAGGAGGACCCGCCGGCGAAATGCGCCGGGTTCCAGGGGTTCTTCGCGCGCGGGAAGGGCAGGTCGTCGTTGACCCCGCCGCGGGCGAATTCATGCGTTGCCAGCTTGCCCAGCAGCACCATCCCGGCGGCTTCCAGCCGCGCCGTGGTGGCCGCATCCGCCGTGGCGACATTCTCGGCCAGCAGTCGGGAATGCGCCGTGGTCCGCACCCCGGCGACATCGTAGATGTCCTTCAGCGCATAGGGGATGCCGTGCAGCGGGCCGCGCGGGCCGGTGGCCCTGATCTCGGCCTCGGCCGCCGCCGCCGCCGCGCGGGCGCGATCGGCGGTCAGGGTAATGAAGGCATCCAGCGCCGGGTTCAGCGCGGCGATGCGGGCCAGCGCCTGTTCGCACAGCGCCACCGGGGAGAGCGTGCCGGCGGCGATGCCGGCCGAGGCCTCGGCCAGGCCGGGGACGGGGGGCTCGCTCATCGGGTGGGGCTCCGCTCGGGGTGTGGCGCCGCCGCGGGTTCGTCGGCGTAGGGCGTCGGCTCGTCGAGCACCAGCGCCATCTTCCGGTAGGACCGGTAGGCCTCCAGCATGATGGCGTAGCGCGGCTCGGGCACGCTGATCCCCGCGACGCGCAGCGCCGAGCGGAAATCCTGTTCCATTTCATCGGTCATGCAAAAGCCTCCGGCGTTTGGCCGTTTGCCCTGCGACTGCGCGTTTTCCCCGACACCGCGGAGGGTGCCAGCCTGCCGGCGCCCGCGTCAACCAGGCCCTGGGTTGCCGCGCCCGCGGCGGCGCCTTAGGTTGCTGCATCCGGCCGCCAGAGCCGGTACCCCGGGACATACGCACAGGCGCAGGGCGCAACCGCCGCGGAAAGGCCCCCGCATGCATCCCTTCGCCATCCCCGATGCCATCGCCGCCCGCGTCGCCGCCCGCTGCGGCACGCCGCACCCCTTCGCCCGGCTGGACCCGAAGCGCACCGCGCTGGTGGTGGTCGACATGCAGAACGGCTTCATGCGGGCCGATGTGGCGCATGCGCTATGCCCGATGGCCGAGCATGTGGTGCCGCAGATCAACCGGCTGGCCGGCGCGCTGCGGGCCGCCGGCGGCGCGGTGTACTGGATCCGGAACACCTTCGATGCGCGCTGCGAGACCGAATGGTCGGTGATGCAGGAGATGGCCACGCCGGAAGCCCGCGCCCGCCGCGCCGCCGCAATGAGCGAGGGCACCGTCGGCAACGCCCTGTGGCCGCTGCTCGACGTGCGGATCTGCGACGAGGTGGTCCGCAAGTACCGCTACAGCGCCTTCATCGAAGGCAGCTCGGACCTGCCGGCGCGGCTGCGCGCGCGCGGGCTGGATACCGTGCTGATCACCGGCACCGTCACCAATGTCTGCTGCGAGAGCAGCGCGCGGGATGCGATGATGCTGAACTTCCGCACCGTGATGGTGCCGGATGGCTGCGCCGCGGTGACCGATGCCGAGCACACGGCATCCCTGCTGGCCTTCTACCTGCAATTCGGCGATGTGCTGACGGTGGATGAATGCATCGCCGGCTTCGCCAACGAGGAGCGTGTCGCGGCATGAAAAAGAAGATCGCCTTCATCGGCACCGGCGGCACCATGGCCTCATTGGGCAAGGGGCCGCTCGATACCGTCAACTACGGCGCCCAGGGGAATATGCTGCAGGCGGATGGCATCCTTGATCGCTTCCCCGAGGTGCAGCTCGTGGCCGATGTGGTCGCCGTGCCCTACCGCAACGTGCCCTCGCCGCAGATCGGCTGGACTGAATGGCAGCAACTGGTGCTGCTGTGCGACAAGCTGGTGGCGGAAGACCCGGCGCTGGCCGAAATCGTCATCGGCCACGGCACCGCCTCGCTGGAGGAAACCGCCTTTTTCCTCTCGCTGACCCTCAAGGTGCCGGTGCCGGTGGTGGTGGTCGGCTCGCAGCGCCCGGCCTCCGCGCTCTCGACCGATGCGGCAATGAACCTGGTGAACGGCGTGCGCGTCGCGGCCAGCGAGGAAGCCCGCGGCCTCGGCGTGCTGGTCATGCTGAACGACGAGATCCAGGCGGCGCGGGAGGTGACGAAGACCTCCACCGGCCGGATGCAGACCTTCCGCAGCCCGGATTTCGGCGTGCTCGGCCATGCCGATGGCGACATGCTCGCCTGGTACCGCCGCCCGCTGCGCAAGCTGGCGCCGGACACCGAGTTCGACATCCGCAGGCTGGCCGCGCTGCCGCGCGTCGATATCGCCTACAGCCATACCGATGCCGATGGCACGGCGGTGCGCGCCTTCACCGCGGCGGGCGCCAAGGGCATCGTCGTCGCCGGCTTCGCGCCGGGCTTCGTCACGCCGGGCGATGCGGCGGCGCTGAAGGAAGCGCGGGAGGCCGGCGTCGTCGTGGCGCAATCGACCCGCGCCGGCAGCGGCCGGGTGTTCCCGACCACCAAGCTGGCCGAGGCGGGCTTCATCCCGGCGGACAACCTCAACCCGCAGAAGGCGCGCATCCTGCTGGCGCTGGCGTTGACCGTCACCAACGACCCGGCCGAGATCGCCCGGATCTTCGCGACCTACTAGCGTGATCGCTTGAGGCGGGAGCGCCGAAAAGCGTGAATCACGCGACAAGACAACAGGCTGGACCGTGATCGGTGCTTCTGCCGGCGCCGATCGTGGTCTAGCCGAACAGGAAGGCCGCGGTGCTGCCGCGGCGCCCCGGCGTCACCTGCAGCCGGGCGGGGATGCGTTCGCGCAGCTCCGCCACATGGCTGATGACGCCGACCAGCCGGTCCCCGGCCTGGAGCCCCTCCAGCACGCCGATGGCGGTATCCAGGGTTTCGGCATCCAGGGTGCCGAAGCCTTCGTCGACGAACAGCGCATCCAGTTGCCGCGCCCCGGCATGCGCCGCCACCGTTTCCGCCAGCCCGAGCGCCAGCGCCAGGGAGGCGCAGAACCCCTCGCCACCCGAGAGCGTCGAGGCCGGGCGGGGCTGGGCGTTCCAGCGGTCCATCACCTCGATGTCGAGCCCGGCGGCGGCGTTGCGGCGCTCGCGCTCCTCCCGCCGGCGGATGGCGTAGCGGCCGTCCAGCATGCCGAGCAGGTGACGGTTGGCCGCCTCCAGCGCCTCGTCCAGCAGCCCGGAGAGCACATAGCCCTCGAAGTTCATCCCCGAGCTGGTGCCACGCCCTTCGGCCAGGTCGGACAGGTCCTGCCGCAGCGCCAGCGCCGCCTCGGCCTCGGCCAGCGCGGCATTCGCGCGGGCCAGCTCGTCCAGCAACCGGTCATGTTCGGCGAGCGCGTTGCGGGCGGCGCCGGCGGCCTCGGCTGTGCGCTCGCGGGCGGCGGTGGCGGCGGCGAGGGCGGCGGCCAGCGCCGGCAGGTCGGGCGGGGCTAGCCCGGTGGCCTCCCGCGCCCGCGCCTGGGCCAGGTCCTCGGCGGATTTCAGCGCGCCCTCGAAGCGGCGGATGGCTGCCGCCAGCGCATCCTGCTCCGGGCCGGGCAGGCGGGCGGCGCGCAGCGCGACGGCATCGGCAAAGCCGGCATCGCGGCAGGCCCCGGCCAGCGCGGCGGCGGCGGCGGTGGCGGCGGCGTCCTTCGCGCCGGCCTCGGCGGCGGCCTCGGCGGCGGCTTCACGGCGGGCGGCGGCGGCGGCGGCGGCCTGGGCGCGTTCCTCGCGGGCGGCTCGCAGCGCGGCTTCCAGGGCTTCGGCACGACCTTCGGCGGCGGTGGCCTCGGCCCGCAGCGCCTCGGCCGAGGCCACCCCGGGCGGCAGGGCGCGGCGGCGCTCGGCGTGCAGCACCTCGGCATTGGACTGCGCCTGGGTGGCCGCATGTGCCGCCTGCCGGGCGGTGGCCTCGGCCTGCTCGGCCTGCCCGGCGGCGGTGCTGGCGGTGGCCAGGGCGGCGGCCAGGGCGGGGAGGGCGGCGGCTGCCTCGGTCGCCGTGGCCAGCGCCGCCGCGGCCCTGGTGGCGGCCTGGGCCAGCACCGCCCGGTCTGTCGCGGCGGCGTCGCCGAGCCGTTCGCGCGCCGCATCGCGGTCACGCTCGGCCACCCGCAGCGCCGCCTCGGCGCCGGGCAGCGCATCCCGTGCCGTCTCCAGCGCCCGCGCCGTCTCAGCAAGCCGGGCGTCCAGCGGAGCCAGCGCCGGCAACGCGCCGCCCACCGGCCGGGCGGGGGCGGGGTGGTCCAGGCCGCCGCAGACCGGGCAGGGCTGGCCTTCCGCCAAGGCCTGGGCCAGCCGGGCGGCATGGTCGGCATCGATGGTGCGGGTCGCGGCATCCCGCGCCGCCAGGGCCGCCACGGCCTCGGCCGCCGCCTGGTCGCGGGCGGCGGTGGCGCGGTCCTGGGCGGACCTGGCCCTGGTGACGGCGGCCAGCGCGCGGTCCAGCGCCGCCGCATCGCCCTGCATGGCCCTGGCCTGCTGGCTGGCAAGCTGGTGGTGCCCGGCCTGACCGGCGATGTCCTTGCGGGCAGCGAGGCTGGCCTCCGCCGCCCGCAGCGTGGCACGTGCCTGCTCCAGCCAGGCCGTCGCCATGGCCGCGGCCTTGGCAGCCTTGTCGGCGTCGGTGGTGGCGGTGGCCAGCGCGGTTGCCGCCGCCTCGGCCGCCGCGACGGCGGCGACCTGCCCGGCCAGGGTCAGTGCCCGGTCGCGCAGCGCACGGGCCTCGGCCTCGCGCGCCGGGGCCTCGGCCAGCGCGGCTTCGGCGGTGGCGAGGCGGGCGGCGGCGTCGGTAGCGCGGGCAGCCCGGATGGTGGCCTGCTGGCGGGCCAGGTCGGCCGCCTGGGTGGCGGCATCGGCGGCGGCCAGGGTCGCGCCGAGCCGGTCGGCCCGGGTCGCGGCTTCCAGCCGGCGGCGGTCCGCCTCGATCGCCGGCGCCTGGGCGGCCAGGGCGGCGAGCTGCGCGGCGGCCTCGCGTGCCTCGTCCAGCCGGCGGGCGGCATCGCGGCCGGTGGCCTCGGCGGCGCGGGCGGCGGCTTCGGCGGCGGTGGCGGTGTCCTGGGCGGCCAGGGCGGCATCGCGCGCCTCGGCCAGGGCGATGCGCCGGGCGGCCGCCGCTTCCGGGGTTGCCGCCCCGCTGCGTTGCAGCAGCATCTTCTGCTGCATCTGGCAGTCCCGCATCGCCTGCCGCGCGGTGGCGGCCTGGTCTTTCAGCCCCGCCTGGATGCGCTGGTAGAAGCGGGTGCGGAACAGGGTCTGCAGGATTGCTTGGCGGCGCTCCGGCGTGGCGGTCAGCAACTCGCGGAAGCGGCCCTGCGGCAGCAGCACCACCTGGCGGAATTCGGCGGCGCTCAAGCCCAGCACCTCGCCGATGCGGGCGGCGACCTCGGCCTCGCGCTCTACCGGTGCGCCGGGGCCGTCGGGGCCGACCAGCCACAGCGCCTGCTTGCCGCGTTCCGGGGTGGTGCCCTCGCCGCGCTGCTTCGGGCGGTCCCAGGCGGGGGTGCGGCGGATGCGCCAGTGCTGCCCGGCCTGGAGGAAATCGAAGGTCACCTCGGTCGGCTGCGCGGCCGGGGCGTGCTGGCTGCGGAGGTGGCCGGGGCGGCGCTCGTCGCCGCTGCTCTCGCCGAACAGGGCGAAGCAGATGGCGTCCAGCAGGCTGGTCTTGCCGGCGCCGGTCGGGCCGCAGATCAGGAACAGCCGGTGGGCGCCGAGCGCGGCGAAATCCACCTCCTGCCGCGCGGCATAGGGGCCGAAGGCTTCCATCACCAGTTTCAGCGGGCGCATGGTTCAGGCCTCGGCCGCTTCGGCGGACAGGATGGCCTCGGCCAGCACCGGCCGGGCGGCCTCCGGCAGCGGCGTCTCGCGCATGGCGGCGTGGAAGCGGGCGAACAGCTCGATCGGCTTCACCGCCCGCGCCGCCTTGCCGGGCAGCGCCACCGGGCCGGCCGGCCGCGCCTGCTCGGCATAGCCGAAGGCGATGATGCGCGGGAACACCTCGGCCAGCCGGCGCTGGGCTTCCGGTACCGGCAGGCTATCGGTCAGGGTGATGGCGACGAAATCCTCGCGCTCCGCCTCTGGCGTCCGGTGCAGGGCGTCGAAGCTGCCTTCCACCAGCCGCAGCCGGCGCAGCGGCGAGAGCGGGATCGCCTCGATGGTGCAGGCGCCGGCCGCATCCAGCTCGACCAGGGTGACGGATTTCTCCTGCCCCGCCTCGCTGCTGGAATAGGCCAGCGGCGAGCCGCTGTAGCGGATGCGCCCGCCGGCCAGGGTCTGCGGCCGGTGCAGGTGGCCGAGCGCCACGTAGTCGAAGCCGGCGAAGCGCGCCGCCGCCACCTGCCCGGTACCGCCGACCGAGAGCGAACGCTCGCTCTCGCATTCGGTGCCGCCGATGACGAAGGCATGCGCCACCAGCAGCCGCCGCCCGCCTTCCGGGCAGAGCCCGTGCAGATGCGGCGCCAGCAGGCCGAAGCCGGCGTCGTGGTCCCCCACCACCTCGGTCCCCATCTTCTGCGCCAGCATCAGCGGCGAGGCATAGCCGCAGCCCACCACCGTGACGTCGCCGATGGCCACCGCCCGGCCGAGCGGCGAATCGGCGATGTGCAGCCCGCCCGCCGCCAGCAGCCGGGCACCGAAGGACAGCCGTCGCGCCTCGTCATGGTTGCCGGGGATCATGATCACCGGCACCCGCAGGCCGAGGATGATCCGGTGCAGGATGTCGTCCAGCAGTTCCACCGCCTCGGCGGGGGGCACGGCGCGGTCGAACAGGTCGCCGGCGATCAGCACCGCGTCCGGCGCCGTCTCCCGCACGAGTTCGACGAATTGGCCGCCGAGCAGGTGTTCCTGGTCTTCGCGCAGGGAGTGGCCGCCCAGGGTGCGGCCGAGGTGCCAATCGGCGGTATGGAGGAATCGCATGCCGCACGACCATGCGTCGCCCGGCCGCGCCGGCGCAAGCCGTTGCCAGGATTGCCGCAACCGGGGCACGCCCGGCCCGACGCACCAGCCCATGGCAAATCCTGTGGCTAGAGCGCATTCCGTTCGACATGGCTCACGGAATGCGCTCTAGCCTGTTGTTTAGGCGAGCAAATTACCCCTGCCGGGTGATTCCACCCGTTCGGGGTTTGCTCTAGGCTGCGGCGAACCGGGCGAAGTCGCGGGCCAGCACCGTGTAGATCCCGCGCTTGAAGCCCACCGCCAGGTCCGGCAACTCGGCCAGCCGTGCCCAGCGCCAGGCGTCGAATTCCGGGTGCGGGTCGAGGTCGAGCCGGATATCCGCGTCCTGGCCGAGGAAACGCAGCGCGAACCAGCGCTGCCGCTGGCCGCGGTACCGGCCGCCGAAGGCCTTGCCCAGCAACTCCGGCGGCAGGTCGTAGGACAGCCATTCCGGATGCTCGGCCAGGACCTCGGCATGGCCGGTGCCGATTTCCTCGGCCAGTTCGCGGAACACCGCGACGCTCGGGTCCTCGCCCGGGTCCATGCCGCCCTGCGGCAACTGCCAGCCGCCGGCTGTGCCCTCGGCATTGGGCAGGTCGGCACGGCGGGCGACCAGCACCAGGCCGGCCGGGTTGAACAGCACGGCGCCGACGCAGTTCCGATAGGGCAGGTCCATGGCGAAGCGTTCCGGGTTCCTCAGGGGGCGCGGCTGGCTTGCGCAGGGGGCTCGGCGGGTTCGGGTCGGCGGATCAGCGCGCTGACCGGCGCCAACGCGAGGCCACGGCTGCCCAGGCTGCCGGCCCAGGCGGCGGCGCGGTCGATCAGCACCGGCGATGCCTCCCCGGCATAGCCGAGCGCCGAGCCACGCTCCTTCGCCAGCCGTTCCAGCGCGGCAAGCTTCAGTTCAATCTCGCCCCGGGTGGCCGGTTCATCCACCACCAGGTCGATGGTCCGGCCCCAGGCGCGGGCCGGGCCTTCCGCATTGGGGCGCGGGTCCACATACAGCAGGCCGCGGCTGTGCAGCCTGGCCTGCAAGCCGCCCAGCAACTCGGCCAGCGCCGCGAAGCGTTCCCCGCGCATCGGCCCGATGGCGCCGATCGCCCCGACATAGCCGGTGAAGCGGGACAGCAGCCAGTCCAGGCGGTCCTCGTTCTCGGCCATCGGCAGGCTGGTGAGCAGGGCACGGTTGCCGGGGTTGTTGAGCGGATAGCCGGTCGGCTCCAGCGGCAGCGCCAGCAGCAGCTCCATCCCGCGGGCTCGCGCCTGGTCGAGCAGCGGCTCCGTACGCGGTGCATAGGGGCTGAAGGCCAGGGTGACGCCGCCGGGCAGCCGGCGAATGGCCTCCTCCGTCAGCGCCGCATGCATCCCGAGGCCGCCGATGATGAGGCCGACGCGCGGCCGGCTGTCCTGCCGGTCGAAGCCGCGGCCATAGGTCCGGATGGCGGTGCGGCCGTCCCGGCTGATGCGCGGCAACGGCCCGTGCCGCCCGGCTTCGAGCAGGGCGGGATCGGATGGCGGGATGGGCTGCCCCGGCTGGGCCGGGCCACTGGCCACCGGCTCGGGCAGCGGCGGCGGTTCGGGCGCGGCCGGGGCAGGGCCGGGCCCGGCGGCAAGGGCAGGCGTGGGGGCCGGCTCGGGCGGGTCAGGGATGACGGCTGCGGCGGCGACCTCGGTGGGCGCTTTCGCCGCCTCGGGCGGCACCTCGGCCACCACCTCGCCGGGTGGCGGGCCGAGCCAGGCCAGCGTCGCCGCGCCGCCGCCGAGCAGCAGCAGCACCGCCAGCCAGCAGGCGGCCAAAATGTGCCAGCCCCCCACCGGGGAGCTGGGCACCATCCGCCCCAGGGCGGCCTTGATCCTCGCCATCATGGTCCTGGGCGGCGAGGCCCGTCAGCGCGCCGCCGCGCGCCGTGGCGTGGTCTGCGCCGCCGCCAGGCTCCGCAGCAGGGTGGTCGCCTGCTGCAGCTGGTGGTCGGTTTCCGGCTTGGTCAGGTCGAGTGCCGGGGCACCCTCGGCCGGCAGCCGGGCGATGCGGTCGGCGACGCCGGCGGGCAGTTGCAGCGGCGGGATGGGGGCGCCGGCCGGCTGCTGCACGCCGCCCTCGTTCCGCAGGGCGCGGCGCAGGTCCGCCTCGCGCTCCCGCGGGATGGTGGCGGTGGCTTCCTCGCGCTGGGCCAGCACCTCGATGTCGGGCTCGATGCCGGTGCCCTGGATGGACCGGCCGGACGGCGTGTAGTAGCGCGCCGTGGTCAGGCGGATGGCACCGTTGCCGGGGATGGGCATCACCGTCTGGACGCTGCCCTTGCCGAAGGATTTCACCCCGAGCACGATCGCCCGGCGGTGGTCCTGCAGGGCGCCGGCGACGATCTCGGAGGCGCTTGCGCTGCCGCCGTTGATCAGCACCACCACCGGCAGCCCCTGGGTGATGTCGCCGGCCTTGGCGTTCCAGCGCTGGGCATCGTCCGGGCGGCGGGCGCGGGTGCTGACGATCTCGCCCTTGTCGAGGAAATCATCGGTCACCTGGACCGCCTGGTCGAGCAGCCCGCCCGGGTTGTTGCGCAGGTCGAGCACGATGCCCTTCAGCTTGTCGCCGGCCTGCTGGCGCAGGGAATCCACGGCGCGGCGCAGCCCGGCATCGGTCTGCTCGTTGAAGGAGGTCAGCCGGACATAGCCGATGTCGTTGCCCTCCATGCGGAAGCGCACCACCTGCGGGCGGATCACCTCCCGCGTCAGGGACATCTCGATCGGTTGGGCGGCACCCTCCCGGCGGATCAGGATCTTGATGGCGGTGCCGCGCTCGCCGCGCATCTGCTCGACCGCTTCCTGCAGGCTGAGGCCCTGCACGGAATCGCCGTTGAGATGGGTGATGAGGTCCCCGGCCTTGACGCCGGCACGGGCCGCCGGGGTTTCGTCGATCGGCGAGATGACCTTGATGTAGCCGTTCTCCTGCGTCACCTCGATCCCGAGGCCACCGAACTCCCCGCGCGTCTGCACCTGCATGTCGCGGTAGCTGCGGAGGTTCAGGTAGGAGCTGTGGGGGTCGAGGCCGGTCAGCATGCCGTTGATGGCATTCTCGACCGCGGTGCGGTCGTTGATCGGCTCGACATATTCCGCCCGCACCCGTTCGAACACGTCGCCGAACAGGTTGAGCAGGCGATAGGTCTCCGCCCGGCCGCTGTCCTGCGCCCAGGCCTTTTCCATAGGGGAAGCGACCATGGGGCCAATCAGAACCCCTGCGGCGAATGCCGCGGTCACCGTCGCCGCCGTCCGAAACCTGCCCTTCATGAGGCCACCGTGTCCCTTGCAGCGCGGCCCATGGGGCCGCGGTCAGATGATATATGTTAGCGTGAATGCCGCCCAAAAGGCACGGTATCTATCCTGGCCCCGCCATTCCGGGCCTTCATCCCCGGCCCGCCAGCCATCCCCGCGGATCGACCGGCCTGCCGCCGCGCCGCAGCTCCAGGTAGAGAGTGGCCCGGCCGCCGCTTTCGCCGGCGCCCAGCAGCCCGACCGGCTCGCCGGCCAGCAGGCGCTGCCCCGGCGAGGCATCCAGCCGGTCGAGCCCCGCCAGGACGAAATGGTAGCCGCCACCGCAATCCACAATCAACAATTGGCCGAAGCTGCGGAATGGCGCGGCGAAAACCGCCCGGCCGCCGCAGGGGCTGACCACCCGTGCCCCCGAGGCCGCCTGGAAGGTGAGGCCGCGCGCCGCCCCGCCCGTCCCGGAGGCGCCGAATTCCCGCACCACCCGGCCGGCAACCGGCATGGCGCGGCCGCCGGCGACGCGCGGCGGGACGGCGGGCTGGGCGGTGCTGGCGGTGGCCATCTCGGCCTCGGCGGCGCGGCGGAGGCGGGCGGCCGATTGCGCCCGGCTGGCGGCCACCGCGGCGGCGGCGCGTTGGCGGGCGGCCTCCGCGCGGGCGGCCTCCGCACGGGCCTCCTCCTGCCGCAGCCGGGCGAGCGCGCCTTCCAGGCTGGTGGCGCGGGCGGCGGCGGCGGCGGCGCGGCGGCTGGCGGCGGTCTCGGCATCCTCGGCACCGGCACGGCGTTGGCGGGCTTCCTCCAGCTCCGCCTCCAGCGCCGCGACGGCGGTGCGGGCATTGGCATCGGCCACCCGCAGGGCCGCGGCCTCGGCGGCGGCGGCGGCGCCGCGCCGGGCGGCCTCGGCGCCGGCGGCCCGCAGCGCGGCGGCCTCGGCGGCCAGCTCGCGCGACATGCCCTGGAGCACCAGCAGGCCGCGCAGGGTGTCCTCCGGCGGGCCGGGCACCGCGAGCAGGGATTCCGCCGGCCACAGCCCAAGCCGCAGCATCAGCGGCAGCATCGGGGCCAGCGCGGCGGCGCGTTCGCCAAGCGTGGTGCGGGCGGCCTCGGCGGCGGCCTCGGCGGCGGCGGTGCGCGCCTCGGCCTCGGCCAGTTCCAGCTCGGCGGCCTGGACATGGCGGGCGGCCACCACCCGGCGCTCGGCCAGCCGGAGTTCCTCGGCGGCGGCGGCGCGGGCTGCCTCGGCGGCGGTCCCGGCGGCTTCGGCTTCAGCCTGGGCGGCGCGCCGGGCGGCCTCCACCGCCTCGGGCGTGGGCTTCTGCGCCACGGCGGGGCCGGCAAGCAGCAGGGCGAGCAGCGCCGGGCCGCATAGGCGGAAAACCCGGCGGGCCAGCGGACATGGTGCTGCGGATGGGGCGGAAGGCTTCAAAACGCCACCCCGGTAGCATGGGCGGGGGTGGGGGCGCGAGCGATGTTACCCGCCGCGCAGCAGCGACACCCCGGTCATCGCCGCCGGCTGCGGCTGGTGCATCAGCGCCAGCAGGGTCGGCGCCACGTCGGCCAGCCGGCCATCCGCGAGGCTGGCGCCGGGCGGGCCGCCGGCCAGCACCACCGGCACCGGGTTGGTGGTGTGCGCGGTGTGCGGGCCGCCGGTCTCGGGGTCCTTCATCAGCTCGCAATTGCCGTGGTCGGCGGTGACCAGCAGCGCGCCGCCCTGGGCACGCACCGCCTCGGCGATGCGGCCAAGCGCGGCATCCACCGTCTCGACCGCCTTGATCGCCGCCGGCAGGCTGCCGGTGTGGCCGACCATGTCGGGGTTGGCGAAATTCAGCACCACCAGGTCGTATTTGCCGGTGCCGATGGCGGCGACCACCTTCTCGCACAGCTCCGGCGCCGACATCTCCGGCTGCAGGTCGTAGGTCGCCACCTTGGGGGAGGGGACCATGATGCGGTCCTCCCCCGGGAAGGGCGGCTCGATGCCGCCGTTCAGGAAGAAGGTGACGTGGGGGTACTTCTCGGTCTCGGCGGCGTGCAGCTGCCGCAGCCCGGCGCGGGAGACGACATCGGCCAGAATGTCCTGCAGGGCTTGCTGCGCGAACAGCGTGCCGAGGAACTTGTTCAGGCTGGTGGAATACTCCGTCATGCCGGCTGCCGCGGCGAAGTGCGGGACGCGGGGGCGGCCGAAGCCGCTGAACTCCGGGTCCACCAGCGCATCCAGGATCTCCCGCACCCGGTCGGCACGGAAGTTGAAGCACAGCAGCCCGTCGCCGTCCTGCATGCCGGCGTAGTCGCCGATGACGGTGGCCGGGACGAATTCGTCGGTCGTCTGCCGGGCCTGCGCGGCGGTGACGGCGGCGATGGCGTCGGCGGCATGCTCGCCCCCGGCCAGCACCATCGCCCGCCAGGCCTGGCTGACCCGGTCCCAGCGGTGGTCCCGGTCCATCGCGAAATAGCGGCCGGTGACGGTGGCGATGCGGACACCGGGCAGGCCGGCGATATCCGCCTGCAGCGTCGCCAGATAGCCGGTGGCGGCATCCGGCGGCGTGTCCCGGCCATCGGTGAAGGCATGGATCGCCACCGGCACCCCGGCTTCGGCCAGCACCCTGGCCAGCGCCGCCGCGTGCTTCTGGTGGCTGTGGACGCCGCCGGGCGAGACCAGCCCGAGCAGGTGGCAGGTGCCGCCCGATGCCTTCAGCGCCTCGATCAGCGTCACCAGCGCCGGCATGGTGGCGATGGAGCCGTCGGCCACCGCCTTATCGATCCGCGGCAGGTCCTGCATCACCACCCGGCCGGCGCCGAGGTTCATGTGGCCGACCTCGGAATTGCCCATCTGCCCATCCGGCAGCCCGACATCGTGGCCGGACGTATGGAGGAAGGCATGCGGCCCGGACGCCCAAAGCGCATCGAATACCGGGGTATGGGCCTGGCGCACGGCGTTGTCCGCCACTTCCTCGCGCCAGCCCCAGCCATCGAGGACGACAAGCATGACGGGGCGGGGTACGGGCATGGGATACCTTTCGCTTGCTTCGCCGGCCTTAACGCCGCCGCCTTGCCGGCGCAACAGGCGGCAGGCGGGGTTGGCCGTTCACAGTCATATGCGGTGCGGCAGGGAGGACAACGATGCGCGAAGACATCGACTGGACCACGGTGGCGGCGGAACTGGATTCCCAGGGTGCGGCGCGGCTCGGCCCGTTGCTGGCACCGGCGGAATGCCGGGCGCTGGCCAGGAAATACGACGAGGCCGAGTTGTTCCGCAGCCGGGTGGTGATGGCGCGGCACGGCTTCGGCCGGGGCGAGTACCAGTATTTCGCCCGCCCGCTGCCGGATGCGGTGCAGGCACTGCGGGCGGCGCTGTACCCGCGGCTGGTGCCGGTGGCGAACCGCTGGCAGGAGGCGATGGGCCTGCCGGTGCGTTTCCCGGACGGCCATGCCGAATTCCTCGCCCGCTGCCACGCCGCGGGCCAGACGAGGCCGACGCCGTTGCTGCTGCGCTACGGCCCCGGCGACTACAATTGCCTGCACCAGGACCTGTACGGGGAGCATGCCTTCCCGCTGCAGGTGGTGGTGCTGCTCTCCGCCCCCGGCGAGGATTTCAACGGCGGCGAGCTGGTGCTGACCGAACAGCGCCCGCGCATGCAGTCCCGTGCCGAGGTGGTGCCGCTGGCCCAGGGCGAGGCGGCGGTCTTCGCCGTGGCGCAGCGCCCGGTGCAGGGCAGCCGCGGCAGCTACCGCGTCACCATGCGGCACGGCGTCAGCCGGGTGCGCAGCGGCGAGCGCCACACGCTGGGCATTATTTTCCACGATGCGGCGTGACGCGCCACAGGCACGATGCGGCGTGACGCCTACCCCACGCCGGCCGGCAGCGCGGCGATGGCCGTCGCGCCGGCATCCACCGGCACGATCGCCCCGGTCATCCAGCGCGAATTGCCGCCGCAGAGGAAGGCGACCGCCGCGCCGACATCCCAGCCGCTGCCTTCCACCTGCAGGATGCTGCGCTTGCGCCGGGCCTCGCGCTTCTCCGGCGTCATGGCATTGGCCTGGACCATGGGCGTGTAGACCATGCCGGGGCAGACGCAATTCACCCGGATGCCGTCGGGTGCGTGGTGCACCGCCATGGCGCGGGTCATGTTCACCACCGCGCCCTTGCTGGTAGGATAGAGCAGCGAGGGGTGGCCGCCCTTCAGCCCGGCGACCGAGCCGATGTTCACGATGGCGCCGCCGCCGGCCTTGCGCATGGCCGGCACGGCGTATTTCGCCATCAGCATCATCGAGGTGACGTTGACCAGCAGGCCCTGGGCCCATTCCTCGGGGTCCACATCCTCCGCCGTGCCCTTGGGGCCGCTGATGCCGACGTTGTTCACCAGCGCGTCCAGCCGGCCCCATGCCTCCAACCCGGCCTGCACGATGCGGCGGCAATCCTCCGGCTTGGTCACGTCGGCCGCGACGGTGATGGCCTCGCCGCCCTCGGCCTCTATCATCCGGCGGGTGTCCTCGGCCCATTCGGGGACGGCATCGGCCAGCACCAACTTCGCCCCGGCGCGGGCCAGCAGGATGGCGGCGGCGCGGCCGTTGCCCACGCCCTCCCCGGGGCGGGAGCCGGCACCGGTGACGATGGCAACCTTGCCGGCGAGGTTCTCGGTGATGGTGTCCATGGCGTTTCCCCGGTGATTGCCGGGGATGCTGGCACCCGGCGCCGCCAGGCTCAAGCCGCGTTGAGAAAGCCCAGGGCCTCCCGCGCCACCGCCTCGGGCAGTTCATGCCCGCCGGAGAATTCACGGTACCGCAGCGGGTAGCCGGCCCGTTGCAGCTTCGGCACCAGCCGGCGGCTGCAATGGTCGATGGACAGCACCGCATCCTCCGTGCCGTGGCTGAGGAAAAGCCGCGGCTTGCCCTCCAGCCGCATCGGCGCGGCGAAGCCGGGGGAGAAGGCCAGCGCATGGCTGAACAACGCGCCGTTCATCATCGCCAGGGACAGCGCATAGGAGGCGCCATCCGAGAAGCCGGCCACCGCCAGCCGTGCCGGATCCACCGGCCATGCGGCGAATACCCGCGCCAGCGCCGCGTCGATCCGGGTGATGTCCGGCCCGTAGCCGCCCTCCAGCACGTCCCAGGTGGCGCCGAGGCTGTCCGGCAGCACCACCAGCGCGGCATCGGCAATCGGCTGGATGCGCCGCAGCGCCCGCGTCGCATCGCCGCCATGGCCGTGCAGCATGACGATCAGCGGCAGCGGCCCGGCCAGCGGCGCCACCGGCACCCGCAGCAGCCCATCCCGGCCATCGCCCATGCCGAGCGGATGCAGCCCGGCCGGCAGCGGCCAGGCGCGGTCTGTGACAGGGTGCGGCCGCGCGGTCAGCCGGCCGGTTTCCGGTCCCTCGGGTTGGTCCTCGCTCATCCGCGGTCCTCCTTGCCCGGTCATGCCGGGCGACGCTAGTCGCCCGCTGCCCGCTCGCGGCGGAGCGCCGCGAGGTCCTCGCGCAGGGCGCGTATTTCCTCGTGCAGCAGCCTGGCGTCGAGATGCGCCTCGCTGCGGGCGGCATCCACCGCCACCTGCGCCGCGGCGGCATCGGCGCTTTCGCGCTGGGCGCGCAGGGTCTGGATGCTGTCCACGATGACGCCGATGAACAGGTTCAGCACCACGAAGGTAGCCACCAGGATGAAGGGCACGAAGAACATCCAGGCCAGCGGCTGGTGTTCCAGGATCGGCCGGACATTGGCTTCCGCCCAGCTCTCCAGCGTCATCATCTGGAACAGGGTGAACAGCGAGGCGCCGAGCGAGCCGAAGCGCTCGGGCGAAAGCTCGCCGTACAGCTTGGTCGCCATCACCGCGAAGACGTAGAAGATCAGCACCATCAGCAGCACGATGCTGCCCATGCCCGGCAGGGCGTGCAGCATGGCCTCCACCACGTTCCGCATCGAGGGCACGGCGCTGATCAGGCGCAGCACGCGCAGCACCCGCAAGGCCCGCAGCACCGCGAAGGGGCCGGCCGCCGGCACCCAGGAGATGCTCACCACGAACAGGTCGAACAGCCCCCAGGGGTCACGGAAGAAGCGGCCGCGGAAGGCGTAGATGCGGATCGCCAGTTCCAGGGTGAACAGCACGAGCAGGCCGCGGTCCATCACCTGCAGCAGCGCGCCATGACTGGCCATCAGGCTTTGCGAGGTCTCCAGCCCGAGCGTCACGGCGTTCAGCAGGATCAGCGCGATGACGGTGTTCTGGAAGCCGGCGGACAGAACGAGCCGCGCCGCGCGTGCACGCGGCGTATTCGCCGCATCGGCGGCGGTGAGGGCTTCCTGCATCATGGTTTTCCTGGCGGATCGGCAACGGTGGAGGAATGGCGGCGGCCGGCGCCGTCTTCAAGAGGCCGGGCCGGCGCCGCTGCGCCGGCAGGCTCCGCGAGGCGGCGGGAGGTGGGGCGGGCGAAGGCGCAACGGCGGAAGTCCGAGTGACGGTCTGCCACCCGGCAGTTTCCCAAAGACTGCTCACCCTGGGGTTATATATACTCCTGGGCACCTTAGGCGCATGTCCTCGGCGCACCCTACCCGATGATGAGCGGCGGCACCCCGAAGAACCGCGCGTGGAAATGCAGCATCGCCGCCCAGGCGACCAGCCCGATGACCGGCGGCATCCAGCCGATCTCACCCAGCGCCAGCCGGTTGCGCCCGGCCAGGATGGCGCCGAATGGCAGGATGGAAGTGGTGGCTGCAAGCCGTGGCCAGGCATCCGGCGCGCCGCTGCGCCAGCTTGGCATCGATGCTCGGCATCCCGGCCAGCGCGGTGACCAGGAAGGCGCCGAAGAACACCAGGCTGGCGGTGTCACCGTTGCCGACCACATGCACCGCCGCCCAGATGGCGAAGGACCACAGCATCGGATGGCGGGTGATGCGCTGGATGCCGGTGGCCCCGGCGCCGATCAGCGCCTCGCCGCCGGCCGCGGTCGGGTTGCGGCGGAAGGAGGCGACGAACAGCATGAAGGCGGGCAGCATCACCAGCGCCAGCACCCAGCGCAGCCAGGGTGCGGCGAACCACAGCGGCGTGGTACCGGCGTTCTGCCAGGCATTGACCAGGAAGATGATCGCCAGCACCGAGGCGATGGAGAACACCGCGCGGAACGCCCCGTCGCCGATCCGCCCGACGATCGCTCCGCGCATCGCGGTGCCGGCGATCCCGACATGCACGCCGATCCATACCAATGCCGCCACCAGCAACATGCCCATCACCAGCCTCCCATCGTCACGGTCGCCATGCGCGATGATATGGGTGGCCGGAACGGATTGCCTGCACCCGGTACCACTGCTCGGCAAGCAATCCACGCACCAGGAAATGCGGCCAGGTGAGCGGGCCGAGCGACAGCCGGTGGTCGGCGCGGTCGAGCACCACCGGGTCCAGCCCCTCCGCCCCGCCGACGAGGAAGCACAGCGGCTTGCCGGTGGCGTCCCAGCGTTCGGCCAGCGCCGCCAGCGCCTCGCTGGTCGGGGCGGTGCCGCCGAGGTCGAGCGCCACCACCCAGGCGGCATCCGGCAGGGCCGCCAGCAGCGCCGCGCCTTCCCGCCGGCGGATCTCGCCGGCGCTGCCGCGCGCCTCGGAGATTTCCGTCACCGCGAAGGGCGGGCGGAGGCGGGCGTTGTGCTGCTCGAACAACGCCGCCTCCGGCCCCGGCTTCAGGCGGCCGACGGCGATCAGCCGGGGCGGGCGGCTCACTCCTCCAGCGCCGTCCCGTCCAGCAGGTCGGCCGGGTCGATCGGGCCTTCGCCGCGCGGGCTTTCGGGGCCCCACATGCGCTCCAGCCCGTAGGTCACCCGGGCTTCCGGCTTGAACAGGTGGATGACCATGTCGCCACAGTCGATCAGCACCCAGTCGTCCGAGCCCTGGATCGCATCCCGCCGCAGCTTGAGGCCGACCTTCTCCAGCGCATCCTCCAGGTGGTTCGCCATGGCCTGGATCTGCCGGTCCACAAAGCCGGTGGCGATGATCATCCGGTCGGTGAAGCTGGCCCGGTCGGTGACATCGAGCACGACGATGTCCTCGGCCTTGTCGTCCTCGAGGCTGGTGCGGGCGGCGTTGACGAGCTGCTCCAGCCGGTCCGGCGTGACCTTCGCCTTGGCCCGCGAGCGGCGGGCGGGCTTGGCCTCCGGCCCGGCGACGACCAGCGCCTTACGCGGGGCGCCCTCATCCTGCGGGACCGGCTTCGGCGGAACCCCAACCCGGCGACGGATGATCTTCGTCTCGGGCACCGGCTTGGGCGGCGCGGCGCGACGGGCGGCGGGCTTCGGCGTGGTGGCACGCGGCTTCGACGGCGGACGTGTGGCGGTGCGGCTGCGCGACGGCGCCTCGTCCCGGTCCCGTGCTGGCGGGCGGGTGGCGGTGCGGCTGCGCGACGGCGCCTCGTCCCGGTCCCGTGCTGGCGGGCGGGTGGCGGTGCGGCTGCGCGACGGCGCCTCGTCCCGGTCCCGCGCTGGCGGGCGGGTGGCGGTGCGGCTGCGCGACGGCGCCTCGTCCCGGTCCCGCGACGGCGGGCGGGTGGCGGTGCGGCTGCGCGACGGCGCCTCGTCCCGGTCCCGTGCCGGCGGGCGGGTGGCGGTGCGGCCGCGCGACGGCGCCTCGTCCCGGTCCCGCGACGGCGGGCGGGTGGCGGTGCGGCCGCGCGACGGCGCCTCGTCCCGGTCCCGTGCTGGCGGGCGGGTGGCGGTGCGGCCGCGCGACGGCGCCTCGTCCCGGTCCCGTGCTGGCGGGCGGGTGGCGGTGCGGCTGCGCGACGGCGTCTCGTCCCGGTCCCGTGCCGGCGGGCGGGTGGCGGTGCGGCCGCGCGACGGCGCCTCGTCCCGGTCCCGCGACGGCGGGCGGGTGGCGGTGCGGCTGCGCGGCGGCGCCTCGTCCCGGTCCCGCGGTGCCGCGGCGCGGCCTTTCGGGGCCGGTTTGGCAGTGGCGCGCGGGCGTGGCTCGGGCCGTTCGGTCGCCCTGTTGCGGGATGCCGGACTGGTCGCGGTGGCGCCGCGCGGCAACTGCTTGCCGGCGATCCGCGGCTTGGCCTCGGCCGGTGGCTTGGCGGCGCGAGGGGACCTCGGCGCCGGGGTGCCGGTGCTGCGACGGTTGGTGGGTTTGGTCTCGCCCCCGGTGGGGGGCTTCGGCGAGCGCGCTATGGCCGCCTCCTTTGTCTTGATTGAATGGGTCTATACCACGTTGCCGGCCGCTTGGCGGATTGCCGTGGCGGAAGCCGGATGTTCGCGCGCAGGTACCAGGCTCCAGCCGGCATGGGGACCGGCCTGCGCCTGTGCCAGCAACGCGCCCGGCCGCTTCCGGTGCCGCGCCAGGACCTGGGCTGCCTGGCCGGACAGCGCCCGGCGCGTCTCGCCAGGCCGCGGCAGCACCGCCAGTGGGGTGGTCCGCACCAATTGCCGCCAGTGGTTCCAGCGTGGCAACTGGGAAAGATTGTCCGCCCCGACCAGCAGCACGAATTGCACCCGTGGAAACCGCTGCCGCAACAGCGCCAGCGTCGCCACGGTGTAGCGGCTGCCAAGCCTCGCCTCGATATCGGTGGCGACCACCCGCCGGCCATCGGCGATCCGCCGGGCCGAGGCGAGGCGTTCCGCGAAGGGCGCCATGCCCCGCCGCGGCTTCAGCGGATTGCCCGGCGAGACCAGCAGCCACACCTGGTCCAGCCGCAGCGCCCGCAACGCGCGGTCCGCCACATGCCGGTGCCCCGCATGCGCCGGGTTGAAGCTGCCGCCCAGCAGGCCGACGCGTGTCCTGCGGCTGTCGCCCCAGGGACCGGGCGCGGCGATTTCCCCCGGCGAGGGGCTCAGGGCCGGACCTGTCCGCTGCCGGTGATGCGGTAGCGATAGGTGCAGAGCTGCTCCAGCCCGACCGGGCCGCGGGCGTGCAGCCGCCCGGTGGCAATGCCGATCTCGGCGCCGAAGCCGAATTCCCCGCCATCGCAGAACTGGGTGGAGGCGTTCCACAGCCCGACCGCAGAATCGAGGCCGTTCAGGAATTCCTCCGCCGCCACCGCATCCGCGGTGACGATCGCCTCGGTATGCTCCGAGCCGAAGCGGCGGATGTGGTCGAGCGCCGCCGGCACGCCATCCACGACCGCGATGGACAGGATGCTGTCCAGCCATTCGGTAGCGAAATCCTGCCCGGTTGCCGCCGGCAGCTCCGGGCAGATGGCGCGGGCCGTCGCATCGGCGCGGAACTCGCAGCCGAGCGCCCGCAGGTCGGCCACCAGCAGCGGCAGCAGGCCGGGCGCGATGGCGGCGTCGATCAGCAGCGTCTCGGTCGCGCCGCAGACCCCGGTGCGGCGCATCTTGGCATTGGCCAGGATGGCGCGGGCCATGGCGGGCTCGGCCGCGGCATGGATGTAGGTGTGGCAGAGCCCCTCGGCATGGGCCAGCACCGGCACGCGGGCTTCCTCCAGCACCCGCGTCACCAGCCCCTTGCCGCCGCGCGGGATGATGAGGTCGATCAGCCCGGCAGCGCGCAGCATGGCGCCGACGAAGGCACGGTCGGCGGTCGGGGCGACCTGCACGGCGGCCTCCGGCAGCCCGGCGGCGCGCAGCCCGGTGGCCATGGCGGCATGGATGGTGGTGACGCTCCGCAGGCTTTCCCGCCCGCCGCGCAGGATGACCGCATTGCCGGATTTCAGGCAGAGCGCCGCGGCATCGGCGGCGACGTTCGGGCGGCTTTCGAAGATCATGCCGATCACCCCCAGCGGCTGGGCGACGCGGCGGATCACCAGGCCGTTCGGCCGGGTCCATTCGGACAGCACGCGGCCGACCGGGTCGGGCAGGTCGGCGATATCCTCCAGCCCGGCCGCCATGGCCTCGACGCGCGCCGGGGTCAGGGCCAGCCGGTCGCGGAAGGCGGCGGTGAGGCCGGGGGCGGCGGCCATGTCCGCCTCGTTCGCCGCCAGGATGGCGGGGGCCGAGGCGCGCAGCGCGGCGGCGGCTTCCAGCAGCGCCAGGTCCTTCGCCGGTCGCGGCGCGCGGGCGAGTTCGGCGGCGGCGGCCTTGGCGGCACGCGCGGCGGTCTCGAGCTGGGCGGCGATGGGGTCGGTGATGGCGTTCACGGGTGGTCCTCCGGCGGCCATCCCTAGACCACGATCGGCGCCGACAGAAGCACCAATCGTGGTCTAGCATGTTGTTCTGGCGCATGATTTCACGCTTTTCGGCGCTTCCGCCTCAAGCAATCATGCTCTGCGCGAAGCCTCAGGCTTCGCCAGTTCGGCCGAGGGCTCAGCCGGGCCGGGGGTTGAGCAGCACCAGGTCGTCCCGGTGCACCACCTCGTCCCGGCCGCGCCAGCCGAGGATGGCCTCGATCTCCTCCGAGCGGTGGCCGGCGATCCGGCTGGCGTCTTCGGCGTCGTAGGCGCTCAGCCCGCGCGCCAATTCACGGCCCTCGGCATCGCGCACGCTGACCGGGTCGCCGCGGTGGAAACTGCCCTCCACGCCGCGCACCCCTGCCGGCAGCAGCGAGGAACCCCGGGCCAGCGCGCGCGCCGCCCCGGCATCCACCACCAGCGCCCCGAGCGGGGCGAGGCTGCCGGCGATCCAGCGCTTGCGGGAGGTGCGGCCCTCCGGCGTGGGCAGGAACCAGGTGCAGCGGGCGCCTTCCTCCATCGCCCGCAGCGGGTTGTCGCGGTTGCCCAGGGCGATGGCCATGGCGCAGCCGGCCCCGGTGGCGATGCGCGCCGCGATCAGCTTGGTGCGCATGCCGCCGGAGGAATAGCCGGGCGGCGGGTCGCCACCCATCGCCATGATCTCATCGCGTCAGTTGCCCGATCACCGGCAGATGCGTGGCGGCCGGGTCGCGCTTGGGGTCGGCGGTATAGAGCCCGTCGATGTCGGAGAGCAGCACCAGCGCATCGGCGGCGATCATCTCGGCGACCCGGGCGGCCAGGCGGTCGTTGTCGCCGAAGCGGATCTCGGCGGTGGCCACCGTGTCGTTCTCGTTGATGACCGGGATGCAGCCCAGCTCCAGCAGCGTGCCGAGGGTGGCGCGGGCGTTGAGGTAGCGGCGGCGGTCCTCGCTGTCCTCCAGCGTCAGCAGCAGTTGCGCGGCGTGCAGGCCGATGCGCGGCGAGCGCCTTCTCCCAGGCGCCGGCCAGCCGGATCTGCCCGACCGCGGCGGCGGCCTGCTTCTCCTCCAGCTTGAGCGCTTGCGGGTGAGGCCGAGCACGCGGCGGGCCAGGGCGATCGCCCCCGAGGAGACGATCACCACCTCCACCCCTCGCGCCCGCATGGCGGCGACATCGGCGGCGACCAGGCCAGCCAGGCGTCCCGCGGCGTGGCGGTCTTTTCCTCCACCACCAGGGCGGAGCCGATCTTCACGACAACCCGGCGGGCCGCGGCGAGGCTCGGGGTAGTGGGCTGGTGTTCTGCGTGCATGGGGCGGGCGCATAGCATGGCCGGCGCCCGGGCGGGAGAAGGGCGCCCCGGCTTGCGGGGCGCCCTGGCCGGTGTCGTTTGTTGCCTAGGCGAACAACATGTCGGAAACGGCGAGGGCGGCGGCCTTGGCGAGGAACACGCTGCCGTCGTCGTCGTAGGTGACCAGCACGCCCGAGACACCGTCCCGGCTTGCCGAGGTGGCGGTGACATCCGCGGCGGTCAGCCCGAGGAACTGCAGCTTGTCCGTGCCGGCGGTGAAGTCGCGGATGACCACATCGCCGTCGCCGTTGCCGAACACGAAGGTGTCGCGGCCGGCACCGCCGGTGAAGATGCCGCCGCCGCTGCCGGCGTTGAACACGTCGTTGCCGCCGCCGCCGGTGGCGGTGACGAAGCCGCTGCCGGCATTGAGCACCAGCGCGACCTTGCCGGCGGTCGTCACCGTGTCGTTGCCGCCCTCGGTGTAGACCACGGCGGTGGAGCGGGCGCCGTCGTAGTTCGGCTGGTACAGGCTGCCGTTGTCGTACCGGTCGTAGTCGGCCAGCGGCGAGATGCCCGCGGCGGTGATGACGACGGTATCGTTGCCGGCGCCGGTCCTGATGACCATGGTGTTGTCCGCGCCGGCGGCTTCGCTGTGGGCGACCCAGGTGACCTTGTCGTTGCCGCCGCCCAGGGTGATGGCGCCGTTCTTGGCGCTGACCGCCATGACATCCACCGAGCGGCTGCCGGCGGCCCGCAGGTCGAGGTTGGCGGTGACGAAATTATCCACCGCGATCCGCGTGGCATCCGTGGCGGACCAGGTCGTGGGCGAGATCTGGGCGGTGGAGAGGTCGCCCCAATCCGGCTTGCCACCATAGGTCTTGTAGCTGAGGCCACCGAAGTCGGCATTGCCGAACCACACGTCGCCGGCCCGGCCCCAGACCCCCGGGGTGCCGAACTGCTCCGGCGCAGCCGGGGTCGCCGGGGCTTCCGGTGCGGGTGCCGGGGTCACGACTGGCGCCGCGGCGGCGGGCGCCGTGGCAGCCTTGGCGAAGCCGAAGTCGACCGGGCCGTTGCGGTTCAGGTCGGCATCGCCATCGGCCAGCGGGGTGCCGTTGAAGGTGATGCTGTTGACCTGCAGGTTGCGGTCGGTGGCGGCGGAGCCACCCCAGGCATCGTTGAGGAAGTTGACGGTGACCTTGTGGCTGCCGGCGCCCCAGTTGCCCTTGACGGTGACGGTGTCCTCCTGGCCGGAGGTGCGGGTGGCGACGGCGGTGAGGGTACCACCGACCCGGACACCATCGACGCTGACGGTGTACTGGGCGCTGCCCTGGTAGGCATCCTGGCTGATCTTCAGCACCAGCGTATCGCTGCCCGTGCCGATGGTGGTGCTGCCCGGGGTGAGGGCCGGTGCTGGTGCCGGGGCGACGGGTGCCGTGGCAGCCTTGGTGAAGCCGAAGTCGACCGGCCCGTTGCGGTTCAGGTCGGCATCGCCATCGGCCAGCGGGGTGCCGTTGAAGGTGATGCCGTTGACCTGCAGGTTGCGGTCGGTGGCGGCCGTGCCACCCCATGCATCGTTGAGGAAGTTGACGGTGACCTTGTGGCTGCCGGCGCCCCAGTTGCCCTTGACGGTAACGGTGTCCTCCTGGCCGGAGATACGGGTGGCGACGGCGGTGAGGGTTCCGCCGACCCGGACGCCATCGATGCTGACGGTGTACTGGGCGCTGCCCTGGTAGGCGTCCTGGCTGATCTTCAGCACCAGCGTGTCGCTGCCGGTGCCGATGGTGGTATTGGCCGGGGTGAGCGCCGGTACGGGTGCCGGGGTCACGACCGGTGCCGGGGTGGGCGCCGGCGCGGCGCGGGCGTCGGCGTGCCGCCGCTGCCGGTCCATTGCGACATCACCACGTTGTCGATGTGGATGGTCACCCGGGATGGCGTGCTGCCGTTCGGGGCGCCGCCCATCCAGTCCTCGTTCGAGGTGCCGACGAAGCCCATGGCACCGAAGCCCATGGCGGCATCCGGGATGGCGGCCGGGCTGGTCCAGCTGGCGACCAGGCGGCCGTCCACATGGATGCTCAGCAGGTCGGGCAGCCAGGTCATCTTGTAGTGGTGGGTCTGGCTGGCATCGATGTCGCTGAAGATCGAGCTGTACTGGTGCGAGCCGTTCGAGCTCTCCCAGTGGGTGGTGTACATCGACCGGTCTTTTGGCGTCTCGAGGATGTCGATCTCGCCCTGGCGCGGCCAGTCGTTCGAGTCCGGCCACATCAGGATGGCGGCCATGGTGCCCTGGGCTTCCTCCACCCGGGCATCGAACTCGACCATCCCGTAGGTGATCGTCTTGTCGGCGATGATGCTGTTGAACCCGCCGGCGGTCCAGGACCCGTTGGCCTGCCTGGTCATGCTGACCTGCATCTCGGCGTTGCGGACGGCCACATCGCCGGAGTTCCAGGAGAAGGCGCCATTCCAGTACCCGCCATCGCCGTATGGGTTGCCCCAATTCGAGGTCTGGTATCCGTTGCTGAAATCATCGGCCAGCACCACCCGGTACTGGTTTCCAATGGCATCTGTCGAGGTCGATCCGACGGTGGAAGGCATTTGCAAATCTCCCCACAATCTCGTGATTCACTGCATCGTGAAGTCATGCCGCGGGGAGCAGCTATGTCGTATTCAACCTATGATTTCAATCACGAAATAGTGCGAGCGGGCGTTAACGATTCGCAAACGCCTGCTGAAGCCAAATTAACTCCACACAAGGCACGGAAATCGCTGCGTTTTCAGCGCGCGGGATCAGCCGGTGCACGGGTGGATCTGGCGGATCGGGGCGGCTTCCGCAGGACCCAGGCCCATGCCTGGGCATAAGTCAACAATCTATAGTTGATAGAAACATTGCCCGCCACGGGTGCCCGGGCGAGGGGCACCGCCGGCGGCATGGCCGGCGGCATCGGGCATTACTTTGCGGCGCGCTGCGTGGCGATCGTCGTCGCCAATGCCCGCAGCGCCTGCGGCACGCCTTCCCCGGTCGCGCCGGACAGCAGCAGCACCGGCGCCCCCACCGCACGCTCCAGTGCCTTCAGCCGGCTGGCGCGGGCCTGCGGGGTCATCGCGTCCAGCTTGTTCAGCGCCACCAGCTCCGGCTTCTGGTCCAGGCCGTTGCCGTAGCCGGCCAACTCGGCCCGCACGGTGCGCCAGGCGCCGGCCGGGTCGGGCTGGCTGCCGTCCACCAAGTGCAGCAGCACCGCGCAACGCTCGACATGGCCGAGGAAGCGGTCGCCGAGCCCGGCCCCCTCATGCGCGCCCTCGATCAGGCCGGGAATGTCGGCGAGGACGAACTCCTCGGTCGCGTTCAACCGGACCACGCCGAGCTGCGGGTGCAGGGTGGTGAAGGGGTAGTCGGCGATCTTCGGCTTGGCCGCGCTCACCGCGGCGAGGAAGGTGGACTTGCCGGCATTCGGCAACCCGACCAGCCCGGCATCGGCGATCAGCTTCAGCCGCAGCCAGATCCACAGCTCCTTGCCCGGCCAGCCCTTGTCGGCACGGCGCGGGGCACGGTTGGTGCTGGTCTTGAAATGGGCATTGCCATAGCCGCCGTCGCCGCCCTGGGCGATCACTACCCGGGCGCCGGGGGAATCGAGGTCGGCGAGCAGGGTCTGCTTGTCCTCGGCGATGATCTGGGTGCCGATCGGCACCTTCAGCACCACGTCGTCGGACCCGGCGCCGGTGCGGTCCTGGCCGGCGCCGTTGCCGCCCTTGCGCGCCTTGAAATGCTGCGAGTAGCGGTAGTCGATCAGCGTGTTGAGGCCATCCACCGCCTCGACCACCACGCTGCCGCCCTTGCCGCCGTTGCCGCCGTCCGGGCCGCCGAATTCCATGAATTTTTCGCGCCGGAAGGCGATGACACCATCGCCGCCGTCGCCGGCCTTCACCCAGACCTTGGCTTCATCGAGGAACTTCATGGGGGAATTCGGACCCTGAAAACGAAAACGGGGGCCGCGAGGCCCCCGTTCCGCCACACCCTGGGGGTGAGAGTTATTCGGCTGCCTGGGCGACCGGCAGCACGGAGACATGCACGCGGCCTTCGGCCTTACGGTCGAACTTCACCACGCCGTCGATCCTGGCGTGGATCGAGTGGGTGCGGCCGACGCCGACATTCCGGCCGGGCAGCATCTTGGTGCCGCGCTGGGTCACGATGATGTTGCCGGCGCGCACGACCTGCCCGCCATACAGCTTCACGCCAAGCCGCTTGCCGGCGCTGTCGCGCCCGTTGCGGGAGGAGCCGCCCGCTTTCTTATGTGCCATGGTGGATTCTCCTTCTTCAAGCCGCGGCGAAGTCGTCGATGCGGAGCACCGTCAGGTCCTGCCGGTGGCCCTGCTTGCGGCGGCTGTTCTTCCGCCGGCGCTTCTTCAGGATGATGATCTTGTCGCCGCGGGCCTGCTTGACCACGGTTGCGGTGACGCTGGCACCGGGGATGGTCGGCGCGCCGAGGGTCAGCCCGGCCTCGCCACCAAGGGCCAGCACGTCGTGGAAGGTGATGGTGGCGCCGGGCTCGGCTTCCAGCTTCTCAACCGTCAGGACGGCGTTCGGCGTCACCCGGTACTGCTTTCCGCCGGTGCGGATCACTGCGAAGGTCATCGTGCGGTCCCAACTGGTCGCGCCAGGATTGTCTGCCGGGGTCGGCGCTTCCCCGGGCGAGGTGTTCGGTAAGGTTTCCGGCCATGTCTGGCCGCCGGCCGCACCTGGGTGCCGCCGGGAGCCGAGGCGTATAGCCGGGAGTCCCGGCCGCCGTCAACGCCGGGATCACGCCCGGCGGGCCAGCGCCGCTTCAAGCGTGTTCTCCAGCAGGCAGGCAATAGTCATCGGCCCGACCCCGCCGGGCACCGGGGTGATGGCCGCGGCATGCGGCAGCGCCTCGTCGAAGGCCACGTCGCCCACCAGCTTGCCATCGGCGCCGCGGTTGATGCCGACATCGATGACGGTAGCCCCGGGGGCGATCCAGTCGCCGCGCACCATGCGTGCCCGCCCGACCGCCGCCACCAGTATCTCCGCCCGCCGGCATTCGCCGGCCGGGTCGCGGCTGCGGGAATGGACCACGGTGACCGTGCAATCGGCCGCCAGCAGCAATTGCAGCATCGGGCGGCCGACGATCTGGCTGCGCCCCAGCACCACCGCGCGGGCGCCGGCCAATGGGGTGCCGGCCTCCCGCAGCAGGTGCATCACCCCCTTGGGCGTGCAGGGCACCAGGCCGGGCTGCTGGGTCACCAGGCGGCCGGCATTCACCGGGTGGAAGCCGTCCACGTCCTTGGCCGGGTCGATGGCGGCGACCACCGCATCCTGGCGGATCTGCGGCGGCAGCGGCAGCTGCACCAGGATGCCGTCCACCGCCGGGTCGGCGTTGAGCCGGCCGACCAGCGCCAGCAGCTCCGCCTCGGTCGTGTCGGCGGGCAGGGCGATGGTGGCGCTGTCGAAGCCGGCGGCGGCGGCGGCACGGTCCTTGTTGCGGACATAGACGCCGCTCGCCGGGTCGTCGCCGACCCGCACCACGCGCAGGCCGGGGCGGAAGGGCAGGGTGGCGATCCGCGCGGCGAGGCCAGCGCGCAGCCGCTCCGCCACTGCCTTGCCGTCGATGATGCGTGCGGTCATGGGCAGGCCTTCAGTTGGGGGCTTCCGGGTCCAGCGCCTGCAGCCGCGGCGCCAGCGCCACCGGGTCGCCGGCGATCCGCAGCAGCTTCTCCCGCGCCCCGGCGCCCTGCACGACGCTGACGGTGGAGGCCGGGATGCCGAGCGCCTCGGCAATGGTGGCGCAGACCGCCCGGTTGGCGCGGCCGTCCTCGGCCGCCTCGGTGACCGCCAGCCGCAGCCGTGGGCCGTCCGCGCCGGGCGTGGTGCCGCCGATGCCCGGCCGGCGGGACTTCGGCTGGGCCTTCACCCGGAGCGTGACGCCACCGGGAGCAGGGCGCCACCAGCCTTCGGTCAAAAATACATCCCGTTGATCAGCAGGGCATTGCGGGTCGCGTTCAGCAGCATCTGCCCGGCGGTGATGAGCAGCAGCACCGCCAGCGGCGCCAAGTCGACCGGCCCGAAGGTCGGCAGCACGCGGCGGACCCGGTTGAACAGCGGCTCGGTCACCCGGTACAGGAAATCCGCGATGGTCCAGACAATGCGGTTGCGGGTGTCCAGCACGTTGAAGCTGATCAGGAGCTGGACGATCACCGCCAGCAGCACCGCCCACCAGAGCAGGTCCAGCACCGCGCCGGCCAGGAAGAACACCACATCCAGAAACATGCCGATGACCTTAGCTTGGCGAAGCCGTGGGATTGGCGGAGCCATGGGGAGGCGCTCCCGTTCGGGGCGCGGGCGCAACCTAGTGACGGCCCGCCCGCGCGACAAGCATGGCCGCCGGGCGACTTGACTCCGGTGCAGCGCGGGGGCATTTACCGCGCCCGGCGGGACCCCAATGCCCGGCCGGATTGGTTCGGGGCTGTAGCTCAGTTGGTAGAGCGCGTCGTTCGCAATGACGAGGTCAGCGGTTCGATCCCGCTCAGCTCCACCACCCTCCCTCCCGACCTGCACCACCAGCCGTTGACAGCGGCTCGCCGCCGGCCGCACCTGCCGCGTACCTCCTGTCCAGTGGGGTCATCGCCACCGTGACCACCCCGCCCGATTTCCCGCCGCTCCGCACCGATCGCCTCACCCTCCGCCCGCTGCGGGCCGAGGACGCGACGGCGCTGCACCGCCTGGTGAACGACTGGGAGGTGGCGAAGACCCTGGCGCGGGTACCCTTCCCCTATGCCCGCGCCCGGGCGGACGAGTGGATCGCCTCCACCTGGGAGCAGATCGCCGCGGGCGATGCCTGGCACCTGGCCATCGTCGGCGAGGAACCGGTCGCTGGCGGCCGCGAGGAAATGCTGATCGGCTGCGTCGGCGTCACCCTGGACGGCGACCGCCGGCAGGCGGAACTCGGCTACTGGGTCGGCCGACGGTTCTGGGGCCATGGCGTGGCGCCGGAAGCGGCCAGCCGGCTGTGCCAATGGGCGCTGGCCAATCTCGACATCACCGGCATCCATGCCAGCGTGCTGCGGGACAACGCGCGCTCCGCCGCCGTGCTGCGCCGGCTGGGCTTCCGCGCCGCGGGCGAGGCGATGCAGACCTTCCTCTCGCGTGGCGGCTCGATGCCGGTGCAGCTGTTCCGTGGCGGGCGGGAGGAACTCAACGGCGATGCCGGGCCGGCGGCGCCCGCCCCTGGCGCGGCAACGGCGCCGGCGGGCAAGCCGCTCATGCTGGTCGCCGCCGTCGCGCTGGTCGATGCCGATGGCCGGGTGCTGCTGGCCCGCCGGCCGGAGGGCAAGCCGCTGGCCGGCCTGTGGGAATTCCCCGGCGGCAAGGTGAAGCCGGGCGAGACCCCCGAAGCCGCGCTGATCCGCGAGCTGAAGGAAGAACTCGACATCGATGTGACCGAGAGCTGCCTCGCCCCCTTCACCTTCGCCTCCCACGCCTATGAGAAGTTCCACCTGATGATGCCGCTGTATCTCTGCCGCCGCTGGGAGGGGAACCTGCGGGCGGTGGAAGGCCAGGCCCTGGCCTGGGTGCGGCCGCAGAAATTCGGCGCCTATGCCATGCCGCCGGCCGACAAGCCGCTGGTGGCGATGCTGCGGGACTTCCTGTAGGGCGCAGCCCCGGCTACCGCCGCCGCCAGCGCTGGGTCAGCCGCTCGACCAGCCCGCCGCTCGCCACCTGCGCCAGCTTCACCGCGGTGGTGACCGCCAGGATCGCCACGGCCATCGCCGCCGCCGCGCTGGACTGCCCGGCTTCATCCATGTGCACCACGGCGACCGAGGCCGGCTTGGTGTCCGGGCCATAGAGGAAGATCACCGCCGAGACCGTCGTCATCGCGTTGACGAAGATATAGACCGCGATGTCGAGGATGGCCGGCAGGCAGATCGGCACCGTCACCCGGCCGAAGGTCACCAGCGCCGGCACTCGCAGGGAAGCGCCCACCGACTTCGAATTCCGGGTCGAGCTGGCGGATGGCGGTGACGGCGGTGAGGTGCGCGACGGTGTAGAAATGCACCAGGCTGTTCAGCACCAGGATGGCCAGCGTGCCATAGAGGAATCCCAGCGGATTCAGCGGGTGGTTGAAGAACAGGATGAAGGCCAGCCCGAGCACCAGCCCCGGCACCGCCAGCGGCATCGCCGCCGCGAAGCGCACCACCGCCGCCAGCGTGCCGCCCGGCGCACCGCGCTCCAGCAGCCAGGCGGTGCAGAACACCAGCACCGTGCCGCAGATGGCCGCCGCCGTCGCCAGCCGCACCGAATTCCACAGCGCCCACCAGCCGGTGACATCGAACCGGGCGAAATCGTAGTTGTCGAGCGTCAGCGTCAGGTTGTACGGCCAGAACCGGATCAGCGAACCCCAGATGGCCACCGCCACCAGCCCGACCAGCGCCACCGCCACCAGCCCGCACAGCGCCAGCAGCGGCCGGTCCCGCTGCCGCCGTGGCCGCGGCACCAGCGGCACCGCGCGGCCGGACATGGTGGCGCTGCGCCTGGCATTCGCCCAGCGGTCCAGCATGAAGGCGCCGATCGCCGGCAGCAGCAGCACCAGCCCCACCACCGCGCCCATGTTGAAATTCTGCAGCCCGACGACCTGCTTGTAGACATCCGTCGCCAGCACCGGGAACTGCCCGCCGATGACCTTCGGGATGCCGAAGTCCGTCACCACCAGGGTGAAGACCACCACTGCGGCGGAGACCAGCCCGTAGCGCGCGCCGGGCAGGGTGACGGTGGCGAAGATGCGGGCGCGGCCGGCCTTCAGCACCTCCGCCGCCTCGTACAGCCGGGCATCGGCGGTGGCGAGCGCGACCGCCAGGATAATCGCCGCATGCGGGAAGCAGTAGAACACCTGCGCGATGATGATGCCGATCGGGCCATAGATGCTGTTGCCGCCCAGCATCCAGCGCAGCATGCCCTGGTTGCCGAACAGATAGATCAGCGCCAGCGCCGGCAGCAGCGACGGCGCCAGCACCGGCACCATCATGACGGCGCGGAACAGCCCCTTGGCCGGGATGCAGGACCGGGTCAGCGCATAGGCGTAGCCGAAGGCCAGCGGCACGACGATGAGGGTGGTCAGCGCCGCGGTCCAGGCGCTGTTCCAGGCGGCGGCGCGCAACGAGGGCGTGGTGACGTAGGTGGCGAAATTCGCCAGCCCGACGAAGGCGCCGCTGGCATCCTCGAAGGCCCGCACCAGCAGCGTGCCGAGCGGCAGGATCAGCCCCACCGCCAGCACCGCCAGCGCCAGCCACAGCCCGGCCCGCAGCAGCTTCACATCCGCCGGCAGCCGGGGCCGCACGGCGCCGCCGCAGTGCCGCGTCACTCGATCGGCCGGGAACACCAGCAGCCGGGCGGCAGGCAGCGCCACCGGCAGGGCGGTGCCGGGCAGCGCGCCGAGGGCGCGCGCCTCGTCCGGGTTGGCGTCCGCTTCCAGCCGCAGCGGGCGGCCGCCGGCCGGGGTCGGCACCTCCAGCGAAAGCCGGCAGACCGGGCCGAGGAATTCGAGATGCGTCACCCATGCCTCGAAGCCGCCGGGCAGGGCGGCGGCCTCAGCGCCGAGCCGGCACATCCTCGGGCCGGATGAAGGCTTCCACCCGGTTGCCGTACAGCATGGGCCGGGCCGCCTCGCAGGGCAGCCGCAGCCCTTCGGCGAGCAGCAGGCCGGCCGGGGCCTCGATGGTCGCGGTCGAAATGGCTGCTGACGGCCGACGAAGCCGGCGACGAAGGCGGAGGCCGGCTGGCGGTAGATCGCCTCCGGCGTGCCGACCTGCTCGATCCGCCCGCGCGACATCACCACCACCCGGTCGGAGACGCCCATCGCCTCCTCCTGGTCATGCGTCACCATCACCGTCGTCACGCCGAGGCGGCGCTGCAGCGCGCGGATCTCCTGGCGCAGGTGCAGCCGCACGATGGCATCCAGCGCCGACAGCGGCTCGTCCAGCAGCAGCAGCCCGGGCTCGTTCGCCAGCGCGCGGGCCAGCGCCACCCGCTGCTGCTGGCCGCCGGACAGCTGCGCCGGGTATTTCGCCGCGTGTTCCGGCCAGCCCGACCAGGCGCGAGCAGCTCTCGACACGCCGCGCCGCCCGGCGCGGCTTCGGCCGGCCTTGCCGCGCAGCCCGTAGCCGATGTTCTCGGTGACGTTGAGGTTGGGGAACAGCGCGTAGGACTGGAACACGATGCCGAAGTCGCGCGCGGCCGGCGGCAGGCCGGTGATGTCCCGGCCGCGCTGCCGGATCGATCCGGCCGGTCGTCGCCGGATCGAGGCCGGCGATCGCCGCGCAGCAGCGTGGTCTTGCCGCAGCCGCGAGGGGCCGAGGAAGGAGACGAACTCGCCCTCCGCGACCGTCGAGGTCACCCGCTCCAGCGCCTGGAAGGTGCCGAATGCGCTTGCAGACCTGCTCCACCACCGAGGTAGGGCGGGGCTTCGGCCGCCGCCTCGGCGCGGTCGGCCGCGCGCCGAGCGCGCACCATCACGGTCAGTTCCGCGGCGCGGACTTGCCGTCGAAGCGCTCGGCCCAGTCGCGCAGGATGTGGTCGCGCTTGCACCGCCACCGCACGGAAGTCCTCGTCGACCAGGCGCTGCTCGAATCTCCGGCGGATAGCCCTGCACCGCCGGCTCCACGCCGGGCATCGCGCAGCACCGCGTACCAGCGGCCGTACAGCTCCTTCGCCGCGCGGGTCACGGCCCAGTCGGCCAGCTTCTTGGCGGCTTCGGCGTTGCGGCGTGCCGCGGAGGATGGCGGTGCCCTCGAGGTCGAAGCCGACGCCTTCGGTCGGCACGATGATGTCGATCGGCGCGCCCTGGTTCTTCAGCGTGACGGCGCGCATGTCGAAGCGAGATGCCGACGCGTATTCGCCGCGCGCCGCATTGTTGCAGGGGGCGCTGCCGCAGTGGGTGTAGACCTGCACGTTCTCGTGCAGCTCGTCATGTAGTTCCAGGCCGCCGCTCCTCGCCCTGGGTGCCGATCCAGCCGGCGATGGTGAGGAAGCCGGTGCCGGAGGAGGCCGGGTTCGGCATCACCACCTGGCCGCGATAGGCCGGGTTCAGCAGGTCCGCCCAGGTGGCCGGGCGCGGCAGGTTGCGCTTCTTTCGCCACCACGGTGTTGAAGCAGATGGCCGAGACGAAGGCGTCCATGCCGGTCCAGGTCATCGGGCTGCGGTCGGAGCGGATATTCGACCGCAGCGCCTCGGCGCCCTGCGGCGTGTAGGGCTCCAGCATCTCCAGGCTTTCCATCTGCAGCAGCGAGAAGACCGACGACGCCCCAGATGATGTCGGCGCGCGGGTTCTGCCGCTCGGCGATCAGCCGGGCGGTGATGACGCCGGTGCTGTCGCGCACCCAGGCGATCTCGATGTCGCGCACCGCGGCTTCCGCGGCGGCCTTCAGCGGCGCGAGCTGCTCGTTCTCCAGCGCGGTATAGACGGTCAGCCGGGTGCGCTGCTGGGCTTCGGCCGGGGCAGGGGCGAAGGCCGGGCCAAGGGTGCAGGCGAGGGCAAGCGCGGCGGTAAGCGCACGGCGGTACATGGGCGTCTCCTGACGTGGATTTCGCGCCCGTGTAGCCGTTGTTTCCCCGTTGCGACGTTACAGTTCGATGGCAGCTTGCGGCAAGCCTTTCACCCCGGTGCCTCGCCCACCGCCAGCCACTGCTCGATATCGGCGATGGCGGCGGGCAGGTCGGCCAGGCTGTCGATCACCAGATGCGCCCCGGCGGCGGTCAGCTCCGCCGTGGCACGGGCGCGGGCCGCGTCGCGCTCGGCCTGCGGCACCTGGGCGAGTTCCTCGGCGGACCAGCCGGCGATGTTGCCGGTCATCGCCACGCCGCACCGCCCAGCAGCCGGCCGCGCGCGCCTCGCCGATGCCGGGCGGGGTGTCATCCACCTTCACCACGGCGGCGGCGGGCCAGACGCCCATGGCCGCCATGACGTGCCACATCTGCAAGGGCGCCGGGCGGCCGGCGGCGAGGTCGCCGGCGCAGACGATGACCTCCGGCACGAAGCCCTGAGCGGCGGCCAACGGGGCAAGCTCGGCCATGATCGGCCGGGTGTAGCCGGTGGTGGTGCCGAAGCGGATGCCGCGCGCCGCGAGCTCCGCCAGCGCCTCCCGCACGCCGGGGATCAGCGTGGCGTGGTCGCTTGATGGCGGCGACGTTCATCGGCTCGAAGATGTCGAAGATCGCCTCGACGTCGGCCTCCGAGAAGTCCCGCCCATGCTTCGCCCGCCAGGCCGGGGCGATGGCGGCGGCCAGACCGCGCGGATGTGGTCGGCCTTGGCCATGCCCATCGGGCCGCGCGCATCGGCGATGGAGATGGCGACGCCCATCTCGGCGAAGGCGCGCACGAAGGCGCCCATCGGGGCGCGGCTGCCGTGGTCCACCACGGTGCCGGCCCAGTCGAGCACCACCGCCTTGACCGGGCCGGTGTAGGGCGTGCGCCAATCGGTCATGCTGCAAGTCTCGCAGCAGATCGGCGAACACGTCTTCCGCCAGGCCGAAGGCGGTGCTGGCGCCGGTGCCGCTGGTGACGGAAACCAGCCTCACGCCCGGCATCGGCTGCTCGAAGAAGGCGGTCTCCGGGCCCGAGGGATAGACCCCCGACCCAGCGCTCGACCACCTCCGGCCGCGGCAGGTCGAGCACGGCGGACAGTTCCTGCAATATCAGCGCATCCACTGCGGCCGGCTGGAACGGGTCGGGCGTCGGGCTGTAGTGGTGGCTGTCGCCGACCACCAGGGACCCGTCGGCGCCCTGCACGACGATCAGGTGGATGCCGTTGTCCAGTTCCGCCCGCCTGCTCGGCGCGCAGCCGGGCGGCCAGGCCGGCAGGTTCGGGCAGTCGGCATAGCCGAGGTAGCGGGCCAGCCCGAGATCGCTCATCACCGGCGCCCGGCAGGGTGCAGCCGGGGGCGGCGACGCGCAGCATGTGCAGCTTGCACAGCGTGACGGCGCGGCGGGCGAAGACCGTCGGGGAACAGCGTGCGGATATCGGTGCCGGGGCAGACGATGATGCGCCGCGCCGCGATGCTGCCGCCGGCATGGTCCGCACCCGGCCCGGCTCCACCGCATGCACCGCGGTTGTCGCGGCGGAAGGCCACGCCCTGGGCTTCCGCCAGCCAGGCGGCCAGACTGCGGGATGGCATCGCGGCTTTCGACGCGCAATTCGTGCGGGCTGTGCATGGCGCCGCGCAGGTCGCCGCGCAGGCCGCCGAGCCGGGCGGCCTCGGCGGCGCGCAGCAGGCGGCAGCCCTCGCCCATCGGGCCGGCGGCGAACTCCTCGAGCACCGCCAGGGCCTCCGGGCGGCGCGCGGCGACGACCAGCCCGCGCTGGTGGATGGCGATGCCGGCCTGCGGCGCGACCTCCGCCCAGACGTCGCGGGCGCGGCGGGCGCGGCGCCAGCAATCGCCCCGCTCCTGGCCGGTGACGGTGACGAAGCCGAAGTTGCGGATGGAGGCGCCGACCGCCCGGGCATCGCGCTCCAGCACCACGGCGCGGAGCCCGGCGCGGCTCGCCGCCAGCGCATGGGCGAGGCCGAGGATGCCGGCGCCGATGATGGCGCAATCGAACTGCGTCTCGGCCAAGCGCGCATCTCCCGTGGTGCCCTGGCGGATGTAGCGCCTGCGCGCGGTGCCGCCAAATCAGCGCCTCACGCGGCGCGTGCCGCCACGATCAGGCCCTTCATCTGCCGGACCACCGCCGGCAGGCCCTCGAACACGCTCTGGCCGATGAGGAAATGGCCGATGCTGACCTCCACCACCTCCGGCATGGCGGCGATCGGCGGCAGGGTCTCGTAGGTCAGCCCGTGCCCGGCGTGGCACAGCAGCCCCGCCGCGGCCGCCGCCGTGGCCCCGGCCCGCAGCCTTGCGAGATGCGGCACGCGCCCGTCCGGCGCGGCATCGGCATAGGCGCCGGTATGCAGCTCGATCGCGGCGGCGCCGATGCGGGCGGCGGCCTCGATCTGCCGGGCATCCGCCTCGATGAAGATGGAGACCTCGATCCCGGCGTCGGCCAGCCGGGCGACCGCATCCCGCAGGGCGGCACCCGCGGCGATGACATCGAGCCCGCCCTCGGTGGTCAGCTCGGCGCGCTTCTCCGGCACGATGCAGCAGGCCGGCGGGCGCAGGCGGAGCGCAATGCCGATCATTTCCTCGGTCGCGGCCATCTCGAAGTTCAGCCGGCCCTGCACCTCGGCGCCGATGCGCTCCAGGTCGCGGTCGCGGATGTGCCGGCGGTCCTCCCGCAGGTGCACGGTGATGCCGTCGGCGCCGGCCGCCATGGCGGTGCGGGCTGCCTCCACCGGGCAGGGGAAGCTGCCGCCGCGGGCGTTCCTGAGGGTGGCGACGTGGTCCACGTTGACCGAGAGGCGCATCGGGCCGGGCTGCTGCGTGGGGGTGGTCATGCGGTGGCGTTCCTGCGGTGGGCGGCGATTTCGGCGGCCAGCCGGATGGCGGCGACCAGGCTGCCGGGGTCGGCCCGGCCGCTCCCGGCGATGTCGAGCGCCGTGCCGTGGTCGGGGCTGGTGCGGACGATGCGCAGGCCAAGGGTCACGTTCACCCCGCCCGCCATGTCCAGCGTCTTGATCGGGATCAGCGCCTGATCGTGATAGAGGCCGAGCGCCACGTCGTAGCCCGGCCGCGCCTGGGCGGTGAACATGGTGTCGGGCGGGATCGGGCCGCGGGCGTCGATGCCCTCGGCCCGCAGCATGGCGACGGCGGGGGCGACGATGTCGCGGTCCTCGGTGCCGAGGGTGCCGGCCTCCCCGGCATGCGGGTTCAGTCCGGCGATGGCCAGCCGCGGCGCGGCGATGCCGAAGTCCCGGCGGAGCCCGGCGGCGGTGATGCGCGCCACCCCGGCGATCAGCTCCGGGGTCAGCCGGGCGATGGCCTGCTTCAGCGGCTCGTGGATGGTGACCGGCACCACCCGCATTCCGGGCAGGCCAGCAGCATCACCGGCGCGGTGCCGGTGCCGGCGATCTCGAACAGGTATTCGGTATGCCCGGGGTGGGCGAAGCCGGCGGCGTAGAGCGCGGATTTCTGGATCGGGTTGGTCACCACCCCGGCGGCCCGCCCGGCGAGCGCCAGCGCCACCGCCTCGTCGATCGCGGCGATCACCGCCGGAGCGTTGGCAGGGTCGATCCGGCCGGGGACGGCGGGGCGGGGCAGCGGGCGGTGCAGCACCGGCAGGGCGTGCGGGAAGGCCGCCGCTGCCTGTTCCGGTGCCTCGATCCGCTGGATGGGGGCGCCGGAAAGCCGGCCGGCGTCGTCGATCAGGAAGAACGCCGGGCCGCTGGCGCGCAGCGCGTGCCAGGCGCCGACCGCGATCTCGCCGCCGATGCCGGCGGGCTCGCCCATGGTGAGGGCCAGCGGGGGAAGCTGCGTGCTCATGCTCCCGATGTAGGCCCGCGCCGCCGGGCTGCCCAGGCGTTCAACGCGGCCCTGGGATGCGCCGTGCGGCGGCGCGTTCAGCGGGGTTCATGCGCGGCGGACCAGGCCTCGGCGACCTCGGTGCCGGTGGCGAACCAGGCATCGGGGAAGGTCTTGATCCACTGGATCATCTCGCGCAGCAGGGTGATGCGGCTTGGCCGGCCGCTGACCTGCGGGTGCATCACCAGGTTGTAGAGCCCGCCCCAGCGATGGATCTCGCGGAATTCGTCCTGGAAGACCTGCCGGATGTGGCTGTTCGGGAAGATCGGCCGCGGGCTCTTGATGGAGAACAGCGCGAAGGGCGCGTCGTCCAGGCTCCAGTGCCAGGGCAGCTCGATCGGGCCGCGGCTGCCATCGGGCATGACGTGCCGGTAGGGGTTGATGTCGTCCAGCAGCGAGCTGTCGTACAGGAAATTGTGCTTGTTCAGCAGCCGGATGAGGTTGTCGCTGGTCTCGCCGGCGGGGAACGGTAGCCCTTCGGCACCACCCCGAGGCGGGTCTTCAGCGCCTCCAGCCCCTTCTCCATCTCCTCGACCTCCTTGTCGGGGAAGGCGGGGTCGATCCAGGTGTGGGAATAGCTGTGGTGGGCGATCTCATGGCCTTCCCGCAGGATCATCTCGGCGCGGTCCTGGTGGGTCTCGGCGGTCCAGCCGACGACGAAGAAGGTGGCCTTCACCCCTTCCTCGCGCAGGGTCTGCAGGATCATCGGCACGCCGACCTTGGCGCCGTAGGTGCCCTGGCTCAGCACGCCGGGGCGCCGTGCGTTCTCCGGGTCGCGGCCGAGCCAGAGCGTCTCGGCGTCGAAGTCGAAGGTCAGCATCACCGCGACGCGGGCGTTGTTGGGCCATTTCACGCGCATGTCGATCATCGGATCGCCCCTGGTGGTTTGCCCCAGCCTCGCCCGCCACGGGTCATCCGTCAAAGTGGACAAGATCGCGAAGTTGGTACGGGATGCGGGTATATTGGCGAAATCGCGGCCCGCTCCGGCGCGGCCGGCGGGGGGCAAATCCATGCGTATCGAGATCCTGTGCACCGGCGACGAGATCCTCACCGGCAAGACCATCAACACGAATTACAGCCATATCGCCCGGCGCCTGGTGGAGCTTGGGCTGACGGTGCACTGGGGCACCATCGTCGGCGACGACCGTGCCAGCCTGCTGGCCGCCTTCGCCGAGGCCGCGCTGCGGGCCGATGCGGTGATCGTCAACGGCGGGCTCGGCCCGACCGTCGACGACCTGTCGCAGGAGGTCGCGGCTGAGGCGGCCGGCGTGCCGCTGGTGCTGCACGAGGCCTGGCTGGCGCGGATGGAGGGCTTCTACGCCCGCCGCGGCCGCCCCATGCCGCCGAACAACCGCAAGCAGGCCATGCTGCCGGAGGGCGCCGAGTTCATCGACAACCCGATCGGCACCGCCTGCGGCTTCGCCGTCACCATCGGCCGGGCGCGGTTCTTCTTCACCCCCGGCGTGCCGCGCGAGATGAAGCGGATGCTGGAGGAACAGCTGCTCCCCCGGCTGCTGGCCCAGGGGCGGGCTGCCGGGCGTGACGCGGCTGAAGCGCTTCCATTCCTTCGGCATCGGCGAGAGCCGCGCGGACGGGATGCTGAGCGACCTGCTCGGCCTCGACGGCCCGGTGAAGCTGGGCTTCCAGTCCCACTACCCGCAGCTCGAGACCAAGCTGGCGGCGCGCGCCGCCGATGCCCAGGAGTTGGAACGGCTGCTCGGCCCGGTCGAGGCGGAGGTGCGCCGGCGGCTCGGCAATTTCGTGGTGGCCGAGGATGATGCCTCGCTGGAAAGCGTCATCCTGGATGCGCTGCGGGCGCGGGACGGCACGCTGGCGGTGGCCGAGATGTTCACCAGCGGCAACATCGCCGCCCGGCTGGCGCCGCTGCCGGCGGCGGAGGGGCTGTTCCGCCGCGCCGTGGTGGCGCCCGGCCTCGACGAGCTTGCCGCCAGCCTCGGCGTGCCGGCGCCCGCGGCGGTGACGCCGGAGGCCGCCACCACCATCGCTGCCGCCCTGCGCGCCGGCAGCGGCGCCAGCCATGCGCTGGCCGTGCTGGTCGCGCTGGATGCGGGCGGCGACCGGCAGGACTGGGGCGGCACCCTCTGCATCGGCATCGCCACCGCCGAGGGGGTGGTGACGCGGCAGGCGCGGCTGCTCGGCGGGCGGGACTGGGTGCGGCTGGGGGCGGCCGAGCTGGGGCTCGACTGCCTCCGCCGCCACCTGCTCGGCCTGCCGGTGGACGAGCGGGTGGATTTCGAGGCGCGCTAGCCCGCCGCCGCCGCCTCGGCGCGCATCTCCTCGAAGACCTCGCGCGCCACCAGCAGCGCTTCGCGGACCGAGGGTGCGCCGATGTAGCCGGCGGTATGCAGCAGCGCCTCGCCCAGCTCCGCCTCGGTCCAGCCCTGGTTGCGGGCCATGCGGAGGTGGATGCGCAGCTCCGGCCAGGCGGCGGTCGAGGTATCGGTGATGACGGTGATCAGCGCCCGGGTCTTCAGGTCGAGGCCCGGCCGGGTCCACAACAGGCCGAAGACCGCTTCCCGGGTCCAGTCGGCGAAGCCCTGCATCAGCGGGTCGTTGTAGACGGTGGTGGCCATCTTGTCGGCCATCGCCTCGCCCATCAGCTCGCGGCGTACCGCCGAGCCCTTCTCGTACATCTCGGTCCTGGCCATGGTTCGTCTCCCTGCGTTGCCGGGGCAGCCTAGCGCGTCCGGCATGGGTGGGAAGGTGGCCAGTCGTCCGATCCTGCGTATAGTGACAGTGGGATGACGAGGATCGGCGCGTGAGCGAACAGACCATGGCCGCCCGGCCGGCCGCGCAAAGCGGCACCACCTTCGCGGTCATCCTCTCGCTCAGCTTCTGCCATTTCCTGAACGACCTGATGCAGTCGCTGGTGCCGGCGATCTACCCCATCCTCAAGACATCCTACGGGCTGGACTTCGGCCAGATCGGGCTGATCACCCTGGCCTTCCAGCTCACCGCATCAATGCTCCAGCCCGTGGTCGGGATGGTGACGGACAAGCGGCCGATGCCCTATTCGCTGGCGATCGGGATGGGGTTCACCCTGGTCGGGCTGGTGCTGCTGGCCTATGCGGCGACCTATCCGCTGATCCTGCTGGCGGCGGCGCTGGTCGGTATCGGGTCGTCGGTGTTCCACCCGGAAGCCTCGCGCGTGGCACGGATGGCCTCGGGCGGGCGCTACGGGATGGCGCAGTCGCTGTTCCAGGTGGGCGGCAATACCGGCTCGGCGGCGGGGCCCTTGCTGGCGGCCTTCATCGTGGTGCCGCAGGGGCAGCGCAGCCTGGTGTGGTTCTCGGCGGCGGCGCTGCTCGGGATGGTGGTGCTGTTCCAGGTCGGTGGCTGGTACGCCCGCAACCAGATGGCACGGCCGGTGGCGAAGGGGCGCGCGGTGGCCGCCACGCCGCCGCTGCCGCGCGCCAAGGTGGCGCTGGCGATCGGCGTCCTGGTGGTGCTGCTGTTCTCGAAGAACGTCTATACCGCCAGCCTCACCAGCTACTACACCTTCTACCTGATCGATAAGTTCGATGTTTCGGTGCAGCTGGCCCAGATGTTCCTGTTCGCCTTCCTCGGCGCGCTGGTGGTCGGCACGCTGATCGGCGGGGCGCTGGCGGACCGGATCGGGCGGGTGCCGGTGATGTGGTTCTCCATCCTCGGTGCGCTGCCCTTCACCCTGGCCTTGCCGCATGTCGGGCTGGTGATGACCGGCATCCTGTCCGTGGTCATCGGCATCATCATGGCCTCCGCCTTCTCCGCCATCCTGGTCTATGCGCAGGAGCTGATGCCGGGGCGGGTCGGGCTGGTGGCCGGGATGTTCTTCGGCTTCTCCTTCGGCCTCGGCGGGCTGGGGGCGGCGGCGCTGGGCCAGTTGGCGGACCTCACCAGCATCGCCACCGTCTACCGGATCTGCGCCTTCCTGCCGGCGCTCGGGCTGGTGACCGCCTTCCTGCCGCGCCAGCCGCAGCACTGATCCTATGGCGCGGCCAGGTTCTCCCGCAGGGTTGCGCCGCCGTATTCGGTGCGGAACAGCCCGCGGCGCTGCAACTCCGGCACCACGGTGCGGCAGAAATCCTCGAACATGCGGGGGAAGACGGTCGGCCAGATGATGAAGCCGTCGCAGGCGCCGGAGGTGAAGTAGTCCTCCAGCTGGTCGGCGATGCTCCGGCCGGTGCCGACCAGCAGCCCGCGCGGCTTGCTGGCCGCCTGGGCGAAGCTGATGTTCTCCTGTCGCATCAATTGCAGCACCCGGTCGTGCGAGCCTGAGATGCCCTGGTTGCCCTGGGCGCCGGCCACCGCCTCGGCGGTCTGGTGCCTGCTGAGATCGGCACCGAGCAGGCTGGAGTTCAGCATCAGCTGCGCCTCCGGGTCGATCAGCGATTGCAGGTAGGCGTATTTCTCCTGGGCGATCGCCTCCGTCTCGCCGACCACCACGGCGAAGGAGGGCAGCACCTTGCAGGCCTCCGGCGGCCGGCCGGCCTTCGCCAGCCGGGCCTTGATGTCGTCGTGGAAGGCGATGGTGTCGGCCTTGCTGTGCGGGGTGCAGAAGATCATCTCCGCCCAGCGCGCGGCGAATTCCCGGCCACGCTCCGAGGCGCCGGCCTGGAGGAACACCGGCCGGCCCTGCGGCGTGCGCGGGATGGAAAGCGGGCCGCGGGTGCGGACCCGCTCGCCCTCGAAATTGGTGTAGCGGACCTTGGACGGGTCGATGAACACGCCCCGCTCGCGGTCCAGCACCAGGGCGCCGTCGTCCCAGCTGTCCCACAGGGCGTTGCAGGCCTGCAGCACCTCGTCGCCGAGGTCGTAGCGCTGGTCCTTGGGCGGGATGCCGTCCATCCCGAAATTCCGCGCTTCCAGGTCGGTGGCGGAGGTCACCACGTTCCACGCCGCCCGTCCCTTGGTCAGCATGTCGAGCGAGGCCATGGTCCGCGCGAGGTAGTAGGGATTCATGAAGGTGGTGGACAGCGTCGCGCCCAGCCCGAGATGGCTGGTCACCCGCGCCATCAGCGGCAGGACCATCAGCGGGTCGAGATAGCTGATCTGCCCGCCGAGCCGCGAGATAGGCATCGAAATTGCCGCCGTGGATGTCCGGCAGGCCGAAGGTATCGGCGTAGAAGCAGGCATCGAAGCGCGCGGCTTCCAGCACCCGGGCGATGTGCTCGTAGCGGGACGGCTCGAAGATGTCGTGCAGGTCGGCTTCCGGGTGGCGCCAGGCGCCGGGGTGGTTCGCGGTCGGGCCGGTCTTCAGGTAGGCGACGAGGTGCATGCGGCGTTGCGTGGTCATGCGGCGGCTCCTTCCGGTCCGGGTGGCACCCGGCGGCGCGGGCACGGGCGGCCAGCCGTGGAGCGTCGGCGGCGCGACGCGGGCCCACCCCGGTGCGGCCGGCCGGCGCAGCAGCAGCCCATTGCGCTCGGCACCGTGAATACAGACCATCATGCGCCCCTCCGGCCATAAGCCCTTGGCGCCGTGTGTCAGGCTGGCATCATCCCAGGGCGAAGTATGCGGGCCGTGGTCATGCCGCGCAACGGCGGGGCAACCACGGCAGGCCGGCGGGAGACAGGACAGATGCGGGAAGATTTCGGCGCCTTCGTACCCGGCACCGCCGTGCGGATCGCCGGCGCGGCGGGCGGGCCGCTCGCCGGGATGCGCTTCGCGGCCAAGGACCTCTATGATGTCGCCGGCCACGTGACCGGCGGCGGCAACCCGGACTGGGGCCGCACCCATCCGGTGCCGGCGCAGCACGCCTGGGCGGTGGAGGCGCTGCTCGGCGCCGGGGCGGAGCTGATCGGCAAGACCATATCCTGCGAGATCTCGCTCGGCATCCTCGGCTTCCACCAGTTCTTCGGCACGCCGGACAATCCCCGCGCGCCGGGCTGCATGCCGGGCGGCTCCTCCTCCGGGTCGGCCGCGGCGGTGGCGGGCGGGTTGTGCGACACCGCGCTCGGCACCGACAGCGGCGGCTCGGTGCGGGTGCCGGCCAGCCTCTGCGGGCTGTACGGGCTGCGGCCGACGCATGGCCGCATCTCCTTCGCCGGCGGCGTGGTGCAGTCGCCGAGCTTCGATACGCCTGGCTGGTTCGCGCGGGATGCCGAGACCTTCGCCCGGGTCGCCGCGGTGATGCTCGGCGCCGCCATCCCCGCCGCCGCCCCGGCGCCGCTGTTGCTGGCCGAGGATGCCTTCACGGCCTGCGATGCCGGCATCGCCGAGGCGCTGCGCCCGGCGGTGGCGCGGCTGGAGGCGGTGCTCGGCAGCGCGGCGCGGCGCATCGCCCTGGCCGGGGATGAGCTGCCCGTCTGGAACGAGCAGCGCACCATCCTGCAACGGGCCGAGACCTGGCAGACCTTCAAGGGCTGGATCGACGCGGTGAACCCCTGCTTCGGCTTCAACGTCGCGCGCAACCTGGCGAATGCCTCGGCCATCACCCCGGCGCAGGTGGCGGTCGGACAGGTGGTGCGGGCGCGGGTGCGGGACCGGGCGCGGGCGCTGCTGGAGGGCGGCGCCATCCTGTGCCTGCCCACCACGCCCTTCACCGCCCCGCCGGCCGATATGCCGCTGCACCGGATCGACGACTATTCCAACCGGGTCGGCCTGCTGACCTCCTTCGCCGGGCTGGCCGGGCTGCCGCAGCTCAGCCTGCCGCTGGGCGAAGTGGGCGGCAAGCCGATCGGGGTGTCGATCATCGCCTGGCGTGGCGGCGATGAACGGCTGGTGGCGATCGCCCGCGCGCTGGAGGCCTGACGATGATGGAGCTGAACATCCCCGAGGTGGTGGCCGAGGTGCGCGCCGCCTTCGAGCGCTACGATGCCGGTCTGGACGCCAACGATGTGGCGGTGCTGGACGACAGCTTCTGGGACCACCCGCTCACCCTGCGCTACGGCGTGGGCGAGAACCTGTACGGCCATGCGGCCATCGCCGCCTTCCGCGCCAGCCGCACGCCGGCGCAGCACGGCGCCCGGGCACGGCGGCTGGAGAACACCATCATCACCAGCTTCGGCTGGGACTTCGCCACCGCCAACACGGAATACGTGCTGCTCGGCAACGGCCGCCGCGGCCGGCAGAGCCAAACCTGGGTGCGGACCGATGCCGGCTGGAAGGTGGTGGCGGCGCATGTCAGCATGCTGGCCGACAGCGCCGCCCCCGCAGGCTGACGGGCGGGCTAGGCGGCCACCGCCTCGTAGGGCAGGCGGCCGACCTTATCCATGTTCATGCCCTCGATCCGCAGCAGCCGCGTGGCCCCGTCCCGCCGGGGGGAGTGCAGCGCGCCGGGTTCATACAGGTAGGCGTCGCCGGGCCGCAGCGCGTAGTCGCGCGTCGGCTTCGCCTTGCCGGGAGCGCCTTCGGCCGGGCGGGCCAGGCAGTCGTAGTCGGTCATGACGGTTTCGCCGGCGGCCTGGCCATAGATCGCCCAGGTCGGTCCGTGGTCGTGCGGCTTGCTGTTCTTGGCGCCCTGGTAGGCATGGGCGAGGATGGTGAAGCCCAGCTCCGGGTCCTCGTACAGCACATGCCGCTCCGGCCCGTCGGCCGGGATGTAGGTTTCCACGAACTGCTTGTCCTGCAGCACCTTCTGCACCAGCTCGCAGACTCTCCACCCGGCCTTCCGGCCCGGGGTGGGAATCCAGCGCGGTCCGGCACTGGCTGGCGAATTTCGTCGAGTGACATACCCATTGGCATGGCCTCCTGTCATTGGTTCCAGATGACGGTAGGACGCCGCGCGGAACTGTCAATCTCCGCGGTTCCCGGGCCGTGCCGCCGCATTGCCGGTGGACAGGGCCGGGCCTAGTGTTCCGGCCGCCACGACCCAGCCGGATGACGGAAGAATGACAGACCCACGGCTCGCCCATATCGCCGACCTGCTGGAGTTGAAGGCGGACGGCCAGTACGGGCTGCACGCCATCAACCAGCGCCAGCACGCGCTGCAATCCGCCTGGCTCGCGGAACGGCAGGGCTGCCCGCCGGCGCTGGTCGCCGCGGCGCTGATGCATGACATCGGCCATCTCGTGCATGATCTGGGCGACAACCCGGCCGCCGCCGGCGTCGATGACCAGCATGAGGCGGTGGGCCATGCCTTCCTCGCCGCCTGGTTCGGCCCGGAGGTGACGGAGCCGGTGCGGCTGCATGTCGCCGCCAAGCGCTACCTGTGCGCGACTGAGGCGGACTACTTCGGCCGGCTGTCACAGGACTCCGTGCTCAGCCTGTCGCTCCAGGGCGGGCCGATGTCGGCGGAGGAGGTCGCCGCCTTCCGCGCCCTGCCGCAGGCCGAGGCCGCCGTGCAGCTCCGCCGCTTCGACGAGGAGGCCAAGGTGAAGGACCTGGTGACCCCGCCGGTCAGCCATTTCCTGCCCCATGTGGCGGCCTGCCTGCGGCCTGAGGCCTAGCCCCCGGGGCTACTCCGCCGCCATCGGCTGCCCGGGCGGCTCGTAGGCCCGGATCGGCGGCAGGTTGCCGGTAAACCGCTGCACTTCCACCGCCGTAAGCTGCCCCGTGCACCCCTGCGCCAAACGCGACGTACCGACATCGCGGGTCAGCACGTTCGGATTGCCATGAACGCAGAGCGGCGCGTCCTCCGCCGGGTCCGCCGGATCGTACCAGGCGCCGGTCGGCAGATGCACCACGCCCGGGCGCATGTCCTCGCTCAGCACCGCCGCCGCCAGGCAGGCGCCGCGGTCGTTGAACAGCCGGATGACGTCGCCCTCCGCGATGCCGCGCGACGCGGCATCCGCGGGATGCAGCCGCAGCGACCTCCCGGCCGCGGCGCTTGCCGGCCTGGCTGTGTCCGCCGAAGTCCAGCTGGCTGTGCAGCCGCCGCGCCGGCTGGTTGGCGACCAGCCGCAGCGAGTGCCGCGCCGTCGGGCACGTCGGTGGGCGCCAGCCAGACCGGGTGGCCGGGGCAATCGGCATAGCCGAAGCCGGCGATGGTCGCGACGCGATCTCGATCTTTCCGCTCGGCGTCGGCAGCGGATGGGCCTCGGGATCGCGGCGGAACGCGCCACGATGCCGCCATCGTCGGGTGCATTCGGCAAGGCAAGCTCACCCCGCGACCAGAATGTCGTCGAAGTCCGGCGCGTCGTGCCCCAGCGCGGCGAGCGCCTCCTGCGGTGCGCGCATAGAGATGCCGCAGCCAGCCCGCGGCGTCGCGGCCCTCGGTGAACGCCTCGGCCGGCGCCAGCCGTTCCGCCAGCGCGGCGAAGATCGCGTAGTCGTCGCGCGCCTCGCCGAATGGCTCGGCACCGCGGCGTGCATCGCCACCATCAGCGCGTCGGCGGAGCTGGCACCGATATCGTCGCGTTCCAGCGTCATCGTGCAGGGCAGCACGATATCGGCGTGGCGCGCGGTCGCGGTCCAGGCCGGTTTCCTGCACCACCAGGGTCTCCACGCGGGCGAAGGCGCGGCGCAGCCGGTTCAGGTCCTGGTGATGGTGGAACGGGTTGCCGCCGGTCCAGTAGACCAGGCGGATTTCCGGGTAGGTCAGCCGCTGGCCGTTGTAGTCGAAGGGCTCGCCCGGGTTGCAGCAGCATGTCGGCGATGCGCGCCACCGGGATGAAGTCGCGCACGGGGTTGCGGCCCTGCGGCAGGGTGGGCAGCGGCACCGCGACCGGCCGCCTGCCGTAATGCCCCATCGCGCCGAGCGCATAGGCGTAGCCGCCGCCCGGCAAGCCGATCTGCCCCAGCATCGCCGCCAGCACCGCGGCCATCCAGACCGGCTGCTCGCCATGTTCCGCGCGTTGCAGCGCGTGAGCGACGACGATCAGCGTCCGCCGCCCGGCCATGCGCGGGCCAGGGCGATGATGTCCTCGGCCGGAATGCCGCAGATCGCCGCCGCCCAGGCGGCATCCTTCGGCTGGCCATCGCTGCGCCCGAGCAGATAGTCCTCGAACACGGGATAGCCGACGCAGAAGCGCTGCAGAAACGCCTCGTCGTGCAGCTTTTCCGTCGCCAGCGTGTGGGCCAGGCCGAGCATCAGTGCGGTATCGGTGTTGGGTATCACCGGCAGCCAATCGGCCTTCGCCTCCTCCGGCAGATCGTCGCGCAGCGGGCTGATCAGCACGAAGCGCGCACCGCGCTGCTGGGCGGCGCGCATGGCGCCACGGTCGACATGCCGGCTGACGCCGCCGGCCGCGATCGCCGAGTTCTTCAGCGCCATGCCGCCGAACGCGACCACCACCTCGGTGTGCGCGGCAATCTGGTCCCAGGTCACGCCGCGGCGGCTCACCGCCTCGATCGAGCCCAGGATGTGCGGCAGGATCACCGAGGAGGCACCGGCGCTGTAGGTGTTCACCGAACGCACATAGCCGCCGAGCACCGTGTTCAGGAACCGGTGCATCTGTCCCTGCGCATGGTGGAACCGCCCGGCGCTGGACCAGCCGTAGGAGCCACCGAAGACCGCACCCGGCCCATGCGCATCGCGCACCCGGCCAGCTCATTGGCCAGCAGGTCGAGCGCACGGTCCCACGACACCGCGACGAACTTATCGCGGCCCCGCCGGTCGTCAGGGCGCGGGCCGTGCTCCAGCCATCCACGCCGGACCATCGGACGGGCGATGCGGGCCCTGTGGCGCAGGGAGTCGGGGAAATTTTGCAGCAGCAGGTTGGGGTCGGGGTCGGCGGGATGCGGCAGCACGACCAGCTTGCCGTCCCGCATCCCGGCGGAAAACGCCCCCCAATGCGCGCTGTGCGGCTTGAGGTCGCGGTTGTCCGGATGCTGCGCCATGGCCTATTCCCTTGCTTTCCGGTCGATCCTGTCGGCCATGGCGATGCTATGCAAGCCTCGACCGTCCACCGCCGCGCGTTTGAAGGAGACTGCCGGATGAGCCTGCAACCGCGTGAGCGCCTGCCCTACTCGGCCATCGTGGACCGTCCGCCGCTGGTGCTGCCGGGTGGCGCCCGCATCGTCGTCTGGAGCATCGTCAACCTGGAGGTATGGGACATCGCCCGGCCGATGGCCCGCGCAGGTGCTGCCGGCGCCGACCGGGCAGGTGCTGCTGCCGGATGTGCCGAACTGGTCCTGGCACGAATACGGCATGCGGGTCGGCGTCTGGCGCTTCTTCCGGATGTACGAGCGGCTGGGCATCGCGCCCACGCTGTCGATCAACGCGCGGGTCTGCCAGGACTACGAGAGGGTGGCGCGGCAGGCGCGCGACGCCGGCTGGGAATTCATGGGCCATTCCTGGGAACAGGGGCCGATCCACAAGGAGCCGGACCAGCGGGCGATGATCCACCGCTCGCTGGACGAGATCGAGCGCTTCACCGGCAGGCGCCCGGTGGGCTGGCTCGGCCCCGGGCTGACCGAGACGCTGGAGACGCCGGAACTGCTGGCCGAGGCCGGGGTGCAGTACATCGGCGACTGGGTCCATGACGACGAGCCGACGGTGATCCATACGGACAAGGGCAGCCTGGTGACGCTGCCCTATACGGTGGAGCTGAACGACATCCCGATGATGCTGGTCCAGCACCACGAGAGCGACTATCTGCTGAAGCGCGCCATCGACCAGTTCGACCGGCTGTACGAGGAAGGCACCGAGCGGGCCAAGGTCATGTCCATCGCCATCCATCCGTACATCTCGGGCCAGCCCCACCGGATCAAGTACCTGGAGAAATTCTACGAGCACGTCGCCGGGCACGCCGGCGTGCTGCACTGGAACGGGGTGCAGTTGCTCGACTGGTACCGCGGCCAGATCGGCTGATCAGGCCAGGATGTCGGCCGGCGCCTCCCGCCGCAGCCGGTCGCCCAGCTCGCGGCCCAGCCGGGCGGCATCGGCGGCGAGGCCGGCGATGGTGTGGCGGAACAGGCTGCTGCCATCGGACCGCGCCAGCAGCCCGGTGAGCGTCACCGTGCCGTCCGCCGCCAGGGTGGCGTGGGCACCGATCGGGGTGCGGCAGGAACCGTCCAGCGCGCCGAGCAGCGCCCGTTCGGCGGTGGCGACGGCGCGCCTCGCGGTCCTCGATGGCCGAGAGCAGTTCGTGCAGCTCCACATCCGTGGCGCGGACGGTTACGCCGACGATGCCCTGGCCGGCGGCCGGGACCATGACGCCGGCATCCAGCACCACCCCCGCCTCGCGTTCCAGCCCGAGCCGCTTCAGCCCGGCAAGCGCCAGGAAGGAGGCGGCGAAGTCGCCGTTGCGGACGCGGCCAACCGGGTCTGCACATTGCCGCGGATGATCTCGCAGCGCAGGTCCGGGCGGACATGCATGATCTGGGATTGCCGGCGGACCGAAGCGGTGCCGACCAGCGCGCCGCGCGGCATGCAGGCCAGCGGGTCCCGCCGGTTCGGTGCGCCGCAGACCGGGCCGAGGATGATGGCGTCCCGTGCATCCTCCCGCTTCAGCAGGCAGGCAAGGACGATGCCGGGCGGCAGCTCGGTTTCCAGGTCCTTCAGGCTATGGACCGCGAAATCCACCTGGCCGTCCAGCAGCGCCTCGTGGATCTCCTTGGCGAACAGCCCCTTGCCGCCGATATCGGCGAGGCGCTTGTCCTGCACCCGGTCGCCCTCGGTGCTGATGATGTGCTCGTCGAAGGCCTCCGCGCCGCGCAGCACCGGGCAGAAGCCGCCGATGATCGACAGGAAGTGCCGGGTCTGCCACAGCGCCAGCGGCGAGCCGCGGGTGCCGACGCGCAGTGGCAGCATCTGGCTGCGCCCATGCCGGGGCGCGGTGGGGGTATCGAGGGACCGCAGGCGGCTCATGGCGAAGCTCCTTCAGGCGCGGGCGAAGCCGAACAGATGCGCCAGGTCCTTGAAGAAGATGCGCACATGCGCCAGCGGGTCGCGCCGCACCAGCTCCTTGTTCATGTAGGATTCCCAGGTCAGCCGCTGCACATCCTTGTCCTGGCATATGGTGACGAATCGCTCGCGCCGCTTGTCGGTGGAGTACCAGAAGCACTGCATGATCCCGAGGACCAGGAACACCCGGCCGTGCGCCTTCATGAAGCGCTTGCGCGCGCCAGCCGCAGCGCCCGCGCATCGCCGGTGGCGAGGCACGCCTCCACCGCCTCGGCCGCCAGCCGGCCGCCGAGCATGGCGTAGTAGATGCCCTCGCCCGAGGCGGGCGCGACCACGCCGGCGGCATCGCCGGCCAGCACCACGTCGCGGCCGTTGTCCCAGCGCTTCAGCGGCTTCATCGGGATCGGCGCGCCTTCGCGGCGGATGGTCGGCATGCCCTCGAGCCCGGTGGCGCGGCGCAGTCGCCGACCGAGCCGCGCAGCGAGAAGCCCTTGTGGGCCGTGCCGGTGCCGATGCTGGTGGTGTCGCCATGCGGGAAGACCCAGGCGTAGAAATCCGGCGACAGCGGCCCTGGTAGTACACGTCGCAGCGCTTCGCGTCGAAGCTGCCGGTGCCGTCGGGCGGGGAGCGCAACGATCTCGTGGTAGGCGAAGACGCAGGGCAGCCTGGCCGCGGCCGGCACTTCCTGCTTGCGCCACCTTGGATTTCGCGCCGTCGGCGCCGATGACGGTACGGGCGCGGACGCGGATCCACGCCGCCATCCTTCGGGGCGTACTCCACGATGGCGGTGCCATCCGCATCGCGGTCGATCCGCTCGAACAGCCCGGTACGGCGCTCGGCACCGGCGTCCGCCGCGCGCTCGCGCAGCCATTCGTCGAAATGCTCGCGGTCCACCATGCCGACGAAGCCGCCGTCGATCGGCATGTCCACGGTCTTCGCCGATGGCGCGATCATCCGCGCGGCGTTGACGCGGGCGACGATCATGCGGTCGGGGATGTCGAAGTCCCGGATCAGCCGCGGCGGGATGGCGCCGCCGCAGGGCTTGATGCGCCCGGCCCTGTCCAGCAGCAGCACGCGCCGGCCCTGGCGCGCCAGGTCATGCGCCGCCGTGGCGCCCGACGGGCCGCCGCCCACCACCACGGCATCGAAGGTCTCCAGCGCGCTGGCCATCGGCGTCTCTCCCCCTCAGTTGCGTGATACGGCGAAGTTGCCGCGCGCCATGCGTGGTGCCGGCGCCCGGCCGATCCGGGCCGCCAGCATCGCCGCCGCGAGGAAGGCGATGCCCTCGGCCATGAACACCAGCCCATAGGCGCCGGCCGGGGTGGCGATGAGGCTGCGCGCCACATCGCTGGCGACCGCCCCGACCAGCCCGCCCAGCCCGAAGGCGATGGCCTGCGCCGCGCCCCACAGGCCCATGCGCATGCCTTCGCGGCCGCCGCGGCCCTGGCCGGCGAACTGCATCATCGAGGCGATGGCGGCGACGGCGAAGGCGCCATTGGCCACCCCGAGCGCGACGTAGGACGCCCCCAGCGGCCAGCCCGGCCCGGCGAAGCCGAGCCGGCACAATGCGAACAAGGCCACCGCCGAGGCCATACAGCCACCCACCGTCCAGGCCCGCAGCGAGCCGACCCAGCGGCCGGCGACCAGCGCCACCAGCATCATCCCGGCGAAGACGCCACCGTGCTGCACGGATGCGAGCTGCGTCGTCTCCCCCAGCGTCAGCCCGAAGACCACGCCGGCGAAGGGCTCCAGGATCAGGTCCTGCGCGCTGTAGGCCAGCATCGAGACGAAGACGAAGATGGTGAACTGCCGCGCCTGCGGCCTCGTCCCAGATCTCGCCGAGCGCGGCGCGGAAGCCCTGGCGCGGCGGCGTGGCGGCGGGCCGGGGCGCGCGCGGCGCATCCGGCTCCATCCGCCACACGGCGGCCAGGGTCAGCACGAAGGCCAGCGCCGAGACGGTGGCGGCGACCGCGACCAGCCGGGCCGGCGAATACGGATCGAGGAAGCGCCCGGCGACCGCGGTGGTCAGGATGAAGCCGGCGATCATCATCAGCCAGACGATGGTCGCCGCGGCCGGCCGCCGCATGGGCGCGACCCGTGTCGCCAGCAGCACCAGCAGGGAGGTGCCGGCGGCGCCGACGCCAAGCCCGATGCCGATGAAGGACAGCATCGCCACCAGCAGCCCGGCGACCGGCATGGTCGCCATCATCCCCGTCGCCACCGCGGCGCCGATGCCGCCGAGGGCCAGCAGCGCCATGCCGCCGATGATCCAGGGCGTGCGCCGCCCGCCCATGTCCGAGCCGTAGCCCATCGCCGGCCGCATCATCTGCACCGCATAGTGCAGCGCCACCAGCAGGCCGGGCAGCGTGGCCGGCAGCATGAGTTCCACCACCATCACCCGGTTCAGGGTCGAGGTGGTCAGCACGACGATGGCGCCGAGCGCGGTCTGCACCAGCCCCAGCCGGAAGATGCCGAGCCAGCCGATGGTCATGGCATGACCCCCGCCACCTGGCCGCAGCGCGAAGGCCGCCAGCAGCATGCCGAGCACGTACAGCGTGGTGCCGGTGCCGTTGTACCAGGGCGCCTTGCCGCGCGGGTCGGCCAGCAGCTTCTGCATCAGCACCACCTGCACCGCCAGCAGCACCGCGATGGCGCCGGCATGCCAGGGCCGGCCCCAGGCCACCAGCAGCGCCACCACCACCACCTGCGGCGCCACCATCACCCCGCAGGCCACCTGCGCCGCACGGTCCACCCCGAGCTTCACCGGCAGCGAGCCGATGCCCATGCGGGTATCGCCCTCGACCGACTTGAAATCGTTCAAGCGTCATGATGCCATGCGCGCCGAGGCTGTAGAGCGCTGCGACCAGCACGATCCGCCAGTCCGGCAGCGACGGCGGTCATCACCGCGGCGCCGGTGATCCAGGGCAGGCCCTCGTAGCAGACGGCCGCAGGCGGCGTTGCCCCACCAGCCGTTCTGCTTCAGCCGGATCGGCGGCGCGCTATAGGCCCAGGCCAGCGCCAGCCCGATGCCGTGGCCGCCGAAGCCCCACGGCCCGAGCAGCGGTGGCGACGCGCCAGCGACAGCGCGGTCCAGCCGAGCGCGATGTAGAAGCCCCAGCGGCCCGGGATGCGGCCAGACGGGATGGGCCGGTTTGGCTCGTTGATGGCGTCGACATGGCGGTCGTACCAGTCGTTCACCGCCTGGCTGGTGCCGCAGACCAGCGGCCCGGTCAGCAGCAGCCCGACGACGATCAGCATCCAGCGCCCCTCGCCACCCAGCGCCGGAGGACACCACGCCGCAGGCAAACGCCCACATCGGCGGGAACCAGGTGATCGGCTTCAGCAGCTCCAGGCAGGCCGAGGATTCGAGGCGCGCCACCCGTTCCATGGCTCAATCCGCCTCGCCGTTCTCGGCCGGCAGGTCGCCCAGCCCGTAGCGCCGCAGCTTCACGTAGAGGCTCTGCCGGCTGAGCCCGAGCATCTCGGCGGCCGAGGCGCGGTTGTCGCCGGTGAGCTCCAGCGCCGCTTCGATGCAGAGCCGCTCGATCACGTCGGTCGCCTCGCGCACCAGGTCCTTCAGCGGCACCTGACCGATGAGCTCGGTCAGTTGCTCCACCGAGCGCGGCGCCTTGGCGCCGATGCGGGCCGGCGGCGCCACCCTGGTGCCGACGTCGCGGATGGCGAAGCCGAGGCAGGGGCCGGCGCCGTTCACCACCGAGACGGCCGAGATCTCGACGTCGACGACGGCGCCATACTCGCCACGCAGGGTGGTGGCGAACAGCCGCACCGGGCCGCGCTGCCGCAGGTTGGCGGTCAGCACCTCCATCTCCACGCCGGGCTGGCCCAGCCAGCGTTCCAGTTGCTCGCCCACCACCTGCTCCTCGGAGGCGAGCTGGGTCATTTCCAGGAAGGCGGCGTTGACGGTCTGGATGCGGCCATCCGCGTCGGTGACCACGAAGGCGTCCGGCACGCTCTCGACCAGCTTCAGCAGCCGGGACTTGGCCTTGGGCAGCACCACCGCACCGGCACCGCCCTGCGGATAGGTCAGCCGCACCAGGCACCAGGCTGGCGTTTTCCTGGCGGAACGGGGTGGCCGAGATCTGCACCTCCCGGCCGTCTTCCTGCAGCCAGGCGCGAGCCTCGTCGGGGCGGCCGTTGATGCGGACGCCGGCCAGCAGCCGGTCGACCGGCGGGCGGCCCTTGTCGTCGAACATGTCGAGGAAGGCGCGGGCCGGCGCGCGCCGGCCGCCATGGCCGAGCAGTTCCTCGGCGGCGCGATTCGCCTCCAGCACCTTCTGCGTGGCGCTGTCGAGGATCAGCACCGGCTCGGTCCATAGCTGGAACAGCATGCGGTAGCGGGTTTCGGCGTTGCGGAGCCGGGCGTAGTCCCGGTCGATCGACTGCTGCGCCTCGACCAGCCGCTGCTGCAGCAGGGACAAGGGCCGCAGGTCCCGCCCGAAGGCCACCACCCGGCCGCCATCGCCGACCCGCACGGTGGCAGAACAGGATGGGCACCGATCCGCCGCGGAGGGAGCCCTGGTTGATATGCCGCCAGCGCGGCAGGGCCTTGGCGGCGACGTCCCGCAGCATGGCCTCGACCTTCGGCCGGCTGTCCTCCGCCACGGTGCTGACCCAGGGGCGGCCGAGCCAGCTGTCCTGGCCCTCCATCTCCCGGGCCAGTTCCTCGTTGTTGAAGGCCGCGTCGCGGATGATCCCGGCTTCGTCGATGATGAGCGCGATATCCGCCGCGGCGGATATCAGGACTGCAGCGGCTTCGGCATCCAGGTTGCCCAGCGAGGTCTTGGGGGCTTTGAATGCGTTTCACGGCCGACATGCTCCTCGGTCGAAGAGGGTCGATGCCGCTCTGATCCGGGCCGGACAGTGCCTCAGTCATGCCGGGCCAACAAGCTGACCAGCCGCCCCGCCTGCACCGGCGCCTGCCGGGCATCCAGTGCGGTGACATCCGCCCCTACCAGCGCCACGTATTCCGGGTGCTCGATGAATACCGGGCCGCCCACCATCACGCCGATGCTGCGGTTGCGCGATGCCCGGCGGATGGCCCGGATGGTGGCGGCCAGCGCATCCATCCGGCCACCCGACCCGACCGAGAGGCCGACGATGGCAAAGGACTGCCGCCGCAGCAGCGAGGTCAGCTCATCGACCGAGCGGATGGGCGCGCATAGCGCGTCCCAGCCGGCCCGGCGAAAGAAATCCGCCACCATGTCGAGGCCGAAGGTGTGCTGCTCGCCCGGCACCGGGGCCAGCAGGACGGAATGCCCCGCGACCAGCGCCCTTGATTCCGGCAGGAATTGCCGGCGCGTGGTCCCGCAGCATGCAGCGCAACTGCCCGAGGGCGAGGGTGACGGTGGCGAAATCACAGATGTCATCGGCCCAGAACTGCCCGAGCTGCCGCGCCGACGGCGCCAGCAGGTCGAGGTACAGCCGGTCGAGCGCCACGCCGCCGAGGCGCAGCGTCTCGACATAGGCATGGGCGGCGCCGTTGTCGTGCGCCATCAGCATGTGACTGAGCGCGGCGACATCCTCGGCGGCTGGCGAGGGGCCTTCCGGCAAAGCTTCCACCGGCAGGGAATGGGCCAGCCGCAGCCGCGGGATGACCTGGGCGGCGACCGAATCCTCGAAGCGCGCCGGCATCCGGCGGCGGAGCGCCACGGGGCGGTCGAGCCAGGCGGCGGGGGTGTGGATGCGGGGCTCGAAGGCCAGGGGCGCCAGCGTCGAGCATTGCTGCGAGCCGGCCGTGCCACCTTCAGGGTGTGCCGTGGCACGGTCCCTGCGATCCATCGAACCGGCGGTACGCCCTGATGCGGCCATTGGATGTCTCCCGGCTAGGGTTATCCTACTCGCTTCCGTTTGCTGTCAATCTGTCTTTACGTCAATCGAGCTTGACACCCGGAACGCCACCGCCCTAGCCTTCGAACCACTGCATCGGTCAGGCATCGGGAGGCTGGCTGGACAGGGAGGAAGGACCACATCGCCGCTGGAACCCGAGCAGGGGAAACAGCGGGAGGTGAATCCTCCGTCACTGGCCAGCGCATCAGCGGACCTTCTGGACAGAGGGTTGTCAAGCAATGTTTACATTTGGCGTCATGGCCCGAATCATCGACTGAATCGATGGATGCCCGTGGGGAGCGGTGGCCGGGCGCCACCTCCGTCACGGCACGGATGGGCGCCGCGCCCGCCCGCCCCTCTACACGCCGGATGAGCGTCGCCGCCGCGACGAAACCGCCTGGACCACCGTCCAGGGCGTGCTCGCCCCGCTGCAGTTCGCGGTGTTCCTGCTCAGCCTCGGCCTCGTGCTGCGCTACCTGGCGACCGGCGAGGGCTATGCCGAGGCGACAGCCTCCATCGTGGTCAAGACCCTGCTGCTCTACGGCATCATGGTTACCGGCTCGATCTGGGAGAAGGTGGTCTTCGGCAAGTACCTCTTCGCCCGCGCGTTCTTCTGGGAAGACGTGTTCAGCATGCTGGTGCTGGCGCTGCACACCGGCCTACCTGTTGGCGCTGGTCGCTGGCGTCGGCGACGCCCGCTTCCTGATGTTTCTCGCACTCGCCGCCTATGCCTCATACGTGGTGAACGCGGTGCAGTTCATCATGAAGCTGCGCGCCGCGCGCCGCGACGAGACAGGCTGGCGCGGCCAGGATTCCGGCGCGCTGGGCTTCTCCAAATGAGCGCGGCCACGCTGGACCGCCTGCCCACGCAGCCAACCGCCGGGGCCGGCTGCACGGACGCCCCGGTGCTGCGCGAGCGCGGCCAGCGTGAGGTGTTCTGCGGGCTGACAGGCATCATCTGGCTGCATCGCAAGATCCAGGATGCCTTCTTCCTCATCGTCGGCTCGCGGACCTGCGCCCATCTGATGCAGTCGGCCGCCGGCGTGATGATCTTCGCCGAGCCGCGATTCGCCACCGCCATCATCGACGAGCGCGACCTGGCCGGCCTGGCCGATGCGAACGAGGAGCTCGACCGCGTGGTCGGCCAGCTGCTCGCGCGGCGGCCGGACATCAGGCTGCTTTTCCTGGTCGGGTCCTGCCCGTCCGAGGTCATCAAGCTCGACCTCTCGCGCGCGGCGCAGCGGCTGAACGGCGCCTGCGCACCCGGCGTCCGGGTGCTGAACTACTCCGGCAGCGGCATCGAGACGACCTTCACCCAGGGCGAGGATGCCTGCCTCGCCGCGCTGGTGCCGGAGATGCGGGCGGCGGCATCCGATGCGGCGCCATCCCTGCTGGTGGTCGGCGCGCTGGCCGAGGTGGTCGAGGACCAGATGCGCCGGTTGTTCGATGCGCTCGGCATCGGCCCGGTGACCTTCCTGCCGCCGCGCCGTGCCGCGGACCTGCCCGGCGTCGGGCCGGGCACGCGCTTCCTGCTGGCGCAACCCTTCCTTGCCGATACCGCCCGTGCACTGGAGGCCCGTGGCGCCATGCGGCTGGCGGCACCTTTCCCGCTGGGCGCCGAGGGCACCACGCTCTGGCTGCGCGCCGCAGCCGATGCCTGGGGCATTGATGCGCGGCATTTCGCGGCGGTGACCGCGGCCGGCGAGCAGCGCGCCCGTGCCGCGACCGGCCGATACCGCGCCCAGCTTGAAGGCCGCCGCATCTTCTTCTTCCCGGACAGCCAGCTCGAGATCCCGCTGGCGCGCTTCCTGGCGCGCGAGATGGCGATGGAGCCGGTCGAGGTCGGCACGCCCTACCTGCACCGCCAGCATCTGGCCGAGGAACTGGCGCTGCTGCCCGCCGGCACTATGCTGAGCGAGGGCCAGCATGTCGACCGGCAGCTCGACCGCTGCCGCGACACTGCAGCCGGACCTGGTGGTGTGCGGCCTTGGCCTCGCCAACCCGCTGGAGGCCGAGGGCTTCGCCACCAAGTGGTCCATCGAACTCGTCTTCACGCCCATCCAGGGCTACGACCAGGCCGGCGACCTGGCCGAGTTGTTCGCGCGGCCGCTGCTGCGTCGCGCCCGGCTGAGGGTGTAGCGCCATGCACCTCGCTGTCTGGACCTACGAAGGCCCACCCCATGTCGGCGCGATGCGTGTCGCCACCGCGATGGAAGGGCTGCACTACGTCCTGCACGCGCCGCAGGGCGATACCTATGCCGACCTGCTGTTCACGATGATCGAGCGGCGTACCAAGCGCCCGCCGGTGACATACACGACATTCCAGGCGCGCGACCTGGGCGGCGACACCGCCGAGCTGTTCAAGACCGCGGCGCGCGATGCGTATGAGCGGTTCCGGCCGCAGGCGATGATCGTCGGCGCATCCTGCACCGCGGAGCTGATCCAGGACGATCCTGGCGGGCTGGCCAAGGCGCTCAACCTGCCGATTCCGGTGGTGCCGCTGGAACTGCCGAGCTACCAGAAGAAGGAGAACTGGGGCGCCTCCGAGACCTTCTACCAGCTGGTCCGCGCGCTTGCCGGTCCGCATGTGCCGGCGCCGGGCGTGGAACGGCCCCGCGGCAGCGTGCCGTGCTGCAACATCCTGGGTCCGACCGCACTGGGCTTTCGCCACCGCGACGATGTGCAGGAGATCATCGGCCTGCTCGGCCGCATCGGCGTCGCGGTGAATGTCACGGCGCCGCTGGGCGCCACGCCGCACGACCTGACCCGGCTCGGGGAGGCGGACTTCAACGTCGTGCTCTACCCCGAGATCGCCGGGCAGGCGGCATCCTGGCTGCAGCGCAATTTCGCGCAGCCGGCGACGAAGACCATCCCGATCGGCATCGGCGCGACGCGTGACTTCATCGCCGAAGTCGCCGGCCTCGCCGGGCTGGACCCTGCGCCCGTCCTGGCAGCCGAGATGTCGCGTGCCGCCTGGTACGCGCGCTCGGTCGATTTGAACTACCTGACGGGGAAGCGTGTATTCGTCTTCGGCGACGCCTCGCACGCCGTTGCCGCGGCGCGCATGGCGGCGGAGGAAATCGGCTTCAAGGTGGTCGGCATCGGCACCTACAGCCGCGAATACGCGCGGGATGTGCGTGATGCCGCCAAGGCGCATGGTGTCGAGGCGCTGATCACCGACGACTACCTGGAGGTCGAGGCAACCATCCAGGCCCTGCAGCCCGAGCTCATCCTCGGCACCCAGATGGAACGGCACATCGCCAAGCGGCTCGGCGTGCCATGCGCGGTGATCTCCGCGCCCGTGCATGTCCAGGATTATCCGGCACGCCATTCGCCGCAGATGGGCTTCGAGGGCGCGAACGTGCTGTTCGATACCTGGGTCCATCCGCTGATGATGGGGCTGGAGGAACACCTGCTCGGGATGTTCCGGGAAGATTTCGAATTCAACGACACGGCGCCGTCCCACCTCGGCGGCAAGGCGCCGGAACCCGCGCCGACCATCGTGGCACGCAGTGGCAGCCGGCCCCGCAGTCTGGGCTGCCGAAGCAGAAAGGGAACTCGGCAAGATTCCGTTCTTCGTCCGCGGCAAGGCCCGGCGCAACACGGAACGCTACGCGGCCGACCGCGGCATCGGCACCATCACCCTTGAGGCGCTGTATGATGCAAAAGCCCATTTCGCCCGCTGACCGTACCCCCATCCGGGTGGTCGTCGTGACCATGGATAGCCACCTGTCCGGCGCGGTGATGCATGCGGTGACGACGTTGCGGCGGGACCTGCCGGGGCTGCATCTGGCTGGTGCATGCCGCCGACCAATGGGGCTCGGACGAGGCGGCGCTGGCAGCCTGCAAGGCCGACATTGCCCGCGGCGACATCATCATCGCCGCCATGCTGTTCCTCGACGACCATATCCGCGCGGTGCTGCCGGCCCTGGCCGCGCGGCGCGAGCATTGCGACGCGATGATCGGCCTGCTTTCCGCCGGGGAGGTGGTGAAGCTGACGCGCATCGGCCGGTTCCGCATGGATACCGAGGCGACCGGCGTCATGGGCATGCTGAAGCGCCTGCGCGGCAAGCGCACGGCAGGCGCGCCGAGCAGCGGCAAGGACCAGATGAAGATGCTGCGGCAACTGCCGCGGCTGCTGCGCTTCGTGCCGGGCACGGCGCAGGACGTGCGGGCGTATTTCCTCTCGTTGCAGTACTGGCTGGCGGGATCGGAGGAGAACCTCGCCAACATGATCCGCCTGCTGGTCGGGCGCTATGCGGCGGGTGCCCGGCAGCATCTTGCCGGGACGGTCCAGGCGGCGGCACCGGTGGAGTACCCCGAGGTCGGGCTGTACCATCCCCGTGCGCAACAACGCATCACCGATCGGGCCGAGGATCTGCCGGTGGGCGGCAGTGCCGGAACGGTTGGCCTGCTCATCCTGCGGTCCTATGTGCTGGCCGCCAATGCCGCGCATTACGATGGGGTGATCGCCGCGCTCGAGGCGAAGGGGCTGCGGGTGATCCCGGCCTTCGCCAGCGGCCTCGACTTCCGCCCGGCGATCGAGCGGTATTTCCTGCGCGATGGTGTCACGACCATCGATGCGCTGGTCTCGCTGACCGGGTTCTCCCTGGTTGGTGGCCCGGCCTACAACGATGCGCGTGCGGCGGAAGCGATCCTCGCCCAGCTCGACGTGCCCTATGTCACCGCCCATCCGCTGGAATTCCAGACCATGGAGCAGTGGCAGGAGGATGCCCGTGGCCTGCTGCCGGTTGAGGCGACCATGATGGTCGCCCTGCCGGAACTGGATGGCGGCATCTGGCCGATGACCTTCGGCGGTCGCTCCAGCGCCTCCGACGGCGAGCATTCGCACGAGATGGTCGTGCATCCCGAGCGCGCGGACATGCTTGCGGCCCGCGTCGCGCGGCTGGTGGCGCTGCGGCGGACGGAGCGGGCGCGGCGCAGGATCGCGGTGGTGCTGTTCAACTTCCCACCCAACAGCGGCGCGGTCGGCACCGCGGCCTACCTGGGCGTGTTCGCATCGCTGCACAACACGCTGCTCGGGCTGCGCGCCGCAGGCTATGCGGTGGAGGTGCCGGCGACGGTGGACCACCTGCGCGAACGGATCATTACCGGCAACAAGACGCGCTTCGGCACCGATGCGAACGTGGCGGCGCGGATTTCCGCCGACGACCACGTGCGGCGCGAGCGCTACCTGCCCGAGATCGAGCGGCAGTGGGGCGCCTCGCCCGGCCGGCTGCAGAGCGACGGCAGCAGCATCTTCGTGCTGGGGATCGAGCTGGGGAATGTCTTCGTCGGCCTGCAGCCCGCCTTCGGCTACGAGGGCGACCCGATGCGCCTGCTGTTCGAGCACGGCTTTTCCCCGACCCACGCATTCTCCGGTTTCTACCGCTGGATCCGCGAGGATTTCGGTGCGCATGCGGTGCTGCACTTCGGCACGCATGGTGCGCTGGAGTTCATGCCGGGGAAGCAGGCCGGCATGTCCGGCGAGTGCTGGCCGGACCGGCTGATCGGCGACCTGCCCAACTTCTATCTCTACGCCAGCAACAACCCTTCGGAGGGCACGATCGCCAAGCGCCGGGCCGGCGCGGCGCTCATCAGCTACCTCTGCCCGCCGGTTACCCATGCCGGGCTGTACCGCGGGCTGCTCGATCTGAAGGCATCGATCAACCGCTGGCGGGCGCTCGAGCCGGGCAGCGACATCGAGCAGCAGGTGGCGCTGGCCGCGCTCATCCAGGCCCAGGCCGCGGCCGTCGAACTCGCAGCGGCCGAGCCGGCATGGAGCGACGATGCCGAGGCGCGGATCATTGCGCTCGGCGGGGAGTTGCTGGAGCTGGAGCAGACGCTGATTCCCTACGGCCTGCACGTGATCGGCGAGCCACCGAACCCGGTGGACCGCGCGGCCATGCTGGACGCCGCCGGCGTGACCGAGCCGACCCGCCGTGCGGAACTCGATGCGCTGCTGGCCGAGGATCACGAGGTTCCTGCTGTGATCCACGCGCTGGACGGTGGCTACCTGCATCCGGCGCCTGGCGGCGACCTGCTTCGCACGACCGAGGTGCTGCCGACCGGCCGCAACCTGCATGGCTTCGATCCCTTCCGGATTCCCAGCGCCTTCGCGGTCCAGGATGGCGCCCGGCAGGCGGAGCGGTTGCTTGCGCGGCATACCCGCGACGGCAATGCCCTGCCGGAGACGGTGGCGATCGTGCTGTGGGGCACCGACAACCTGAAGACCGAGGGTGGCCCGATCGCGCAGGCGCTATGGCTGATGGGTGCCGCGCCGCGCTTCGACAGCTACGGCCGCCTGTGCGGCGCGCAGCTTGTGTCGCTGAAAACGCTGGGGCGGCCACGGATCGATGTGGTGGTCACGCTGTCCGGCATCTTCCGCGACCTGCTGCCGTTGCAGACCCGGCTGCTGGCCGAAGCCGCGCTGCTGGCGGCCGAGGCGGACGAGGCGCCTGCGCAGAACTTCGTCCGCAAGCACGCATTGGCATTCCAGGCGGCGCATGGCGGCGACATGGCACAGGCCGCGCTACGGGTGTTCGGCAATGCCGACGGGGCCTATGGCGCCAACGTCAACCAACTCGTCGGCAACGGCGCCTGGACCAACGAGGATGAACTGGCGGACGCCTACGAGCGCCGCAAGGGATTTGCCTATGGCGTCAACGGCAAGCCGGTGCGCCATGCAGCGGTGCTGGCGCATGTGCTGGCGAGCGTCGACATCACCTACCAGAATCTCGATTCCGTGGAACTCGGCGTCACCACCGTGGACCACTACTTCGATACGCTCGGCGGCATCAGCCGCGCCGTGAAGCGCGCTCGCGGCAGCAGCGCATCGATCTACATCGGTGACCAGACGCGCGGTGACGGCGCGGTGCGGACCCTGTCCGAGCAGGTGGCGCTGGAGACCCGCACCCGGGCGCTGAACCCGAAATGGTACGAGGCATTGCTGTCGCATGGCTACGAAGGCGTGCGGCAGATCGAGGCGCAGGTGACGAACACGCTGGGCTGGTCGGCGACCACCGGCGAGGTTTCGCCCTGGATCTACCAGCAGTTGACCGAGACATTCGTGCTGGACGATGCCATGCGCGAGCGTCTGGCGGCGTTGAACCCGATTGCCTCGGCGAAGATCGCCAACCGCCTGCTGGAGGCCCACGAGCGGCGCTACTGGTCGCCTGACCAGTCCGTGCTCGATGCCCTGCGGCGGGCGGGCGAGGAGTTGGAAGACCGTCTGGAAGGCATTACCGTGGAGATGGCCGCATGAGGATCGAGACGCCCCACGCCGCCCTGCATCGCCGGCCGCAGCCATCGCGGCTGGATGGGGACGGCAGCGTGCAGGTCCATCTGGACCCGGCACTGAAGATCGGCACGGCCAAGGTATTTTCCATCTACGGCAAGGGCGGCATCGGCAAGAGTACCACCAGCTCCAACCTGTCCGTTGCCTTCAGCAAGCTCGGCAAGCGGGTGCTGCAGATCGGCTGCGACCCGAAGCACGACAGCACCTTCACGCTGACGAAAAGCCTGATCCCGACCGTCATCGACGTGCTGGAAGGCGTGGACTTCCATTCCGAGGAATTGCGGCCGGAGGATTTCGTCTTCCGTGGCTATAACGGCGTGATGTGCGTCGAGGCGGGGGGGCCGCCCGCCGGCACCGGCTGCGGTGGCTATGTCGTCGGCCAGACCGTGAAGCTGCTGAAGGAACATCACCTGCTGGAAGATACCGATGTGGTGATCTTCGACGTGCTGGGTGACGTCGTCTGCGGTGGCTTTGCCGCGCCGCTGCAGCATGCCGACCGCGGGCTGATCGTGGCCGCCAACGATTTCGACAGCATCTTCGCGATGAACCGCATCGTCGCCGCCATCAAGGCCAAGTCGAAGAACTACGGCGTGCGGCTCGGTGGCGTCATCGTCAACCGCAGCGCCGGGACCGACCAGATCGACAAGTTCAACGCCGCGACCGGCCTGCAGACCCTGGCGCATTTCCCCGACCTCGACGTGATCCGGCGATCCCGGCTGAAGAAGGCGACGCTGTTCGAGATGGACCCGACGCCAGAACTCCTGGCGGTGCAGGAGGAATACCTCCGGCTCGCCGCCAATCTCTGGGCCGGCACCGAGGAACTGGCGGCCTCGCCCCTTAAGGACCGCGACATCTTCGACCTGCTGGGGTTCGACTGATGCCCAGCAGCACCTACCAGCAGCGCCGCGGGCAGCTTGAGACCTACTTCGACCGCACCGCGGTCGAGGCCTGGATGCGGCTCACCTCCACAGCACCGGTCGGGCGGATCAGGGCGACCGTGCGGGCCGGGCGTGATGACATGCGGCGCACGCTGCTGTCCTGGCTGCCACAGGACCTGACGGGCCGGCGCGTGCTGGACGCGGGCTGCGGCACCGGCGCGCTGGCGATGGAGGCTGCGCGGCGCGGGGCGCAGGTGCTCGCCATCGATCTCTCGCCGAAGCTGGTCGGGTTGGCCGGGGAGCGTGGCGGCGGCGACTTCGGCGCCGGGCATGTCGAATTCCGGGTGGGCGATATGCTGGACCCGGCGCTTGGGCGGTTCGACCATGTCGTGGCGATGGACAGCCTCATTCACTACAGGGCGCCGGATGTAGTGGCGGTGCTGACCGGGCTGGCGGCACGGACCCGGCACTCGCTGCTCATCACTTTCGCCCCGCGCACCCCGGCACTGACGGTGATGCATGCGGCCGGCCGGCTGTTCCCGCGCGGCGACCGTGCGCCGGCGATCGAGCCGGTGAGCGAAGCCCGGCTGAGGCGTTTGATCGACGAAGCGCCGGGGATGGTCGGCTGGAAGCCGGTGCGGACGCAGCGCATCGCCAGTGGCTTCTATACCTCGCAGGCGCTGGAGGTCCGGCCCGGATGAACCGCCTCAACGACAACCTGGCCCGGGCCTGGACCCGGATCGGCCCAAGCTTCCTGCCCTTCGCCGATGCGGCGTCGGCCGAGTTGCCGCTTGGCCGGCTGCTGCGGTTGTCGTTGTTCCAGGTCTCCGTCGGCCTGGCGGCGGTGCTGCTGATCGGCACGCTGAACCGGGTGATGATCGTCGAGCTAGGCGTCTCCGCCTGGCTGGTCGCCACGATGATCTCCCTGCCGCTGCTGTTCGCGCCGTTCCGGGCGCTGGTGGGGCACCGGTCCGACAACCACCGCTCGGCGCTCGGCTGGCGAAGCGGTTCCCTACATCTGGATCGGCACGTTGCTGCAGTTCGGCGGGTTGGCGATCATGCCCTTCGCGCTGCTCCTGCTGTCCGGGCGACAGCCAAGGGCCGCCGATCGTCGGGCAGCTTGGTGCGGCGCTGGCCTTCCTGCTTGTCGGGGCCGGGCTGCACACCACCCAGACGGTGGGCCTCGCGCTCGCCACCGATCTTGCGCCGGTCGAGGCGCAGCCACGGGTTGTGGCGCTGCTGTCGCTGATGCTTTTGCTGGGCATGGTGGCAGGGGCGATCGGGTTCGGTGCATTGCTGCAGGAGTTCAGCCAGTTGCGGCTGATCCAGGTCATCCAGGGTACCGCGGTGGTCACGCTGGTGCTGAACTGCATCGCCGTCTGGAAACAGGAGGCGCGGGACCCGCACCGTACCCGGCACGGCCGGCCACAGCCTGACTTCCTCGATGCCTGGCGGGCGCTGCGCGGCGAGGGGCGCTGGACCCGCAGGCTGGTGGCGATCGGCCTCGGCTCGGCCGCCTTCAGCATGCAGGATGTGCTGCTGGAGCCTTATGGCGGGCAGATCCTGGGCCTGTCGGTGGCGGCAACCACCACGCTGACCGCATTGTTCGCGGGGGGCGGCATCGCCGGCTTCGCTGTCGCGGCGCGTTCGCTGGGCCGGGGGCTCGACGCCCATCGGCTGGCGGCCTGCGGTGCGCTGGCGGGCGCGGCCGGATTTGCCGCGGTGATCTTCGCGGCGCCGCTTGGCAGCCCGGTGCTGTTCGGCATCGGCACCCTGGCGATCGGGTTCGGCAGCGGGCTGTTCACCGTGGGCACGCTGACCGCCTGCATGGACCTGGCGCGCAGCGGCCAGACCGGGCTGGCGCTAGGGGCCTGGGGCGCGGTGCAGGCAAGCTGTGCCGGCGGGGCCATCGCCGCGGGTGGTGTGTTGCGTGACCTGGTCTCGGGGCTTGCGATGCAGGGCTCGCTCGGGCCGACGCTTGCCGGTGCCGCCACCGGGTACAACGCGGTCTATCTGTTCGAGATCATCCTGCTGTTCGCCACCATCGCCGCCATCGGCCCTCTCGTCAGCCCGACGAGCGTGGCCGGCAGGCGGCAAGCATCCCGGCTCGGCCTTGCCGGGTCACCCAGTTAGCCAGGAAGCGGGAGGTCCGCCATGTCATCCGGTGCCATAACGAGCTACATCGATGTTGCGCAGGTTGCGCTTTACGCCTTCTGGATATTCTTCGCCGGCCTCATCCTGTACCTGCGCTCCGAAGACAAGCGCGAGGGCTATCCGCTCGAGAACGACCGCTCCGGCCGGGTGAAGGTGCAGGGGTATCCGCCGATCCCCACGCCTAAGACCCTGAAGCTGGCGCATGAAGGCACCATCGTGCCGCACCGGACGGAACGCGACCTGACCGGCCTGCTGGCGCCCTGCCGCACCCTGGCCTGGTGCGCCGATGCAGCCGCTCGGCAACCCGTTGCAGGATGGCGTCGGTCCCGCATCCTATGCCCTGCGTGCCGATGTGCCGGACGTGACCTTCGACGAGCAGCTGCCGAAGATCGTCCCGCTCCGCGCGGCCGACGGCTACTACCTCGCGGTCGAGGACCCGGACCCGCGCGGCTACCAGGTCATCACCGCCGACGGCAAGGTGGCCGGCACGGTGGTCGATGCCTGGGTCGACCGGTCCGAGACGCTGGTGCGCTACCTTGAGGCGGATGCCGAAGGCTCCTCCGGCGCGCGCCGGGTGGTGTTCCCGATGGCGCTGTCCAAGGTGGACCGCAAGCGGCGGCAGGTGAAGGTGGTCTCGGTGCTGGCGGCGCAGTTCGTCGAGGCACCGATGATCAAGCATCCGGACACCATTACGCTGCGCGAGGAAGACCGCATCTGCGGCTACTTCGCCGGCGGCCACATGTACGCCACGCCGCAGCGGCTTGGCCCCTACATCTGACAGGAGGCGGGACGGTGAGGGAGCATGAGATCGAGCCTGTCTGGGGGTTGCCCGAGCGCCCCCCCGTTGGCGAAACCATCCTGTGGCAGGGCAGGCCGGATTGGCGGGTCTTCGCCCGCCGGGCGATGCATGTGCGGGGGCTGGCGCTGTATTTCGCGCTGCTCATCGCCTCCCGTTGTGCCGCCTCGCTGATGGATGGCGCGAGCCTGGCGGTTGCCGCCTGGGATGCGGCGTGGTTCGTGCCCTTCGCCTGCGCCGGCCTGGCGCTGGTGGTGCTGTTCGCCTGGCTCGCGGGGCGGACATCGGCCTATACCATCACCAACCGCCGCGTGGTGCTTCGCGTCGGGGTCGCGCTGTCGATGACTGCCAACATCCCGTTCGACGCCATCCAGGCGGCTGCGGTGAAGGTCAATCCAGATGGCAGCGGCGACATCACGCTGACGATCAACCCCGCGACCCGGGTGTCCTACCTGTTCTTCTGGCCGCATGTCCGGCCCTGGCACTACGCCCGGCCGGAGCCTGCGCTGCGGAGCATCCCAGATGCGGCGGCGGTGGCGCAGGTACTGTCCCGTGCGCTGGCCGCCGCGGCATCCATGCCGGTGCGCCCGGTGGCGGCGACGGCCGTAGCGGGTGCCGCGGCCGGGCCGCAAGCGGCCGCGGCCTGAGGAGCCGGCAGCCATGCACAGCCAAGCCCCGGCCAAGCCCTTCCCGCTCGCACCGCTGGTCGGTGCCGCGGTGCTGCTGCTTGCGGTGGTCGTCGCGGTCGGCGTGGCACGCCTGTCCGGTGCCGGGGCACCCGCCGCCACCGTGGGTACCCCCGTGCTGGCGCGCGAGCTGGCCTTCGAGGATCGCCCGGACGGCAGCATCCTCGTGCGCGATGCAGGCGCCGGGCGGGACGTGACGGTGCTCGAGCCCGGCACCAACGGCTTCATCCGCGGCACGCTGCGGGCGCTGGTGCGGGACCGGCGGCGGGAGGAGGTGGGCGGGCGCGCGCCATTCCGGCTCGCCGCCTGGCCGGACGGCAGGTTGACACTTGAAGATCCTGCAACCGGGCGCATCATCGGCCTGGAGGCTTTCGGGCCGACCAACATGGAAGCCTTCGCCAGGCTGCTCATCGCCGGGGGAGCCACGCAATGAGTGACGTGCATATCAGCGTCTGGTCCCGGCTGATGGGCGCCCGGACATTCGAGGTGCCCTGCACCGTCGATATCGAGCAGACCTTCGACAGCCTGCATGCCCATGCCGTGCCGGAGGGCGTGCGCCTGCGCCCGGGCGACCGGGTTGTGGTGCACGGCGTCCCGGGCGCCATAGGCTATGGCGAGGTGATGCGCTTCCAGGCCCGCGCCACCGTCATCCGTGCCGGCTGGCCGGAACGGGTCTGGACCGAAGCCTCCGCCATCCTGGAACTCACCGAACTCTATCATTGCGGCTTCGAGCCCAAGGAAGCGCCATGAACGCCATCCCGCCACCCCGCCGGCCACTGAACGAGGCGACCCTCCAGGCCACCACGGAAACCGTCCTCAGCCCGCGCTTCTACACCACCGACTTCGACGCGATGGACCGCATCGATGTCAGTACGGTGCGGGCCGACTGGGACGCGCTGATGGCGGAGTTCCACCAGGACCTGAACAAGGGCCATTTCGTCCGCACCGAAGCCTTCGACGAGTTCAGGCTTGAGGCGCTGCCCGAGCCCCTGCAGAAGGAGTTGGTGGAGTTCCTTGTCAGCTCCGTCACCGCGGAATTCTCCGGCTGCGTGCTCTATGCCGAGATCCAGCAAGCGGGTGACCAACCCGGACATGAAGGACCTGTTCGGCGTGATGAGCCGCGACGAGGCCCGCCACGCCGGCTTCATCAACGATGCGCTGAAGGATATCGGGATCGGCGTCGACCTGGGCTTCCTGACCAAGGCGAAGAAGTACCACTACTTCCAGCCGAAGTTCATCTTCTACGCCACCTACCTCAGCGAGAAGATCGGCTACGCCCGCTACATCACCATCTTCCGCCAGTTCGAGCGGCACCCGGAGCTGCGCTTCCACCCGATCTTCATGTGGTTCGAGAAGTGGTGCAACGACGAGTTCCGCCACGGCGAGGCCTTCGCCCTGCTGATGCGCGCCAACCCGCATCTGCTGAAGGGCGGCAACACCCTCTGGATCAAGTTCTTCCAGCTCGCGGTGTATGCGACGATGTATGTCCGCGACCACGCCAGGCCGGAGTTCCATAAGGCGCTGGGAATGACCCCCACGGAATACGACCACCAGGTCTTCCGCATCACTGCACCGAGATCTGCAAGCAGGTCTTCCCGGTGACGCTCGACACCGATTCCCCGGCGTTCCGGCGCGGGTTCGAGCGGCTGTGGCACATCTCGGAAAGGATGGCGGCGGCCCGGGCGCAGGGCGGCGTGATGGGCCGGCTGAAGCGCGGCGGGCTTAGCATAGCCGCGGCCGCGACTTTCGCGCGGCTGTACCTGCTGCCGGGCAATCATGCGGCGCTGCCGGCGCAGGTCCGCATGGAACCGGCCTGGTAGGGGCGCTGCCGCGCCATGGCCGACTATGCCCTTCCCGCGATCTTCGCGCTGTTCGTCTGGTGGTTCAGCACCGGGCGTGATCATCTGGCTGGACGGGCTGCCGGCGCGGACCTATCGCTGGAGCATGCTCGGCGCATCCGTCGTGCTGTTGGCGGCGCTGTACGGGCTGGTCGCGAGCAGCGCGGATGCCACCACGCATCGGCGCCTACTGCGCCTTTTCCTGCGGGCTGCTGATCTGGGCCTGGCAGGAGATGGCCTTCCTGATGGGCTTCATCACCGGGCCGCAGCGCGAGCGCTGCCCGGAAGGCTGCACGGGCTGGCCGCGTTTCGTGCTGGCGCTGCGCACCATCCTGTACCATGAGCTGGCCATCCTGGCCGGCGCGGCGCTGGTGGTCTGGCTCACCTGGGGCCAGCCGAACCAGATCGGCGCCTGGACCTACCTGCTGCTCTGGGGCATGCGGCAGAGCGCCAAGCTGAACGTGTTCCTCGGTGCGCGGAACCTCAACGAGCAGTTCCTGCCGCCGCACCTGCAGTACCTCGGCAGCTTTTTTGCCCGCAAGCCGATGAACCTGCTGTTCCCCTTCTCCGTCACGCTGGGGACGCTGCTCTGCGCATGGTTCTTCCACCAGGCGCTGGGCAGTGGGGCCGGCGACTTCGAGATTGCCGGCTTCACCTTCCTCGGGGTGCTGACCGCGCTCGCCATCCTTGAACACTGGTTCCTGGTGCTGCCGATCCCGGCGGAGGCGCTGTGGAACTGGAGCATGAAATCCCGCAACGCGACCGCGCCGGCCAAGCCGCCCGAGGTTGATACCGGGACGGGGCGGCTGCGCGCGCTCCGCCCTGCCGCATGACGCGCAACCGGACGACAACAGCGAGAACAGACGGCCGGCAAGGCCCGAGGGAGCGACCATGAACTACGAAGCGTTCTTCCGGACGCAGATCGGCACCCTCCGCCGGGAAGGCCGCTACCGCGTTTTCGCCGACCTCGAGCGGCAGGCCGGCGCCTTCCCCTACGCCACCCACCACCGCGCCCGCGGCAACCAGCGAGGTGACGGTCTGGTGCTCCAACGACTATCTCGGCATGGGTCAGCATCCGAAGGTGCTGGCGGCGATGCATGCGGCGCTGGACCAGTGCGGCGCCGGCGCCGGCGGCACCCGCAACATCTCCGGCACCAACCACCACCATGTGATGCTGGAAGCCGAACTCGCGGACCTGCACGGCACCGAGGCGGCGCTGCTGTTCAACTCCGGCTACATGTCGAACTGGGCGACGCTGTCCACGCTTGCGGCGCGCATGCCGGGCTGCGTCATCGTCTCGGACGAGGCCAACCACGCCTCGATGATCGAGGGCATCCGCCACAGCCGCGCCGAACGCCGCATTTTCGCGCCACAACGACCCCGAGGACCTGCGCCGGCAACTCGCCGAGCTGGACCCGGACGTGCCCGAAGCTGGTCGCCTTCGAATCCGTCTATTCGATGGATGGCGACATCGCGCCGATCGCCGCGATCTGCGACGTGGCCGAGGAATTCGGCGCCATGACCTATATCGACGAGGTTCACGCCGTCGGCCTCTATGGCGCGCGCGGCGGCGGCATCACCGAGCGCGATGGCGTGGCGCACCGCCTGACGGTGATCGAGGGCACGCTGGCCAAGGCCTTCGGCGTGGTCGGCGGCTATATCGCGGGCTCCGCGGCGATGTGCGATTTCGTCCGCAGCTTTGCCTCGGGCTTCATCTTCACCACGGCCATTCCGCCAGCGGTCGCCGCGGGCGCGGTCGCCAGCATCCGGCACCTGAAGGCGAGCAACGCCGAACGCGAAGGGCTGCACGAACGCGCGGCCGAGGTCGCGCCGCCGGCTCGATGCCGATCGGGGTGCCGCATCTCGACAACCCCAGCCACATCGTGCCGGTGATGGTCGGCGACCCGGTGGTCTGCAAGCAGATCAGCGACCTGCTGCTCGACCACTACGGGATCTACGTGCAGCCGATCAACTACCCGACCGTGCCGCGCGGCACGGAGCGGCTGCGCATCACCCCAGGCCCGCTGCACACGGATGCCGACATCGAGCATCTGGTCGGCGGCGCTATCTGCGATCTGGTCGCAGTTCAGCCTGCAGCGGGCGGCGTGATGGACGCGGCCGGCTAGGGGGAGCCGCGGTGGCGGACGGGGCATCGGTGCGCGGTCGGCCAAGCCGGGCGGAGCCGGGCGCCGCGGCGTCGGTCCGCCTGGTCTTTCCCTTCTCGGCCATCGTCGGGCAGGAGGAGATGAAGCAGGCCCTCCTGATCGCGGCGGTCGATCCGGCGCATCGGCGGCGTGCTGGTGTTCGGCGACCGCGGCACCGGCAAGTCCACCGCCGTCCGCGCGCTGGCCGCGCTGCTGCCGCCGATGCCGGTGGTCGACGGCTGCCGCCTACGGCTGCGACCCCGCCGACGACCGGGCACTGTGCGAGGACTGCCGCGGCCGCAAGGCCGAAGGTGCCTCCGCAGCCACGTGTGCCGCGTGCCGGTGGTCGACCTGCCGCTCGGCGCGACCGAGGACCGGGTCGTCGGCGCGCTCGATATCGAGCGCGCGCTGGCCGATGGGCGTGAAGGCTTTCGAGCCCGGCCTGCTGGCCCGCGCCCATCGCGGCTTTCTCTACATCGACGAGGTCGAACCTGCTGGAGGACCACCTGGTCGACCTGCTGCTCGATGTCGCCGCCTCGGGCGAGAACGTGGTGGAGCGCGAGGGGCTCAGCATCCGCCACCCGGCGCGCTTCGTGCTGGTCGGCAGCGGCAATCCCGAGGAGGGCGAGCTGCGCCCGCAGCTGCTCGACCGCTTCGGCCTCTCCGTCGAGGTCCGCACGCCGGACGACCTCGCCGACCCGCATCGAGGTGGTGCAAGCGGCGCGACGCCTTCGAGCGCGACCCCGCCGGCTTCGCCGCCGCATTGGGCCGGCGGCCGAGGCGGAGTTGCGCGGCCAGCATCCTCGCCGCCCGGCGCCGGCTGCCGGGCATCACAGGTGCCCGATGCCGCGCTGGAACGCGCCGCGCGGCTTTGCATGGCGCTCGGCACCGATGGGCTGCGCGGCGAACTGACGCTGATCCGCGCCGCGCGCGCCCTGGCCGCGCTGGAGGGCGACGCGGAGGTGGATGACGCGCGCATCTGCGGCGGGTCGCCCCGCCCGCGCTGCGGCACCGGCTGCGGCGCAATCCGCTGGACGAGGCCGTCGCCACCACCCGGGTCGAACGCGCGCATCGCAGGAATTGTTCGGCGTGTGATGGCGGACGGCCCCGACAGGCCATCCCTGGCGGTGATGCCGCCATGGCCGCCGCGCTCCTGGCGGTCGATCCCGCCGGCCTCGGCGGCGCCGTGCTGCGCGCCGCTGCCAGGGCCGGTGCGGGACGCCTGGCTGGCGCTGCTGCGCGGCGCTGCTGCCGCCGGGCGCCCCCTGGCGCCGGATGCCGCTCGGCGTGCCGGACGGCCGGCTGCTCGGCGGGCTCGACCTCGCCGCCACGCCTGCAGCGCCGGCCGGCCGGTGGCCGAGCGCGGCCTGCTCGCGGAAGCCGATGGCGGCGTCGTCGTCGCTCGCCATGGCCGAGCGGCTGGACGCCGACGACCGCCGCCCGCCTCGCCGCCGTGCTGGATCAGCGGCGAGGTCGCCTGCGAGCGCGACGGCCTTGGCCTGCGCTCGGCCGCCCGGCTTCGGCGTGGTCGCGCTGGACGAGGGCATCGCCGAGGAGGAGCCGCCGCCCGCGGCGCTGCGCGACCGGCTGGCCTTCCGGCTCGATCTGACCGCATCTGGCCGGCGCGTGGCGGCGCCCGGCGCCGATGCCGCGGCGGTCGCGCCGCCGCTGCTGCTGCCGCGTGCACCGGCCGCGAGGACGCTGCTGCGAGGCGCTCTGTGCGGCACGCGCCTGGCGCTCGGCATCGACGTCCCTGCGCGCGCCGCTCCTGGCCTTGCGCGCTGCCCGCGCCGCCGCGGCGCTGGCCGGGCGCGACGAGGTGAGCGAGGAGGATGCGCGCTCGCCGCCCGGCTGGTGCTCGCCCCGCGCGCCACCCAGGCTGCCGGCGAGCGAGCAGACGGAGCAGCCGACCCGACCGCCGCCCGAGCCGCCGACCAGAGGACGGCAGCCGCCCGAGGCCGAGACGGATGCCGCCGCAGCCGGATCCGCAGGCAGCTGCAGGACATGCTGCTGGCGGCCGCCGCAGGCCGCGCTTGCCGGCCGGCCTGCTGGACGCGCTGCGGCTGGCGCGGGGCCGCACGCCGGCGCAGCGCAGCGCAGGGCAGGGCCGGCGCGCGGCGCGCTGCCGCCGCAGGCGCGGCCGGCCGATCGGCACCCGCGCCGGCGCAGCTGCGCGGCGGCGCGCGGCTCGCGCTGATCGAGACGCTGCGCGCCGCGGCGCCCTGGCAGGCGCTGCGCCGCGCGCGAGGCGCCGCAGGGCCCGCCGCATCGCGTGCGGCAGGACGACATCCGCATCCGCCGCTTCCGCCAGAAGGCCGCCACGACGACGATCTTCGTCGTCGATGCCTCCGGCTCCGCCGCGCTGAACCGGCTGGCCGAGGCGAAGGGCGCGGTCGAGCTGCTGCTGGCCGATTGCTATGTGCGGCGCGACCAGGTGGCGGTGATCGCCTTCCGCGGCACGCGGCGCCGAGCTGCTGCTGCCGCCGACCACCTCGCTGGTGCGCGCCAGGCGCAGCCTGGCGGGCTGCCGGGCGGCGGCGGCACGCCGCTCGCCGCGGGGCTCGACGCAGCCGCTGGCGCTGGCCGATGCGGTGCGCCGCGAGGGCCAGCACCCCGCTGCTGGTGCTGCTGACCGATGGCCGCGCCAATATCGCCCGCGACGGCACGCGGCGGCCGCGCCGCGCGCCGAGGCCGAGGCGCTGGAGGCGGCGCGGCGTGCTGCGCACGGCGCGGCATCACCGCGTTGCTGGTCGATACCTCGCCCCGGCCGCAGCCTAGGCCGGGCGGTCGCTGGCCGCCGCCATGGGCGCCCGCTACCTGCCGCTGCCGCCGCGATGCCGCTGCGCTGTCCGCCGCTGTCGCCGCGCGGCGCGGCGCGGAGACGGCACGGCATGAGCGGCCGGCCGCACTGGGAAGCCGACGGGCGCGACTGGCCGAACCGCGCCGCCAGCCGCTTCGTGAAGGCGGCCGGGCTGCGCTGGCATGTGCAGGTGGCGGGGCAGGGGCCGGTGCTGCTGCTGGCTGCACGGCACCGGCGCCGCCACCCATTCCTGGCGCGGGCTGCTGCCGCTGCTCGCCCGCCACTTCACCGTCATCGCGCCGGACCTGCCCGGGCATGGCTTCACCGATGCGCCGGCGGAGGGCCGGCTCTCGCTGCCCGGCATGGCGCGGGCGCTGACCGGGCTGGTGCAGGCGCTCGGCCAGCCACCGGCCCTGGCGGCCGGGCATTCCGCCGGGGCCGCGATCCTGGCGCGGATGGCGCTCGATGGCGGCATCGCCCCGCAGGCCGTGGTCGGCCTCAACGCCGCGCTGCTGCCGCTTCGAGGGCTTTGCCGGCCAGGTGTTCTCGCCCGTTGCCCGGATGCTGGCGGGGGTGCCCATCGTGCCCTGGTTCTTTGCCCGGCGGGCCGGCGACCGCGCGGTGGTGGAGAGGCTGTTGCGGGACACCGGCTCGGCGACCGACCCGCAGGGGGTGGAGTTCTACGGCCGGCTGGTGCGGCGCCCGGCGCATGTCGCGGCGGCGCTCGGCATGATGGCGAATTGGGACCTGCACCCGCTGCTGCGGGACCTGCGCCAGGCGCCGCCGCCGCTGGTGCTGCTGGTGGGCGGCGCCGACCGCACCATACCGCCGGCCGATGCCCGCAGGCTGCGCGCCATGCTGCCCGGCCTGCGCATCATCCCGCTGCCCGGCCTTGGCCATCTCGCGCATGAGGAACGGCCGGCCGAGGTCGCAGCTATCCTGACCCATATCGCCGAGGAGGCCAGCGTGCTCCGCCAGTCCGCGGCGTGATCCTGCCGCCGTCCCACCCGCAGCGGCTGGAACTGAACGACGAGGTCCACGCCCGCCCGCCCGAAGCGATGGCCCCCAGCCTGCGCGTCAGCTACCTCGCCCTGCTGACCGACCCGGCCCGGCGCGAGGCATCCTGGGAGGCGGTGTGCGATCTGGCGCAGCGTTCCGCCGTGGCGCCGCCGCTGCCGGGCGCCAGCCATTTCAGCGCGGATTTCGGGCCGTTCCGGCTGAAGTGGGAACGCCATACCGAGTTCAGCCGCATCATGGTCATCGTTCCCGGTGCCGACGATGACCCCTTCGCCGAGCCCGCCATCGCCGCCGTGCCACCCGATTGGGTGCAGGCGCTGCCCGGCCAGGTGATAGTCGCGGCGCATGTCGCGCTGCTGCCGAGGGAGGCGATGGCGGTCGATGCGGACGGCATCGCCGACCTCCTGTTCGCCGGCAACTGGCTGGTCGGCGGCGCGGTGGCGGGGGGCGCCGCCTGGGCCTTCACGGATTTCCGCATCCACACCGGCGGGTTCAGCCGCATCCTGGTGCAGGATGGCGGCACTTCGCCACGGCAGGCCGGGCGCATCGTCCAGCGGCTGCTGGAGATCGACACCTACCGGATGCTGGCGCTGCTGGCCTTGCCGCTGGCACGCGAGATCGCCCCCCACCTCGCCGCCAATGAACGCGAGCTGGCCGAGATCACTGCGGCGCTGGTGACGGCGCGTGGTGCCGATGAGCCGCAATTGCTCGAACGGCTGACCCGTCTGGCCGCCTCCATCGAGAACCGCGAGGCGGAAACCCTGTACCGCTTCAGCGCCGCCGATGCTTATTACGAACTGGTCCAGCGCCGCATCGGCGAACTGCGCGAGGGCCGGATCGAGGGCATGCAGACCTTGCAGGAATTCACCGAGCGCCGCCTCGCCCCGGCAATGAACACCTGCCGCGCGGTGGCCGCCCGGCAGGATGCGCTGTCCCGCCGGGTGGCGCGGGCGACGCAACTGCTCTCGACCCGGGTGGACCTGACGCGCGAGCAGCAGAACCAGGTGGTGCTGGCCAACATGGACCGGCGGGCGCAACTGCAACTGCGGCTGCAGGAAACCGTCGAGGGGCTGTCGATCGCCGCCGTCACCTACTACGTTGTCGGGCTGGTGGCCTATGTGGCGAAGGGGCTGAAGTCCGCCGGCGTGCCGGTGGATGTGGACCTGGTGACCGGCATCGCCATTCCGGTCGTCGTCGTGGTGGTGGCGCTCGGGGTGCGGCAGATCCGCCGCATGGTCACGCGCCGGGCGTGAACCGCCGGAGGCCTTTCACCGGGCCACCATCGGGAAGGTCGCGGCCATCGCCCAGGCCAGCGCCAGCGCATTGCCCAGCGCGGCGGGCAGCGGCGTGCCGGTGGCCCGGTAGCTCCAGCGGCTGAACAACCCGTAGATGGTCAGGAACACCAGCATCACCGGCACGATGATGATGAGGAAGAACAGCCGCGGCGGGTCGAGCGCCACCGCCAGCAGCAGCGACAGCAGGAAGGCCAGCTTGGTCGCCGGATAGGCCAGCCGCGCCGCGGCTTCCCCCCGGGTCGCCCATTCGTCGGCCAGGAACCATGGCAGGGTGCCGCACAGCATCGCCGGCACCAGCCACAGCCGGTGCGGCGGCGGGACGAAGGCGGTGACGAAGGCATCGGTCGCCAGGCCGAGCGCGAGGATCGAGAATCCCGCCACCGCCAGCGCGGCCACCGCCACGCGCGGCACCGAGACCGGCTGCCAGGATGGCGCATTGCCGCGCCACCACAGCATCGCCGCGGTCAGCGCGCCGTAGAGCGCGAAATGCGCGGTGAGGTAGTCGCCCAGTAGCAGCGGCAGGAAATCGGTGGGCAACAGCCGCAGCACGAGCGGCGTCAGCAGTGCCGGTACCAGCACCACCGGCCACAGCCGCCGCCATGCCAGGCCACCACCCGTCGGCCGTGCGGCGGCGCGTGGCAGCAGCAGCGAGAGCGGCCAGGCCAGCACCAGCAACCCGCCGAACAGCAGCCCGAGCCAGGGGCCACGCACATCGAGGAAGCCGGCCTGCCCGCGCTGGAACACCGCGTTCAGCCAGCCGAGCGCCTCCGCCAGGCTTTCCCGGCTGTACAGCACGCCGATATGCTCCACCCCGTCGGACAGCACCATGCGGCGGGCGGTGCCGTCGGCGAAGCTGCCGTAGGTGGTGGATTCCGCCACCGGCCCATCGCTCGCCATGGCGGTCAGCCGCCGGGCGTCGTCGATGAGGAAGGCCGGCTCCCAGGCACCCGTCACCAGCAGCAGGTTGCGCGGCCGGTCGGCGGTGACGGTCGGGCCGAACAGCGACAGCGCGACGGTGGCATCGACATCCGGCCGGTCCAGCGCCCAGCGCACCACGATGTCGGAGGCCATGGAGTGGCCGAGCAGCGCCAACCGCCCGTCGCCCAGCCCGCGCGCTGCCTCCACCACCTGCCCGAGCGTGCCGAGCAGGGCACCGGCCGCGGCGGCATCGTCGCGCAGGCCGCCGGCCAGGGGCTGCGGATTGCGGCCATGCCCGGGGAAGTCGAAGGTGACGGCGACATAGCCGGCGCGGGCGAGGGTGGTGGCGAAGGGCTGCATCATCTGCTGCGACCCGGTGAAGCCATGGGCGATCACCACCACCGGCGCCGCGCCGCCGCCAGCCGGGCGGAACACGGTGGCCGGCGTCTCCCCCACCGCGAGCCGCTCCACCCGAAGCCCCTCGGTGGCGCCGGACAGCCGCAGCAGGCCCAGGCCGATCGCCGGCAGCGCCAGCAGGGCAAGGATGAGGGCGGCGGTACGACGCAAAGCTTGGCTCCTGTGCGGGTTGGTGCTGGCGGGGTGTGTCAGCTTGTGTTTACACTGACACATCATGCCTGACTTGACACCCTCCGCCCTGCCGCCGCTCGCCGCGCCGTTCCTCGGGACCGGTCGGCCCTTGCGCCATGCCGTCGTCATCGGCAGCGGCTTCGGCGGGCTGGCCGCGGCGGTGCGGCTCGGCGCGCGCGGCTACCGGGTGACGGTGCTGGAGAAGCTCGACCGTGCCCGGCGGCCGCGCCGCGCGTGTACCGGCAGGACGGCTTCACCTTCGATGCCGGCCCGACCATCATCACCGCCCCCTTCCTGCTCGAGGAACTGTGGGCGCTGTGCGGCCGGCGCATGGCCGACGACGTCGAGCTGCGGCCGCTCAACCCGTTCTACCGCATCCGCTTCGACGACGGCGCGCACCTTCGACTATTCCGGCGACGAGGAGGCGATGCGCGCCCAGGTCGCCGCCTTCAGCCCAGGCGACGTCGCCGGCTACGACCGCTTCATGCAGCGCAGCGCCGAGACCTGCCGGATCGGCTTCGAGGAGCTCGGGCATGTGCCCTTCGGCCGCTCGGACCGACATGGCTGCGCGTCGCGCCCGGACCTGCTGCGGCTGCAAGGCTTGGCGCAGCGTGTACGAGACCGTCGCCGCCTACTTCAGGGACGAGCAGCTGCGGACGGCCTTCAGCTTCCATCCGCTGCTGATCGGCGGCAATCCCTTCGCCACCACCGGCATCTACAGCCTGATCTCGCATCTGGAGCGGCGCTGGGGCGTGCACTGGGCGATGGGCGGCACCGGCAGCGCTGGTGCGCGGCATCGTCGGGCTGATCGAGGGCCAGGGCGGCAGCGCTGCGCTGCAACGCCGAGGTGGCCGAGATCACCGCCGTCGAAGGCCGGCCGCGCCACCGGCGTGCGGCTGGCGGACGGCGAGGTCATCCCGGCCGACGTCGTCGTCTCCAACGCCGATGCCGCCTGGACCTACCGGCAACTGCTGCCGGGCCTGCGGCGCCGACGCGCTGGACCGACGCGCAGCATCGGCCGCGCGCGGTATTCGATGAGCCTGTTCGTCTGGTATTTCGGCACGCGGCGCCGCTACGAGCCGTCGGCCACCACACCATCCTGCTCGGCCCGCGCTACCGCGGGCTGCTGCAGCGACATCTTCGACGCCGCAAGGTGCTGGCCGATGATTTCAGCCTGTACCTGCACCGCCCCACCGCGACCGACCCGTCGATGGCGCCGCGCCGGCTGCGATGCCTTCTACGTGCTGTCGCCGGTGCCGCATCTCGGCAGCGGCATCGACTGGGCGGACCGCGGCGGAACCCTATCGCCAGGCCATCGCGCAGCGGCTGCACGAGCACCGCTGCTGCCCGGGCCTTCGAGCAGCGAGCATCGTCACCTCGCGCGTGACCACGCCGCAGGATTTCCGCGACCGCCTGCTGTCGGTCAACGGCGCCGCCTTCGGGCTGGAGCCGGTGCTGCTGCAGAGCGCCTGGTTCCGCCCGCACAACCGCAGCGAGGAGGTGGAGCGGCCTCTACCTCGTCGGCGCCGGCACGCATCCCGGCGCCGGCCTCCCCGGCGTGCTCTCCTCGGCCGAAGGTATTGGACAAGGTGGTGCCGCATGCGCATGCCCTCGCCTGAGCCGCGTCCTCGGCGCGGCGGATCTTGCCGCCTGCCGCGCCCTGCTGCAGCGGCGGCTCGAAGACCTTCCTCGCCGCATCGATGCTGCTGCCGGCGCGCATCCGCGAACCGGCCGCGGCGCTCTATGCCTTCTGCCGGGTGGCCGACGACGCCGTCGACGTAGGCGGCGACCGGCCGAGGCGTTGCGCCGAGCTGCGCGGACCGGCTCGACGCGTGCCTATGCCGGCCACGCCCGGCCGCTGCCTGCGGACCGCGCCCTGGCCGCGGTGGTGCAGCGCCACGCCATTCCGCGCGCGCTGCCGGATGCGCTGCTCGAGGGTTTCGCCTGGGACGCCAGCAGGGCCGCCGCTACGAAACCCTGGCGGATGTCGCAGGCCTATGCCGCGCGCGTCGCCGGCACGGTCGGCGCGATGATGGCGCTGATCATGGGCGAGCGGCGGCCGGAGGTGGCTGGCGCGCGCCTGCGATCTCGGCGTGGCGATGCAGCTCACCAACATCGCCCGCGATGTCGGCGAGGACGCCCGCAACGGCCGCCTGTACCTGCCGCGCGACTGGCTGCGCGAGGCCGGGCTCGACCCCGAGGCCTGGCTCGCCGCGCCGGTGTTCGATGCGCGGCTCGGCCGCGCGTGGTGCGGCGGCTGCTGGCTGCGGCCGATGCGCTGTACCGGCGCTCCGAGGCCGGCATCGCCCGGCTGCCGCTGGCCTGCCGGCCGGGCATCGGCGCCGCGCGCTTCATCTATGCCGAGATCGGCCGGGAGGTGGCGCGGCAGGGGCATGACAGCGTCTCCCGCCGTGCCGTGGTCTCCGGCCCGCGGAAGCTGATGCTGCTGGCCCGCAGCCTCGGCGCGATCATGCTGCCCACCGGCCCGGTCGGCGCCCCGCCGCTGGCCGGGACACGCTACCTGGTGGAGGCCGTCATGGCGGCACGGCCACCGGCCTACCGCTTCCGGTCGCCAGCCCGATCCTTCGATGAGCGGGTGGCCTGGCTGGTGGAGCTGTTCACCCGGCTGCAGCAGCAGCAGCAACTCGGCCGCAACGGAGGCTAGCGGCGCATGCGGAACCTGTTCGGCATTGCCATGCTGGTGGGGGCGGGCTGGCTGGTGTGGTCGGCGATGGCCCGGCGCAACCGGATCATCGCGGCGGTGGCGCGGGGCGAGACCGGCCCGGCGCTGCATCCCTCACTGGAGATGATGGCGGGCATCGTGCCGCCGCTGGTGAACATCGGCCTCGCCATCGCCGGCGGGCAGGTGGCCTTCGCCTTCTGGCTGACCGACGGCGCCGGGGTGTTCGGCCTGCTGGACCTGATCGGCTTCCTGGCGCTGCTGGCCGGCTACGGGGTGTGGCTGACCTTGAAAAGCCGCTACCGGCCCGGCCGGCTACCGGGCTGAACCAGCCCAGCGCCGGCGCAGGTCCAGCAGATGAGTGCCCAGGGAGGCCGCCAGCGCCAACCCGATCCAGCCCCACCATGCGCCCGCCAGCGCCGCCCACAGCGCCAGCATCAGGCAGGCGCCGGGCAGCAGCAGGGACGCGACCTCGGCCGGTGGCAGCCCGCGCCCGGTCCGGCGATGCCATGCCACCAGCAGCGCCGCTTCCACCAGCACGAAGCCGAGCAGCAGCGCGGCGACCGACCCATCCGCGAACAGCGCCGCCATGCCGCATTACCCCCCGCCTGACCCTAGGCGGGGAGCATAGCGGCCGCCGGCATTCAGGCCACCACGCGCCGGTACAGGTGCCAGGTGGCGTGGCCGAGCACCGGCATCGCCACCGCCAGCCCGATGAAGGCCGGCAGGCTGCCGAGCAGCAGCAGCACCGCGACGATCAGGCCCCAGACCGCCATCGGCATGGGATTCATCATGCAGGCGCGGATGGAGGTCTGGATCGCCACGCCTACCCCGGGGTTGCGGTCGAGCAGCATGGGCACCGATACCACCGTCAGCATCAGCACCGCCACCGCGAACAGGAAGCCGACGCCATTGCCGAGCAGGATGAGCCAGTATCCCTCCGGCGTGGTGAAGGCCAGCCGCAGGAGTTCGGTGATGGAGGCGGGCACGATACCGATCGTCGCGCTGAAGATCGCCCGTGCGGTCGCCAGCCAGGCAATGAAGATGGCCATCAGCAGCACGCCGACCATGGCGATGGAAAACAACGCAGGGCTGCGCAGCACGTCGAAGGCATTCAGCCAGCCCGCCGGCTGCCCCGCCTCGCGCCGCCGGCTGATCTCGTACAACCCGACCGCCGCCACCGGCCCGACCAGCGCGAGCCCGGCGACCAGCGGAAACAGCAGCGGCAGCAACTCGCCGCCCGACATCGCCCGCGCCGCCACCAGCCCGACGATGGGATATAGCACGCACAGGAACACCAGCTGCGTCGGCGTGGCGAGGAAGTCCCGCCAGCCGCGTGCCAGCGCCTCGCCCAGGTCACCGGTGCCGATCCGCCGGATGGTGACCGGTGGGGTGGCCGCGACGCTGCCGTTCGTCCAGGCTTTGTCCATGGGAGGTCTCCCGCTGTGGCACTTCGGCCCCAGATCAGGGCCGCCTATGGCAACTGTTGATATATGAGTGCCATTCCAGGTGCCTCGGTCCTCACCTTACCGTGAACGTCAAGTCTGCCTGACAAAATCCCATGGAGCGAATGATGCTGGAGACATTGGCGCAATTCGAATGGGCGCTGATCCTGTTCCTCGTGCTCGGGCTGGCGGTGTGGGAATTGGTGATGCTGCGCCGCAGCCAGGCCAGGGACCGCGCCCGCAAGGACTAGCCGATCCACCGCCGGGGTATCTTGAACGGCAGCATCAACTGGATCGGCAGCGCGCGGAACCGGTCGAGCGACAGGCTCTCATGCACCGCCGTCGCCGGTTGCCCCAGCAGATGCGTCGCCAGCACCGAACGGCTGTAGAAGGGCGCATCCTCCAGAGTTTGCGTCACGGCCGGGGAATGTCCCGGCATCGGCGCCGGTCGGGCGGCCGATGCCCCAGCGCGTGCGCGGCAGGCTGGCCGGCGGCGGCGGCGTGAATTCGGTCAATTGGCCGTCTGCATCCACCCGCAGCGCCAGGGATTGCCGCGTGCCGTCCCGCCGCCGGGCGTTGTAGAGGATGGCGGCACCCTCGCGCAGCGGCGCGCGGCACCAGTCCCAGTCGATGAAGTCGGCCTCCAGCGGGGCATCGCCGTCGTTGGTGTCGAAATAGGCCGGGCCGGACCAGCGCAGGCCGGGGCTTTCCAGCACCACCTCCGCCCGGGATGCCGCGGCGATCGGCTGCCAGCGGTGCCGCCCGGCGGCATCCAGGGTGAAGCGGCGGCGGTTGATGCCGGCCGGGCGGATGCGCACCGTGCCGCGCAGCCGGGACGGGATGGGTGCCGTGACCTCATCGATGCGGATGGTCAGCACCTCGCCATCCCAGTCGAGTCGCGCTCGGACCGATCGCCAGGGAGGTTTCGTCGCGCCGCACCGCGCCATGGCCGCGCTCGGTCATCGCCCAGCGGCGGGGCTTGCCGTAGAGCGCGACGTTCAGTGCGCAGTGGTTCAGCGGGTCGGCCGGGCCACGCCGCCGCGCCATGGCGTAGTAGGGCGAGAAGACGCTGCCGAGGAAGGCGATGATGGTCAGCCCATGCGCGCCGTCGTCGCTCAGCGCATCGACATACCACCAGGCATAGCCGTCCTTCGCTACCGGCCGCGCGAAGCCCGGCGTCCAGCCGCCTGGGCCAGCAGTTGCGCCGCCGCCAGCCGGCCGGACATCGCCGCCATCGGCACGCCCGGCCCCGGATGTACGCTGCCCCCCGCCAGGAACAGCCCCGGCAGTTTCGTCGTCGCCCCCGGCCGGCCGAAGCTGCTCGACCAGCCGTGCAGCGCCCGGCCGTACAGTGCCCCGCCCGATGCCGGGAACAGCCGCTCGAAATCCTGCGGCGTGGTCAGCCGGGTCGCTTCCGGGCGGCGGTCCACCCGCAGTCCGCAGCGTTCCAGCAGGCCGAAGCTCGTTCTCTCGCATGCCGCGATCTCCTCGGCGGTGAAGGCGCGCCGGTCGCCGATGGCGGGCGCGTTGGTCAGGACCAGCAGCCGTTCCGGGCCGGGCGGCGGCGTGCCGGCATCGTCCCGGTCCTGGGCGCAGACATAGACGGTCGGCGCCCCGGGCAGCCGGCCGCGGTCGAAGATGTCACGGAATTCCGCGGCGTAGTCGGCCGAGAAGAACACCGTGTGGCGGGACAGCGGGAAGCCGGCGGTGTTGGCCTCCAGGCACCAGGTCATGGCCGAGAGGCTGCGGTCGGCCGCCGGCTTCGCCACCGCGCCCTGAGCCGCTTCGCCGAAGCGCCCCCCGGCCAGGGCGGCGAGATCGGCATTCGCCACCACCGCATCGGCGGGGATGCGCTCGCCATCCGCCAGAACCACGCCGGAAACCCGGCCGCCGGTGGCCTCGATGCGCGCCACCTCCGCATCGTAGCGGAAGCGGGCGCCATGGGTGGTGGCGAGGCGCGCCATCGCTACCGCCACCCGATGCATCCCGCCATCGACCAGCCACACGCCATCCTGCTCGACATGCGCCACCAGCATCAGCGTCGCCGGTGCGAGGAAGGGCGAGGACCCGCAATAGGTCGCGTAGCGGCCGAACAACTGCCGCAGCCGCGGGTCGCGGAAATGCGTGCCGAGTTCCTTCCACAAGGTGGCGAAGGGCGAGACGCCCCACATGTCCACCAGCCCGCGCATCCCGGCCCCGGCCGCCAGGGACAGCGGCGTCGGCCTGGCTGCGCGGATGAAGGGTGTCTCCAGGGTGCGGTAGATCTTCCCGGCGCGGGCGCAGAATTCGCGGTAGCCGCGGGCCTCGGCGGCGCCGGCGAAGCGGCCGATGGCATCGGCGGAGGCGTCGATGTCGGCGAACAGGTCCAGCCGTTCCCGCTCGTCCCAGGCATGGCGGGCAAGGATGGAGACGGGCCGCAGCGTGACATGCTCCGCCAGGCTGGCCCCGGCCTCGGCGAACAACTCCTCGAACACCCAGCGCATGGTGAAGACGGTAGGCCCGGCATCCATGCGGGCGGCCCCGGCGGCGACCTCGCGCATCTTGCCGCCGGGCGCGGCGGCACGCTCCAGCACCGTGACATCGAGGCCGCGCGCCGCCAGCACGACAGCGGCGGCAAGGCCGGCAACCCCCGCGCCGATCACCACCACCCGCTGGTCCGCAAGAATATTCGTTGACGCCATCGTCCATAAGAGATGACACTTCCAACTGACAATCAAGCCTTACACTAGAAAAGGGTGGGAGGTTCCATGGACGCCATCACACGCATCGAGCGGGCCCTGAACGCGTCCATCGGCTTCGCCGCCGGGGCCGGCAGCCCAGCTTTACTGGGAGAGGCCATGCGCTACGCGGTATTCCCCCGCGGCGCCCGCATCCGGCCACGGCTCTGCCTCGCGGTGGCGGGGGCCTGCGGCGATGACCAGCCCGGGCTGACGGATGCGGCGGCGGCGGCGATCGAGCTGTTGCACTGCGCCTCCCTGGTCCATGACGACCTGCCCTGCTTCGACGATGCCGCGACCCGCCGCGGCAAGCCAAGCGTGCACCGCGCCTTCAGCGAGCCGCTGGCGGTGCTGGCCGGCGATGCGCTGATCGTGCTGGCTTTCCAGATGATGGCACGTGCCTCGGCCGGTGCGCCGGAACGGCTTGGCTCGCTGATGCTCACCATCGGCGATTCGGTCGGCATGCCGGTCGGCATCGTCGCCGGCCAGGGCTGGGAAAGCGAGCCGCGCTGCGACCTGGCGGAGTACCAGCGGCAGAAGACCGGCTCGCTGTTCGCCGCCGCCACCGCCGCCGGCGCCGCCGCCGCGGGCGCCGACCCGGATGCCTGGCGCCTGCTCGGCGACCGGCTGGGCGAGGCCTACCAGGTGGCGGACGACATCCGCGACGCCGTGTCCGACGAGGCCGAACTGGGCAAGCCGATCGGCCAGGACGCAGCCCACAGCCGGCCGAGCGCGGTGCTGCAGCTTGGCCTGCCGGGCGCCATCGAGCGGCTGGAATTCCTTGCCGCCGGTGCCGTCGCCGCCATCCCGCCCTGCCCGGGCGCGGCGGAACTGCGGGCGGTGATCCTGCTGGAGGCGCAGCGGCTGCTGCCGCGCGGCCTCGCGGCCCGGGCTGCCTGACCGCGCGATGTCGGGCGCCGCCGCCGTGCCGGCCGGGCTGCTCGACCGGGTGCGGAACACCTACGACAGGATCCTTGCCAGCCAGCGCTTCCGGCTGTTCGCGGCGCGCTTCCCGCTGACCCGGCCGGTGGCGCGGCGGCGGGTGCGGGCGCTGTTCGACCTGTGCGCCGGCTTCGTCTATTCGCAGGTGCTGCTGGCCTGCGTGCGGCTGCGGCTGTTCGAGATTCTGCTGGAAGGCCCGGCCGATACCGCGACCCTGGCCGGCCGGATGGCGCTGCCGCCGGAGGCCGCCACGCGCCTGCTCGGCGCGGCGGCGTCGCTCGGGCTGGTGGCGCGGCGCCGTGGCGGGCGCTGGGGCCTTGGGCCGCTCGGCGCGGCGATGGTGGACAACCCGGCGGTGACCGCCATGGTCGAGCACCATGCGCTGGTCTACGGCGCGCTGGCCGACCCGGTGGCGCTGCTGCGGCGGCAGGGGACCGGCGCGCTGTCGGCCTACTGGCCCTATGCCGAGGCCGAGCGGCCAGCGGCGCTGAGCCCGGAGCAGACCGCCGGCTACACCGCCCTGATGGCGGCATCCCAGCCCATCATCGCCGCCGAGGTGCTGGCCGCCTGTCCGTTGCATGGGCACCGCTGCCTGCTGGATGTGGGCGGTGGCGACGGCAGCTTCCTGCGCGCCGCGGCGGCCCGCTACCCGCATCTGCGGCTGTTGCTGTTCGACCTGCCGGCGGTGGCGGAGCAGGCCCGCGGGCGCTTCGCCGCGGCGGGACTCGCCGGGCGCGCGGAAGCCTTCGGTGGCGACTTCGGCGCGGACGCGCTGCCGCAGGGCGCCGACATCATCAGCCTGGTGCGCGTGGTGCACGACCATGACGACGACCGCGCGCTGACCATCCTGCGTGCGGCCCGCACCGCCCTGCCCGTGGGCGGGACGCTGCTGCTGGCCGAACCCATGGCGGGCACGCCAGGCGCGGAGCCGATCGGCGAGGCCTATTTCGGCTTCTACCTGCTGGCGATGGGCAGCGGCCGCGCCCGCACCCCGGCCGAGCTGGACACCATGCTGCGGGCCGCCGGCTTCGCCGCCCCGCGGCTGCTGCCCACCCGCACGCCGCTGCTCGCCCGGGTGATGGTTGCCAAGGCCGCCTGACAGGCGGCGATCCACAAATGTCATTTCTTCTTGACAGTCAAAAGCGTCAGCCTAAGCTGACACCAAGCAACGGGCAGGGAGGCTGGAAGATGGACACCATGGCAGTCCTGCTGCAGGAACCGGAACATCTGCGGCTCGCCCGGCTCCAGCTCACGCCTCCCGGTGACGACGACGTGGTCGTCGATGTCGAATGGAGCGGCATCAGCACCGGCACCGAGCGGCTGCTCTGGAGCGGCCGGATGCCGCACTTCCCGGGCATGGGCTATCCGCTGGTGCCGGGATATGAATCCGTCGGGCGCATCAGCAGCGCGGGGATCACCTCGGGCCGTCAACCGGGTGAGCGGGTGTTCGTGCCCGGCGCCCGCTGCTTCGGCCCGGTGCGCGGGTTGTTCGGCGGCGCGGCGCAACGCCTGGTCGTTGCCGGCGCCAAGGCCGTGCCGGTCGCCGAGGCCCTGCGGGAGCAGGCGGTGCTGCTGGCCCTGGCCGCCACCGCCTACCACGCCGCTGCCGGGGCACGGCAGCCCGATCTCATCATCGGCCATGGCGTGCTCGGGCGGTTGCTGGCGCGGCTGGCGCTGGTTGCCGGTGCGGCGCCGCCGGTGGTGTGGGAGAGCAACCCGGCCCGCCGCGGTGGCGTCGAGGGTTATGCCGCGATCGATCCCACGGAGGATGCCCGGCGCGACTACCACGCGATCTATGACGTGAGCGGCGACAGCGGATTGCTCGACAGCCTCATCAGCCGGCTGGCACCGGGTGGCGAGATCGTGCTGGCCGGCTTCTATGCGGCGCCGCTGTCCTTCGCCTTCCCGCCGGCCTTCCTGCGCGAGGCCCGCATCCGGGTCGCCGCGGAATGGCGGGAAGCGGACCTTGCTGCGGTCACCGCCCTGACCGGTGACGGGCGGCTTTCGCTCGACGGGCTCATCACCCATCGCGAGCCCGCGCCACAGGCCGCCACCGCCTACCGCACCGCCTTCACCGACCCTGCGTGCCTGAAGATGATTCTCGACTGGAGGGATTGTTCATGAACGCGATCGTCGGAAAATCCCCAACCGGGCCGTCCGCCTCCACCATGCAGGATGCGCTGCGCGCCGAGGCCGCGGTGGGGCCGGACCCCGTGCACACCGGGCCGGTGAAGAAGGAAACCCAGATCATCGCCATCTATGGGAAGGGCGGCATCGGCAAGTCCTTCACCCTGGCGAACCTCAGCTACATGATGGCGCAGCAGGGCAAGCGCGTGCTGCTGATCGGCTGCGACCCGAAATCCGACACCACCAGCCTGCTGTTCGGCGGCCGCGCCTGCCCGACGATCATCGAGACCTCGTCGAAAAAGAAGCTGGCCGGCGAGGCGGTGCAGATCGGTGATGTCTGCTTCAAGCGGGATGGCGTCTACGCGATGGAGCTGGGCGGGCCGGAAGTCGGCCGCGGTTGCGGCGGGCGCGGCATCATCCACGGCTTCGAGCTGCTGGAGAAGCTCGGCTTCCACCAGTGGGACTTCGACTACGTGCTGCTCGATTTCCTCGGCGACGTGGTGTGCGGCGGCTTCGGCCTGCCGATCGCCCGGGACATGTGCCAGAAGGTGATCGTGGTCGGCTCCAACGACCTGCAGTCGCTGTACGTGGCGAACAATGTCTGCTCGGCGGTGGACTACTTCCGGCGCCTGGGCGGCAATGTCGGCGTCGCCGGCCTGGTCATCAACAAGGACGACGGCACCGGGGAGGCGCAGGCCTTCGCCGCGGCGGTCGGCATCCCGGTGCTGTCCGCCATTCCGGCCGATGACGACATCCGCCGCAAATCCGCCAACTACGAGATCGTCGGCACGCCGGGCAGCCCCTGGGCAAGCGTGTTCGAGACGCTGGCCGAGCAGGTGGCCACCGCGCCGCCGGTGCGGCCCACGCCGCTGACGCACGAGGCGCTGCTCGGACTGTTCAAGGGCGATGCGGTCGGCCGCGGCGTGGTGCTGAACCCGGCCACCATGGAAGACATGTGCGGCGCGGCGCTGGTCGAGAAGCCGTCCCTCGAAGTGGTCTACGAGGGCAGCTGAGCATGGACGCCCTCCCGCCAGCCACGGAAGCCGGCTGCCACGGCGGCCGCGAGACCATGCTCGACGCCGCGCGCCTCGCCGGCAAGAGCGAGGCGGTGGCGCGCATGCTGGCCGATTATCCGCGCGGCCCGCACGACCAGCCGCAATCCATGTGCCCGGCCTTCGGCAGCCTGCGGGTCGGGCTGCGGATGCGGCGGGTGGCGACCATCCTTTCCGGCAGTGCCTGCTGCGTCTACGGGCTGACCTTCACCAGCCATTTCTACGGCGCCCGGCGGACCGTGGGCTATGTGCCGTTCAACTCGGAATCCCTGGTCACCGGCAAGCTGTTCGAGGACATCCGCGACGCGGTGCATCAGACGGCGAAGCCCGAAGATTATGACGCCGTCATCGTCATCAACCTCTGCGTACCCACCGCATCCGGCGTGCCGCTGGACCTGCTGCCGAAGCAGATCGACGGCGTGCGGATCATCGGCATTGACGTGCCGGGCTTCGGCGTGCCGACCCATGCGGAAGCCAAGGACGTGCTCTCCGGCGCCATGCTGCGCTATGCCCGCACCGAGGCCGAGGCCGGCCCGGTCGCGCGGCCACGCACCCTGGTGGAGGGTGAGCCGACCGTCGCGCTGATCGGCGAGCTGTTCCCCGGCGACCCGGTCGGCATCGCGGCGCTGCTGTCGCCGATGGGGCTGGCGGTCGCGCCGCAGACTCCATCGCGCGAATGGCGGGACCTGTATGCGGCGCTCGATTGCGTCGTCGCCGCCGCGGTGCATCCCTTCTACACCGCCAGCATCCGCGAATTCCGCGCGGCGGGGCGGCCGGTGGTCGGCTCCGGCCCGGTCGGGGTGGATGGCACGGCTGATTGGCTGGAGGGCATCGGCAGGGCGGCAGGACTGCCGCAGTCGCGCATCGACCTTGCCAGGGACAAGGCATTGCCGGCCATCCGTGCGGCGCTCGCGGCCGCGCCGATCGATGCCCGCATCACCGTATCCGGCTACGAGGGGTCCGAGCTGCTGGTCGCGCGGCTGCTGGTCGAGGCCGGCGCCGAAGTGCCCTATGTCGGCACCGCATGCCCGAAGACCGAGTGGAGCGAGCCCGACCGTGCCTGGCTCGCCGCCCGCGGCGTGCATGTGCAGTACCGCGCCAGCCTGGAGCAGGACATGGCGGCGATGACCGAGGTGAAGCCGGACCTGGCGCTCGGCACCACGCCGCTGGTGCAGAAGGCGAAGGAACTTGGCATCCCCGCGCTGTACTTCACCAACATGGTCTCGGCCCGGCCGCTGTTCGGCCCGGCCGGCGCCGGCTCGATGGCGGCGATCGTCGCGGCGCAGACCCGCGGGCGCGAACGTTTCTCTCGCATGGTGAGCTTCTTCGAGGGCGTCGGCACGCCTAATGGCGCGGGCTACGGCTTCCGCGACAAGCCCGTCGATCCGCCCGGCTTCCGCGAGCGGCAGCGCAAGCTGCGCGCGGCGAAGGCCAAGGCCGAAGAAGCGGTGGGGACGTAACGCCATGCTCGTCCTCGATCATGATCGCGCCGGCGGCTACTGGGGTGCAGTCTATGCCTTCACCGCGGTGCGCGGCTTGCGCGTGGTGATCGATGGCCCGGTGGGCTGCGAGAACCTGCCGGTGACGGCGGTGCTGCACTACACCGACGCGCTGCCGCCGCACGAGCTGCCGGTGGTGGTGACCGGGCTCGACGAGGACTCGCTGTCGAAGAACGGCACCGAGGACTCGATGAAGCGGGCCGCGGCGACCCAGGACCCGGACCTGCCCGCGGTCGTGGTCACCGGCAGCATCGCCGAGATGATCGGCGGCGGCGTGACGCCCGAGGGCAGCAACCTCCGCCGCTTTATCCCGCGCACCATCGACGAGGACCAGTGGCAGGCGGCCGACCGCGCCATCAACTGGCTGTGGACCGAGTTCGGCGCGAAGAAGGTACGCGCCCGCAAGCCGCGCGCCGAGGGTGTCGCGCCGCGTGTCAACATCATCGGCCCGATCTACGGCACCTTCAACATGCCGTCCGACCTGGCCGAGATCCGCCGGATCGTCGAGGGCATCGGCTGCGAGATCAACCTGGTCTTTCCGCTCGGGGCGCATATCGAGGATGTGGGCAGGCTGCCGGATGCTGATGTGAACATCTGCATGTATCGCGAGTTCGGCCGCAAGCTGTGCGAGGAACTCGACCGGCCCTACCTGATGGCGCCGATCGGCCTGTTCGCCACCACCAACTTCCTGCGCAAGCTGGGCGAACTGACCGGGGTGGACCCCGAGCCCTTCATCGAGCGCGAGAAGCACACCACGATCAAGCCGATCTGGGATCTCTGGCGCAGCGTCACCCAGGATTTCTTCGCCACCGCCAGCTTCGCCATCGTGGCGACCGAAACCTATGTGCGCGGCTTCCGGCGCTTCCTGGAGGAGGAGATGGGTGTGCCCTGCGCCTTCTCCTTCGCGCGCCAGCCGGGGATGAAGACCGACAACGCCGCGGTGCGCGCCGCCATCCGCAAAACCCCGCACCTCGTGCTGTTCGGCTCCTACAACGAGCGCATGTACGCGGCCGAGAGCAAGGCGCGCAGCACCTACATCCCGGCCAGCTTCCCGGGCGCCATCATCCGCCGCGCCACCGGCACGCCCTTCATGGGCTATGCCGGCGCAACCTACATCGTGCAGGAATACTGCAACGCCCTGTTCGACGCGCTGTTCCACATCCTGCCGCTCGGCACCGAGCTCGACCGCGTCGAGCCGACCCCCGCCCGGCCTGCCGAGCGCTGGGAGCCGGCGGCCCAGGCGTTGCTCGAGGAACACCTGGAGACCGAGCCTTTCCTGGTGCGCATCTCGGCGGCGAAGCGCCTGCGCGACCGGGCCGAGCGCGACGCCCGCGAGGCTGCCGAGCCGAGCGTGACCGCGGCGCGCATCGCGCAACTCCTGCATGAGCTGGCGGAGGGGCGGGTCGCATGAGCCGGCTGCTCCCCCTGCATCTCATCATCCCCTTTCCCGCGCGCCGGGGGCGCGCGGTGCTCGCCCGGCCCAGCCGGACGACCAGTCGCTCGTGGCGGGTTCCGCCGCGTCGATCCCAGCCGCGCGGGAGTTGCGCGGTAATGGCCGCAAGGCCGCCGTCACAGAGGTAATCGAGATGGCTAGTACCGACATGCGGGATGGCTCGCTGACGGGGCTGACCGAGAACGAGGCGAAGGAATTCCACGGAATTTTCGTCACGAGCTTCGTCATCTTCACCGTTGTTGCCATCGTCGCGCATTTCCTGGTGTGGATGTGGCGTCCGTGGCTGCCGGGCCCGGGCGGCTATGTCACATCGATGATCGACAGCGCGACATCCGTCGCAACCTACCTGACCTGAGCGGAGGGCGGAGCACATGTGGCGCATCTGGCTGCTGTTCGACCCGCGTCGCGCGCTGGTCGGGCTTTTCGCCTTCCTCCTGGTCCTGGCGCTGGTGATTCACTTCATCCTGCTCAGCACGAACCGGTTCAACTGGATCGAAGGCCCCCGCCCGACCGCGGTGGTGACCGGAACCGCGGCACCGATCCGATAGGACAACCCATCTGGTGGCGGACGGGGCAGGGCACTGGCCCGATTCCCGCCCGTCACCGCAATGGCTTCAACGAGGCTGCCCGGATAGAGCGCCTCCCCGAGCGGGAGATCCACCACGATGGCGATGCTCAGCTTTGAAAAGAAGTACCGCGTTCGCGGGGGCACCCTGATCGGGGGCGATGTGTTCGACTTCTGGGTCGGGCCCTTCTACGTCGGCTTCTTCGGTGTCACGACCGTATTCTTCACCGTGCTCGGCACGGCCATGATCTTCTGGGGCGCCGCACTCAGCGGCACCTGGAATCCCTGGACCATCAACATCGCGCCGCCGGACCTGAGCTACGGCCTCGGCTTCGCGCCGATGAAGGAGGGGGGGCTCTGGCAGATCATCACCGTCTGCGCGATCGGGGCCTTCGTCTCCTGGGCGCTGCGCCAGGCGGAGATCTCGCGCAAGCTTGGGATGGGGCTGCACATCCCCTTCGCCTACGGGATGGCGATCGTTGCCTATGTCTCGCTGGTGGTGGTCCGGCCGGTGCTGATGGGCGCCTGGGGGCACGGCTTCCCCTACGGCATCCTCAGCCACCTCGATTGGGTGTCGAACACCGGCTACCAGTACCTGCACTTCCACTACAACCCGGCGCACATGCTCGCGGTGACCTTCTTCTTCACCACGACCCTGGCGCTGTCGCTGCATGGTGCGCTGGTGCTCTCGGCGATCAATCCGCCGAAGGGCGAGGCGGTGAAGACCGCCGAGCATGAGAACACCTTCTTCCGCGACACCATCGGCTATTCCATCGGCACCCTCGGCATCCACCGGCTCGGGTTGTTCCTCGCGCTGTCGGCCGGGTTCTGGAGCGCGGTCTGCATCGTGATCTCCGGTCCCTTCTGGACGCGCGGCTGGCCGGAATGGTGGAGCTGGTGGCTCAACCTCCCGGTCTGGAACTGAGGCCCCAAGGAAGCAGGAGGGAAACGACCATGGCCGAATACCAGAACATATTCACCAGGGTGCAGGTGCGGGGTCCGGCCTATGCCGGCGTGCCGCTCGCCCGGGACAGCTCGCCACGCGACGGCAAGCCGAACTTCTCCTATGTCCTCGGCTGGCTTGGCGATGCGCAGATCGGGCCGATCTATCTCGGTTGGCTGGGCATCCTGTCACTGATCTTCGGGTTCACCGCCTTCGAGATCATCGGCCTCAACATGCTGGCCTCGGTGAACTGGAGCGCCGTCGAGTTCATCCGCCAGCTGCCCTGGCTGGCGCTGGAGCCGCCCTCGGCAGCCTATGGCCTCCAGTTCCCGCCGCTGGCCGAGGGCGGCTGGTGGCTGATGGCGGGGTTCTTCCTGACCGCCTCCATCCTGCTGTGGTGGCTGCGGACCTACCGCCGCGCCCGGCAGCTTGGGCTCGGCACCCATGTGGCCTGGGCCTTCGCCGCCGCCATCTGGCTGTACCTGGTGCTGGGCTTCATCCGCCCGCTGCTGATGGGCAGCTGGAGCGAGGCGGTGCCCTTCGGCATCTTCCCGCACCTCGACTGGACCGCAGCGTTTTCCATCCGCTACGGCAACCTGTTCTACAACCCGTTCCACATGCTCTCGATCGTGTTCCTGTATGGCTCGACCCTGCTGTTCGCCATGCATGGCGCCACCATCCTGGCGGTCGGCCGCTTCGGCGGCGAACGTGAGGTGGAGCACGTGATCGACCGCGGCACCGCCGCCGAGCGCGCCGGCATCTTCTGGCGCTGGACCATGGGCTTCAACGCCACCTTCGAAAGCATCCACCGCTGGGCCTGGTGGTTCGCCGTGCTGACCCCGCTGACGGGAGGCATCGGCATCCTGCTGACCGGCACCGTGGTGGACAACTGGTACCTCTGGGGCGTGAAGCACGGTATCGCGCCGGCCTATCCGGAAGTGTTCCGGGCGATGCCCGACCCCGCACTCATGCCGGGAGCAACACGATGAGCTTTTCACTCAAGCTTGCCGCCGTCTTGGCCGGGGTGCTTGGCCTCGCGCTGGTCCTGTTCACCTTCGAGCGTCCGCCGGTCGATACGGTGCAGACCGGCTTCCGCGGCGTCGCCCTTGGCGGGGTGCAGAACCCCCGCCTGCAGGCCACGCTGATCGCCGCCAACCAGGTTCCGCCGGTGGTGCCGCGGGTGCCCGCGGTTGGCCCCAAGGCCGGGGCCATCTACCGGAACGTCCAGGTGCTGGGCGACCTGAGTGTCGGCGAATTCGCCCGCACCATGGCCGCGATCACGACCTGGGTCGCGCCGGAGCAGGGCTGCAACTACTGCCACAACCCGGCCAACATGGCCTCCGACGAGGTCTATACGAAGGTCGTCTCGCGCCGGATGCTGCAGATGGTGGCGCGCATCAACGCGGAATGGCAGCCCCATGTCGCCGCGACCGGCGTGACCTGCTACACCTGCCACCGTGGCAAGCCGGTGCCGGCCAATGTCTGGTCGCTGGACACCGGCCCGATGCGCGCGGCGGGTTTCGCGGCTGATACCGGGGGCCAGAACCTCGGAGCGCCGAGCGTCGGCTACAGCTCCCTGCCGTACGATCCCTTCACGCCCTACCTGAGGCAGGCCAACAACATCCGGGTGATCGGCCAGACGGCGCTGCCGACCGGCAACACCAACACCATCCAGGATACCGAGGCAACCTATGGGCTGATGATGCACATGTCCCGGTCGCTCGGGGTGAACTGCACCACCTGCCACAACTCGCGGAATTTCTCTGCCTGGGACCAGAGTGCTCCGCAACGCACCATCGCCTGGCACGGCATCCGGATGGTACGGGACATCAACGCCAACTTCATCGTCCCGCTGCAACCAAACTGGGCCGCCAATCCGCTTGGCCCCGCTGGCGGGCCGGTGCAGGCGCGGCTCGGGCCGCATGGCGACCCACTCATGGTGAACTGCACCACCTGCCACCAGGGCGTGAACAAGCCGCTGAACGGTGCGCTGATGCTGCGGGACTACCCGGAGTTGAACGCAATACGCAACATCGACGCCCCGCCGCCCATCCGCCAGTAGGCTGGATAGCGGGTCCCGAACGGGCCGGCATCACCCTTTCCTCCGGGGCGGGGTGATGCCGGCCTCGCCATGCCCGATACGGTTCCGGCCGCGAGTTTTACCCGGACGGGTTGCGGGTCTTGCCGCTTCGGCTATATGCATCCTGGCCCTGTGCCCCGCGCCTTGCTTCGCGCGGTCACCCGTCCGTTGCTGCTCCGAGGACGCCACCGCATATGAATTCGCTCGAGCTGAACAAGGTCTTCGCCGCAGTCCTGACGGCAGGCATCACCTTCATGGTGGCCGGCGAGGTCGGCAAACTGCTGGTGCATGGCGAACGGCCGCACGAGAGCGCCATCCGGATCGGTGACCCGACCGGCGGTGCGCCCACTGCCGCCCCGGCCGCGGCCCCGGTGGCGGAGCCAATTTCCGGCCTGCTGGCGAATGCCAATGTCGAGGCGGGGCAGGTTATCGCCCAGCGCAACTGCGGCGCCTGCCATAGCTTCAACGAAGGCGGCCGCAACGGGATCGGGCCGAACCTCTATGGCATTGTCGGCGCGCCGCATGCCCATGCGGAAGGCTTCAACTACTCTGCCGCTATCCGGTCCAAGGAAGGCCCCTGGACCTACGACGATCTGAACGCCTGGCTGTACAAGCCGAGCGACTATGCCCCAGGCACCCGCATGGCCTATGCCGGTCTGCGCAACACCGGGCAGCGGGCCGACCTGATCGCCTACCTCCGCACCCTGGATTCCAACCCGAAACCGCTGCCGCCTGCCGGCGAGGCCGCCGCCCCGGCGCCGCCGCCGGATGCCGCGGCAGCCGCGGCGGCTGTCGCCGCGGCTCGCGCCCCGGCCACCGCCTCCGCGGTTGCACCCGCCGCCCCGGCGACGGCCGAGCTTGAGCCTATTGCACCGCTGCTTGCCAATGCCGATGCCGAGCGTGGCGCGGGCCTGGCCCGCCGGGTCTGCGGGGTGTGCCACACCTTCACCGAAGGCGGCCGCAACGGCGTCGGCCCGAATATCTATGACGTGGTCGGCAAGCCCTTCGCCCATCATGAGGGCTTCAACTACTCGGCCGCGCTCAAGGCCAAGGAAGGCACCTGGGACTACGAGAACCTGAGCCGCTGGCTGCACAAGCCGAGCGCCTTCGCCCCGGGCACCCGGATGGTGCTGGCCGGCGTGCCCGCGGCGCAGGACCGGGCCGACCTCATCGCCTACCTGCGCAGCCTCTCGCCCAACCCGCAGCCGCTGCCCTGATCCTTGGCAACGCCCCCGGGGAAGGCTCCCCGGGGGCGTTTTCAGTTCAGCGGCTCAACTCGCGGGTCATTTCCTCGATCCCGCCGAGGGTCAGCGGGTACATCCGGTTTTCCATGACCTGCCGGATCAGCCCGGTCGAGTGGGTGCGGTCCCAGGTCTGCGCCGGCATCGGGTTCAGCCAGGCACTGCGGCGGAAATGCCCGGTGATGCGGTTGACCCAGACATGGCCGGCTTCCTCGTTCCAATGCTCCACGCTGCCGCCGGGCTGGATGACCTCATAGGGGCTCATGCTGGCATCGCCGACGAATATCGCTTTGAAATCCGGGCCGTATTTCCGCAGCACCTCCATGGTGGAGATTTCGCTCTCGCGCCGCCGCCGGTTGTTGGTCCACAGCCGCTCATAGGGGCAGTTGTGGAAGTAGAAGTGCTCCAGGTGCTTGAACTCCGCCCGGCAGGCGGAAAACAGCTCGGCCGAAATCCGCACGTGGTCGTCCATCGACCCGCCGATATCGAGGAACAGCAGCACCTTCACCGTGTTGTGCCGCTCCGGCACCATCTTCAGGTCAAGCGACCCGGCATTGTTGGCGGTGGAACGGATGGTGTCCGGCAGGTCCAGCTCGGTGGCCGCGCCCTGGCGGGCGAATTGGCGCAGCCGGCGCAGCGCCAGCTTGATGTTGCGGGTGCCGATCTCGACGCTGTCGTCGAGGTCGCGGAATTCCCGCTTGTCCCACACCTTCACCGCCCGGCGGTGGCGGCTTTCGTCCTGGCCGATCCGCACGCCCTCGGGGTTGTAGCCATGCGCCCCGAAGGGTGAGGTGCCGGCGGTGCCGATCCATTTGGAACCGCCCTGGTGGCGGCCCTTCTGCTCGGCCAGGCGCTGCTTCAGCTTCTCCATCAGCGCATCGAAGCCCCCCGCCGCCTCGATCGCCGCCTTTTCCTCATCGGTCAGCAGCTTCTCGGCCATCTTGCGGAGCCACTCATCCGGCAGCATCCGGGCGAGGTCGCCCTCTGGCGCCTCCAGCCCCTTGAACACCTCCCCGAAGACCCGGTCGAAGCGGTCCAGGTGGCGCTCGTCCTTCACCAGCGTGGCGCGGGACAGGTGGTAGAAGTCGTCCACGTTGTAGTCGGCGACCCCTTCCTTCATGCCGCGCAGCAGGGTCAGGTATTCGGTGATGCTCGCCGGGATGCCGGCGCCGCGCAGTGCGAAAATGAAATGCGCCAGCATCGGGCGGCCTCCCTATCGCTGCGGCCGGCGGGACAGGAAGGCCAGCCGTTCGAACAGATGCACATCCTGCTCGTTCTTCAGCAGCGCGCCATAGAGCGGCGGGATGGCGGTTTTCGGGTCCTGGCTGCGCAGCACCTCCGGCGGCAGGTCCTCGATCATCAGCAGCTTCAGCCAGTCCAGCAACTCGCTGGTCGCCGGCTTCTTCTTCAGCTCGGCGACGCCGCGGACCTGGAAGAAGACGTTCAGCGCCTCCCGCGCCAGCTCGTGCTTGATGTCGGGGAAGTGGGACTGGACGATCTTCTCCATCGTCTCCCTGTCGGGGAAGCGGATGTAGTGGAAGAAGCAGCGGCGCAGGAAGGCGTCCGGCAGCTCCTTCTCGTTGTTCGAGGTGATGATGACCACCGGGCGGTGCTTGGCCACCACGGTCTTCCGCGTCTCGTAGACGAAGAACTGCATCCGATCGAGCTCGAGCAGCAGGTCGTTGGGGAATTCGATGTCCGCCTTGTCGATCTCGTCGATCAGCAGCACCTGCGGCTGGTCGGCGTCGAAGGCGTCCCACATCTTGCCGCGGACGATGTAATTGCCGATGTCATGCACCCGCTCGTCGCCGAGCTGGCCGTCCCGCAGCCGGGAGACCGCATCGTATTCGTACAGGCCCTGCTGCGCCTTGGTGGTGGACTTGATGTGCCACTCGACCAGCGGATAGCCCAGCGACCGCGCCACCTCGTGCGCCAGCACGGTCTTGCCGGTGCCGGGTTCGCCCTTCACCAGCAGCGGGCGCTGCAACGCGACGGCGGCATTGACCGCGACCTCCAGGTCACGGGACGCGATATAGGACGAAGTGCTCTTGAAGCCGGCCACGCCTGCCCCCTTGCTGTGTTTGGGGGCAGGGTGGCGTCTCCGCCGGCATCGGGCAAGGTGCCTTGCCGCGGCGCAGCCCCATGCTGCCGTTCCCAAGCTGCCGCCGATGGAGTTGAGCCATGACCGAGCCTGCCCCCAATGATGCCGCGGCCCATCGCTGGTTCGGCCCGCGCGCCGCCCACCTCGGCCCGGCGGAGCGATTGGTGCTCTCGGCCGCCCGGAAGCGCAACGTCATCAGCCGCAACGTCGAGGAGGCCTTCGCCGAGGACCGGCGTTTCGGCCAGCGACTGGCCGACCAGGTCGCCAAATTCGGCGGTTCCTGGACCTTCATCATCATCTTCGGGCTGATCCTGGCGGCCTGGGTCGGGCTCAACACCCTGCTGCTGATCCGGCCCTTCGACCCTTATCCCTTCATTTTCCTCAACCTGCTGCTGTCCATGCTGGCGGCGATGCAGGCGCCCGTCATCATGATGAGCCAGAACCGCCAGGCGGCCCGGGACCGGCTGGACGCCGCGCATGACTATGAGATCAACCTCAAGGCCGAGATCGAGATCATGGCCCTGCACGACAAGCTGGACCGCCTGCGGGCCGAGCAGATCGAGGCGCTGCTGGCCCGGCAGCAGGAGCAGATCGCGCTGCTGACGCGGTTGCTGCAGGAAGGGCGGTCGGTGCCGTGAGGGACCGCACCGGGCTGCTGGCGGGTGCTTCCGGCGGTTGCTGGTTGCCCGGCAACCGCCCTGGCCGTGGCGGAGGCGTCAGCCCGCCTTGGCCAGCCCCGCCGCCTTCATCGCATCGCCCAGCGACTTGTCGGCCTTGGCCAGATGCTCGCCGAAGCCGGCGGCATCGGCATAGACCAGCCCGAAGCCGCGGGCGTTCAGGAAGTCCTGGTATTCCTTGCCCTTGAACACCTTGCCCAACGCCGCATCCATGGTGGTCTTCACCTCGGCCGGCAGTTCCAGCGGCCCGGCGATGCCGCGCCAGGCGCCGGTCTGGTAATCGATGCCCATGGCTTCCTTCAGGGTCGGGATGTTCGGGAAGGTGCCAAGCCGCTCGCCCGCCATCACCGCCAGGCTGCGCGCCCGGCCGGCATCCAGCATCGCCCGCGCCTCGACCACCGAGTTGGTGGTGAAGTCGAGCCCGCCGGCCGCGAGGTCCTGCATCGCCGGCGCCGCGCCGTTGCTCGGCACCCAGCGCACATGGTCGGCCTTCAGCCCCATGGCGCCCAGCCAGCCGGCCAGCGCCAGGTGCCAGATCCCGCCCTGGCCGGTGCCGCTGGCCTTGAACTTGCCCGGCTCGCTGGCCTTGATGGCATCCGCGAGCTGTTGGACGTTCTGGTAGGGCGAGCTGGCATTCACCTGGATGCCCGGCGGATCGTTGTTCATCAACCCGAGCGGAGTGTAGTTCTTGTAGGTGATATCAGTCAGCCCCTGCCAGTGGAGCATGCAGATCTCGGCTGTGATCATGCCGAGGGTGTAGCCATCCGGCCGGGCCTGGGCGATGGCGGAATGGCCCACCACGCCCGAGCCGCCGGTGCGGTTCACCACGTTGATAGGCTGGCCAAGCTCCTTCTCCAGCAGGCTGGCGATGATGCGGAGCACCGCATCGGTGCCGCCGCCGGCCGCCCAGGGGCAAATCAGTTGCACCGGGCGGACCGGCCAGCGCGCCTGCGCCGCGGCGCCGGGAATGATGGCGGGGCCGGCGAGCAGCGCGGCGCCGGCGCCGAGCAGGGTGCGGCGATTGAGGTCGGTCATCGTGTCGTTGTCCTCCTTGGGACGCCACGCTTGGCGGTGGCGCGTTTCATTGTGGGAATAGCTACTCCGCCGCACCGCGCGCCGGCAAGCGACGCGAGGTGGCGCGCTTCCAGAGCCACACCCCGGCCGGCCACAGCAGCGCGGTCAGCGCCAGGCTGGCCAGCACGGCGGAGACCGGGCGCTCGAAGAAGGGCATCAGGTCGCCATCAGACTTGATGAGGGAGGTGACGAAGTTCTGCTCCACCATGCTGCCCATCACGATGCCCAGCACCAGCGCCGCCACCGGGTAGCCGTACCGGTCCATCACGAAGCCGAGCATGCCGAACGCCCCGACCAGCACCACCGCGAAGGGGTTGTTGCCGATGGCATAGGCCCCCACCGCGCAGAGCAGCAGGATCACCGGCATGATCCCGGCCCGCGGCGCCCGCAGCACCAGCGTCGCCGCACGGATCATCACCAGGCCGAGCGGTATCATGATGATGTTGGCGATGATGAAGATCATGAACAGCGCATACATGCTGCTCGCGTTCTCGGTGAACAGCGTCGGGCCGGGGTTCAGCCCCTTCATGTAGAGCACGCCGATGGCGATTGCGGTGATGGTGTCGCCGGGGATGCCGAACAGCAGGCTCGGCACCCAGCCGGCCGCCAGCGAGGCGTTGTTGGCAGCGCCGGATTCGACCAGCCCCTCCGGGTGGCCGGTGCCGAACTTCTCCGGCTCCTTCGAGAAGCGCTTGGAGGTGGCGTAGCTGACCCAGGCTGCCATGTCGGCCCCCGCCCCCGGCAGCACGCCGATGATGATGCCGGTGATATTGCCGCGCCACATCTGCCACTTGTACTTCTTGGTCAGCAGCCACTGCCCGGCGAGGATGGAGCCGAACCGCCGCCGCGGCATCGGCGGTGGCTCCGGCGTGATCATCGCCCGCATCACCTGCGCGACGGCGAACACCCCGACCAGCGCCGGGATCGGCTCGATCCCGCCCAGCAGGTCGGTCAGGCCGAAGGTGAAGCGCGGCGTGCCAGCCGGGTTCTCGACCCCGACGCAGGCCACCAGCAACCCGAGCAGCATCGCCGCGACCGCCTTGATGGGCGAGGAGCGGGAGACCAGGGTCGCGCACATCAGCCCGAGGAAGGCCAGCCAGAAATACTCAAAGGTCGAGAAGGACAGCGCGATCTCGGCCAGCAGCGGCGCCATCAGCACCAGCGCCAGGGTGCCGACGATGCCGCCGATGGCCGAGAACCACAGCCCGGCGCCGAGCGCCACCTCCGGCTGGTTCTTGCGGGTCATCGCATAGGCTTCGTCGGTGTAGGCGGCGCTGGCCGGGGTGCCGGGGATGCGCAGCAGGCAGCCCGGGATGTCACCCGAGAATATCGCCATGGCCGAGGCGGTGATGATGGTGGCGATGGCCGCGATGGGCGAGAGCCAGAAGGTCACCGGCACCAGCAGCGCCGTCGCCATGGTGGCGGTCAGCCCGGGCATCGCGCCGACCACCATGCCGTAGACGGCGGATGCCGCGATGGCGATCAGTACATCGGTTGCCGCCACCAGCCGGACGGCTTCGAGAAGATCGTTCATGTCACCACGGCGCCGGCAGGACGCCGTCGGGCAGGGGCACCCGCAGCAGTTTGTAGAAGGCCAGGTGCACCCCGACCGGGGCGAGCAGGGCCAATGGCACCGCCAGCTTCAGCCGGGCGCCCAGCACCAGCGCGGTCACCAGCACCATGATGGCGGCGGTCGGCAGGAACCCCAGTGGTTCCGCCGCGACCACGTAGAACAACATCAGCCCGGGCGGCAGCAGCACCCGCAGGCCGCCGAGCCGGGAGATCGCCGGCTCCTCCTCGGCGCCTTCCCCGGGGGCCTCGAAGCTCTGGCCGATGCCGAGGGTGATCAGGATGCCGCAGATCACCAGACCCAGGCCGATGACGGTGGGGAAGGCGGCCGGCCCGACATCCTGCCCGGGCACCCCTGGCAGGCCGGAAGCGCTCCAGACCGAGAGGCCACCCAGGACCACCAGGACCGCGCCGGTCACCCGGTCGGACTTTTGCACGCGGGTATCTCCCTTGGACGTTTTGCTTGCGGCCACTGTAGCCGCCCCGGCGCCGCGCTCCAGGGGGATATTCGCCGCTGGCGAGGATTTGGCGTCGCGGGGCGGCCAGGGCATGATCGGGGCCAATCACCCTTCGCGCCGCTCCGGAGACGCCCCATCCATGACCAGTACCGCCGCATGAGCATCGCCTGGCACGACCTGCTCCACTCGATCGAGGCGACCGACCGGGGGCTGGAGAGCGCCGGCTACATCGCCAACCGCTCGATCTCCACCGCCGTCTACCTGGCCCACCACCTGCGCAAGCCCATCCTGGTCGAGGGTCCGGCCGGGGTCGGCAAGACCGAGCTGGCCAAGGCCGTCTCCTCCTGGCTTGGGCTCAGCCTGATCCGCATGCAGTGCTACGAGGGGCTGGACGAGTTCGAAGGCGCTGTACGAATGGAAGTATGGCAAGCAGTTGCTCTACACCCAGATCCTGAAGGACCGGCTTGGCGCCGTGCTGGGCGAGGAGCCCGGGCTGGAAGCCGCCCTGACCCGGCTGCACGGCTTCAGCGACCTGTTCTTCTCGGAGCATTTCCTGGAGCCGCGCCCCTTGCTGCGCGCCCTGCGCGAGCCCGGCGGGGCGGTGCTGCTGGTCGATGAGGTGGACAAGGCCGACCAGGAGTTCGAGGCCTTCCTCCTGGAGATCCTGTCCGACTATCAGGTCAGCATCCCCGAGATCGGCACGGTGAAGGCGGACATCCCGCCCATCGTCATGCTCACCTCGAACAGCCAGCGCGACCTCGGCGATGCCTTGAAGCGGCGCTGCCTGCACCTGCACATCGGCCTGCCGGATGCCCGGCTGGAAGCCCGCATCATCGCCACCCGCGTCCCCGGGGTGGAGGAATTGCTGCGCCGCCAGCTGGTCGCCTTCGTACAGCAGGTGCGGGCGCTGGACCTGAAGAAGCTGCCTTCGGTCAGCGAAACCATCGACTGGGCACGCGTGCTGGTGCTCCTGCATGTGCGCGAGCTGGAGCCGGTGCTGGTGCGGGAAACCCTCAACGTGCTGCTGAAGTTCGAGAGCGACATCGAGGCGGTGGAGCCGCAGATCGGCGATTTGCTGATGAAGGCCAAGCGCGAGGCGGTGCCGGTACGCTGATGGCCCAGGAGCCGATGCAGACCCCGCTGCTCGATTTCTTCCGCGCCGCCCGCAGTGCCGGGCTGCGGATCTCCCCGGCCGAGAGCATCGACGCGGTGCAGGCGGTGCAATTCGTCGGCTTCGCCGACCGTGCCCGGCTGCGCGACACGCTCGGCCTGGTGCTGGCGAAGACCCAGGAGGAGAAGCGCGCCTTCGCCGAATGCTTCGACCTGTTCTTCACCCGCGAAGGCTTCCGCGACGAGGCCCCGCCGCCCGCGCCCGATGCCGCCCAGGGCGAGGTCCAGTCCTCGGGCGATGGCGAGGGCAACGGCGGCGGCGCCTTGGCGCGGATGCTGCTGGAAGGCGACCAAGCGGCGCTGGCGGCCGAGGCGGAACAGGCCGCGGCGGCGGCCGGCGTCTCCAACATCCGCATCTTCACCCAGGTGAACCTCTATACCCGCCGTATCCTGGAACGCATGGGGCTGGGCGCGGTGGACCGCGAGATCGCCGCCGCGCCGGACGATGCCCGCACCGCGGCGCTGCGCCAGGGCCGCGACCGGCTGCGCGAGCAGGTGAAGGACCTGGTGCAGCAGAACCTGCTGCTGTTCGCGCAGGGCCAGAACGAGCAGTTCCGCGAACGCATGCTGTCCCGCACGCGCATGGCCGCCATCGACCGGCGCGACCATGACCGCATGCGGGTCCTGGTACGGGCCATGGCGCGGCGGCTGGCCACGCAATACGGCCGCAAGCGCAAGCGGGACCGCCGCGGCGTTCTGGACGTGCGCAAGACCCTCCGCCGCAACATGGGCTGGGACGGCGTGCCCTTCCTGACCGTGTGGAAGCAGGAGACCATCGACAAGCCCAAGCTGGTGGTGCTGTGCGATGTCAGCGGATCGGTCGCCGCGCTGGCGCAATTCCTGCTGCTGTTCCTCTATTCCCTGAACGAGGCGCTGGCCGGCCTGCGCGCCTTCGCCTTCTCCGGCGCGCTGGCCGATGTCTCGGACCTGCTGGAGCAGCACCCGATCGACCGCGCCATCCCGGCGGTGATGGACCGCGCCGGCTTTGGGTCATCGAACTACGGCAATGCGCTGGTGGATTTCGAGGCCGGCTACATGGGCCTGCTCGACAGCCAGACCACCGTCATCATCCTGGGCGACGGTCGCGGCAACCGGACCGACCCGAAGGTCGAGATCCTGGCCCGCATGGCCAACCGGGCGAAGCAGATCGTCTGGCTGAACCCCGAGGTCCGCACGGTCTGGGGCACCGGCGATTCGGACATGCTGCGCTACGCCCACCACTGCCGGGTGACCGCAGTGTGCAACACGCTGGACCAGCTCGACCGGGTCATCAGCGGCCTGCTGCGGGACGGCGCATAGGTCGCCGCCCGGCCGGAGACGCTAGCCGGCCGGCGAGGAATTTCAGCCGGCCGGCGGCCGGGGCGCATTGGCGGGCGGTTGCAGCCACACCGCGTTCGGGTGCAGCACCGTGGCCCGTGCCGCATCCTCCACGCTGAGCGTGCCGGCCTGGGCGAAGGTGCCGCGTACCTCCTCGAGGAAGGCCGCCGCGGCGTGGTCGCCGCCCGACCGGCCGAGCGCCGCCACCGAATACAGGAAGGCCCGCCCGGCGAAGCACATGTCCGCCCCCACCGCCAGCGCCCGGTACACGTCGAGGCCCGAGCGGATCGAGCCATCGAACAGCACCTTCGCCCGTCCCGCCACCTGCGCCGCGATGGCCGGCACTGTGTCGATCGAGGCCGGCGCCGCATCGAACTGCCGGCCGCCGTGGTTGGAGACCCAGATGCCGTCGACGCCAAGCTGCACCGCGCGCTCGGCATCCTCCGGGTGCTGGATGCCCTTCAGCACCAGGGCGCGCGGCCAGACCTCGCGGAACCGGGCGATGTCGTCCCAGGTGACGCCGGTCACCATGTTCTGCTGCACGAAGCTGGCCATCTCGGCCAGGCTGGCGTTCTCGCCGACGTATTTCCGCATGTTCTCGAAGGTCGGCTGGCCCTTGTTCAGCATCTCGGCCGCCCAGAACGGCGCCCGGGCGATGTCGAGGAAGGTGCGCGGGCGGTAGCGGAACGGCATCACCAGCCCGTTGCGGACGTCGTGCACCCGCTTCTGCCGCGCCGGCACGTCGAGCGTGACCACCAGCGCATGCGCCCCGACCGCCTCGGCCCGCCGGATCAGGTCGATCGACAGCGCGTGGCGGTCCGCCGGCAGGCCGTACAACTGGAACCAGAATACGTCCGGCGCCAGCTTCGCCAGCGTCTCCATCCCGACATTGGCCACCGTGGAGGATACGTAGGGGATGCGCGCCGCCTGCGCGGAGGCGGCGAGAATGGAATCCGCCTGCGGCCACACCATGCCGATGTTGCCCATCGGCGCGACGCCCACCGGCGCGTTGTACTCCCGCCCGAACAGGGAAGTCTTCGTGGATACCGCCGAGATGTCCAGGGCATAGCGCGGCACGATGCGCACCGCATCCATCGCGGCGCGGTTATGCTCCACGTTCGGCGCGCCATCCCCGACGCCGCCGGCCACGAAGTCATAGGCGAAGCGGGCGATGCGCCACCTGGCGCGGCGCTGCAGGTCGTTAAAGGTGGGGAACCGCCGGCGCAGCGCCGCCGCCGGTGTTTCCGCGGCCACCGCGCCCACGCCCTGCCTGCTGCCACTCATGCCCTGTCCCCCAAGTGCCGCCTGACGCCGCGGCTTCGGCGGATTATGCACCGTTGCGCGTGGAGGCAAAGCCGGAGTTCCCCGGCAAGGGTATCCGGTGCCGCGCAACCGGTCCGGCGCAGCCCTGCAACCCGGGCGAACCGGCAGCGCTTGAAAGCCAAACCAAGGGAATCAGCCCCATGCCCCGTCTGCCGCTCCTCGCCGCCCTGCTGTTCGCGGCCTGCACCCCCCTCCCGGACCGGCCGCCACACGGCGGGGTGACGATGCCGCCGGGTGCGACGCAGACCGCGCGCGACCCGATGCGCGTTGCGATCATCGAAACCGCCTATGCCTTCGCAAGCCCGGAGCACCTTGAGGGGCGGCCGGCCGACGCGGCACGGGCGGTCGCCCAGTATGAATTCCTGGCCGCCGAACTGCCGTATTCCGGCCGTTGGCGCGGCATGGGCGGCATCGTCGGGCCCAATCTGGTGGCCGGGCTTGAGGAACTGCGCGGTACCGTCGGTATCGCCCCCGACGCGCCCGCCCAACAGGTGGTCGATTCGCTGCTGGCGGCATCCGGCGCCTTGCAGGCCGGCGACCGGGCGGCGGCGGAACGCGCCTTGTCCTCGCCGGCATTCACGGCCGGCGGTGCCGAAACGTTGCAGCGGCTGCAGTCGCTGCCGGCCATGCCGGAGGTATCCGTGGCGACGAACCGCGCCTCCTCCGAGATGGATCGCCAGTTCCGGCGCAACGACTAGCAGCGCCCGTCCGGCTCCGGCACTACCTCCGGCGATGGCTTGGACCGCGCCTGACGCAATCATTTCTGGTCAGCGCGCAACCCTGTGGCAAACGGGTAATGGCGGCACGCCGGATGTTCTGCTAGCCCGGGGGGCATGGCCGATACCGCAACCACCGAGGCCGGACCCGAGCCCGCCAGACCCGCCCGATGGTGGCGGGACCGGCGCTACCTGATCCTGCTGGCGCTCGGCTTTTCCGCCGGGGTGCCGCTGCCGCTGGTGGCCGGGCAGGTGTTGCGGCAGTGGTTCACGGAAAGCGGGGTGTCGCTCGGCGCCATCGGGCTGACCGCGCTGATCGGGCTGGCCTATGCCAATAAATTCCTCTGGTCCCCGGCGCTGGATGCGGTGCGGCCGCCGCTGCTTGGCCAGCGGCGGGGCTGGCTGGTGTGCATCCAGGTGGCGCTGGTGCTCGCCATCCTCGGCATCGGGCTGACCGACCCGGCCCAGGGCGGGCGTTTCGGGGCAGGGGCGACGGTGGCGCTGGCGGTGCTGGTGGCCTTCCTGTCGGCCAGCCAGGACATCGTCATCGACGCCTACCGCATCGAGATCCTGGAGGATGACCCGGGGCCGCAGGCCTTCGGCCTCGCGGCCTATGTCTGGGGCTACCGCATGGCGCTGCTGGTGAGCGGCGCGGGCACGCTGCTGCTGGTGCAGCACATCGGCTGGGGCGGGGCCTATGCGGCGGCGGCCGGGCTGCTGCTGGTCGGGCTGGCGGCAACCCTGCTGGGGCGGGAGCCGGCCAGCCGTGCCGTCGCCGCCGTGCTGGTCGGCTGGCGGGCCCGGCTGCGCGCCTCGGTGCTGGACCCGTTCATCGATTTCACGCACCGGCCGGCATGGCTGGCGATCCTGCTGTTCATCTCGCTGTTCAAGCTGGGCGAGGCGCTGGCCGGCGTCATGGTGTTGCCCTTCTACCGGGCGGAGGGCTTCACCCGGGAGGATGTGGCGACGGTCGCCACCCTGTTCGGCATGGTGGCGACCCTGGGCGGGGCGCTGGCCGGCAGTTGGCTGGTGGGCCGCATCGGGGTGGGGCGGGCGCTGATCCTGACCGGGCTTGGGCAGATGCTGTCCAACCTGATGTATCTGGCGCTGGTCGGCGGCGGGCGGGACATGCCGATGCTCTGGGCCCAAGTCGGGATCGAGAGCTTCACCGATGGCCTCGCCGACGCGGCCTTCCTGACCTATCTCGCGGGACTGACCAGCCGCAGCTTCACCGCGACGCAATACGCGCTGCTGTCCTCGCTGGCGGCCCTGCCGCTGCGCACCCTGGGGGCAAGCTCGGGCTGGCTGGCGGCGGGGATGGGCTGGTCGGCCTTCTTCCTGCTGACCACCGTGGCGGCATTGCCGGCCATGGGCATCATGCTGTGGCTGCTGCGGCGGCTGCCGCCGAAGGATGCACCGCGGGGCCTGCCCCAGGAAGCGCCCGGCTGACACCTGCGCTAGCGTGGCGGCAGTCACGGAGCCCCGCATGAACGCCAATTTCCTGCTGCCGCCGCTGCTGCTGCTCGGCAGCAACCTGCTGATGACCTATGCCTGGTACGGCCACCTGAAGCACCCGGGCTGGCCGTTGTGGCTGGCGATCGTGGTGTCCTGGGGCATCGCCTTCTTCGAGTACTGCCTCGCCGTGCCGGCCAACCGCATCGGCTATGCCAGCGGCGCCTATACCGGGCAGCAGTTGAAGGTGATGCAGGAAGTGATCACCCTGGCGGTCTTCGCCGGCTTCAGCGTGCTGGTGCTGGGGGAGCAGCTGCGCTGGACCTACCTGGCGGCGATGGGCTGCCTGGTGGCGGCGGTGGTGTTCATCTTCCTGCCGGTCGATTGAGGGGACGGCGCGAACCCGCCCCCGGTCCCCCATGTTCAGACCCCGACAGGTGGAGAGAACGGCATGCTCATCGGTGTCCCGAAGGAAGTGAAGATCCACGAATACCGCGTCGGGCTGGTCCCTGCCTCGGTGCGGGAGCTGGTCCAGCGCGGCCATCGGGTGATGGTCGAGACCGGTGCCGGCGTTGGCGTCGGCTTCCCCGATACCGCCTACGCCGCGGCCGGCGCCGCCATTGCGCCCAATGCCGCGGCGGTCTTCGCCACCGCCGAGCTGGTGGTGAAGGTGAAGGAACCGCAGCCGGCCGAATGGGGCCAGCTCCGGCGTGGCCAGATGCTGTTCACCTACCTCCATCTGGCACCCGACCCGGAACAGACCCAGGGGCTGCTGGACAGCGGCTGCACCGCCATCGCCTATGAAACCGTGACGGACCCGCTGGGCGGCCTGCCGCTGCTGGCACCGATGAGCGAGGTCGCCGGCCGCATGGCGGTGCAGGTCGGCGCCCGCTGCCTGGAAAAGGAGGCGGGTGGGGCGGGCATACTGCTCTCGGGCGTGCCGGGGGTGCCGGGGGCGCGGGTCACGGTGCTTGGCGGCGGCGTGGTCGGCTCCAACGCCGCGCGGATCGCCGCGGGGATGCGCGCCAAGGTCACGGTGCTGGACCGCAACCTGCGGGTGCTGGATGCGCTGGACCGTGAATTCGGCGGCGGTGTCGCCACCCTGTTCGCCACGGCCGAGGCGGTGGAGCAGGCGGTGGTCGAGGCCGATCTGGTCATCGGCGCGGTACTGGTGCCCGGCGCGGCGGCGCCCCGGCTGGTGACGCGGGCCATGGTCGCCGCCATGCGGCCGGGCAGCGTGCTGGTGGATGTGGCGATCGACCAGGGCGGCTGCTTCGAGACCTCCCGCCCCACCACCCATTCGGAGCCCACCTACGAGGTGGATGGCGTGGTGCATTACTGCGTCACCAACATGCCCGGCGCGGTGGCCCGCACCAGCGCGGTGGCGCTGAACAACGCGACGCTGCCCTTCACCCTGCAACTGGCCGAGCGCGGATTTCCCGGCGCCCTGGCGGACAACCCGCACCTCGCACAAGGGTTGAACGTACACGCCGGGCGCCTGGTGCATCCGGCGGTGGCCGCAGCGCTGGGGCTGCCGGTGCTGCCGCTGGCGGAGGCGCTCGGCGGCTGACGGCGAAAGCCATTCATCCAGCGCATGGATAATGCTTATTCATGCGGCGAACTGGGAACTGCGGCAGGCCCGCCCCACTTCATGCTGCAACGCAGCAATGGAGTGCCGCCCGTGTCCCCCAAGCTTTTCCAGCCCGCCAGCCTCGGCGCGCTCAGCCTCGCCAACCGCATCGTCATGGCGCCGCTGACCCGCAGCCGAACCGGCAGCGCCGGCATCCCCGGCCCGATGAACGCCACCTACTACGCCCAGCGCGCCACCGCCGGCGCCATCATCGCCGAAGCGACACAGGTTTCCCGCCAGGGCCAGGGCTATGCCTTCACCCCCGGCATCCACGACGAGGCCCAGGTGGCGGGCTGGAAGCTGGTGACCGATGCGGTGCATCAGGCCGGCGGCAAGATCATCCTGCAGCTCTGGCATGTCGGCCGCATCTCCCACCCCAGCCTGCAGCCGGACGGGGCGCTGCCGGTGGCGCCTTCGGCGGTGCGGCCGGAGGGCAATGCCTTCACCGAAGCGGGCTTCCAGCCCTTCGTCACCCCGCGCGCGCTGGCGACGGATGAGATCGCCGGCATCGTCGAGGACTACCGCCAGGCCGCGCTGAACGCCCGGCGGGCAGGCTTCGACGGCGTCGAGATTCATGCCGCCAATGGCTACCTGATCGATCAGTTCCTGCGCGACGGCACCAACCAGCGCACCGACCGCTACGGCGGCAGTATCGAGAACCGCACCCGCTTCCTGCTGGAAGTGACCGAGGCGGTGGTCGGCGTCTGGGGCGGCGACAAGGTTGGCGTGCGGATCTCGCCGGTCTCCCCGGCCAACGACATCGCCGACAGCGACCCGCAGGCGCTGTTCGGGCATGTGGTGGCGGCGCTGGGGCGCTTCGGCCTGGCCTTCCTGCATGTGGTCGAGGGTGCGACGGGTGGCCCGCGCGATGTCGGCGGCTTCGATTTCCAGGCGCTGCACCAGGCCTTCGCGGGTGCCTATGTCGCCAACAACGGTTATGACCGGGCCATGGCGCTGGCGGCGGTCGAGGCGGGCAAGGCCGATTTCATCGCCTTCGGCCGCGCCTTCATCGCCAACCCGGACCTGGTGGAGCGGCTCCGCACCGGGGCGCCGCTGGCCGAGCCGGACCGCGACACGCTGTATGGCGGCGACGCGCATGGCTACACCGACTACCCGGCGTTGCAGCGCGCCGCGGCGTAATGCCATGCGGCATGGGGGAATGCCCCCATGCCGCAGCCGGCATCAGCTGTTGCCGAGCGCCACCGTGAAGGGCGTCTCGGTCTTGGCGGTGATTTCTTCCAGCGTCACATCGGCCGCCAATTCGGTCAGTCTCACCGCGGTGTCGCCGCGGCGGGCCAGCTCGAACACCCCGAGCTCGGTAATGACCATGTCCACCACCCGCGCGCCGGTCAGCGGCAGGCTGCATTGCTTCAGCAGCTTGGGCTTGCCGCCCGCGGTGTGCTCCATCAGCACCACCACCTTCTTGACGCCGGCGACCAGGTCCATCGCCCCGCCCATCCCCTTCACCATCTTGCCGGGGATCATCCAGTTCGCCAGGTCGCCGTTCGCCGCCACCTGCAGGGCGCCGAGGATCGACAGGTCGATATGCCCGCCGCGGATCATCCCGAAGCTGTCGGAGGAGCTGAAATAGCTGCTGCTCGGCAGGGCGGTGATGGTCTGCTTGCCGGCATTGATCAGGTCCGGGTCCTCCTCGCCCTCATAGGGGAAGGGGCCGAGGCCGAGCATGCCGTTCTCGCTCTGCAGCTGGACATTGATGCCGGGCGGGACGTGGTTCGCCACCAGCGTCGGGATGCCGATGCCGAGGTTCACGTAGAAGCCGTCTTCCAGCTCGCGGGCCGCGCGGGCGGCCATCTGGTCTCGGGTCCAGGCCATGGCGTCAGACCTCCTCGCCGGCGGCGGCGGCCGGTACGCGCTTGCGGGTGGTGCGCTGTTCGATGCGCTTCTCGAAGCCGGGGCCGACCTGGACGATGCGCTTCACGAAGATGCCCGGGGTGACGATGTGGTCGGGGTCCATCTCGCCGGGCTTCACCAGGTGCTCGACCTGGGCGACCGTCATGCGGGCGGCGGTCGCCATCATCGGGTTGAAGTTCCGCGCGGTGCGGCGGTAGATCAGGTTGCCTTCGGCATCGCCCATCCAGGCATGGACGATGGACAGGTCGGCGACCAGCCCGCGTTCCTGCACATAGGTCTCGCCGTCGAACTCCGCCGTGGGCTTGCCTTCGGCGACGGCGGTGCCGACGCCGGTCCTGGTATAGAAGGCGGGGATGCCGGCGCCGCCGGCGCGGATGCGCTCGGCCAGGGTGCCCTGCGGGTTGAACTCGATCTCCAGCTCCCCGGCCAGGTACTGCCGGGCGAAGGTGGCGTTCTCGCCGACGTAGCTGCTGATCATCTTGCGGATCTGCCGGGTCTGCAGCAGCAGGCCGAGGCCCGCGTCATCGATGCCGGCATTGTTGGAGACGACGGTGAGATCCTTCACGCCGCTGTCGCGGATCGCCTCGATCAGCAGGCTCGGGATGCCGCACAGGCCGAAGCCGCCGGACATGATCACCATGCCGTCGCGCAGCACGCCGGCGAGGGCGGCCTTCGCGTCCGGATAAACCTTCCCCATGGGCCCAAGCTCCCTGCCATGCGGCGTTGAACGGCCGCGTATTCCGGGCCGCAACCTAGTCGGGCGGCGGGTCCTGCGAAAGACCCCCGGAAATGCGCGCAAGGGGTATTGCGCACCCTTCGAGGCACGGCTATATCCCGCCGCCTTGCCGGGGGGCCATAGCTCAGTTGGTAGAGCGCTTGAATGGCATTCAAGAGGTCGGCGGTTCGATTCCGCCTGGCTCCACCAGGTTTTCCATCGGTTCCCGCATGGGCGGGCCGGCTGGCATCCTCCCCACGGCCTTCCATCACGATTTGTCCGGCTCCGGTCCGATCGCCTCGCTGGCATGCGTCGGGGGGATTGAACGGACCCCGCCGCTTCACCTATAGGGAGCCATCGAGGCAGGTCCGCGTTTCCGGTGCCCCGCCCCAGGAGGAGGCTTCCCCACAATGAAAATGACCCGCCGGACGGCGCTCGCCGCCGCCCTCGCCGTGCCCCTGTTCGCCGGCCCGGCCCTGGCCCAGACCCAGATCACCATCCAGCACGCCCTGCCGACCGACAGCCATGCCGGCGCCGGCGCCACGGGTGTCAAGGAAGCCTTCGAGCGGCTGACCAACAACCGCTACCGCGTCGTCACCCAGCGCAACGACAACGAGCGCGAGATGGTCGAGAGCGTGCAGATCGGCACCATCGACTGCACCGTCACCTCGACGGGCCCGGTGGGCAATTTCGTGCCCGAGGTGCGGGTCTTCGACGTGCCCTTCCTGTTCCGCGACAAGGCCCATGCCCATGGCGTGCTGGACAGCGATATCGGCCAGGGCGTGCTCAAGCGCTTCGATGCGCGTGGCCTGGCCGGCGTCATCTGGATGGAGAACGGCTTCCGCCACGTGACGAACTCCCGCCGGGCGGTCCAGACGCCGGCCGACCTGAACGGCCTGAAGATACGCACTATGGAGAACCAGGTGCATATGCGCGCCTTCTCGCAGCTCGGCGCGCTGCCGACGCCGATGGCCTTCTCCGAGCTCGTGCCGGCGCTGCAGCAGGGCACCGTGGACGGCCAGGAGAACCCGATCCCGGTGATCGTGGCGAACAACCTGAACCAGGTGCAGAGCCACCTGTCCCTGACCGGCCATGTCTATTCGCCCTCCGTCCTGATCTGCAACCCGGACATGCTGCGCCGCCTCTCCGCCGCCGACCGCGCGCATTTCCAGGAAGCCGCCCGCGCCGGGCAGAAGGCCAACCGCGACCGCGTGGCGGCCGATGACGCCGGCGGCGTGGCGGAACTGCGCCGCCGCGGCATGACGGTAACGGCGGAAGTGGACAGCGAGCCGTTCCGCACCGCGCTCGCCCCGGCCTTCGCCGAGTGGGAAAAGACCCTCGACGCCGCGCTGCTGCGCCGCATCCGTGACTGGAAGCCGAACTGAACTGAACGGGCTTCGGTAAGGCTCGGGGGGCGCGGGCAGTTGCCGTGCCCCTCACGGATCAGGTGGGTCGCGCGTCGCGGGAGAGGCCAATCAACATGACGAACCTGCTGCCAATGCTGGTGGTCGGGACTGCCACCTGCCTCGTCGTGGCACTGGCTCTCTGGGCCGGCTCCGGCGACGGCGCCCGTGCGACGGTGCGGCGTGCGATCCTCACGCTGGATCGCGTCAGCACCGGCATCGCCACCGCACTTGCCATCCTGGCCCTGGTCGTCGCCTTCGGCGCCGGCTTCTGGCAGGTGGTCGCCCGCTTCGCCACCTCGACCCCGGCGGTGTGGTCCGAGGCGCTGGTCCGAACCGCGCTCATCTGGATGGCGCTGCTCGGCGTGGCGGTGGCGCTGCGGACCGGGGCGCTGGTCTCGATCGATGTCGCGCACCGGCTGTCCAGCGGCAGGCTGCAGCGCACGCTTGAAGTTGCCACCCTGGCCGGAAGCCTGTCGCTGATGGGCATCATGTTCTGGTTCGGCTGGATGATGGCGTTGCGCGTGAAGTTCCAGGAGATGGCAGGCCTGGAGGTCTCGATGTCCTGGGGCTATGCCGCCATCCCGCTCGGCGCCGCCTTCGCCATGGTGGGCGCGCTCGCGCATTTCTTCGACCGCCGCAACGCAGAACTGGAGTCCGCGGTATGAGCGGCATGATGCTTGCCGTGATGCTGGTGCTGTTCGCCGCCAGCGTCCCGGTCGCCATCGCCATCGGGCTGGCCGCCGTGGTCGGCATCCAGGGCTTCACCTCCTTCCCGATGATCGTCGCGGCGCAGCAGATCTTCGTCGCGCTGGACCGTTTCCCGCTGGCCGCCATTCCCTTCTTCATCCTGGCCGGCAACCTGATGGAGATCGGCGGCATTTCCCGCCGGCTGGTGGATTTCGCGAAATCCATCGTCGGCGGCGTCCAGGGCGGGCTGCCGGCCACCTGCGTCGTCACCTGCATGATCTTCGCCGCCATCAGCGGCAGCTCGGTGGCGACCACCTTCGCGGTCGGCGCCATCATGATCCCGGCGCTGGTGCGCGCCGGCTACCCGGTGGCCTTCGCGGCGGCGTTGCAGGCAACCTCCGCCGAGCTTGGCGTGGTGATCCCGCCGTCGATCCCGATGATCCTCTATGGCGTCACCACCCAGGTCTCGATCCCCGAGCTGTTCATCGCGGGCATCGGGCCGGGCATCCTGGTCGCCGGGGCGCTGGTCGGCACCGTGCTGATCTGGTGCCGCATCAAGGGCTGGGGCAAGAATGACGCGGAGGGCCGGCTGCCCTTCCTGCGCGCCACGCGGGAGGCCGGCTTCGCGCTGTTCATGCCGGTCGTGGTGCTGGGCGGCATCTACGGCGGCATCACCACGCCAACCGAAGCCAGCGTGCTGGCAGTGGCCTATGCGTTGCTGATCGGCACGCTGATCCACCGCGAGATCAAGCTGGGCGACCTCTACGCCATCTTCCGCAAGTCGATCATCAGCAGCGCGGTGATCATGTTCATCATTGCCTGCGCCGCGCTGTTCTCCTGGCTGTTGAACCGGCAGGGCGTGCCGGATGCCGCCGCCGCCTGGCTGACCACAACATTCGACAGCGCCGGCTCCTACCTGCTGGCGGTGAACATCTGCCTGTTCGTCATCGGCATGTTCATCGAGACCTCGGCCTCCATCATCGTGCTCGCGCCGGTGCTGCAGGAAGCGGCGCAGCGGCTCGGCATCGATGGCGTGCACTTCGGCACCATCATGGTGGTGAACCTCGCCATGGGCATGATCACCCCGCCCTTCGGCGTGAACCTGTTCGCCGCGGCGCAGGTGGCGGGTACCAGCATCGACAAGATGATGCGCTACCTGCCGGTGTTCATCGGGGTGATCTTCGCTTGCCTGATGGTCATCAGCTACGTCCCCTGGATCACCCTGACGCTGCCGCATCTGGTCTTCCGCTGACCTGGCTTCCCGGCCGGCGCCTCGGCGCCGGTCCGGGGCGTTGCGGTGCCGTGCAACCACCGGGCCATGGCCGCGTCTTCTTCCCAGCCTGAGGAGAACGCCATGCGCAAACTAGCAGTCCTGACCGCCGCACTGATCGCCTGCGCCGCCACCCCCGCCCTGGCACAGACCCAGCAGGTGCCCATCTGCTCATCCCGTGAAGGCGCCCAGATGATGCTGCAGGGCGCCGCCACCGGGTCTTTGCCCGAAGGCTGCCGGCGGGCGACCGTCCGGCGGCTGGACACCCCCGCCGGGCCGCTCTGCGTCATCGACGTCGGCGCCCGGGATGACAGCGTGGTCGGCGCGGTGCGGGATGCCGTGTCGACAACGGAATGGTGGACCGCCTGCGCCAATCTCCGGGCCCCCTGAATGCGTGGTCCAGCAGCTGCGGGTCAGTTGATCCGCGGCTGATGGCCGCTGGTCACGGGCGCCACCACCTTCGCCGCCAGGGTTTCGAGGACCAGGACGCGGCGCGCCACGATATCCTCCTTGGCGGCGCGGTCGGTGATGGTGTCCAGGGCCGCTTCCGCGGCCAGTTCCGCGTGCCGGCGCAGCACGTTGCGCCGGCCGGGATCATGTTCGACCGCGCCGACCTCCGTCAGGACCTCCAGCAGCCGGATCATCACCGGCGGGCTGCTCACCCCGTTCTCGCGGATCATGTGGAACATGGCGTCGGCGAGGCCGGCGTAGTCGGTGGCCGGCCGTTGCACGCGCACCTGCTCGGACCTGGCGGTGCACCCGTTCGGCAGGATGCGGTGTTCCAGGTTGCATAACACGGCGCCGAAGCGGTCGATGACCGCGATGGCGGTGAACGGGTCGTTCATGCTTGGCGAAAGCGCCCGCAGCGCAATCTCCGCCAGTTGCCGAACCGCGAATTCGAGGTCCTGCTCCACGCTGCGCGACTGGCCGAGGGCCAGCGCGTCAGCTAGCGCCTCATGCGCCGCCTCGCACACTTCCGGCGGCGCGACCTCCCCGATGGTACTGCCAGGAAACACGAAATCGCCGGGGCGAACCCGCAACCGCACTACTGCGCCACAGCCGGCCGCCCATTCCGCCAGCTTGGCGTCGTCGAGTGCACGCAAGTAGCCGCCGTGCTTCGTCCGCAGCGGCGCCGCGTCGCGGAAGGTGATGTCGTCATGGGGTAGGAGGATTGGTTCCGCTGTGTCCGCATCCTCGGGTCTCCTGGGCGGCAGCCGTGCCACGACGTCGGCCAGTTCGCCATGCACCAGCGCCACGACATGGGTGACGTTGATCGATGCAGCGACGTGGTGCAGGAACCACATCAGCACGCCAACGCAGGCGAAGCCCAACAGCAGTGCGACGCTGACCGCGAGCTGCGGCACGAAGTTGTTGCCATCGTCAAGCCCGCGCACGGTGCGAAGCGCCGTCAGCGCATACGCAAAGGTCGCCAGGAAGGTGCCCAGCGCATACTGATTGCCTGGATCACGGGTGAAATTGCGCAGAAGTCTCGGCCCCATCTGGGTCGTGGCCAAGGTCAGCGCCGCCACGGTGATGGAGAAGGTCGTCCCGGCAACGCCGATCGAGGCAGTGGCGATGGCGGCCAGCACGTCGCGGGCGCCGTCCTTGCCACCCGAGTAGACCCACCTGGACACCAGGTCCGGCAACTCGAACGCTCCCTCGCTCCACACCAAGCCTTGTGCCGCGAAGATGGCCAGTACCGTCATCGCCGCCGGGCGCAGCCAGAAGGAGGCCAGCAGGTCGGCATACCACTGGCGCAGCCGAACCGCGCTTATCATGGCTTGCCGGGCGAGGCGCCCGACGGCGTCCGCAGAACCATGGTTGGCGGTGTCCCGAAGGTCGCAACGGCAACGGCGGCAGCCGCTGCTGGTTGCGATCGGTGGTTCGGTTCAGGGCGTCTGTCAGGGCAGTTGATTGGCATGATGGATGGATACGGAGAAGCATTGCGGCCGAATTGCGGCGATCATCGGTGAACCTTGGCGGCGGAGGCGTGTTTCAACACCACGCAGCCGAACAGGCTGCCACCCCGGCCAAGGCCGGGACACAAGGCCGGTGCGGGACCAAGCCCGCCGACCCGGGCCCATGGGTCCGGGACAATGGCCATATTCAGGTACGGAGGCCATACGGCATGAAGATGTTCCTCAGCACGACGGCGCTCGCCTCGATTTTCGCCATCGGGACCTATGGCATGGCCATGGCGCAGGCTGTCGATCCAAGCCGTCCGGGCAGCGCCAGCGGCGGCATCCCGGCCCAGGTCCAGGCAAATCAGGGCCATTCCAGCCAGGGCCAGATGGGCAAGACGTCCGGCATGTCCGCGCACATGAGCGAGGACCAGATCCGCACCACCATGCGGGCCCATGGCTACACCGACATCGAGGACCTCAAGCGCGACGGCGATACCTTCAAGGTCGGCGAGGCCAAGCGCTATGGCGAGGATGTAGAGGATCTCCGCGTCGATGCCAGTACCGGCATGGTGCGGGACGAGAAGCGGCTGAGCGAGGACCAGGCCAAAATGCTGTTGCGCGACCGCGGCTACTCGGATGTCGACGACGTCGAGCGCGACGGCGACACCATCACCGCCAAGGCGAAGCGGAATGGCAACGAGGTCCAGGTCCGCATCGATGCCCGCAGCGGCACGGTGACCCAGCAGCAGGCCAGCAAATGACCATCGCCTCCACGGCGGGGCAGGCGAGGGGGTGGCATCGATTGCCCCGGCCTCGCCGCCCCGGATTTCCTGTTCATCGCGGCTCGGGCCCCTTGGCTTGAAGCCGCCGCCGGCACGGACCGACACCATAACAAGTGAGGGCAACATGAAGACCCGTCTTTTGCACACCTCTGCCATTGCCACGGCACTCCTGGTGCTTCCTGGCATCGCAGCCGCCCAGACTTCCCAGTCCGGCCAATCGCGGCCCGCCCAGCAGGCGTCCGGCGCCGGCCAGTGCACCGATGAACTGGCCGCCTTCGGCCGGCAGATGAACGAGGACGGCTTCTGGCTCAGCGGCTACCGCAGGGGTGCTGGGTGGGGCAGCGCCACCTATGCATCCGGTCGCACCGCTGCAACGGGGACGCCTGCCATGCCCCCCGGCACCGCGCCGAACGTCGGCACCGGCGCCACGGCCCCTGCCGCGCCGGCGGCGGGCGGCGGTACGGTGGCCGACCCCTTTGCCGGCGTCCAGTGGAGCCGGGCACCGGACCAGGCGCTGCGCACCCTCTACGCCGCAGCCCACATCTTTGCCGAGAACAACGACCCCGAGGCCTGCCGGATGGTGCTGAACCAGACCCGGCAGCTCTACAAGTCCTACACCGAGCGGTTGCGCCAGGCCGGCGTGGAGCCGAGTGAGGTGCGCGGCTACCGGCAGCGGCAGCTTGTGCTGGCACGCCCGGTCACCGAACGCGAGCGTGGCGTGCGGGCCGATACGATCACCGGCACCGATGTCCGCAACCCGCAGGACGAATACCTTGGCAGCATCGAGGATGTGGTGTTCGATCCGAGTTCTGGCGAGATCGCCTATGTGGTCATCGGCCGGGGCGGATTTCTGGGAATTGGCGAGGATTACGTGGCGGTGCCCTGGAAGCGCCTGCGGGTCACCCCCAACCTCGACACCTTCGTGTTGAACATGCGCGAAGGGCAGCTCGAATCGGCGCCCAAGGTGAACCCGGACGTCTTCGCCACGGATGAAGGCTATACCCGCCGTCGCGGCGAGATCGATCGCTTCTGGGAAAGCAACCGCGCGGGCTGACCCGGTGAAGCCGCCGCCGTCCGTATGGCCGGCGGCGGCAACCGCGACCCGCGAAAGGGTCGCATGGCGCGGCCGGCTGGGGCAAGGTCCGGTCCGCGATTATATAGCCGCCGGAGCAGGGGATGCCGCGCTTCACCCATGACTGGTTCAGCCACAACATCCCGCATTGGGAGAGGCTGTTCTTCGGCGAGCTGGGCTGGGACCCGGAGGCGCCGCGCCATGTGGTCGAGATCGGCTCCTTCGAGGGCCGCTCGACCCTCTGGCTCCTGCAAAACCTGCTGTGCCACCCGGACAGCCGGATCACCTGCATCGACACCTTCGAAGGTGGCGCCGAGCACATCGCGCCGCAGACCGAGGGGCTGCATGACCGCTTCCTGGCCAACATCGCCACCAGCGGCATGGCCCACAAGACCGAGGTGCTGCGGACGGAGTCCTTCGATGGGCTGGCGCAGCTTCTGGCCCGCGGCGGCAGCGGGCCCGAACTGATCTACATCGACGGCTCGCACGAGGCGCCCGACGTCCTGGCCGACCTGGTGCTCGGCTTCCGCCTCGCCGCGCCGGGCGGCGTGCTGCTGTGCGACGACTACCTGTGGACGCGGGAAGCCACCGCCCAGGCCGATGTGCTGGGCTGCCCGAAGCTGGCGATCGATGCCTTCACCAACATCAACCGGCGGCGGATCAGCTTCCCCACCATGACGAGTAACTGGCAGCATGTCTTCCGCAAGCTGCCATCCTGAGCCGGCGGCCAGCCGGTCCATGCGCCGCCTCCCGCGCAGCGGGGAAGCGGCGGGCCGGACCAGTCAGGCTGCCCGTCTAGAGCAAACCCCGAACGGGTGGAATCACCCGGCAGGGGTAATTTGCTCGCCTAAACAACAGGCTAGAGCGCATTCCGTGAGCCATGTCGAACGGAATGCGCTCTAGTCGTCGCCGGCCGCCTGCCGGAGCAGCGCCGCGTCGTTCGCCGCCTGGGGCGGCAGGCTGGCATCGATCCGCTGGAAGGTCGCCAGCGCCTGGCCGACGATCTGGTCCATGTTGTAGTAGCGGTAGGTGGCCAGCCGGCCGACGAACCAGACATCCGGCGTCGGCATCCGCCAGGGCCTCGTACCGCTTGTAGAGCGCCTGGTTTTCCGGCCGGGGGATCGGGTAGTAGGGATCGCCCTCGGCGCTGGGGTATTCGTAGGTGATGCTGGTCTGCGGATGAACCTGCCCGGTCAGGTGCTTGTACTCGCTGATGCGGGTGTAGGGCACATCCTCGGCCGGGTAGTTGACGGTGCCGCAGGGCAGGTATTGCTCCTGTTCCAGCGTCCGGTGCTCGAAGCGCAGCGACCGGTAGGGCAGGCGGCCGTAGCGGAAGCCGAAGAACTCGTCGATCGGCCCGCTCCAGATCACCCGGCGATGCGGCACCTCGGCGCTGGCGGCGGCGTAGTCCACGCCGGTGCGCACCGTGATGTTCGGATGCGCCAGCATGCGCTCGAACATCGCGGTATAGCCATCCGCCGGCATCGCCTGGAAGGTGTCGGTGAAGTAGCGGCCATCGCGGTTGGTCCGCGTCGGCACGCGCGCGGTGACGGATTTGTCGAGCTCCGACGGGTCGAGCGCCCATTGCTTGCGGGTGTAGCCGCGGAAGAACATCTCGTACAGCTCCCGCCCCACCTTGGAGACCACCACATCCTCCGAGGTGCGGATCTGCGGCACCGGCTCGGCCCGCGCCGCCAGGCAGTCCTCCACCTCGCTCTCGCTCAGGGACAGGCCGTAGAGCGCGTTGATGGTGTCGAGGTTGATCGGGATCGGCACCCGCACCGTCTCGCCGGTGCCGGGGTGCGTCACCTCCGCCAGCACGCGGTGCTCGTAGGGCCGCCAGGCGGTGAAGCGCGAGAGGTAGTCGAACACCTGCTGCGAATTGGTGTGGAAGATGTGCGGGCCGTAGCGGTGGATCAGCACGCCCGCCGCGTCCAGGTGGTCGTAGGCATTGCCGCCGATATGCGGGCGCCGGTCGACCACCAGCACCCGCTCGTTGCGCTGGCTGGCCAGGCGTTCGGCCAGCACGCTGCCGGCGAAGCCGGCACCGACGATCAGCCAATCATACATTGCCGGCCCTCCGCAGCGTCTCGGGTTGTGGGGAAGCATGCTGGCGCGCGGTGGCGCGCAGGGCGGCATCGATCATGCCGTGCATCTCCGCCCAGGTCTGGTCCCAGGAGGTCTGGGCGAGCCGCCGGTCCACCTGCTTCAGCCAGCCGGCGCGCGGCCGATCCAGCACCATCTGCAGAGCGGCGGCGAACTCCACCGGGTCCGCCGCAATCTCGACCAGCCCGGATTCGCCGGCCGACTTCGGCCCCCAGTCGCGCACCACGTCGATGATCGGCGTGGAGACCACCGGCAGGCCGCCGGCGAGGAATTCCGGGGTCTTGGTCGGGCTGATGAAGCGGGTGCTCTCGTTCAGGGCGAAGGGCATGAAGCCGGCATCCCAGCCTGCCAGATAGCCCGGCAGCTCCTTGTAGGACCTGCCGCCCAGCCAGTGGATATTGGGCAGCCGGGGCAGGTCCGCCGGGTCGATCTTCACCACCGGGCCGATCATCACGAAGGACCAGTCCGGCCGGGCGGCGGCCAGGGCGCCGACCAGTTCGATGTCCATCCGCTCGTCGATCACCCCGAAGAAGCCGATGCGGGGGCGCGGGATGGCGTCCTGGTCGTCCAGGTCCGGGCCATCGGCGCGGGCCGCGGCGAAATGCGCCGTGTCGATCGAGGAGGGGAACAGCGAAACACGCGGGTGCCGCCCCCGCTTGGCCTCGTACAGGCTGCGGCCACCGGTGAAGACCAGGTCGGCGCGGGCGAGCAGGGCCCGTTCCAGTTCCAGCATCCGCGGCGGGGCACCGCGGAAGGCGGAAAGCTCGTCCATGCAGTCATAGACGGTGAGGTCCGGGCGCAGGTGCTCGCTGAACTCCAGCGCCATCGGCGTGTAGTACCAGGTGACCATCGGCCGTCCTGCCGCGCCGGACAGCAGGCCGTCCAGCAGGCGGCGCTGGGCCGCGATGACGGCTGGAGGCTCCATCCCCTCGGGCAGCACCGGCACCACCACGGTCACGCCTTCTGGCGTGCGCTGGGTGTCCAGATGCGGCTCGGCGCCAGGGTGGAACACCGGCTCCTCGAAGAACACCACCTCATGGGTGCGGGCTGCGCGGGTGAGCAGGTGCTGCGGGCGCTGGAACACGAAGTTCCAACGAAGATGCGACAAGCACAGCAGCAGTGTCGATGGGGTCGAACGTGCGGCTCCCAGGCTTGAGGCAGCACTGGGGGAGGCGGTGCCCGATGGGGCATCGTTCATAGGGAGTCCCTTCTGTTGCAATCGCCGTAATAACCACCGGCAGGATCAGCGGGTGGCGGGCGGGCCAGGGATGTAGAACCTGCGATGTTGCCGGCCGTATCTACTGGTCGATTATGGCAATACAACGCCAGCCTCGCGGCAGCGGTTCCACATATGCCGATGACCCGCCCAGGCGCGAAGGGCGCAGGAATCAGCCGGGCTGCGGCACCTTGTCAGGGTAATTGCAGTACTCCGCTGCAGGGCAGCGCCAGCATTCCGGCAGCCGCGCCTTGCAGACATACCGGCCATGCAGGATCAACCAGTGATGGGCGTCCCGCAGCATTTCCGGTGGGCAGCGCTTCACCAGCGCATCCTCGACTTCGCGCGGCGTGCTCCCCGGCGCGAGGCCGGTCCGGTTGCCGAGCCGGAATATATGGGTATCCACCGCCATGGTGCTTTCACCGAAGGCGACGTTCAGCACCACATTGGCGGTCTTGCGACCCACCCCCGGCAGCGCCTCCAGCGCGGCCCGGTCGCCGGGCACCTCGCCGCCATGCTGCTCGACCAGGATCCGGGACAGCGCCACCACATTCCGCGCCTTGGCCTGCCACAGGCCGATCCGCCGGATATGCGCGGCAACGCCCTCCACCCCGAGTGCCGCCATCTCGGCCGGGCGTCGGGGCGGCAGCGAACAGGCCGGGGGTGCACTTGTTCACCGCCGCATCCGTGGTCTGCGCCGAGAGCACGACCGCCACCAGCAGGGTGAAGGGCGTGGTGTAGAGCAACTCGGTCGCAGGTGCCGGGTTGGCCATGGCGAGCGCCCGCAGGAAGGCGCCGGCCTGCGCCACGGACATCCGCCTGGCCCTGCGCGGCTGGCGGGCGCTGCCGTGCAGCGGGGGCTTCGGGGCTTTTTGCGGGGGACGGGACATCGGCGGCGCTTCACCCATGGCAGAATGATTGGCCCATCCCATGTCCAACGGCACCATGCCAGCCCAGCCAGACCAGGACCCCATCCTTTTCGAGGCCATCTGCACGCCGTCGCGCAGCCTCGGGCCGCGCGGCATGCGGATCCTGTGCGCCGCCCTGCTGACCGCCGCGGCGGCGACCGGCGGGCTGTTCGTGGCAATGGGAGCCTGGCCCATCCTCGGCTTCACCGGGCTGGAGGCGGCGCTCGTGCTCGGCATGCTGATGGTGCACCGGCGCGGTAGCGAGCGGGCTATGGAAGTGTTGATCCTCACCGGGAACCGGCTGACCATCCATCGCACCGATACCAAGGGCCGGCGGGAGGAGGTTTCGCTCGACCCCTACTGGGCGCGGTTGCGGCTGGAGGAACGGCCCGGGCGGGTCAGCCTGCTGGTGCTGTGCCAGCGGGGCCGGCAGGTGGAGATCGGCTAGCTGCTGGGTGACGAGCAGAAGCGGGATCTCGGCGGGCGCACTGGAAACCGCGTTGCGCCTATGGCGCAATCCGGTGTTCGACAACCCACAGTTGCGGGACTGACGGGAGCGCCGCCCTGGCTCAGTCGGTCGGGGTGAGGCTCTTGATGAGTTCGAACACCCGCTTGCGGACCGAGGGATCGGTGATCCGATAATAGGCCCTGACGAGTTCCAGGGTTTCCCGCCGGTGCAGCGTATCGTCCTCGAAACCGTCCTGGCTGTCGGAGAAGCCCATGGCACGGCGCACGCCCTTATGGCGCCACCGACCTCATCGGGCATGTCGTCGAAGAAGAAGCCGATCGGCACGTCCAGCACCCGGGAATGTCGAACAGCCGGCTTGCGCCGATGCGGTTCACGCCGCGCTCGTACTTCTGTACTTGCTGGAATGTGAGGCCGAGCGCCTCGCCGAGCTTTTCCTGGCTCATGCCGAGCAGGGTGCGACGAAGCCGGACCCGGGCGCCGACATGCACATCGATCGGGCTGGGCCGGTGCTCGCGCACCGTGCGTTCCAGTCTTCGTCGCTCGCCATCTCGCGTCCATCCCGGGAATTCATCCACCCATGGGGCGTCCTGCCTGGGCGGAGCCTGTGGGGCGGGATTAGCCCGCCCGAGCGGCCAACCGGAGGCTTTCCTGCCACCCTGATTTTCAACGTGCTCGGCAACTTGAGGAATCTCTTTTAAGATTTCTTACCACAGATCATGTTTCGATGTTCACGCTCGCTCGGGTCTGGAGACAACCCGTCGCCCCGCCACCGCCGAGCGCCGGCACACCAATGCGAGCCACGGCGGGATCCACAATCCGAGATCGGCGAAGGCGGTCGGCGGCAACGGCCCGGGCAGCGGCGCCGGCGGGGCGCCGGTGCCGGCCAGCCCCATCAATCCCCGCCCGCCACGCGAGTCAAAGCGGCGGAAATGCCGGTCTGCGCCGCGCGGACCACTGGCAGCCCTTCCTCCACGGCGCGCAGCCGCGCCGCCGCCAGATGCTGGTGCGGGCCGGCTGAGATGCCGAACCACCCGTCGTTGGTGATGTTCAGCAGGAATCGCGGCCGCTCCGCCGCGACACCGCGCCGGGGAAGATCACCTCGTAGCAGATCAGCGCCGCCGAAGGCCGGCAGGCCGGGCAGGTGGATGTGCGCAGGCCCGGGCCGGCGGAGAAACCGCCACCCCGGCACCGACGGCGATCGGCAGCAGCCCGGCCAGCGGGGTGTATTCGCCGAACGGCACCAGATGCGCCTTGTCGTAAGCGCGCCGACCGCGCCCTGGTCGTCCAGCGCCACCAGGCTGTTCCAGACCGGGTTGAACGGCCATCCGCCGAACATCGCCCGCACCTGCCCGCGAGCAGCAGCGCGCCGGGCGGGAGGGCGCGGTGGCGAGTTCTGCCGCGCGGGATCCTGGCCGAGCAGGAAGGGGCTGGCGGTCTCCGGCCAGATCACCGCGACGCGGTAATCCGGCGCCGCAGCCGCCGCGGGGCGCGCCGCGGATTCGGTCAACTCAAGGTAGCGCTGGAAGATCGGCAGGCGGGTGGTCCTCGCGCCATTTCCCTCCTGCGGCACGTTGCCCTGCACCAGCACGAGTTGTACCGGCTCCGGTGGCTGCCCCGGGCACAGTCGCCAGCCGCCGAAGCCGGCCAGCGGCCAGCACCAGGCCGCCCCCGCCCAGGCGCGCCGGCCCGCCAGCAGGCGGCAGGGCCAGCAGCACCGTCAGCCAGCGACAGCCCGTGCACCCCGACCAGGCGGCCCTGGACGGCAGGCTCGAAGGCCCAGACGGTGCCGAGGAGGTTCCAGGGAAATCCGGTGAAACAGCCGCGCGCCAGCTCCGCCGGCACCCAGGCGGCGGCGAAGGCGAGAGCCGCGGCCAGCCGGCCGCGCCCCGGGCGCCAGCACCGGCGGGATACGAACGCCCGAGCGGCATCGCCAGGGCCGGCGCGGCGAGCGGCACCAGCCACCAGAAGGCTCGACATCGGTCAGGATGGCATTGGTGACCCAATAGGCCCCCGCCAGCCCATGCCCCAGCCCCAGGCCAGCCCACCCAGCCGGCGCGGCGCCGCTGGGTGCGGCGTCGGCCAGGTGAGCAGGCCGGGCAGCGTCCAGCAGCACCGGCACCGATGCACCGGCGGCAGCGCCAGCGCCGTACGGCACCCGAGGCCGAAGGCTGCCAGCAATTGCTGCCGCCAGGACAGCGCGGAAAGGCGATCGACGCGGGAGATGAACACCGGTGCAGGTAGCCCCGGCAGACCCTCCAGGGCAACCGGGAAGCATGGCGGGGCGCAGTTCGGCGCCCCTACCCGAGCGGCTCGGCCGCCACCACCACCCAGCGTGGCGGCAGCATCTCCCGCAATGCCAGCGACAGGGCGATGCCGTGGCCCGTTTGCCTCGCGCCCACCAGGGTCAGCCTGGCCGTGCCGAAGCCGGTGATGACCAGTTCCGGCGGCGGCCAGCCGGAGCCGGCGCGGGCCTGGACCAGGGCGAGCAGCCCTTCCGGCGTCGCCAGCCGCTGCCGGACGGTCCGCGCCAGGCCAGCCAGGAATGCATCGGCCGGCTGCCGCCCGGCGGCGGCGGTGGCGAAACCGTGTGACCTTTCCAGGGCAGCCCAGTCCACCACCGCCGCCACCGCTGCCCGGTCCGCACTGTGAAAGGCATGGATGATGCCCCGGACGGCATGGCTTGGCGCGGCGGCATAGGTGCCGGCGGCCAGCAGCAGGACGACAGAGGCGGCCAGCAGCACCGGCACCGAACGGTAGCGCCCCCGGCGGCGGCGGCGGGCCACCTCATGCGGCTGCAGCGCGGTGTGCGATGCATGCCGGGCATCGTAATCCGCCCAGACCTCGTTCCAGATCAGGTCCCAGGAGTTCGCTCGGGAGCCGTTGCCTGCCGGCGAGGGCGGCGCGCATCATGAGGTGCCTCCGGCATTGGCTGGGCGGGCAGGGCAGGGACCGGTTTCGGGCAGCATTCCAAATTTCCGTCTCAACGTCTCTATATTTGGATTTTGTCTCACCTGGTTGAGCGAAAGGTTAATGCGTCTGTCGGTTTCATCGCTTGGTGGCCGTTTTCACCCTAGCGAGAATTCAGGCAGTCTGGCTTTGCCCCGCTGTGCAGGACACCCGGAATGCCCCATCGACGCCGCCCGCCGCTGTGGTTCCTGCTCGTGCCGGGGCTTGCCCTGGTGGGTTGCAAGACCGCCTCGATCCAGGCCGAGAAGCCCTGGACCTTCGCCTGCCCCGAACCCGGCAGCCGGGTCACCTGGGATGACGGCCGCAGCCTGGACTTCACCGGTACCGACCCGGCCGAGGCCGGGGTCTGCACCGCCCGCGCCGGCGCCTCAGCCGTCAGGCTGGCCTGGGGCATGGTCGAGCAGACCGCCGGCGAAGGCCGCGGCCACGGCCCAGGCATGGCCAGCCTGTTCCCGGCCAGCACCGGCACCAACGCCAGCTACACCGCGACCGTCTCCTACCCCGGCAGCGGCATCCGGTATCCGTTCGAGACCCGCTGACGAGTGGTGGGCTTCGAGCCGCTGGAGGTGCCGGCCGGCCGCTTCGATACGGTGGTGCTGGAGCGCGTGGTGACCGGCACCGGCGCCAATGCCGCGCAGGCATTCACCGTGCGCTACTGGCTGGAGGGTGTCTCGGGCATCCTGCTGCAACGCAAGGTCGAGCTTGGCAGGGGCGGTTCCAGCCTGCTCCGCAACCTGCGGGCGACCGTGGTAAGCCTGCCGCCGGCACCGCCACTCGCCCCGCCACCACCCGGCGCCCCGACCGGGGCGGGAAGCTGAGGATATTGCCGCTGGCGATTGAACCATTGCAGCTTCGGTCGATCAGCCCATCTGCTACCCCGAGCGGTTGTGGTCCCCGGTCGGTCGACCGGTTCGCCTGCTGCTCCAAGCTTCGGGGACCCGTACCGTGAACATCCAAACGCCGCCCGACCACATCATCGACGCCAAGGCCAGCCTGGAACGGCGCCCGAGCCGGCAGGAAGCCGAAGCCGCCATCCGCACCCTGCTGCGCTGGACCGGCGACGATCCCGACCGGGAAGGGCTGGTCGATACCCCCGCCCGCGTCGCCCGCGCCTATGAGGAGTTCTTCGCCGGCTACGACGATCGACCCGATCGACCTGCTCGCCCGCTCCTTCGAGGAGACCGATGGCTACGACGAGATGGTCGTGCTGCGCGACATCCGGCTGGAGAGCCACTGCGAGCACCACATGGTGCCGATCATCGGCCGGGCGCACATCGCCTACCTGCCGGAAGGCCGGGTGGTCGGCATCAGCAAGCTCGCGCGGGTGCTCGAGGCCTATGCCAAGCGCCTGCAGATCCAGGAAAAGCTGACCGCCCAGGTGGCCAATTGCATCAACGACGTGCTGAAGCCCAAGGGCGTCGCCGTGGTGATCGAGGCGGCGCACCAGTGCATGACCACGCGCGGCATCCACAAGCCCGGCGTCACCATGGTGACCAGCCGGATGCTCGGCGCCTTCCGCGACGACCCCTCCACCCGCCGGGAATTCCTGGCGATGATCGGCGGCCAGCGCGGCTCGGTCGAAGGCTGACGGCGCCGGCCCTCCCGCCCGGCGGGAGGGTCTGCAACCCGCCCTTCAGGCAGCCGCCTCGGCTTCCACCTCGACCAGGAAGCGCGGGTCGGCCAGCCCGGCGACGATCAGCAGCGTGCTGGCCGGCGTGTGCCCGCCGAGCCAGCCGCCACGCGCCGTCCGCCACGCGCCGATCAGCGCGGCATCGGTCAGGAAGACCGTCATCTTCACCAGATTGGCCGGGGACATGCCATGCGCCGCCAGGATGGTGCCGAGGTTGGCCAGCGCCTGGTCGATCTGCGCCGCGCCGTCCGCGGCCAGGCTGCCGTCCGGCGCCAGCCCCACCTGGCCGGACATGACCAGCCGCTTGGCGGTATCCTGCACCAGGGCGGCATGGGAATAGGCACCCGGGGGGTGGACGCCCGGCGGGTTGGACAGCGTGATGGTCATGGCTGGCTCCTTCAGTTGCGGGGAAGGTCTTCGCGGCCGACGCTCGCCGGCCCGGGCGCCGCCATGCCGCCATCCGGCCCCGGCACCGCCGCCGAGAGCCAGTCGGCCAGGTTCCGCCGGACCTGGAATTCGAACTCGACGTTCAGGTCGTCCATGGCCTGCCGCAGCAGCGCCTCCGCGGCGCGCGGCCGGTTGGCGTCCGGCCCGCTGACCGCGCGCCGCGCCGCGGCCTCGACGAAGCCGAGCCGGCTGCCGAGCGGCGACAGCACCTCCAGCCGGCACCCGAGCAGGCAGGTCAAATGGTCGCGGCCCTGCATCACCTGCGCCTGGGTGACGGTGAACACCGCCTGGCCGGAAGTGCCGACCGCCACCAGCCGGTCCCGCGCCATGATCCGCACCGCCTCCGCCGCCGTGGGCGAGAGTTGCGCGCCGACATCGAGCGGGGTGGCCGGCGGCGCCTGCTCGGGGATCTCGATGCTGGCCACGTTCAGGGCCAGCGGCGTCAGGTAGCGGAAGCTGAGCGGGCCGGGTGGGACCGGCACCGGGTCCTGCCGGCCGGAACAGGCGGCGACGAGCAGGGGCAGCAACAGCACGGCGCGCCGGTTCGGCATGACGGAACCTCCTGCGCGGGGCGCGCGGTTGCGGATGGTGCCCAGGGTGTAACGGCTCATTCGGCGGTCCCGCTACCCCGGACTTCCTCGCGGTCGAAGCGGAAGCCGAGATTGCAGAATTCACAGTTCATCGTGATGGCGCCGTCGTCCTGGGCCATGTGGTCGAGGTCCTCGTCACCGAAATTCGCCAGCACCCCGGCCAGCCGGGACCGCGAGCAGCGGCAGCCATAGGACAGCGGCCGTGGCCGGTCGAGCGACAGTCCCTCGGCATGGAACAGCCGGTGCAGCAGCCGGGGGGAGGGGAGGGTGTCGTCCAGCAATTCCTCGTCGGTCAGCGTGCCGGCCAGGACCACCGCGGTGCGCCATGCCTCGTCATCGGCTTCGGCGTCGCCCACCGGGTCGATGCCGCCCTCGCCGGCGACCTTCTCCATGATGAAGGCGCTGGCCCGCCAGCCGGCCTCGGTCTGCTCGCAGGCCAGCCGGACATGGGTGCGGAGCTGCTCCGATGTGCGGAAGTAGTGCCCGGTCATGTCCGCCAGGGTCATGCCCTCGATGCCGACGATGCCCTGGTAGCGTTCCATGTCTGGCCCCTGGTCACAGGTGAAGGCCAGGTAGCCGCGGCCGAGCAGGGCCGCCGCATCGGCGGTGGCGTCGTGCGAGAGCATGGTGGCCAGCGCCTCGGAATCGGTGCGGGCATAGCCGCGCAGGGCGCCCGCCTCGGTGCAATCGGCCAGCAGCATGGAAACCGGGCCGTCGCCCTTGGCCTGGAGCGAGAAGCTGCCCTTGAACTTCAGCGCCCCGGCCAGCCCGGCGGCCAGCGCCAGCGCCTGGCCGGACAGCCGGGCCACGCCCGGGTGGTTCTCGTGCCGGGTCAGCAGCGCATCGGCCAGCGGGCCAAGCCGGACCAGCCGGCCGCGGACCGGCTGGTCGGCCAGATGGAACGGCTGGATGCCGCGCGGGACGGTGATGTCCGGCACCGGCGGCCGGTCATGCAGGAGGAAGGCGGGGGTGGCGGAGGGTTGGGTCGGATCGGACAACGGGACGGACCTTGGTGCTTCAGGCCGCATAGATAGGCCCGACCATGCCCCGCGCCCACCCGGGCGGCCCAATCAACCCGATGCGTCAGCCCGCGCCCATGGCCCAGAGCAGCACGCCCTTCTGCGCGTGCAGCCGGTTCTCCGCCTCGTCGAACACCACGCTCTGCGGGCCGTCGATCACCTCGGCGGCCACCTCCTCGCCGCGATGCGCCGGCAGGCAGTGCTGGAAGATCGCGTCCGGCGCGGCGTGGCGCATCAGCGCCGCGGTCACCTCATAGGGCGCGAGCAGGTTGTGGCGGTTGGGGGGGGCGCCATCCCCGGTCTCGTCGTTCATCGAGACCCAGGCATCGGTGACGACGCAGCGGGCGCCGCGCACCGCCTCGACCGGGTCTTCGGTCAGCTCGATGGTGGCACCCTGGGCGCGCGCCCAGTCGACCACCCATTGCGGCGGCCGCAGCGCCGCCGGCGTCGCCAGCCGCAGGGTGAAGCCGAAGCGGGCGGCGGCCTGGATGAAGCTCTGCGCCACGTTGTTGCCGTCGCCGACCCAGGCGACCACCTGGCCGGCGATCGGGCCGCGATGCTCCTCGAAGGTCAGCACATCGGCCATGAGCTGGCAGGGGTGGGAGATGTCGGTCAGCCCGTTGATGACCGGCACCGTGGCATAGGCCGCCATCTCGCGGATGCGGCGCACGTCATGCGTCCGCATCATGATGCAGTCCACGTAGCGGGACAGCACCTTCGCCGTATCACTGAGTTCCTCGCCGCGCGAGGACTGCATGTCACGGGCATTGAGGTACACAACCTCGCCGCCCAACTGGCGGATGCCGACCTCGAAGCTGACACGGGTGCGGGTGCTCGGCTTCTCGAAGATCAGCGCCACCGTCTTGCCGGCCAGCGGCTTGCCGCCGGTGCCGCCGCGCTTGGTCTGCACGGCGAGGTCCAGCATGCGGCGCAGGATAGCCGGCTCGAGATCCATCAACTCGAGGAAGTGCCGGGGGGGCGTTGTCCCCCCGGCTGCCGGCTTCACCGCGGCCAGTGGGCTCATTGCGCCGCCGCCTTTTCCGCCCCGGGGGTGCAGCGCAGGCAGGCGCGGTCGAGCAGCCGCAGCGCCTCGTCCGCCTCGCCCTCGGTGATGATGAGCGGCGGGGCGACCCGCAGCACGTTCATCCCGGCGGCCACGGTCAGCAGGCCCTCCGCCACCGCGGCGGCCTGCATGTCGCCATTGGCGACCTCCGGCTTCAGCTTCAGGCCGAGCAGCAGTCCAGCGCCCTGCACGCCATCGATCACCTTCGGGTGACGGTGGGCCAGTTCCAGCATCCCGCGCCACAGGTGCCGCGCCACCCGGTCCACCTGGTCGAGGAAACCGGGGGCGAGCACCACGTCCAGCACCGCGTTGCCGGCGGCACAGGCCAGCGGATTGCCGCCATAGGTGCTGCCATGGGTGCCGGGCTTCAGGTACTGCGCCACCTTCTCCTTGGCCAGGATGGCGCCGAGGGGAAAGCCGCCGCCGATGCCCTTGGCCGAGGACATCACATCCGGCTCGATCCCGGCCCACTGGTGCGCCCACAGCTTGCCGCTGCGACCCATCCCGGTCTGGACCTCGTCCATGGCGAGCAGGATGCCGTATTCATCGCAGGCGGCGCGCAGGTCGCGCAGGAATTGCAGGCTGGCCGGGCGGACGCCGCCCTCGCCCTGGATGGGCTCGACCAGGACGGCGGCGGTGGTGCCGTCGATCGCGTCGCGCAGGGCGTTCATGTTGCCGAAGGGCACATGCTTGAAGCCCTGCACCGGCGGGCCGAAGCCGGCGAGGTACTTCTCGTTGCCGGTGGCGGCCAGCGTCGCCAGGGTACGGCCATGGAAGGCGCCGTCGAAGCAGATGGTGACGAAGCGCTCGGGGTGGCCGTTTTCCGCATGGTATTTGCGGACCGCCTTGATCATCCCCTCATTCGCCTCCGCGCCAGAATTGGCGAAGAACACGCTGTCCGCGAAGGAGGTCGCGCACAGCCGTTCCGCCAGCTTCTCGGCCTGCGGAATGCGATAGAGGTTGGAGACGTGCATCACCTTGGCCGCCTGCTCGGCGATTGCCTGGGTCAGGTGCTTGTTGCCATGGCCGAGGCTGCTGGTGGCGATGCCGGCGCCGAAATCCAGGAATCGTCGCCCGTCGCCGGTCCACAGCCAAGCGCCCTCGCCCCGCTCGAAAGCGAGATCGGCACGGTTGTAGGTGGGCATCGAGGGACGAAATCACGGAAATGCGCTCCAGTCTTCTCCCTGGCCGGCGACAACCGCGGGCCTTCCGGGAGAAGCGGTGGATTTGGCCGGAAAGCGGCGGCCACGTCAAACCATGGCCAATGAAATCCCGGCTGGCGGGGGGACATGCCCCCCGCCGATCACCGCAATCAGCCGCGTGAGCCGGCGGTGGTTTCATACTCGAAGGTCGGCAGGCTGGTCAGGCTGTCCTTGGTGGCGCCCGTCATGGTCCAGCGGTTGTTTTCGCCCGACATCTGCAGCCGGCTGTAGGGTACCGCGACCAGCTTGGCGCCGATGCCGAGGAAGCCACCAACCGAGATCACCGCGACCGGCGAGGTGCTGCCGGACGGGATCAGGATGTCGTCCACCTCGCCGATGCTCTCGTTGTTCTCGTTGTAGACCGAGGAGCCGATCACCTTGCTGGCGCGGCGGCTGTTGCGGAGGGCATTGCTGTCCACCGCCATGGTGCCGCTGTTGGCGCCGGTGGTCGTGGTCGTGGTGGTGGTCGCCATGTTGCCAGCCGGCGGCGTTCGGGTGGTGGCGGGGGCGCCGGGTGTGGTGGGACCAGCCTGCGCCATGATCCCACCCGAGGCGTCACGGCCCTGGTTCGTAGCTTGGGCGGCAGCCAGCGCCGGCAGCAGGAGCAGGGCGGTGGCTGCGGTCATGGCGAGAAGATGGTCGCGGGTTGTCATATGGCGTTGCCTTTCTTGCAGACCCGGGACGTCCCGGGTCTGCCATCACAACGCTTCGCAACGACGTGCGGTTGCCCACACGTCCAGGTTGAAATTTACAAGGATCTACGCCGGGTCGCCGGTGTCGGGCACCAGCCCGGCCGCGACGATGCCGGCCACGGCGCAGACCTCGTCCTGGGCCGACACATCGCCGCTGATGCCGACGGCGCCGAGGATCACCCCGTCCGCCCCGCAGACCAGCACGCCGCCCGGCACCGGCACCGCCTTGCCGCCGGACAGGTCGGACAGCGCGTTCATGAAGCCCTGCATCGCCTGCGCCCGCCGCGCCAGCTCCCGCCCGCCGAGCCCGAGCGCCAGCGCGCCATAGCCCTTGCCGAGCGCGATCTCGGGCCGCAGCAGGGATGATCCATCCTCACGCTGCACCGACTTCAACTGCCCGCCGGCATCGAGCACGACCACGGTCAGCGGCATCAGCCCCAACTCCCGGCCCTTGGCCAGGGCGGCGGCGGTGATGGTGTTGGCCTGGTCTAGGGTCAGGCCGTTCGTGGGGTAGCGGGCCATGGCTTGGGCTTCCTTGATGGTTGGGGGACAATCCCTATGCCCGCCGCGGCAATGCTTCGCCACCCCCGCCTGGGCCGCGCCCCGGGGCCATGGCACAATCGCGCGATGATGCAGGCGGCGGATCGATGAAGGCCTCGACGTGAAGAAGGAACGCCCGGAGCGGCAGCGCACGCCGATCGCCGCCGGCCCGGCCCCGACCGAGGCCAGGCTGCGCGACGCCGCCCTGGCGCATCTCGCCCGCTTCGCCGCCACCGAGGCCGGGCTGCGACAGGTGCTGCAGCGCCGGGTGGACCGCTGGGCGCGCCGTGCCGAGGCGGAAGGCGCCGATACCAGCGGCGCCGCGGCGGCCCGGGCCGCGGCCGCGAGGGTGGCGCAGGCGATGGTCGCCACCGGGGTGGTCGATGATGCCGCCTTCGCCGCCGCCCGTGCCCGCCGGCTGAGCCGCGCCGGGCGGTCCCGCCAGGCGATCGCCGCGCATCTGGCCGGCAAGGGCGTGGCCCGCGAGGCCGCCGCCGCCGCGCTGCCCGAGGATGCCGGGGCGGAATTGGATGCGGCGCTGGCCCGCTGCCGCCGCCGGCGCATCGGCCCCTTCGCCGCCGAGCCGATGTCGCGCGAGGCCCGGCTGAAGGCGCTCGCCGCCCTGGCCCGCGCCGGCTTCGGGCGGGATGTGGCGGAGGCGGCGCTGGACATGCCGCCCGGGGAAGCGGCGGACCGGCTGGCCCGCCGCCGCCAGGAGTAGCGGCGCTAGCCTGCCTGCACCGTGTTGGTCAGGCTGCCGATGCCGTCGATCTCGCAGCGCACCACGTCACCCGGCTTCAGGGTCTGCGGCGGCACCATGGCGTAGCCGACGCCTTCCGGGGTGCCGCTCATGATGATGTCGCCCGGCTTCAGGGTGAAGCCGATCGAGAGCTGGTGGATGATCTCCTTCACGTCGAAGATCATCTTGCTGGTATGGCTGTCCTGGCGCTTCTCGCCGTTCACGAAGCAGCGGATGCCGGTGTTCAGCCCATCAAGCTCATCCGCCGGGACGATCCAGGGGCCGAGCGGGCAGGACCGGTCGAGCGACTTGCCCTTGAACCACTGGCCGTAGCGGCGCTGGAGGTCGCGCCCGGTCACGTCGTTGGCGATGGTCCAGCCGAACACATGCTTCAGCGCGTCCTCCCGGGCGATGTCGGTGCCGCCGGTGCCGACGACGATCGCCAGTTCCACCTCGTAGTCCAGCCATTGGGTGGTGCCGGTATGGGCCGGGATCCACTCGTCCGGGGCGATGACGGTGTCGGGCGCCTTGGTGAAGAATTGCGGGAATTTGGGCAGTTCGGAATTGGTGATGCCGCGGGTACGGTCGCCTTCCGCCACATGGTCCATGTAGTTGCGGCCGACGCAGAACACGTTGCGGCGCGGCTGGGGAATGGGCGCCAGAAGGGTGGCGCTGCCGGCGGCCAGCACGGCACCGGATGGCGGCGCGGCGACCAGCGCCTTGACCGCCGCCAGCGCCGCCGGCCCGGCCTCGATCAGCGACAGCATGTCCCGCGCCGCGCCGGCGAGTGCGCCGCCATCCGCGGCGGACAGGTCGAGGATGCGGCCATCCTCCAGCATGGCGCCGACGCGCGGCCCCTTGGTATCGGTGAAGGTCACGAGCTTGGTCATTGGGGTTCCCCGCTGCGGATTGGCGCGGCGCCAGGGGACCGCGACCGGCGCGCGGTGGCAAGCCCCCGCCAACCCCGCAGATCGGCAGCGGAAGCGAAGTGTATACAGCAAGGCAGCAGCAACTTTAAGTTGCATTGTGGCGGCTGCAACGCTACATCCAACGCTTCGCCTCTCCGGATGAAAGTTGGCCGTTGCCGCCCGCGACCCTCGCTGCCTCCCTCGCCAGGCCGCTCATCCGACGCACTTTGCTGGCGGGAATCGGCCTCATCTGCGCCGGCGGCAGCGTGGTAGCCGACCCGGTCGACCTGCAGCGCCAGGAATGGGTGGACTTCCAGTCCCGCTTCGTCACCACCGAGGGGCGGGTGGTCGATACCGGCAACGGCGGCATCTCCCATTCCGAGGGCCAGGGCTGGGCGCTGCTATTCGCGGTTCGCGCCGACGACCAGCCGGGCTTCGAGCGAATCCTTGGCTGGACCCGGCGCACCCTGCGCCGCCCGGGAGACGAACTGCACTCCTGGCGCTTCCGCCCGAATGCCGCCCAGCCGGTCGATGACCCCAACAATGCGACCGACGGCGACATCTGCATCGCCTGGGCACTGCTGGAAGCCGCCGATCGCTGGGGTGCCGCGGAGCATGGGGCTGCCGGTGCCGCCATCGGGCGGGACATCCTGCGCCTGCTGGTCCGCCGGGCCGGGACCTACAGCGTGTTGCTGCCCGGGGCGCAGGGCTTCGAGCAGGCCGAGCACACCATCATCAACCCGTCCTACTACGTGTTCCCGGCCTTCGCCGCGCTGGCACGGGCGGTACCGGACCCGGCCTGGGTGAGGGTGGCGGCGGATGGGTTGATGCTGCTGCGGGCCAGCCGGTTCGGCCGCTGGGGCCTGCCGCCGGATTGGGCCGCGCTCAGCCGGAAGGACGGCACGCTGACCCTGCCGCCGAACATGGCGCCGCGGTTTTCCTATGATGCGGTGCGGGTGCCGCTGTACCTGGCCTGGGCGGGCCTCGGCTCGGAGCCGGTGATGGAGCAGGTGCGCGGCTTCTGGTCGGACCCGTCGCATGGCTTCTTCCCGGCCTGGGCCGACCTGGCGAGCGACCGGCTGTCACCCTACCCGGCCTCGCCCGGCATTAAGGCCGTCGCACAGCTTGCAACCATGCGGCGCAGCACCGCACCGGACACCAGCCGGTACCTGCCCAAGGCATTGGCCGCGCCCGATTACTACTCCGCCGCACTGGGCCTCCTGGTCCGCCTCGCGTGGCGCGACGCGTTGGAGGCGGCTGTGTAATTCGCGCATACGGGTATAAAAACTTGTTCCGTCTCATCCCTCTTCACGTCATAGTGACGTTGAAGCAGGGAACTGGATCGAGATGGCGCATGACTCCGACGTCGCCAGGGTAGCTGCGGCGCTCAAGTCGCCTGGAATTCGGTATCGGAATTTCGGCAATGACTCCGTGCGCGCCGAGGTCACGCAGATTGGCAGCGCCGCCCGGTCCATGCAGCTGCTCGGTGTCGTCAGGGGTGCCGAAGCCGACACGGGGGCGTCGCGCGAGGACCCCGCCGACCTCCCCGACACCCATCCGGCAGCCGAAATCCTCCAGCCACGCAATGGCTGGAATGGCCGGGATGGCCGCGCCGGAGCCGGCACCCGCCATGCCGGAAGCTGCGGCCAACAGGCCGGCACCACCAGCAGCGGCCGCACCCGACACCCCGGTAGGGCATCCACACTCAGGCGCCACGACCGCATTTCCCGAGCCATCGTTCGGCTTGGCCCCAACGGCATTTCCGGAATTCGCCGCACCCGGCCTCGGCCCGGCACCGGCCGGCCGGAAGGCCGGCGGCTACCGGTTGCTCAGGGCGCTCGGCATGCCGGGCGAGCCGCCCCATGCCCCGCCGCCCGCCGGCCCGTGGCTGGTCAGCGTGCCCGAGCCGCCGCCGCGCGCCACGACCGGGACCATGCAGAGCCTGGGTCGCGCCGTGGCCGATGCCCAACCTGCGGCGGCTCGACCCGTTGCCGAACCGCCCGCGGCGGCTGTCGACATCGGTGAGCCTCCGGCATGCCCCGGGCTGCTGCCGGCGGCCATCGTCACCCTTCCGCTGGCCGAGGTGTTGCGCCTGATTGCGACAGGCGCGTCCGCCGCCTCCTCTCCCTTCGCTGCGCTTCGGGTCTCAGGCGGCGCGATCAACTCTCGGTAATCCGAGGAGGCTTTTCTGCATGCCCCTTATCTGCTTTGCGTCTCCCAAGGGAGGCGTCGGCAAGACCACGCTCGCGGCCAACATCGCCGACGTCCTGCGTCGCAACGGCCGCCGCGTGCTGACCCTGGACTTCGACCCGCAGAACGCCCTGCGGCTGCACTACGGCGTGGCGTTGAACGACGGTGCCGGCTTCTTCGCCGACCTGCCCAAGCGGCCCGACTGGCGCAACGTCGCGCGGCAGACCTCATCCGGTGTCATGCTGCTGCCGCATGGCGCCATCGATATGCGCGGCGCACTGGGCCTGTCGGCGGCGCTTGAGCGGGACCCCGAACTGCTGGCGGCGCCGATGCGCGCCATCCTGTCAGACCCCGGCCTTCTGGTCGTGGCGGATACCCCGCCCGGCCCGTCGCACGCGCTGCACCTGCTGGCGCCGATGGCGGCGATGGTGGTCTGCGTGCTGCTGGCGGATGCGACCAGCGCGGCGCTGGTGCCGGAAATCGACAGCGGCCGCTTCCTCGGCCACGGCACCATGGCGGCGCTGTTCGCCGGCCGGCTGCGGGTGGTGCTGAACCAGGTCGACCAGACCTCGCAACTGTCCACCGCCTCGGCCGAGGCGGTGGCGCGGCACCTCGGGCCCCGGCTGCTCGGCGCCGTCTGCCGCGACGAGGCGGTGGCGGAGGCACTGGCATCGCAGCGCTGCTGCTCGACAGCGCACCTGACAGCCCGGCCGTCGAGGACCTGCAGGAGATAGCGCGCGGCATCGAGGCGGCGCTCCCGGCGGTGCCCGAAGCCCTCGCCGCCGGCTGGGGCGCGCGATGAGCGGCGTCGCCGCATCGCGGGAATGGCTGGCCCGGCTGCCCATGTTCCGCACGCGGATCGGTGGCGGACTGGTCACGCTGCTCGGCGCGCTTGCGGCACTGATCGTCGTCGTCGTGCCGCTGGAGCCCGAGGATCAGGCCTGGCTGGCGATCGGCGGGCTGGTCCTGTTCCTGGTGGTCAACCTGTTCCAGGGCCGCACCATCACCCTGGCGCTGTCGGCGCTGTCCTGCGTGGTCTCGCTCCGCTACATCCATTGGCGGATCAGCGACACGCTCGACTACAGCGGCTTCCTGCAGACCTTCCTCGGCACCGGGCTGCTGCTGGCCGAGATCTATGCGGTGACCGCGCTGCTGCTGTCCTATTTCCAGTCCGCCTGGCCGCTCGACCGCAAGCCGGTGCCGATGCCGGAGGACGTGGCGCTATGGCCCTCGATCGATGTCTTCATCCCGTCCTACAACGAGGCGCTGGAGGTGGTGAAGCCAACCATCTTCGCCGCGCTGGCGCTCGACTGGCCGCCCGACAAGCTGAACGTCTACGTGCTGGACGACGGCCGCCGGCGACGATTTCCGCCGCTTCGCCGAGAAGGTCGGCGCCGGCTACATCACCCGCCCGGACAACAAGGGCGCCAAGGCCGGCAACATCAACCACGCGCTTGCCAAGACCGACGGCGAATACGTCGTGGTCTTCGACTGCGACCACGTGCCGACGCGGGCCTTCCTGCAGCTCACCGTGGGCTGGCTGCTGCGCGACCGCGACCTCTGCATGGTGCAGACCCCGCATCATTTCTACTGCCCGGACCCGTTCGAGCGGAACCTCGTCAGCGGCTCGCGCGTGCCGAACGAGGGCCTGCTGTTCTACGGCCTGATCCAGCAGGGCAACGACTTCTGGGGCGGCACCTTCTTCTGCGGCTCCTGCGCGGTCATCCGGCGGGAGGCGCTGGAGGAGATCGGCGGCGTCCCGACCGTGACGGTGACCGAGGATTGCCACGCCTCGCTGCGCATGCAGCGGCGCGGCTGGCGCACCGCCTACCTTCGGGTGCCGCTGGCCGCCGGGCTGGCGACCGAGCGGCTGATGCTGCACATCGGCCAGCGCATGCGCTGGGGCCGCGGGATGATCCAGATCCTGCGGATCGAGAATCCGACTGTTCGCCAGCGGCCTCGGGTGGTCCGAGCGGCTTTGCTACTTCATGGCGATGTTCCACTTCCTGTTTCCGCTGCCGCGCTTCGTCTTCCTGACCGCGCCGCTGGCCTACCTGCTGCTGGGGGAAACCATCATCTCGGCCTCGCCGCTGGCGATCGTCGCCTATGCCGGCCCGCACATCATCCATTCGATTGTCACCGCCAGCCGGATCCAGGGCCGCGTGCGACATTCCTTCTGGTCGGAGATCTATGAGGCAGTGCTCGCGGTCTATCTGGTGCCGGTCACCCTGGCGACGCTGCTCGACCCGCGGCGCGGCCGCTTCAACGTGACGGACAAGGGCGGCACGCTGCAGGACGGGTACTTCGACCTGCGGGCGGTCGGGCCGAACATCGTGCTCGCACTGGTCCTGATACTCGGCCTGCTGATCGGCGCCGTGGGCCTGGCGACCAGCGGGCCGCAGACCCTGGAATTCCAGGCCTTCGCGCTGAACCTGGTATGGGGAACGCTCTGCCTGCTGACGGTGCTCGCCGGCCTCGCGGTCGGCCGTGAGCGGCGGCAGGTGCGTGAACGCGCCCGCATCAACGCCGAGGTGCCCGCGACGATCCAACTCGCGGATGGCCGGCTGGTGGAGGGCGAAACCCGCGACCTCTCGCTCGGCGGCGCTGCCATCTATGCCGAACGCCCGGACGGGATGCTCGACGATACCGTGGTCACCCTGCACCTCGAATGCGGCGGCGAGGTGATCCCGGTGCCGGCCGAGGTGCTGCGCTGGTCGGAGGGCCGCTTGCAGGTGCGCTTCGCCCCGCAGGATCTGCGCGACGAAGGCCAGATCGTGCGCGCCGTGCTCGGCCGCGCCGATGCCTGGGTGGGCTGGGACAACACCCGGCTGGATCACCCGATGCGGTCGCTGCGAGAGGTGGTGCTGAGCATCAGCGGGCTGGTCCGTGGCGGCTCGCAATTCACGCTGCGGCGCAGGCCCAAGCTGGCCAGCCGCCGCCCGGCGCCGGTGGCGATCGAGCCCGAGCGCCCCCCGGCCCCGCCGCAGAACGCCGCCCAGGCCGCGCGGCGGGCCGCCGCGGTGGCGATGCTGGTCCTCGGGCTCGGCCTGCCGGGGCTGGCGGTCGCGCAGCCGCCGCCGGCCTTCGCGCCCGCCCTCATGGCGGCCGAGCCACCGGCGCCCGCGCCCCTGATGGCCGAGCCGCCGGGTGCCGCCACGGGGGCGGACGGGCTGTCGCCCGGCCTCGCCTTCGCCCCGCCGCAGGACCCCGCGCTGAGCACCCGCCGCATCTCCCGCACCCTGCAGCAACTCGGCCTGCGTTCCCCGATGCAGCTGCGCGGCACCACCGACCTGCAGGGCGTGCTGTTCGGCGTGCGCGGCGATGAGGTGGTGACCCAGGCGCGGCTGGTCCTGCAGGGCTCCACCTCGCCGGCGCTGATCCCGGAATTCAGCCAGATCGCGATGACGCTGAACGAGCAGTTCATCGGCGCCATCCAGCCGGACCGCAACCGGCCGGGCTTCGGGCCGCTGGAATTCCCGGTGAACCCGGTCTTCTTCGCCGACAACAACCGGCTGAACTTCCGCTTCTCCGGGCGCTATGCGGTCGAGTGCAACGACCCGCTCTCGGGCCTGCTCTGGGCGCTGATCTCGGACCAGTCCACGCTGGACCTGGTGCTGGAGAAACTGCCGCTGACCCGCGACCTGGCCCGCCTGCCGGAGCCGTTCTTCGACCCCCGGCTGCTGCGCGACCCGCTGGTCCTGCCGGTGGTGCTGCCCGAGGCCGCGGGCAACGATGCGGTGCGCGCCGCGGTCATCGCTTCCTCCTGGTTCGCGGTGCAGGCCGACTACCGCGGGGCCAGCTTCCCGGTGAGCGCCTCGCCGCCGGAGCGCGGCCATGGCGTGGTCATCGCCATCGGCGCGGACAGCATCCCCGGCCTGACCCTGCCGCGGTTCGATGGCCCGACCGTGGCGCTGGTGCCCAACCCGTCCGATCCCTTCGGCGTGCTGCTGGTGCTCGGCGGCCGCACCGGGGCGGAGGCGATCGCCGCCGCGACCACCGTGGCGGTCGGCCGCGAAGCGCTGTCCGGCGAACTCGCGCTGGTGCAGGCGCCGGAGGTCCCGCCGCGCCAGCCCTATGACGCGCCGCGCTGGATCCGCAGCGACAGGCCGGTGCGGCTCGGCGACCTGGTCGATCCCTCGGAGTTGCAGGTCTCGGGCTATGCGCCGGGGGCGATCTCCATCCCGTTCCGCACCGCGCCCGACCTGTACACCTGGCGCAACCGGCCGCTGGAAGGCGACATCCGCTTCCGTGCCCCGCCCGGGCCGATCGTCGATGTCGCGGTGTCGCGGGTCGACGTGACGGTGAACGACCTCTACCTCCGCAGCTTCCCCCTGCGGCAGGCGGAGACCGGCTGGCCGATGCCCAGCCTCCAACGGCTGTTCGGTGGCGGCGGCGACCGCTCCGAGGGGCGGGTCGGCATCCCGCCCTGGATCGTCTTCGGCCAGAACGAGCTGCAACTGCGCTTCGACATGCGGCCGCTCTCGCGCGGGGACTGCGTTGCCATCCCCGGTGACATCCGCGCCGGCATCGATCCCGACAGCACCATCGACCTGTCCTCGGGCCATCGCTTCACCAGCCTGCCGAACATGGCCTTCTTCGCCAGCTCCGGCTTCCCCTTCACCCGGCTGGCGGACCTGACCGGCACCGTCGCGGTGCTGCCCGACCGGCCGAACCAGGCGGAGCTTTCGGCCCTGCTCGGGCTGATCGGCCGGATGTCGTCGCTGGTCGGCTTCCCCGCGACCGGGCTGCAGGTGATCCGCCCGCAGGCGCTGGCGGAGGCGGCGGAGAACGACCTCATTGTCATCGGCACGCTCGGCCGCCAGCCGGCGCTGCGCCAGTTGATGCAGAACGCCCCGGTGAGGCTGGACGGCAACCGGCTCAGCGTCGCGCTGCCGGATGCGCTCGGGCGGTTCCGCCACCTGTTCGGCGGCGGCGAGCGGCAGGGCCAGACCGAACGCGCGGCTGCCCAGCTCGCGGCGCCGGGCGAGGGGCTCGCGGCGATGTTCGGCTTCGAATCGCCGTTGAGCGCGGGCCGCTCGGTGCTGGTGCTGACCGGCACCTCCGCAGAAGGGCTTGGCGCCATGGTGCGGGCGCTGGCCGACCCCGAACAATCGCCGCGCATCGAAGGCGACCTGGTGCTGCTCGGCGCGGGGCGGGTGCAGGGCTACAGCCTGGGCGAGCGCTACACCATCGGCACGCTGCCGCCCTGGCTGTGGCCGCAGGTGTTCCTGTCCGGCAGCCCGCTCCTGGTGCTGGCCACGCTTGCGGTGGCGATCCTGCTGCTGGCGGGGCCGGTCTACTGGGTGCTGCGGCGGCGCGCGGTAAGGCGGCTGAGAGTGAGGACCGCCTGATGCCGGGCCGTGTGCGGATGATCGCGGCCGCGCCCGATGCCACGGCCCCGTCGCGGGCCGCCCCGCCTTGCCGCCCCAACCACGAGGCCGGTCTCCCATGACCCTTGCCCATGCAACCCAGGCCACACCCGTTCCGGAAAGACCCCGCATGACGGTAGCCGAGCCCACCACGCTGACCTACCTGGCCCGTCGTGGCGTCGCCCCGCAATGGCGCGGCTTCCTGCGCGCCCTGGTGGAAACCCTGGATGCCAACCTTGATGTCGCCTCGCGGGATGCCCTGCTGCGCGCGGTCGGTGCCAGGCTCGGCACCCTGTCCCCGCTGCCCGCCTGCACCGGGCTGGCCGAGCTCGAGGCACGCATGAACGAGGTGCATGCCGCGACCGACTGGGGCTGGGTCGAGATCGCCTTCGACCCGCAGGACCAGGCCCTGGTGCTGGCCCACCGCGCCGCGCCGGCGGTGGCGACCGAGGCGGAACTGACCGGAGGCTGGGTCGGGGCCGTGCTGGAAGGGCTGTACGGCACCTGGCTCGCGTCCCAGCCGGGGGCGGAGCCGAGGCTGGAGCCGCGGCGCAGCGAAACCGCCCCGGGCACCATCACCCTGCGCTACCGGCGCGACTGAACCAGGGGACCGCGCGGGCGGGCTATCCCACCGCTATCTCCAGCCAGCCCCGCGCATCCATCCGTGCCACGTCGCCGGGCCGTAGCAGCACCGTGGTGGTGGCGCTTTCGATGATCGCCGGGCCGGCCACGCCCTGCCCGGATGCCAGCGCATCGAAGGACCAGACCGGCGCATCGACCGCACCGGATTCCAGGCGGATGCGCCGGTGCCCGGAAGGGCTGGCCGGCACCATGCCGCTGCCGAGCAGGGCCGGCGGGGCGGTCGGCAGGCGCCCGACCACGGCGATGCGGGCATTGACCAGCACCACCTCCTCCTCCGGCAGGTCGTAGGTGAACAGCGCCCGGTGGCGGGCGTGGAAGGCGGCGCGCAACTGCCCGGCGAGGTCCGGCCCGGCCCAGTCGATGCCGTCCAGCGGCACCGCGACCTCGAACACCTGCTCGCCGTAGCGCATGTCGGCGCTGCGGCGGGCGGCGACCTCGCCGGCGTACCAGCCGGCCATGCGGGCGCGGCCATCGCGCTCCAGCGCGTCGAACAGGGTGCGCACCTCGGCATCGGCGGGGATGCCGCCGGCGCCGATGGCGCTCTGGGCCAGCTCGTAGCGCAGGTCGGTGTGCAGCATGCCCCAGGCGGACAGCCCGGCCGCGAACAGCGGGACGGTGGCGCGGGTCAGGCCCAGTTCGCGGGCGACGGCCGTCGCGTGCAGGCCGGCGGCTCCGCCGAAGGCGAGCAGGGCGGAATCCCGCGGGTCCACGCCGCGCCGCACGGTGGCCAGCCGCACGCCGTCGGCCATGCGGGCATTGACCAGCGCATGGATGCCGGTGGCGCAGGCTTCCGGCGTGATGCCCAGCGTCTCCGCCAGCCGCCCCACCGCCGCCTGGGCGGCCGCCAGGTCGAGGCGCTTGGCGCCGCCGAGGAAGGCCCCGGCATCGAGGTAGCCGAGCACCAGGTTGGCATCGGTGACGGTAGGCTCGGTGCCGCCATTGCCGTAGCAGGCGGGGCCGGGCACCGCGCCGGCGGATTGCGGGCCAACCTGCAGGGTGCCGCCGGCGCCGAGATGAGCGATCGAGCCGCCGCCGGCACCCAGGGTCACGATGTCCAGGCTTTCGAGCGCGATGCGTTCGCCCGCCACGGTCCGCCCGCGGCCGAGCGCCGCCTCGCCGCCCACCACCAGGGCGATGTCGGTCGAGGTGCCGCCCATGTCGAAGGTGACGAGGTCCTGCCCCATGCCCTGGGCCGCCAGCGCCACCGCCGCCGCGACGCCACCGGCCGGGCCGGACAGCGCGGTGCCGACCGCCAGCCGCGCCGCTTCTTCGACCGGCGCCACCCCGCCATGCGAGAGGATGACGAACAGCGGCCCGGGGTAGCCCGCCTCCTGCAGCCGCCCGGCCAGCCGCGCCAGGTAACGCGAGACCACCGGGCCGACATAGGCATTCACCGCCGTGGTGCTGAAGCGCTCGAATTCCTTGATCTGCGGCAGCACGTCGGCCGAACAGGTGACGGTGGCGCCAGGCAGTGCCGCGGCGACCGCGGCGGCGGCGGCGTGCTCATGCTTCGGGTCGCGCCAGGAATGCAGGAAGCAGATGGCGACGGCCTCGGCCCCCGCGTCCTTCAGCGTGCCGATGGCGGCATCGAGCGAGGCGGCATCCAGCGGCACCGCCACGCTGCCGTCCGGCCGCAGCCGTTCCACCACGCCGAGCCGCCGGTGGCGCGGCACCAGCGGCTCGGCGGTGGGCAGGCGAAGGTCGTAGCGTTCGGGCTTCAGCCCCTCGCGCATCTCGATCACGTCGCGATGCCCGGCGGTGGTCAGCATCCAGACCTTGGCGCCCTTGCGTTCCAGCAGCGCGTTGGTGGCGACGGTGGTGCCGTGGACGATGCGCTCTGCCTGCCGCAGCAGCTCCGCCAGGGGCAGGCCGAGGGCGGTGGCGAGGTTGCGCAGCCCGGCGATGACGCCCTCGCTCTGGTCGGCCGGGGTGCTGGCCGCCTTGGCCAGGGTCTGGGTGCCGTCGGCGGCGATGCCGACCACATCGGTGAAGGTCCCGCCGACATCGATGCCGATGCGATAGCCGGCCATCAGACCATTCCTTCCAGACGGTCGCGGGCCCGTGCGGCGGGGTCGCGCTTGCCGGGTGGCCCCCAGCCGCCGCCGCCGCCGGCCTGCACCACCACCCGGTCCCCGGGGTTCACCGTGATGCCCACTTCCTTGGTCTTCAGCACCCGTTCCTCGCCCGAGCCGCGGCGCAGCACATAGTGGTGCGGGGCCCCGTCATGGCCGCCGAGCATCCCGGCCGCGCCATGCCGCACGCCGTCGCCCGCCGTATTGGCCCGGCATGGCCCGTCGCTTTCCACCAGCAGGGTAAGCTGGCCGCCGAGCCCGCCGCGGTACTGGCCATCGCCGGCCGAGCCGGGCAGGAACTCATGGTTCTCGAACAGCAGCGGGAAGCGGGCCTCGGCCATCTCGACGCTGCCGAATTTCAGGCCACCGGCGCTGTGCCATTCGCCGCTGGTGGACCAGCCGTCGCCGCCCGCACTGCCGCCGCCGCCGGGGCGGGCGTGGAACATGTGCCAGACGAAGCGCTTGCCGGGCCGGCGGGCGTCCTGGCCGGTGATCGCCACCCGGAAGCGGCGGCCCCAGCCGCCCATGGCGCGTTCCGGGCAGCAGTGCTGCAGCGCGCGGATGATCGCCTCGACGATCTCGTTCGAGCAGTGGGAGGTGCACATGGTCACCGGCGCGCCGTCCCGCGCCCGGACCACGGTGCCTTCGCGGGCAATCACCTCCAGCGGGCGGAAGGCGCCGTCATTCTTCGCGACCTCCGGGTCCAGCAGGAAGGCGAAGGCCATGGCGACCGCGCTGCGCATGTTGGGGTAGCTGGAATTGACGAAGCCGGTGGTCTGCGGGTCGCTCTCCGAAAGGTCCACGGTCAGGCTCTCGCCGCGCTTGGTCACCGTGGCGCGGATGGCGATGTCGGTGCGGTCGAAGCCGTCGTCGTCGAGGAAGGCCTCGCCCTTGAAGACCCCGTCCGGCCAGGTGGCGAGGATGCGCCGGGCATGCGCCGCCGACAGGTCCAGGATGGCCGAGACCGCGGCATCGAGGCTGTCCGCGCCGTATTTCGCCAGCAGCGGCAACAGGCGCTGCTCGCCCAGCCGCGCGGCGCCGATCATCGCCATCAGGTCCCCCGTGAAATCGCGCGGGATGCGGGTGTTGGTCGCCAGCATGCGGACCAGGTCGGCGCGCAGGGTGCCGCCCTCGCCGAGCCGGATCGGCGGGATGCGCAGGCCCTCCTGCCAGATCTCGGTCGCGCCCGGGTTGTAGCCGCCATGCGTGGCGCCGCCGATGTCGCTCTGGTGCGCCCGCACCACGGACCAGAAGCGCAGCGCGCCCTCGGCGAAGACCGGGATGACGATGGTGAGGTCCGGCAGGTGGCTGCCGCCGTGGTAGGGGTCGTTCAGCAGGAAGGTGTCGCCCTCGACCGGCTCGGGGAAGGCCTCGGCGATGGCCTTGGCCGCCCAGGGCATGGCGCCGACATGCACCGGGATGTGGTCCGCCTGCGCCACCAGCCGGCAACGCGCATCACACAGGGCGATCGAGAAATCGCGCGAGGAGTTGAGGATCTGCGAATAGGAGGTCCGCAGCATCGCCTCCCCCATTTCCTCGACGATGGCGCGCAGCCGGTTGTCGAGCACGGCGAGGGTGACAGGGTCGGGCTGGGGGATCGGGTCGGGCATGGCGGAACGGTCGGCCGAGCCGGGCCTCGCCGTCAAGCGGCGGCGGCCGGGCTTGCCCGTGGCGGTGGCCGTGATAAGCGCAGCCATTGCCAACCCGAGCCGGCACTGGCGCACGCATGCTGACCCAACTCTGGCGCCCCCGGGCGTTCCTGGCCGCGGCCTCGGTCCCGCTGGCGATGCTGCTGGCGGCGCTGGCGCTGCGGGCGCTCGGCCTGCCCGTCTCGGTGATCGACACCGATGAGGGTCTGTACCTCGTGCAGGCGCAGGCCTGGCTGCGCGGGGGCTGGCCACTGGTGGCGGTGTGGGACATGCACCCGGTCGGCGCGCCGGCGATCTTCGCCCTGGCGATCGGGCTGTTCGGCGAAAGCATCCTGACCATCCGGCTGCTGGGCTCGGTCTGCGTCGCCGCGGCGGGCTGGGCGCTTTTCGGCCTGGTGCGGGCGGCCGGGGCGCCGCGCCGCATCGCGGTCGCGGCCGGGCTGGTCTACGTGGCGCACAGCATGCGGATGGGCGGGCTGGCGACCAACACCGAGATCCTGTTCGCGCCGCTGGTGGTCGGGGCGATGGCGCTCGGCGTGCGCGGGGCGGCCAGGGCGCTGCGGTTCGGCGAGCCGCCGGGCTGGCCGGCACTGGTCGGCATGGGCCTCGCCATCGGGTCCGCGCTCACCATCAAGCAGGTGGTCATGCCCGAAGGATGCCTCGGCTTCGCGCTGCTGGTGTTCCCGGCGCTGTGGCGCGGGGTGCTGCCATGGCGCCGGGCGCTGGCGATGGCCGCCGCCTATGCCGGGCTGTGCGCCCTGCCGACCCTCTGCTTCGCCCTCATGTACCTGTGGCAGGGGGAGTTGGCGGCCTTCCTGGACGGCTCCCTGCTCGCCCCGCTCCGCTACACGCATGGTCGGCTTGGCGTGCAGGACGCGCTGCACCAGGTGCTGGTTGAGGTGCTGACCCTGTTGTGGCCCTTCCTGCTGGCCGGCATCGCCTTGGCCTGCTGGGCCGGCCGGGCGGGGGCGGCGGGGATGCTGGCGCGGATCGGCCTGCTCTGGTTCGCCGTCGGCAGCCTTGGCGTGGCGGCGCCGGGGTTCTTCTATCCGCACTACTTCCTGATCTGGCTGCCGCCGCTGTCGGTGCTCGCGGCGCTCGGCGGCTGGCGGGTGGCGCGGCTGCTGCCACGGGCGCAGCGGGAGCTGGGCTATGGGCTGCTGATCGGGGTGGTGATGCTGGGGTCCTGGCGGGCCGATGCGACGGCACGGGTGGAGCGCGGCATCGGCCTCTTCGCGCCGGACCCGGTGGCGCAGGTGGCGGAGCGCATCCGGGCCGAGCTGCAGCCGGGCGAGAGCATCTTCATCGCCAACTACCACCCCGTCATCTATGCCCTCACCGATGCCACCCTGCCGACCCGCTTCATCTTCCCCGCGCAGCTGACCGGCACCGCCTTCACCGAGGTCGCGGGCATCGACACCGATGCCGAGGTGGCGCGCATCATGGCGAGCCTGCCGCGCTTCGTGGTGGTGGACCGCGGCTGGTGGCCCCGGGTGCGCCCCAGCGCCGCCGCCATCATCGCGGAGGCGCTGGAGCGGGACTACCGGATGGTCGCCACGGTGGACGAGGTGCGCGGGCCTGTGGAGATCTGGGCGCCGAAATGAAGCCCCCGGGGTTGCAAGCCCGGCGTCCTGGCGCATGATCCGGCGGAACCGGAACGGGGGAAACGAACCATGGGCAGCACCACCGAACTACGCATCCTGGCCGAGGGCCTGCGCTTCCCGGAGGGCCCGGTGGCCATGCCGGACGGCAGCGTGGTGCTGGTCGAGATCGCCTCGGGCACGCTGACCCGCGTCGCCCCGGATGGCAGCAAGTCCACCGTGGCGACGCCGGGCGCCGGGCCGAACGGCATCGCCCTTGGCCCCGACGGCAAGATTTTACGTCTGCAACAACGGCGGCTTCATCTGGCACGAGGAGCCGGGCATGCTCCGCGCCGGCCGGAGTGCCGACGACTACAGCGGCGGCCGGATCGAGGCGTCGACCCCGCCACCGGCAGCGTGACGCGGCTGTACGACCGCTGCGGCGAGCACAGCCTGAAGGGCCCGAACGACATCGTCTTCGCCGGGCAGCCCGGGCGAGGGCGGCTTCTGGTTCAGCGACCTCGGCAAGGTCCGGACGCGGGACCGCGACCACGGCGGGGTCTACTGGGCGGCCTCGACGGCAGCGCGATCGTCGAGGTCGCCTTCCCGATCGTCGGCGGCGCCAACGGCATCGGCCTCTCGCCCGACGGCCGCACCCTCTACGTCGCCGGAGACCGAGACCGGCCGGCTCTGGGCCTGGGACATCGAGGGGCCGGGCGAGGTGCGCAAGGATCCCTGGCCCGTCGCCCCACGGCGGCCGGCGTGATCTGCCAGCTCCCCGGCTACCGGCGGCTTCGACAGCCTCGCCGTCGACGGCGGCCGGCAACATCTGCGTCGCCACCCTGGTCAGCGGCGAGATCACCACCGTCTCCCCGGCCGGCGAGATCCTCCGCGTGCGTGAAGATGCCGGACCGCATGCCGACCAACATCTGCTTCGGCGGCCGGACATGCGGACCGCCTACATCACGCTTTCCACGACCGGCAAGCTGGCGGCGATGGAATGGGACGAGCCGGGGTTGGTGCTGCCCTTCGGCTGAGGAAAACCACAGATGACCTTATGGGTTCGCTTCGCGCATGGCGGCACGACCGGCTTCGGCACCCTGGAGGGCGAGGCCATCGCCGTCCATGCCGGCGACATCTTCGCCGCGCCGGTCCCGACCGGGGAAAGCCTGCCGCTTTCCGCCGTGCGGCTGCTGGCGCCGGTCCAGCCCGGCGCCTTCATCGGGCTGTGGAACAACTTCCACGAGGCGGCGGCGAAGCAGGGCAACGCCATCCCGGCGGAGCCGCTGTACTTCCTGAAGAACAGCCGCAGCGTCGTCGGCCCGGGCGAGCCCATCCGCCCACCCGCCGGCTACACCGGCAAGGTGCTCTACGAGGGCGAGCTTGGCATCGTCATCGGCCGCGCCTGCGCCGGTGCCGACGAGGCCACAGCCGGGGCCGCCATATTCGGCTACACCGCGGTCAACGACGTGACGGCGCTCGACCTGCTGAACGCCGATGCGTCCTTCCCGCAATGGGCGCGGGCCAAGGGGTGTGATTCCTTCGGCCCGGTCGGCCCGGCCATCGCCACCGGGCTCGACTGGTCCGCGCTGCGGGTGAAGGTGGCGCTGAACGGCAGGGTCCGGCAGGACTACCCGGCGAACGACATGATCCTGCCGCCGGCCCGCATCGTCGCGCTCATCTCGCGCGAGATGACCTTGCACCCGGGCGACGTGATCGCCTGCGGCACCTCGGTCGGCGCGCTGCCGATGCGGCCGGGGATGACCGTCGCGGTCACCATCGACGGCATCGGCACGCTGGAGAACCCCTACGCGCCCTAGGCGTGCGATCCGTTCCGGCAGGACCGGTGAATTGCCCGCCCCTTGAATCAATGTGAGACGGCGCGGGCGGCCTCCGCATAACCCGCGCGCCGCTCCGGCGGCACCGGGTGGCGGCCGGCGACGCGTTCCAGCAGCATCCGCGCATCCTCCTGCAACCCGGCCTTCATGGCGGCATGGACGAACAGCTGCTCCAGCACGTCCTGCTGGGCGTGGCTGCCGCCGAGCGCATGCATGCCGCCCAGCGCCGGCCGCATCACCGCGACGGCCCCGGCGTGGTCGCCCTGGGCGTGCTTCAGCACCGCCTCGCAGATCGGCAGCGCGTAATGCGCGACCAGCGGGGCGTTTGTGCCGTGGTTGGTGCGGGCGAAGTCGCGCATGCCGTCCAGCATCCGCGCGGCGGCATCCCAGCGGCCGGTCGCCGCCAGCGCCATCATCCAGTGCGGCAGGGTGAAGGCCGAGAGGCAATCGCCGATCCGCGCCTCCGCCTTGTCCGCCAGCTCCACCCAGCGGTCGCCCGCATCCACCCCGTGCAGGCCGAGGCGGAACAGCATGGAGGCGGCGTTCTGCACGTCGATGTAGAGGTCCGGCTGCATCTGCGTCACCGGGCTGGCGAGGTCGCGGAAGCGGCTGTCGTACAGCTTCAGCACCTGGTCATGCTCGCGGCGTTCCATGTGGTACATGGCGCGGTGCCACCACAGGTGGTGCATCAGGTTGTTGCCGCCTTCCCAGTGGCGTTCCAGCCCGGCGATCCAGGCGATGCCCTCGCTCACGGCGGCCCTGCATCTCCAGCACATGCGCGACGGCATGGGCGGCCCAGAGGTCGCCGGGGTCAGCGCGATGGCGGCGCGGCCGGAGGCCTCGGCCACGGTGTAGTTGCCGGCTTCCTCATTGGCGAAGCCGCGGCAGGCCAGCACGCTGCCGTAGCCTGGCTGGCCGGCGCCCCAATGCGGGTGGATGCCCTCCACCGCGCCCAGCATCGCATCCACCCGGCCGAGCCAGAAGGCGCAGAAATGATGCAGCCGGAAGGCCAGCAGGTCGTGCGGGTGCTCGGCGAAGATGCCGGACCAGATGGCCAGCGCGCGGTCCATCTCGCCATCCGTCCAGGCCGAGAGCGCCGCGACATGCGCGCGTTCGCGTGGCGTCGCGCTGGCGGTCAGCGCCTCGGCGGTCGCCACCGCGTCCCGCGCCGCCGGCAGGAAGCCGGCGTTATAGGCCAGCATGGCGAAGCTGCCCTTCAGCACATGCAGCATCCCGCATTCCGGGTCCGCCTGCAGCGCCGTCTTCAGCCGCGCGGAGGTGTCGGCGCGGTATTTCAGGTAGCCGTTCATGGTGTGGTCGAAGCCGGCCACCGCCTCGGCGGAGGCGGTGGTCAGCACCAGGCCCTGGGCGTCCTTCAGCATGGCGTCCTCCTTCGTTCAGGCCGCGCGTTCGGTCAGCCATAGCGCCAGCACGCCGGTGGCGGCCAGCAGATCATCCGTCTCCATCGCCTCATGCGGGTTGTGGCTGCCGTTGGCGTTGCGGATGAGCAGCATGCCGGTCGGCACGCCGGCGGCGGCGAAGTTGTTGGCATCGTGGCTGCCGGGGCTGTTCAGCCGCGGCGGCGCCGGCCCCAGCCGGGCGGCGGCGGCGGCGAGGCCCTCGGTGATGGCCGGGTCCATCAGCCCGGGCGCGGCAGCGCTGCGCGGGCCGAGGTCGATGGCTACGTCCCGCGCCGCCGCCACCTCGGTGACGATGCCATGCAGCTTCCCCTCCAGCGCCGCCAGATGCCCGGGGTCATAGGCGCGCAGGTCGAGGCTCAGCTCGAACCGGCCGGGCACCACGGTCATCGCATGGCGGTCCGCCATGGTGTGGAAGCGGCCGATGGTGATGGCCATGGGCCGACCGGCGCGCTCCTCCGCCAGCCAGAGCCGTTCCAGGGCGAGGGCGAGATCGGCGCCGGCCAGCGCGGCGTCGCGGCGGAAGCGGTGCGGCAGGCCGGTATGGGCGTCCTCGCCGGTGATCCGGATGCGCGGGTGGCGGATGTTGCCGGGGTTGGCGAGGCAGATCGCCACCGGCTGCCCGGCCTCGATCAGTTGCGGCGCCTGTTCGATATGCAGCTCGACATAGGCGCCGATCCGCTTCGGGTCGCGCAGCGGGGTGCCGCCGGCCAGCCGGGCCGGATCGCCGCCGCAATCGGCGATGGATTGCCCCAGCGTCCGCCCGGTGCGGGCATGCGGCAGGTCCAGCGCACCGTCCGGCAGCCGGGCCAGCAGGCTTCGGCTGCCGATCAGCCCGAGGCCGAACCACACCGCCTCCTCGCAGCGCAGCGCCACCACCTCGATGCCGGCACGCGGCCGGACCCCGGCGGCCTGCATGGCAGCAATGGCGGCAAGCCCCGCCACCACCCCGGCCGCGCCGTCGAAATTGCCGCCCTGCACCACGCTGTCCAGATGCGAGCCGACCAGCAGCGGCGGCGCATCGGCGTCGCTGCCGGCCCAGCGCATGGTGAGGTTGGCGCCGGCATCGGTGCTGCATTCCAGGCCGAGGCCGCGGGCCGTCTCGGCCAGCAGCGCCATCGCCTCGTTCTCGCCGCGGCCGAAGGCCTCACGGGTGATGCCGGGCGGGTCGGCGCCGATGTTGGCGAGGTCATCCAGCAGCCGCTGCACCAGGGGCTGCTGGGCGGCGATCAAAGCCCAAGCTCCGCCAGCACGGCCTCGGTGTGCTCGCCCAGCGCCGGCGCCGGCACGCTCCAGGCGCCGAGGCCGGGCAACTGCGGATAGGGCAGGGTGCCCAGCCCCGGCTGCGCCAGCGGCACCGCGGCACCGACCGCCCGCACATGCTCATCCGCCAGCCAGTCGAGCGGTGTGTTCACCAGGTCGCACAGCATGCGCGCCGCCTTGAAGCGGGTGGCCCAATCGGCGGCGGTTCGGCGGGTGAAGGCCTCGCGGAGGATGGGCAGCAACTCCTCCCGGTGCTCGGCGCGGGCGGGGAAGCTGGCGAAGCGCGGGTCCGCGGCCAGCGGCGGCAATTCCAGGATCTGGCACATGGTGATGAATTCCGGGTCGCGCAGCAGCGCCACCATCACCCAGCGGCCATCACTGCCCTGGTAGGTGCCGGCTGGCACATTGGCCAGCGGCGGCACCCGGCCAAGCAGCCCCTGTTCCGCCAGGTTGAAGGCCATCAGCGCCGCCGCCGACTGCATCAGCGAGACGTCCAGCACCCGGGGCTTCGCCGCGGCGCCCGCCGCGCGGGCCTGGGCCTGCTCGGCCAGCGCCGCCTGCACCGCGGCGAAGGCCGAGATGCCGGTCACCATGTCGATCATCATGATCTGCCCGGTGCGGTGCGGCACGCCGTCCATGCCCTGGTTCAGCGCCACCATGCCGGTATAGGCCTGGGCGACGCTGTCGGTGCATGGGCGTTCCGAATTCGGCCCCTGCTGGCCGAAGCCCGAGATGGAGAGGAACACCACATCCGGCTTGCCCGCCTCCGGCACCACGCCGATGCGCTTCGCCACGCCGGGGCGGAAGGCTTCCAGCATCACGTCGGCCCGGGCGGCCAGCCCGGCGAAGGCGGCCCGCCCGGCCTCGGTCTGCAGGTCCAGCATGACGCTGCGCTTGCCGCGGTTGAAGGAGACATGCATCACGCTCTGGCTGCCTTCCCGGGTGGACAGCCCGCGGGACCAGTCGCCGGCCGGCGGTTCCACCTTCACCACATCGGCGCCGCAGGCCGCCAGCAGGGTGGCGCAATATGGCCCGGCGATACCCTGGCTGGCATCCAGCACGAACAATCCCCGGTAGGGCTTCGGCATTTCCGGCATGGCGTTTCCCCTCTGCGCATTCGGCCCTATCCTGCCCGGAATGCCGGCTGAGGGAAGGGACGTTCGGGGCATGCGGACTACACGACGACTGGCCATGGCCGGATTGCTGGCGGCGCCGCTGGCCCGGTTCCCTGGCCAGGCACGGGCGGAGGCATGGCCCGTCCGTCCGGTCCGCTGCATGGTGCCCTACCCGCCGGGCGGGCCGACCGACATCCTCGGCCGCGTCATCGCGCAGCGCCTGTCGCAGGAACAGGGCCAGCCGATGGTGGTGGAGAACCGGGCCGCCGCCTATCCGGACCTGCCGACCGTGGCCGAGGCCGGGGTGCCCGGCTTCGACGTCTCGACCTGGTACGGCATCTGGGCGCCGCCGCGCACCCCGGCGCCGATCGTCGCCCGGCTGCAACAGGCCGTGGCCGCCGTCGTCAAGGTCCCTGAGGTGCGGGAGCGGCTGGCGGTGCTGGGCGCCGACCCGGTGGCCGATACGCCGGAGGAATTCGCCGCCTTCTGCGCCAGCGAACATGCCCGCTGGGGCAAGCTGGTGCAGGACGCCGGGCTGAGGCTGGATTGATGCGCGCCGTCGTCTGCAAATCCTGGCGCGAATTCGACGCGCTGGAGCTGAAGGACATCCCCCCGCCGCCGCTGCGGCCGGGCGGCGTCCGCATCCGGGTGGCCGCCGCCGGGGTGTCCTTCGCCACCCAGCTGGTGGTCGCCGGCAAGTACCAGCGCAAGCCGCCGCTGCCCTTCGTGCCGGGCACCGAGATCGCCGGCACGGTGGTGGAATCGGCGCCCGACGTGGCCGACCCGCTGCCCCCCGGCACCCGGGTCTTCGCCGTGCTCGACTGGGGCGGGCTGGCGGAGGAGGCGGTGGCGGATGCCATCCATGTGGTCGCCATCCCGGATGGCCTGCCGCTGGAAGCCGCCGTCGCCATGCCGATCAGCTACCCGACCGCCGCCTCCGCGCTGATGTGGCGGGCCCGCCTCTCGCCCGGCGACTGGGTGCTGGTGCATGGCGCCGCCGCCGGGGTCGGGCTGGCCGGGGTGGAGGTCGCCCGGGCGCTGGGCTGCCGGGTGATCGCCCGCTGCGGCGCGGCCAAGCGCGAGGTGCCGCTGTCCCGCGGCGCCGAGGTGGTGCTGGACAGCGCCGCGCCGTTCCGGGACGCGGTGCGGGCGGCGACCGGCGGGGTTGGCGTCGCCGCCGTGCTGGACACCCTGGGCGGCGACACCTTCGACGAGTCGCTGCGCTGCCTCGGTGATGGCGGCACGCTGGTGAGCATCGGCTTCGCCGCCGGCGGCATCCCGCAATTGCCGGTGAACCTGCTGCTGCTGAAGAACATCGGCGTCGCCGGGCTGAACTGGGGCACCTACCTCGGCTGGTCGCCGGGCGACAACCGGGCGCTGCATGCGCCGCGCGCCCGGGCGCTTTGGGCGCAACTGGTGGAATGGTGGGCGGCCGGTGCCCTGCGCCCCGAGGTCCATGCCGGCTTCCCGCTGGGGCAGTTCCGCGAAGCCATGGCCGAGGTGCGCAGCCGCCGCGCCTCCGGGCGGGTGGTGCTGCGGCCGGGCGAGGCGTAGCCTGAGGGCATGATCGCACCCGGCGGGCCCGCGCCCCCGACCCTTGCAGCGCCAGCCAAGGCCGACCCGAGGCTGGTCGCCGCCATCGTCGCCAGCGCGCTGTTCATGCAGAACCTCGACAGCGCCGCGGTCATGACCGCCCTGCCGGCCATGGCGGCGGACATGGGGGTGGAGCCGGCGCGGCTGGGGGTTGCCATCACCTCCTACCTGGTGGCGCTGACGGTGTTCATCCCGGTCTCCGGCTGGGTGGCGGACCGGTTCGGCGCCAAGCGGGTGTTCATGGTGGCGATCGCGGTCTTCACCCTGGCCTCCGTGCTGTGCGGCCGGGCGACCGGGGTGCCCGAGATGATCGGCGCCCGCATCTTCCAGGGCCTGGGCGGCGCCATGATGGTGCCGGTCGCCCGCCTGCTGCTGCTGCGGCAGATCAGGAAGGAGGAGATGCTGTCCGCCATGGCCTGGCTGACCATGCCGGCGATGCTCGGGCCGATCACCGGCCCGCCGCTGGGCGGCTTCCTGACCGACCTGTTCGGCTGGCAATCGGTGTTCCTCATCAATGTCCCGATCGGCCTGCTCGGGCTGGTGCTGGTGGCCTGGAAGATCCCGCATGTGCCGGCCGGCGACCCCGGCCCGCCCGACCGGATCGGCCTGCTGATGATCGGGCTGGCGCTGGCGCTGTTCATGTTCGGGCTGGAGACCATCGGCCGTGGCGTGGTGCCGCCGGGCATGGCGGCAGCCGGGCTGGTGCTCGGGCTGATGTTCGGCTGGGCGGCGGTGCGGCACTGCCGGCAGGTGGCGCGGCCGGCGCTCGACCTGTCGTTGCTGCGCATCCCGAGCTTCCACCAGGCGACCCTGGCCGGCAGCCTGTTCCGCATCGGCGCCGGGGCGACACCCTTCCTGGTGGTGATGCTGTTGCAGGTGGGCTTCGGCAAATCCGCTTCGGAGGCCGGGCTGGTGTCCTTCGCCACGGCGCTCGGGGCGCTGGCGATGAAGCCGCTGGCCCGGCCGGTCCTGCGGCGGTTCGGCTTCCGCACCGTGCTGATCGGCACCGCCCTGCTGGCCGCCGCCGGGGTGGCGGTGTCGGCGACCTTCACGCCGGGCTGGCCGTTGTGGCTGATCTTCATCGTGCTGGCAGTGGGCGGGCTGTTCCGCAGCCTGCAGTTCACTGCGCTGAACACCCTGGCCTTCGCCGATGTGCCGACGGCCCGGCTATCGGCGGCCACCAGCTTCGCCGGCACGGTGCAGCAGATGGCGCCGGCGCTGGGCGTGGTACTGGCGACCACCAGCCTCGAGGTCAGCGCCTCGCTCGCCGGCCACCACACCGCGACGGTGCCGGATTTCGCGGCGGCCTTCGTGGTGGCGGCGGTCGTGATCGCGGCATCCTGCCCGTTCTTCCTGCGGCTCTCGCCGGATGCGGGCGGCGAGGTCAGCGGGCATGTGGTGGTGCCGAAGCGGGTGGCGGCGGAGTAGGGCGTTCAGTCCACGATGAACAGCCGCGCCCCGGTGCGGGTCGAGGAGCGGTGCGGCGCATCGCCGAAGTCGGAGACCTGGTAGCTCATCCCCGCGGTCAGGGTGAAGCGGCGGCCGTCCTTCAGCTCGGTCTCCAGCTCGCCCTCCAGCACCAGCAGCACATGGCCGCGGTCGCACCAGTGGTCGGCCAGGTAGCCGGGCGAATACTCCACCTGCCGGACCCGCAGGTCGCCGATGTCGAGGGTGCGCCAGATCGCCTCGCCGGTCTCGCCGGGGTGGCGCGTCGGCGCCACGGCGGACCAGTCGGTGACGGTGAAGGGAAGGGTGGGGATCTTCATGCCTGCCTCATTCCGCCGGGGCGGCGCCGGCGGGGGCCGCCCGCCGCCTGAAGGTGAACCGCCGTGCCAGGCTGTCGAAGCCGAGGTAGAGCACCGGCGTCACGAACAGCGTCAGCACCTGGGATACCGCGAGGCCGCCGACCACCGCGAGGCCGAGCGGCTGGCGCAACTCCGCCGCCGCGCCCCAGCCGGCGGCGATCGGCACCGCCCCGGCGCCGGCCGCCAGGGTGGTCATCAGGATGGGCCGGAACCGCAGCAGGCAGGCCTCGCGCACCGCGTTGAAGGCGGGCGCCCCGGCGCGCTGGCGTTGCAGCGCCACGTCCACGATCATGATGGCGTTCTTCTTCACCAGCCCGATCAGCAACAGCACGCCGATGACGGCGATGACCGACAGGTCCATCCCGAACAGCTTGAGGGTGAGGAAGGCGCCCAGCGCCGCCGCCGGCAGGCCCGAGAGGATGGTCAGCGGGTGGATCAGGCTCTCGTACAGCACGCCCAGCACCACGTACATGATGAGCACCGCGGCCAGCACCAGCATGCCCTGGCCGGCCAGCGCCTGCTGGAACACCTGCGCCGCGCCGCTGAAGCCGGTGACGATGGTGGGCGGCATGCCCATGTCCCGCTCGACCGCGCGGATGGCGCTCACCGCATCGCCCAGCGCCACGCCGGGCGGGGTGTTGAAGCCGATCACCACCGCCGGCAACTGCCCCTGGTGCGAGACATTGAGCGGACCCGAGCTGCGTTCGATGCTGGCCACCGCCGAGAGCGGCACCAGCTTCCCGGTGACGGACCGCAGGTAGAGCTTGGCCAGGCCCAATTCATCCCGCTGGTCCTCCGGCAGGGCCTCCAGGATGATGGGGTAGGCGTTGGCCTGGCCGTAGATGGTGGAGATCTGCCGCGACCCGAAGGCCGAGAACAGCGCCTGCCGCACCTGGTCCACCGAGATGCCGAGGGTGGTGGCGCGGTCCCGGTCCACGTTCACCTGCACCACCGGCGCATCGAGCTGGAGGTCGGTGTTCACGTCCTGCAACTGCGGCAGGCCGAGCAGCCGCTGTTCCAGCCGCGGCGCCCAGTCGTACAGCTCCTCCAGCCTGAGGCCCTGCATGGTGTAGAGGAATTGGGTGCGGGTCTGCCGCGCGCCGAAGTTGATGTTCTGGATCGGCAGCAGGAAAACCCGCAGGCCGGGGATCTGGCCCGCGGTGCGGCGCAGGTCCTGGATCACCTCCTGCACCGGCGGGCGCGTGCCGCGCGGCTTCAGCTCCATGAACAACCGGCCCTGGTTGATGGAGATGCTGCCGCCCACGGCGCCCAGGTTGGACACCACGTTCTCGACATGCGGGGATTGCCTGAACAGCTCCGCCAGCCGGCCCTGCAATTCGGTCATGGCTTCCATGGAGGCGCCGCGCGGGCCTTCGGTGTTCACCAGCAGCAGGCCGGTGTCCTCGACCGGGAAGAAGCCCTTGGGGATGGTCACCGCGAGCCAGCCGGCCGCGCCGCAGGAGGCGAGGAACACCACCCACACCAGGAGGCGAGACCGCAGCGCGAGGTCCAGCAGCCAGGCATAGACCCGCTCGATGGCGCGGAAGCCGCGCTCCAGGCCACGGTCCAGCAGGGATGGCGCGTGGACGGGCTTCAGCCGGCTGGCCATCAGCGGCGTCAGTGTCAGGGACACCACGCAGGAGGCGACCACCGCCAGCGAGACGGTGGCGGCGAAGGCGTTGAACACCCGCCCCACCACGCCGCCCATCAGCAGGATCGGCAGGAATACCGCGACCAGGGACAGGGTGATCGAGAGGATGGTGAAGCCGATCTCGCGCGCCCCGCGGATGGCGGCCTGGACCGGCGCCATGCCCTCCTCGATGTGGCGGACGATGACCTCAAGCATCACGATGGCATCGTCCACCACCAGCCCGACCGCGATGGTCAGGCCCAGCAGGGTCACGTTGTCGATGCCGTAGCCCAGCAGATGCATCAGCGCGAAGGCGACGCAGAGGCTGATCGGCACCGCCACGGTCGGGATCAGGGTGGCCGAGAGCCGGCGCAGGAAGATGAAGCAGACCAGGATCACCAGCGCGATGGCGATCAGCAGGCTTTCCTGCACGTCGTGCACCGCGGCTCGGATGGACACCGAGCGGTCCAGCATCACGTCGATGCTGGCACCCGGCGGCAGCGCCGCGCGCATCGCGTCCAGGCTGCCCCTCACGCCATCGACCACCTCCACGGTATTGGCGTCCGGCTGGCGCTGAACGCCCAGGATCAGCGCCCGCTCGCCGTTGCGCCAGGATGCCCGGCGCTGGTTCTGGATGCCGTCCACGACCTCGGCGATCTCGTTCAGCCGCACCGGCGCCTGGGCCCGGCCGGCGACCACGAGCTGGCCGAACTCCTCGGCGTTCTGCGGCTGGTCGTTGGCCCGCAGCGTGAGCTGCTGGCGCTCGCCCGCCAGCAGGCCGACCGGCGTGTTGGAATTGGCCTGGGCGATGGACTGCCGGACGGTATCGAAGGCCAGCCCCATGGAGGCGATGCGGTCCGGGTCCAGCCGCACCCGCACCGCGTAGAGCTGCTCGCCATAGGTCACCACCTGCGCCACGCCGGCAACGCGCGACAGCGCCGGGGCGATGATGGTGCTGGCGATGTCGTTCAGCCGGTACAGCGGGATGTCGCCGCCCGACAGCGCCAGCAGCACCACCGCCGCATCCGCCGGGTTCACCTTGCGGTAGCTGGGCGGAATGGTCATGTCGATTGGCAATTGCCGCTGCGCCCGGGTCATCGCCGCCTGCACATCCTGCGCCGCCGCATCGATGCCGCGGCCGAGCGAGAATTGCAGGGTGATCTGGGTGGTGTCCTGGCCGTTGATCGAGGACATCGATTCCAGGCCGGAGATGGTGGAGAATTCGCGCTCCAGCGGCAGGGCGACGCTGGTCGCCATGGTTTCCGGGCTGGCGCCGGCGAAATTGGCGAATACCGTGATGACCGGGAAATCCACCCGGGGCACCGCCGCCACCGGCAGCCGCGTATAGGCGATGATCCCGGCGATGACGCAGGCGATGGTCAGCAACCCCGTCATCACGGGGCGGCGGATGCAGAGTTCCGAGATGTTCATGCCGCCGCGCCCCGAGCCATCGGTTACTGCACGCGGGAGACGCGCTGCGGCGCGCCCCGCTCCACCGCCCGCGTCCCGTCGGTCACCCGCTGGGCGCCGTCGACGATGACCTTCTCGCCGGCCTGCAACGCGCCCCGCACCACCGCCCGGTCGCCGGCGACGCGCAGCAGTTCCACCTCGCGCCGGCGCGCCGTGTTGTCCGGCGTCAGCACGAAGACGTATCGCCCGGCCTGGCCGGTCTGCATGGCGGCGGCGGCGATGGTCATGGCGTTGTCCTCGATGCGCGGCGCCAGCGTCACCCGCACGTACTGGCCGGGCCAGAGCCGGAAATCCTCGTTCCCGAAGCGGGCCTTCAGCAGGATGGTGCCGGTGGTGGTGTCCACCGCGCTGTCGATGAACACCAGCTCGCCTTCGGCCGGGCCTTCGGTATCGCCATCGGCGCGGGCGTGCACGCTGGGCGGATCGCCGCGCATGGCGGCGCGGATTTCCGGCAGCCAGCGTTCCGGCACCGCGAATTGCACCAGGATGGGGTTCATCCGGGTTACGGTGGTGATGGCGGTGTTCTCCGCCTGACGGACAAAATTGCCCACGCCCAGCGGGGTCGCGCCCAGCCTGCCGTCGATCTCGGCGCTGATGGTGGCGAATTCGATGCTGAGCCTGGTCTGGTCGATCAGCGCCTCGGTGGCGCGGGCCTTGGCGGCGGCGGCCAGCGCATCCGCCTGGGCCTGCTCGAACCGCTGCTGGGAGGCGAAGCTTTCGCCCCGCAGGGACTGGTAGCGCCGGGCATCGGCCTGGGTGCGGGCCTGCTGCGCCCGGTCGCTGGCAAGTTGCGCTTCCTGCTGCGCCAGGATGGCGCGGTTGAGCCGTGAATCCAGGGTGAACAGCGGCTGGCCGCGGCGGACCATCTGGCCCTCGGTCACATGCACCTGCTCGATCTGGCCATCGACCCGGGTGCGGATGGTCACCACCGATTCCGAGGCGACAAGGCCATTCGCGATGATCTGCACCGGCACCGGCCCGATGCGGACCGCATCGGTGGTCACCGGCACGCCGCCCGGCTGGGCCCAGGCCATGCCGGCCGACCCGGAGGCCAGGAGAACAACGAGGGCGAGGCGCCAGAGACACGACAGGTGGCGAGGCATCATTCGTCCGGCTTCCCTCGACCGCAGCGCAGGGTTCCCAAGCGGCGCCGGCGACGCAGCATGATACGGCGGAACGGCGCCCGCCCCACGGCGGCAGGCCGACCCGCGGGTGGTCCGGGCGCAGCAACTACCATGCCATGTGCCGCCCGGCAGCGGGAGTCGCAAGGGCATGATGAACGCGAATCAATTCACCCCTTCGCAGCCTGCCCTGTGGCATGCTGCACCGGTATCGAATCCCGGGGGCATCCGTCGCGTGCGCCGCATCCTTCTGCTGCTCGGCCTGCTCTGCATGGCCCCTGGGTTGCACGCCCAAAGCTTCGAGCTGCCGGGCCTGTCGCGCGATGCGCAGGCATGGCAGGGCCAGCTCGGCCGCCGGTATCCTGCCGGTGCAACGGCGCAGCAGAAGAGCTCGGCGGAACAGCGCGCCGCCCAGGCGGAACGCACCGGCGACTGGGCCGCCGCCGCCGCCGCCTGGGAAGACCGGGTGGCCGGAGGCGACGCCCGGCCGGAACACTGGCTGAGCCTCGGCCGGGCGCAACTGCGGAAGACCCCGCCGCACGCCGCCCGCGCCCTGCAGGCGGCCTGGCTGAACTTCCAGGAAGCGCCCGCCGGCCCGCCCGAGATTCCATCCCTGCTGCTCATGGCCGAGGCATTGCAGCGGCTGGACCGCCCGGCCCAGCAGATCCAGGCGCTGGCCGCCGTGCTGGAACGCGAGCCGGACAACCTCCGCTACCGCCGCCTGCTGACCGAGGCGCGGCAGTCCGCCGGGCTGCTGGTCGCCCGCATCAACACCGAAGCCGAGGCGGAGCCGTCCCGCGCCTGCCTCGCCTTCACCCTGCCGCCCGCCCGCCGCACCGATTGGCAGCCGCAGGACTGGGTGCGGGCGGACCCCGCCATCCCCGGCCTCGCGGTGCTGCGGGAGGGCGACCAGATCTGCATCACCGGGCTGCCCAACGGCGAGACCACGACCGTGGTGCTGCGCGCCGGGCTGCCGGGCGAGGACGGGATGCGGCTCAACCGCGACACCGCGCTGCGGATCACCATGCCCAACCGCCGCGCCAGCATCATCTTCGATGCCACCAGCTTCCTGCTGCCGCGCGGCCAGGCGCCGCGGGTCGGGCTGGCGACCGTCAACCTGTCCTCGCTCAGCCTGCGGGTGGTGCGCGTCACCGAGCGCAACCTGGTGCCCTTCGGCCGGCAATGGACCCCCGGCGCCGCGCTCGACGGCTGGGTTGCCAACGACCTGCCGGATAGCTGGGGCCGCACCATCTGGGACGGCCGGATCGAGCTGCCGGCATTCGAGGCCAACCGCCTCCAGCGCCACGCCCTGCCGCTGCCCGAGGTGCTGCGGACCGCCGGGCCCGGGCTGTATGCGCTGGTGGTGCGGCCGGCGGATGGCACTCCGGGCCGGGCCGCGGCGCTGCCCATCATGGTGACCGACCTCGGCGTCACCGCCTGGCGCAGCCCGCAGGGTCTGGCGGCGCAGGTGCGCGGGCTGCACGACGGCGAGCCCCTGCCCGGCGCCCAGGTGCGGCTGATGGCGACCAACAACGACATCCTGGCCGAGGCCGCGAGCGGTCCGGACGGGCTGGTCCGCTTCGCCGCGCCGCTGCTGCGCGGCCAGGGACCGATGGCCCCGAAGGCCCTGCAGGCGACGCTCGGCGACGACCTCGTGCAGCTCGACCTGGAAGCCGCCGCCTTCGACCTTTCGGACCGCGGCGCCACCGGCATGGCGCATCCCGGCGCCACTCGACGCCTTCCTTTGGCTCGACCGCGGCATCTACCGCCCCGGTGAGACGGTGCAGGCCGCCGCCCTGCTGCGGGACGGCAGCGGCGCGCCGCTCGATATCCCGGCGCGCTTCCGGCTGCGCCGGCCGAACGGCAGCGTTTTTGCCGAGGCGGTGCCGGCGCGGACGCCGGGGGCGGCGTGCTGTGGCCGGTCTCGCTCGGCCAGGGTGCGCCCGCCGGGGTCTGGACCCTGGAAGTGCTGGCGGACCCGCAGGACCCGCCGGTCGGCAAGGCCGAGTTCCGGGTGGACGCCTTCGTGCCCGAACGCCTGGAGGTGATGGCCGGTCCCGCCGATGGCCCGCTGGTGCCCGGCCAGGTCCTGAACCTGCCAATCACCGCACGCTTCCTCTACGGCGCCCCCGCCGCCGGGCTGGACGGCAGCGCGGAGTTGCGCCTGCAGGCGCTGCGCTCGCCCTTCGAGCAGCACCGCGACTTCCTGTTCGGCCTGGTGGACGAGGATCTTCGCCCCGGACCTCATCGCCTTCGACATCGCCGGAGACTGGATGCCCAGGGCAACGGCAGCCTCGCCATCTCCCTGCCGCGCGCCCCCGACACCACCCGGCCGCTGAGGGCCGAGCTGGCCATCACCATCGACGAGCCGGGCGGCCGCGCCAGCCGCACCGCGCTCAGCCTGCCGGTGCGCGCGGCGCACCGGTTGATCGGCGTGAAGCCGCTGTTCACCGACCTCGCCGTCGATGCCGGGGCGGAGGCGGCGTTCGAGGTCATCGCGCTGGATGGCGATGCGCGTCCGGTCGCCGCCACGCTGCGCGCCCGGCTGGTGCGGGAGCGGCCGGACTGGCGGATCGTCACCCGCGGCAGCCTGGCCCGCTACGAGACGGTCTGGCGGGACGAGGCGGTGGACAGCGCCGAGCTTCCCGTCACCGCGACCGCCCCGGCCCGCTTCGCGCGCCGGCTGCCCTTCGGCCGCTACCGGCTGGAGGTGGCCGAGCCCGGCGGCATGGCCATCACCTCCGTCCGCTTCCGCAGCGGCTGGGCAGGTGGAGAGAGCGCGGAGGTGCCGGACAAGGTGGATGTCGCCGCCGACCGCCGCGCCTATGCGCCCGGCGAGACCGCCCGCATCCGCATCACCCCGCCCTTCGCCGGCCCGGCCAGCGTGGCGGTGCTGACCGACCGGCTGGTCTCGCTGCGGGAGGTCCGGCTGGCCGAGGGCGGGACCGAGATCGAGGTGCCGGTCGAGGCCGCCTGGGGGCCCGGCGCCCATGTCGCCGTCACCGTCTTCCGCCCGGGCGAGAGCCGCCAGGGCCATCCCGGCCGGGCGCTCGGCCTCGCCTGGGTGCAGGTCGAACCGGGCACCGCGCCGCATCGAGGTGACGATCGACACGCCCGACCGCATCACCCCCCGCCAGCCGCTGGCGGTGCCGATCCGGCTGACCGGCGCGGGTGAGGGAGGCATGCTCACCCTGGCCGCGGTGGATGAGGGCATCCTGCGGCTGACCCGATTTCGCCACGCCCCGATCCGGTCGCAGCACTTCTTGGGCAGGCGGCGGCTGGGCGTGGATATCCGCGACGACTACGGCCGGCTGATCGCGCCGCCGGAGGGCCCGCGGCGGCGCTGCGCCAGGGCGGCGACGAGTTCAGCGCGGCGCGCCATCGAGATCCCGCAGCGGACGGTGGCGCTGTTCTCCGGCCCGGTGCAGGTCGGCGCCGACGGCATCGCCACCGTCACCCTCGACATGCCGGATTTCGCCGGGGAGTTGCGGCTGATGGCGGTCGCCTGGGACGGCAACCGCATCGGCGCTGCCGCAGGCCGCTCACCGTGCGCGACCCGCTGGTCGCCGAGCCGCTGCTGCCGCGCTTCCTGGCGCCCGGCGACGAGGCGCGGCTGCCGGTGCTGCTGCACAACCTCGACCTGCCGGCCGGCGCCTTCACCGCCACCGCTCACCGCCGAGGGCGCCATCGCGCTGGCCGGGCCGGACCGGCTGGTGGCGGAGCTTGCGCCCAACGCCCGCGCCCTGCCCGCCAGCGCCATCCGTGCCACCGCGGCCGGGCAGGGGGTGCTGCGGCTGGCGGTCACCGGCCCGGACGGCTTCACCACCACGCGCGAGTCGCGGATCACCGTGCGGTCCTCGCGCGCCCCGATGACCGAGGTGGCCGCCCAGGAAATCCCGCCCGGCGAGGAACGCCCGCTGGCGCTGCCGGCCGGGCGCTGGCTGGCCGGCACCTGGCGCGCCTCGGCCAGCTTCGGCGGGGCGACCCGTTATGATGCGGCGGGGATGCTGCGGCGCTGGAGGCCTTCCCCTTCGCCTGCCTCGAACAACTCCGCATCCCAGTTGCTGGCCTTTGCACTGGCCGGCACGGATGGCGTGCAGGACTGGCCGCCGAGCGGCGTGCTGAACAAGCCAGCGCTTCGACGGCGGCTTCGGCCTGTGGTCCGCCCAGGGCGAGTCCAGCACTGGACCGGGGCCTATGCCACCGAGGCCCTGCTGCGCGCCCGCGCCGCCGGCGCCGCCATCCCCGAGGCGGCGCTGGCGGAGGCGCTGAAGGCCATCGCCGAGCAGGTGGAACAGGACCCCGACAACCCCGAGGACCGTGCCGCCCAGGCCTACCGGCTGCATGTGCTCTCGCTCGCCGGCCAGCCGCGGCTCGGCGCGGCGCGGCGGTTGCTGGAAAACCTCGACGCATTGCCGACGCCCCTGGCCAAGGCCCAGCTCGGCGCCGCCTTCGCCCGGGCCGGGGACCAGTCGCGGGCGGAGGCGGCCTTCGCCGCGGCGCTCGCCGCCCCGGCCCGGCAGCCCTGGCTGTACGACTACGGCAGCGCGGCGCGGGATGCGCTGGCGGTGGCGGCGCTGCTGAAGGAAAGCGGGCTGCTGCCGGACCGGCTGGCGGCCTTGCAGGCGGTGCTGCCCGGGCCGGAACTGACCCCGCAATCCACCGGTACCCAGGAACAGGCCTGGGCGGTGGCCGCCGCAGCCACGCTCGGGCGGGATGGCCGCCCGGTGCGGGTGGCGGTGAACGGCGCGGTGCAGCCGCCGGCGCCGCGGCTGACGGTGGCGCTGGAGGCGCCCGGCCTCGCCCGCAACCTGGGCGATGCGCCGGTCTGGGCCGGGGTTTCCGTCACCGGCATCCCGGCCCGGCCGGCGGCGGCCGGGCGGAGCGGCATGCGGGTCAGCCGGCGGTTCCTCGACCTGGCCGGCCAGCCGCTGGACCTCGGCCGGTTGCGCCAGAACACCGTCTTCGTGCTGCTGCTGGAAGGCCGTGCCGAAACCCGGGAGGCGCACCGGGCACTGGTGCAGCAGGGGCTGCCGGCGGGGTGGGAGATCGTTGGCCGGCTGGCCGCCGGGGAGGTCGCCGGCATGCCCTGGCTCGGCACCCTGACCGAGACCGCGGCGACCCCGGCGCTGGATGACCGGCTGGCCGCGGCCATCGACCTTACGCCGGAGGCGGCGGAATTCCGCATCGCCGTCCGGCTGCGGGCGGTCACCGCCGGGCAGTTCGAGCTGCCCGGCGCGCAGGTCGAGGACATGTACCGGCCGCAGGTCTTCGCCCGCCAGGATACCGGGCGGATCACGGTGCTGCCGGCGGAGTGATGCGCGGCATCCTCCGGGCCGGGCTGGTGGTGGCGCTGCTGGCTGGCGCGGCGCTGGCGCTCGACCGCGCCTTCCCGCCCGACCTGTCCCGGCTGGCTACCACCGGCACGGAGGTGCTGGCGCGGGATGGCCGAGTCCTGACCGTGCTTCCGGCCCCGGGCGGCGTCTGGCGGCTGGCCACCGCCACCACGGAGGTGCCGCCGCATCTGGTCGGATTGCTCATCGCCGCCGAGGACCGGCGCTTCCGCCACCACCCCGGCGTCGATCCGCTGGCGCTGGGGCGAGCGGCGCTGCAATGGCTGCGGGCCGGGCGGGTGGTCTCGGGTGGCTCGACCATCACCATGCAGGCGGCGCGGCTGCTGGAGCCGCGGCCACGCACGCTCCGCAGCAAGGCGATCGAGATGGTCCGTGCCCTGCAACTCGAGGCGCGGTTCGACAAAGACGCCATCCTCGGCATCTGGCTGACCCTGGCGCCGATGGGCGGCAACATCGAGGGCATGCGGGCCGGTGCGCTGGCCTGGTTCGGCCGCCCCGCCGCCTCGTTGGACCCGGCCGAGGCGGCGCTGCTGGTCGCCATCCCCCGCCGCCCCGAGGCATTGCGGCCGGACCGCCACCCGGCGCGCGCCCGGCTGGCCCGCAACGCCCTGCTGCACACCCGCGCCGCCGGCGCCGCCGGCATCTCCGCCGCCGATACCGCGCCATGCGCTGGATGCCCCGGTGCCCGCCGCCCGGCAGCCCGATGCCGCGGCTGGCGCCGCATCTGGCACGCCAGCTCGATCGGCCCGGTCGCCGCCACCACGCTCGACCTGCCCCTGCAGCGGGCGGTGGAGGAGATCGCCGCCGCCGCGCTGCGCGACCTGCCGCGGCGCGCCTCGCTGGCCATCCTGGTCGCCGACCTGCAGGCGCGGGAGGTGCGGGCGCTGGTCGGCGGGGAGTTCGGCGCCGCCGGCCGGGCCGGGTCGCTGGACCTGACGCGGGCGATCCGCTCGCCCGGCTCGGCGCTGAAGCCCATGCTGTACGCGCTGGCCTTCGAGGCGGGCATCGCCGCGCCGGAGACCCTGCTGGCGGACCTGCCGCGCCGCTTCGGCAGCTATGCACCGGAGAATTTCGATGCGCGGTTTCGCCGGCCGCATCACCGTGGCGGATGCGCTGCGGCAATCCCTGAACCAGCCGGCGGTGGCCCTGCTGCAGCGAGCTTGGGCCGCTGCGCTTCGCCGCCGCGCTGAAGGCGGGCGGGGCGCCGCCGCGCCTGCCGCCGGGGGCCGATCCGGCGCTGCCCCTGGCGCTCGGCGGGCGCGGGGTCACCCTGCGGGAGATGGCGGGGCTCTATGCCGCGCTCGGCGGGGATGGCACGGCGGCGCCGCTGCAGGCTGCAACCGGGACCGGCGGCGGCGCCGCGGCGGGTGTTCGAGCCGCGCGCCGCCGGGCTGGCCGCCGCCATCCTGGTCAATCCCTTCCCGGCCGGCGGGCCGCCCGGCATCGGCTGGAAGACCGGCACGAGCTGGGGCGGGCGCGATGCCTGGGCGATGGGCTTCGATGCCCGGCATGTGGTCGGCATCTGGGTCGGCCGCCCGGATGGCACGCCGCTGCCCGGCGCGACCGGCGCCCGCACCGCGCTGCCGCTGCTGGCCCGGGTGTTCGAGCGCCTGCCGGCCAACCCGCGCCAGCCGCTGCCGGCCCGCCCCGCCGCCCCGGTGCCGGCCGCGCCGCTCGACCGGTTGCGGCTGGCCTTCCCGCCGCCCGGCGCGGTGCTGGAGGAGGCGGCGCCCATGTCACCCTGCGGGCCGCGGCGGCCGGCGCCCCTTGACCTTCCTGGTCGATGGTCGCCCCCTGGCCACCGAACCGGCCCGGCGGGAAGCCGCCTGGGCGCCGCAAGGCCCCGGCTTCTACCGGGTGACGGTGCTGGATGCGGAGGGGGCTGCGGTGCGGGCGGAGGTAAGGGTGCGATGACGACGCTGTTCATCGATGGCGATGCCTGCCCGGTGCGGGAGGAGGCGTTCCGTGTCGCCACCCGGCTTGGCCTGCCGGTGAAGGTGGTGAGCAACGGCAGCCGGCCGGTGCGGCCGCCCGGCCTGCCGAATGTCGAGATGGTGCTGGTGCCGGAAGGCGCCGATGCCGCCGACGACTGGATCGCCGAGCGCGCCACCCGCGGCGATGTCTGCATCACCGCCGACATCCCGCTCGCCGCGCGGTGCCTGGCGAAAGGTGCCCGGGCGCTGTCCTTCAAGGGGCGGCCCTGGACCACCGACAACATCGGCGGCGCCGTCGCCGGCCGCGCCGTGTCCCAGGGGCTGCGTGACATGGGGCAGATGACCGGCGGCCCGGCGCCGCTGACCAAGGTCGACCGGTCCCGCTTCCTGGCGGCGCTGGACACCGAGGTGGCGGGGGCGATGCGCGATGCGGCCGCGCCGCCCGCGCGGAAATGGGTGTCCTTCGAGTAGGTTCGGCAGGTAGTTCAGGAACAGCCCTGGCGCTCCAGCCTTTCCCGCGCGAGGCCGGCCGAGAAGCCGGCGCGGTCCAGGGTGCGGCGGATGTGGTCCAGGCTGGCGGCGGCGCCGGCTTCCTCGGCGAGGCGGGCGGCATCCCGCGCATGCCCCGCCGCCTGGTCGCAGCCGCAACCATCCAGGCGCGTGGCGGCATCCGCCAGTTGGCCCGCCGCCGCCTCCGCCGCGGCTCGCCCGGCCGCCATCGAGCCGGCCGCCATGCCGTCCCGCAGCGCCGATCCGGCGGTGCGCAACGCATCGAGGCCCAGGCCGAAGCCGCAGCCGCCACGCTGCGCCGCCGCCGGCGTGGCAGCCAGCAGCAGGGCGAGCAGCAGGCGGATCACGCCCGCCACCCGCAGGCCGCCAGCGCATCCCGCATATGCGGCGGCGGCGGGGCGGTGGCGGCGATGGGCGGGTCGAGCGGCAGGGCGATGGCGCGGGCCAGCAGATGCAGCCGCCCCTCGCCGCCGCCATAGCGGGCATCGCCGAGGATCGGGCAGCCGAGATGCGCGCAATGCACCCGGATCTGGTGGGTGCGGCCGGTGCGCGGGCGCAGCTCCAGCCAGGCGAGGCCGGGGGCGCGGCCGAGCACCCGCCAGGCGGTGGTGGCGGGCTGGCCGGCCGGGTCCACGGCCATCCACCAGCCATCCCTGGCGGTGCTGCGCTTCAGCAGCGGTGCCGAAACCTGACCGGCCTCGGCCGCCGGGCCGTCGCGGACCACCGCCCAGTAGGTCTTGGCCACCCGCCCGGCTGCGAACAGCGCGCCGAGCGCGGCCAGCGCAGGCTTGGTCCGGCCCAGTACGAGGCAGCCGGCGGTGTCCATGTCCAGCCGGTGCGCCGGTTGCGGCAGGCGCTTCTTGCCGAAGGCGAGGCGGGGCAGCCAATCCTCGATGGAGGGGCCGCCGCGCGGGCCGGCATGCACCGCGATGCCGGCCGGCTTGTCGAGGATGAGCACCGCCTCGTCCCGGTGCAGCAGTAGCGCCGCGGGGTCGGGCGGCGGGCGGCTATCGGCGCGGGTCAGGCGCGGCCGTGGCAGTGCTTGAACTTCTTGCCGCTGCCGCAGGGGCAGGCGGCGTTGCGCGGGGTGCGGTTCCAGGTGGCGGGGTCGGCCGGGTCCACGCCCTCGGCCTGGCGGACCGTCGCGGCGGGCATCGGCACCGGGTCGTAGCCGACGGCGCCGGCCATTTCCAGCTCGGCCATGGCGGGGTCGGGGTGGCGCATGTCCGCCACCCGCACCGGGTCGGGCGAGGGCAGCGGTGCGTCTGGCCGGAGCTCGATCCGCATCAGCATGCTGGTCACCCGCTCGCGCATGTCGGCCAGCATGGTGTTGAACAGGGCGAAGGCTTCGGACTTGTACTCGTTCAGCGGGTCCCGCTGGCCATAGGCGCGCAGGCCGATGCCCTGGCGCAGGTGGTCCAGCGACAGCAGGTGTTCCTTCCACACCTGGTCGAAGATCTGCAGCAGCAGGGACTTCTCGACGATCCGCATCAGGTCGGGGCCGAGGTTGGCGGACTTGGCGGCGTAATGCTGCTCGGCCGCCTGCTCGATGCGCTCGCGCACCGCGTTCTCGTCGATGCCCTCTTCCTTGGCCCAGGCGACGACCGGCAGGTCCAGCCCGAGCTGGTCGCGCACCTTCTCCTCAAGGGCGGCCACGTCCCATTGCTCGGGGTAGGCGTTCTCGGGGATCGCCTTGTCCACCATCGCGCCGATGGTCTCGCGGCGCATCTCGGCGACGGTTTCCATCACGTCCGGCGCATTCATGAAGGTGCGGCGCTGGGCGTACACCTCCTTGCGCTGGTCGTTCATGACGTCGTCGTATTTCAGCAGGTTCTTGCGGGTGTCGAAGTTGCGCGCCTCGACCTTCTTCTGCGCCTTCTCCAGCGCCTTGTTGATCCAGGGATGGACGATCGCCTCGCCGGGCTTGAGGCCGAGCTTCTGCAGCATGCCGCCCATGCGGTCGCTGCCGAAGATCCGCATCAGGTCGTCTTCCAGGCTCAGGAAGAAGTGGCTGGCGCCGGGGTCGCCCTGCCGGCCCGACCGGCCGCGGAGCTGGTTGTCGATGCGCCGGCTCTCATGCCGCTCGGTGCCGATGACGAACAGGCCGCCCGCCGCCTTGGCGCGGGCCTTGCCCGCCTCGACCTCGGCCTTGTGGCGGGCCAGCGCGGTCTCGAATTCCGGGCCCTCGTTGGTGCCGGCTTCCTGCCGGGCGAGCATCTCGGCATTGCCGCCGAGCTGGATGTCGGTGCCGCGCCCGGCCATGTTGGTGGCGATGGTCACCGCGCCGGGCCGCCCGGCCTGGGCGATGATGGACGCTTCCTGTTCGTGGTAGCGGGCGTTCAGCACGCTGTGCGGCACGCCGCGGTCCTTCAGCAGCCCGGCGATGAGCTCGGATTTCTCGATGCTGGTGGTGCCGACCAGGCAGGGCTGGCCACGCTTGCGGGCCTCGTCGATCAGGGTGATGACCGCTTCGTATTTCTCGGTGGCGGAGCGGTATACCTCGTCGTCGCTGTCCTTGCGGGACACCGGGACGTTGGTCGGGATCTCCAGCACTTCCAGCTTGTAGATTTCGGCGAATTCATCCGCCTCGGTCGCCGCGGTGCCGGTCATGCCGGACAGCTTCGGGTAGAGCCGGAAGTAGTTCTGGAAGGTGATGCTGGCGAGGGTCTGGTTTTCCGGCTGGACGGTGACGTTCTCCTTCGCCTCCAGCGCCTGGTGCAGCCCTTCCGAATAGCGACGGCCTTCCATCATGCGGCCGGTGAACTCATCGATGATGACCACCTTGTCGTCGCGCACGATGTAGTCCACGTCCCGCGCGAACAGCACATGCGCGCGGAGCGACTGGTTCACGTGGTGGACCAGGGTGACGTTGTGGAAGTCGTAGAGGTTGCCCTCCTCCAGCAGCTTCGCCTCGCGCAGCATCTCCTCGACGCGGTCGGAGCCTTCCTCGGTGAGGCTGGCGGTGCGCTGCTTCTCGTCCTTCTCGAAGTTGGCCTTGTCCTCGACCAGCCGCTTCACGACGTCATCGACCTGCCGGTACAGGCCCGAGCTGTCCTCGGACGGGCCGGAGATGATGAGCGGCGTGCGCGCCTCGTCGATCAGGATGCTGTCCACCTCGTCGACGATGGCGTAGTTGAAGTCGCGCTGGACCATCTCCTCCAGGCGGTACTTCATGTTGTCGCGCAGGTAGTCGAAGCCGAACTCGTTGTTGGTGCCGTAGGTGACGTCCGCGGCATAGGCCTCGCGGCGCTCGTCGTCGGTCAGGCCATGCACGATGACCCCGGTGGTCAGGCCGAGGAAGCGGTAAAGCCGCCCCATCCATTCGGCGTCGCGGCTGGCCAGGTAGTCGTTCACCGTGACCACATGCACGCCGCGGCCGGTGAGGGCGTTCAGGTAGACCGGCAGGGTGGCGACCAGGGTCTTGCCCTCGCCGGTCTTCATCTCGGCGATCTTGCCTTCATGCAGGACCATGCCGCCGACCAGCTGCACATCGAAATGGCGCAGGCCGAGCACCCGCCGGGCGGCCTCCCGCACCGTGGCGAAGGCTTCCGGCAGCAGCGAATCGAGATCGGCCCCGGCCGCCAGCTTGGCGCGGAACTCGGCGGTCTTGCCCCGCAGCGCCTCATCCGAGAGGGCAGCGAGGCTGGGCTCCAGCGAATTGACCTCCGGCACCCGGGCCTGGAGGCGCTTCAGCGCCCGGTCGTTCGAGGTGCCGAAAACGGCGCGGGCGATGCGGGCGAACATGCGGACCTGGCTTCTCCGGGATTGCGCGGGGGGTTCCGCGCGGGCCTCGGCAGTATGGCACCAAGGGCGTCCGGGGGCGGGGGCGGCGGCCAGGCCGAGGCCTCGGGTGGCGGTGCTGCGCGACCCCGGCGCGCGGGAACAGATAGGCAAGCACCGCGCCCAGGTCAACGCCATGCGCTGCTTGTCGTGCCCAGCCGCATCCGGCATTGTCCCGCATCCTTCCGGAGCCACCAGCCCGCATGTCGTTCCGCCCCATGGTATTCACCGCCGTCCTGCTGCTGCCGTTCATGGCCGCGGCCCAGGCCCCGCCGGCCGCCGAGGACCCCGTCCTGGCCCGGGTGGACGGCCAGGCGGTTCGGCTGTCCGACGTGCTGGCGACCGCGCAGGACGTGCTGCCGGCCGAGATGCGCGGCATGCCCGGCCCGATGCTGCTGCAGATGCTGCCGCCCGAGGTGATGCGCCAATTGGTGGATCGCAGCATCACCGAGCAGGCGCTGACCGCCGCCGCCCGCGCCGCCGGCCTCGACAAGGATGAGGAGATCCGCCGCCGCATCCGCCGGGCCGAGGAACAGGAACTCCAGCAGGCCCTGCTGACGCGGGAGGTGAACGCCGCCGTCACGGAGGAGGCGTTGCGCGCCCGGTTCGAGAAGGAGGCCGGCCAGCGCCAGGGCGAGGAGGAAATCCACGCCCGCCACATCCTGGTGCAGACCGAGTCCGAGGCGAAGGCCGCGCTGGCCGAGGTGGCCGGCGGCGCCGATTTCGCCGAGGTCGCCCGCAAGCACTCTTCCGGCCCCGGGGCGCAGCAGGGCGGCGACCTCGGCTTCTTCAAGCGCAGCGACATGGTGCCGGAGTTCGCCGAGGCGGCCTTCGCCCTGAAGCCGGGCGAGGTCAGCAGCGCGCCGGTCCGCAGCCCCTTCGGCTGGCATGTCATCAAGGTGGAGGCCCGCCGCGACGCCCCGGTCCCGACCTTCGAGGACAGTCGGCAGGAGTTGCGCCAGAAAATGCTGGAGGAGCAGGTGGAGGCGGTGGTCGCCCGCATCCGCGGCGCCGCCAAGGTGGAGCGGCTGGACCAGCCGGCACCCTCAATGCTGGACAACGCCACGCCGCCGCCGGCCTCCACCCCGCAACGCCGCTAGGATACCCGAACCATGGCCGGCAACGACCTGCCCGTCTCTCCGCTTGCCCTGCCGCTGCCGGCGCTGCCACCCGTTGCCGGCGTGCGCCTCGGCTCCGGCCGTGCCGAGATCCGCTACAAGGCGCGGGAAGACGTGACGATGATGCTGTTCCCGGCCGGGACGACGGTGGCCGGGGTGTTCACCCGGAACAAATGCCCCGGGGCGCCGGTGGACTGGTGCCGCGCCGCGCTGAAGGGTGGCAAGGCCCGGGCGCTGGTGGTCACCGCCGGCAATTCCAACGTCTTCACCGGCAAGGCGGGGCGGGAGACCTGTGCCGCGACGGCCAAGGCGATGGCGGGGCTCGCCGGGTGCAAGCCATCCGAGGTGTTCCTGGCCTCGACCGGGGTGATCGGCGAGAAGCTGCCGACCGAGAAGCTGGTCGCCGCCCTGCCGCCGCTGTTCGAGGCATTGGGCGAGGATGGCTGGCCCGCCGCCGCCCGCGCCATCATGACCACCGACACCTTCCCGAAGGCCGCCACCCGCACCGCCACGATCGGCGAGGCGACCGTCACCGTCTCCGGCATCGCCAAGGGCAGCGGCATGATAGCGCCCGACATGGCGACCATGCTGAGCTTCCTCGCCACCGACGCCAAGGTGCCGGCGGCGGCGTTGCAGGCCATCCTGGCGAAGGGGTCCGACAAGTCCTTCAACTGCGTCACCGTGGACAGCGACACCTCCACCAGCGACACGGTGCTGCTGTTCGCCACCGGGGCCGTCAAGCACCCGCGGGTGCCGGCCGAAGGTGGCGCCATGCTGAAGGATTTCGCCCGGGCCGTGCATGAGGTGCTGATGGACCTGGCGCTGATGGTCGCCCGGGATGGCGAGGGCGCGCAGAAGCTTGTCCAGATCGACGTGACCGGCGCGGTCAGCGCCAAGTCGGCGCACCGCATCGCCATGTGCATCGCCAATTCACCGCTGGTGAAGACCGCCATCGCCGGCGAGGACGCCAACTGGGGCCGGATCGTCATGGCGGTCGGCAAGGCCGGGGAGCCGGCGGACCGCGACACGCTCTCGGTCGCGGTCGGCGGCACCTGGATGGCGCGGGATGGCGCCGTGGTGCCGGACTACGACGAAACCCCGGTGGTCGCCCATATGAAGGGCCGCGAGGTCGAGATCACCGTGGATATCGGCCTTGGCCGGGGCAAGGCGCGGGTCTGGACCTGCGACCTCACGCACGGCTACATCGACATCAACGGCAGCTACCGGAGCTGACCGGCCCGCTGGCGGCTATTCCGCCGCCAGCGACTGCTTCTGCTGCAACTCCGCCCAGGCGGCATCCAGCCCGGCCTTGAACCGGCCGCACATGTCCTGGATTTCCGCCGCGGTCATGATCAGCGGCGGGGTGAAGGCGATGCGGTCGCCGATGGCGCGGACGATCAGCCCGGCTTCCTGGCACTTGTCCTGCACCAGCAGCCCGACCTTGGCGGCGGGCGGGAAGGGGGTGCGGGCGGCCTTGTCCGCCATCAGCTCCACGCCGGCGATCAGCCCGATGCCGCGCACGTCGCCGACCAGCGGGTGGTCGCGCAGCGCCCCCAGCCCATCGAGGAAGACCGGCGATACCTGCCGCACATGGCCGAGCAGGTCGCGTTCCTCGTAGATCGCCAGCGTCTCCAGCCCGACCGCGCAGGCGACGGGGTGGCCGCCATAGGTGAAGCCGTGGCCGAAGCTGCCGTTGCGCTTGCTCCCCTCCAGCAGCGCGGCATGGATCGGGTCCGAGATCAGCAGGGCGGACAGCGGCTGGTAGGCGGCGGTAAGCTGCTTGGCACAGGTCAGCATGTCCGGCTGGATGCCGTAGGTCTCGCAGCCCCAGAGGTTGCCGGTCCGGCCGAAGCCGCAGATCACCTCATCCGCCACGAACAGGATGTCGTGCTTCTTCAGGATGGGCTGGATCGCCTCGAAATAGCCGCGCGGCGGGGTGATGGCGCCGCCGCCGCCCTGCACCGGCTCGGCGAAGAAGGCTGCGATGGTCCCGGCGCCTTCCTCCTCGATCAGCGCCTCCAGCTCGGCGGCCATGCGGGCGGAGAAGGCTTCCTCGGTCTCGTCATCCTCGGCGAAGCGGTAGTAGTTGGGGTTCGAGATCTGCAGGAAGCGGTCGCCCAGCGGCAGGTCGAAATCCGCCTGCATATGCGGCTGGCCGGACAGCGACGCGGTGGCCACGGTGTTGCCGTGGTAGCCGCGCATCCGGCCGATCAGCTTCTTCTTGGCGGGGCGGCCGATGACGTTGTTGTAGTACCAGATCAGCTTGATCGCGGCATCGTTCGCCTCCGACCCCGAGCACTGGAACAGCACGTGGTTCAGGCCTTCGGGCGCGATGCTCGCCAGCTTCTCGGCCAGCCGCACGCTCGGCCCGTGCCCCTTCTGGAAGAAGGTGTGGTAGTAGGGCAGCTCAAGCAGTTGCTTGTAGGCCGCCTCCGCCAGCCGCTTCTCCGAGAAGCCGAGCGAGGCGCACCACAGCCCGGCCATCGCCTCGATGTATTCGCGGCCCTCGGTGTCATAGACCTTGCAGCCATCGCCGCGGGCGATCAGCACCGCACCCTGTTCGCCATGCGCCCCGAGGTCGGTCTGCTGGTGGACCATATGGGCGAGGTCGGCGGCGTGCAGGCTGTTGGTGCGCATGGCGGGTTCCCCGGATGGTGCGGCGGCGCATCCTGCGGAACAATGCCGCCCGACGGCAAGCGGGGATGGTGGGCATGGCAGGCGAAATCACGGTGTTCCGGGCGCGGCGCATCATCACCATGGACCCCTCCTGCCCGAGCGCCACCCATGTCGCGGTGCGCGACGGCCGCATCCTGGCGGTCGGCGGCGAGGCGGAGACCGGCGCCTGGGGCCCGGCCCGCACCGACGACCGCTTCCTCCACCAGGTGCTGATGCCCGGACTGGTCGAGGGCCACAGCCATGCCTGGGAAGGCGGCGTATGGAACTTCACCTATGCCGGCTTCTTCGACCGGCACGACCCCGAGGGCCGCCGCTGGCCGGGCTGCGACAGCATCGAGGCCACCGTCGCCCGGCTGGCCGAGGCCGAGCGCAAGCTGCCGCCCGGCCAGACGCTGTTCGCCTGGGGGTTCGACCCGATCTACTTCGGCGAGGCCCGCGTCACCACCGATGACCTCGACCGCGTCTCCGCCACCCGTCCGGTGGTGCTGCTGCATTCGAACGGCCATGTGATGAACGTCAACACCCCGGTGCTGGAGCGCAGCGGGCTCGCCAACGCCAACATCGACGGCGTGCTGCGCGACGCCAAGGGCCGGGCGACCGGCGAGCTGCGCGAGATGGCGGCCAAGTACATGGCCTTCAAGGCGGTCGGCAACCCGCAGCATGGGCTGATGGCGGAGGCCGAGAGCCTGCACCGCTTCGCCCGCCTCGCCTGCCGCGTCGGCGTCACCACCGCGACCGACCTGTTCACCGACCTGCCGGATGCGGTGGTCGATGCCTATGCCGCGGCGACGCAGGATGAGGGCTTCCCGCTGCGGCTGCTGCCGGCGCTGAACGCCCAGGGGCTGTCCACCGCCGAGGGCATCGCCAAGATCGCCCGGCTGCGCGCCCGGAACAACGACAGGCTGCGCTTCGGCCTGGTGAAGCTGATGACCGACGGCTCCATCCAGGGCTTCTCCGGCCGGCTGAAATGGCCGGGCTACATCCACGGCCAGCCCAACGGCATCTGGAACATCGGCCCGGACGAGCTGGCCGAGGTGCTGCACGCCTATCACGCCGCCGGATTGCAGTGCCACATCCACACCAACGGCGACGAAGCCAGCGAGGTCGCCATCGAGGCAATCGAGGCGGCGCTCGCCCGGACCCCGCGCTGGGACCATCGCCACACCCTGCAGCATTGCCAGATGGCCGATGCGGCGCAGTTCCGCCGCATGGCGCGGCTCGGCATCTGCGCCAACCTGTTCGCCAACCACATCTACTACTGGGGCGAGGAGCACGCCGCCCATACCATGGGCCCTGACAAGGCCCGGCGGCTGGATGCCTGCGCCACCGCCCTGCGGGAAGGCGTGGCGCTCGCCATCCATTCGGATGCGCCGGTCACGCCGCATGGCGCCGCTGTTCACCGCCTGGTGCGCGGTCAACCGCATCACCGCCGCGGCCGCGTGCTGGGCCCCGACGAGCGCATCCCGCGTTGCCGCCGCGCTGCGCGCCATCACCCTCGGCGCCGCCTATACGCTGAAGCTGGACGGCGAGATCGGCAGCATCGAGGTCGGCAAGCGGGCGGATTTCTGCGTCCTGGGCCAGGACCCGGAGGGGTGGCGCCGATGGCGCTGAAGGATGTGCCGGTCCGGGGCACCGTGGTCGGCGGCATTCCCTTCCCGGCATGAGGGTGAACAGCGGGGAGCCGATCCCCTTCACCGTCCTCGGCGGCTTCCTCGGCGCCGGCAAGACCACGCTGGTGAACGCGCTGCTGCGCCAGGCGGCGGGGCTGCGGCTGGCGGTGCTGGTGAACGACTTCGGCAGCGTGAACATCGACGCGGCGCTGATCGAGGGCGCCGAGGGCAATACCATCGCGCTCACCAACGGCTGCATCTGCTGCGCCATCGGCGACGACTTCGCCGCCGGCATCGCCGCCGTGCTGGCCCGCCGCCCCGCCCCGGAGCACATGCTGGTCGAGGCCAGCGGCGTCGCCGATCCCGGCGCCATCGCCCAGATCGCCGAGCTGGACCCGGACCTCACCCTGGCCGGCGTGCTGGTGCTGGCCGATGCCGAGAGCGTGCTGGCCCGGCTGGCCGACCCGCGGCTGGGGGATACGCTGCGCCGCCAGCTACGCGCGGCGGACCTGCTGGTGCTGACCAAGACCGACCTCGCCCCCGCGGGTCCGGTGGCGGCGGCGCTGCGGCCGCTGGCGCCGCGCGCCGCGGTGGTGGAGGGCGCGGCGTTGCCGATAGCCCTGGCGCTCGGCCATCATGCCGCCGGGTCGGCGCCGGTCGCCGGACATGGCGCCACCTTCGCCAGCCTCACCCTGCGCCCGTCCGCGCCGCTGACGCAGGCCGGGCTTCGCACCGCGCTCGATTTGCTGCCGGAAGGCGTGCTGCGGGCCAAGGGCGTGCTGCCGCTGGATGGCGCACCGGCGCTGGTGCAGCGGGTCGGCCGCCGCCTTGCCATCACGCCCTTCGCCGGTGCGATGGACCCCGCCCTGGTGCTGATCGGCACGGAGGCGGTGTGGGATGCCGCCGAGGCCCTCCGCCCGCTCGGCCTGCGCTGAGCCCGCGCCGGGCAGGGTTGCGGCCCGGTGGTGGCTGCCCCGCTTCCCTTCCAGCGCCAACCGGCCGATCCTGGCCCCAAGGAAACGCCCCGAGGCAACCAAGGACGCCACCCATGGCCGAGCAAGGCGCCAGCGCCTGGACCAAACCGGAACTGCGGTCGCTGACGCTCGTCTCGGGCGCGCATCTGGTCAGCCACCTCCATCACCTGGTGCTGCCGCCGCTGTTCCCGCTGCTGCGGGACCGGATGGAGGTGAGCTTCGTCGAGATTGCCCTGGCGCTGACCATCTACAACATCGTCTCCGGCGTCATCCAGGCGCCGATGGGCTATGCGGTGGACCGCTACGGCGCGCGGCGGGTGCTGGTCGCCGGGCTGTGCCTGGCCGCCGGGGCGCTGGTGATGCTGGCCATGGCGCCGACCTACCCGATGCTGCTGGCCGCCGCCGCGCTGCTCGGCGTGGCCAATGCGGTGTACCACCCGGCGGACTACGAGATCCTGGGCCGGACCATCGGCGAGGCGCGGGTCGGCCGGGCCTTCTCCATCCATACCTTCTCCGGCTATCTCGGCGGGGCGCTGGCGCCGGCGATGATGCTCGGCCTGTCCAGCCTGGCGGGGCTGGAGGTGGCGCTGGCCGCGGCGGGCGGCTGCGCGCTGGTGGCCGCCCTGCCGCTGGCGCTGGCCGCCGAGCCGGAATCGGCGCCGCGCCCGGCGGCGAAGAAGCCCGCCGAGGCAAGCGGCGGCGCGGTCTCGGTGCTGACCCCGGCGGTCATCATGCTGACGGTGTTCTTCACCCTGCTGAGCCTGTCGCTCGGCGGCATCCAGAATTTCTCGGTGGTGGCGCTGGTCGATGGCCGGGGGGTGGACTTCGCCGCCGCCAACGTGGCGCTGAGCGCCTTCCTGCTGCTGAGCGCCTTCGGGGTGCTGCTCGGCGGCGTCATCGCGGACCGCACCCGGCGGCATGGCGACGTGGCGGCGCTGGGCTTCGGGCTGACCGGCGTGCTGGTGGCGGTGGTCGGGCTGGTGCCGCTCGGGCCGGTGCTGCTGGTCACGGTCATGGGGATGGCGGGGTTCCTCTCGGGCATGATCATGCCGTCGCGGGATATGCTGGTGCGGGCCGCGGCGCCGCCCGGGGCGGTCGGCCGGGTGTTCGGCATCGTCACCACCGGCTTCAACATCGGCGGCACGGTGGGGCCGATGATCTATGGCGCGCTGATGGACCGGGGGCAGCCGCTGCTGGTCTTCGCGGCGTCCGTGCTGTTCATCGTGGCGACCATGGCGCTGGCCTTCGTGGGCGAGCGCCGGTTCAAGCGGCCGGTGGAGGCGGGGTAGTGCCTGGAGTATTTCCAAGTCGGGCGGAAACGCCTGACAACTCGGAAAATGCGCCAAGAAAAGAAGCTAGAGCGCATTCCGTTCGACATGGCTCACGGAATGCGCTCTAGCCTGTTGTTTAGGCGAGCAAATTACCCCTGCCGGGTGATTCCACCCGTTCGGGGTTTGCTCTAGCGTCGCTTCACCGTCCGTAGTGACGGTGAAGCGACGCTACCGCCCACTGAACTCCGGCCGCCGCCGCCCGAGGAATGCCGCCACCCCTTCGGCGAAATCCGCCGTTCCGGCGCAGGCGAGGAAGGCCGCTTCCTCCGCCCGCAACTGCGCCCCGAGGTTTTGGCCAGGGGCGGCGCGTAGCAGTGCCTTGGCCCGGCCGAAGGCTGCGGTGGGGCCGGCGGCGAGCCGTTCGGCCAGCGCATCCGTCTCGGCGGCCAGGTCTTCGGCCGGGACCACCCGGTTCACCAGCCCGGCCGCCAGCGCCGCCCGGCCATCCAGCTCATCCCCCAGCAGCGCCATGCCCATGGCGCCCCGCAGCCCCAGCAGCCGCGGCAGCGCCCAGCTGCCGCCGCAATCCGGCACGGTGCCGAGCTTCAGGTAGCCGAGGGCGAAGCGGGCATCTTCCGCGGCGATCGCCACATCGGCACCCAGCGCCAGCGACAGCCCGGCCCCGGCCGCGGCGCCCTGGATGCTGGCCAGTACCGGCACCGGCAGGGCGGCGAGGCCGGCAACGGCTTCGTGCATCGGCTCCAGGATGCGGCGGATCTCGGCCAGGGCCTCCGGTCCCTGGAAGCCGCCGATGTCGCCGCCTGCCATGAAGGCGCGGCCGGCGCCGCACAGCACCACGCAGCGCAGCCCGGCATCCTGGGCCAGCCCGGCGACCGCGTCGCGCATGGCGGCGGCCATGGCGGAATCGATGGCGTTCAGCCGGTCCGGCCGGTTGAAGCGCAGGCGGGTGACGGCGCCGGAGCGCTCGACGAGAAGGGGGTTCGACATGCCCGCCAGCCTGCACCGGCCGGGCGCATAAAAAAAGGCCGGCGAGGTTGCCCCCGCCGGCCCGTTTCGCCTCGGCCCCGTATGGGGCGAGCCGATACTACTCTTCGCCAGCCATCTCGCGGCGGCGGCGGATCGCCGCGCCGAGGATGTCGCCCAGCGAGGCGCCGCTGTCGGTCGAGCCGTACTCCTTCATCGCCTCGCTGCTCCTCCTCGATCTCCTTGCCCTTGATGGTGAGGGCGAGGCTGGCGGGCGGCGCGGTCCACGGCGGTGACCTTGGCATCGACCTTCTCGCCCATGGCGAAGCGGTCGGGCCGCTGGTCGGCCCGGTCGCGGGCCAGTTCGGCGCGGCGGATGAAGCCGGTGAGCACGTCGTCGACCTTCACCTCGATGCCGTTGGCCTGCACCGCGGTGACGATGCAGGTGACGACGTCGCCCTTGCTGACCTTGTCCAGCACTGTCGCGGCCGGATCGGCCTCGAGCTGCTTGATGCCGAGCGAGATGCGCTCCTTCTCGACGTCGACGTCCAGCACCTTGGCCTTGACGATGTCGCCCTTCTTGTAGTTCGGCCATCGCCGCTTCGCCGGCTACGTCCCAGCGACAGGTCGGACATGTGGACCATGCCGTCGATGTCCGGGCCGAGGCCGATGAACAGGCCGAACTCGGTGATGTTGCGGATCTCGCCCTCGACCACGGCGCCCGGCGGGATGGCTCGTCGACGAACAGCTCCCACGGGTTGCCCTGGGCCTGCTTCAGGCCGAGCGAGATGCGGCGCTTCGGCTCGTCCACGTCCAGGATCATGACGTCCACTTCCTGGGAGGTGGCGACGATCTTGCCGGGATGGACGTTCTTCTTGGTCCAGCACATCTCGGAGACGTGCACCAGGCCCTCGACCCCCGGCTCCAGCTCCACGAAGGCGCCGTAGTCGGTGATGTTGGTGACGCGGCCGCTGAACTTGCCCTGCACCGGGTACTTCGCCGCCGACGCCTTCCCACGGGTCGGCCTCGAGCTGCTTCATGCCGAGGCTGATGCGCTGGGTCTCGGTGTTGAAGCGGATGACCTGCACCTTCACGGTCTGGCCGATGTTCAGGGCCTCGGACGGGATGGTTGATGCGGCGCCAGGCGATGTCGGTCACGTGCAGCAGGCCGTCGACGCCGCCGAGATCGACGAAGGCGCCGTAGTCGGTGATGTTCTTGACCACGCCGTCGAGGACCATGCCTTCCTTCAGGCCCTGGATCAGCTCGCTGCGCTGCTCGGCGCGCGTCTCCTCCAGCACCGCGCGGCGGCTGACCACGATGTTGCCGCGGGCGCGGTCCATCTTGAGGATCTGGAAGGGCTGCGGCTGCCCATCAGCGGGCCGACGTCGCGCACCGGGCGGATATCGACCTGGCTGCCGGGCAGGAAGGCCACGGCGCCGCCGAGATCGACGGTGAAGCCGCCCTTGACCCGGCCGAAGATCCTGCCGTTACGCGCTGCTGGCCGTCGAACGCCTTCTCCAGGTTGGTCCAGGCTTCCTCGCGCCGCGCCTTCTCGCGCGACAGCACGATGGAGCCGTCACGGTCCTCGTAGCGCTCGACGAAAAGCTCGATGGTGTCGCCGGGCTTGATTTCCGGCGTCTGGCCCGGCGGGCGCGAATTCCTTGAGCGGGACGCGGCCCTCGCTCTTGAGGCCGACATCGACGATGGCGAATTCATCGTCGACGCGGACGACGCGGCCGGTAACGACGGACCCGTCGAAGCCGGTATCGGCGCCGAGGGTCTCGTCGAGCATTGCAGCAAAATCTTCGATCCCCGCGTCAGGCGCGAGGGTTGTGGCGGATGCCATGCGTTCTGTCTGTCCCGAACTGCCCAAAAGCTATGGGCGGTGGTCCTGCGCCCCAAACGGACCCGGCTGGCCGGATCGTCGGGCACGGCTTGGTCGGGCGCCGACCATCCCCTCGGGATCGGTTCGGGCGCCGGGTGACCCTGGTGCCTGGGCGGCGTATCGGCCCGCCCGTTGCCGGCCCTGTAGCCCCAGACGGCAGCCCTGAAACCGGCGAGGGCGCCATGTGGAAACCGCGGGCTCCGCGGCCTTCGAAGGGCGCGCGAGGGGTTCGCTAGGCGATCATGCCGCGGGCGTCAAGTGGAATCGCAGGGTTTGGCGGGCTCGCGACATGGCATGATCCGGGCCCGAACCTACGGCCGGAAGCCTCGCCCGGACCACCGCCAGCGCCGCGGCGAAGGCGGCTTCCGCATCCAGCGTGGTGGTGTCCAGCACGGCGGCATCCGCGGCCGGCTTCAGCGGCGCCACGGCGCGGCGCGGTCCTGCTCGTCGCGGGCACGCACTCGGCCTCGACCACCACCGGGTCGGCCGCGATGCCCTTGCCCTGCAATTCGAGCCAGCGCCGGCGGGCGCGTTCGGCCGTGCTGGCGGTGACGAACAGCTTCACCGGGGCCTCCGGGAAGACCACGGTGCCGATGTCCCGCCCATCCAGCACCGCGCCATGCCGGCGGCCGAAATCCCGTTGCCATTCCAGCAGCGCCGCCCGCACCGCCGGGATGGCGGCGACCGTGCTGGCGGCCATGTCGGCGGCCGAGCCGCGCAGGTCGGACCGGGCGAGGTCGGCCGGGGTGAGGGCACGGGCCGCCGCCGCCGCCGCCGCCGGGTCGCGCGGGTCGGCGCCGTCGTCCAGCACGCGGCGGCCGGTGGCGCGATAGAGCAGGCCGGTATCGAGGTAGGGCAGCCCCAGCATGGCGGCCAGCCGGCGGGCGAGGGTGCCCTTGCCGGCCGCGGCGGGACCATCGACCGCGATGACCAGCCCCGGGGCGACCACTCCGGTCATGCCGGCCCGATCACGGTGGCCGCCGGCCGCCCGGTTCACCAGGGCGGCGAAGCCGGGGAAGCTGGTGTCGATGAAGCCGGCATCGTCCACCGCGACCGGCGCGCGCGGCCGCCAGCCCCATGACCAGCGCGCTCATCGCCAGCCGGTGGTCCATATGGGTGGCGACCAGTGCCGCCGCCGGGGATGCCGCCGGCGCCATGCACCAGCAGGTCGTCGCCGTCGATCTCGGCGCGGATGCCGTTGGCCGCCAGCATCGCGGCGGTGGCCGCCAGCCGGTCGCTTTCCTTCACCCGCAGCTCGGCCAGCCCGCGCATCCGGGTGGTGCCGGTGGCGGTGGCTGCGGCGACGGCCAGGATGGGGTATTCGTCGATCATGCTCGGCGCCCGGCCGGCGGGGATGTCCACGGCGCGCAGCGGGCCATGCTCGGCCACCAGGTCGCCGACCGGCTCGCCGCCCTCGGTGCGGGCGTTCTCCACCCGCAGCACCGCGCCCATCTCCCGCAGGGTGGTGAACAACCCGCAGCGCAGCGGGTTCAGCCCGACATTGGCGACGGTGAGGCGCGAGCCGGGCACCAGCAGCGCCGCCACCAGCAGGAAGGCGGCGGAGGAGGGATCGCCGGGCACCGAGATCGGCGCCGCGACCAGCTCCGGCTGGCCTTCCAGCTCGATCGACCCGGCCCTCGGCGGTGTCCTCGACCCGGACGGTGGCGCCGAAGTGGCGCAGCATGTTCTCGGTGTGGTCGCGGGTCGGCTCCGGCTCGACCACGCGGGTGGTGCCGCGGGCGCATAGCCCGGCCAGCAGGCAGGCGGACTTCACCTGGGCCGAGGCGACCGGCAGGCGGTAGTCCAGCGGCAGCGGCTCCGCCGCGCCCCGCACCGCCAGCGGCAGCCGGCCGCCTTCCCGGGTCTGGAAGCTGGCGCCGGTGGCGGCCAGCGGCACCGTCACCCGCAGCATCGGCCGCTTGCGGAGCGAGGCGTCGCCGGTCATGACCGCGAAGATCGGGTGGCCGGCGAGCAGGCCGCAGAGCAGCCGGGCGGCGGTGCCGGAATTGCCCATGTCCAGCACATCGGCCGGCTCCACCAGCCCGCCGACGCCGCGGCCGGCGACCCGCCAGCGGCCGGCGCCGAGCTGGTCCACCGTGGCGCCGAGCGCCCGCATGGCGGCGGCGGTGCGCAGCACGTCCTCGCCTTCCAGCAGGCCGGTGATCTCGGTGGTCCCGACCGCCAGGGCGCCGAACATCAGGGCCCGATGGCTGATGGACTTGTCCCCCGGCACCGCGTGGGTGCCGGAGAGCGGGGCCACGGGGGCGGTGGCGCGGAGCGGCGTGGCGCCAGGCCTGGGCGAATGCGTCTCGGGAGCGGACTGGACCATGGTTCCGGCGTTTGACATGGGCCGCTGCCCCGTGGCAATGCGCGACACCCTTTTTCCGCCCGATCCGCAGCCGCCACTTTCCACCCTGCGCCCGGTCGGAATCCAATGCATGAGGCTACCCCAATGGCCAAGCCCGAACTGGGCCTCAAGCGTGTCTGCGTCGCCTGCGGCACGAAATTCTACGACCTGACCCGCGCCCCGGCGATCTGCCCGAAATGCGGCACCGAGCAGCCGGCCGAGCAGCCGCGCCTGCGCCGCGCCGCCAGCGCCCTGCCCGCCGAGGACAAGGTGAAGAAGCGCGCCGCGATCCCCGATGCCGACGCCGACGAGGTCGAGCTGGAGGATGTGGAGGCGGATGAGACGGTCGAGGACGCCGAGGAACTCGAGGACGAGGCCGATGCCATCGGCGAGGACATCGAGGTCGAAGGCGACCGCGACGAAGAGACCTGAGCGCCGGGCGGGCAACCGCCCTTCGCATGGCGGCGGGTGCTGATGGCGCCGCCGCCGGCCCTCATGCTGACCCGGCTGATGCTGCGGGACTTCCGCAGCTATCCAGCGCTGACCTTGCCGTTCCATGGCCGGATCGTCGTGATCTCGGGTGAGAATGGCGTCGGCAAGACCAACCTGCTGGAGGCGATCAGCCTGCTCGGCCCCCGGCCGGGGCCTGCGGGGTGCCCGCATCGCCGATTTCGGCCGCCGGCTGGCGGAAGGCCCGCTGCCCTGGGCCGCCGCCGGCCGGTTCGAGGGCAATGCCGAATCGCCCTGGCCAGGCTTCGACATCGGCACCGGCACGCCGGATGGCGGCCCGATCGAGCGCCGGGTGTTCCGGCTGGACGGCGCCCCGGTCCGCAGCCAGGCCGAGCTGGCGGAACGGGTGGCCACCGTCTGGCTGACCCCGCAGATGGACCGGCTGTTCCAGGACGGCGCCAGTCCGGCCGCCGCCGCTTCCTCGACCGCCTGGTCTGGGCGCTGGAGCCGCATCATGCGCGGGAGGTGGCGGCCCATGAGACCGCCATGGCCCAGCCGCAACCGCCTGCTGGCCCAGGAACGCCGCGAGGGCCGTGCCGACCCCCAATGGCTGGCGGCGCTGGAGGATGCGATGGCGCGGCATGCCGCCGCCGCCGCCGCCGCCCGGCGCGGCCTGGTGCGGCCGGCTGAACGCCACGCTGGCGGGCGGCATCACCGGCGCCTTCCCGGCGGCCCGGATCGACCTGCAATGCGCCGTCGCCGCGGCGCTGGCCGCCGCCGGCGCTGGCGGTGGAGGAAGGCTGCGCGCCGGGCTGGCCGGCCAAGCCGCGGCCGGGATGCCGCGGCCGGCGGCACGCTGGAGGGCGCGCACCGCGCCGACCTGCTGTTCACCCATGCGCCGAAGGGCCTGCCCGCCGGGCTGTGCTCGCACCGGCGAGCAGAAGGCGCTGCTGGTCGCGGTGGTGCTGGCCCATGCCGCGCTGATCGCCGGGGCACGCGGCTTCGCGCCGCTGCTGCTGCTGGACGAGGTCGCCGCCCATCTCGACGCGCCGCGGCGCGAGGCGCTGTTCGCGGCGCTGGCGGCGCTGCCCGCCCAGGCCTTCCTGACCGGCACGGATGCCGCGATATTCCACCCCCTCGCGGGTATTGCGGAGGCGTTCCGGGCCAGCCCGGGGCAAATCCTTCCGGATGCAGATTTACCCGTGCCTCGGAGCCCCGTGAATCCCTATATTCAATCGTCTATCCCGAAGCGATGATCCGAGGAGCTTGCCGCCGGCATGAGTGACGACGCCGCGCGCGCCGAATCAACCCCGGCCGAGCCCAGAATGGCTGAGCAGATCGGGGCCGATTACAACAGCGCATCCATTACCGTCCTCAAGGGACTCGACGCCGTCCGCAAGCGGCCCGGCATGTACATCGGCGACACCGATGACGGCTCCGGCCTGCACCACATGGCCTTCGAGATCATCGACAACTCTGTCGATGAGGCGCAGGCCGGCTATGCCACCCGGGTCGAGGTCACGCTGAATGGCGACGGCAGCGTCACCGTGCGCGACGATGGCCGCGGCATCCCGGTCGACATGCATGAGGAGGAAGGCGTCTCCGCCGCCGAGGTGGTGCTCACCCGTTTGCATGCCGGCGGCAAGTTCAACCAGAACTCCTATAAGGTGTCCGGCGGCCTGCACGGCGTCGGCGCCGCGGTGGTCAACGCCCTGTCCGAATGGATGGAGGTGAAGATCTGGCGCGACGGGATGGAGCATTTCATCCGCTTCGAGCACGGCGTGGCGACCGAGCCGCTGCGCGATCATCGGCGCCTCGCCGGAACGCACCGGCACCGAGGTGAGCTACAAGCCGAGCAGCGGCACCTTCACCAAGGTCGAGTATGAATTCGCCATCCTCGAGCGGCGGGTGCGGGAGTTGGCCTTCCTCAATTCCGGCCTTGCCATCTCGCTGAAGGACGACCGCCATGTCCCGGCGCAGGAGGTGTTCTTCCAGTTCCACGGCGGGCTGACCGCCTATGTGGAATGGCTGGACCAGGGCAAGGAACCGCTGTTCCGCCCGCCGATCGCCGCCATCAGCAAGGAGCACGAGGGCATCCGCGTCGAGCTGGCGATGTGGTGGAACAACAGCCCGCGCGAGGTGGCGCTGTGCTTCACCAACAACATCCCCCAGCGCGACGGCGGCACCCACCAGGCCGGCTTCCGCCAGGCGCTGACCCGCGTGGTGATGAAATACGCCGAGGACCTGGCGAAGAAGGAAAAGGTCGAGCTGGTCGGCGAGGACATGCGCGAGGGCCTGACCGCGGTGATCTCGGTGAAGGTGCCCGACCCGAAATTCTCATCCCAGACCAAGGACAAGCTGGTGTCCTCCGAGGTCCAGCCGGTGGTGCAGATGGCGGTGGCCGATGCCCTGACCCACTGGTTCGAGACGCATCCGAAGGAAGCCAAGCACGTCCTCGAACAGGTCGTGCTGTCCGCCGCGGCGCGCAAGGCGGCGCAGCTGGCGCGCGACAAGGTCGGCCGCAAGAACGCACTCGGATTCTCGACCCTGCCGGGCAAGCTGGCGGACTGCCAGGAGAAGGACCCGAGCAAGTGCGAGCTGTTCCTGGTCGAGGGTGACAGCGCGGGCGGGTCCGCCAAGCAGGGCCGCAACCGCGTGTACCAGGCGATCCTGCCGCTGAAGGGCAAGATCCTGAACGTCGAGCGGGCGCGCATGGACAAGATGCTGTCCAGCGCCGAGATCGGCACGCTGATCACCGCGCTCGGTACCGGCATCGGGCCGGGCGAGCCGGCGCGCGGCGGGTTCGACCCGAACAAACTGCGCTACCACCGCATCGTCATCATGACGGACGCGGATGTGGACGGCAGCCATATCCGCACCCTGCTGCTGACCTTCTTCTTCCGGCAGATGCCGGAGCTGATCGAGCGTGGGCACCTCTACATCGCCCAGCCGCCGCTCTACCGGGCCAAGCGCGGCAACGACGAGCGCTACCTGAAGGACGACCGCGCGCTGGAGGACTTCCTGCTGGAGAAGGCGCTGGCCGGCGCCACGCTGAAGCTGGCCGATGGCCGCGACCTGGCAGGAGTGGAGCTGCGGTCCGAAATGGAAGTGCTGCGCCAGGTGGCCAGCCGGGTCCGCCGGCTGGCGGCCAACGTGCCGACCGAGATCGTCGAGCAGGCCGCGGTGGCCGGCGCGCTGACGCTGGAGCCGGACCGGGCGCTGGCGGCGGCGCAGGTGCTGGCGGCACGGCTTGATGCGCTGGCGCTGCCGAGCGAGCGTGGCTGGAAGGCCACCGCCGATGCCGATGGGCTGGTGCTGCACCGCGTGGTGCGCGGCGTGACCGAGCGCCACGCGCTGAACCCCACCGCCCTCCGCAGCGCCGAGGCGCGCTGGCTGGACGAGCGCCGCGCCATCCTGGCGCAGGAGTTCGGCACCGACGCGACGATGCTGCTCGACAGCACCAGCGCCACGGTGCAGGGGCCGGTGATGGCCTTCGACCGCATCCTGCAGCAGGGCCGCAAGGGGCTGACCATCCAGCGCTTCAAGGGCCTGGGCGAGATGAACCCGGAGCAGCTCTGGAAGACCACGCTCGACCCCTCGATCCGCACGCTGCTGCGGGTGAAGGTGGATGACGTGGAGGATGCCGAGACGGTGTTCTCCACGCTGATGGGCGATGTGGTGGAGCCGCGCCGCGACTTCATCGTCAGCAACGCGCTGAAGGTGGCGAACCTCGACGTGTAGGCGCCGGCGGGCGGGGCACCGGTTCCACGGCGGAACCGCCCCGCATGCCGCCGGCATCCTTTCCTTCCGGCAAGCGCGTGCCTGCATCGCCACGGCGCTGGCCTATGCGCATGGCCCGAGGCATGCTCGCGGCATCTCGTTGCCCGGGTTCATGGTCGTTCGGGCGACCCTGGGCGGGCGGCGCCATCAACCGGGAGGAAAATCGGATGACCGCGGCAGCGCAATACGCCTACCCCGATGCCATCGTCAGTACCGAATGGCTGGCGAACAACCTCGGCGAGCCCAAGCTTCGCGTCTTCGACTGCACCACCTACCTGCTCTATGAAACCGGCACCGGCCGGCCGTACCGGATCGGGAGCGGCCGTGGCGACTACGACAAGGGGCACATCCCCGGCTCGGCGTTCCTAGACCTGCAGGAGGAGCTTTCCGACGCCTCGAGCCGGTTCAATTTCACGATGCCCTCCGCCGACGACCTGGCCGCCCGGTTTGCGGCCAAGGGCATCAGCGCCGGCACCCGCGTCGTTCTCTACTCCCGCAAGAGCATGCAATGGGCCACCCGCGTCTGGTGGATGCTGCGGGCGATCGGCTTCGACGATGCCGCGATCCTGGACGGCGGATTCGACAAATGGAGCGCCGAGGGGCGGCCGACCGAAACCGCCGAGACGCGCTATCCGGCCGCGACCCTCACGGCGCGGCCGCGTCCCGGGCTCTTCATCGGCAAGGACGAGGTCAGGGCCGCCATCGGCGAGACGGGCGTCTGCACCATCAACGCCCTCGCACCGGACCTGCACAGCGGCGAAAACCCACGGTACGGCCGCCCCGGCCGCATCCCGGGAAGCGTCAACGTGCCGGCACTGGACCTGGTGGACGCCGCCTCGCTGACCATCAGGCCACCCGCGGCGGTTGCCGAAACCTTCGCGGCCGTCGGTGCGGATCCGTCGAAGCGCATCCTGCTCTATTGCGGCGGCGGCATCGCGGCGACGCTCGATGCCTTCCTCCTGCACCAGCTCGGCTACCGGGACATCGCCGTCTATGACGCGTCGATGAGCGAGTGGGCCAAGGACGAGGCCCTGCCGATCGAGCGGGGATGACCGCCGGGGCGGGGCATGGCCGGCTGGCGGCCCTGCTTCCGCCTGCCCGCGGCAGGGGCTACAGGGTTGGGACCCATAGCAGAGGCTGGTGACCCGCCCATGTTCTACGAACCCCGCCTTGGCCACGGCCTGCCGCATGACCCCTTCAAGGCCATCATCGCGCCACGCCCGATCGGTTGGATCTCGACGGTCGATGCCGAAGGACGGGCCAACCTGGCTCCCTACAGCTTCTTCAACGCGGTGCATTCCCGCCCGCCCATGCTGGCCTTCACCAGCGAGAGCATGAAGCACAGCGCCGCCAATGCCATCGCCACCGGGGAGTTCGTGTTCAACCTCTGCACCCGCCCGCTGTTCGATGCGATGAACATCTCCTCCGGCGTGCTGGCCGATGGCGCGAGCGAGTTCGAGGCCGCGGGACTGGAAACCGCGCCCAGCCGCGTGGTGAAGGCGCCCCGCGTCGCGGCCTCCCCGGCGGCGCTCGAATGCCGCGTCGTGCATTCCATGCGCTTCCACGATGTGGACGGGGCGGCGCTGGAGGGCTGGATGATCATCGGCCAGGTGGTCGGCGTGCATATCGACGACTCCTATATCCGGGACGGCCGCTTCGACACCACCAAGGCCCAGCCGCTCGCCCGCTGCGGCTACCGCGACTACGCCACCGTCACCGAGGTGTTCGAGGCCCTGCGCCCGACCGATGGCGGGGAATACCAACTGGGCCAGCCGGATCGCTGAAGGGGAGATGGCTGGTTGGGGCGCCAGGATTCGAACCTGGGAATGGCGGTACCAAAAACCGCTGCCTTACCGCTTGGCTACGCCCCATCGGCGGCGGGTTCTGGATAAGCACCGGGACCGCCGCCGTAAAGCCCCCGTACCGGGTTAATCCGCCTGAAGCAGCGCGCCGCCCGCCCGCCACCAGGCGCCCGGCAGGCCCGCCGCCGCGGCCTCGGCGCCGGCCGCCCCGGCGAACAGGCCGAAGCAGGTGGCGCCGCTGCCGCTCATGCGCGCCAGCAGGCAGCCGGGCAGGGTGCGCAGCGCGGCAAGCACCTCGGCCACCGGCGGGCATAGCCCGATTGCCGGCGCCTCCAGGTCGTTGCGCAGCGCCGCGAGGTCCCTCGCCATGGCCGCGGCATCGGCCCAGGCGGCCGGCAGCCTGGCGGGTGGGGTGAAGCCGGGCGGGCGGGCGCGGAACACGTCCGGGGTCGCCAGCGCCACCCCGGGGTTCACCAGCAGCAGGCCGCATTCGGGCAGGGCGGGGGCGGGCAGCAGCACCTCGCCCACCCCCTGCATCCGGCGCGGCCGGGCGGCGATGCAGACCGGCACATCCGCCCCGAGCCGGCCGCCGATCCCGGCCAGCCGGGCAGCGGGCAGGTCCAGCCCCCACAGCCGGTTCAGCAACCGCAGCGCCGCCGCCGCATCGGCCGAGCCGCCACCGATGCCCGAGGCGACCGGCAGCCGCTTCACCAGCCGCAGCGCGGCACCAGCCGGGATGCCTGCCTCGGCCGCCAGCGCCCGGGCAGCACGCAGCACGAGATTGTCCGGCTCGGCGGCCAGCCCGGCCCCGAACGGCCCCGCCACGGTAAGCGACAGCGCCGCCGCGGGCGTGGCCGAGACGCTGTCCGCCGTCGGCCCGAACACCACCAGGCTGTCCAGCAGGTGGTAGCCATCGGCCCGCCGCCCGGTGACGTGCAGGTACAGGTTGACCTTGGCCGGCGCCGCCTCCTCGGCCATGCGGGCGGCTCAGCGCTGGGCGGTGGAGGCGGGGTAGCCGGGCAGCCCATCCCGCAGCTTGGCCTCGATCTTCACGATCTCGGCCGGCTCCGGGTCGAGCAGCAGGGCGCGGCGCCACTGGAACTGCGCTTCCCGCTGCCGCCCGGACGCCCAGTAGGCATCGCCCAGGTGGTCGTTGATGACGCTGCTGCGGGATTCCAGCTCCACCGCCTTCTCCAGCCAGGTGATGGCTTCAGGCAGCTTGCCGAGCCGGAACAGCACCCAGCCCAGGCTGTCGGCGATGTTGCCGTCCTGCGGCCGCAGCTCCGTCGCCCGCAGCAGCATGGCCTGGGCGCGTTCGAGGTTCTGGCCCTGCTCGGCCCAGGTGTAGCCGAGGTAGTTCAGCACGTAGGGTTGCTCGGGCGCCAACTCCAGCGCGCGCAGCAGGTCGCCCTCGGCCGCGGCCCAGCTGCCGGACCGCTCGCGTGAGATGCCGCGGGCGTAGAACAGCGGCCAGTCCCGCGCCCCGCCGGCGCCGCTGCGGGCCAGCGCCTGGTCATAGGCCTCGGCGGCTTCGGCGAAGCGTTCGCGGCGCCGCAGCAGGTCGCCCAGCCGGGCGGCGGGCTGCGGCATGGCGGGGTGGGCCGCGGCCAGTTCGCGCAGCAGCGCCACCGCCTCATCGGTGCGATCCAGCTTGTCGAGCAGCACGGCCCGGCGCAGCCCGATGACCGGAACCAGCGGGTCGCCGCGGGGAACGCGGTCCAGCATGGCCAGGGCGTTCTCGTCATGGCCCTGGTCGGACAGCACATCGGCGGTCAGCGCCAGGGCAGGGGCGAAGCCCGGCCGCAGCCGCAGTGCGAGCTGGGTGAGGACCAACGCGAAATCGGCCGAACCCTGGCCGCGCAGCGCACTGGCGAGGGAGGTATAGGCCTCCGCCATGCCATCGGCCGGGGAGGCCACGCCGCGCGAGGCCAGCGCCGCGCCACGTCTGGCAGCGGTCGTCGCCAATGCCGCGTCGTCACCGCTTTCCACCACCTGGTCCAGCAGGCGCTGCGCCTCCGGCCCGTGGCCGGCGCGGTGCAGCACGCCGGCGGCCAGCACCGCCAGTCGCCAAGGCGGCAACGGCTGCTCGGCCACCGCGATCCGCGCCAGCCGCGTGGCGTCCTGCGGCCGGCCGGCGATATCGGCGATCAGCGCGGCATGCAGGGCATTGAGGCTGCGTAGCCGGTTGGCCTGTACCAGCGGGCGGAGGGTTTCCAGCGCCCGGTCCGGCTGGCCGCGGCCAAGCTGGGTCCAGGCCAGCAGGACGGGTTGCAGCACCTGCACCGGGCCGGCGGCGCCCGTGGTGCGCAGCTTCCGCTCGGCCCGGTCCCACCGCCCGGCCTGCACATCCGCGCCGGCCAGCAGCAGGTTGGCGGCCGGGTTGCTGCCCAGCCGGCGGGCCAGCCGCAGCGCTTCCGGGCGGCCATCGAGCAGGGCGGCGAGGAAGGCCCGGGTCAGCACCTCGGGCTGGTCGGGGTCGGCCTGCAGGGTGCTCAGCAGGTTGTCGGCCGCGGCCTCGGTATCGGTCTCGCTCGCGGCGAGGCGGCCGGCGAGATAGGTGCCGAAGGCACCGGTGACGGGTTCGGCGGAGATGCTGCGCGGCCGGCGCTCCGCACCCGGGGCGGCATCGGGTGGGGCGCTGGCGGCGCAGGCGGACAGAAGCGCGGCTGCCAGAAGGACGAGCCGGTGCGGGGGGCCGGTAAGCTGCATGGGGACAGGCTAAAGCAGAACGCGGCGCAGCGATATCGCCGCGATGACCTGCGCACCGATCCGCCGGATGTCAGGCCAGCCGGCCGTAGTCGCCGAACTGCGCCAGGACAGCCTGCAGTTCGGCGGCATCGAGCAGCACCGGGGCCAGCCCGGCAGCTCTCAGCGCAAGGTATTGCCGGGCGAGGTTCTCGACCTCCAGCGCCAGCGCCTGCGCCCCGGCCAGGGTGGCGCCGAGCGCGACCGTGCCGTGGTTGGCCAGCAGCGCCGCCCGCCGCCCGTCCAGCGCCGCGACGCAGGCTTCCGCCAGCGCCGCCGTGCCGAAGGTGGCATAGGCCGAGCAACGGATGTCCGCCCCGCCGCCGAGGGCGATCATGTAGTGGAGCGGCGGGATGCCCTGCCGGGCGCAGGCCAGGGCGGTGGCGAAGGGGCTGTGGGTGTGCACCACCGCCCCGGCGTCCGGCCGGGCGGCGTAGATGGCGGCGTGCAGCCGCCATTCCGAGGATGGCCGGCGGTGGCCGGCCAGCACCCTGCCATCCGGCGCCACCTCGACCAGGTCGGCCGGGGTGGTCTCGGCATAGGGAAGGCCGGCGGGGGTGATCAGGCAGCCACGCGCGGTGCGGTGCGAGACGTTGCCGGACTTGCCCGGCATGAAGCCGAGCGCATCCAGGGCCCGCGCCGTGGCGATGACCTGCTCCGCCGGCAAGGCTCAGGCCCGGATCCAGGTTTCCGAGAAGGCCAGCATGGCGGTGCTGATCCGCTGGCCGGCGACCTCGCGCGGGATCGGCTTGCCCGGCAGCGCCTGGCCGTTGACGGTGATGGTGGCGGTCTCGCAGCCGACGAACAGGCTCGGCATGTGGTGCTGGCCGGTGGCCGAGTTCTCCGGCCGCAGGGCGAAGCAGAAGGGTTTGCCGAGCCCGGCCCAGGTGAGCTTCACCGTCAGGTCGCCGGCCTTCACCACCTCGGAATAGGTGCTGCCGGCATCGCCTTCCGTCGTCACGCCGTCGAGCTTGCGGTAGCGCAGCCCGGCCAGCCCCGGCAGCCCGCGCCAGGCGCCGAATTTGGCCACGAATTCGGCGACGAGGTAGCGCGCCAGCGGCTCGTTGTCGGTCAGGCAGACATTGCCCGGCGCATCGGCCTGCTGCGGCGATTGCAGCAGCACCAGGGCGTGGCCCCGGCCATGCGGCGACAGCACCACGCGGAAGAAGCTGGCGAGGCTGGTGAAGGCGCCGTCCGGGTCGGTCTTCAGGCTGATGCCGGGATTCTCGCCGGACCATTCGACGGTGCCGGGAAAGCTGATGGGCTCGGCCATGGCTGCGGTCTCCTCCGTTGTCCGTGCATTGAGCCATGGTCCTGGGCGGGCGGCCAGCCATTGGCTCGGCTTTGCCCGCCCTGCCCAGAATTGCACCATGGGTGCGCACAGTTGTCTCGGAATGGGCAACGGCAGGGCATTTGTGTCGCTGTTCCTGAAGAATGATGAAGAACAGGGCATTGATTCGGGCGGCGCCCTGACGTTCTATCGAGGCCGGCAGGAAGGTTGCACCCCATGGACGTCGGCGTTTTCATCCCGATCAACAACAACGGGTGGCTGACCTCCACCACCTCGCCGCAGTATCTGCCCAGCTTCGAGTTGAACCGCGAGGTGGTGCAGCGGGCGGAGCGCTATGGCCTCGACTTCGCGTTGTCGATGATCAAGTTCCACGGCTTCGGCGGGCCGAGCAAATTCTGGGACTACGGCCTGGAGAGCTTCACGCTCATGGCCGGGCTGGCCGCCGTCACCACCCGGATCAAGCTGTTCGCCTCCATCGCCGTGCTGACCATGCCGCCGCCGGTCGCCGCCCGCATGGCGGTGACGATCGACAGCATCGCGCCCGGCCGCTTCGGGGTGAACATTGTCTCCGGCTGGCAGAAGGCGGAATATTCCCAGATGGGCATCTGGCCGGGCACCGAGCATTTCAACAACCGCTACCAGTACTGCGCCGAGTACGTCGACATCATGCGCGAGCTTTGGGCAGACGGGGAAAGCAACTTCCAGGGCCGCTTCTTCCAGATGGAGGACTGCAAGCTGCTGCCCCAGCCCAGCGCGCCGATCCCCATCATCTGCGCCGCGCAATCCGACAAGGGCACCCGGTTCGCCGCGGAATACGGCGACTACAACTTCTGCGTGGGCTTCGGGGTGAACCAGCCGCAGCGCGTCGCCCCCAGCATCGCCCGGCTGACCGCCGCCACCGCCGAGACCGGCCGCGATGTCGGCGCGCTGGTCATGCAGATGGTCATCGCCGACGAGACCGACGAAGCGGCCATGGCCAAGTGGCACCACTACTGCGACGGCATTGACCATGAGGCGATGGCCTGGCGCAACGCCCAGGCCGGCGCCGACAAGACCACCGACCCCTACGCCACCGCCAACCGGCAGAAGATGCAGGGCGAGCAGTCGCCCACCAACCAGGGCGTGTTCGTCGGCTCCTACGCCACCGTGGCGGCGCTGCTGGACGAGATGTCGGAAATCCCCGGGCTGCGCGGCGTGATGCTGACCTTCGATGATTTCGTCATCGGCATGGAGCAGTTCGGCACCCGCATCCAGCCGCTGATGAAAAGCCGCGCCCACCTGCTCGCCAACGCCTGAAGCGCGCATCCCGCCTGCTGCAACCTCGGCCAAGGCACCCTATCTTGGGGGCATGGCAGAGGAGACACGGCGGCAATGAGCGCAACGGAACTGGCGACCCTGGGCGGCGGGTGCTTCTGGTGCCTGGATGCGGTCTACCGCGACCTGCGCGGCGTCTCGCGCGTGGTGTCCGGCTATGCCGGCGGCCACACCGAGAACCCCAGCTACGAGGAGGTCTGCGGCAAGCGCACCGGCCATGCCGAGGTGGTCCAGATCACCTTCGACCCGGCCGAGATCAGCTATGCCGACCTGCTGCGGGTGTTCTTCACCATCCACGACCCGACCACCAAGGACCGCCAGGGCGCCGATGTCGGCCCGCAGTACCGCTCCATCATCCTGACCCATTCGGATGAGCAGGCCCACGCCGCCGCCGAGGTGATGGCCGAGGTCACCGCCAGCGGCATGTGGCGGGACCCGATGGTGACCGAGGTGCAGCCGCTGGAACGCTTCTGGCCGGGCGAGGACGAGCACCAGGACTACTTCGCCCGCGCTCCCTGGAGCGGCTATTGCCGGGTGGTCGTCGCCCCCAAGGTCGCCAAATTCCGCAAAACCTTCACGGACCGCCTCAAGCGGCCCGCGGCTTGAGGAGAACGCAGCATGGCTCTCTTCCGCAAGGAAGCCGCACCGGATACCGAATATCCGGTGCAGAAGACCGCCGCCGAATGGCGTGCGGAACTGCCGCCCGAGGCCTATCGCGTGCTGCGCGAGCACGGCACCGAGCGCCCCGGCACCAGCCCGCTGAACGCCGAGAAGCGTCCGGGCACCTTCGTCTGCGCCGGCTGCGGCACCGCGCTGTTCGAGACCGGCACCAAGTTCGAGAGCGGCACCGGCTGGCCCAGCTTCTTCGCGCCGATCGAGGGCGGCGTCGGCACCACCACCGACCGCAGCTTCTTCATGACCCGCACCGAGGTGCATTGCGCCAATTGCGGCGGCCATCTCGGCCATGTCTTCCCGGACGGGCCGCAGCCAACCGGCCAGCGCTATTGCATGAACGGCGTGGCGATGCGGTTCGAGCCGGCCACCACGCTGGATTGAACGGCCCCGGATTGAACCGCCATGGCCGCGGCGGCTGGTGCCGCCGCGGCCGAGCTTGACGGCCGCCCGGCGGCATCCATCATCCAGCGCCCTCCGCCGGAGACCGCCCATGCTGCGCCGCCACCCGCTCTCCGCCGTCAAGGCCGCCCCGACGCCGCGCCATGCCGTGGCCGCCGTCGCCATCGGCGACCAGGCTTGCGTGGCGGGTGGCGGCGCCATCCCCGGCGGCGGGGCGCAATCCCTGGTGCATGAGGCGTTTACCCTGGCGTGACCGGCTTCGATGCGATCATCCTCGGTGCCGGCGCCGCCGGGCTGATGGCGGCGATCAGCGCCGGCCGCCGTGGGCGCCGGGTGCTGCTGCTGGACCATGCGGAGGAGGCGGGGAAGAAGATCCTCATCTCCGGCGGCGGGCGGTGCAATTTCACCAACCTGCATTGCGCGCCGGACCGCTTCCTCTCGGCCAATCCGCATTTCCCCAAATCCGCGCTGTCCCGCTACACCCAGCACGACTTCATCGGGCTGGTGAGGAAGCACGGCATCGCCTTCCACGAGAAGACGCTGGGGCAGTTGTTCTGCGACGGCTCGGCGCGGGCCATCGTGGCGATGCTGCTGGCGGAATGCGAGGCCGCGGGGGTCGAGGTCCGGCTCGGCCAGCGGATCACCGCGGTGGAGAAGCCGGATGGCTTCCGGGTATCGACCGACCGCGGCGACTGCACCGCCCCCGCGGTTGTGCTGGCGACCGGTGGCCTCTCCATCCCGAAGATGGGCGCGACCGGCTTCGCGCATGACCTCGCCCGGCGCTTCGGCCTGCCATTGGTGGCGCCGCGCCCGGGGCTGGTGCCGCTGACCTTCCAGGGCGCCGCGCTGGAGTTGATGCGGCCGCTGTCCGGCGTGGCGCTGCCGGCCATCGCCCGCTGCGGCAAGCGCGCCTTCCCGGAAGCGCTGTTGTTCACCCATCGCGGCCTGTCCGGCCCGGCCATCCTGCAGGTTTCATCCTACTGGCGGGAAGGCGAGCGGATCACGCTCGACCTGCTGCCGGGCACCGATGCGGCGACGGTGCTGCGCGAGCGCAAGCGTGCCCGCCCCCGGGCCGAGCCGAAGACCGTGCTGGCCGAATTGCTGCCGCAGCGCCTGGCGCAGGCGATGGCGGAAGGGCAGTTGCCCGCCAGGCCTATGGCCGAGGTGCCGGACCGCGCGCTCGACGCGCTGGCCGCGCTGCTGAAGCGCTGGGAATTGCTGCCTGCCGGTTCGGAGGGTTACGCCAAGGCCGAGGTCACCCTCGGTGGCGTGGATACCGCCGCGCTGTCCTCCCGCAGCATGGAGGCCAGGGAGGTACCCGGGCTGTTCGTGGTGGGGGAGGCGGTGGATGTCACCGGCTGGCTCGGCGGCTACAACTTCCAATGGGCCTGGGCCAGCGGCTGGGTGGCCGGGGAGGCGGTGTAGCCACCCCGGCACGCCCGGCCCGGCGGATTGCCGGGCCGGGTAACCCGAAGCCGGATGTCAGGCGGCGCTGGCCGGTGGTGCCGCGCCCATCTGGTCGGTCTGCGCGCCGCTGTCCGGGCGCGGCGGGGCCAGGGCGGGATGCCGCCGAGCGGCTCGGACTTCATCGGCTCGAACTTGCCCTTGCCGTCGATCGAGGGGCCCTCGGTCCAGCGCCCGGCCGGCACCTTGCCATTCACCGCATGGCCGAAATAGCCGTAGGAGAAGCGCTGGTTCTCCTGCTCCTGCGGGAAGCTGTTGGGGATGGGGAGCTGCGAGGGCAGGCCGCCCAGCTCCTCGAGCACCGCCAGCCATTGCTGCTGGTGCATGGTGTCGCGGGCGATCATGAAGGACAGCATGTCCTTCATGCCGGGGTCGTCGGTCATGCCGTGCAGCCGCACCGCCAGCGCCCGGCCGGTGGCCTCGGCGGTGACGTTCGCCAGCATGTCGGCGGCGATGTTGCCGCTGGCATAGACATGGCTGGCGTTGAAGGGCACGCCGTTGCAGTTCTCGGGCGTCGCCGCGAGGCCGGTCGAGAGGATGTGGCGCAGGTTCATGCCGCTCAGCACCGAGCCGCCGATCGGGTCGGCGGCGGCTTCCTCCTGCAGCGACAGCGGGGCGCCCTCGAGGTTCAGCGCCACGGCGGTCGCCAGCATCTCGATGTGGCCGATCTCCTCGGTGCCGGTATTGATGAGCATCTCGCGGTATTTCGCCGGGCCGCGGCTGCCCCAGCCCTGGAACATGTACTGCATCATCACGCGGATCTCGCCCTCGACGCCGCCGATGGCCTGTTGCAGGGCACGGGCGAACAGCGGGTTGGGGCGCTCGACGCGCACCGGGTACTGCAGCTTGTTGTCGGTATAGAACATCGGCGGGCTTCTCCGGCTGGTGGGCCCTGCCGAACCGATGTCGGCGCCGAGGGTTCAGGACCATCGCGGCAATGACGCGCGATCTTCTGCGCTCCGTGATCGGCGAGGATGCGATCCGGCCGGAATCGGCCTATGGCTGCACCCCGCATGCAGGAGGCCGCCCGATGACCAAGGAAGAACTGACCAACTGGGCGATATCGAACGGCTGGGTGATGATCGCCGGGATGCCAAGCCTGACCAAGCCATCCGCCCCGAAGGAAGCCATCGTGCGGATGGTGCTGAAGGCGACGGTGGTGCACATCGAGGTCAAGAAGCCGGCCGGCAAGTGGGAGAAGTTCACCGGCGAAAGCTATGCCAAGGTCACCGAGGATACCGAGACAGGTGTGCCGCTCGGCCTCGGCCTCGACACGATCCCGGGCTTCCGCATGCTGATGCAGGAAAACCGCGACCGTGCCGTCTTCGCCAGGATGACCGGCAAGCCGTAGCGTCCTGATCTCGAAATCCTGCGGATTTCAATCCCAGGACACCGGCCTTTGCTTACAGCGGCCTGCTGATCCGCGAGGTCCGTGGGTAGGACCCACGGACCTCGCGGGCAGGACTAGAGCGCATTCCGTTCGACATGGCTCACGGAATGCGCTCTAGCCTGTTGTTTAGGCGAGCAAATTACCCCTGCCGGGTGATTCCACCCGTTCGGGGTTTGCTCTAGGCGGCTATTCCGCGCTGGCCGTATCCAGCGCCGCGACCTGGGCCGGCTTCAGGCTGAGCGAGGCCGCCTTCACCAGGTCATCGAGCTGTTCCATGCTGGTGGCGCTGGCGATGGGGGCGGTCACCGCCGGCTTGGCCAGCAGCCAGGCGATGGCGACCTGGGCGGGCGAACTCGCGGTTTCCGCCGCCACCGCATCGAGTGCCGCCAGCACCTCCATGCCGCGCGGGTTCAGGTACTTCGCCATGCTCGGGCCGCGCTTGCTTTTGCCGTAGTCGGCCTCGGAGCGGTACTTGCCGCTGAGGAAGCCGGCGGAGAGGGCGTAGAAATTCACCACGCCGATGCCCTCGGCCAGGCACAGCGGCGCCAGTTCCTCCTCGAACACCTTGCGGTCCATCAGGTTGTACAGCGGCTGCAGGGTCTCGTAGCGCGGCAGGCCGAGCTTCGCGCTGGTCTCCAGCGCCAGCTTCAGCCGCGGCGCGGTGTAGTTGGAGGCGCCGATGGCCCGCACCTTGCCCGCCTTGATGAGGTCGGCGAAGGCGCCGAGGGTTTCCTCCAGCGGCGTGTCGGCATCGTCCTTATGGGCCTGGTAAAGGTCGATCACATCGGTCTGCAGCCGGCGCAGGCTGGCATCGACCTCCTTCATGATCCAGGCGCGGGACAGGCCCTGCTCGCCCGAGCCCATCCGCATGCCGACCTTGGTGGCGAGCATCACCTTGTCCCGGCTGCCGCGGGCCTTCAGCCATTCGCCGATGATGGTCTCGCTCTCGCCGCCCTGGTGGCCGGGCACCCAGTAGGAATAGACATCCGCCGTGTCGATGGCGTTCAGCCCGACTTCCACCAGCCGGTCCAGCAGGCGATGCGAGGCCGCCTTGTCCACCGTCCAGCCGAATATGTTGCTGCCGAACATCAGCGGCGGCACCGCAATGCCGGACCGCCCGAGGCTGCGCTGTTCCATCACCCGTCTCCCATCGCTCGGGGGGAGGATGGCGCCGCCCGGGGCGGACCGCAATCTCAGCCCTTGATCAGCCCCGCGGTGGTCAGCGCCTTACGGATCACCCCGTTCGGGTCGATGCTGCTCAGCCTGATGCCGCCGAGCGAGAAGCCGTCGTCCTTCGGCGCATCGGACACCGGCGCCCCGTCCTGGTCGATGGTCCGCCCGGCGGTGGCGCCGGTGCCAGCCCCCGGGGAGGGCGCCGCCGGACGTTCGGTCGCGGGGCGTCCGGCCGGCCGCTCCGCCGGCAGGCCGAAGAATTCGGCGATCTCGGCGGTGGAGGCGACGCCCACCGGGAGGAAGAACGGCCCGGCCTCGCCGCCGCCGGCGGCATCGAGCGGCACGCCATGCGCCATGCCGGCGATGGCATGGTGTTCCAGCACCACCCTGCCGTCGGCGCCGCGCCAGGCCTGGGTGCGCCGGGTGCCGCTGCCGGACTGCTCCGGCGCGCCGGTGGTGCCGTGCAGCGCCCCCCACTGCAGGATGAGCTGCTCGGCATTGGCCGGGCGCACGGTGGTATCGGCATCGCCCTGCCAGATGGAGACCCGCGGCCATGGCCCGTCGTGGCGCGAGGCGGAGCGGACCAGCCCGGCCCATTCGGCGGCGGCGCGCGGCTTGCCGGTCGACATCGCCTGGAAGGCCTCGGGCATGCTGGTCGCCGCGCCATGCGGCAGGCCGGCGATGATGGCGCCGGCGGCGAACATCTCGGGGTAGGTGGCGAGCAGGCTGGACGCCATGGCGCCGCCCGCCGACAGGCCGGTGACGAAGACCCGTGCCGGGTCGATGCCGCGCGTCGCGATCAGATGCTCCACCGCCGCGTGGATCGAGCGCACCTCGCCCAGGCCGCGGGTGGTGTCGCCCGGCTCGAACCAGTTGAAGCAGCGGTTCGGGTTGTTGGCCTGCCGCTGCTCCGGCAGCAGCAGCGCGAAGCCGCCCGCCGCGGCCAGCGCGGACCAGCCGGTACCACGGTCGTAGCCGCCGGCGGACTGGGTGCAGCCATGCAGTGCGACCACCAGCGGGGCGCCGGGCGGAAGGTCCTGCGGCGCAAAGGCCAATATCCGCAATGCACCGGGGTTGGCGCCGAAATCCGTCAGTTCGACGAGATCGCCATCGCCGGCTGCGGGGGATGCCCCGCCACTCATCCTGGCCTGCTGCTGGCGGACGAGGTCGGCAAGGCGCGAGCGGATCTGGTTCACGGCGTGGTCCTTTCGGGGGGCGGCGCGAAGAAAGCCCCGGTGACCGCCCGATACCAAGCGCATGGCTTGGCCGGGAGTTTCGCTGCAATGCAGCATAAACCCTTTGGGACATTTCACGCGAGCGCCATGCAACGCATGCCAGCCATGAACGTTAGGGGAACATCGAAACCTCGGCGGAGCCACACAGTGACCGACACGCCCGAAAACCCCAAGCGCGACCCCGAGCCCGGCTCCAACACCATCAAGAACCCGGATGACTGGACCACCGGCGACGAACGCATGACCGGCGCCCAGGCCAGCTACCTCAAGACGCTGAGCGAGGAAGCCGGTGAGGAATTCGACCCCGACATGACCAAGGCCGATGCCTCCCGCCGGATCGACGAGCTGCAGGCCCGCACCGGCCGGGGCCGCTGACTACTTCAGCGGAATGCCCAACGAGCGGATCGCCGCCACCAGGCGGTCCCGCCCGCGCAGCGCCCGCAGCGTGCCGATCCGCGATATCACCCGGCGGGTCCAGTTGTCCGCCGCCATCTCGTTGCGGCGGGAGAACTCGGTGAGCAGCGCGTCGTAGGCGGCGCGCTGCGCCGGCTCGGCGCCGGCATCGTAGATGTCGTGGTGCAGGACGGCGGCCTGCGGCAGCCGCGGCTTCACCTCGCCGGCCCCCGCCTCGGTGGCATAGCCGACGCATAGCCCGAACACCCCGACGGCGCCCGGCGGCAGGCCGAGGATGTCCGCCACCCGCACCACGTCGTTCCGCAGCGCGCCGATATAGACCGTCGACATGCCGAGGGATTCCGCCGCCACCACCGCATTCTGCGCGGCCAGGGCGGCATCGACGGCGGCGACCAGGAAGCTCTCGAAATAGGGCAGGCCCTCCAGCGTCGCCGCCTCGGCCGCCCCGAGCCGCTCGTTGCGGGACAGGTCGGCGAGCCACACCAGGAACAGCGGGCATTGCTCGATGTGCTTCTGCCCGCCGGCGATCTCGGCCAGCGCCGCCAGCTTGGCCGGGTCGCGCACCGCCACCACCGACCAGGTCTGCAGGTTGGAGGAGGTTGCGGCCGAGGATGCGGCGGCGACCAGCGTCTCCAGCGTGCCCTCGGGCAGCGCATCCGGCCGGTAGCCGCGCACCGAGCGGTGGTCGAGCATGCTGGCGATGGTCACGTTCCAGGGACCGGCGGGCGGGATCTCCGCGGCGCCGTAGCGGGCGGCGAGGGCATCGGTCTTGCTGGCGGTCGGCGGGGTCAGGCTGTCCATGGCGATGTCTCCGGTTCGGTGCGCAGGCTAGCGGCCGAAACGGCCTTCGCAAAATCCGTTGTCAGACCAGCCCGAGCCGGCGGCCCAGGTCGCCGTACAGCGCCACCTGGGCGCGGACGTAGTCGAGCGTCTCGATCGGGTCCAGCAGCCGTGGCACGGAGCCCACCTTCCGGGTCGCGGCAAGCCACTGGCGGTCCTGCCGCAGCCGGGCCAGGGCTTCCGTCCAGGCCAGCACCACCTCGCCCGGCAGCCCGGGCGGGCCGAACAGCGCGTTCCAGCCGCTGACCCGGGCCAGGGGTTCCACCTCCGCCTCGAAGGCCGTCGGCACGTCCGGCAGCATCGGCAGCCGGCCCGCGGCGCCGACCACCAGGGCACGCAGCTTGCCGGAAGTGATGGCGGCCATCATGTCGCTGAGGTTGTTGCCGATGAACTGCACATCGCCATCGAGCAGCGCCGCCACCGCTTCCCCGCCACCAGCGAAGGGCACGGCGAGGCCGGCATCGATCGGCAGCCCAAGGGTGGCGAACAGGTGCCGCATCCCGAGGTCGAGCAGGGTGGCCGGGCCGGTGGTGGCGAATTGCAGTTGCCCGGGGTCGTCCCGCAACGCACCCGCCAGGTCGCCCAGGGTCTTCCACGGCGCATCGGCGCGGACGCAGACCACGAAGGGGTTCTCGTCCAGCAGGCCGAGCATGGTGAACTCGTCCCAGCGATAGGGCGTGCGCGAGTTGATCGCCGGCAGGATGGCGGAGGAGGCGACGCGCGCCAGCAGCAGCGTCCGGCCGTCCGGCGGCGCCTGCGCCACATACCTGGTGCCGAGCGCGCCGGAGGCCCCCGGGCGGTTCTCGATGATGAAGCGCGGTGCCGGTTCAGGCAAATGGCGCGGCACCTGGGCGACCAGAGTCCGGGCGGCGATATCGGCCGCGCCACCGGCCGAGAAGGGCACCACCAGGGTCACCGGCGGCCCCGTTTCCGCAAGGGCGGGGGCAAGGCCGGCGAGCAGCGGCAGGCTGGCCAGAACGGCGCGGCGGGATGGGTTGTTCATCGGACGTCATCTCCCGGCCCAGCAAGCCGTGGCGCCAATCTGGGGCATCGGGCGGGCCGGCGCCACCCCAGGTGGCCGATCACGGGATGTTGCCCAATCCTTCCGGCGCATGCTAACGCCGTCGACATGACCTCCGCGAACGGCCGGCCGGCGGGAAACCTCCGGCCACCCTCAGCGGCGTTTCCGCGCATTGCGCGGGGCGTCCTGCCCCCCAGGCAGACAACTCGCACCGCTTTGGCCGTGCGGGCTCTTTGCGCTTTCCTGTTGCCGGCGCTGGCCGGCTTTCCCGCCCTGGCGGCGGATCACCGCGCCTCGCCACGGGAAGCCGTGGCCCGCAAGGCCGCCGGTACCCAACCGGTCCTGCCGGACGCCCCACAGGAGCTGCTGCCGCCGGCGATTGCCCCGACCGGCGAACAGGCGGCCACCTCGCCGCGTGCCGCCTGCCTGGCCGCCGCGCGCCGGGCGGAGCAGGTGCATGGGTTGCCAGGCGGCCTGCTGGTCGCCATCGCGCTGTCGGAAAGCGGGCTGCATGCCCATGCGCTGAACATCGGCGGGCGGTCCTACTACCCGGAGGATCTCGCCACCGCGCGCCGGATGATGGCCCAGGCGCCGGCCGGCCGCAGCATCATGGCCGGCTGCATCCAGGTGAATGCCCGGGTGCATGCCCGCGGGTCCTACTGGCCGCTCGACCCGGTGCGCTCGGCCGACTGGGCAGGCGGCATGCTACGGCGCTGGTACATGGAAACCGGCACCTGGGACCGGGCGTTGCGGCGCTGGCACGGCGGCTCCGCGGCCGGCACGCGGCAGGTGATCTGCCGGGTCCGCGCCAAGCTGCAGATCACCGCCCCAGGCCTAGACCTGCTGCAGACCGGGCCATGCCCGAGCCGCGAGACCCACCAGGCCCGCCGCGACGGGGCCAGCCTGCTGGAAGTGGCGGAAGCGCAGGAGCCCTGACCGCCCACCCGCCCGCGCGGCCGGAAAACCTCGGCCCGACGGCCCACCACACCGCAAAGCGTACCGCGTAACGCGCTCGTCACAGGGAACGGGGGCAACAACCGACAGGTCCGGGTCTTGGAACTCCCGGGGCAAGGAACCTGTCGTATGCATAGTGATAGAGCAGTACTTTTGGTTGTGGAGGATGATTTCCTGGTGCGTGTGACCCTGGTCGATGCGCTCGGGGATCTGGGTTTCGAAGTGCTTGAGGCCGAGGACGCGCAATTCGCGCTGTCGCTATTGTGCGAACGGCCCGATATCGACCTGATGTTGAGCGATATCAACCTGCCTGGGGGGGCGGATGGTTTCGCATTGGCACGGGCTGCCCGGGTGATCCGGCCTGGACTACCGGTGATTTATGCCTCCGGCCGCTACACGCGGGCAGAACCGCACCAACAGGTGCCCGGTGCCCGCTTCCTCGCCAAACCCTTCACGCCATCCCTGGCGGTCGCGGTCATCAACGACCTGCTGGAGCGCGAGGTCCATCCCCCCATGCCGCCATCACCGCGTCCGGTCGCCTGCCGCCGGATGTGATCAGGTGACGGGTGGGCGCCGGGCAACCGGGGACTGCGGCTGGCCGTGCAGCCTGGCTGGTCCGACTTGCGGCGGGCGATGACGGCTGGTCGGATGCGTGGTCAGTCCACTGCACGGTCGATCGAGCGGCCCATGCGCTCCACCGGGCCGCGTGGCGGATCCACCGTGTCCCGGACGCTCTCGCCGACGCGGTCCAGGCTTTCGCCGGCGCGCTCGGCGGGGCCTTCCCGCTCGCAGGCTGCAAGGCTGATCGTCAGCAGGGCGGGCAGCAGCAGGATCCGCATTATTTTCGGCATTCGTCACCTCGACTGTGTAGTTCGCCCCGCTTCATCGCGCAGGAGGCGCACGGGTTCGTCGCTCAGCCTTCATGATGTTGCGATTTTGCAGGAAAGGCCGCCGGCCCGGCCCGGGCTTGCCGGGATGCGGCCTTCGCTCCCATGCTCGCCGCCAAGGTTGCGCAACGGGAGGTAACGACGGGCATGTTGAACCTGGCAGGCAAGGTGGCGCTGGTGACCGGCGCCGGTTCGGTCGGTCCCGGCTGGGGCAACGGCAAGGCGACGGCGGTGCTGCTGGCGCGGCAGGGCGCTTCGGTCTTCGCGCTCGACGTGGTGCCGGAGGCGGTGCGAGGAAACCGCCGGCATCATCGCCGCCGAGGGCAACACCTGCGTCACGCCATACCTGCGACATGCTGGTGGCCGAGCAGGTCTCGGCCGCGGTGGATGCCTGCATGGCAGCGGTTCGGGCGGATCGACATCCTGGTGAACAACGTCGGCGGGTCCCACCCCGGCGGTCCGGCCGACATGCCGGAGGAGGTCTGGGACCGGCAGATCGACTTCAACCTGAAGACCCCATTCCTCGGCTGCAAATATGTCCTGCCGATCATGGAGGCCCAGGGGGCGGGCGCCATCGTGAACATCTCGTCCGTCGCCGGGCTGCGGATGGGCACGGCTCGGGTGCATACCGCCTATTCGGCCAGCAAGGCCGGGATCATCGCCTTCTCGAAGTCGGTGGCGATGGGCTACGCGCGCAAGGGCATCCGCTGCAACACGGTGGTGCCGGGGCTGATGCACACGCCGCTGGTCGAGCACCGGCTGGTCCGCCAGCTCGGCGCCAACGACGCCGAGGCACTGATTGCCCGGCGCCACGACAGCGTGCCGATCGGCCATATGGGCAGCGGCTGGGACATCGCCCACGCGGTGCTGTTCCTGGCCTCCGAAGAAGCCAAGTTCATCACCGGGACCGAACTCGTGGTGGACGGCGGCTTCACCGCCGCGGGGCCGGTCTGAACCACCTGGACCCGGTACCTCAGGGCCGCAGCGCTTCCGCCGTCGGCCAGCCGCGCTCCAGCCGCTTGCATAGCCGGCGGTAGCCGACCCCGCTGGCGGCGGCGGCGGCGGCCAGGCTGACCATGCGGCCACGGTATTCGACGAAGCGCCGCGGCGTGCCCTTGCGCGGCGGCGAGCGTTCCCAATCGCAATTGGCCGGCGAGAACGCCCGGGCCTGGTTGCGCCGGACCAGCCGGTGCTCCGGGCTGGGCCGCGGCCCGAGGTCTTCAAGGAAGGCGGCATAGCCACGCCCGCCGGTGGCCCGCCAGCGGCGGCAGACCGCGGCATCCTTCTGGCGGTGCAGCATCGCCTGCCAGACATGATATTCCGGCGCGACCCGGCGGCCGGACTTGCCGCCATGGCGGTACTGGCGGTCGTGCGATGCCTCATCCCGCAGGCAGCCGCAACTGAGGGTGGTCCCGGCCTTGAGGCGGTCTTCCCGCACCGTCGCGGTGCCGCCGCAGTCGCAATGGCAGGCCCAGCGCCGGCGGGAGAATTGGCTGCGCCAGAAGTAGGGCGCGTCTTCGTGTGAAACAGCCAGCCGGCCGAAGCGCAGGCCGCTGCGGATTGTATCCGCTGTCATGGTGCTCAATCCCGGGACGATGTCCGGGAAATGGCGCAGGATGGTTAATAAATCGACCCGTATTCCTGCGGGCGGGTCCCCGATCAAGCGTTGTTGATTTTCAGCACGCCGTAACGTTTCCGCTGGATGCCGAAATGCCGCAGCACGCCCGCGTAACGGCCGGGCCGGGCCGGGCCGGGACCGGTCGCCGGCCCTGGCCGCTTCCCGCGGTTACTTCCCCAGCCGCGACAGCACCCGGCTGACGAAGCCCCGGATGCTGCCGAGATAGGCCGAGGGGTCGGTCAGCACCGCTACCTCATCCGGGGACAGCCGGGACGCAACCTGCGGGTCCGCCAGCAACGCCTGGGCCAGCGGGATGCCCTGCTCCAGCGCCACGTCGCAGGCATGGTGCACCACGTGATGCGCCTCGCCGCGGCCGAGCGCCGGGGCCAGCCCCATCATCACCTGCTCCGCCACGATCAGCCCGCCGGTGCTGTCGAGGTTGCGCCGCATGCGCGCGGCATCCACGGTGAGCCCCTCGGCCAGCACCCGGGCCTGGGCCAGTGCGCCATGCGCCAGCAGGAAGGCCTGGCCGACCACCAGCGGTTCGGTCTGCCACGGCCCGGTGCCGCGTTCCTGGTCCTGCGCCATCGCCGCCAGCATCTGCGGCACCAGCGCATGCACGCCGCGGCTTTGCGCGATGATGTATTCGCAGGAGATCGGGTTGCGCTTCTGCGGCATCGTGGAGGACCCGCCGCGGCCTTCCTGGTGCGGCTCCGCCACCTCGGCCACCTCGGTCTGCATCATCAGGATGACGTCGGTGGCGAGCTTGGACAGCGACCCGCACAGCAGGCCGAGGAAGCCGACCGCCTCGGCGATGCCGTCGCGCGAGACGTGCCAGGGGATGTCCGGGCAGCCCAGGTCCAGTTCCTGCGCGAGTTCGTCCTGCACCGCCAGGCCCTGCTCGCCGAGCGAGGCCAGGGTGCCCGCCGCGCCGCCGAATTGCAGCCGTTCCACCCGGGGGCGAAGCTGGTCCAGCCGCTCCGCCATGGCGATGAGCGGCGAGAGCCACACCGCCACCTTGTAGCCGAAGGTCACCGGCAGGGCGTGCTGCAGGTGTGTCCGCCCGGCCATGACGGTGTCCCGGTGCGCCTCCGCCAGCCGGGCGAGGCCGGCGTTCACGGCCATCAGCTCGGCGCGGATCAGCGCCAGGCCCTCGCGGATCTGCAGCACCACCGCGGTGTCCATGATGTCCTGGGTGGTCGCGCCCCAATGGGTCCAGCGCCCGGCCTCCGGCCCCGCCAGCCGGCTGAGCTGGCGGACCAGCCCGACCACCGGGTAGCCGGTGTTGCGGGTATCGGCAGCAAGGGCCGGCAGGTCCAGCCGGTCGGCCTGGGCGACCTGGGTGATGGTCTCGGCGGCGGCGGGCGGGACGATGCCGAGCCGCGCCTGGGCGCGGGCCAGCGCCGCCTCCACGTCGAGCATGCGCTGGAGATAGGCCATCTCGCCCATGCAGGCGCGCATGGCATCGGTACCGTAGAGGGCACCGAGGACGGGGCTGTCGGCGGGGTTCACGGGCATCGGGGTTCAGACCTCAAGAAAGACTGCTTCATCCTCGCCCTGCAGGCGGATGTCGAGCCGCCAGCAGCCGGCGCCATCGGGCTGCGCGATCAGGGTGCCGCGCCGCCGGCACCGCCGACAGCACCAGGTCCTGTTCGTTCAGCGCCTCGCCCGCGAAATACAGCCGGGTGACAAGTTGCTTCAGCAGGCCCCGGGCGCCGATCGAGATCGCCACATGCGGTGCCTGGAAGGCGTTGCCCCGGCCGCGCACCGGGCCGGGCTTCAGGGTGGTGAAGCGGCAGCCGCCCGCCGCATCGGTGGCGCAGCGGCCGAAGCCGTGGAAGCCGCCGTCGTAGCGCCCGTCCGGGCCGGCCTGCCGGATCTCGACCATGGCATCGACGCAGCGGGCGGCCGTCCTCGTCCAGCACCCGGCCGGCGACGGCGATGCGTTCGCCCATCGCCTCCCAGCCAGGGCCCTTCGCCGGCTCGGCGGAGGCCGGGTAGAGCGAGGGCGGCATGTGCGGCGCGCTGGTCTCGGTCAGCATCTGGCCGATGCGCAGCAGCGGCTGCCGCGGGTGCCGCCGGTGGGTGCTGCCATAGTCCGGCACGTCGTAGGGCGGCCGGGTGCCGGGGGCGGAACCTCATCCCGGCATCTCCCGCAGCGTTTCCTTGGCGATCCGCAGCGCGGTGTTGCCCGCCGGCACGCCGGCATAGGCCGCGACCTGCAGCAGCACCTCGGCGATCTCGTCCGGCGTCACCCCGGTATTGGCCGTGGCGCGGACATGCAGGCGGAATTCCTCCGCATGGCCCAGCGCGGCCAGCATGCCGAGGCAGAGCAGGCTGCGGTCCCGGTGGGACAGGCCGGGCCGGGTCCAGACCCGGCCCCAGACGCCTTCCAGGATGAACTCGCGGAACGGCGCATCCAGCGCGGTCAGCGCCGCTTCGGACCGCGCCACATGCTCGTCGCCCAGGATGCGGCGGCGGACCTCCTGGCCGGCATCGGCGACCGTGGCGGGCAGCGCGGTGGCCAGCTTCATGATGGGCGAGGATGGCGCGGGTGAAGGCGTCCTGCCGCTCGAAGGTCGGCACATGCGCGGCCTCGGCGATCACCACCACGCGGCTGCCCGGGATCACCGCATGGATTGCCTGGGCGGCGGCGGGCGGCGTCGATTCATCGCGGTCGCCGACCACCACCGTGGTCGGGCACTTCACCTTTTCCGCGATGCTGGCCGCATCGGCATCCCGCAATGCCGCGGCGCAGCCGAGCCAGCCGACCGGGTCGGTCGCCAGCAGCATCCGCCGCAGCCCCTTGGACGAAGCGAGCGACTGGTCCACCACCCAGCGGCCCATGCTGGCATCGGCGATTGCGGCGATGCCCCGGGTGGCGACCGTCTCCATCCGCTCCTGCCAGTTGGCCGGGCCGCCGAAGTCGAGCGCGGTATCGCAGGCCATCAGCGACAGCACCCGGTCCGGCGCCATCGCCGCCACCCGCATGGCGATATGCCCGCCGATGGACACCCCGACCGACATGCGCCTCCCGGATGCCGAGGGAATCCAGCAGGGCCAGCGCGTCGATGCGCCAGCATCTCCATGGTGTAGGGGCCAGGTAGCGCCTCGGTCAGGCCGTGGCCGCGCAGGTCCATGCGGATGACGCGGTGGCGCTTCGCCAGCGCCGCCGCCTGCGGGTCCACACATGTGCAGGTTGCTGCCGAGGCAATGCATCAGCAGCACCGGGGCGCCATTGGCCGGCCCCGAGACGTCCGCATGGAAGGTGATGTTGCCGAGCTGTACGAACATGCTTCAGACCCGCTCGAGGATCATCGCGATGCCCTGGCCCACGCCGATGCACATGGTGCAGAGGGCGTAGCGCGCCCCGCGTCGCGCCGAGCTGCGTGCACCGCGGTCGTGCACCAGGCGCGCGCCGCTCATGCCGAGCGGATGGCCGAGCGCGATGGCGCCGCCGTTCGGATTGACGTGGCGGCGTCGTCGGCGAGCCCGAGCTCGCGCAGCACCGCCAGCGCCTGGGCCGCGAAGGCCTCGTTCAGCTCGATGACGTCCATGTCGCCGAGGCGCAGGCCGCGCGCGCGCCAGCACCTTGCGCGTCGCCGGGAGCCGGACCGATGCCCATGATGCGCGGCGCGACGCCGGCCGTCGCCATGCCGACGACGCGCGCCCGCGGGCTCGAGCCCGTAGCGCTTCGACGGCCGCCTCGGAAGCGAGCAGCAGCGGCGCAGGCGCCGTCGTTGATGCCGGAGGCGTTGCCGGCGGTGACCGTGCCGCCCTTGCGGAAGGGCTTGCAGCTTCGCCAGCGCCTCCAGGGTGGTGTCCGGCGCGCGGATGCTCGTCGCGTTCGACGACGACCGGCTCGCCCTTGCGCTGCGGGATCGTCACCGGCACGATCTCCTCGCGCGAAGCGGCCGCTCGCCTGCGCGCCGCCGGCGCGCTGCTGGCTGCGCAAGGCGAAGGCGTCCTGGTCCCGCGCGGATGACCTGGAACTCCTGCGGCGACGTTCTCGGCCGTCTCGGGCATCGAATCGATGCCGTAGCTGCTCCTTCATCAGCGGGTTGACGAAGCGCCAGCCGATGGTGGTGTCGTAGACCTCGGGCTGCGCGCAGAAGGCGGCCTCCGCCTTGCCCATGACGAAGGGCGCGCGGGTCATGCTCTCGACCCCGCCGGCGATGCACCAGCTCCGCCTCGCCGGCCTTGATCGCGCGCGCGGCGATGCCGACGGCATCCATGCCGGAGCCGCACAGCCGGTTGACCGTCACGCCGGCACGACGGTCCGGCAGGCCCGCCAGCAGCGCCGCCATGCGCGCCACGTTGCGGTTGTCCTCGCCGGCCTGGTTGGCGCAGCCGTAGATCACGTCGTCGACCGCCGTCCCAGTCCACGTCCGGGTGGCGCTCCATCAGCGCCCGGATCGGCATCGCGCCGAGGTCGTCGGCACGCACCGGGGCGAGCGCCGCCGCCGTAGCGGCCGATCGGGGTGCGGACGGCATCGCAGATGAAGGCCTCGGGCATGGAGCGTCTCCCTTGGAATGGTTTGGCCGGACACTCGCGCGCCGGCCAGGGCGGGTCAACGGGTTGGCGCATGGGGAAGGCGCTGCCGGGTTTCGGGAACTTCAACGGGAATACTTAACTTATAAATCAACCAGATGATCCAGGCTGGGCCGATGTTACCGAAGGTCATGCAATGAACGCCGCTGAACCAGCCACGCAGCCGATTCCGGGAGGAAAACACGGCTGCTCAGCCTGCCGTTCGGGTGAAGGGCTGGGCATCGGCCTTGGCATGGCATTCCAGCCGATCCTCGATGCCCGGCAGGGCGGCAGGATCATGGCGCAGGAGGCGCTGGTGCGTGGCGTGGATGGCCAGGGTGCCGGCTGGGTCCTCGGCCAGATCGCCCCCGAGGCGCTCTATGCCTTCGACCAGGCCTGCCGCGTCACCGCCATCGAGGAAGCCGGCCGGCTCGGCCTGGCGGCGACCGGGGCCAAGCTGTCCATCAACTTCCTGCCCAACGCCGTCTACAATCCCCTGGCCTGCATCCAGGAGACCCTGCGCGCCGCGGAGCGCACCGGCTTCCCGCGCGACCAGCTGATGTTCGAGGTGAGCGAGGGCGAGAGGGTCCGGGACCCCGGCCACCTGCAGCGCATCTTCCACGCCTATCGCGCCATGGGCTTCACGGTGGCGATTGACGATTTCGGCGCCGGCTACGCCGGGCTGTCGCTGCTGGCGGACCTGGAGGTGGATGTGGTGAAGCTCGACATGGCGCTGGTGCGTGGCTGCGATGCCAGCCGGCCGCGCCGCGTCATCCTGGCCAGCGTCGTGGCGGCCTGCCGCGAACTCGGCGTGCAGGTGATCGCCGAGGGGGTGGAGACCAATGCCGAATGTACGGCGCTGCGCGAGATCGGCATCACCCTGTTCCAGGGCTACCTGTTCGCCAAGCCGGGGTTTCGCAGCCTGCCGGCCGCGCACCAGCCCGCCGGCTTCACCTCGGCGGCCGCACCGGCGGTTGGCTGAACGGCGGGCCTGGCACCCGTCAGCGTGGCATTCAGCCCAGCCCGAGCGCCTGCCGCAACGCCTTCGCCCGCCCGCCCACCGTCGCGGGCACGTCGCCCGGCTTGTACAGCGACGAGCCGATCCCGAAGCCGGCCGCGCCCGCCGCCCGCCAGGCCGGGATGTTCTCGGCGCCCATGCCGCCGACCGGCAGCACCGCGGTGCCCCGCCGGCAGCACCGCCAGCAGCGCCTTCAGCACGGCGGGCGAGGCGGCCTCGGCCGGGAACAGCTTCAGCGCGTCGGCGCCCGGCCTTCGAGCAGGGCGAAGGCCTCGCCCGGGGTGAAGAAGCCCGGCACGGCGAGCATCCCGTGCGCGCCTTCGCCGCGCGCACCACGCGCCGGGTCGGCATGCGGCGTGACCATCAGCCGGCCGCCGGCCGCCGCGATCCGGCGCGCAGTCCGCCGGGTCAGTCACCGTGCCGGCGCCGACCAGCGCGGCTCGCCGAAGCGGCGCGGCGAGGCGGCGGATGCTCTCGACCGGCTCGGGCGAGTTCAGCGGCACCTCCAGCACGGCGATGCCGGCACCGACCAGCGCCTCGCCGATCCGGCACACCTCGTCCGGGCGCACGCCGCGCAGGATGGCGACCAGGGGGCAGCGCCGCGAGCCAGTCCTTCAAGGTCATGCCCGTCTCATCCGAGGCTCCGCCGATGTGCGCGCAGCCCGGCGGCGGCCAGGTCCGGGTCGTGCTGCCGGTGCACGCGATGCCGAATGCTCGAAGGCCAGCCGCATAGAGCGCCGGGTCAGGGCCGCCGACACCCGCCAGGTGCATCGGCGCCGGCGGCCGCGCCGGCCGCGGCCGGCGCACGATCTCGTGGCCGATCAGCAGGCCGGACAGGTAGCTGTCGGTCTCCGCCGGCGCCAGTCGGTCCATCAGGTGCAGGGTGCGGGTGCCGAACAGGTGGTGCAGCAGCCCGCCCGCCTTGCCGGCACGCGGCCACGCCGCGGGCGAAGGCCTCCGGCCGGTCCGGCCCGCCGCGCTGGTGCGGGCCAGGATGGTGTGCGTCCGAGCAGCGCGGCGAAGGCCTCGCCGGTCATGTGGGTGGTGAAGCCGTGACGCGGCCGGCTTCCGAGCCGCGCCCATTTGCTGTGGGTGCCGGGCAGGCAGGCGAGCGCCGGGCCGCATCCACGCAGTTCGGCCAGCGCCGACCAGCTTGGTCTCCTCGCCGCGCATCACATCCGGCATGCCGGCGTCGATCCTGGGTGGTGAGGCCGGGCACCAGGCGGATATCGGCGCCGTCGAAGGGGACCGGGATGGTGGCGGCGGCGATCTCGGCCGGGCCGGCGGGGCAGGCGCAGGTAGGGCGCCTCCACCCAGCCCTGCCGGCTGCCGACCATGCCGCACAGCAGCACCGGCGTTCCGCCGGCCGCCAGCCAGGGGCCGACGGCTCCGGCGCAGCGCATCGGGGAAGCCGCCGGGCGGGACGGTCAGGATGCCGGCCGATGCGCTCCACGCGCGGTCGAGCGATGCGCGCCGCCCGGCGCCATCCGCTAGGCGCGCAGGCTGGTGGTGCCCCAGTCGACCCCGATCATGCGTTCCCGCTTCTTCGTCCCCGCGGGACATGCGCCGGGCGAGAGCGGCAGTGCACGCCCCGCGGCACTCGTCACGCCGACCGCCGCGCCTTGAAGCGCTTTCGGCAACCGGGGGATGTCGTGCCACCGGGGCCAAACCCGGAGGAGGAAGAGCCATGAAGCACCTGCTGCGCACCGGCGGCCCTCGCCCTGCTGCTCCCGCCCTGCGGCCGCGGCGCGGCCGGCGCAGGCCGAACTGCTGCCTCGGCCAACGACAACAAGGCGGTCGCTGGCGAACGACGGCACCGTCCATCGCCGCGGACCCGTCGCCCGACACCCGTGACGGTCTCGACCTCTCGACCGCCCGCCGTCCGGGTCGTGGCCGAGGTCACGGCGCCGGCCTCCGTGGTCGGCCCGCCGCTTCTCGGTCGCCTGACGCCGGATGAGCGATGGCGCTGGTCACCGCGAACCAGCGGCCGGACCCGGCCAACCCCGGCAAGCTGGTCCCCGACAACAGCTGTCGGTGATCGACCTGACAACCAGCCCGCCGAAGGTCGTGGCAGACGCTCGAGACCGGTGCCGGCCCGGCCGGGCTTTCGGTCAACCGCGCCGGCACCATGGCGCTGGTGGCGAACCGGGAGGAAGGCACCGTCAGCGTCTTCCGCATCGCCGAGGGCAAGGCTGGCGGCGGCCGGCAAGGTCGAGATCGGCGCGGCCGCCTCCAGCGTCTCGCATGTTGCCTTCACTGCCGGATGGCCGGCATGCGCCTGGTGACCCGCGATGGCGATTATTCGTCAATGTGCTGGCGATCGAGGGCGAGAAGGTGACCAGCTCGACCGGGAGATCACCACCGGCGTCCGCCCCTATGGCCTGTCGATCACGCCCGACGGCGCTTAGCGGCGGTCGCCAATATCGGCCGCGGCACGGGCGATGCCGACACCGTCTGCCTGATCGACCTGCGGCCCGCCGGAGACCTAGCGGATGGTGGAGACCATGCAGGTGGGCCAGACCCCGGAAGGGATCCTGGCCGGACCCGACAGCCGGCTGGTGGCGGTGACGGTGATGAACGGCTCCAACAAGCCCGCGGGCTCGCCCTTCCCGGCCCCGGGCTGGTGAAGGTCCTGCGGATCGAGAACGGCCGGCTGAACCCGGTCTCGGAGGCACAGGTCGGCACCTGGTCGCAGGGCGCCGCCTTCTCGCCGAATGGCCGGATGCTGTTCGTCGGCAACATGGTGGAGAAGACCATCTCGGTCTTCCAGGTGGCCGACGACGGCAAGCTGAGCGCGGGCGGGCCGGCCATCCCCGTCTCGGGCGGATCCGCCGCGCTGCGCACCGCCGACCGGCCGCGATAGCGCGCGGTCAGGCGCCGGCCGGGCGCCTACAGTCCGGTTGACCACCAGGGCATGGGGTCCCTAGCCTGATGCCCAATACCACGGTCCGAGACAAGAAAGGCAACCCACCCATGGCCCATCGCGGCTTGCGCTTCGGCATCTTCCTGGCGCCGTTCCACCGGGTGGGCGACAACCCCACCCTGGCGCTGGCCCGCGACCTGGAGCTGATCCACTGGCTCGACCACCTCGGCTACGACGAGGCCTGGATCGGCGAGCACCATTCGGCCGGCTGGGAGATCATCGCCTCGCCCGAGATCTTCATCGCCGCGGCGGCCGAGCGGACCCGCACATCATGCTGGGCTCGGGCGTGACCAGCCTGCCCTACCACCACCCGCTTATGGTGGCGCAGCGCTTTGTCCAGCTCGACCACATGACGCGCGGCCGGGCGATGCTCGGCGTCGGGCCCGGCGCGCTGGTCTCGGATGCCTATATGATGGGCATCGACGCCGAGGACCAGCGCCGGCCGATGGACGAGAGCCTCGGCGCCATCACCAGGCTGCTGGCCTGCGAGGAGCCGGTCACCATGAAGACCGACTGGTTCGAGCTGAACCAGGCACGGCTGCACCTGGCGCCCTACACCTATCCGCATTTTCCCATCGCGGTGGCCAGCGCCACCACGCCCGTCCGGCGCGCTGACGGCGGGCAAATACGGCGTCGGGCCTGCTGTCGCTCGGCGCCGGGTTGCCGGGCGGAACGCCAAGCTGGCCGAATATTGGCGCCGGGCGAGGCGGAGGCGGAGAAGCACGGCAAGATCTCAACCGGGACGGCTGGCGGCTGGTCATCAACATGCATTGCGCCGAGGAGGATGACGCGCTTCCGCGACGTCGCCCGGGCGAACGGATCGAGACGCTCTCCTACTTCAGCGAAACCCTGGGCCGCCCGCCGATGCGCAGCGAAAACCCGCTGGGCGACGGGCTGAAGGCGGGCACCACCCTGGTCGGCTGCCCCGAGACCATCATCAAGGGCATCGAGCGCCTGCTGGAATACACCGAAGGCGGTGCCGGCGGCGTGCTGTTCCGCGCCCATGAATGGGCCAACCGCGAAGACACCATGCGCAGCTTCGAGTTGTTCGCCCGCTGGGTCATGCCGCATTTCCAGGGCAGCCTGACCATGCCGCTGCAATCCCGCGAATGGTGCAGCGAGAACCGCAGCGGCATCTTCGGGCCAGCATGAATGCGCTGCGCAAGGCCTTCGTCGATGCCGGGCAGGAGGTGCCCGACCACATGCGGATGCGCCTGCACACCGGCAAGGTCGACCTGTAGGCGCCTACTTCTCCGGCGCCGCGAAGGCCGCCGCCACCGGCGCACCGCTTGCCACCCGCGGGCGTGGCGGCAGCGGCGCCAGCCGGGCGCCTTCCGGCCCGGCTTCCAGCCACAGCACCCGGTCATGCCAGGCGGCGAGGCCGGGGCGATGGCCGATCGAGACCAGCGTGGACCCGGCCAGCTCGGCCGAGAACAGCCCCATCAGCGCCGCCTGCCCGGCCTCGTCCAGCGCCGAGGTCGCCTCGTCCAGCAGCACCCAGTCCGGCCGGTGCAGCAGCAGCCGGGCGAAGCCGACCCGCTGCTGCTGCCCGAGGCTGAGCGCGCGGTCCCAGCGGCCGGCCTCGTCCAGCCGCCCGTCCAGCGCACCGAGGCCGCAGCGGGCCAGCGCCGCATGCACCGCCGCATCGGTGAAGCGGCCCGTGGCGGCAGGGTAGCAGACCGCCTCCCGCAGGGTGCCGAGCGGCAGGTAGGGGCGCTGCGGCAGGATCATCATCGCCTCGCGCGGCGGCGTGCGGATGCTGCCGGTGCCCCAGGGCCACAGCCCGGCGGCGGCGCGGAACAGCGTGCTCTTGCCGGTGCCGCTCTCGCCCTGGATCAGCACGCGCTCCCCGGCCCGGATGGTGGCGGTCGCGCCGGCGATCAGCACCGCGCCATCTGGGCCGCGCAGGGTAAGCTCCTCGAAGGCGAGCGTCCCGGCGCCTTCCGTCACGGCGATGCCGCTGGCGGCGCCGAGCGCCTCGGCCGCATCCAGGCTGTCCTCCAGCGCGACGATGCGTTCCACATGGCCGCGCCAATCCGCCAGCCGCGGCCAGTTCTCCTGGAACCAGGACAGCGCGGTGACGACCTCGACGAAGGCATGCGCCATCTGCATCAGCACGCCGAGCGTCAGTGCCCCGGCCAGGTAGTAGGGGCTGGCGAGCAGCAGCGGGATGACGGCGGCCACCATGGCGTAGCCTGAGCCGAGCCACATCAGGTGCCGCTCGGTGCGCAGCAGGTCGTGCATCACCGCCACCACCCGGGCGAAGGCGCCGCGCAGCCCGGCCGCTTCGTCCTGGCCGCCATGGATCAGCGCCACCGCCTCGGCGTTCTCGCGCAGCCGCAGCAGGGCGAAGCGGTGGTCCGATTCGGCATGGTTGCGGCGGATGTTGGTGTCGACCATGGTCCGGCCGACCACCCAGGTCAGCGTGCTGCCGGCCAGGGCATAGACCAGCGCGATCAGCACCAGGCTGCCCGGTACCGCCATGCCGCCAAGCCGGATCGCATCCGACAGCACCCAGAGGATGCCGGCAAATGAGACCAGGGTGAGCACCGCCCGCAGCAGCCCGGTTGCCAGGTCGACCGCCATGGCGGTGGCCCAGCGGGTGTTCTCGCTGATCCGCTGGTCCGGATTGTCCGCGGCATCGGGCAGCAGGCCCATGCGGTAGTGGCAGGCGTCGCGCAGCCAGCGGTCCTGCAGGTGGTGGACCAGCCAGCGCCGCCAGCGCAGCGCCAGCATCTGCCGGGCCCAGAGCTGCGCCACCGCCACCGCCATGCTCGCACCGGCGAGCAGCACGAACACCCAGATCTGGCTGCCGGCGGTGCCCGGCTCGCGCTGTTCCAGGATGTTGAAGAAGTCCCGGTTCCACAGGTTGATGCGCAGATGGATGGCGATCTGCATCAGCGTCAGCACCAGCGTGGCGCCGGTCAGCCCCCAGGCCATCCCGCGTTCGGTCGAGCCGTACCAGCCGCGCGCCATGCGCCAGGTGCGGCGAAGTGGTCCTTCAGGCGCCGACAGCGGACGAGGGTCGACCAATGTTGGAATTCCCGTATTGGTTGATACAAGATCGAGTATACAAACTTCAACGCCCGAAGCCATTAAATAGGGCTGCAATAAGGCGGACTTGGGGCAAATGTGACCTTTTGGACGCAAGCCGCAACGTCCAGCAGTCATGCGCGGAGACGGGAACCGAGAAAGGCAGACCCGGCCAAGTGCAGGCACTTGGCCAAGCGAAACCATTTGGTGAACCGCTGATTTAGGGCAGAAACCTGCTGGCCGCGGACCAGCGAAGCAACGCCGTATCAGTCGGCGAGTTCAGGGATCACCCAAAGCGGCTTCTCGCCGCGCGCCACCCGCTGGCAGTTGTCGAAGGCATTGCGGAAGCGGGCCTGCTGGTTATCCCAGGTCGGCCCGGCGAAATGTGGCGTGAGGGTCACGTTGTCCAGGCGGAACAGCGGGTTGTCGGCGGCCGGCGGCTCCTGGTCGAACACGTCGAGCCCGGCGCCGGCGATGCCGCCCGCCTCCAGCGCCGCGGTCAGCGCCGGCTCATGCACCACCGGGCCGCGGCAGGTGTTGATGAGGTAGGCGCTGGGCTTCATCAGCGCGAGTTCCGCGGCGCCTATCATATGCCGGCTGGCCGGTGTCAGCGGCACGTGCAGGGACACCACGTCCGAGGTCCGCAGCACCTCGTTCAGCAGCCGGAAGCGGACATTCAGCGCATCCTCCTCGGCTTCGGAGACGCGGCGGATGTCGTAGTACTGCACCCGCATGCCGAAGGCATTGGCCAGCCGCGCCACCTTCTTGCCGATGGCCCCCAACCCGACGATGCCGAGCACCTTGTCCCGCAGCTCGAACAGCCTGGTGGCACCGGGGTTGTTGCCGCGCCAGCGCCCGGCGACCACGCTTTCATGCTGCCAGACCAGCCGCCGGCAGGTGGCCAGCATCAGCAGCAGGGCGTGTTCCGCGACCGCGGTGGAATTCGCCCCGCCGTTGTTGCACACCGGGATGCCGGCGCCGCGCGCCGCCCCGATGTCCACCGTGTCGTAGCCGGCGGACAGCAGCTGGAACAGCTTCAGCTTCGGCGCGGTGGCGTAGAAGCCCGCGTCGATCGCCTTGTTGCCGAAGCCGACGAGGAAATCCGCCCCTGGCGCCGCCGCCTTGAACTCCGCGCTGCCGAATGGCGCGATCACCAGCTCCATCCCGGACGGCGCCAATGAGCGGGCGATCTCCGCCGCGCTCAGGGCGCTGTCCATCATCACGATCCGCGGGGTCATCGGCAGGCTCCTGGGTTTCCCTGGCGGAACAGGATAACTGCCTTCAGAACTCCAGCAAATTGTCGCGGAATTGGGCATGGGCATAGGCCCGGCGGGTCAGGCCGCGGGCCTGCAGCGCCGGCACCAGGCCGTCCGCGATCTCGGCGATGGATGCGCCGGCTGACGTCGGGCAGCGAGAACAGGAAGCCGTCGCCGCCGACCTCCTCCATCACCTCCGCCATCTGGGCGGCCACCGCATCGGGCGTGCCGATCAGCTCGACCGATAGCCCGAGGCTGCCGTCGGTAGCTAGCATCGCCTCGCGCAGGGTCCGGCCTGCCGGCCTTCGCGCTTGAACTGATCGAGGCTCTGCTGGTGGCCGTTGGTGTGTCAGGTCGACGAGCCAGGCGCGTCCAGGTCGTACTGCGCGAAGTCGATGTTGGTGATCTTGCCGAAGTGGGCCAGCCGTTGCGGCATCTGCGCCTCGGCGCGCAGCACCCGCCGGCGCTGGCGTCTCCTCGGCCTCCGCCATGCTGTCTCGCCGAGCGATCGGGTTGACCAGGAACAGCACCTTGCACTCGTCCGGGTTGCGGCCCTGCGCGGCGGCACGCGGCGCGGACGTCGTCGCGGTAGGCCTTCATCGCCGCGATGCCCTTGGCGCTGGCGACGATCGTGTCGGCATGTGGCGCCGGCGAACTGCCGGCCGCGCGGGCGAGCCGCCCGCCTGGGCGATCACCGGCCGGCCCTGCGGGCAGCGGGCCGGAGTTCAGCGGGCCGCGCGATCTTGTAGTAGCTGCCCCTCGAAGTCGATCGCGTGGACCTTGGTGTGGTCCACCAGCACGCCGCTCTCGCGGATCGGCCGACGATGCGCGCCCGGCTCCCAGATCCCCACAGGCCGTTGCACGACCTCCATGTATTCGTCGGCCATGTCGTAGCGCAGGTCGTGCTCCGGCAGGCGCGTCCAGGCCGAAATTCCGGGCGGCGACAGTCGCGAGCTGCCGGTGACCATGTTCCAGCCGATCGCGCCCGGACGATACCTGGTCCAGGGTGGCGACGATCCGCGCCAGCAGGTAGGGCGTGGTAGGCGAAGGTGGCGAAGGTCGGCACGATGCCGATGCGCGTCGTCGCCGCGGCCATCAGCGCCGCCGACGACCGACGGGTCCTGGCGCGGCACGGACAGTGCCGTTCTTCAGGTAGATCTCGCGGGAATCGCCGTAGCTCTCGCCGACATAGATGCAGTCCTCGATCAGGATGTAGTCGAAGCAGGCGCGCTCCAGGGCGCGGGCCATGTCGCAGGAACAGGTCCGGCACCATCCAGTCCCGGCCGATGTGCCCGGTCCAGGGCTCGCCCCAGGCCTGCACGCTAGGAGCCCTGGAGGAACCAGCCGAGGTGGAATGGACGAGGCATGCGGCACTTCTCCGATCAGGATGACGGCGGCCAGCATGCAGGCTTCGTGCCGCGCCATGAAAGGCCCTGGTCGGCTCAGCCGGATATGGCCACCTCGGGCTCCGTCACCCGGACCGGGGTAAGCCGGGCCAGTTCCGCCAGCAGCGCCGCGCGGTCCAGCGGCTTGGCCAGATGCCCGTCCATGCCGGCGGCCAGGCAGGCGACGACCTCCGCCGGCCCGGCATCGGCCGTCATGGCGATGACCGGCAGCCGGGCCGCGGCGCCCGCCATGGCGCGGATCAGCCGGGTCGCCGCATGGCCGTCGAGCGGCTGCATGTTCACGTCCATCAGCACGGCATCGGGCAGCGCGCCCTGTCGCAGCGCGGCGATGGCGGCGGCACCATCGGCGGCCTCGGAGACGGTATGGCCGGCCTGTTCGAGCAAGGCGCGGGCGACCAGCCGGTTGGGCCGCACGTCGTCCACCACCAGCAGGTGCAGCGGCCGGCCCGGTTCCGCCCCGCGACGGACCGGCCGGGGCGGAACGGTGACGGCGATCAGCCCGGGCAACTCCACGGTGAAGGCGCTGCCCTGGCCGCCGGGGCCGGGGGCGTATCGCAGCGATCCGCCCATTGCCCGCGCCAGCGCCGAGGAGATCGCCAGCCCGAGGCCGGAACCCTCGCCCGAGGCGACTTCCTGCGGCCCCTGGGCGAAACTCGCCGAACAGCCCGGGACGCAACGCGGCCGGCACCCCGGGGCCGGTGTCGATGATGTCGATCCGTAGCGCGCCATGGGCCGCATCCCAGGCGGCGGCGAGGGTCACCGTGCCGCCGCAGGGGGTGAATTTCACCGCGTTGCCGAGCAGGTTCATGATGATCTGGCGCAGCCGCACCGGGTCGCACAGCACCACCGCCGGCAATCCCGCGCCTGCGTCCAGCCGCAGGTCGAGCCGCTTGCCGGCGACCGCGCCGGCGATGAGGTCGAGGGTGCCCTGCAGTGTCTCCCGCAGCGGCACCGGGCGCCGTGCCAATTCCAGCCGGCCGGCCTCGACCCGGGCCAGGTCGAGCGCATCGTTCACGATCGCCAGCAGGTGGCGGCCGGCATTCTCCAGCGTCACGGCCTGTTCCCGCTGCGCCGGCCCGAGCGACGGGTCGCGTGCCAGCACCTGCGCCATGCCGAACACCGCGTTGAGCGGGGTGCGCAATTCGTGGCTCATTCGCGCCAGGAAGCGGGATTTCTGGTGGCTGGCGCGGTCGGCCTGGTCGCGGGCCTCCGTCAGCCGGGCATTCGAGATCTGTTCCGCGCGTTCCCGCGACAGCGACACCAGCATCACCGCAATCCCGGCGAAGGCGGCCAGCATGCCGATCGCCAGCGTGTCGTTCCAGGGAGAGACGGGCAAGCTGTCGTTCGATACCTGGAAGCCGTAGTGCCAGGCGAGGCAGGCACGGGTCAGGATCAGGATGCCGAAGCCGGCGAACACCGCGATCAGCCCGGGGTGGGAGGCAGCGCCGCTCGTCGCATCCCGGCCCGGAACTCCCAGGCGATGAGCAGCGCATAGCCGCCGAGGATGACGGATGCGAAGGTGACCCTGTCCTGCAAGCTGCCAAGGGTCATCGGCAGGGCCGCCAGCCACAGCACGGCGCCGCCCAGCCGCACGATGGGATAAGGCCGCAGCCCGGCGAAACGGCGTGCGCCGGCCCAATAGGTGCCGAAGGCGAGCACCAGCACGGTATTCGCCCCGCCGATTGCCAGCCAGTCCGGCAGCGGGTCCAGCGAGGCGCGAACCGGCACCGCCAGGGCGATCAGCAGATGCGCGATGCCCCATTCCCGCAGCGCCAGTTGCCGCCGGTCCTGCCGCCACAGCATGAACAGCAGGCCGGCGAAGACCAAGGCCAGGGTGCAGGCCAAAGCCATTCGGGTGGCCGGGGGGAAGTTCATTCGCGGGCGCCCCGAGGCACCGGCCGGGTGCGGTCTGGCCGCTGAGGGCGCGACCGGGTGGCTTTGGCCATGGAACTAAGCCCCTGATTGCAACGTTAAGGCGCGTTTCACATGAATGTTACGAGCATTGCGCCTTCAATAGCAACCGGGAGGAGAATAAAAGTCGGGGTTTACAATCTGTTCACTTCTGGTCGTGGATGTCATCCGGGCCGCTTCCCGCAATCATGGCCGGGGGTCAGGCCGGCCGGGCAAGATCCGGCCAGAACCGCACCCCCTGCCGCGCCAGCCCGCCGCCAACCCCGATTGCGGTGCCGTCCGCCCGCCAGCAGGCCGCACCCGTCCAGCAGGCCATCGTCATCGAAGCGCGATGGCGCACATGCCCCCGCCACATGCGGCGAGCACGCTGACCGCGTGCCCCCGCGCGCCCAGCCGTGCCACGGACCTCGGGCGCGATCCCGGCCTCCACCTCCAGCGCTTGGCCCTGGGTCCAGATGCGCGGCGCCTCGACCGCTTCCTGCAGGCTCATGCCATGGTCGATCAGGTTCGATCAGCGCCTGCATGGCCGAGCCGAAGATCCGCAGGCCGCCTGGCAGCCCGAGCGCCACGAAGGGCTTGCCATCCCGCAGCGCGATCAGTCGGCGCCTGGCTGGTGGTGACGCGCTTGCCCGGCGCGATGGACAGCGCATTGCCGGGGCGCGGGTCGAACAGCGCCATGTAGTTGTTCGGGATCAGCCCGACCTCGGGCACCAGGAAGCGGGCGCCGAACAGGCTGTTGATGGTCTGGGTGGCGCGACGATGTGGCCCTCGCCATCGGCCACTGTCAGGTGGGTGGTGTTGGGGCTTTCGCCGGCGGCCACACCGGCCTGCCAGTCGCCCGCCCGCGCCAGGTCGATCAGCGCGCGGCGCTCGTCGGCATAGGCCCGGTCCAGGAGCCGCGCCACCGGCACGCTGACGAAGGCCGGGTCCGCGGTGGCGGCGGCGCGGTCGGCGAAGGCGATCTTCAGCGCTTCGGCGACCAGATGTGCGCTCGCGGCGGTGCCGAAGCCCATTGCGCCGAGGTCGTAGCCCTCCAGGATGTTCAGCATCTGGATGACATGCACGCCGCCCGAGGAGGGCGGCGGCGGCCCCGAACACCTCGTACGCCGCGATAGCTGCCGCGCACCGGCGCGCGCTCCTCGCCGCCGGCACCCGGCGAGGTCGGCTTGCGTCGACGATGCCGCCGGCCGGCCAGTGCGTCGCCACCGCCGCGCCGATCGCCCCGCCGTGCAGCGCGCCGCGGCCTTCCCGGCGATCGTCCGCAGCGTCTCGGCATAGGCGCCCTGCACCAGCGCGCTGCCCGGCTCGGGCTGCCGCCGGGCAGCAGCAGCGCGCGGATGGTCGGCATCCTTCGCCAGGTCGCGGCGTTGCTTCGCTCGATGCATTCGGCGAGATATGGCGTCACCCGAAGCCGCGGGCGGCGAGGCGGATCGCCGGCTGCATCACATCCGCCAGCGACAGCCGGCCATGCCGCCGCAGCGCCTCGCACCAGGCGAGCAGGCTGCCGGGCGCGGCGACCGACGAGGGGCCGACCGCATTCTCCCCCCCTCCGTCTCCAGCGCCGCCGGGCAGGCCTGCGAGCGGGGGAACATGTCCGGCGTGCGCGGCGGCGGGCACGGTGGACAGCCCGTCGAGCACGGTGTGGCGCGCCGTCCGGCATGCGCAGATGCGCCATGCCGCCGCCGAGCAGCCCGACCATCATCGGCTCCACCACGGTCAGCGCGAACAGCGCGGCGACCGCGGCATCCACCGCATTGCCGCCGCCCGCCAGCATCTCCGCCCCGGCCGCGGAGGCGAGCGGGTGGTTGGTGACCACCATCCCGCGCGAGCCGGTGGCGGGGTGCTTCTCGGTGGTGAAAGGGCTGCCGGCGCGGCTGCGCCAATCGCTACGGCGCGTCGCCATCGCTACCGGCGCGGCTGCGCCAATCGGTGCTGGGCATCGATGGAATCCTCGGGCTTTGGTGGCAGCGTCGCGCCGGCCGGCCGGGCATGCAAGCCGTTGCCCTTGCCGTGCCGCAGGATGCCGCCAAACGCATTGCGCCGCACGGGCAGGCCGGGGACAATGACCGCCGGAGGAAGGCCAGGATGCCGCTGCCCCGCCGTACCGCCATCGCCACCGCCGTTCTGGCTGCCGCCGCCCGGCCCGTGACCCAACCCGCGAGAGGACAGGCCATGGCCGCCATCGCCCCCGATCTCACCATCGATCCCGCCACCGACATGCTCGGCGTGGTGGATGTGCAGCCCACCTTCATGCCGGGCGGCGAACTTGCCGTGGCCGATGGCGATGCGGTGGTGCCGGTCATCAACCGGCTGCTCGGCGGCCCCTTCGCGCATGGCTTCGCCACCCAGGACTGGCACCCGGCCGGGCATTCCTCCTTCGCCAGCAGCCATCCCGAGCGGCAGCCCTATGACAGCATCGCCATGCCCTATGGCCCGCAGACGCTGTGGCCGGACCATGCCATCCAAGGCAGCCCCAATGCCGAGCTGCACCGGGGGCTGGCCCAGGCGCGAATCGAGCTGGTGGTGCGGAAGGGCTTCCGGCGGGAGATCGACAGCTACTCGGCCTTCTTCGAGAACGACCGCACCACCACCACCGGTCTCGATGGCTGGCTGAGGGCGAGGGGGGTCTCCCGACTGTTCCTGGCCGGGCTGGCAACCGATTTCTGCGTCGCCTATTCGGCCGAGGACGCGGCGAAGCTGGGCTACACGGTCTTCGTCATCGAGGACGCCTGCCGCGGCATCGGCCTGCCGGTGCCGGGCGGCGGCGATACCATCACGGCGGCGAAGGCGCGGCTGACTGCGGCCGGAGTGCGTTTCATCGCCGCCGCGGATCTGCTGATGACCTGACGCCGGGGCTGAACACCGGCTAGAATGTCGCGAACCGGGAGAAACCCATGGACGCCAGCACCCAGCCGCCCGTCATCCGCCTGCACCCCGAGGATGGCGTGGTCATCGCCCGCCAGGTGCTGCCGCCCGGCACGCCGGTGGCGCCGAACGTGCTGGCCGCCGACCCGCATCCCGGCCGGGCACAAGGTGGCGGTGCGCTTCCATGCACCGGGCGAGGCGGTACGGCGCTACGGCCAGATCATCGGCTTCGCGACCGAGCCGGTGACGCCCGGCCAATGGGTGCACACCCACAACCTGGCGATGGGCGATTTCTCGGCGACTACGCCTGGGGCGTGGACGCCAAGCCGACCGAGCCGGCGGCCGAGCCCGCCAGCTTCCAGGGCATCCGCCGCGCCGATGGCCGGGTGGCGACGCGCAACTACATCGGCATCGTCACCAGCGTGAACTGCTCGGCGCATGTGGCGGAGCTGATCGCCCAGGCCTTCCGCCGCAACCCGATCAACGGCGACGACCCGCTGGCCGAATGGCCCAATGTGGACGGGGTGGTGGCGCTGACCCACAAGACCGGCTGCGGCATGACCGCCGGCGAGCCGCTGACCCTGCTGCGGCGCACCCTCGGCGGCTTCGCCCGGCATGCGAACTTCAGCAACGTCATCGCCATCGGCCTGGGCTGCGAGGTGAACCAGATCGGCGGCGCTGCTGGATGAGCAGCGGCTGTCCGGCCGGCTGCGCAACATGGACATCCAGGAGATGGGCGGCACCCGCAAGACCGTGCAGGCCGGCATCGACTTCGTGCGCGAGTGCTGGCCGACGCCAACCGCGTGACGCGCGAGCGCGGTGCCGGCGAGCGAGCTCTGCGTCGCGCTGCAATGCGGCGGCTCGGACGGCTATTCCGGCATCACCGCCAACCCGGCGCTGGGCGCCGCCAGCGACCTGCTGGTGCGCCACGGCGGCACGGTGATCCTGTCCGAAACGCCCGAGACCTATGGCGCCGAGCACCTGCTGACCCGCCGCGCCGTCAGCCGCGAGGTCGGCGAGAAGCTGGTCGACGCTGATGCGCTGGTGGGAGCGCTACACGCGAGCGCGAGGGGGCGGAGATGGACGCCAACCCATCCCCCGGCAACAAGGCTGGGCGGCCTGACCACCATCCTGGAGAAGTCGCTGGGCGCCATGGCCAAGGGCGGCTCCACCAACCTGGTGGATGTGGTGCGCTATGCCGAACCGGTCACCGCCAAGGGCTTCGTCTTCATGGACACGCCGGGCTACGACCCGGTGGCGGCCACCGGGCAGGTGGCGGGCGGCGCCAACCTGATCTGCTTCACCACCGGCCGCGGCAGCGTCTTCGGCTGCAAGCCGGCGCCCTCGATCAAGCTGGCGACCAACACGCCGATGTACGAGCCGCATGGAGGACGACATGGACATCAACTGCGGCACCATCGTCACCGGCGAGGAGAGCGTGCAGCAGGTCGGCGAGCGCATCTTCCAGCCTGATGCTGCGCACCGCCAGCGGCGAGCGGACGAAAAGCGAGGCATTCGACTTCGGCGGCGCGGAATTCGCGCCCTGGATGCTGGGCGCGACCATGTGATGCGCAACCGGCCCGCCGCAACGGCGGGCCGGATCGCCCGCGGTCAGCCTTCGTAGGCGACCGTCCTCTGCATCTGCTCGCCCAGGCCCTCGATGCCGAGCTGCATCACCTGGCCCGGCCTTCAGGAACACCGGCGGCTTCTTGCCGAGGCCCGACGCCCGGCGGCGTGCCGGTGGAGATCACGTCGCCCGGACTGCAGCGTGATGAAGTGGCCGAGACGTAGGAGACCAGGTCCGCACGCCGAAGATCATGGTCCGCGGTGCGGCCGTCCTGCATGCGCGTCGCCGTCCACGTCGCAGCACATGGCCAGGTTCTGCGGGTCCGGCGATCTCGTCCTTGGTCACCAGCCAGGGGCCGAGCGGGCCGAAGGTGTCGCAGCCCTTGCCCTTGTCCCAGGTGCCGCCGCGCTCGATCTGCCATTCGCGCTCGGAGACGTCGTTGCCGACGGCAGTAGCCGGCGACATGGTCCATCGCCTCGTCTTCCGACGACGCACTTGCGCCTTGCTGCCGATGATGATGCGCGAGCTCGACTTCCCAGTCGGTCTTCACGCGAGCCCTTCGGGATGATGACGTCGTCGTTCGGGCCGCACAGCGCGCCGAGCGACTTCAGGAAGACGATCGGCTCCTTCGGCATCGGCGCGCCGGTCTCCGCGGCGTGGTCGGCGTAGTTCAGGCCGATGCAGACGAAGTTCTTCATCCCGGTCGACCGGCGGCCCGAGCCGCGGGTTGCCGGCACCTCCGGCAGCGGGCCGGGTCCAGCGCCGCGCAGCTTCGCCAGGCCGGCGGCCGACAAGGCCTCGCCGGCCAGGTCCGGGATCACGCCCGACAGGTCGCGGATGGTGCCGGAGGCATCGAGCATGCCGGGCTTTTCCTGCCCGTCCGGGCCGTAGCGCAGCAGTTTCATGGAAGTGTCCTCTCTGAGCGGAGTGCGCTGAGCAGTGTCCAGCCGCCGTCGATGACGATGGCCTGGCCGGTGACGAAGGCGCTCTCGTCGCTGGCGAGATAGACGGCCAGCGCCGCCATCTCCTCGGCCGTGGCCAGCCGGCCCATCGCCTGGCGGGCGACGAAGGCGGCGCGCGCCGCATCCATGCGCCCCCGGCCTGCGCGGCGTTTGCGGCGATGCGCTCCCCGAGGCTCGGGCGTGTCGACGGTGCCGGGGCAGATCGCAGTTGCAGCGGATGCCCCGGCGTCGACGTACTCGGTCGCCACCGATTTGGTCAGCCCGATCACGGCGGCCTTGGTGGTGCCGTAGAGGAACCGGTTCGGCGCGCCCTTCACGCGAGGAACACGCCGAGGCCATGTTGACGATGGCGCCGCCGCCCTCGTCCAGCATCGCCGGCAACGCGGCGCGGATCATGCTGCCACATGGAGCGGACGTTGAGCGTCGAAGCCGAAGTCCCATTCGGCATCGGTCGCAGTCAGGATCGTGTTCTGGTGCACGAAGCCGGCGCAGTTGAACAGGATGTCGAGCGGCCCGGCCCGGCCGACCGCGGCGGCGACCGCGGCATCATCCAGCACGTCCAGCGCGCTGGGTCTGGATGCCTGGCGCGCGTCCAGCCCCGCCAGCTTCGCCGCATCCCGGTCGGTGGCGATGACCTGGCGCCCTCGGCCGCATAGGCGAGCGCGGTGGCGCGGCCGATGCCCTGGCCGGCCGCCGTCACGAAGGCACGTCTTGCCTGCCAGCCTGCCTGCCATGATGTGCCGTTTCCATCTGCTGTGCGGGCGCCATGATCACGGCCGGGCGCCCGCCGTCCCAACCGCGGACCGAGCAGGTAACCGGGCCAAGGCATTGATGACCCGGTGGACCGGGCCTAGTGGTTGTGCCGGCTTTCGCCGCGGGTGTCCAGCATGTCGAGGTACAGCGTCGCCGGCTCCAGGCAGCCGCCGGTGCCGAGCTGGCCGACCATGCTGCGCTAGATCTCCTCCCACGGCGTCTTGTTCACCAGCTTCGGCGGCGTCCAGGCGGCGCGGCGGCGCCGCCAGCTCCGCCTCCGGGATCATCAGGTCCACCTGACGGGTGTTGAGGTCGATGCGGATCGCGGTCGCCGGACTTCAGCAGCGCCAGCCCGCCGCCGACCGCCGCTTCCGGCGAGACGTTGAGGATGGAGGGGCTGGCCGAGGTGCCGCTCTGGCGCCCGTCGCCCATGGTCGGCAGCGCCGTCGATGCCGGCCTTTGATCAGCGCGGCCGGCGGCTGCATGTTCACCACCTCGGCGCTGCCGGGATAGCCGACGGGGCCGCAGTTGCGGATCACCAGGACGGTCTTCTCGTCGATGCCGAGCGAGGGTCCTCGATGCGGTCGTGGTAGTCCTCCGGCCCCTCGAACACGACGGCCCTGCCCTCGAACACGTCCGGCGGCGTCGGACAGGAAGCGCTTGCGGAATTCCTTGTCGATGACGCTGATCTTCATCACCGCGCTGTCGAACAGGTTGCCGGACAGCACGACGAAGCCGGCCTGCTCCATCATCGGCTTGTCGTAGCGGCGGATCACCTCGCGGTCCGGCTCCGCCAGCGCCGGCCAGGTTCTCGCGCCATGGTCCTGCCGCGTGACGGTCATCACGTCGCCATGCAGCTTGCCCGCCTCCAGCAGTTCGCGCATCACCGCCGGCACGCCGCCGGCGCGGTGGAACGCCTCGCCGAGGAAGCGCCCGGCCGGCTGGCAATCGACCAGCAGCGGGATGTCGGGGCCAAGCCGCTGCCAGTCCTCCAGCGCAGCTCCACCCCCATGTGGCGGGCGATGGCGATCATGTGCGGCGGGCAGTTGGTGACTGGCGCCGATGGCGCTGGCCACGACCATGGCGTTCTCGAAGGCGGCCGGGTCATGATGTCGGAGGGCCGCAGGTTCTCGCGCACCATCTCGACGATGCGCCTGCCGGTGCAGTAGGCCATCTGGCCGCGCTCCCGGTAGGGGCCGGGGATGGCGGCGCAGCCGGGCAGGGACATGCCCAGCGCCTCGGCCAGGCTGTTCATGGACAGCGCGGTGCCCATGGTGTTGCAGTGGCCGACGCGGGTGGAACTGCACGCCACCAGTATCCATGAACCCGTCGTAGTCGATCTTGCCCTCGGCGAGCAGCTTGCGGCCTTCCCAGACGATGGTGCCGGAGCCGGCCAGCCGGCCCTTCCAGCAGCCGTCCAGCATCGGCCCGCCCGACAGCACGATGGCCGGGATGTTCACCGTGGCGGCGCCCATCAGCACCGCCGGGGTGGTCTTGTCGCAGCCGGTCGGTCAGCACCACGCCATCGAGCGGATAGCCGTGCAGCACCTCGACCAGGCTGAGATAGGCCAGGTTGCGGTCCAGCGCCGCGGTCGGCCGCTTGCCGGTTTCCTGGATCGGATGGATCGGGAATTCCAGCGGAATGCCGCCGGCATCGCGGATGCCGTCCTTCACCCGTTCGCGCCAGCGTCGAGGTGGTGGCGGTTGCAGGGCGCGATATCGCTGCCGGTCTGGGCGATGCCGATGATCGGCTTGCCGGATTGCAGCTCCCCGCGTGTCAGGCCGAAGTTCAGGAAGCGCTCGACATACAGCGCCGTCATGCCCGGGTCCTCCGGGTCGTCGAACCAGCGCTGGCTGCGCAGCCGGAAGCTTTTCTTCGTCTGGTCGGAACTGGCCATGGTGTCTCTCCCGCTGGAAGCAGGCTGCGTTCGGTGGGGCCGGCAAGTCAACGCCGCGAGGCGGCCGGAAGCGCTACGGGAACACCAGGTCGGAGACGCTGCAGAGGTTCACCCGCCGCCGCTCCTCCGCCCGGCCGCCCTCGTGGATCACCCGGACATCGTTCACGCATTGCCCGGCCGGCAGGGTGACGGTGTGGCTGGCATCCGGCGCCAGGGTCCGGTCGCCGAGCCGGTCCGGCCCCCATGCGTTCACCCCGGCGGAGGAGACGAAGATCCCGGTGATCGCCGCCGGGCCGCGGTTGGTGATCCGCACGGCCGGATCGGCGGCCAGGGCCGCGGCTGCCGGCACGAGACCGGCGAGAATGGCGAGCGGCAGGAGGCGGCGCGGCATGGTGGCGAAACCTTTCAGCATTGCAGCCATGGAGCAATGGCAACCGAGGGTAGGGCAGCGACTGTCGCAATGACAGGGTGCCTTTGCGCGGTGGCTGGGCCGCGAATGATCTGGGTCAAGGCCACCCGGCTCCGCCCTGGTCGAACATCGGGCGACATGCCGAAGGGGAACCATCATGCCGCCGGAGCAGGCGACCAATACCATGCGCGAGGCGGTCGGCGTCTTCCAGACCGCGGAGCAGTTGGAGGCGGCCATCGACGACCTGTTGAGCGCGGGCTTCGACCGGGCCGAAGTCTCGCTGCTCGCCGCCGAACCGGCGGTCGAGGAGAAGCTCGGCCACAAGTACCGCAGGCCTGCTGAACTCGAGGCGAGGCGGCGGTACCGCGCCGGGCCTATGTCTCGACGGAAGCGCTCGGGGATGGCGAGGGCAGCTTGATCGGCGGGTTGCTGTACGTCGGTGCGGTTGCCGCGGCCGGTGCGATCGTCGCGTCCGGCGGCACCATGGCCGCGGCCATCACCGCGGCGGTGCTCGCGGGCGGGACCGGCGGGCTGATCGGCTCGGTCCTCGCCGGCATGGTCGGGCACAATCACGCCCGGCGCATCGAGGAACAACTGGAGCATGGCGGCCTGCTGCTCTGGGTGCGGACCCGGGATGCCGCGCATGAACAGCGGTCCGTCGCCATCCTCAGGCGGCACTCCGGCCGGGACGTGCATGTGCACGCCCTGTCGGCCGCGGCCTGATGCGGCAGCCGGGGTTCAAGCGATGGCTTCCTCCAGGAATACCTGCACCGCCTGGAACAACGCCCCGCGGTTGCGCTCCATGAGCATGGTGTGGCTGCCGTCGCCAAGCTGGACCAGCCGCTTGGCCGGGCTGGCGGTCAGCAGCGGGAACAGGGCGTTGGCCATGGCGGGCGGGGTGTCGCGGTCCCATTCGCCCACCACCAGCAGGGTCGGCACGGTGATCCGCGCGGGGTCGTAGAAGGGCCGGCCGGCCTGCCAGAACTCGCGGCTGTCCAGCAGCACGCCGTTCGGCGCCCGCAGTGCCGGGGGATTGCGCCGCTGGCCTTCCGGGTCGGTCGCCCAGGTGACGCCGGCCCAGTGCTCGAACCAGCCGGGCGGGATCACCGTGGCGCGCCGGTCCGCCGGCACCCCGGCCAGCCAGCGCTCGCGCGCCTGGGCCTGGGTGACGAAGCGGTAGGCGCCGAGTTCGCCGTCTCCGTTAGCGGCGGCCGGGCTCGGCCCAGTCCCGCAGCCATTGCGGGGCATAGAGCACCAGGCGGTCCACCAGCCCGGGGTTCTCCGAGGTGAAGCGGGCCATCAGGCTGGTGCCCCAGGACCAGCCCATGTGGCTGATCCTCGGCAGGCTGCGGCGCTCGCGGATGAAGGCCGCGGCGGCGGCGACATCGGCCACCGCTGTCGTGCCGCGCACCAGGGGCGGGTTGGCTTCGGGCGGCTGGGCCATCTCGGGCGGGCGGGTGCTGCGGCCATAGCCGCGCAGGTCCATGCACCACACGTCGAAGCCGCGGCCGGCGATGTAGTCCATCCAGGACAGCCCGCCGAGCGGCAGGTCGAAGGCTGTGCTCGCCGGGTAGGTCGCGCCATGCACGAACAGCAGGGTGCGGTCCGGTCGGGCGGCGGCGCCTTCCTGGCGCTTGTTGCGGAGGAAGATATCGATCCCGGGGTCGCCGGACGGGACCATGAATTCCTCGGCGACGATGGCTGCCGCCTGGGCCTGGGCGGCGGCCGGGGCCAGCATGGCGGCGGCCATGGCGGCGGCCGGGGGGGTGGCGAGCAGCGCGCGGCGTTGCATGGGGGGGCACTCCAGGACTGTGGCTTGGCGGCAACCTAGCGCGGAAGTCGCGCCATTCCATCCTCCCACCACCGATACATCACATGCCGGGGCCGGGCAGGCAGGCTAGACAGCCGCCAAATGACAGCAAGCAACACGGCCGGCTGGTGGCGGGAGATGCGGGCCACGATCGGGCTCGCATGGCCGCTGGCACTCACCAACCTCAGCCAGCACGCCCTGGCGATCACCGATGCCCTGGTCCTCGGCTGGCTCTCGACCGGCTCGCTGGCGGCGGCGACGCTCGGCGCCAATCTCTATTGGGCCCTGATGGCCCCGGCGCTCGGCACCGCCCTGGCGGCCGGGCCTATCCTGGCGCAGGCGCGCGGCGTCGGCCAGCGGAGGGCCGGCGCCGGCCGTGGCTGGGTGCGGGAGATGCGGCGCGGCGCCCGCAGCTCGCTGGTCGGCGCGCTGATCCTGCTGGTGCCCTCGATGCTGGTACTCTGGCAGGGCGAGGCGCTGCTGCTGCTGCTCGGCCAGGATGCGGCGCTGGCGGCGGCGGCCGGGGGCTATCTGCGGGCGATGATGTGGGGGCTGATCCCGTTCTGCGGCTTCGTGGTGCTGCGCGGCTTCCTCGCCGCCATGGAGCGGCCGGGGCCGGCGCTGTGGATCACCGGCGCGGCCATCGGGGTGAATGCGCTGCTGGACTGGGTGCTGGTGTTCGGCGCCTTCGGCTGGCCGGGGCTCGGGGTGGTCGGCGCCGGGCTGGCCAGCACCCTGGCCAATACCTTCATGCTGGGCGGGTTGCTGGTGCTGGTGGCGCGGGACCGCCGGCTCGGGCGGTTCCGCCTGCTCGGCCGGTTCTGGCGCCAGGACCCGGAGCGCCTGCGGGAGGTGTTCCGCATCGGCCTGCCGATCAGCGGGCAGATGCTGCTGGAAATCGGCGTGTTCAGCGCGGCGGCGCTGGCGATGGGCGGCTTCGGCGCGGTGGCGGTCGCGGCGCATGCCATCGCGCTGCAGGTGGCGGCGATGACCTTCATGGTGCCGATGGGCATCGGCCAGGCGGCAACGGCGCGGGTCGGCATGCTGGCCGGGGCCGGCGATGCGGCGGGGGCGGCGCGGGCGGGGTGGGCGGCCATCCTGCTCGGGGCCGGCTTCATGGCGGCGATGGCGGCGCTGCTGGTGCTGGCGGCGCGGCCGGTGGCCTGGGCCTTCCTCGACCCGGCCGATCCGGATGCCGCGGCGGCGGCGGCGCTGGGCGCGGTGCTGTTGACCATCGCCGGCATCTTCCAGCTGGCCGACGGGGTGCAGGCGGTGGCGGCCGGGGCGCTGCGCGGGCTGAAGGATACCCGGGTGCCGATGCTGTTCGCCGCGCTCGGCTACTGGGGGCTCGGCATGCCGATCGGCGTCGGGCTGGCATTCTGGGGCGGGGCCGGGCCGCCCGGGCTATGGGTGGGGCTGGCCTCGGGGCTGGCGATCGTGGCCGGATTGATGCTGGCGCGCTGGCGGCGGCTCTCGATGCCGCCGCCAGCGCCCAGGCTCTCGCTTACTCCGAGTCGGGCTGGATGACGTTGGTGCGCTTGCCCTCGACCAGCACGTCCCGCATCGTCTCGACGCCCTTGATGCGGATGTCCCGCCAGGCCTCGGGCGAGTGGAAGGCGATGTGCGGGGTGATCACCACCCGGCCGCGCAGCCACTCCTCGCCCGCCTGGTAGGCCCGCAGCAGGGACGGGACCGGGTCCTTCGGCGGCTCCTCCGGGATCACGTCCAGGCCGGCGCCGGCGATGTGGCCGTCCCGCAGGCAGCGCTCCAGCGCGTCGATGTCGAGGATCGGGCCGCGGGCGGTGTTCACCACCACCGCATGTTTCGGCATCAGCCGCAGTTCCCGCTCGCCGATCAGCCCGCGGGTGGCGCGGGTGAGGGGGCAGTGGATGGACAGCACGTCGGACTGCGCCAGCAGCTCGTCCATGGTGCGGGCGCGGTGGATGCCGACGGCGCGGTCCCAGCCGTTCGGCTGGTTCGGGTCGAAGAACACCACCCGGTAGCCGAAGGCCTTGGCCCGCAGCGCCGCCGCCACACCGATCCGGCCAAGCCCGAGGATGCCGAAGGTCTGTACCTCCTGCCGGCGGACGACGGTGGAGGGCATCACCGCCCAGGGCGCCGGGTCCGGGCCGCGCTGGGTATCATGGTACAGGATCAGCCCACGGCGCAGCGACAGCGCCAGCAGCACGGCGAATTCGGCCACTTCCTGGGTGCCGTAGTCCGGCAGGTTGCAGACCGTGATGCCGCGCGCGGCGCAGGCGGCGCGGTCCACCCGGTCGTAGCCGACGCCCATCCGCACCACGACCTTCAGCTTCGGGAAGCGGGCGAGCTGTTCGGCCGGCACCGGCATCCGCAGCGTCATCAGCCCGTCGACCTCGGCCAGCATCGCGTCCGGCAGCTCGGCCAGGCTGGCTTTGGCGTTGCCCTGGAGGATGCGCACGCCGGGGCCAAGGATTTCCTGCTCGGGAGCGGTATCGGGGTAGAGCCCCTCGGGCTCGAGTACCGTCAGCGTCACGCCATTTCCCCCTTGTATCGATGATTGCGCGGCGGAGGATGCGGTTGCCGCCGGGCCGGCGCAACCGCATCCTCCCGCGGACGAGACGAGGGGGGCACAGCATGGCCGAGCGGCACTACCTGATCACCGGCGCGGCCAGCGGCATCGGCGCCGCGGTCTGCCGGGACCTCGCCGCGCCCGGCGCCGCGTTGGTGGTGCATACCCGGAAGAACCGCGAAGGCGCCGAGAAGGTCGCCGCCGAAGCCCGGGCCCGCGGCGCCGAGGCGCATGTGCTGCTGGCCGACCTGAGCGAGCCCGCCGCCCCGGCCGCCCTGGTGGAACAGGCGGTGGCGGCGCTGGGCGGGCTGGACGTGGTGGTCTCCAACGCCGGCTTCGCCGACCGCACCCCGGTGGCGCAACTGACCGACGCCGCCTTTGCCGCCAGCCACAACTCGATCGCCTTCGCCCTGCTGCGGCTGGCCCGCGCCGCGGCGCAGCACCTGGCGCGCGGGCGAGACCCGCGGCTGGTCGCGGTCTCGTCCTTCGTCGCGCATGTGTTCCGGCTGGAGGCGCCGGTATTCCCCGCCTCGGCCGCGGCCAAGGCGGCGATGGAGGCGCTGGTGAAGGCACTGGCCATCGAATGGTCGCCCGGCGTCACGGTGAATGCGGTGGCACCCGGCTTCACCCGCAAGGACCCCGGCGCCCATGCCGCGCTGGATGCGAAGGCATTCGAGGAGCGCATCGCCCGCATCCCGCTGCGCCGGCTCGGCACGCCGGAAGATGTGGCGGCGGCGATCTGCTTCCTCGCCTCGCCGGCGGCCGGCTACATCACCGGCCAGGTGATCCACGTGGATGGCGGCATCACGGCATAGCCGGGCTTGGCTTCACGCCTTGGACGATCCCGCGCAGGCCGAACAGCCACAGCGCGATGCCGAAGCCCCAGGCGGCGTGGGACAGCACGACCATCGCCGCCAGCACCGCCGGCATTCCGTAGGCGAGGGGGAATCCCTTCCACAGCGCCAGCACGACGAACAGGAAGGCGATGGGGATGGTCGCCGCATAGACCGTGGCGGCCAGCGCCACCGGCACCCGCCGCAGCGCCGGCAGCCGCATGAGGAGCACGAACAGCGCGCCCCAGCCGGCCGACCACAGCATGGACTTCACCAGCGCCGGCAGGCCGGACGGCCCGGCCGAGAGGTCGAAGGGCGCCACCGGGAACAGCCCCAGCGCATGCAGCACCGCCGCCGCCGGCTGGTGGAAGGTCAGCGCCGCGAAGCCGCCGGCCAGCATGCCCTCGGCCAGCCCGAACCGTATCGTCATCCGCCTGCCCCCGTTGCCGCACCTACCGCTTCGCCGTGCCAGGGACACTGGTAACGCGGAGATCGCAGAATCAGGGCAGGAGCCGGAAGATCGTCACCGCCCGGGCGTCGCGGTCCTCCAGTTCCCGCGTGGTCGGCACCGAGAGGCGATAGATCACCTCCAGACCCTCCCGCGGCAGGTAGGCGCGGCCGGGGTCGGCCAGCAGCACCTCGGCCCCGGCCGCCGCCATGGCGCGCAGCCAGGGCAGGATGTGGCCGGTCATCGGCGCCTCATAGCAGACGTCGCCGGCCAGGATGACATCCCAGCGGCAGGGCTGGCCGACCACGTCGCCGGCCAGGGTGGCGACGGCGGCATCGTTCAGGGCGGCGTTCAGCCGGGTGGCGGCGATCGCCAGCAGGTCGATCTCGGCCGCTTCCACCAGGGCGGCGCCGGCCATGGCGGCGGCGATGGCGGCGATCCCGCCCCCGGCGGCGAAATCCAGCACCCGCAGGCCGCGTACCCGCGCCGGCTCATCCAGCAGCAGCCGGGCGGTGGCGATGCCGCCGGGCCAGGCAAAGGCCCAGAACGGCGGCTCGATGCCGGTTTCGGCCAGCCAGCTCTCCGTCGCCTGCCAGATCGGGGTGATCTCGGTCGCCAGGTGCAGGCGGATCTCCGGCACCAGCGGCGGCTGGGCGATGGCGGTATGGGCGCGCAGGAAGGCCGCCGCGTCGGTCACAGCCGGCCGGCCAGGAAGGCCAGCGCCACCGCCAGCCCGACCTCCCGGTTCGACTGGAACAGCCTGAGGCAGCGCGCCGGGTCATGGATGTCGAGCGTCGTCACCTGCCGCGCCAGCAGCCCCGCCGCCGGCGCCAGTGCCGGTATGAACCACCAGGACAGCCCGGCCAGCAGCCCCGCCGCCACCAGCAAAATGACCACCCCGAGGTAGCAGGCGGCGAGGAAGGGCCGCGTCCGCTCCCCCCAGTGCAGCGCCGTGCTGCCGATGCCGACCTGCGCATCATCCGCGCGGTCCTGGTGGGCGTAGATCGTGTCGTAGCCGAGGATCCACAGGAAGGCGGCGGCCCAGAGCACCAGGGCCAGGGCGCCGACCTCGCCGGTGGCCGCGGCGATGCCCTGCGGCGCCGCCCAGCTGAAGGTCAGCCCGAGCATCGCCTGCGGCCAGTTGGTCACCCGCTTGGCCAGCGGATACAGCAGGATGGGCAGCAGCGAGCAGACCCCGAGCAGGATCGCCACCCCGTTCAGTTGCAGCAGCACCGCCAGTCCGACCAGGCAGAGCGCGGCCAGGAACACCAGCGCCTGGAAGGGCGTGACGGTGCCGGCGGCCAGCGGCCGGCCGCGGGTGCGTTCCACCCGGCGGTCTATGTCGCGGTCCCACAGGTCGTTCACCACGCAGCCGGCCGCCCGCATGGCGGTGGCGCCGATGGCGAACAGCGCCGCCAGCCACAGCCCCTGCGCCCAGCCCGGCGCCGCGAGGGTAAAGGCCCAGAACCCCGGCAGCACCAGCAGCCATACGCCGATGGGCCGGTCCAGCCGGGCCAGCAGCGCATAGGGCCGCCAGCCCGCGGGAAGCCGCGCGACCCAGCCGCGCGCCTGAATGTCGGTGAAGCCTTGCACGCGCCCTCTGTTCCAGCGAAATGGCGCCATGTCCATCCCGCGGCTGTATCTCGACCAACCGCTCGACGCGGGCCAGCCGGTGCCGGCCACGCCCGGGCAGGCGCATTACCTCGGCAGCGTCATGCGGCGTGGGCCGGGCGATGCGGTGCTGCTGTTCAACGGCGTGGACGGGGAATGGCAGGCCAGCATCGCCACCCTGCGCAAGGACCGCTGCACCCTGCTGCCCGAACACCAGCTGCGGCCGCAGGCATCCGCCACCGATACCCGCCTGCTGGTCGCCGCGCTGAAGCGGGACGCGCTGGACTGGGTGGTGGAGAAGGCGACCGAGCTTGGCATCGGGCTGATCCAGCCGGTATTCACCGGGCGCAGCGTGGTTGGCCGGGTCAACACCGGCCGGCTGGCCAGCATCGCCCAGGAAGCCGCCGAGCAGTGCGAGCGCCTGACCGTGCCGCGCATCGCAGAGCCCCGGCCCTTGCACGCGGTGCTCGATGCATGGGATGGCGCGCCGCTGCTGGTCGGTGCGGAGCGGGCCGATTCGCCCCCCCTGGCGCGGGTGGCCGAAGGGTTGCACGCTGCCGGATCGGGTATCCGCTGGGCCTGGCTGGTGGGGCCGGAAGGCGGGTTCGAACGGGCGGAGCTTGACGATCTGCGCCGGCGTGCCTTTGTTTCGCCCGTTGCCCTCGGCCCGCGCATCCTGCGGGCGGAGACGGCGGCGGTCGCCGGCCTCGTCCTGTTGCAGGCGCTGGCGGGCGATTGGACCGAAAACCCTGGTGGCCGCGCCACCTGAGGGCTGCTTGGCTTGCTGGCCCCGAACGGCCCGTTGGCTCTGGACAAACAAGAGTGCCGGGCCATCCTGCCCGAGCCCGGACATGGTGGAAGCGCAGGATGTCCAATCCCGGCGAAGCGGATCTGACGCCGATTTCCGACCCCCGGCAGCTTGCCGGATGGTTCGCCGCCGGCAGCAAGCCGCGCGGCACCTGGGGGGTGGGGACGGAGCACGAGAAATTCGGCTTCTTCCGCGATGACTTCGCCACCCCCGCCTATGAGGCCGGGGGCCGCCCCGGCGGCATCCGCGCGGTCCTGGACGGGCTGGCGGCCAAGGGCTGGGCGCCGATCCTCGATGCCGGCAACCCGATCGGGCTGAAGCGTGGCGGGGCATCGATCAGCCTGGAGCCGGCCGGGCAGTTCGAGCTGTCCGGCGACATCGTGCCGGACCTGCACGCGACCCACCTGGAGTTGCAAAGCCACCTGCGGGAACTGCATGAGGTCAGCGGCCCGCTGGGGCTCGGCTTCGCCTCGCTCGGCTTCCACCCTACCCATAGCCGGGAGGAGATGCCGTGGATGCCGAAGGGCCGCTACGCCATCATGCGGCGCTACATGCCGACGGTGGGCAGCCTCGGCCTCGACATGATGCTGCGCACCTGCACCGTGCAGGCCAACCTCGACTACGGCGACGAGGCCGACATGGTCGAGAAGCTGCGCATCTCGCTTGCGCTGCAGCCGGTGGCGACCGCGCTGTTCGCCAATTCCCCCTTCACCGAGGGCCGGCCAAACGGCTTCCGCAGCATGCGCGGCCAGGTCTGGACCGATACCGACGCCGCCCGCACCGGCATTCCCGGCATCGTGTTCGAGCCGGGCTTCGGCTTCGAGCGCTTCGCCGAATGGCTGCTCGACGTGCCGATGTATTTCGTCATGCGCAATGGAAAGTGGCTTGATGCGGCCGGGCGCAGCTTCCGCGACTTCCTGGCCGGCCGGCTGGACCTGCTGCCGGGCGAGCGCGCCACCATGGGCGACTTCGCCGACCACGTGACCACCGCCTTCACCGATGTCCGGCTGAAGCGCTTCCTCGAGATGCGCGGCTCGGATGCCGGCAGCCCGGGGATGATCGTGGCGCAGCCGGCGCTATGGGTCGGGCTGCTCTACGACGACGCGGCGCAGAAGGCGGCCGCCGCGCTGGTGCGGGACTGGACGGTCGAGGATATCCGCGCCCTGCGGCTGGCCGCCCCGCGGGATGCGCTGCGGGCGACAATTCGCGGCCGCAGCCTGCAGGACGTGGCGCGGGACGTGCTGGCCATCGCCCGGGACGGGCTGCGGGCGCGTGGGCTGGGGGAGGATGTCTACCTCGCCCCGCTCGACGAGATCGTCGCCAGCGGGCTGACCCAGGCCGACCGGCTGCTGCACCTGTACGAGCGGGCCTGGGGCGGCGATGCCTCCCGTGCGCTGCTGCACGCCGAGGTGTAACCGCACGGAACCAGCCCTGCCGCCAGCGGTTTCCGCCCGGCAGGCGTGGAGGTGGCGATGGCGCGGTCCCTGGTGCGGCGGGTGGCGATGCCGGTGGGGCGGCAGCATGTCCGGGGGCGGGACCTCGGCATCGGGCTGGCGGTGACGGCGGGGTCGGTGCTGGCTTCCGCCCTGTTCTCCGCGCGGTATTCGCCGTCCCCGGTGCATGGCCGCATCCGGCGCGACTACGAAAGGCTGGAGAAGCCGCCCTTCAACCCGCCCGACCCGGCCTTCGCCATCTGGGGGCCGCTGTACCTGGCGCTGGCGGTTTCCGGCCTGCGGGTATGGAATGCGCCGCGTGGCCCGAACCGGGACCGGGCGATGGTGCATTGGTTCGGCATCCAGGTGCTGAATGCGCTGTGGCTCTGGCTCGGCTTCGGCCGGCGGCGGCTGGGTGCGGCGACCCTAGAAGCCGGGCTGACCGTCGCCAACGCAGCGGCCTATCTGGCCGCGGCCCGGCGGGTGGACCCGCCGGCAGCCTGGCTGGCGGTGCCCTATGCCGCCTGGATCGGCTTCGCGGCGTTGCTCAGCGAGGAGCTGTGGCGGCGGAACCGCTGACCGGCTTGGCCATGAACACCCGGGCGAAGCCCTTTTCCTGCCGGCGTGCGGTCTCGGCATAGCCGCGCCTGGCATAGAGGGCGATGTTCCGCTCCATCAGCGCATTGGTGTAGAGCCGCACTTCCGCCAGCCCCAGCCGCCGCGCCTCGGTCTCGACGAAATCGAGCAGGACGCGGCCTTCGCCCTTGCCCTGCCGATGTGGCTCCACCGCGATGTTGTCCAGCAACAGGTGGCCGGGGTGGCGCTCGACCACCACCAGCGCCTGCACCGCGCCGCCGTCTTCCAGCACCCAGGCCTCGCCGGCGGCGATGCGCGCGGCGTAGTCATCCTGCATCGGGAAGGGCCGTCGGCCGAGGATGGGCACCCAGGACGCATAGGCCCGCTCGACCAGCGCCGCCAGCAGCGGCGCCTCGGCCGGGCGGGCCGGGCGGATCGTCACACCGCCGTCCCGCCCACCGTCAGCCCCGCCAGCTTCAGCGTGGGCTGGCCGACGCCGACCGGCACGCCCTGGCCCTGCTTGCCGCAGGTGCCGATGCCGGCGTCCATCGCCATGTCGTTGCCGACCATGGCCACTTTGGTCAGGCTGTCCGGCCCGTTGCCGATCAGGGTCGCGCCTTTCACCGGGGCGCCAATCTTGCCGTCCTCGATGAGATAGGCCTCGGAGGCGCTGAACACGAACTTGCCGCTGGTGATGTCCACCTGCCCGCCGCCGAAATTCACCGCGTAGAGGCCCTTCTTCACCCCGCGGATGATCTCCTCCGGGGCGTGGGCGCCGCCGAGCATCACGGTGTTGGTCATGCGCGGCATCGGGATATGGGCGTAGCTCTGGCGGCGGCCGTTGCCGGTCGGGGCCATGCCCATCAGCCGGGCGTTCTGGCGGTCCTGCAGGAAGCCCACCAGCACGCCGTCCTCGATCAGCACGGTGCGACTGGCTGGGGGTGCCCTCGTCGTCCACGGTGAGCGAGCCGCGGCGGTCCGGCATGGTGCCGTCGTCCACCACCGTCACGCCGGGCGCGGCGATGCGCTGGCCGAGCAGGCCGGCGAAGGCGCGGGTCTTCTTGCGGTTGAAGTCGCCTTCCAGCCCATGGCCGATGGCCTCGTGCAGCAGGATGCCGGGCCAGCCCGGGCCGAGCACCACCTCCATCTCGCCGGCCGGGGCGGGGACGCTGTCGAGGTTGACCAGCGCCTGGCGAAGCGCCTCGTCCACTGCCGCCTGCCAGACCGGCTCGGCCAGGATACGGGCGTAGTCGAACCGGCCGCCGAGGCCGTGGCTGCCGGTCTCGCGCCGGCCGTCCTGCTCCACCACCACGGCGACGTTCAGCCGCACCAGCGGGCGGATATCCGCCACCCGGGTGCCGTCCGGCCGCAGGATCTGCACCGCCTGCCATTCGCCGAAGATCGAGGCCATCACCTGCTTCACCCGCGGGTCACGGGCGCGGGCGAAGGCGTCGATCTCGCCGAGCAGCGCGGTCTTGGCGCCGAAATCCATCAGGGTCAGCGGGTTGCCATCGGCATAGAGTCGCGCGTTGGTGGCCCGTGGCGCGATGTCCAGCGTGCCGGAATGGCCCTGGCGGACCGCCTGCACGGTCTCCGCCGCCCGCTTCAGCGCGGCCTCGGTCATTTCGCCGGAATGGGCGTAGCCGGCGGCCTCGCCGGCCACGGCGCGCAGGCCGAAGCCGCGGGTCGCATCGAAGGTGGCGGAGCGGATGCGGCCGTCGTCGAGCGAGATGCCCTCGCTTTCGCGGTATTCGAGGAACAGCTCGCCATCCTCGGACCCGGCCAGGGCGTCCCGCACCAGGCGTTCGGCGCCGGCGCGGTCCATGCCCTCATCGGCGAAGAACAGGCGGTCGGTGACCGAGAGCGGCGTGTCGAGCGGCATGTTGGGCTCTCCGGTGGTTCAGGCGGCCAGGGCTGGCCGGGGGTATGGTGGTAACCGGGGGCTGGCCGGATGGTTCAGGCGACCAGTTCGGCCAGCAGGCGTGGTTGCGGAAAGCGCAGCACCGCGGTGGTGCCGGCGCCCGGGGCGCTTTCGAGCGTCAGCGAGGCACCCTGCGCCTCGGCCAGCGCTCGTGACAGATATAGGCCGAGGCCCGAGCCGGGAAAGCGCCGGGACAGCGAGAAATCGAGCTGGGTGAAGGCTTCGAACATCCGCGGGATGTCCTCCGGCCGCATGCCGATGCCGGTGTCGGTGATCCGCACCACCATGTCGCCGGCCGGCTCGACCTCCGCGCCGATGCTGACGGAGCCGCCGGCCGGGGTGAATTTCACCGCGTTGGACAGCAGGTTCAGCAACACCTGCCGCAACCGCAGCTCATCCGCCCGGACCAGCGGCAGGCGGGCCGGCAGCGCCGCCTGCACCGAGACCCGCGCGGTGGCGGCGGTGGCCTGCATCACCCGCACGGCGCCCTCGGCCAGCGCGACCATGTCGACCGGGCTCTCGGTGATGGCGAAGCCGGTGGTCTCGGAACGGGTCACGTCCAGGATGTCGTCGATCAGCGACAGCAGGTGCCGCCCGGCCTCATGGATGGACTGCACGTATTCCTGTCGGCGGCCCGGGTCGCGGTCCACCATGAAGGCTTCGGAAAAGCCGATCACGGCGTTCAGCGGTGTCCGCAGCTCATGGCTCATGGTGGCCAGGAAACGGGACTTGGCCATGTTGGCCGCCTCCGCCGCGTCGCGGGCGCGTTCCAGCTCGGCCCGGGCGCGCTGCTCGTCGCTGATGTCGCGGTAGCTGCGGATGTAGCCGGCCTCGCCGACGCAGTCGGTGGTGATCTCGATGATGCGGCCACGGCTGAGCTGGCGTTGCCGGACGGCCGGCACCGGCCATGCTCCCTCCCGTGGCACCAGGGCCAGCGCATCCGCGCGCTGTTCGGCATCCAGATAGCCCAGGGCGGCCTGTTCCTCGATCAGTTCCTGCACCGGGCGGCCGGGTTGCAGCGCCTCGGCCGGCAGGCCGTTCAGGTCGGCGGCCATCCCGTTTGCGGCCACCACCCGGCCCAGGGCGTCGAACAGGACGATGCCCTGGCGGCTGTTGTCGAGCATCGCCTGCAGGATCTCGGCGCGGTGCCGGGCCGCCAGCTCGGCGTCGGCCAGCGCGGTGATGTCGGAGGAGGTGACGACGAAGCCGCCATCCGGGGTCGGGTCCGAGGTCACTTCCAGGATGCGGCCATTGCCGGCCGGGCGGACGTAGCGGGCCGGCCGGGAGCGGTCGAGCGTGCGGGCCATTTCGGCTGTCGCCGCGGCATCCCCGCCGACCGCGCCCAGGGCCAACTGGTCCGCGATCAACTCGTCGAGCGACCGGCCCGGCCGCAGCGTGCCGGGCAGGTGGCCACCGAATTCGCTGGCCAGGGCGTTGGCCGCGATCACCCGGCCGTCCGGCCCATAGTAGCAGATGCCGTGGCGGATGTTGTCGAGCATCACCTGCAGGACTCCGGCGCGCTCGGAGGCCGTGGCCTCGGCCAGGGTCACCGCGGTCACGTCGGTATAGGTTGAGACGAATCCGCCATCCGGCGTCGGGTCCATGCAGATCTCGATGACGCGTCCACCGGGCATCTGACGGACACGTCGCCACGGCTGTTTGTAGTCGCCCTGCTGGGATGCCTCGGCGTCCTCGGGCGTGCGTGCGCCGAGGGCGACCGCGTCCTTCAGCAAATCGGCCAGCGGCCGGCCTGGCCTGAAGGCATCGGCATCGAGGCCGTTGAACTCGGCGGCCAGCGCATTCGCCGCCACCAGCCGCCGGTCGCGGTCGAACAGCGCGATGCCGTGGCGCATGCTGTCGAGCATCACCTGCAGCAGGACGGCGCGGTCGGCGGCGGCGGCCTGGGCCTGGAGCAATTCGGTGGCGTCGGTATGGGCTATGATGAAGCCGCCACCGGGTGCCGGGACCGAGGAGACCTCCAGGATGCGCCCATGCGCGGTACGGCGGACGTAGCGGACCGGCGCACCCTGGCCGAGCGTACGGCCCAGCCGCAGCATCCTGGCGGTTTCCGTGGCATCGCCGAAGCAGCCCTCGGCAGCCTGGCGTTCCAGCAACTCGGTGAAGGTGACGCCGAGGCCCATGCCCAGCCCGGCCGTGCCGGTCAGGTCATCGACCAGCTCGTTGCGCGCGATCAGCCGCTGGTCCGGGCCGAAGTAGCGGATGCCGTGGCCGATGTTGTCGAGCATCACCTGCAGGACGCCGGCGCGGGTGGAGGCTTCGGCCTTGGCGGCTTCCAGCGCTGTCACATCGGTATTGGTGATGACAAACCCGCCATCCGGCGTCGGGTCCGAGGCGATTTCGAGCATCAGCCCCGAGGTCGTACGGCGCTGATAGCTGATCGGCTTGGAGCGATCCAGCGAGAGCACGTGGGCGGCTATCCGCCCGGCCTCCGGTTCCGGCCCGAACATGCCGCGCGCCTGCTGTTCGCGGACCAGGTCGTCGAACAGCGCTCCGGTTCGTTCCTCGAGCTCGAGCAGGTTGTAGGCCGGTCCGGCGAGCCGGTTCGCCACCACCAGGCGGCGGTCCGGGCCGTACATCGCGATGGCATGCCGGGTGCTGTCGAGGGTCACTCGCAGCGTATTGGCCCGGTGCCGCGCCTCCGCTTCTGCCCGGGCGCGTGCGGTGACATCGGTGAAAGTGACGACGAAGCCGCCGTCGGGGGTGGGGCTGGCAACCACCTCGACCTCCCGGCCATCGGGCATCAGCCGGCTTCGCTGCCAGTGCCTGCTGCGGTCCGCCTCGATCAGCCGGCGCAGCATCGCGTCGGCTTCCGGCCCGCTGCCGTACATTCCCCTGGCGTGCTGGTGGCGCACGATGTCATCGACCAGGATGCCGGGGCGCAGTTCCTCGACGTCGAGGCAGGCAACTTCGCCCACCAGCGCATTCGAGGCCAGCAGCTGGCGGTCCGGCCCGAACAGCAGGATGCCGTGCCGCATCGCATCCAGCGCCGCCTGCAGCGTCGCGGCGCGAGATTCGGCCGCCGCCTCGGCTGCCGCCAGGGTGGTAATGTCTGAGAAAGTGACGGCGAAGCCGCCATCCGGCGTGGGGTCTGAATGGATCTCGATCAGCCGGCCATCCCTGGTTCGCCGGTGGTAGTGGTGCGGCCGGCTGCGGTCGAGCGTCAGCAGTCTGGCGATTTCCGCTGCCGGATCGGGACCGAGGCCACCGACATCAGCCTGGTGGCGAACCACCTCCGCATACGGTGTCCCGCGCCCGAAATGCCAGTCGGCCGTGCCGTTGATCATGCCACTCAGCCGGTTGACCGCGATCAGCCGGTGGTGAGGGTCGTACAGCGCGATGCCATGGCGGATGGTGTCCAGCATCACCGCCTGCACCTGGGCGCGCTGCCTCGCCTCGGTCTCGGCCCGCGCCAGGGCAGTGACATCGGCGATGCCGACGACAAAGCCACCGTCCGGCATCGGGTCCGAGGTGACTTCGAGCAGCCGCCCGTCGGGCGTCGGGCGGATGTGGCGCAACGGGCGGGATAGGTCGGCATCCAGCGCCGGCATGACACGGGGGCGTTCCGGCGCCGGGTCGCCGCCGAACTGCTCGTTCATCAGGTCATCGAGCCGGCGACCCCGGCACAGCGCGCCTTCCGGAAAGCCGGCCAGATCCTGCAGCAGCCGGTTCGCCGCCATCAGCCGGCGGTCGGCACCGAACAGCGCGACGCCGTGGCGCATGTTCTCGATCATCGCCTGGAGGGTGGCGGCGCGCAGTTCCGCGGCCTCCTCGGCCCGGACGGTGGCGGTGACATCGGTCCAGGTGATGACGCAGCCACCATCCGGCGTGGCGTCCGACACGCTGTCGATGACCCGGCCGTCCGGCATGACGCGGCGGATGCGGTGCGGCTGCGTCCGGTCGAGCCGGCCAAGCCGGGCGGCTTCCTCGGCGGCCGCGGGGCCGCTGCCGAAGGTGCCGCGCTCAAGCTGGATCAGCGCGATCTCACCCGGCGTCAGCCCGGGCCGCAGTTCGCCCGGACGCAGCCCGGTCAGCCCGGCGGCCATGGCATTGGCCAGGACCAGCCGCTGGTCGGGGCCGAACAGGGCGATGCCGTGCCGCATGGTATCGAGCATCACCCGCAGCAGCGATGCCCGGTCGGCCGCCTCGGCGCGGGCCTCGTGCAGCGCGGCCAGGACGCCGGCGAGGGGTTGGTCCGAGGGAGGGGCGTCGGCTGGCGCTTCAGTCATGGAATTCTCTCCGGAGGCCGCAACCCGTGCAGCGCCAGCAGCGCGGCGGCAAGTACCAGGACCGCGGAGGCCTGATGCATGGTGCCGAGCCAGACCGGCACAACCGAAAGTAGCGTAGCTACGCCCAGAGAATATTGGAAAGCGACGGTGATGCCCAGCGCAATGCATGCAGTGCGTGCAAAGCCCGCTGGCAACCGGCGCCAGGCGGTCACGGCGGCGCCAATCGCGGCAAGGCCCGCCAAGGTCGCCAATAGTCTATGGTTGAATTGTACGGCCGCGACATTGAGGGTGAGGTTCGTCCAGCCCGGCTCCAGCAGCCAGTAGCCCTCCGGTACCAGCCGGCCGTCCATCAGCGGGAAGGTGTTGTAGTCCAGCCCGGCGCGGATGCCGGCGACGAAGCCGCCCGCCAGCATCGCCCCGACCAGCAGCCAGACCGCCGCCTTCACCTGCCGACGCAGGCTGCGGAATGCCGGCTGCGCCTCGGCCGGGCGTGCCCGCAGCAGCCCGAGCGCGGTCCAGACCAGGGCGGCGAACAGCGCCAGCGCCAGCCCGAGGTGCAGCACCAGCCGGTAGGGCGAGACCGCGGTGCGGTCCGCCTCGAACCCCGAGGCGACCATGAACCAGCCGACCGCCCCCTGCAGCCCGCCGAGCGCCAGCAGCAGCAGCAGCCGCGGCTTGAGCCCGGCGGGGATCCGTCCGCGCATCCAGAACCAGGCCAGCGGCAGCGCATAGGCGAGGCCGATCATCCGGCCCCAGAAGCGGTGGATCCATTCCAGCCAGAATATCTGCTTGAAGCCTTCCAGCCCGAATCCCTGGTTGACCAGCGCGTATTGCGGGATGGTCCGGTAGAGCTCGTAGAGCCGGTTCCATTCGGCATCCGACAGCGGCGGCAGGGTACCGGACAGCGGCGCCCATTCCATGATCGACAGGCCGGAGCCGGTCAGCCGGGTGGCGCCGCCGATCGCCACCATCGCCCAGACCATGCCGGCGACGACGAGCAACCAGGATGCGATGGCGCGCGGATTGGCGCGGGTGCGGGGCGCGGCCTGAGGCCGGGAGGGGACATCGAACGGCATGTGGCTATTATAGGGACGCGGCGGCAATGTCGCAGTACCGGCAGATGCGGTTCATCGCCGGCGGCGCGGGTTACGCGGCTTGCCGTCCGGTGTTGTGGCTGCTACCGCACCGCCGCCATGCAAACCACCCCCGATGCGGCCGGTGCCCCGGCGGCCTCGGCCGCCCCCCAACCGCTTCCCGTGCTCTCGGTGGTCATTCCCGTGCGGAACGAGGCTCCGAACATCGCGCCGCTGGTGGCCGAGATCGAGGCTGCGCTGGCCGGGCTGGCGCATGAGATCATCTATGTGGACGACGGTTCCTCGGATGCCACGCCGGCGGCGCTGCGGGCGGCCGCGCCCGGGGTGCCGCTGCGGCACCTGCGGCACCGGACCAGCTGCGGCCAGTCCGCCGCGGTCATCACCGGGGTGAAGGCGGCGCGCGGCGCCTGGATCGCCACCCTCGACGGGGATGGCCAGAACGACCCGGCGGACATCCCCCGGCTGCTGGCCCGGGCCGAGGCGGAAGGTGGCGCCATCATGGTTGCCGGCCACCGGGTGACGCGGCGCGACAGCTGGGTGAAGCGCCGGACCAGCCGGGCCGCCAACCGCATCCGGGCGCGGCTGCTGGGCGATGCCACGCCGGATACCGGCTGCGGGCTGAAGGTGTTCCCGCGCGCGCTGTTCCTCGACCTGCCGCACTTCGACCATATGCACCGCTTCCTGCCGGCGCTGGTGCTGCGCCAGGGCGGCCGGGTGGTGAGCGAGCCGGTCAACCACCGCCCGCGCATCCGCGGCGCCTCCAACTACGGCACGCTGGACCGGCTGGCGGTCAGCCTGTTCGACCTGCTGGGCGTGGCCTGGCTGCAGCGGCGCGGATCCCGGCCGCTGGTGGACAAGCCCGTGGTGGACGCCGGCGAGTGAAGCCGGGGGGGCAGGCGAAGGTTATCGGCAAGCTGCTGTTGCTGGCGGCCGGGCTGGTGGTGGCGGGGCTGCTGTTGCGCGAGCTTGGCACGGCGCTCGGCACCGGCTGGGTGGACCGCAACATCCGTGGCCAGGGGCATTGGGGGGAGGCGCTGTTCATCCTGGTGTGCGGCGCCGCCACCGCGGCCGGAATCCCGCGCCAGGGCGTGGCATTCCTCGGCGGCTATGCCTTCGGCGTGGTGGCCGGCAGCGGGCTGGCGCTGGCGGCGCAACTGCTCGGCTGCGGGCTGTCCTTTGCCTGGGCGCGGCTGATCGGGCGCGGCTGGGCGGAACGCCGGCTGGCCGGGCGATTCGGCCGGCGGCTGCGGCCGCTCAGGGACGTGCTGGCGGACAATCCCTTCGGCGCGACCCTGGCGCTGCGGCTGCTGCCGGTGGGCAACAACCTGGCGCTGAACCTGCTGGCCGGCATGGCCGGCATCGCGGCGTTGCCTTTCCTGGCCGGCTCGGCGCTGGGCTACCTGCCGCAGACGGTGGTGTTCGCGCTGCTCGGCAAGGGTGTGCGGGTGGATGGCGCCTGGCAGCTTGGGCTGTCGGCGGTGCTGCTGCTGGGCTCGGTCGGGATCGGGTTCTGGCTGCTGCGGCGGCATCGGGCGGGACAGGCCTTCGAGGAACCCGGCGGGGCGGGCGGCTGAGCCCGCCCCCGCGCACCTTAATGCAGCAAAAATTGGCCGTTGGCGTAGCGCAGCTCCGCCGGGCGGATCAGCGCGGGGGAGGCGACGCGAACGGAATGCAGCGGCCCCTCGATCTCGCGGCGCCAGAAGTCGAGGAAGCGGGTGAGTTCGGGGAACACCGGGGCGCAATCGATCTTCTGCCACACGAAGGTCTGCAGCACGCCGGGGTGGTCGGGCATGTGGTACAGGATCTCGGCCGTGGTGAGGCGCCAGTCCGGGATGCGGACGAAGGGTTCGAGGGTATGCAGCACGCGGATCGATCCTTTCGCTGATGCGGTTTCAGTGTCGCCGCCGTTCGGCGGGCATGTCCTCCGGTGGTTCCGACGCTGAGCTTGCCACGACGTTCCGGGTCTCGTGCAACAATTTCTTTGGAAATCAATGCATTAGCACTCGCACTCGGAGAGTGCTGCAATCGGCTTGACGGCGGCGCGCAGGCGGCCTAAACCGCTGGCACTCCTCCGGGGGGAGTGCTAACGGGCCGCTGGGCGGTTCCGCGGGCACCCTGGCCGGTTGGGGGAAACCCCTTGTAAGAAAAACAGGAGAGACAGCATGAGCTTCCGTCCCCTGCATGACCGCGTTCTTGTCCGTCGCGTGACGGCCGAAGAGAAGACCCGCGGCGGCATCATCATCCCCGACACCGCCAAGGAGAAGCCGCAGGAAGGCGAAGTCATCGCCGTCGGCTCCGGCACCCTGAACGACAAGGGCGACCTCCGCGCGCTCGACGTGAAGGCCGGCGACCGCATCCTGTTCGGCAAGTGGTCGGGCACCGAAGTGAAGCTCGATGGCGAGGAGCTCCTGATCATGAAGGAGTCCGACATCATGGGCATCCTGGACAACGCCGCCGCCGCGAAGGCCGCCTGAGACTTCGGTTTCACGCTTCCGATCGAACATCAACGAAGGCAGTCCGGACCGCGCCATGGGCAATACTGCCCGGCCGTGACCGACCGCCCCAACGAATGAGGTACATACATGGCTGCGAAGGACGTTAAGTTCGGCACCAATGCGCGTGACCGTATGCTGCGCGGCGTGGACATCCTGGCCGATGCGGTGAAGGTGACTCTCGGTCCGAAGGGCCGCAATGTCGTCCTCGACAAGTCGTTCGGCGCCCCGCGGATCACCAAGGACGGCGTCACCGTCGCCAAGGAGATCGAGCTGGCCGACAAGTTCGAGAACATGGGCGCGCAGATGGTGCGCGAAGTGGCCTCGAAGACCAACGACCAGGCCGGCGACGGCACCACCACCGCGACCGTGCTGGCCCAGGCGATCGTCCGTGAGGGCGTGAAGGCCGTGGCCGCCGGCATGAACCCGATGGACCTGAAGCGCGGCATCGACCGGGCCGTGGCCGCCGTGGTCGCCGAGCTCGAAGTCCAAGACCCGCAAGATCAGCACCTCTGCCGAAGTGGCGCAGGTCGGCTCGATCTCCGCCAATGGCGAGACCGAGATCGGCGAGATGATCGCGCAGGCGATGGAGAAGGTCGGCAACGAGGGTGTCATCACCGTCGAGGAAGCCAAGGGCATCCAGACCGAGCTCGACGTCGTCGAGGGCATGCAGTTCGACCGCGGCTACGTCTCCCCGTATTTCATCACGAATGCGGAGAAGATGATCGTCGAGATGGAGAACCCCTACATCCTCATCTTCGAGAAGAAGCTGTCGGGCCTCCAGCCCATGCTTCCCCTCCTCGAGGCCGTGGTGCAGTCGGGCCGTCCGCTGATCATCGTCGCCGAGGACGTCGAAGGCGAGGCGCTGGCCACTTTGGTGGTCAACAAGCTGCGCGGCGGCCTGAAGGTCGCGGCCGTGAAGGCACCTGGCTTCGGCGATCGCCGCAAGGCGATGCTGGAAGACATCGCCATCCTGACCGGTGGTGAGGTCATCTCCGAAGACCTCGGCATCAAGCTGGAAAGCGTGACCATCGCGCAGCTCGGCACCGCCAAGATGGTTCGCATCGAAAAGGAAAACACCACCATCGTCGATGGTGCGGGTTCCAAGGAAGCGATCAACGGCCGCGTCGAGCAGATCAAGGCGCAGATCGAGGAGACCACCTCGGACTACGACCGTGAGAAGCTGCAGGAGCGGCTGGCGAAGCTGGCCGGTGGCGTCGCCGTCATCCGCGTCGGCGGCAGCAGCGAGGTCGAGGTGAAGGAGCGCAAGGATCGCGTCGACGACGCGCTGCATGCGACCCGCGCCGCGGTCCAGGAAGGTATCGTGCCGGGTGGCGGCGTGGCGCTCGTGCGCGCTTCGCGGAACCTCGGTTCGGTGAAGGCCGACAACCACGACCAGCAGGTCGGCATCGACATCATCAAGCGCGCCATTCAGGTGCCGCTGAAGCAGATCGCCGAGAATGCCGGCAAGGACGGCGCCGTGGTCGCGGGTGAGGTGCTCCGCACCGAAACCTACGAGTTCGGCTACGACGCCCAGACCGACACCTACAAGGATCTGGTTGCGGCCGGCATCATCGACCCGACCAAGGTCGTGCGCACCGCGCTGCAGGATGCGGCTTCGGTTGCCTCGCTGCTGATCACCACCGAGGCGATGGTGGCCGAGCGTCCCGAGCGCAAGTCCCAGGCCGGCGGCCCGCCGGGCGGCGGCATGGGCGGCATGGACGGCATGGACTTCTGATCTTCCCGCAAGGGCGGATCGGAAACAGGGGGCGGGCCGCAAGGCCCGCCCCTTTTTTCATGCGTGGGAGACCAAGTTCCCATCACGGAAATGCGTGTGGGCTTTCGTTGACTTGAACTGGCGGTTCCGTGTGAAGTGGCCTCTGCCAACCGATCTTGGCCCGCCTTGCCGTGCCCTTCCGGTCCTTCCGGGCGCCTTCAAGCCGATCCAACCCGGTGGTTCAGCGCGGGCGATCGGCGTTCGCGTCTCGATAAGGGAGAGGGTGCGTCACATGGCGATTGGCACCGTCAAATGGTTCAATGCAACCAAGGGTTTCGGCTTCATCGTGCCGCAGGATGGCGGCAAGGATGTCTTCGTGCATATCACCGCGGTGCAGAAGGCCGGGTTGCAGGGTCTCGATGAGAACCAAAAGGTCAGCTACGACGTGGTGATGGAGCGTGGCAAGGCGGCCGCGGCGAATCTCCGGCCGCTGTAGCGCGGCCCCCACCCCTCCCGCGGCCGGGAGGAGTGGGTATTCCAAGGATCAGCCGGCGTCCGACGTGCGCCAGACCCGGATCGCGCCGCAGGCGTTCAGCAATTCCTCGGCCTTGGCCTGACGTTCCGGCGTGGCGGCATGCACCATCAGCACCGCCCCGCCTGCCTCCGCCGAATGCTGCTGCTCGGTGACGCCGCCGGGCGCGGCAGCTTGGCCGATCGCCTCGCCCGCCGCCGCGGTGGCACCGCCGGCCGCAGCCGCAGCAGCCACCGCCGGCAACGCGGCGCCGCCCGTGGCGACCACGACGCCGGCCGCGGCCATTGCCGTAGCTGCCGAGGTGGCGCCGACGCCAAGCTGGCGCAGGTTGCGGGCGTCATCCTCCCGCACCGGGGTCTCCTGGTCGGAATAGGACGCGGTATCCTTGTCGTCCTTCGCGCGGACGGACAGGTCGGCACGCTGGAACATGCTGCCTTCGAGCCGCGACAGCGCGTCGTCCAGCTTCTGCTGGTCGTGGAATTCGCCGCAGACCTGGGTGGGGGCGGCATTGTTCTCGGCGTCGCCGGTCCAGTCGGTGCTGCTGACTTCGATGGCCATGGCGGGTCCCTCCGCTATCCTTGACCCGGCCTAACGCCCGCCGCCCGCCATCGTTTCCGATAAAGGTCCATGGTAATGTTCGACCTGCCCGCGCTTGAAGCCGCAGCCCGGTTGATCCACGGCGTCTTTCCGCCGACGCCGCAATACGCCTGGCCGCTGCTGGCGACCCGTGCCGGCACCGAGGTGTGGGTCAAGCACGAGAACCACGCCCCGACCGGCGCCTTCAAGCTGCGCGGCGGCCTGGTGTACATGGACCGGCTGCGGCGGGAACGCCCAGGGGTGCGCGGCGTGGTCTCCGCCACCCGCGGCAACCACGGCCAGAGCCTGGCCTTCGCCGGCGCCCGCTTCGGCGTGCCGGTCAGCATCGTCGTGCCGCGCGGCAACAGCCTGGAGAAGAACGCCGCCATGCGCGCCCAGGGCGCCAGTCTCATCGAGGAAGGCGCCGACTTCGATGCCGCGCGTGCCGTCGCCATGCGGCTGGCCGGGGAACAGGGGCTGGAATTCGCGCCCTCCTTCGCGCCGGACCTGGTGCGCGGCGTCGCCACCTATGCGCTGGAGTTGTTCCGCGCCGCCCCGCCGCTGGATGCGCTGTACGTGCCGATCGGGCTCGGCAGCGGCATCTGCGGCTGCATCATGGCGCGCGACCTGCTGGGCCTCCGGACCGAGATCATCGGCGTGCAGAGCACCGGGGCGGCGGCCTATGCGCTGTCCTTCGCCGCCGGCCGCGTCGTCACCACCGACGCCGCGGTGACCCGGGCCGATGGCATGGCCACGCGCGTCCCGGACCCAACGGCGCTGGCGATGATCCGCGCCGGCGCTGCCCGCATCCTCACCGTGACCGATGCCGAGGTGGCGGCGGCCATCCGCGCCTACTGGCAGGATACCCACAACCTGGCGGAGGGTGCCGGGGCGGCGCCGCTGGCGGCGCTGCTGCAGGAGAAGGCACGGATGGCGGGGCGGCGCGTCGCGGTCATCCTGTGTGGCGGCAACATCGACCTGGCGCTGTTCCGCGACTGGGTGCTGGCGGACTGAGGCGCGGCCGGGCTTGCACCGCTGCCGCTTCATGGCAGGCTGCCGTATCCGCCGGCGCGTTGCCGGCGGCCCGGGGAGGAAAACCAATGACCGAGCAGGATCAACCGGCGGATGCCGGCCGCTACCGCTTGTCCCGCCGTACCGCGCTCGGCCTGCTGCCGGCGCTTGCCGTGCCGGCGGTGGCGCGTGCCCAAGCGGGCGGGGAGTGGCCTAACCGCACGGTGCGCTACATCAACCCCTATCCGGCGGGTGGCCCGACCGACACGCTCTCTCGGGTCTATTGCGCGCGGATGTCGGAAATCCTCGGCCAGCAATTCGTGGTGGAGAACCGCAGCGGCTCGGGCGGCAATGTCGGCGCGGATGCCTATGCGAAGGCGGCGCCGGATGGCTACACCATCGGTCTCGGCGGCATCGCCACCCATGCCATCGCGCCGACGCTGTACCGGTCCCTGCCGTTCGACCCGGCCAAGGACTTCACCTTCATCTCCGGCCTCTGGCAGTTGCCGAACCTGCTGGCGGTCAGCAACGAGATCCCGGCCCGCAGCGTGCCGGAGCTGATCACGTTGCTGAAGGCCAATCCCGGCAAGTACAGCTTCGGATCGGCCGGTTCGGGCACCACGCTGCATCTCTCCGGAGAGATGTTCAAGCAGCTCGCCGGGGTGGATATGCTGCACGTGCCCTACCGCGGCAGCGCCCCGGCACAGGTGGACCTGATCGCCGGACGGGTTTCCATGATGTTCGACAACATGCCCGGTACCCTCGCGCTGTCCCGCCAGGGGCAGGTGCGGCCGCTGGCGGTCACCTCCGCGGCACGCAGCCCGATCATCCCCGACGTCCCGGCGCTGAGCGAGTTCCTGCCCGGCTTCGACGTCGTGTCCTGGACCTGCGTCTGCGGCCCGGCCGGCATCCCGGCGCCGATCGTCGCCCGGCTGTCGGCGGCCTCGAAGAAGGCGCTGGAACACCCGGAACTGGTCAGCTTCTACAAGGACCTGGGCGCCACCCCGTGGTGGACCACGCCCGAAGCCCTCATCAGCTTCCGTGCCGCCGAGCAGGAGAAGCTGGCGCCGTTGATCCGGGCTTCCGGCGCACAGGTGGACTGAACCCGCGAGGCGGGGCGGGCAGAAGGTCCCGCTTGTCCGGTGCCACCCTGGCGCCGCACAATGGGCCATGGCCGTCCCCCTCCCGATCTCCGATCCCGACCCCAGCTTCGCCGAATTGCTGGCTGCCCGTCCGCATCTTGCGATGCACGCCCATGACGGGCTGCTGGTCGAGGAGGTGCCGCTGGCACGCATCGCCGCCGTCGCCGGTACCCCGACCTGGGTCTATTCCGCCGGCGCGTTGCGTCGCCGCGCCCGGTCGCTGAAGGCCGCACTGGCGGGTTCCGGGCTCGATGCCGCGATACACTACGCGGTGAAGGCCAATACCAGCCTCGCCGTGCTGCGGGTGCTGGCCGGGGAGGGGCTGGGCGCCGATGTGGTCAGCGAGGGCGAGTTGCGCGCCGCCCGCGCCGCCGGCATCCCGGCCTCGGCCATCGTGTTCTCCGGGGTGGGCAAGACCGAGCGGGAGCTGCGGCTGGCGCTGGCGGAGGACATCGCCCAGATCAACCTGGAAAGCGCCGAGGAGGCGGTGATGCTCTCGGCCCTGGCCAGCTCGCTCGGCCGGGTGGCGCGGGTGGCGCTGCGGGTGAACCCGGACGTGGATGCCGGGACCCACGCCAAGATCACCACCGGCCGGTCGGAGAACAAATTCGGCGTGGCGATCGGCGAGGCGCCGGCGCTCTACGCCCGCATGGCGGCGCTGCCGGGGCTGCAGCCGGTCGGCGTCGCCACCCATATCGGCAGCCAGATCACCAGCGGCATGGCCGCCTACCGCGCCGCCTATGGCCGGCTGGCGGAGTTGGTGAAGGCGCTGCTCGCCGCCGGGCTGCCGGTGCAGCACGTGGATTGCGGCGGCGGCCTCGGCATCCCCTACCGCGACGAGCCGGCGCCGATGCCCGAGGCGCTGGCCGGGGCGATCAAGGCGACCCTCGGCGAACTTGGCCTGCCGGTGATGCTGGAGCCGGGCCGCTGGATCGCCGGGCCGCCCGGCCTGCTGCTGGCCTCGGTCATCCTGCAGAAGCAGGGCGAGGCGCGGCGCTTCCTGGTGCTGGACGCGGCCATGAATGATCTGGCCCGGCCGGCCATGTATGATGCCTGGCATGGCGTGGTCCCGGTCTCGCCGGTCGCTTTCAACGCCCCGGTCTCTCCCGCCGATGTGGTCGGCCCGGTCTGCGAAACCGGCGACACCTTTGCGCGGGGCCGTGCGTTGCCATCTCTGCAACCGGGGGCGTTGGTCGCCTTCCTCGATGCGGGAGCCTATGGCGCGGCGATGAGCAGTACCTACAACATGCGTCCCCTGGCGGCGGAGGTGCTGGTCGATGGCGACCGCTTCGCCGTGGTGCGGGACCGCCAGAGCTACGACGCGATGCTGGCCGGCAACCGGATGCCGGACTGGCTGGCCGAAAGGGCCGACCCCTGACCCCCGCCGGGCCTTCGCCGCAGGGCCTCGCCGCGGCACTCCGCCGCCGGCGCGGCCTCGCCCGAATGGCCCTGTGGTGGGAGGCGGTATGGCCGCGGCTCTGGCCGGTGCTGGCGGCGTTGGGCGCCTTCCTGGTGCTGGCGCTGCTCGACGTGCTGCCGCGGCTGCCGGGCATCCTGCACGGGCTGCTGCTGGCCGGCTTCGTGACGGCACTCGGGGTGGTTGGCTGGCGGGCGTTCCGTGGGTTTGCCGCGCCCGGCAGCATGGCGGCGGAACGCCGGCTGGAACGGGCCTCGGGCCTGCGGCACCGGCCGCTGGCGGCCCTTGCCGATCAGCCTTCAGGCGATGACCCGGGCGCGCTGGCGCTGTGGCGGGTGCACCAGCAGCGCGCGGCGGCGCAGATCCGCGGGTTGAAGGTCGGTACGCCGCGGCCCGGGTTGCCGGCGCGGGACCCGCGGGCCTTGCGCGCGGCGCTGGTCGTCGGGCTGGTCGCGGCCTTCACCATGGCCGGGGGGGAAACCGCGGAACGGCTGCGCCGTGCCGTCTCGCCGGCCTTCGCGGCGCCGGCCGCCGCGCCCGGGCAGCGGCTGGAGGCCTGGATCACACCGCCGGCCTATACCGGCGCGGCGCCGGTGTTTCTTGATCCTACCGGGGGTTCCGCCACGGTGCCGGCCGGCAGCCGGTTGCAGGTGTCGCTCTCGGGCGGCAGCGGCGGCGCCCCGGACCTGCTGGCCGATGCCGCGAGCACACCCTTCCGCGCACTGGATGCAACCAGCTTCATCGCCGAGGTGTCGCTGGAGGAGGGCACCACCCTCGCGGTGCGGCGCAACGGCGCGGAGCTGGCGCGCTGGGCGCTGACCGTGCAGGCCGATGCGCCGCCGACCGTCGCCTTCACCGAGCCGCCCGGCCGGGCGGCGCGCGGCCTCGGCACCCGGCTGCCCTGGCAGGCCGAGGATGACTGGGGGCTCACCGGACTGCGGGCCGAGCTGCGCCTGCAGGTGCGGCCGGATGCGCCGCCAATGGTGCTCGACCTGCCCCTCCCCGGCGGTGCGCCACGGACGGCCAGCGGCACCGCCCAGCCCGATCTTTCCGCCCACCCCTGGGCCGGGCTGGAGGTGGAGGCGCGGCTGGTGGCGCAGGATGGCGCCGGGCAGGAAGGCGCCTCCGGGCCGGACCTCGTCATGCTGCCGGAGCGCAGCTTCAACCACCCGGTCGCCCGGCGGCTGATCGCCGTGCGAAAGGCGCTTTCGGCGGACCCGGAGGCACGCCTCCCGGCCCGGCAGGAGTTGGAGGACATCGCCCGCGCGCCGGATGCCTTCGAGCATGACAGCACCATCTACCTGGCGATCCGCGTGGCACGCAGCCGGCTGGTGGTGGATCGCCGGCCGGATGCTGTGCCCGAGGTGCAGGGGTTGCTGTGGGAAACCGCCCTGGCGCTGGAGGAGGGCCGTGACGGCCGCACCCGCCGCGCCCTGGAGCAGGCCCGCGAGGCCCTGCGGGAGGCGCTGGAGGAAGCGGAGCGCCGGCAGGCCGAGGAGGCCCAACCCGCCAACCCCGCGCAACCCCCCGACCCCGCCGAGGCCGAGCAACGCGCCGAACTCGAACGCCGCATCCAGGAATTGCGGGACGCCATCCGCCAGCACCTGGAAGCCCTGGCCGAGCGGCTGCAGCGCGAGAACGCCGAGGCGATGCCCTTCGACCCGCAATCCCGCCTGATGGACCGGCGCGAGCTGGAACGCCGTACCGAACGCATGCGCGAGGCGGCGCGGGAAGGCCGCCCCGAGGACGCCAAGCAGGAGTTGGCGGAACTGGAGGAAATGCTGCGGGCGCTGGAGGAAGGCCGTGTCCAGCGCGCCGAAAGCCCGGAGCAGCGCCAGCGCCGGGAACGCGGCCAGGAACAGATGGGCGTGATCCAGGATATGGTGCAACGCCAGAGCGGCATGCTCGACCGCACCCACCAGCGCGACCAGCAGGCCGAGCAGGACCGTACCGAGCAGAACCGCCAGCAGCGCCTGCAGCAGCAGTTCCGCTGGCCACAACAGCCGCCCGCGCCGCAGCAGCAGGCCGCGCCCGACCCGGAGGCCCAGCAGGAACGCGAGCAGGACGCCCGCCGCCAGCGCGCCCTGCGCCGGGCGCTGGGCGAGTTGATGCAGCAGTTCGGTGACCTCACCGGGGAAATCCCGGAGGGACTCGGCCGGGCCGACCAGGCGATGCGGGAGGCCCAGGAAGCCCTGGGTGATGGCAGCGGCGACGCCCGGGATGCCCAGCAGCGCGCCCTGCGCGCCCTGCAGGAAGGCGGCCAGCAGATGGCGCAGGCCATGCAGCAGCAGTTCGGCATGGGCATGGAAGGCGAGGGCCAGGGCGAGGCGCCCGGCATGGCCGGGGAGAACCAGCCCGGCGGCCAGGGCCAGGGACAGGCGCAGGGCCAGGGGGAAGGGCGCGACCCGCTCGGCCGCCGGTCCCGTGACATGACCGGCAATGCCGAGAGCGGCTCCGATACCCGCGTGCCCGAGGAGGCCGAGTTGCTGCGAACCCGCCGGCTGCAGGACGAATTGCGCCGCCGTGGCGCAGAGCGGGAACGCTCGCCCGAGGAACTCGACTACATCGACCGGCTGCTGCGGCGCTTCTGAGATGGCTCACAACCACCACCATGACGACCACGGGGGCCACCATCACCATGGCCACCATCTTCATGGCCCCGGCCCGGCGGAGCGGGGCTTCGCGACCGGCGTCACCCTCAACCTGGGGTTCGTCGTCCTGGAGGCTGCCGCCGGCATCCTTGCCGGATCGATGGCGCTGCTGGCGGATGCCGGCCACAACCTCTCGGATGTGCTCGGGCTGGTGATGGCCTGGGTTGCGGTCCGGCTGACCCGGCGGTTGCCGGGCGGGCGGCGCACCTATGGCTGGCACCGCGGCACCATCCTGGCGGCGCTTGCCAATGGCATGCTGCTGCTGGTCGCGGTTGGCGTCATCATCCTGGAATCGGTCCACCGGCTGCTGGACCCGGCCCCGGTGGCCACCGGGGTCATGCTGTGGGTCGCCCTCGCCGGCGTGGGGGTGAATGTCGGGACCGCGCTGCTGTTCGCCCGCGGCCGGGAGAAGGACATCAACCGCCGCGGCGCCTACCTGCACATGATGGCCGATGCGGCGGTCTCGGGCGGGGTGGTGGTGGGGGCGCTGCTGATCCGGCTCACCGGCTGGTACTGGGTGGACCCGGCCTTCGGCCTGTTGATCGCCGGCGTCATCCTGGCCGGGACCTGGGGCCTGCTGCGGGATGCCTCGAACCTGGCGATGGATGCCGTGCCGGCCGGCATAGAACCGGATGAGGTCGCCGCCTGGCTGGCTGCCCAGCCCGGTGTCGCCGAGGTGCATGACCTGCACATCTGGGCGCTGTCCACAACCGAGACGGCGCTGACCGCGCATCTCGTGCGGCCCGGGGCGACGCTGGACGATGGTTTCCTCGCCGGCATCCAGGAGACCTTGCGGGACCGCTTCGGGATCGGCCATGCGACGCTCCAGGTCGAGGCAGGCGATCCGGCGCATCCCTGCGCCCTGGCCCCGGCCGAGGCGCTGTAGGACAGAACCGTCCTGGCGACAGCCATTCCGCGCGCGCGCTACAAACCCCGCGCAGCCCGCCGCGTTCGGCCCGGAGGAAGGCGCCCGAGGCCGGGCACCATGGGGAGAATCCGATGCGCGCACTTTGCTGGCATGGCAAGCAGGATATCCGCTGCGACACCGTTCCCGACCCGAAGATCGAACATCCGCGCGACGCCATCATCCGGATGACGGCCTGCGCCATCTGCGGGTCCGACCTGCATCTCTACGACGGCTTCATGCCGACCATGGAAAGCGGCGACATCATGGGCCACGAGTTCATGGGCGTCGTCGAGGAGGTCGGGTCCGGGAATACCGCGCTGAAGAAGGGCGACCGGATCGTGGTGCCCTTCACCATCATCTGCGGTGAATGCGAGCAGTGCCGGCGCGGCAATTTCTCGGTCTGCGAACGGAGCAACCGCAACAAGTCCATGGCCGACAAGATGCTCGGCCACACCACCGCCGGGCTGTTCGGCTACAGCCACCTGACCGGCGGCTATGCCGGCGGCCAGGCCGAATACGTGCGGGTGCCCTTCGCCGACAAGACCCATGTGAAGGTGCCGGACGGGCTCACCGACGAGCAGGTGCTGTTCCTCGGCGACATCCTGCCGACCGGATGGCAGGCCGCGGTGCAATGCGACATCCAGCCGACCGACACGGTCGCCATCTGGGGCTGCGGCCCGGTCGGCCAGATTCGCCATCCGGTCAGCCGTGCTGCTCGGGGCGAAGCAGGTGATCGCGATCGACCGGGTGCCGGAGCGGCTGGCCATGGCCGAGGCCGGCGGCGCCACAGTGATCGACTTCTCCAAGGAAAGCGTGGTCGAGCGGCTGAACGAGCTGACCCAAGGCAAGGGGCCGGAGAAGTGCATCGACGCAGTGGGCATGGAAGCCCATGCCGACCGCCACCGTCGACAGCATGTACGACCGGGTCAAGCAGGCGGTGATGCTGGAGAGCGACCGGCCGCATGTGCTGCGGGAGATGATGTATGTCTGCCGTCCGGCCGGCACGCTTTCCATCCCCGGGGTCTATGGCGGGCTGATCGACAAGGTCCCGTTCGGGATGGCAATGAACAAGGGCCTCACCTTCCGCATGGGCCAGACCCATGTGAACCGCTGGACCGACGACCTGATGCGGCGGATCCAGGAAGGCCAGATCGATCCGAGCTTCGTCATCACCCACACCGTCGGGCTGGAGGAGGGCCCGGGCATGTACAAGACCTTCCGCGACAAGCAGGACGGCTGCATCAAGGTGGTGCTGAAGCCATGAGCCGCCGAGTGCTGGGGCGCGCGGTCTCGGCGCGTGGGCCATCGGGCGGCCGCAACCTGCCGCGGCTGCGGGGCTCGGAGCGGGCCCTGACGCTGGCGCGTGGACTCGGCTGGTTCAGCATCGGGCTGGGGCTGGTCCAGGTGCTGGCGCCGCACCGGGTGACCCATGCCGCCGGCATCGACGGGCAGGAACGGCTGATGGGGCAGTACGGCGTGCGGGAGATCGTCAACGGCGTCGGCCTGCTGGCTTCACGCGACCCGGTGCCGTGGCTGCAGAGCCGGGTGTCCGGCGATGTGGTGGATGCCGGGACATTGGCGTTGGGGCTGACGGGCCGCGACCGGGAACGGTCCGGGATGGCGCTGCTGGCGGTGCTCGGGGTGCTGGCGCTGGATGTCGTCTGCCTGCAGGCGCTGCGCCGGCCGTCCCGCACCGCGCTGGCCGCCTACCGCAAGCGCAGCGGCCTGCCAAAGCCGCCCGGTGCGATGCGCGGCGCGGCGAGCGACTTCGAGGTGCCCGCCGACATGCGGACGCCGGAGTTGCTGCGGCCCTGGGGCGGCAGCCGCGGCTGAGGCGGCTTCCGGGTGGGCGGCGTGGTCCCGGAAGCCGCGCCGGCCTGCTTCAGATGACCTGGTAGCGCGCCTTGGCGGCCCGCTCGATTGCCCCGGCGATCAGCCGGTCGAGATCCATGGCGATGCGGAAGTCCTGGAGGAACTGCAATTCCTCCTGGGTCAGGTCGCCATCGGCGGCGGCAACCTCACAGGCCAGCAGGTAGGCCGTCTCGCGCAGGCGGGACGGCAGGGCCTCGCGGATCATGTTGCAGGCACGGTCCAGGCCATCGGCCTTGTCCAGCAAGGTCAGGCAGGTCTCGGTGACGCTGGAGATGCCGTTCGGATGGAAGTCGCTGAAGGCCGGCAGGGTCTGCACCAGCCGGGACATCATGGCGAGTTCGGCATCCGTCATGGTCCGGTCTGATGCCGCCATCAGCACCATGGCGCAGACCAGCGCTTCCTGAGGGTTGAATCGGATACTGGACATGGGCGCCTCGCTTTCCCGCGGTTGGTCGCGCGCCCGGCGGCCGGCGTCAACCTGCGGCACGGTCACCCTTCTGCCAGAAAGGCCCGGGTTTCCGCCACCACTTCGGCCAGGCCGGTGCGGCGGGCCTGCACGCCCTCGGGCAGCCCGGCCAGCAGGCGGCTCGGGCATGAACGGTCGAGCAGCACGAACACCCCCTTGTCGTCCGCCCGGCGGATCAGCCGGCCGAAGGCCTGGCGCAGCCGGTGGCGGGCCAGCGCATCGTCGTAGCCCTTGGGGTCGCCGCCCGAGAGATGCACCCGCCTTTCGCGATGCAGGATGGACGGGCGCGGCCAGGGCACCCGGTCGAACACCAGCAGCCGCAGGGACCGGCCGGGAACATCCACGCCATCGCGCATGGCATCGGTGCCGAGCAGGCAGGAATTCTCCTCCGCCCGGAAGACATCGACCAGGGTGGCGTTGTCCATCGCATCCATGTGCTGGGCGTAGAGGGGTATGCCCGCCGCCTCCAGGCCCGGAGCCATGTGGCGGAAGCTGTCGCGCAGCCGGCGGATGGCGGTGAACAGCCCCAGCGCGCCGCCGCCGGAGGCCAGGAACAATGCCTGCATGGCCGCCGCCACCTGGCCGGGCCGGGCCTTGTCCACGTCCGTCACCACGAAGGCGCGGGTATTGGTGGCGTAGTCGAATGGCGAGGCGACCGCGGCGCGGATCGCCGGCATCGCCAGGTGGCTGGCGCCGGTGCGGGCCTCGGCCGCCGCCCAGGCCGCCTCGGGTTCCTCGACGAGGCCGGCATCGCGCAATGTGGCGGAGGTGATCAGCAGCCCATGCGCCGGGCCGGCGACGCTCAGCGCGAAGGGCGTGGTCGGGTCCAGCCAGTGGCGGTGCAGCCCGGCATCCACCTCGCGCCCGTCCCGCCGGGTGAGGGCCAGCCAATCCACGAAGGCGCGGCGCTCGCCCGGCGAGGGCGGTGGCTCGCGCAGGGTGCGGAGCATGCCCTGCCAGGCGGCCAGCGGCATCAGGGCGCGGCGCTCGATGCCGCGGGCGGCGGTTTCCAGGCGGATGCGGTCGCCGGTTTCCAGCTCCTCGACCTCATCCTCCAGCCGGGCCTGCAGCTTGTTGCGCAGGCTGACCAGGGGTTCCTCGACCCGCTTCAGGGCGCGTTCCAGCGCCTCCGCCGTATCGGGCAGGTCCTCGCCGAGCGGGAACAGGTCGCACTGGACGTCGTAGACGCCTTCCTCATCCGGGGCACGGGCCAGCACCTGGCGGCGGACGGCGCGGAGGAAGACCTCGGTCGGGTTGGCCAGCCGTTCGGCGGCGGCCTCGCTGGCCGGCTCGCGCGGTTCCTCGGACAGCCGGGTCACCCAGCCGAGGCCGGGCAGGGTGCGGGCGGCCGAGAGGGCGGCATCCAGCGGGGCCAGCAGTTCCGGGATGTCGCCGGCCAGCTCCTCGATCCGGCGGCGGAGGCCGCGGGCGCGGCTGCGGCCACCCTCGGCGCCGAGCAGCCAGCGGCGCAGCTCCGCCGTCTCGGCGCCGCACAGGGCGGCCGAGAAGGCGGCATCGGCGGCATCGAACAGGTGGTGCCCCTCGTCGAAGACGTAGCGCAGCGGCCGGCCGTCCTCGCTGCCGCCGAGCGCGGCTTGGACCATCACCAGCGCATGGTTGGCGACCACCAGGGTGGCGGTGCGGCCGCGGCGGATGGAATGCTCCACGTAGCACTGCTTGTAGCGCGGGCAGGCGGAGCGGATGCATTCGCCGCGCCGGTCGGCCAGTGGCCAGATGGCGGCCGGGCCATGCAGTTCGGTCACCCAGCCCGGGAAGTCGCCGGCCATCAGGTCGCCGTCGCGGGTCGCCAGCGCCCAGCGGGCGACCAGGCCGAGCGGCACCGCCATGTCGGGGTGGCGGGCCTGGCCGAGCATTTCCTCCATGTTCAGCAGGCAGAGGTAATTCTCCCGGCCCTTGCGAACCACCACGCGGCGGCGTCGCTCCTCCGGGTCCGGGTAGAGCCGGATCAGCTCCTGGTCGATCTGGCGCTGCAGGTTGCGGGTGAAGGTGGAGATCCACACCGGCGCGCCGTTGCGTTCCGCCCAGAGGCTGGCCGGGGCGATGTAGCCTAGGGTCTTGCCGGTGCCGGTCCCGGCCTCGGCCAGCACCACATGCGGGGCGCCCTGGTCCTCCCGCGGGGCGAAGGCGCCGCTGGCGGCGGAGGCGTAGTCGGCCTGCTGCGGCCGCTGCTCCGCGTCGTCGCCGAGGATATGGGCGAGCCGGGTGCGGGCATCGGCCGAGGAGACATCGAAGCTGCCGGGCGGCTGCGCCGGGCCGGGGTCTTCCCAGTCCGGCAGGCGGCGCCAGACCTTGTAGGGGTCGAGCGACGGCTTGGCCTCGGCGCCACCGAGGGCGGCAATCACGGAGGGTGCCCAGGGCCAGCCGGCGACCTTCTCCATCTGGGCGGCCAGGATCGCCGCGTCGCGGTTCATCGGCAGTCCACGGCCAGCAGCGAGGTGGCGCAGCATGATGGTTGCCATTTGCGGCAGCAGGGCGGCGGCGGCGGCGTCATCCGCCGGCGGGTCGAGGTCGAGCGCCATGGCCAGCCCGCGCGGCGTGGGCGCGGCGGGCCGGGCCGGCATGCAAAAGGCGAACAACTCCAGCAGGTCGAAGGCGATGTCGAAGCGCGGCAGGTCGAGCCGGCGGGCGGTGGCCGGGCCATGCACCAGCATCGGCGCCGCGCCGCCCAGGGCGCGGCCCAGTTCGGCGGAGCGCATGGCCAGCAATTCGCCATCCGGCGTCAGCAGGGTGGCGTGGCCAAGGCCGGCGATCAGCGCCGGGGCATCGGGCAGGAGAAGGCGGGGGGGAAGGGCCATGTTCCCTGTCTGTAGCCTATCCCGCCCGCCGGGTCGTCACCCCCGTTCGGGCGGCAGGCCGAAGGCCTCGGGGTAGCCGAACAGGCCGACCTGCCCGCCGGTGTGCAGGAAGACGACGTTCTCGTCCTTGCCGAACCGGCCCTTGCCGATCAGGTCGATCAGCCCGGCCATGCCTTTGCCCGAATAGACCGGGTCCAGCAGGATGCCTTCCTTCTCCGCCACCAGCTTCACCGCCTCGACCATGCCCTCGGTCGGGATGCCGTAGCCCTGGCCGACATAGTCGCAATTGGCCACCACATGCTCGGCGCCTGATCGATGCCGGGCAGGCCGAGATGCGCGGCGGTGCGTTCGCGCCAGCGCCAGCACATTGGCTTCCTGCTTCGCCTTCGGGGCGCGGACGCCGATGCCGAGCACCGGGATGCCGCTGTTCAGCGCGACCAGCCCGGCGACCAGCCCGGCCTGGGTGCCGGCGCTGCCGGTGGCGTGCACCAGGTGGTCGATGCGGAGGTCCATCGCCGTTGGCCTGCGGCCAGCAACTCCAGCGCCGCGTTGACATAGCCCAGTGCGCCAACCGGGTTCGAGCCGCCGCCCGGGATGACATAGGGCCGGCGGCCGGCGGCGCGCAGCTCGGCCGCCGGCGGCCTCCATCTCGGCCTGCATGTCGGCACCGCCGGGGCGGCGGGAGACATCGGCGCCGTGCAGCTTGTCCATCAGCACGTTGCCGGACTGGGTATAGGCGGCATCGGCGTAGCCGGTGCGGTCTTCCAGCAGGATGATGGCAGGCAAGGCCCAGCTTCGCCGCCGCCGCGGCGGTCTGCCGGGCATGGTTCGACTGGGTGGCGCCCTGGGTGATGACGATATCGGCATTCTGGCCGATCGCCTCGGCCATCAGGTATTCCAGCTTGCGGGTCTTGTTGCCGCCGGTGGAAAGCCCGGTGCAGTCGTCCCGCTTGATCCAGAGCCGCGGCCCGCCGAGGTGGCGCGAGCAGGTGCTCCATCGGCTCCAGCGGGGTCGGCATATGGCCGAGCCGGATGCGCGGGAAGCGGGCGAGGTTCATTCGGGAAATCCTTGGCGAAGTGGCGTGAAGGGGAAGCTAGCCCCCTTCACGCCGGCCGGCGACCCTCAGCCGAGCTTCAATTGCTCGGCGATCTGCACCGCGTTCAGCGCCGCGCCCTTCAGCAGCTGGTCGCCGCAGAGGAACAGGTCCAGCCCACGGTCCCCGAACACCGGGTTGGCGCGGATGCGACCGGCCTCGACATCGTCCTGGCCGGTGGCGGTAATCGGCATGGGGTAGCGCTGCGCCGCCGGGTCATCCACCACCTTGATGCCGGGGGCCTTGGCCAGCACCGCGCGGGCGGCCTCGGGCGTCACCGGCCGTTCGGTCTCGATGGTGACGGCCTCGGCATGGACGCGGAAGGTCGGGATGCGGACGGCGGTGCAGGAGATCAGCAGGTCCGGCAGGCCCATGATCTTCCGGCTCTCCCAGGCGACCTTCATTTCCTCCCGAGTGTAGCCGTTGGGCTGGAAGCTATCGATCTGCGGGATGACGTTGAAGGCCAGCGGGTGGGCGAAGACCTCGTGCCCGGCCGGGCCGCCCTCAACGAGTACGCGGCGGGTCTCGCGCTCCAGTTCGGCCATGCCCTCGGCGCCGGCGCCGCTGGCGGCCTGGTAGGTGGAGACGATGACGCGTTTCAGGCCGAAGGCCTGGCGCAGCGGCTCCAGCGCCACCACCAGGATGGCGGTGGTGCAATTGGGGTTGGCGATGAGCCGGCCGCCGCCGATGGCCGCGGCATTCACCTCCGGCACCACCAGCGGGACGTCGTCTTCCAGCCGCAGGGCGGAGGAATTATCCACCACCGCCACGCCGGCGGCGGCCAGCGCCCGGGCATGGGCCTTGGCGAACTCGCCCGAGACGGCGAGCAGGGCGAGGTCCAGGCCGCGGGCGGCATCCAGGCTGTAGGCCTCGATGGTGATGTCGCCCCAGGGGGTTTTCTGTTTGGTGCCGGCGCTGCGGGTCGAGGCGAACAGGCGCAATTCCGTGACGGGGAAGCGTCGCTTCGCCAGCACCTCCACCAGTTCCTTGCCGACCGCGCCCGTGGCTCCGATCACGCCAACCCGCATGACACCCTGTTCTCCTGTTGGGACAGAAGCCGATTACCCCAGCCCGGCGCCGGATGCCACAACCGCCTGGCCCCGCGCCGCGCGGGGGTGCCATGCCCAGGATGCCGTGCAGCGAACGCGGTGTCCTGCGTTGACCCCGCCGCCGCCCCCTGCCATCTGCGGTGCATGAGCGCCGATCCATCACTGCTTAGCGTCAAGGCCTGGCCCTTCGAGGAGGCAGCCAAGGTCGAATCCAGGCTGGCCGCCACCCCCAAACCGGAGGGCGCGCTGTTCCAGACGGGGTATGGCCCGTCCGGCCTGCCGCATATCGGCACCTTCGGGGAGGTGGCGCGGACCACCTGGGTCCGCCGCGCCTTCGAGCGGATGACCGGCCTGCCGTCCCGGCTGGTGGCCTTCTCGGATGACATGGACGGGCTGCGGAAGGTGCCCGACAACCTGCCGAACCGCGAGATGCTGGCCGGCTACATCGGCCAGCCGCTGACCGCCGTCCCGGACCCCTTCGGCACCCATTCCAGCTTCGGCGCCCACAACAACGCGCGGCTGCAGGCCTTCCTCGACACCTTCGGGTTCGAATACCAGTTCGCCTCCAGCACGGACTACTACCGCGGCGGCCGGTTCGACGCGGCGCTGCTGCGGATGGCCGAGCGGCACGAGCAGGTGCGGCAGGTCATCCTGCCGACCCTCGGCCCGGACCGCCGCGCCACCTATTCGCCCTTCCTGCCCATCCACCCCGAGACCGGCGTGGTCATGCAGGTGCCGATGGAGGAGGTCCGCCCGGCCGAGGACCTGCTGGTCTGGCTGGACCCGGACACCGGCAGGCGGCATGGCACGCGGATCACCGGCGGCCACTGCAAGGCCCAGTGGAAGGCGGACTGGGCGCTGCGCTGGTACGCGCTGGGGGTGGACTACGAGATGTCCGGCAAGGACCTCATCGACAGCGTGAAGCTGTCTTCCGCCATCTGCCGGGTGCTGGGCGGCACGCCGCCGGTAGGCTTCACCTATGAGCTGTTCCTGGATGAGCAGGGGCAGAAGATCAGCAAGTCCAAGGGCAACGGCCTCACCATTGAGGAATGGCTGCGCTACGCGCCGCCCGAGAGCCTGTCGCAGTTCATGTATGGCCAGCCGCACCGGGCCAAGCGGCTGTTCTTCGATGTCATCCCCCGCGCGGTGGACGACTACCTCGCCAACCTCGAGAAGCTGAAGGCCGCCCCGGACGCCACCAACCCGGCCTGGCACATCCACAACGGCAGCAGCAACGACCCCGGCTCGCCGATCTCCTTCGCCATGCTGCTGAACCTCGCCAGCGTGGTGAATGCCGATGGGCCGGAGATACTCTGGGGCTTCATCGGCCGCTACGCCCCCGGCGTGACCGCCGAGAGCCACCCCATGCTGGCGCGGTTGGCCGAGCATGCGGTGTCCTACTACCGCGACTTCGTCGCCCCGCAGAAGCACCACCGGGTGCCGACGGAGCTGGAACGGGCGGCGCTGGAAGACCTGCTCCAGGCGCTGCGGACCCTGCCGGCGGACAGCGACGCGGAGGCCATCCAGACCCTGCTGTACGAGGTCGGCAAGCGGCACGCCTTCGCCAGCCTGCGGGACTGGTTCGGCTGCCTGTACCAGGTGCTGCTCGGCCAGCAGGAAGGCCCGCGCTTCGGCGGCTTCGTCGCGCTGTACGGGGTTCCCGGCACGATCGGGTTGATCGAGGCCGCCCTGGCGCGTGAGGCGACGGCGGCGTGACTGGCCGGTTCTCCTGGCTGCGCCGGCATGGCCCGGCGGTATTCGGGATCGTTCTTCTGGTTGGTGCGCTCTATGTCGTGCAGCGCGAATTCCGTGACCTTTCGGTCGCCGATATCCGGCAGGCGATGGCCGAGCTGTCGGTGCGGGCGCTTTGGGTCGCCGGCGGGCTGACCGTGGTCGCCTACCTCGTGCTGGCGGTCTACGACAAGCTGGGTTCGGCCTATGCCGGGCGGCCGGTGTCCTGGCCGAAATCCCTGCTGGCGTCCTTCTGCGGCTATTCCCTCGCGCACAACCTCGGCTTCGCCGCCGTCTCGGGCGCGGCGGTGCGCTACCGGTTGTATTCCGCCTGGGGGCTGACGCCGATCGAGATCGCCAAGGTGGTCGGCTTCACCAGCCTGACCTTCGGCCTGGGCGGCCTGGCGCTCGGTGGGCTGGTGCTGGCGATCGAGCCCGAGGTGGTGCCCTGGTTCGGCAGCCACGTGCCGCACTGGGTGCTGCAGGCACTGGCCGTCCCGATGTGGGGCCTGGTCATCGCCTATGTGGTGCTGAGCCGCTTCACCCGGCACATCCGCATCTTCAAGCACGAGATAGACCTGCCGACACCGCGCATGGCGCTGCTGCAGACCTTGCTGGCGACGGTCGATGTCGCGCTGACGGCGGCGATATTCTACGCGCTGCTGCCGGCGGTGGAGGGGCTGACCTTCCTGCGCTTCCTCGGCATCTACCTGGCATCCTATGCGGTCGGCATCGCGGCCAGCGTGCCGGGCGGGCTCGGGGTGTTCGACGGGGCCATCCTGCTGGGGCTGCAGCCCTACATGCCGGCGTCCGAGGTGATCGGCGCGCTGCTGGTGTTCCGGCTGTACTACTACATCATCCCGCTGTTCATCGCCGGCACGCTGTTCGCCGGCTTCGAGATCGGCCAGCGCCGCACCGTGCTGCGACGCGTCACCGCCCTCGGCAGCGGCGCGGATTCGCTGGAGGTGCCGGCCATCGCCTCGCTGGTGGTGCTGGCGGGGGCGCTGCTGATCTTCCTCGGCGCGCTGCCGACGCGGGGCACCATCATCGAGGAATGGGCCGGGCGCATCGCCGCGCTGGCCTCGCATTTCGCCGCCTCGGTGGTCGGTTCGCTGCTGCTGGTCATGGCCTATGGGCTGCTGCGGCGGCTGACCATCGCCTGGGGCTTCACCCTGTTCCTGCTGGTGAACGGCGCGGTCATCGCCTGGGTGCGGGGCGAGGCCTGGTGGTTGTGGGGTGTCTTCCTGCTGCTGGCCGGGTTGCTGGCGGCGCTGCGGAGCGCCTTCTACCGCGACAGCCGGCTGGTGCGCGAGCCGCTGTCCGTCGAGGCTCTGGTGCCGCTGCTGGCGGTGGCGGCCTGCGGCATCACCCTCGCGCTGGTCGCCTATGGCGGCAAGGTGGCGGATGAAAGCTGGTGGACGGTGGTCGTTTCGCCGCTGTCGCCGGACAGCCTGCGCTTCACGGTGGGGATGACCGGGGTGCTGCTGCTGATCGCCATGGTGCGGCTGCTGCGCCCAGCCAAGCTGCCGGCGTTGAGCTGGGGGCCGGAGACGCGGGCACGGCTGGCCACGCTCGGCGCGCTGGCCCCGGTGGAGGCCGATGGCGCGGTCTTTGGGGAGGCCGACCGGGCCGGCTTCGCCTTCCTCAAGCGGGACGGCGTGTGGCTGGCGCTGGGCGACCCGGCGGGCGACCGGCGGGATGCGATTTCCGCCATCTGGCGCTTCCGCGACCTGTGCGAGCGGCAAGGCGTGGACCCGGCCTTTTGGCGCGTTGGCCCCGAATTCCTGCGGATCTACGGCGATATCGGGCTGACCCCGGTCTCACTGGGGGAGGGGCAGCGCTACCTGGCGCTGCGGGTGGAACGGGACCTGGCCAGCCTGCGGGAATTGCTGCCGCCGAGCCTGCAGCGGGAGGTCTAGCCGCGGCTGCCCCGGCCTACTGGCTGCCCCAGACGATCCGGTGCATCCAGGTAAGTTCGGTGAGGTCGAAGGTATAGTCCGGATGGGTCGGGTTGAGGCTGTGGAGTTCGATCCGCCGGGCGGACTGGCGCTTGAGTTCCTTCGCCATCACCTCACCCTTCCGGGTACGGACCACCACGCGGTCCCCGCGACGGACCGGTGACCCCGGGGAGACGATGACGATGTCGCCGTCGCGGAACACCGGCTCCATGCTCTCGCCGGAGATTTCCAGCGCATAGGCGTTCGGGTCGCCCACTTCGGGTACCGAGATCTCGTCCCAGCCGCCGCCCACCGGATAGCCGCCATCGTCGAAATACCCGTCCCCGCCGGCCTGGGCGAGGCCGATCAGCGGAATGCGCCGGGGCGTGTAGCCGCCGCGGCTGCCGCGGGGCAGGGCGGCCGTGCCGCTGACCAGGGCGGCGAATTCGGCCATGTCCGTGCCGGTGGCGCCGAGCACCTTGGCGAGGCTTTCGGTGGAAGGCCAGCGGGCCCGGCCATCGGCGCCGATGCGCTTCGAGGGATTGAAGGCGGTGGCATCGAGCCCGGCCTTCCGGGCGAGGCCGGAGGCAGACAGCCCGTTCTCGGCCGCCAGCGCGTCCAGCGCCCGCCAGATTTCATCATGCGTCATGGCCGGGTGCTGCCCAGGCCGCCGTGGCGGGTATCGGATCGCTCCATGGGGATAACCTCCTAGGTATGGGGTCAGAGATCAATAGGCGAATTTTCCTCTATTTTCGCTTGCCCAATGATCAACTTAAGGTTTACGTTCACGAAACGTTCTACCCCGGTGAGAAGGACATCTCCCCAGTGACCACCGCCACCCGCCCCGGATATGCCCCGGCGCAAGTCGCCCATTCCCGTGAACAGCCCTTCCACAGCGTCGAGGAAGCGTGGTTCTGGACCATGTCCGCACTCACCGCCCGGCGGGACGGCGCCCGCATCATCTCCGGGGCCGGCCTGGTCACCCGCCCCTGCGAGCCGGATGACGTGATCAAGTGCCTGGACCGGCTGTACCGGCAGCGCCGCATCGACCTCCAGCACGCCCGCATCATGCGCATCTGGGGAGAGCGCCGGGTGGCCCCCGACCCGCACCAGCCGCGCGAGGCGGGCGACTGGCGGCTGTGGCGCGAGGCGATGTCCCGGCTCGACTGGCCGCTGCGGGTCAAGGGCATCGTCAACGGCCCGATCCCGGCCACCAAGCCGGCCGACGTACTGGCTTTTCCTGGCGGCGGCGCATGACCGGGCCGGCCCATCGGCGGGCCGCGCAGGCGGCCGGGCAGCAGGCCTTCATCGTGTTCGGCGGCCAGGCGGACCAGCCCTGGCTGCGGCTGCTGCGGCCGGGGTTCCGGCACTGCTTCGCGGCACTGGCGGATGCCGCGGGCTGGACCGTGCTGGACCCGCTGACCGGGCGGCTGGTGGTGGCGCGGCTGGACCTGCCGCCGGGCTTCGATCTGCCGGCATTCTACCGCCGCGCCGGACTGACGGTGCTCGGCCCCTTCGTGCCGGCCGAGCCCGGTGCGCGGCGGCTGCCACCGGTCTCGCCCTTCTCCTGCGTCTCGCTGTGCCGGGCGGTGCTGGGTGCGGACGCGCCATTCGCACTGACGCCTTTTGGATTGTTCCGGGTTCTTAAGAAAATGATCCATAATAGGAAAAATATCTTGACCAACGCTACCGCAGCGCGTTAAGACACTTCTGCCAACGGGTGATCTGTGCCCGGCGGCTTCCTCCTCATCCCCCCGGCTGCCGCGGGCCCGGTCCTCACAAGGGCCGGGCCCGTGGGCTTTTTGGGGTTCCCTTCATTTCCGAGAACCGAGGTGACGCGCATGGGTGGCCTGTTCCGTGCCCCGAAGCCGGTGGTCGTCGCGCCGCCCCAGGCGCCCGCCCCGGCGGCCGAGACCCCGACGCCAGACCAGGCCGCCCAGCAGGCCCGCACCGAGGCCCGCGCGCTGGCCGCCCGTGGCCGGCCGGGCACCATCGCCACCTCGGCCCGCGGCGTGCTGGCGCCGCTGCCCAGCCTCGCCCGCAAATCGCTGCTGGGGGAATAGCCGCATGAATGCCGAGGAAATCCTTGCCCGCCACGCCGCCGCACTGGAACGGCGCCGGCCGTTGGAGCCGGTGTGGCAGTCCTGCTACGACCATGTGCTGCCGCCCATCGGCGGCGGTCCGGCGCTGTTCGATGCGACGGCGGCGGATGCGGCGGAACAGCTCGCCGCCTCGCTGCTGGCCGAGCTGACGCCGCCCTGGTCCCGCTGGTTCGGCCTCTCGCCCGCCCGCCCCGTGCAGGACGGCCCGGATGGCCGGGCCGCGGCGGCGGCGCTGGAGGATGTGGCGGCGACGCTGCAGGGGCATTTCGACCGTTCCAACTTCGCGGTCGAGATGCACCAGGCCTTCCTGGAGGTGGTGGTCGCCGGCACCGGCGTGCTGCTGGTCGAGGAAGCGCCTTTCGGCGAGGCCTCGGCCTTCCGCTTCACCGCCGTGCCGCTGCGCAGCGCGGTGCTGGAGGAAGGCCCGGACGGCCGGCTGGACACCGTGTTCCGCCAGGCCCGGCTGACCGCCGGCCAGCTTCGCCGCCGCTTCCCCGGCGCCGAGCTGCCGGCCGAGCTGGACCGCGCCGCCGCCGCCGAAGACCCGGTCGCCCACCCGCTGCTGGAAGCCATCTGGGCCGAGCGTGGCGGCACCCGCTACGCCGCCATCCTCACCAGCGACCCCGGCCGGCCGGTGCTGCTGGCCGAGGGCCGCTTCGCCGAGAGCCCCTGCATCGCCTTCCGCTGGTTGAAGGTGCCGGGCGAGCTGTACGGCCGTGGCCCGGTGATGAAGGCGCTGCCGGACATCCGCACCGCCAACAAGGTGGTGGAGCTCGTCCTGAAGAACGCCTCCATCGCCGTCACCGGCATCTGGCAGGCCGAGGATGACGGGGTACTGAACCCGGCGACGGTGAAGCTGGTGCCCGGTGCCATCATTTCGAAGGCGCCGGGCAGCGCCGGGCTGACGCCGCTCGCCGCGCCCGGCAACTTCGACGTGTCGCAACTCGTGCTGCAGGACCTCCGGGCGCGCATCCGGGCCGCGCTGCTGGCCGACCGCATCGGCGTGTTGCAGGACAGCCGCATGACCGCGACCGAGGTGCTGGAACGCGGCGCGCAGACCGCGCGGCTGCTCGGCGCCACCTACGGCCGCCTGCAGACGGAGCTGCTGACGCCGCTGGTCACCCGCTGCCTCGGCATCCTGCAACGGCGGGGCGAGATCCCGGCGGTACTGCTGGATGGGCGGGAGGCGGCGCTGCGCTACGAAAGCCCGCTCGCCCGGGTGCAGGGCCGTGCGGATGCGGCGAACACCCTGCTGTTCCTCCAGGCCGTCGGCCAGATCGGCGGTTCTGCTTCGGCGCAGGTCGATGCCGCCGCCGCGACGCGCTGGCTGGCCCGCACCCTCGGCGCGCCGGCCGAGGTGCTCGTTCCGACCCAACCCATCCGGGAGTGACCCGACCAATGCCCGAGGATCTGTTGCAGCCCGTCGAGAATGCCCCCGCCACCGCCACCGAACGCCCGGCCGAGGTGCCGGAGAAATTCTGGGATGCCGAGACCGGCAGCCTGCGCATCGAGGCGCTGCTGAAATCCTACCGCGAGCTGGAGCGCCGGCTGTCCCAGCGCGCCGGCCCGCCGGTGCCCGATGCGCCGCCGGATGAGTTGCTGCGGTTCCGCCAGTCGATGGGCATCCCGGAGGCGCCCGATGGCTATGCCATCACCGCGCCGCACGACCTGTGCGGCCCGGACGAGGAGCTGAACTGCCAGTTGCACGCGGCGAACTTCACCAACGCCCAGGCGCAGCTGGTCTATGACCTTGCCGCTCAGCGGCTGCTGCCGCTGATCGCCGAGGCGGCGGCGGAGTTCGAGGCCAACCGGCAGCGCGAGAAGCTGGCCGCGCATTTCGGCGGCGAGGACCGCTTCCGGGTGATGGCCGCGCAACTCGCGGCCTGGGGCCAGGCGAAGCTGCCGGCGCCGGTGTATGCCGCGCTGTCCTCCACCGCGGAGGGCGTGCTGGCGCTGGAGCGGATGATGCAGACCGCCGAGCCTGGCCTCGCCCGCGACGGCGCCATCCCGCCGCAGGAAAGCGAGGCGGACCTGCGCGCCATGATGCGCGACCCGCGCTACTGGCGCAGCCGCGAGCCGGCCTTCGTCCGCCGCGTGACGGACGGCTTCCGCCGTCTGGTCGGCGCCTAGCCGCACCGCTTCCGGCGGCGACGCGCGGCACCCGTTCCGCGCCGCCCGCCGCGCACCATTCCCGCCGCGAACAACTCCGCCCGCCTGCCGGGCGGGGCCGCGGCGTCGCGTGCCGGCCGCGGTCCCACCCAGGGGCAAACCGCGGCGGCATGTCTTCGGCAACCGAATGCAAAGGACCCAGCATGTCCAGCTCGATCGACCAGGCCTTCATCAAGCAGTACCAGGCCGAAGTGCAGGAAGCCTACCAGCGCCAGGGCAGCAAGCTGCGCCCCGCCGTCCGCAGCAAGAGCGAGGTGCGCGGCGCCTCCACGGTGTTCCAGAAGGTCGGCCGCGGCACCGCTGCCGCCAAGGCGCGCAACGGCGTGGTGCCGGTGATGAACATCGACCACTCCAACGTCGAGTGCTTCCTGCAGGACTACTACGCCGGCGACTGGGTTGACCGGATGGATGAGCTGAAGACCAACATCGACGAGCGCTCGGTGGTGGCGAATGCTGGCGCCTACGCACTCGGCCGCAAGACCGACGAGCTGATCATCGCCGCCTTCGACGGCGCCACGCGGGAGGCGGTGGGTACCCAGTCCGGCGAAACCGACAACGACGGCATGACGCGGGCCAAGGTGCTGCTGGCCTTCGAGATGCTGGGCTATGCCGATGTGCCGGATGACGGCAACCGCTTCGCGGTGGTTGGCTGGAAGCAGTGGAGCGAACTGCTCACCATCCAGGAATTCGCCAACACCCAGTACATGGGCCCGGACGAACTGCCCTGGAAAGGCACCCAGGCCAAGCGCTGGCTCGGCGCCACCTGGATGCCGCACAGCGGGCTCACGCTGAACGGTTCGCTGCGCTACTGCTACTTCTTCCACAAGACCTCGGTCGGCCATGCGTCGGCCGCCGAGATCTCGACCGACGTGTCATGGCACGGCGACCGCGCCGCGCATTTCGTCAACACGATGATGAGCCAGGGCGCGGTGCTGGTCGATGACACCGGCACCGTCCGCATGCGCTGCAAGGAATAGCCGGCGCATTGCCTCCCCCGCCCCCGGAGACGGGGGCGGGGCCCTTCCTGCCGATGCACCGGAGTCCTCCACCGATGGCCCTCTCCGCCCTCGCGCTGTGTACGCGCGCGCTGCTGAAGATCGGCGCCCAGCCGATCGCCTCGCTCGACGAAGGCACCGCCGAGGCCGAGGTGGCGGCGAACCTCTATCCCGCCACCCGTGATGCGCTGCTGTCGCTGCATCCGTGGAGCTTCGCCACCGGCCAGGTCACGCTGCCGCGCCTCGCCGCGCGGCCGACCGCGGATTTCCACCACGCCTTCCAACTGCCGCCGGATTTCCTGCGCGCCCTGTCGGCCGGCCCGCCGGGCAGCGGCCGCGGCCTGACCTACCGGCTGTTCGAGGATCGGCTGCACTGCAACGCCGAACAGGTGGTGCTGAGCTATGTCTTCCGCCCGGACGAGGCGATGTTCCCGGCTTTCTTCGCCGCCGCCCTGGTCGCCCGGCTGGCCGCCGAGTTCTGCATCCCGCTGACCGAGAACACCAGCCGGGCGCAGATGCTGCTGGACCAGGCGGAGGTGGAGTTGCGCGCCGCGCGCCGGGCCGACAGCCAGCAGGCGACGCCGCGCGCCTTCGAGGACTTCCCCCTCATCACGGTGCGGGGCTGACCATGGCGCGGTCCCGCACGCTGAAGACCAGCTTCACCGCCGGCGAGGTGGCGCCCGAGCTGCTCGGCCGGCCGGACCTGCGCGCCTGGGCGAATGGTGCGCGGCTGCTGCGCAACGTGTTCATCCAGCCGACCGGCGGCGTGACGCGCCGCCCCGGCCTGCGGCACGTGGCGATGCTGCCCGGCGCCGCCCGGCTGGTCGCCTTCGAGTTCAGCACCGAGCAGACCTACCTGCTGGTGCTGACCGCGGGCGCCATGGCGGTGTTCGTCGAGGATGGCCAGGTGGCGCAGGTTGCCGGCCCCTGGACCGCGGCGATGCTGCCGCAGCTCGCCTTCACCCAGAGCGCGGATACGCTGCTGCTGTGCCACCCGGACATGCCGCCGCAGCGCATCACCCGCACCAGCCACACGAGCTGGACGGTGGCGCCCTGGGTGTTCCTGCATGAGCCCTTCCACCGCTTCGCCCCGGCGGCGGTGACGCTGGCGCCATCCGGCACCAGCGGCAGCGTGACGCTCGTGGCCTCCGCCCCGGTGTTCAGCACCGGGCATGCCGGCGTGCGCTTCCGCATGGGTGGCCGGCCGGTGCTGGTGACCGCGGTCGCTTCCGCCACCCAGGCGACGGCGATGGTGGAGGCCACGCTGGACACCACCGACGCCACTGCCGACTGGGACGAGGCGGCGCTTTCCGCCGTGCATGGCTGGCCGGTCTGCCTGTGCTTCCACCAGGACCGGCTGGTGCTGGGCGGCTCGCGCGACTTGCCGAACCGGCTGTGGCTGTCGCGGTCCGGCGACCTGTTCAACTTCGACCTCGGCACCGGGCTGGATGACCAGGGCATCGAATTCGGCCTGGTCTCGGACCAGGTGAACGCGATCCGCGCAGTGTTCTCGGGCCGGCATCTGCAGGTCTTCACCTCCGGCACCGAATGGATGGTGACCGGCGACGCCGCTGACGCCGGGCAGCATCCAGCTCAACCGGCAGACGCGGGTCGGCTCGCTGGTGGGCCGGCAGGTGCCGCCGGTGGATGTCGATGGCGCCACCATTTTCGCCGACCGCAGCGGGCGCGGGATATTCGAGTTCGCCTACACCGACCTGCAGCAGCTCTATCAGGCCAACGACCTGGCGCTGGCGGCGCAGCATCTGGTCCGCGACCCTGTCGCCATGTGCTACGACCAGCGCCGCCGCCTGCTGCATGTGGCCATGGCCGATGGCGCGCTGGCGACGCTCACGCTCTACCGCGCCGAGCAGGTCACCGCCTGGACCCGACAGGAAACCGCCGGCGCCTTCCGCTCCCTGGCGGAGGTGGAAGGCACCGTCTGGGCTACGGTGGAACGCGCCGGGACTCTGCGGCTGGAACGGTTCGACGCCATGCTGGCGCTGGATGCCGCGCTGACCGGCAGCGCCGCCACGCCGCAGGATGAATGGTCCGGCCTCGGGCACCTCGAAGGCCGCGCGGTCGGCGTGGTGGCGGATGGCGCGCCGCGCGCGGCGGGCGTGGTGGGTGGAGGCAGCGTCACCATTGATCCGGCCGCCGGCAGCGTGCAGGTCGGGCTGCCCTACCGCCATGTGATCGAGCCGCTGCCGCCGGACCTGTCCACCGCGCTCGGCGCGCGGGCGGCGCCGCTGCGGCTGGTCTCCGTCACCTTTCGCCTGCTGGAGACGGCGGCGCTTTCGGTCGATCTCGGTCGGGGCCCCGCGCCGGTGCCGTTCCGGCGGCTGAACACGCCGCTGCTGGATGCACCGCCGGCGCCTTTCACCGGCGATGTCCGGCTGCGCGCCATCGGCTGGCAGCAGGATGCGATGAAGCCGCTGTGGCGCATCGAGGATGACGCGCCGCTGCCGATGACACTGCTTTCCGTCACCACCGACACGAGGATCACCGACTGATGGGCGCACTCGCATCGATTGCCACCGTTGTCGGGGCGGGCGCCACGATCTACGGCAGCGTGCGCCAGGGCCAGGCGCAGCAGGCCAGCAACCGCGCCCAGGCGCAGGTTACGGCCTCGCAGGAAGCGGCGCGGCAGGATCTGTTGCTGGTCCAGCAGCGCGAACAGGCGTTGCAGCGCCAGCAGACCCTGGCACGCACCGTTGCCTCGGCCCGCGCCCGGTCGGCGGCCAGCGGCATCTCGCCGGCCGATGGCTCGGCCGCGGCATTGACCGGCGGTCTGGCGCGGGACGCGGCCGCCGCGCAGGGCGCCGATGACGCCACCCTGCGCGCCCGGCTGGCACAGGGCCGCAGCAGCCTGCTGAACCCCGACGGCACACTGACGACCCTGTTGCAGGCGGGCCGCACCTTCGGTTCCGTCGCCCGCAACCTGTTGGATTGAACCGGCGGCGCGACCCGTCATTTCCTTGGAGCGAAGCATGGACGAGCACATCAGGATCGGCGACGTCGCGCCGCGCGTGCAGTACGTGGCCGACGGCGTCCAGACCAGCTTCACCTACCCCTTCCCGGTCTTCGCCGCGGCCGATGTCGAGGTGCGGCTGGATGGCCTGGCGCAGGCCAGCGGCTTCCGCGTCCATGGTGCCGGCGCCTCGGCGGGCGGCAGCGTGGTGTTCGATGCGCCGCCGCCGGCCGGCCGGGGCGTGACCTTGCGGCGCAACCTGGTGGTGGCCCGCACCACGGACTTCCAGTCCAACGGCATCCTCCGCGCCCGCACGCTGAACGACGAACTGGACTACCAGGTCGCGGTGTTGCAGGAAGTGAAGGACGGCCTCGGCAGCGCCCTGCGGCTGGACCCCTCCGAGGCCGGCGCCACCACCACCCTGCCGCTGCGGGCCGGCCGCGCCAACCGGCTGCTCGGCTTCGACAGCCTCGGCGGCATCACCACCTTCGGCCGCGACGAGGGGCTGATGAGCCTTGGCTTCCCGGGCGCGGTGCCGCGCACGGTGGAGGACAAGCTGTCCGAGCGGCTTTCCGCGCGCGACTTCGGCGCGACCGGCGATGGCGCAACGGATGACGGCCCGGCTTTGCAGGCGGCGATGAATGGCGCGGCGGCCAGCGGCAAGCACCTGGAGATCGGCGAGGGCATATACCGCAGCGCGATGCCGCTGTACCTGCCCGGTGCCGCCGCCGGGCTGACCATGCGCGGCACCATCCTGTACGTGGGTGCCGGCGGGGTTGCCGCGCTGACCCTCGGGGATGGCGGCAGCGTCAACAACCAGCGCAAGCGCTACATCGGCCTCAGCGTACTGCGCGCTGTACAGAGCGACTGGTCGGATGAGGCGGATGTCGGCATCCGCATCCGCAACATCGACGCCTGCGAGGTCGAGGTGCGGCGGGCGGAACGCTTCACCATTGGCGTGCAGGTCATCGGCGACGGGCGCGGCAGCGAGGACAGCGACCTGCGCTACGGCCGCATCATCGACAACCGCATCGGGCTCGACCTGCGGACCCTGACCGCCGCCGCCTGGATGAACTCGCTGCGCCACCACGGCGGCCACTTTGCCTGTTCCAGCGCCACCAACCCTGGCCTGGCGCGGTTCGGCGTGCGGCTCTCGGCGGCACCGGGGGCCTATGCGCTGCACAATGCGCATCTGTTCGTCGCGCCGGCCTTCGAGTTGCAGCGCCAGGGCACGCCCGGCACGGTGGACGCCATCCCCTTCCTGGTGGAAGTGGAAGGGCGCGGGCTGATCGCCCAGGGCATCCGCATGGAGGCCTGCTCGCCCTTCGTCGCCCGACATACCGGCGGCTTCAGCGATGCGCGCTACGAAGTCGCCTATGTCGGCACCTACGGCTTCCTCGGCTGCGCGGTGGACTATGCCGGGGCGACGCGGGCCGGCGGCACGGTGGTGCCGCTGCACCAGGCCACGGCGGCGGTCGGCACGCCACGGCTGGTGGCGGCGGCGGAGAACCTGCGAACGCGGGCCTTCCGGCAGACCGTCTCGGTCGCCGATGGCATCGGCTTCGACCAGATGGCGGTGCTGTCCGGCAACCCGGCGGGGCCGCCAACCACGCTGGACGGCTTCTGCTTCGCCGGGCTGAACCTGTTCACGCTGAATGCCGACGACGTCACCATCCCGACCTCGCGCGCCATCGCCTTCGTGGTCGATTGCGGAACCTGCAAGGAGTTCTTCATCGCCGCCGAAGGCAGTGGCCTGCGGCCGGTGGTCATGCAGTTCGGGGAGGACGAGGCGGTGCTCGGCGCCGGCAGCCCGCTGCTGTTCTCCAACATGAACGCAGCGATGCAGGGCGCGCCGTCCTACTGGTGGGAAGGCAATGCGGATCTCGACAGCCTTACCGGCGGGCTGGCGCTGAACGGGTTGCAGCGGGTCACGCTGCACCGTGACGCGCGCTTCGCCGTGATCGGGGTGCGCGGCGGCTCGGCCTCGGCGGTGCTGCGCGCCCTGCGGCTCTACACCGGGGCGCTGCATGCGCCGCGGCTGCTGTTCGGCGGCGGGCGGGCCTGGGGTAAGCGGGAGTACACCGCCAGCACCACCGGCTGGACGGTGCCCACCCTGGCGGCCGGCGCCACCGCCACCTACGACGTCACGCTGCCCGGCGTGCGGCAGGGGGACTTCGTGCAGGCCGGCTTCACCATGGCCAGCGGCTTCCAGAACGGCGGGGTGGTGTTCCACGCCGCCGTCGGCGGCAGCGCAGCCACCAGTCAGGTCCGCGTCACCGCGCAGAACATCAGCGGCGGCTCCATTACCCCGGGGGCGGGCACGCTGTTCCTGCGTGCCGTGAAACCAAGGCTGTGATCGCATGGCAGGCAAACGCAAACCGCAGCTCGATGCCGATTTCCTGGCCTCCGCCAGGCTGATCCTGGCGGACTACCAGGCCTTCCTCTCCAACGGCCTGCATGCGCTGGAGGACAGCGCCACCAAGGCCTTCGCCGCCCGTCATGCCGCCGGGCGCGGGGCACTGACGCATCTCGAACAACTGCTGAAGCTGGCCGGCGAGGACCAGCAGCCGAAGCTGATCGCCAACTCCCTCAACGAATGGCGGGCGCTGATGCCGCCCCAGCCCCAGGAGGAAACTGAAGCCGATGACGATGGCGCCGGAGGCTGATTTCCTCGAATTCGCCTGGATCTGGAACGCCACGCAGAACCAGGCGACGCCTGTCCCGCATCGCCGCATCGTCCAATGGTTGCAGGCGCGCACCGATGCCGGGGACCGCAGGCTGCTGCTGATGGCCTTCCGCGGCTGCGGCAAGTCCACGCTGGTCGGGCTGTTCTGCGCCTGGCGGCTGCTGCGGGCGCCGGATACGCGCATCCTGGTGCTGGCGGCGGACCAGACCCTGGCGGTGAAGATGGTGGCGCAGGTCCGCCGCATCCTGGAACGCCACCCGCTGTGCCGGGCGCTGCTGCCCGGGCAGGGCGACAACTGGGCGATGGACCGCTTCACCGTGCTGCGGGAGGCGGTGCTGCGCGATCCGTCCATGCTGGCGCAGGGCCTCGGCGGCAACATCACCGGCGCGCGCGCCGATCTCATCATCTGCGACGATGTCGAGGTCGCCGGCAACTGTGACACGCCGGGCAAGCGCGAGGAGCTGCGGGCACGGCTGGCGGAGTGCGAGTTCGTGCTGGTGCCGGATGGCAGCATCCTGTTCGTCGGCACGCCGCATTGCGCCGATACGCTGTACCTGCCGCCGACCGACCCGGCCGCCTTCCTGCGGGGCTACCGCCGGCTGGTGCTGCCGCTGCTGGATGCGGCGGGCCAAAGCGCCTGGCCGGAACGCTTCACCCCGGCCGCGATCGAGGCGCTGCGCAGCCGGGTCGGCCCGTTGCACTTCACCCGGCAGATGCTGCTGCAACCGGTCGCGGAGGCGGCGCTGCGGCTCGATCCGGCGCTGCTAACCCGCTACGCGGCGGAACCGGAGTACCGGGAAGCCGGGGGCAGGGCGCAGCTTTCGCTGCTCGGCCACCGGCTGCTGTCGGGCGGCGGCTTCTGGGACCCGGCCTATGGGCGGCCCGGCAGCGGCGATGCCTCGGTGCTGGCGGCGACCTATGCGGACGGGGAAGGCAACCACTACCTGCACCGACTGGCCTACCTGACCCACGATCCGGACAGTCCGACCGACCCGGCGACGCAGCAATGCCGCGCCGTCGCGGCACTGGCGCGGGAGCTGCTGCTGCCGGCGATCAGGGTGGAGACCAACGGCATCGGCCGCTTCCTGCCGGCGCTGCTGCGGCGGGAATTGTCCCAGGCCGGGGCGCCGTGCAGCGTCATCGAGCATGTCAGCCGCCGGGCCAAGGCCGAGCGCATCCTGGGGGCGCTGGAGCCGGCGCTCGCGGCCCGCCGACTGCATGCGCATGAGGGCGTGTTCCGCACGCCCTTCCCAGGCGAGATGGCGGCATGGCGGCCCGATGCATCAAGCGCCCGGGACGATGCGCTGGATGCCCTCTCCGGCTGCCTGCTGGCCGAGCCGGTACGGCTGCCGGCAGCGGTGCCGGCGCCGCGCGGGATGGCCTGGCGGGGCTAGTGCCCTGGCCGCTGGACAGCAGGGGAGGGGGTTACCCCGCCTTGCGGCGCAGGATCTCGCTGGCGTGGCGGTCCACGCCGGCGGCCGTCAGTTCGTAGCGCTGGTCGGCCCGCCGCCGGGCCAACCCCATGCCCTGCAGCCTTGCCAGGCAGGGTCCGTCCTTCAGCCCATCGGGCCGGCCGCCTGCACCCACCAGCGACAGCCGGTGGAGCGCCGCGCGGCAACAGGTTTCCAGATAGGGCTCGTTCCAGATTGTCACGTTTCATTGCGTCCCGCTGCTGCCCGAGGGTGGCCTTGCTGGTGCGCCGCTTCAAGGAGGCATGGAGAGCCGCGATGCAGATCGAAGCCACCTGGTGGGTTAGCGCGATCGAAGCGCCGATCGTCGCCGCCCTGTTCTGGATGATCCACGGAACTCCGGAAGGACCTGCATGACCGCATCGACCGCACCGCCGAACGCGAGAGCGAGGCGGTCGGCCGTACCCGGGACGACCTGGCGGATTTCAAGCTGGAGGTGGCGCGCAGCTACGTGCCGCTGTCGCTGATCCGCGATGTGGACCGCCGGCTTTCCCAGCACCTGCTGCGGATCGAGGGAAAGCTGGAGGAGGTGAAGCGCTCGGGCGCCCTGTCCGGACGCCGGCGTGAACGGGTTGGAGACGAGCCATGAACACCACCGAGATGCTGGCACTGACCCTGCGCGTCGAGGCCGGGCAGCGGCCGGTGCGGGCGATCGAGGCGCTGGCCGCGCTGGTGGTCAACCGCGCCAGGCTGGCCGCGGAAGGCGCCGCCTCCCGCGGGCGCTTCGCCCCTGGCGGGACGGTGGGGATGGGCTGGGCCGGGCTGGTGCCGCTGGTCTGCCGGGCACCCTTCCTGTTCGGCTGCTGGAGCCCCCGCCACCCGCGCCGCGCGATGCTGCTGGCGGTGATGCGCGGCGGGGCCGGCCCTGCCGGCGGTGCCCTGCCGGTGCCGGAGCCGGACGCCATGCTGGAGGTCTGCCGCCGCATCGCCTGCCGCGCCACCGGCGGCGGCCTGCCGGACCCGACCGCGGGCGCCACCCATTGGCACGAGATGGGCGAGCTGCCGGGCTGGGCGATCGGCCAGGTGCCGACCGCGGAGGTCGGCGGGCTGGTGTTCTACCGGCTCTAGCGCTTCAGGATCGAGCCCAGCACCCCGCGGAAGATGGCGTTGGTGAGCTGCCGGCCCACCGCGCTGCCCATGCTGCGGGCAACCGACTTCGCCAGGGCCTCGCCCACCCCCTGGCGCTGGCTGGCGCGCTGGCGGGGCGCGGCCTGGGGGATGCGGCTGCCGCGGGCAGGCGGGTGGTCCGGCAGCGGGCGCGGCGGCACGGAGGTGCCACCCCAGGGATTGTCGCCGCGGACCGGGGCCGGCCCGGTGCGGTGCGGTTCAGGCTGCTGCGGGGCGCCGGCCCGGTCCTGCAGCAATTCATAGGCGGACTGGCGGTCCACCGCTTCATCGTAATGGCCGGCCAACGGGCTTGCCGCCATCAGCGCGGCGCGTTCCTCCGGGGTGATGGTGCCCATGCGGCCGCGGGGCGGCACCACCCGGGCGCGCTCGACCATGCTCGGCGTGCCATCTGGCTGGAGCATCGAGACCAGCGCCTCCCCCACGCCGAGCTGCCCGATGGCCTCCTCCACCCGCAGCCGCGGGTTGGGGCGGAAGGTTTCGGCGGCGGCGCGCACCGCCTTCTGCTCCTGCGGGGTGAAGGCGCGCAGCGCGTGCTGCACCCGGTTGCCGAGCTGCCCGAGCACGGTCGCCGGCAGGTCCAGCGGGTTCTGGGTGACGAAATAGACGCCGACGCCCTTCGAGCGGATCAGCCGCACCACCGTCTCGATCTTCTCGACCAGCGCCCGCGGGGCATCGCGGAACAGCAGGTGGGCTTCGTCGAAGAAGAACACCAGCTTCGGGCGGTCGAGGTCGCCGACCTCCGGCAGTTCCTCGAACAGCTCGGACAGCAGCCACAGCAGGAAGGTGGCGTAGAGCCGGGGGGAGGCGATCAGCTTGTCCGCCGCCAGCACGTTCACCGCGCCCCGGCCATCGGGCGTGAGCAGCATGAGGTCGGTCAATGCCAGCGCCGGCTCGCCGAAGAAGCCCTCGCCGCCGGCTTGTTCCAACTGCAGCAGCCGGCGCTGGATGGCGCCGATGCTGGCCTTGCTGACATTGCCGTAGAGGGTGCCGATCTCCGCCGCGCGTTCCGCCACATGGCCGAGGATGGCGCGCAGGTCCTTGAAGTCCAGCAGCAGCAGGCCGTCGTCATCGGCCAGCTTGAAGGCGATGGTCAGCACGCCTTCCTGGGTGTCGTTCAGCTCCAGCATGCGGGCGAGCAGCACCGGGCCCATCTCGGCCACCGTGGCGCGCAGCGGATGGCCCTGCTGGCCGAACACATCCCAGAACACCACCGGGCTCGGCTCATAGGCGAAGTCCGGCACGCCGAGTTCCTGTGCGCGCTGCTCGATCTTCGGGTTGGGCCGGCCGGCCTGGGCGATGCCGGCCAGGTCGCCCTTGATATCGGCGCAGAACACCGGCACCCCGGCGCGGGAGAAGCCCTCCGCCATGATCTGCAGGGTGATGGTCTTGCCGGTGCCGGTGGCGCCGGCCACCAGCCCGTGGCGGTTGGCGCGCGCCAGATGCAGCAGGCAGGGCTGCTCGCCATGGCCGATGAGGATGCCGGATTGCGTCATTCACCCTGTCCCCGGGCAGCACCCGCGCGCCCGGGCCCGGGTATACCGGAACGGCCGCGGGGCGGCATCCCCCGGAATGGCCGCGGAAGCGCCATCGCCCTTGCGCCCCACCCCCACCCCCGCTATACGCCGCTTCCTTCCCCGCGCGATGGGCCTGTAGGGCATGCCCAGCCGCGGTTTCGTGCGCCTTGCGTGGCGCGCATCCATGACCGACCAGGAGGTCCAAATGCCCAAGATGAAGACGAAGTCTTCTGTCAAGAAGCGCTTCACGATGACTGCCACCGGCAAGGTGCTCGCCGGCCCCGGCAAGAAGCGGCACATGCTCCGCAACCGCTCATCCAAGGTGAAGCGGCAGAACACCGGTACCCAGGTGCTGCGCCCGCAGGACGCCATCACGATCATGCAGTGGGCGCCCTATGGGCTGGTCCGGTAAGGGAAGCTGAGACATGGCACGGGTTAAACGGGGCGTCGTCGCGCACGCCCGCCACAAGAAGATCCTCAAGCTCGCCAAGGGCTACGTCGGCCGCTCGGGCACGAATTTCCGCCCCGCGCTGCAGCGGGTCGAGAAGGCGCTGCAATACGCCTACCGCGATCGCCGCAACAAGAAGCGCGATTTCCGCGGGCTGTGGATCCAGCGGATCAACGCCGCGGCGCGCGAGCATGGGCTGACCTATTCCCAGTTCATCGCCGGCATCAAGGCGGCGGGCATCGAGATGGACCGCAAGGTCATGGCCGCGATCGCCTTCGACGACCCGACGACCTTCGCGACCCTGGTCGAGAAGGCCCGCACGGCTCGCCCTGACCGTCACGCGCCGGCCGCCCCGGCCGCCTGACACCTTCCTTCTGGGAAGGCTGCTGTGCATGAGGGCCGCTCCCGGCAGGGTGCGGCCTTTTGCTTATCCGGGACCGGAACCGATGACCGAGACGACCTCCCACGCGGATGACCTCACCGCGCTGCGCGCCGAAACCGCCGCCCAATTGGCCGCCGCCACGGATCTGCGGGCCTGGGACGCGGTGCGCGTCGGCACGCTCGGCAAGAGCGGTCGGCTGACGGCGCTGCTGAAGGGGCTGGGGCAGGTCCCGGCCGAGCAGCGCAAGGACCGCGGCGCCAGCCTCAACCAGCTGAAATCCGAGCTGGAAGGCGCCATCGAGGCCCGCCGGACGGCGCTGGAGGAAGCGGCACTCGATGCCCGCCTTGCGGCCGAGCGGCTGGACGTGACCCTGCCGCCGCGCCCGCATCCGCCCGCCCGGGCCGGAAGCCGGCGGCATCCACCCGATCAGCCGCACCATGGAGGAGATCACCGCCATCTTCGGCGCGATGGGTTTCCGCGTGGCGGAGGGCCCGGACATCGAGGGCGACTGGCACAACTTCGGCGCGCTCAACATCCCGGACCACCACCCGGCCCGGCAGGACCACGACACCTTCTACCTGCCGCCCGGGCCGGACGGCCGCCGCCCGGTGCTGCGCACCCACACCAGCCCGGTGCAGATCCGCACCATGGTGACCCAGCCGCCGCCGATCCGCGTCATCGTCCCCGGCCGCACCTGGCGCGCCGACCACGACGCCACCCATTCGCCGATGTTCCACCAGGTGGAGGGGCTGGTGATCGACCGCGGCATCACCCTTGGCCACCTGAAGGGCTGCCTGATCGACTTCCTCAGGGTGTTCTTCGCCATCGGGGATCTGCCGGTGCGGTTCCGCGCCAGCTACTTCCCCTTCACCGAACCCTCCATGGAAGTGGACATCGGCTGGAACCGGAAGACCGGCGAACTGGGCAAGGGCGGCGACTGGCTGGAGATCCTCGGCTCCGGCATGGTCCATCCGAAGGTGCTGGCCAATTGCGGCATCGACCCGCGCGAATGGCAGGGCTTCGCCTTCGGCATGGGGATCGAGCGCATCACCATGCTGAAGCACGGCATGCCGGACCTCCGCCCTTTCTATGAAAGCGATGTCCGCTGGCTGCGCCACTAGGCGGCGGACCCGCTCTCGCCACCCTCGCTCACGGAGGGCGTGTGAGATGAAATTCCCCCTGTCCTGGCTCCGCACCCACCTCGACAGCGAGGCATCGCTGGCCGAGATCCTCGCCACGCTGAACACCATCGGCCTTGAGGTCGAGGGCGTGGAGGACCGTGGCGCCAGCCTCGCCGCCTTCCGCATCGCCCAGGTGGTCGAGGCCGAGCAGCACCCGAATGCCGACCGGCTGCGGGCGCTGAAGGTCGATCCGGGCGATGGCAGGCTGCTGTCCGTGGTCTGCGGCGCGCCCAATGCCCGGGCCGGCATGAAGGGCGTGCTGGCGCTGCCCGGCGCCTTCATCCCCGGCACCGGCATCACCCTGAAGAAGGGCGAGATCCGCGGCGTGGCATCGGAAGCGATGATGCTCTCGGCCCGCGAGATGGGCCTGGGCGACGACCACTCCGGCATCCTCGACCTGCCCGCCGATGCGCCGCTGGGCGAAAGCTACGTGACCTGGGCCGGGATGGACGACCCGGTGATCGAGATCAGCGTCACCCCCAACCGTGGCGATGCGCTCTCGGTCCACGGCGTGGCGCGGGATCTGGCCGCCGCCGGCCTCGGCCGGCTGAAGCCCTGGCCGGCGGCGCAGGTGAAGCCCGTCTATCCCTCGCCCCTGCACTGGGAGATCGCCGATCCGCGCGCCTGCCACTGGGTGCTCGGCCGGGCAATTCGTGGGCTGAAGAACGGCCCTTCGCCGAAATGGCTGCAGGATTGGCTGGTGGCGATCGGGCTGCGGCCGATCAACGCGCTGGTCGATGTGACCAATGTCTTCACCTACGGCATCGGCCGCCCGCTGCATGTGTTCGACGTGGCCAAGGTGCATGGCGCCACCCTGACCATGCGGATGGCGCGGGAAGGCGAGAGCCTCGCCGCGCTGAACGGCAGGACCTATGCGCTGACCCCCGAGGACGGGGTCATCGCCGATGCCGCCGGGCCGGAGGCGCTCGGCGGGGTGATCGGCGGCGAGCCGTCCGGCTGCGACGAGGGCACCACCGAGTGCTTCATCGAATGCGCGGTCTTCGACCCGGTGCGCATCGCCCTCTCCGGCCGCCGGCATGACATCCGCACCGATGCCCGGTCGCGCTTCGAGCGCGGCATCGACCCGGCACTGCCGCCGCTGGCGCTCGACATGGCGACAGCGATGATGATCGAGCTGTGCGGCGGCGAGGCATCGGAAGTGTCCGTGGCCGGGACCGAGCCGGACTGGCGGCGCGACGCCACCCTGCGCTTCGAGCGGCTGGCCGGGCTGGGCGGGGTGGACCTGCCGCCGGATGAGGCGGTCGGCATCCTCGAACGCCTGGGCTTCGCGGTGAAGGCGCGGGATGCGGCTTCGGTGACGGTCGCCGTGCCGTCCTGGCGCAACGATATCGCCGGCACCGGCGCGCTGGACCAGGACCCGGGGCTGCCGCCGAGCGCGCCCGCGCCGCCGCCGAGGGCTGCGCCGTGGTCGAGCCCGAGGCCGACCTGGTCGAGGAAGTGCTGCGCATCCGCGGGCTGGACGAGGTGCCGCCGGTATCCCTGCCGGTCTCGGGCATCGTCCCGCCGCCGGCGCTGAGCCCGAAGCAGTCCCGCGCCGTGCTCGCCCGCCGGGTGCTGGCGGCGCGCGGCATGCTGGACTGCGTCAGCTTCGGCTTCCTGGAGGCGAAATCCGCCGCGCTGTTCGGCGAGACGCCGGAGGCGCTGCGGCTGATGAACCCGATCGCCGCCGATCTCGACCAGATGCGCCCGACCCCGGTCGCCTGCCTGCTGCTGGCCGCCGCCGCAACGCCGCCCGTGGCTACCCGGACGTGGCCCTGGCCGAACTCGGCGCCGCCTACCGCGACCAGTCGCCCGCCGGCCAGTTGCAGGTCGCCGCCGGCATCCGCGCCGGCCACACCCTGCGGCACTGGGCGGAGCCCGCCCGTGCGGTGGACGCCATGGATGCCAAGGGCGATGCGCTGGCGGTGCTGGCCGCGCTCGGCGTGCCGATGGCGGCGGTGACGGTCACCGCCGATGCCCCCGGCTTCTACCACCCCGGCCGCAGCGGCGTGGTCCGCCAGGGGCCGAAGACGGTGCTGGCGACCTTCGGCGAAATCCACCCCAAGGTGCGGGCGGCGCTCGATATCGTCGGGCCGGCGGTGGGGTTCGAGGTGTTCCTCGATGCCATCCCCGAGCCGAAGCGCCGGAAGAAGGGCGCCCCGGACCTGCCGGCCTTCCAGCCGCTGCGCCGCGATTTCGCCTTCCTGGTGGATGCCGGGGTCACTGCCGAGGCGGTGCTTCGGGCGGCGCGCGGGGCGGAACGCACGCTGGTGGCGGATGTGGCGCTCTTCGACCTCTACGCCGGGGAGAAGCTGCCGGAAGGCAAGGTCAGCCTGGCCATCCAGGTGACCCTGCAACCCCGCGAGGCGACGCTGACCGATGCCGAGATCGAAGCGGCAGCGGCCAAAATTGTCGCCGCGGTGGCGAAGGCGACGGGGGCGGTGCTGCGGGGGTAAACCCTGCGGCGGCCAAGCAATGCTTTGACTTGGCCGCCACCTGCCTTATCTGCACATCTCAAGAGGCTGGGCGCCATGCCCGCCGAGCCCCCGGAATCCCATGCCCGATACCCCGCTGTCCCGCATCCGCAACTTCTCGATCATCGCCCATATCGACCACGGGAAGTCCACCCTGGCCGATCGCCTGATCCAGGCAACCGGCACCGTCGCGTTGCGGGACATGAAGGAGCAGATGCTCGACAACATGGACATCGAGCGGGAACGGGGCATCACCATCAAGGCCCAGACCGTTCGCATCTCCTATAAGGCGAAGGATGGCGAGACCTACATCCTCAACCTGATGGACACGCCCGGCCATGTGGACTTCGCCTATGAGGTGAGCCGCAGCCTGGCCGCCTGCGAAGGCAGCCTGCTGGTGGTCGATGCCTCCCAGGGCGTCGAGGCGCAGACCCTGGCCAATGTCTACCAGGCTCATCGACGCGCACCACGAGATCGTCCCGGTGCTGAACAAGATCGACCTGCCGGCCGCCGAGCCGGAGCGGGTGAAGCAGCAGATCGAGGATGTCATCGGCATCGACGCCTCGGATGCGGTCGAGATCAGCGCCAAGACCGGCCTCAACATCGAGGGCGTGCTGGAGGCCATCGTCACCCGCCTGCCGCCGCCGACCGGCGATGCCTCCAAGACCCTGACGGCGCTGCTGGTCGATAGCTGGTACGACGCCTATCTCGGCGTGGTGGTGCTGGTGCGGGTGCGGGACGGGCACCTGAAGAAGGGCCAGCGCATCCGCATGATGTCGAACGGCGCCGTCCACACCGTGGAGCAGGTGGGCATCTTCACCCCCAAGATGGTCGCCGCCGGACAGCCTCGGGCCGGGCGAGATGGGCTTCGTCACCGCCGCCATCAAGACCGTGGCCGATACCAACGTCGGCGACACGCATCACCGACGACCGCAATCCGGCGGCCGAGGCGCTGCCCGGCTTCAAGCCCTCCATCCCGGTGGTCTGGTGCGGGCTGTACCCGGTCGATGCCGACGACTTCGAGAAGCTGCGCGAATCGGTCGGCAAGCTGCGGCTGAACGACAGCAGCTTCCACTACGAGATGGAGAACAGCGCGGCGCTCGGCCTCGGCTACCGCTGCGGCTTCCTCGGCCTGCTGCACCTGGAGATCGTGCAGGAGCGCCTCTCGCGCGAGTTCGACCTGGACCTGATCGCGACGGCGCCCTCGGTGGTGTACAAGCATCGCGCCGCACCAACGGCGAGATCGAGGACCTGCACAACCCGGCCGACATGCCGGACCCCAGCGTCATCGACGAGATCCAGGAGCCCTGGATCAAGGCGACCATCATGGTGCCGGACGAATACCTCGGCGCCGTGCTGACCCTGTGCAACGAGCGCCGCGGCCAGCAGGTGGAACTCACCTATGTCGGCACCCGCCCCATGGCGGTGTACCGCCTGCCGCTGAACGAGGTGGTGTTCGACTTCTACGACCGGCTGAAATCGGTCAGCCGCGGCTATGCCAGCTTCGACTACGCGATGGACGGCTACGAGCCGGGCGACCTGGTGAAGATCTCCATCCTGGTCAATGCCGAGCCGGTGGATGCGCTGTCCTTCATGGCGCACCGCAGCCAGGCGGATCGCCGCGGCCGGCAGATCTGCGAGAAGCTGAAGGAGCTGATCCCCCGCCAGCTCTTCAAGATCCCGATCCAGGCGGCGATCGGCGGCCGCGTCATCGCGCGCGAGACGATCAGCGCCATGTCGAAGGATGTCACCGCCAAGTGCTACGGCGGCGACATCAGCCGCAAGCGCAAGCTGCTGGACAAGCAGAAGGAAGGCAAGAAGCGCATGCGGCAGTTCGGCAAGGTGGAAATCCCGCAGAGCGCCTTCATCGCCGCGCTGAAGATGGATGCCTGACCAGCTTCCGCAGCCTCAGAGCAGGAAGTTCTCGGCCACCAGCGGCGCCGAGGCGAAGACCAGGATCTCGAGGTCCGCAGAGCTGTCGCCGTCGGTATCGGCCTGCACCAGGCAGCGGCCCGCCAGCGCCTTCACCAGCAACTCGCCGGCCTGGCCGCTGAAGGCTTCGACCAGGGTGAAGGCGTCGTTACCCGTACCAAGCTTCGCGTCGATGGCCCGGAGGTCGATCAGGTCGCCCTCGGCCGCGTCGAAATCGAGGATGCGGTCGCGGGCGTCCGCGGTGGATTGGGTGGTGGCGGTGTAGATGAACAGGTCGGCCCCGGCACCCCCCAGCAGGCGGTCCGCGCCGGCCCCGCCCAGCAGCCGGTCATCGCCATCGCCGCCCTGGAGGCGGTCATCGCCCGCACCGCCGTTCAGGTAGTCGTCGCCGGCCAGGCCATGCAGGGTGTCGCGGCCGTCGCCGCCGCGCATCGCGTCGCCGTACCGCTCGCCGATGAAGCGGTCGTTCTCCTCCGTCCCGACGAAGACCTGCTGGGTGACTGTCGAGGCGCGGGAATAGGGGATAGCCGTATCGCCGCGGACCGTCAGCTTGATCGACAACTGGTCGAGCACGTCGCCAAGGCGGTAGTCGAAGCCATAGGGCGTGGGGACCGCATCGGTCATCAGGCCCTCGACCAGCTTGCGGTTGACGATCTCCCAGAAGTCCGTCTCGTTGGGATACTGCAGGAAGAAGTTGTTGATATAGGTCGCCAGGGGCAGGAAGTTCGGATACTCGAACGGATTATCCGAGCCGATGCCGGGCCGGTAGTCGTAGGATACCTCGAGGTCGATGACGTGCAGCCCCTGGTGCTGCACGACGTAGTCGTCCATGGCGAAGGTCCAGCTCTCGTTTGGCAGACCGGGCATCGCTGTTTCTCCCTGCGGGCAAATCGGGCCAGTTGATGGTGCGGGCGATACGGATGAGGCGCCGGCCGCCCGGCAATCGTAGAAATGTATACTGAAAATGCAAGCGTTACGTTCCGCAGCCGTGGCCCAATCGCCATGGGGTTGATCGTTACGGGTCCGGCTTCAGCGGGCCCGGGCCAGTAGCCGCCGTGCCCGCTCGACCACCGGCTCGTCGATCATCCGTCCCTCGAAGCCGACCGCGCCGACCCCGCGCGCCAGGCTTTCGGTGAAGGCCGCGACCATACGGCGAGCGCGGTCCAGCTCCTCCTCGCTGTCACCGTATTCCGCGTTGATGACCGGGACCTGGGACGGGTGGACGCAGCTGGCGCAGGCGAAGCCGAGCTTGCGCGAACGCCGCAGCATGCTGCGGTAGCCCTCCGGGTCCGACAGCCCGGCGACCGTGCCGATGAAGCCGAGCGGCAGGATGCCGGCCGCCCGCGCTGCCATCACCGCCATCATCTTCGGCAGGTACAGCGCATCGGGCGAGGGTTCGGCCCCGAGGTCGGTCGCCAGGTCCTCGCCACCGGCGCCGAGCGCCACCATCCGCGGGTCCGCCCGGGCGATGGCTTCCATGGCGGAGAGCGCATCGGCGGTCTCGACCAGCCCGATGCAGCGGGTGTGGCCCAGCGGCACGCCATGCGCCGCCTCGCTTTCGGCGATGAGCTCGGACAGCAGCCGGACATGCTCCGGCCCCATCAGCTTGGTCAGCACCAGCACATCCGCGCCGGCGGCGACCGCAGCCTCGATGTCCTGCACCGCCATCCGCAGCGGCCGGTTGATGCGGACGCAGACCTCCGCGCCGTTCTGCCGGACGCTGGGGATGGCGGCGGCCAGGGCGGCGCGGGCGGCGGGCTTCTCGGCCGGGGCGACGGCATCCTCCAGGTCGAGGATGATGGCATCGGCGCCGCGGGTATGGGCCTTGGCGACGAAGCTCTCGCGCGTCGCCGGCACATAGAGCAGGGATCGCCAGTTCGGCAGGGCGCGCATGGCAGGGTTCCTCATCCCGGGTTCACGGGGATGCTCGGCTGGCCCTGCCGTGCGGTCAATGCTTGCGGCAGGGCTGCATGCAGGCGTATGCACGGGCGATGCAACGTGCCACCAGCATCGGCGGAAGCCTGGCCGACCAGGCCTATGACCGGTTCCGCGAGGAATTGCGCAGCGGCGCCCTGCAGCCTGGCCAGCGCGTGCTGGAAACCGAACTCGCCGAGCGCCTCGGCATGAGCCGTACCCCGGTGCGGGAGGCGATCCGCCGGTTGCAGTCGGAAGGGCTGATCGCCCATCTGCCGGCCCGCGGATTGTGCGTCGCCCGCTACGACCATGCCGAGGTGGACGAGCTTTACGGCATGCGCGAGGCGCTGGAAGGCACCGCCGCACGACTTGCCGCGCAGCATGCGGGCCGGCCGGATATCGCGCTGCTTCAGCGGCTGGTCGAGGAGGAAGGCCGCATCCCGCCGGAGGCCGCGGCCGAGCACAACCGCAGGTTCCACCGGGCGCTGCACCAGGCGGCGCACAACCGCTATCTGTTGCGGGCGCTGTCCTCGCTGTCCGATGCGCTGCTGCTGCTCGGCCCGACCACGCTGGAGATGCCCGGCCGCGCGGCGGCGGCGCGGGAGGAGCATGGCCGGATCGTCGCTGCCATCGCGGTGCGGGATGCGGCGGCGGCGGAGGCGGCGGCACGGGCGCATATCGCCGCGGCGCATGAGGCACGGCTCGGGATGGCCGCGGCGGCGCCGGCCTAGACAGCCGCGCAGCCGCATGTATACATCGGTGCACAGAGAGGGAAGCATCAGCATGTCCGAGGAATTCGACGTCATCGTGGTCGGCGGCGGCAATGCCGCATTCTGCGCCGCACTCTCGGCCCAGGAGCAGGGCGCCCGGGTGGTGATCCTGGAACGCGCCCCCGAGGACGAGGCGGGCGGCAATACCCGCTTCACCGCCGGCAACATCCGCTTCGCCTACAACGGTGTCGACGACCTGCGGGAGCTGATGCCGGACCTGACCGACGCCGAATGCGACATCACCGATTTCGGCACCTATACCGAGGACCAGTTCTTCGACGACATGTTCCGGGTGACGCGCAACCGCACCGATCCGGAGCTGTGCGAGATCCTGGTCCGCCGCAGCTTCGAGACGATGAAGTGGCTGAAGGAGAAGGGCGTGAAATTCGCCCCGATCTGGGGCCAGCAGGCGTTCAAGGTCGATGGCCGGTTCAAGTTCTGGGGCGGGCTGACCGTCGCGGCCTATGGCGGCGGCCCCGGCCTGGTGCAGGCCGAAACCGAGATCGCGAAGAAGAAGGGCATCGAGATCCGCTATGCCACGCGGGCGCAGAAGATCCTCTACGACGGCTTCAAGATCGAGGGCATGCAGGTGAAGTCGCCCGGCCGCATCTATGATATCAAGGCGCCGGCAGTCATCCTGGCGGCGGGCGGCTTCCAGGGCGATGCCGAGATGCGCACGCGCTACCTCGGTCCGGGCTGGGAATTGGCCAAGGTGCGCGGCACCCGCTTCAATACCGGCGACGGCATCAAGATGGCGCTCGACATTGGCGCCAGCCCCTTCGGCAACTACAGCGGCTGCCATGCGGTGCAGTGGGACTTCAATGCCCCGGAATACGGCGACCTGGCGGTGGGCGACGCCTTCCAGAAGCACAGCTATCCCTGGTCGGTGCTGATCAACGCCAACGGCAAGCGCTTCCTCGATGAGGGCGCCGACTTCCGCAACTACACCTATGCCAAGTATGGCCGCGTGGTGCTGGAGCAGCCGGGCAACTTCGCTTGGCAGGTCTTCGACAAGAAGGTCGAGAAGCAGCTGCGCGACGAATACCGCATCAAGCAGGTGACCAAGGTGAAGGCCGACACGCTGGAGGAACTTGCCAGCAAGCTGGAGGGCGTGGATGCCAAGGCCTTCCTGGAGGAAATCCGCGCCTATAACGCTGCGGTCCGCAAGGACGTGCCGTTCAACCCGAACGTCAAGGATGGCCGCTGCACCCAGGGGCTGGCGATCAACAAGTCCAACTGGGCCAACACCATCGAGGACGGGCCGTTCGAGGCCTACCAGGTGGGCTGCGGCATCACCTTCACCTTCGGTGGGCTGCGGATCGACAGCGAGGCCCGCGTGCTGGACGCCGACCAGCAGCCCATCACCGGCCTCTATGCCGCCGGCGAGCTGGTGGGCGGGGTGTTCTACTTCAACTATCCCGGTGGATCGGGGCTCATCAATGGCGCGGTGTTCGGCAAGCTGGCCGGCGCCACCGCGACCGCCGACCTGAAGTCCAATGCCGGCGGGATGGCGGCCCCGGTTCCGGCCTGAACATCGGGGCAGGGGCGGTTGCCCCTGCCGCCCGGCAACCAGGGAAACCATCGCCCTGGTTGTTTTGCGGATGCCAACGCCCCGCCTCTTCGCTAGACATGCCTTTGCAGTCACGCAACGGCGGGGAGCGGCGCAAGATGCGGGCGGTTGGAATTCTAGTGGCGGGCACAGCGCTGCTCGCGGGCTGCATGTCGGCACAATCCTCGGGCGTGGTGTCGCTTGGCCCGGATCTGCTCGGCGTTACGGTGGCGAGCCGGGATCTGGCCGGGGCGGCGAGCCAAGCGATGGGCGATGCAGCGGGCTTCTGCGCCAGCCTCGGGCGTCAGGCGGAGTTGCTGAAGACCGAGGTCAGCCCAGCGGATTACCGGCTGACCTTCCGCTGCAACGGTGCGCCGCAACCGGCACTGGCGGGGCTGCCCGGGGTGGGCGGTGTTCCGGCGGCCCTGTCATCGGCTCCGGTCCGGGAGGATACCCGGCTGCCGTCCTGGGCCGATACCCGGCAGGTCATTGGTTCGATGCGTCTGACTGCGACTGGCCGCGGCGAAGCGGTTGCTCCGATAGCGCGCGCAGCGGCCCCGGTCGCCGATGATGTCCGCCTGCCATCCCTGGCGAGTACCCGGCAGCGCATCGGCGCCACGCCCCTGCTTCCGGCCGCCGATCCGGAGCCGACTGCACCATCCCTGCCGGCGCTCGCCCGAGTGGCTGGGCCGCCAGCCGACTTTCGGCGCCTGCCGCCGCCCGGGCGGTTGGTGCCTGCCAGCATGGCAGTACCGCCAGCCGGATTCTGGAACCTGCAGTAGTCGCACGGCCGCCGATCAACCGCGGAACAGGCTCACCAGCGACTGCGGCGCCTGGTTGGCGATGCCGAGTGCCTGGGTGCCGAGCTGCTGGCGGATCTGCAGCGCCTGCAACCTCGCGGATTCCTTGGCCATGTCGGTATCGATCAGGGCGCCGAGGCCGCTTTCCTGCGCATCGATGATCGACTTGTTGTAGTTGATCTGGCTATCGACGTAATTCGAATAGCTGCCGAAGCTGTTCAGCTGGCTGAGGGTGTTGGTGATGGCCTTGCCGATCGCCCCGGTATTGCTCAGCGCGGCCGAGGCATCGGCCCGGGTCAAGGTGCTGGCGGCCGAAACGCTATTGAAGATGTTGGTGAGCGCCTTGAATACCACTGAAATTGTAGTAGGAGCCAGCGCCATTGGCGATGACCTTGACCTGCAGGTTGGCCGGGTCGTTCAGCACGTTCAGGCCGTTGTAGGTGGCGTCCTTGATGAAGGACTTGATGTTGTTGGTCAGTTCCTTGGCTTGCGACTGATACTGGGTCCGTTGTTCGGCGGTGATGATGCCGTCCGCCAGCTTGACGGTGACGGTCTTCAACTGTTCCAGCGTCGATGAGACATTCTCCAGCGCGGCGTTCGAGACATCGATCAGCCCCTTCACGCCGCCGAGCTGCTGGTTGGCGGAGTTGGTGGCCGCCACGTCGCCACGAATGCGTTCCGCCACGGCGAAGGCGGCGCCGTCATCCTTCGCATCCGCGACGCGGAAGCCGGTCGAGATGCGCTTCTGGGTCGCCGACAGCTCATCGCTCGTGCGGTTCAGCGATTGCAGCGCCACCATGGCGCCAATATTGGTGTTCACGGAGTTCAGCGGCATCGGGCTTTTCCCTTGGCTGGCGGCCTCAATTCTCGGGCCGGTTGGCCACATACTGGGTCGCAGGGGTAAAGAACCGGTGAAGCTGGTGGGTGGGTCTGCCACGCCCGGATGCGGCAACAGCCTCCGGCTTGACTTCCCCCGGCGGCCCACTGAAAAGATTTGGTGATATGCCCAACAGGATTACCGTTGGGTTTGCCCAAGGATATGTGCGGTTTGCGCGAGGTTCCGGATAGATGACATTCGCCGATGACAACCTCAGCGCGGGCAACTTCACCGCCACCCGGTTCCCTGTTCCTGGTCCTGTGCTGGTGTCTGCGCGTCGGTTTGGCGACCACCGGGGTTTTTTCCTGGAGAGCTACAGCCAGCGGGACTTCGCGGCGCTGGGGGTGGCGGATGTGTTCGTGCAGGACAACCACTCGCTCTCGGCGGTGGCGGGGACGGTGCGGGGGCTGCATTTCCAGCTGCCGCCGCGCGCCCAGGCCAAGCTGGTGCGAGTGCTGCGCGGCGCCATCCTCGATGTCGCGGTCGATATCCGCCGCGCCTCGCCCAGCTATGGACAGCATGTCGCGGTCGAGCTGAGCGCGGAGAACGCGCTGCAGCTTTATGTCCCGGTCGGCTTCGCGCATGGCTTCTGCACCCTGCAGCCGGACACCGAGGTGGCCTACAAGGTGACCGACACCTACGCCCCCGACTGCGACCGCGGCATCGCCTGGAACGATCCCGACCTGGCGCTGCCCTGGCCCTTCGATGCGGCCGCCGTGCAACTCTCCGACAAGGACCGCCGGGCGCCGCGGCTGCGCGACCTGCCGGCGGCATTCGAATAGGTCCCCCGATGCGCATCCTGGTCACCGGCGGCGCCGGCTTCATCGGCTCGGCGCTGGTCCGCCATCTCGTGCTGGAACGCGGCGCGGCGGTGCTGGTCGTCGACAAGCTCACCTATGCCGGCGACCGCCGCTCGCTGCGCGACTGCGAGGGGCGGCCGGGCTTCGGGTTCCTCGAGGCCGACATCTGCGACACCGCGCGGATGCGCGCCGCCTTCGCCGAGTTCCAGCCCGAGGCGGTGATGCACCTGGCCGCCGAGAGCCATGTGGACCGCTCGATCGCCGGCGCCGCACCCTTCATCGAGACCAACATCCAGGGCACCTTCAGCCTGCTGGAGGCGGCCCGCGGCTACCATGCCGGGCTCGGCGGCGCGACGCGGGAGGGCTTCCGCTTCCTGCACGTCTCGACCGACGAGGTGTTCGGCTCGCTCGGGCCGGAGGGGGCGTTCAGCGAGACCACGCCCTACGACCCGCGCTCGCCCTATTCGGCCAGCAAGGCGGCCTCCGACCACCTGGCGCGGGCCTGGCGGGAGACCTACGGGCTGCCGACCCTGGTGACCAACTGCTCGAACAACTACGGCCCCTACCACTTCCCCGAGAAGCTGATCCCGCTGATCATCCTGAACGCCATGGAGGGCCGCGAGCTGCCGGTCTATGGCGACGGCAGCAACATCCGCGACTGGCTGTTCGTCGAGGACCACGCCCGCGCCCTGGTCGCCGCCATCGAGCACGGCAGGCCGGGCGAGACCTACTGCATCGGCGGCCGCAGCGAGCGGCGCAACCTCGATGTGGTGCAGGTGATCTGCGACCTGCTGGATGAGCGCCGGCCCACTGGCCGGCCGCGGCGGGAGCTGATCCGCTTCGTGGCCGACCGCCCCGGCCACGACCGGCGCTACGCCATCGACTGCGCCAAGGCCGAGCGCGAGCTGGGCTGGCGGCAGCAGGAGAGCTTCGAGAGCGGCATCGCCCGGACCATCGACTGGTACCTCGCCAACGACTGGTGGTGGCAGCCGCTGCGCCGCCAGGTCTATGGCGGCGAGCGGCTCGGCCTGCTGCCCGTGCAGGCCGGCTGATGCGCGTCCTGGTGGTGGGCCGGACCGGCCAGATCTCGACCGAGCTGCGGCTGCGGCTGCCGGCAGCGGGGCATGAGGTGCTGGCGCTCGAGGCGCCCGAGCTGGACCTGACCAGCCCCGGCAGCATCGCCGCGGCCATCGCCGGCTTCCGGCCGGAGGCGATCGTCAACGCCGCCGCCTATACCGCGGTGGACCGCGCCGAGGACGACGCCGCGCTGGCCTTCGCGGTCAACGGCACCGGCCCCGGCCTGCTGGGCGAGGCGGCGGCGCGTGCCGGCATCCCGGTGGTGCACTACTCGACCGACTACGTCTTCGACGGCAGCAAGCCCGCGCCCTACACCGAGGACGACCCGCCCAACCCGGTGGGCGTCTACGGCGCCTCCAAGCTCGATGGCGAGCGGCGGCTGCATGCCGCGCAGCCGCGCTCCGCCACCCTGCGGACCGCCTGGGTCTGCTCGGCGCATGGCAACAACTTCGTCAAGACCATGCTGCGCTTCGGGCGGGAACGGCCGGAGCTGCGGGTGGTGGCCGACCAGCACGGCGCGCCGACCTTCGCCGACGACCTGGCCGATGCCGCCATCGCGCTGCTGCCGCGGCTGGCCGCGGCGCCGGCGGGGGAGGCCTGCTTCGGGGTGTTCCACCTGACCGGCACGCCCTACACCACCTGGCACGGCTTTGCCGCGGCGATCTTCGACGGTGCCGCGGCGCGCGGCCAGCCAGGCCCGAAGCTCACCGCCATCACCACCGCCGAGTATCCGACCAAGGCCAGCCGCCCGGCCAACTCGCGGCTGGACTGCGGCCGGGCCGCGGCGGTGCTCGGCATCGCGCCGGCCGACTGGCGGGCCGGGCTCGACCGCTGCCTCGATGCGTTGTTCAGCGAGCAAAAGGATCCGACCCCATGAAGGGCATCGTGCTGGCCGGCGGCAGCGGCACCCGGCTGTACCCGGCGACGCTGGCGGTCTCGAAGCAGCTGCTGCCGGTCTATGACAAGCCGATGGTCTACTACCCGCTGTCGGTGCTGATGCTGGCGGGCATCCGCGAGATCATGATCATCTCGACGCCGCACGACCTGCCGCTGTTCCAGCGGCTGCTGGGCGACGGCAGCCAGTGGGGGATCAGCCTGACATTCGTCGCGCAGGCGAGCCCGAACGGCATCGCCATGGCGCTGGTGCTGGCCGAGGATTTCCTGGCCGGCGAGCCCTCGGCGCTGGTGCTGGGCGACAACATCTTCCACGGCCATGAGCTGGACCTGCGGATGGCGGAGGCGCAGGCCGAGCACGGCGCGGCGGTCTTCGCCTACCGGGTCGCCGATCCCGAGCGCTACGGCGTGGTGGATTTCGACGCGTCCGGCCGGGCGCTGAGCATCGAGGAGAAGCCGGCGGCGCCGAAGTCCGACTGGGCGGTGACGGGGCTCTATTTCTACGACGGCCGCGCGCCGGCGATCGCCCGCGGGCTGGCACCCTCGCCGCGCGGCGAGGTGGAGATCACCGACCTGAACCGGGTGTACCTGGAGGAGGGCACGCTGCGGGTGGCGCGGCTGGGCCGCGGCTACGCCTGGCTCGACACCGGCACGCATGACAGCATGCTGGAGGCGGGCGAGTTCGTCCGGGCGATCGAGAAGCGCACCGGCCAGAAGGTCGCCGCCCCCGAGGAGGTCGCCTGGCGCAAGGGCTTCATCGACGACGCCCAGCTGCTGAAGATCGCCAGGCCACTCAGGAACAGCGGCTATGGCACCTACCTCGAGCAGATGGTCGCGCACGGCGGGTGAGGCCGCCTTACGCCACCATTTGCCCGAGGCTATGCCGCGTCAGAATACGCCGAGCAGAAACAGTACTATGATGATGGGGATCGGGATTCCGATCAGCCACAGCAATCCACCCTTGAACATGCCAATCTCTCCGTTACGACACCCATTCAACGCAGGCGCCCATGGCCGGGTTCCTCGCGCGGACAGCGGGACGGCCTCATGGATGCCGCTGCACCAGCGCGAAGCCGAGTGCGAGCAGCACCACCAGGATTCCGGTAAGCACGGCGAGCCAGAAGGCGGTGCTGCGGCGCATGCGGAATCTCCTCAGACCAGTTCGAAGATCTCGGTCTGGATCTGGCTGGCGCCCACGCCCATCGCGCGGAGCGCATCGCTCGCCGCCGCCGTCATTGGCGTTGGCCCGCACAGGAAATAGTGCAGCTTCCTGCGCTGGTCGGACGGGCAGATGGCGCTCCAGCACATCCCTGGTCACGAAGCCTTTCTCGCCCTGCCAGTCCTCAGGCGGCTTTTCCAGGATGTGCACCAGCCGCAGGTCCAGCCGATCGCGCAGCGCGTCGATCTCCTCGCGGTAGATGATGTCGTCCCAGCCGGTGTTGCCGTAGAACAGCCACACGGGCCGCCTGTTCGCCACGGGCAGCCATGCTGCGCAGCGTGCTCACCATCGGGGTCACCCCGATGCCACCGACGATGCCGGCGAACCCAGCGGCGTCGGCATGCCGGTCGATCGAGAACACCCCGTAGGGTGCGTCCAAATACGCGACATCGCCCACCTCAAGTTTGCCGATGCTGCCGGTGAAGTCGCCCAACTCCTTGATGCCGAATTCGATGCGCGGCAGATCCTCGGGCGCCGAGGCGATGGAGAAGGGATGCTCGCGCAACCCGAAGGCCGAGCCGCGCAGCGTCAGCCAGGCGAACTGCCCCGGCATGAACCGCCGCACGCCCGGGCGCCCGGCGGGCTCGACCGCCACGGTCCAGGCGCCGTTGCGTTCCGGCCGCACTTCCGCCACGCGATAGGGTCGCCGCTGCACCCGCCATGGCCTGACAATCCGGGTCCAGGCGACCAGCATCACCCAGGACAACGTCACCGACAGCCACAGCACCCGCTTGGCCGGCGCCGCCGTGTAGTAGCCGACGCCGGCAATATGCGCGACGGCCGCCGCGAAGCCGAGGGTGGCGAGGATGACATGCGAGAGGCGCCACAGCCGGTACTCGATCCCGATCCGCTTGCGCCATTCCGAGGAGACCACCAGCAGCACGAACAGCACCAGCGCCACCCGCGCCACCGTCAGTTCCCAACGCGCCTCGCGCGGGTCGAGCGGGCCGAGTTCCTCCTCGTACCAGAGCCACAGGATGCCGAAGTGGCCGAGCACCAGCAGCACCGCGGTGATCGCCAGGTAGCGGTGGAACAGGTAGATGACATCGATGCCGAAGGGGGCGCTCGCCCGCTTGAAGCGCGAGGTCAGCGCGAACTGAATCCCGATCATGGCAATGCCGGCGAAGCCGAGCGCCATGGCAAAGTCCCATCGGAACTCCCGCCCCGGAGGCATGTCGCCCAGCAGCAGCACGGCCAGCGGCGCGACCACCAGCAGCAGGTACACCCCGACCCATAGCGCCGCCCGGCGGACCGCGCCTGGTTCCGTTATCGGCCACATGCCAGTCAGCCGCCGGCCGGATGATGGATGTTCCTGTTGCCGTCCGAACGGTTGCTCATCAGCGAAATCTCCGGCATTGGTTCGGCAGTGCTGGCCAGGCAGCGACCTGATCGTTGGGCTTTCGTATGCGGCGCTAACATCGCGCCTTGCCGCCGGGTTGCGTGCGGCCGGCCAAATCCGCCCGTAAGGCCTGAACACGAAGTTCCTTGCGATGTTGTACGGAACATCTCGTGTCGCCTGCTGTTGTCACCGGGTCAGACGGGCTGCCGAGAGGTGGACCGTATCAACGCAACAAACGAGGAGTCGCATATGAGCGGCACGATGAAGCCCGGAGAACCGGCCCGCAACACGAGTGCCGCCTCGACCGACGTTGGCAAGGAGGCACGCGCCACCTCGGCCGCGGTCGGCAACGAGGCGCGCGCCACTGCCGGCAAGCTTCGCGATGAAGCCAGTGGTGCGGTGGCCGACATCAAGGCCGAAGGTGCTGGGGTGGCCGAGGCCGCCAAGCAGCGCGTTGGCCATCTCGCCGAGGAGCAGAAGCGGGCCGGTGCAGACCAGGCCGCCGGGGTGGCGCGCGCGTTCCATCACGCTGCCGAGGATCTTGAGGAAAACTCCCCGCAACTTGCGCACCATGTGCATGAGGCGGCCTCGGCGGTGGAAAATTTCCGCGGGTGCCCTGCGCGACAGCAGCCCCGCCGACCTGATGGCACGCGGCGAGGATCTTGCCCGCCGCCAGCCCGTCGCATTCTTCGGCGCCGCGGTGCTGGCCGGCTTCGCCCTGGCCCGCTTCGCCAAGAGCTCGGCCAGCGACTCCCGGTATGGCGCCGGCCGGCAGTACGGCTACGGAGCCGGTTCGCCGTATGGCGCCCGTCACGACGACGCTCCGCAGCACATGCCCGCGACCGCAGCCACCGGCGGCGGCACGGCGACGCCGCACACTGCCGCGGCCGGTGCGCCGGGCTGGGTGCCGGCGGCATCTGGGGGTGCGCAGGATGACGCGACCCGTCCGGCCCGCCCCGCCACCACTGCCGCCGCCTCGCTCGGCGGTGCGGCGGCCCGGCCGGCGGCGACGCCCGGTGCGCCCAGCCCACAGGGCAAATCGAGCTAAGGGAGCAATGTCCATGGCATCCGACAATCTTCATCCAGCGGACCGCTCCGTGGAGCGGGACCGCTCGGTACCCGAGCTGTTCAATACCGTGATCGGCCAGATCTCGACGTTGTTCCGCAAGGAAGTGCAGCTCGCCAAGACCGAGGTCAGCGAGAAGTTCGGCCAGGCGACCAGCGCCATCACGCCGCTGGCGGCGGGCGGCGCATTGCTGCTCGGCGCGCTGATCATGCTGCTGATGGCCCTGGCGCAGTTGCTGACGACCCTCGGCCTGGCGACCGGCTGGTCGTTGCTGATCGTCGGCGTCGTCGCGGCACTCGGCGGCTATCTGCTGATCCGTGGCGGGCTGTCCAAACTGAATACGTCCAACCTCACGCCCAGCCGTACGGCCGAGCAGCTTTCGAGGGATGCACAGGTGGCGAAGGAGCAGGTTCGATGAGCAGCACTGACACGACCGACCGGGACAACCGCTCCAGCGCCGAGATCGAGCGCGAAGTCGAGGAAACCCGGGCCGGGCTGACCAATACGCTGGAGGAACTGCGCGACCGCGCCGCCCCCGGGCAGCTTTTCGAGCAGGCGCTCGACTACGCCCGCACTTCGGGCGGCGCCGACATGATGCGGAACCTTGGGCAGTCGGTGCGGGACAACCCGCTCCCGCTCGTGCTGATCGGTGCCGGCATCGGCTGGCTGATGTTCACCGGCAACCAGCGCTCGCAGCCCCATTCGCGGGTCGAGGCCGGCTACCTGCCGCACACCGGCGCGCAGAACCGGATTGCCGCGGGAACCGTGCCGCATACCAGCGGCCCCTCCGTGGGCGATCGCGCGTCCGGCCTGGTCGGGCGCGCGGGCGCCACGGCCGGCGAGTTGCGCGACAGCGCCTCCGGCGCCGCCAGCCAGGCGTCCAGCAAGGCCGGCGCCGCGCTGCATGGTGCAGGCGACGCGGCGAGCGGTGCCATGCGTAGCGCAGGCGACGCAGCGGGCGGTGCCATGCGTAGCGCAGGCGACGCGGCGGGCGCCGCCAGGGACAGGCTGGCCGCTTCGGCCCATGATGCCCGCGACTACGCCTATGGCGCCTCCGACAGCGCCCGGCAGGGCCTTGGCTGGTTGATGCGCGAGCAGCCTCTGGTCCTGGGCGCCATCGGCGTGGCGCTCGGCGCCGCCGTCGGTGCGCTGCTCCCGGGCACCGAGACGGAGGACCGCATGATGGGCGAGACCCGCGATGCAGTTGCCGAGCGTGCCCAGGCCGCGGCCCAGGAAGGCTATGAGCGGGTGAAGGAAACCGCTGGCGAGCACGTCGAGCACGCCAAGGCCGCGGCAGGGGATGTATCTGGCAAGGCCGGCGGCGCGGCGAGTGGGATCGGCAGCGCCGTCACCGAGGCCGCGCAGCAGATGCGGCATGCGGCGCGCGATGCGGCGCATGACCTGGCCGGCGAGGCGCGCAACACCATCGGTGAAGGTGATGCGAAGGGCCGCGGCACGGATGACCGGTCCGACCAGTCGCGGACCGATCAGGCCAAGCGGGGCGATACCCCGATCGTAGGCCCGGCGCCCACGCGGTCCGGCCCGGCCTAGGCATCGGTCGGTGGCGGGGGCGCTTCTCCGGCGCCCCCGCCCATACCGACGGCCTTGCCTTGCGGCCTGCGCATGCCGATGTCAGCGCCACCGAACGCAGGGCCGGACCGCCCGGGAGTTGGTTGGATGCCTGACGGGTTTGCCTTCGACAACAGCTACGCGCGCCTGCCGGAGCGCTTCTATGCCCGGCTGGACGCCCACGCCGGTCGCCGCGCCGCGGCTGGTGCGGCTGAACGCCAGCGCTGGCCGCAGAGCCTCGGGCTCGACCCCGACGCGCTCGCCGGCCCGAAGGCGGTGGCGGTGCTCGCCGGCAACCGCGTCCCGGACGGCGCCGAGCCGCATCGCCCTGGCCTATGCCGGGCACCAGTTCGGCGGCTTCGTGCCGCAGCTCGGCGATGGCCGCGCCATCCTGCTGGGCGAGGTGGTCGACCGGGACGGCGTGCGGCGCGACATCCAGCTCAAGGGCTCCGGCCGACGCCGTTCTCCCGCCGCGGCGATGGCCGGGCCGCGCTCGGCCCGGTGCTGCGCGAATACCTCGTCAGCGAGGCGATGGCGGCGCTCGGCATCCCGACCACCCGCGCGCTGGCCGCCGTCACCACCGGCGAGACGGTCTGCGCGAGACCGTGCTGCCCGGCGCGGTGCTGACGCGCGTCGCCGCCAGCCATATCCGCGTCGGCACCTTCCAGTTCTTCGCGGCGCGCGGCGATGGGGAGGGCGTGCGGCTGCTGGCCGACCACGTCATCGCCCGCCACTACCCGGATGCCGCGGCGGCGGAGAACCCCTACCGCGCGCTGCTCGAAGCGGTGATCGCGCGCGCAGGCCGAGCTGGTCGCGCAATGGCTGCTGGTCGGCTTCATCCATGGCGTGATGAACACCGACAACATGTCCATCGCCGGCGAGACCATCGACTACGGCCCCTGCGCCTTCATGGACGCCTACGACCCGGCGACGGTGTTCAGCTCCATCGACCAGGCGGCCGCTACGCCTATGGCAACCAGCCGCGCATCGCCGCAGTGGAACCTGGCCCGGCTGGCCGAGACCCTGCTGCCGCTGCTCGTCGGAGGACGAGGATGCGGCGATGGCAGCCGCCCAGGCCGCGCTGACCGGCTTCGGCCCGCGCTTCGAGGCGGCTATCTGGCCGGCCTGCGGCGCAAGATCGGCCTGACGACCGAGGCGCGAGGGCGATGCCGCCCTGGCGCAGGACCTGCTGCAGCGCATGGCCGCGAACGCAGGCCGACTTCACCCTGACCTTCCGCCGGCTGTGCCGATGCCGCGGCCGGGCCCGAAGGCGATGCCGCGGTCCGCAGCCTGTTCGCCGACCCGCCGCCTATCGACGGCTGGGCCAGCGGCTGGCGCGGCGCCGGCCGTCGACCGGGGACGCCGGCGGCACGGCGGGCGCACCATGCGGGCGGTCAACCCGGCCTTCATCCCGCGCAACCACCGGGTCGAGGAGGCGCTGGCCGCCGCCGTCGAGCGCGACGATTTCGCGCCCTTCGAGGAGCTGCTCGCGGTGCTGTCGCGGCCCTTCGAAGACCGCCCGGAATTCACCCGCTACGCCGAGCCGCCGCGGCCCCGACCGGCGCGTCCACCGGACCTTCTGCGGCACCTGAGGCGCGGCGCCGCTTGATCCGGCGGGGCGGGATGGGCGATACCGGCCGCAACCCGCGCCCCGCGCGCCGCTGAGGAACATCGCCGCCATGCCCGCCCCCGATCCGGTCGTCTCGATCGGCCAGGTCCATATCGGCAATCACCTCCCGCTGGCCGTCATCGCCGGCCCGTGCCAGCTCGAAAGCCGGGCGCATGGGCTGGAGATGGCCGCGGCGCTGAAGGAGATCGCCACCCGGCTCGGCTTCGGCCTGGTCTTCAAGGCCAGCTTCGACAAGGCCAACCGCACCAGCGCCGGCGGCGCCCGCGGCATGGGGCTGGAGCAGTCGCTCGGCCGTCTTCGCCGAGATCCGCGAAAGCCTCGGCCTGCCGGTGCTGACCGATGTGCACGAGCCCGGCCAGTGCGCCCGCGTGGCCGAGGCGGTGGACGTGCTGCAGATCCCCGCCTTCCTCTGCCGGCAGACCGACCTGCTGGTGGCCGCCGCCGCCACCGGCCGGGTGGTCAACGTGAAGAAGGGCCAGTTTCTGGCGCCGTGGGACATGCAGAACGTGATCGCCAAGATGACCGGCGCCGGCAACACCCGCGTGCTGGCTGACCGAGCGCGGCGCCTCCTTCGGCTACAACACGCTGGTCTCCGACATGCGGGCGCTGCCGGTCATGGCGGCGATGGGCGCGCCGGTGATCTTCGACGCCACCCATTCGGTGCAGCAGCCGGGCGGCCAGGGCGGCTCCTCCGGCGGGCAGCGGGAATTCGTCCCCGTGCTGGCCCGCGCCGCGGTGGCGGTGGGCGTGGCCGGGGTGTTCATCGAGACCCATCCCGACCCGGACAGGGCGCCGTCGGATGGGCCGAACATGGTGCCGCTGCAGCGAATTCCCCGCGCTGATCCGCATGCTGATGGCCTTCGACGCGCTCGCCAAGCAGCCCGCCGGCGCATGAACCCCATCATCCTGATCCCGGCGCGGATGGCCGCCAGCCGGCTGCCGGGCAAGCCGCTCGCCGATATCCATGGCGTGCCGATGATCGTGCATGTGCTGCGCCGGGCGCAGGAGGCCGATCTCGGCCCGGTCGCCGTCGCCACCGACACCCCGGCCATCGCCGAGGCGGTGCGGGCGGCCGGCGGCACGGCGGTGCTGACGGCGGAAGGGCATCCCTCCGGCTCCGACCGCATCCATGAGGCGCTGGGCATGCTCGACCCGGAGGGGCGGCACCGGCTCATCCTCAACGTCCAGGGCGACCTGCCGACCATCGACCCGGCCGCCATCCGCGCCGCCGCAGCACTGATGGACGACCCCGAGGTGGCCCTCGGCACCCTGGTCACCGAGATCACCCGGGCGGAGGAGCGCACCGCTTCCCAGGTGGTGAAGATGGTCGGCAGCCCGCTCGGCCATGGCCGGCACCGGGCGCTGTACTTCACCCGGGCGACGGCGCCCTGGGGGGAGGGGCCGCTCTGGCACCATATCGGCCTCTATGCCTGGCGGCGGGATGCGCTGGCCCGCTTCGTCGCGCTGCCGCCATCGGCGCTGGAGCGGCGGGAGAAGCTGGAACAGCTCCGCGCGCTGGAAGCCGGCATGCGGGTCGATGCGCAGGAGGTGGCGGTGGTGCCGCTCGGCGTCGATACGCCGGAGGACCTCGACCGCGCCCGCGCCCTGCTGGACCCGAGGGGCACCCGATGAACGCCGCCCTGCGCCACGCCACCGACCCCGCCAGCATCCGCGCCACCGCCGCCAATACCGTGGCGGTCGGCCAGGCCGGCATGGCGGCGCTGGCCGCGGCGCTGGCCGGCCCGCTGGGCGATGCGCTGGCCCGGGCGGTGGAGGCGATTGTCGCCGCCCGTGGCCGGGTGGTGGTCAGCGGCATGGGGAAAAGCGGCCATGTCGGGCGCAAGATCGCCGCCACCATGTCCTCGACCGGCACGCCGGCGCTGTTCCTGCACCCGGCGGAGGCCAGCCACGGCGACCTCGGCATGCTGACCGCGGCGGATGTGGTGCTGGCGCTGTCCTGGTCCGGCGGCACGGCGGAACTGCGGGACATCATCCACTACTCCCGCCGCCACGGGGTGACGCTGATCGGCCTGACCGGCCGGGCCGAAAGCGCGCTCGGCCGCGCGGCGGACATCCCGCTGATCCTGCCGGCGGTGGTGGAGGCCTGCCCGCACGGGCTGGCGCCGACCACCTCCACCCTCATCCAGATGGCGCTGGGCGATGCGCTGGCGATGGCGCTGCTGGAACGCCGCGGCTTTACCCCGGCCGAGTTCCACCGCTTCCACCCGGGCGGCAAGCTCGGCGCCCAGTTGCTGACGGTGGCCGAGGTGATGCAGGGCGGCGATGCCCTGCCGCTGGTGCACCAGGATGCCGACATGGGCCAGGCCATCATTGCCATGACCGGCAGCAACCTCGGCTGCGCCGTGGCGGTGGACGACGCCGGGGAGGTGGCTGGGATCATCACCGACGGCGACCTGCGCCGCCACATGCACCCTGGCATCCTGGCCGAGAAGGTCTCGGCCGTGATGACCCGCTCGCCCCGCCATACCGTGCCGGAGCAGATCGCCAGCGCCGCGCTGGCCGAGATGAACGCCCACCGGATCAACGTGCTGGTGGTGCAGGAAGGCCGCCGCCCGGTCGGCGTGCTGCATGTCCAGCAGCTGCTCTCGGCGGGGGTGGCCTAGCCGCGGCCTGATCCTGCGCCGTTCCGCGGCGGCGCGGCGGGATGGTGGTGGTGCGGCGCCAGCACCTTGCAGAACATGGTGGTCTCGGCCAGCCTCCCGTCCGGCCTGAAGGCATGGTCGGGCACCCGGCCGACCTCGGTCCAGCCGCAACTCCGGTAGAGCAGGTCGCCGGCGCTGCCGGTCTCGGTGTCCAGCAGCAGGAGCGTGCGGCCGGCCTCGCGCGCCGCCGCCTCGGCGGCGGCCAGCAGGCGGCGCCCTAGGCCCTGCCGGCGCACCGCGGCCAGCACCAGCATCTTGCCGATCTCGGCCCGGTGCGGTGCATTGGGCTGAGGCGCGAACATCAGCAGGACCGATGCCACCAGCCGCCCGCCATCCTCGCCGGCGAACAGCCGGGTGGCGCCGCCGGCGATGCCGGTGAGCTGGCCCTGCCAGAAGGCCCGGCCATCCTCCCGCGTGAGCCCCGCCATGAAATTGACCGAGGCGCCATGCGCCACCGCATCCACCAGGATATCGGCCAGTTCGTCCAGCCGGGCTTCGGCCTCGGCGGCATCGAGGGTGCGGATGGTGGTGTGCGGCTCGGTCATGGCCTCGCGGTCCCGTGGCTGATGATGACGGCGTAGCGGACGGGCCGCTCCGTCGGGTTGTGGAACTGGACCGGCCGGTCGAAGCGCATCATCAGGCAATCGCCCTGCTCCAGCCGGAAGACCTCCTCGCCGAGGGTCAGCACCAGCGTGCCGTCGAGCACCCAGACATGCTGGTCCGTGCCGGCCAGCCGCTGGTTGTCGAAGCCGACCCTGCCGCCCGGCGGGAACTCCACCTCGACGATGTCGACCGGCGAGCCGGTGCCGGGCGGGGAGACGTGGCGGCGCAGGTAATGGCTCGCCGGGTCGCGCCAGACGGGCTGGCCGGCGCGGCGCGACAACGGGCTGGCCGCAGTCCCGGCCTCGGCGAACAGCACCGAGAGGGTGGTGCCGAGCCCGCCGCAGATCTTGTTCAGCAATTGCGCGGTCGGGCTCAATTCGCCGCGCTCGATGCGCGAGAGCATGGCGCGGCTGACCTCGGCGCGGCGGGCCAGGCCATCCAGTGTCAGGTTCCGCCCGGCACGCAGCGCGCGGATGCGGGCGCCGATGCGGCCATCGATATCGGCATCGTCCAGGCTCATATATGCAGCATAGAAATCCAATATGATGGAATCAAGCCCATCCGGCCGCGCAGGCGAGGGCTCAGTGCAGGAAGGCTTCCGGCCGCGGCATGTCGGTGCAGAGCCGCCGCAGCCTGGCCAGGAATTCCGTGGAGCCGAAGGCATCCTCCACCGGCGCCGCGGCGGGGGAGAGGGCCTGGGTCACTTCCCGGCAGAAGCGGCGGGCGAATTCCACCCGGTGGTCGCGCCAGGCGGCAACATCCTCGGCGCTGCCGCCCCGTCGCAGCACCGCCCCGGCGAGGATGCCATCCTCGACCGCCTGGCTGTCGCCCTGGCCCAGCGCCGGCACCATGCTGTGCGCCGCCTCGCCGAGCAGCAGTACCCGGCCGCCCGCGGCGGTGCGGTGCAGCGGCGTCTCCCGCGGCCGGCCCCAGTGCATGGCGCCCAGGCCGGCGGCCAGCCGCTCGCTGATCCAGGCGATGGCGGGGCAGGCGGGGCCGGCCTCGGGCATGTACAGGGCGCGCTGGAAGGCGGCGGTGCGGGGCTCCTCGCCCGGTGCGGCCAGGGGGAAGGTGCCGGCGATATGGGCGCCGCCGCCCGGCAGCCGCCAGGCCAGCAGCCGCGCCTCGCCGTTCAGCCACTGCCGGCAGTCGTCGAAGGGGCAGTCCGTCGCCTCGCCGACCAGCAGGCGGGTGAGGGCGATGGGGTGGTGCAGGACCTCGGTGCGGCCCGCGGTCAGCGCCCGCAGCCGGGACCGGCGGCCATCGGCGGCGACCAGCAGGTCGTAGCCGCGCGGCCGCAGCCGGGCGCCATCCGGGGCGAGCAGCACCGGCACCAGGCGGCCGACGGCGTCTTCCTCCAGCGCCTCAAGCTCCAGCGCGTCGCCGGGGAGGGCGGCGGCCGGGCTGCCCAGCAGCCGGCGCAGGGTGGCGACTTCCAGCCGCGCGCCGGCATCCTCGGCGACCTCGGCCAGCGGCAGGTCGAACAGCGGCTGGCCATCGGCCATGGCGATGCGCCAGTGCCGCCAGGGCAGCGCGGCTGCGTGCAGCGCGGCATGCCGGGCCGGCAGGTACAGCCGCAGCGCCATCAGCGCATTGGGGGCGAGCCGCAGGCCGCCGGCGGCACCGGTCCCCGGATCGGCATCACAGGCATGGATATCGACGGAAAAGCCGGGGCTGCCGGTCAGCATCTCCGCCAGCAATCCCCCGGCGATATCGGTGCCGATGATGCCCACCCTCACACCCGCGGCACCCGCGTCCCCGGCTGGTCGAGGTCGAGCGCCGGTCCGATCGGCACGATGCGGCTGGGGTTCACCCAGGCGTGGCTGCAATAGTAGTGCCGGGTGATGTGGTCGAAATCCACCGTCTCCGCCGACGCCGGGCACCTGGTACAGCGCCCGGGTGTAGTCCCACAGCGTCGGGGTAGTCGGTGATCCGCCGGCGGTTGCACTTGAAGTGGCCGTGGTAGACCGCGTCGAAGCGCACCAGCGTGGTGAACAGCCGCCAGTCGGCCTCGGTGGCGCGGTCGCCCGCGAGGAAGCGGCTGGCGGGCCAGCAGCTCCTCGAGCCAGTCCAGCGTCTCGAACAGCGGTGCCGACGGCATCTCGTAGGCCTGCCTGCGTGCGTGGCGAAGCCGGCGCTTGTAGACGCCGTTGTTCAGCGTGTCATAGACCCGGTCGTTCACCGCGTCGATCGCCGGCGCGCAGCGTCCGCCGGGTACCAGTCGTCGGCGGTGCGCGCCGAGCCCGTCGAAGGCGCTGTTGAAGCATGCGGATGATCTCGGCGCATTTCGTTGTTCACGATGGTGCTCGCGCTTCGCGGTCCCACAGCACCGGCACGGTGACCCGGCCGGTGAAGTCCGGGTCGGCCCTGGCATAGACCTCGTGCAGGAAGCGGCAGCCGTTCACCGCGTCCGGCGCCGCGCCCGGGCCGTCGGCGAAGTTCCAGCCCGGTCGGCCAGCATCACGGGTGCACCACCGACACGCCGATCAGGTCCTCCAGCCCCTTCAGCTTGCGGAAGATCAGCGTCCGGTGCGCCCAGGGGCAGGCCAGGGACACATACAGGTGGTAGCGCCCGGCTTCCGGCGGGAACCGCCCGCCGGGCTTGATCCGGTCGCGGAAGCGGCTTTCCGCGCGGTCGAAGGTGCCGTCCCTGGTCGGCAGGCTGGCTTCGTCGGCGTGCCAGGCGCCATCCACCATGCGCCCCATCAGCCACCCGTCGGCATGAAGCGGAAACCGTCGCCCCAGCGGGTGACATGGCCCGATGGAGGGGGAGGGGAAATGCGCCGTGCACACCAGCCGCCCGGTATCGCAATGGCATTCGAGGAACTTCCGCCGGGTGGCGGCGGCCTGCGCCGGGTCGGTGTCCGGGCGGGCGGACAGCTCGGGGTAGCGGGCCTGGATCGGCGAATGGATCAGGTCGCCGGTCAACACGGCGTGGTCTCCGCCCTTGCCGAGTTCCACGGCGATAGTGGTCCGGCGTATGGCCCGGCGTCGGCGTCAGCCGGACATGGTCGTTCAGCGCCGAGGTGGTGCCGACGAGGTCGGCCCGGCCGGCCGCGACGACGGGCAGCACGCTGTCCTCCAGCACCGGGTTCGGCGCCTTGGCGTGCTCGGCCTGCCAATGGGCCAGCTCGCGCTCGCCGAAGATGTATCGCGCCTTGGGGAAGGTCGGCACCCAGCGGCCGTTCTCCAGCCGGGTGTTCCAGCCGACATGGTCGACGTGCAGGTGGGTGCACATGACGTAGTCGATATCCTCGACCCGGAATGCCGGTCGCCGCCAGGTTGCGTCCCCAGGTGTCGTCCGTCTTCTGTGCCAGAACGGCCGGGTCGGGCGCGGCTTGTGGTTGCCGACGCAGCTATCCACCAAGATGGTGTGGTGCGGCGTGCGGATGACGTAGCTCTGGATGCAGAGCTTCATCTTGCCGGTTGCCGGGTCGATCGCGTCCGGCTCCAGCCAGTGGCGGTTCTCCGCCAGCACCTCCGGCGTCAGGGTGGGGAGGAACTCGAGCGGGTCGAACAGCGGCCGTTCCTCCTCGACGACGCGGTGGATGGTGAGGTCGCCGAGCTGGAAGCCTTTGGGCATGGTTCGTCTCCTTGGCTGGGGCGGTTCGCCCGCCGCTGCGGCGATGTTAGCGCCATGGCGCCGCACCGCCAGCTTTCCCGCTGCCGCAACGGCTTCCGGCGGGGTAAGACTGGCGCATGCAGCATGCGCCGCCGATGCTCGTGACCCTGGTGGTCGCGCTGTCCCTCGCCCTCGCCCTTGGCTACGCCGCCCGGGCGATGCGGTTGCCGCCGCTGTTCGGGTATCTGGTCGCCGGCGTCATCATCAGCCCGAATACCCCCGGGTTCGTGGCCAATGGCGACCTCACCAGCACCATGGCCGAGGTCGGGGTGGCGCTGCTGCTGTTCGGCGTCGGGCTGCATTTCCGGCCGCGGGACCTGCTGGCGGTGTGGCGGGTGGCATTGCCGGGGGCGGTGGTGCAGGTGGCGGTGGCGACCGGGCTCGGGGCGGCGCTGGGGGCGCTGAGCTTCGGGCTGGACCCGGGGCCGGCGACGGTATTCGGCCTTACCCTGGCGATTTCCTCCACCGCCGTCGCCACCCGCACGCTGGACGAACGCGGCGCGCTGGGCGGCAAGGCGGGGCGGATCGCGCTCGGCTGGCTGGTGGTGCAGGACCTGCTGGTGGTGCTGGCCCTGGTGCTGGTGCCGGCCGCCGCTGGCAGCGGGACCGAGGGGCTGGGCATGGCCCTGCTGCGGGCGCTGCTGGCGCTGGTGGCCTTCGCCGCCTGCGTGTTCCTGGTCGGCCGCCGCGTGCTGCCCTGGGCTCTGGCGCGGATCGCCCGCGGCCGGTCCGGGGAGCTGTTCACCCTCGGCGTGGTGGTGGCGGCGCTGGGGGTGGCGCTGGCCGCCTCCGAGGTGTTCGGCGTGTCCTTCGCGCTGGGCGCCTTCTTCGCCGGGGTGCTGCTGGGCGAGAGCGACCTCGGCCACCAGGCGGCGGCCGATGCCATGCCGCTGCAACGGATCTTCGCGGCGATATTCTTCGTCTCCGTCGGCATGCTGCTGGACCCGATGGCGCTGCTGGAGGCGCCGCTGGTGTCCATCGGGGCGTTGCTGGCGGTGCTGGCCGGGGTCGGCGGCAGCATATTCCTGGTGCTGCTGGCCTTGCGGGTCGAGGCGGCGACCGCCGCGGTGGTTGCCGGCTCCATGGCGCAGATCGGCGAGTTCTCCTTCCTGCTGGCGAAATTCGGCATCTCCCTCGGGGTGCTGCCGGCGGCTGTCAGCGCGCCCATCCTGGCCGCGGCCTTCGGCGCCATCTTGCTGACGCCGCTGTCCCGCTACGGGTTCACCCGGGTGGCCGGGCGGCTGCATGCCTCGCCCCGCTGGCGGGGGATGGAGGCGGCGCGGCAGGGGCCGCCCATCGTCCCGCCGCCCGAGGCGCGGCTGGCGGGCCATGCGATCGTGGTGGGCCACGGCCGGGTCGGGCGGGTGGTCGCCGAGGCTTTGCGCCGCCACGACCTGCCGGTGGTGGTGCTGGAGGCCGACCGGCTGTCGGCGGAACGCGCGGTCGCCACCGGCACACCGGTGATCTGGGGCGATGCCGGCCGGCCGGAGGTGCTGCAGGCGGCGCGGCCCGAGGCTGCCCGGCTGGTGGTGCTGGCGCTGCCCGACGCGGCCGAGGCCAAGCGCGTGCTGGCGCTGATCCGCGCCGCCAACCCTGGCATCGCCGCCGCCGCCCGGGCGCATGACGATACCGACATGGAACTGCTGGGCGGCGAGGGTGGCGTCGGGCTGGTGGTGATGGGGGAGCGCGAGATCGCCCTCGGCATCGCCGATTTCGCCATGCGGCGGCTCGGGGTGGAGGTTGGCACGGCGCAGCGGACGGTGGATGCCATGCGGGCCGGGATGGCCGGGACCGCCTAGCCCTTGCACCGGCGGGGCGGCGGCGCGAAGCTTTCCACCGGGACCGTCGGTCCCGCAGCGGAGGAACACGCCATGGAAGGCCTGACCAGGACAGTGGAATGCCCCTTCGACCGGGCGCGGGAATCACTCGGCAACGTGGTAGAGTTGCAGCACGTGAACCTGCAGGTGCCCGACCCGCTGCTGGCCACCGCCTTCTACATCACCGCGCTCGGCCTGACGCGCGACCCCTACCTGATAACCGGCATCGTCAACATGTGGGCCAATGTCGGCGTCAGCCAGTTCCACCTGCCGACCGGCGACGCCGCAGGTGCTGCGCGGCCCATCGGCCTGGTGACGCCCGATCTCGAGCTGCTGGTGCAGCAGTTGCAGCGGTGCGCAGCCGCTGCTCGACGGCACAAGCCTACGGCTTCACCGGGACGGCAGGGCATGTCGATGTCACCTGCCCCTGGGGCAACCGCATCCGCGTGCCACGCGCCGGATCGGAGCGCTTCGGCCGCGATCAATCTCGGCATGCCCTATGTCGAATTCGACGTGGCGACCGGCACCCTGCCGGCATCACCCGCTTCTACCGGCGAGGTGTTCGGCGCCATGACCAAGGTCGAGAAGGCAACGGCGGCAGCGCGCGCGGATTTCGTCGGCGAGCAGCAATAGCCTCGTGTTCCGCGAGACCGAAGAAGCCGCAGCCGGCATTACGACGGCCACCACCTGCAGCTTTACTTCGCCGACTTCTCGGGGCCGTACAAGTCTTGCTCAAGAAAGAGATCATCACCGCAGGACAGCAACCAGCACCAGTACCGCTTCATGGACGTCTGGACCCCGAGAACGGCAAGCTGCTGTTCCAGGTCGAGCATGAGATCCGCAGCATGACCCATCCGCTGTTCCGCCGCGCGATGGTCAACCGCAACCCCGCGATCACCAACACCATCTACGCGCCGGGCCACGAGGACTATGCCCTGGCGATGCCCCGGCCTAGAGAGAACCCCCATGGCCCATGTGCTTCCCACCCCCGCCACGCCTGCCATCCTGCGCAACTCGGACCTCGACGCCGCGGCGGTGCGGCAGGCGCGCATCGATCTCGCCGCCTGCTTCCGCATGGCGGCGAAGCTCGGGCTGCATGAGGGCATCTGCAACCACCTGAGCTTCGTGGTGCCGGGGCGGGACGACCTGTTCCTGGTGAACCCCTATGGCTGGGCGTTCTCCGAGATCACCGCCTCCCGCCTGCTGGTCTGCGACTTCCACGGCGATGTGGTGGCCGGCGACGGCATGCCGGAGGCGACCGCCTTCTTCATCCACGCCCGGGTCCACAAGAACGTCCCGCGCGCCAGGGCGGCCTTCCACACCCACATGCCGAACGCCACGGCGCTGGCCATGCTGGAAGGCCCGCCGCTGGTCTGGGCCGGGCAGACCGCGCTGAAATTCTACGGCCGCACCATGGTGGACGAGGAATACGCCGGCCTGGCGCTGGACGAGGCCGAGGGTGACCGCATCGCCGCGTCCATCGGCGAGGCCGACATCGTCTTCATGAAGAACCACGGCATCATGGTGGTCGGCGAGACCATCGCCGATGCCTGGGACGACCTCTATTACCTGGAGCGCGCCTGCGAGGCGCAGCGGCTGGCGATGTCCACCGGGCGCCGCTGAAGCCGGTGCCGAAGGAGATGGCGGAGAAGACCTACGCCCAGATGCGCCTAGGCGACCGGGAAAGCGCCCGGCTGCACCTGGAAAGCATCAAGCGCATCCTGGCCCAGGAAGCCCCGGGCTTCGCGGACTAGGCGGAGGCCGCGACCACGGCCATGCCGCAGCCGCCGCCGGTCAGGCGCCCTGGTCCAGCCCGGCCCGCAGCGCCCGGCCCTCGGTGCTGGCCGGGTCGATCAGCCCCTCCCGCAGGAACAGGTCGATCAGCACCAGGTTGACGTTGAACTTGACCCGCCCGGTGTCCCGCACCTCCGCCAGCAGGCGGGCGGCGGGCCACAGCTCGAAGCGCTCCACCTCGCCGTCGTTCGGCCGCGGGATGAAGTCGGCGGGCAGTTCCAGGTCGAAGGCATGGACCACGTCCCGCCGCATCCCCTGCCCGTTGCGCATGATGTAGGAGATCCGCGCCACCGGCCTCGCCCGGCCGGCCAGTTCGGGCGGGATCGAGGCTTCCTCGGCGGCTTCCTTCACCAGGCATTCCTCGGCGCTGAGCCCGGCCGGCATGCCGCCGGCGACCAGGTGGTCGAGCTGACCCGGCGCCACCTCCTTGCTGCGGGACCGCACCGCCACCCAGACATGCAGCCCGTCCGCGCGGCGGACCAGCCCGTTCAGGTGGATGCCCTGGGCCAGCACGCCGAAGGCCGGGATGGCGCCACGGTCCAGCGTCGCCAGCACCGGGCCGTCGGGCGTGGCGCGTACGTCGAAGGGCTCGTCGCGCAGGGTGAAGTGGCCGCGGCCGGCGAGGGACTTCGCCGCGGTGGCCAGCGCCTCGGCCCGGGCGCCGGGGCTGCGGAGCCGGCTGGCCAGCGCCACCCCCGCCTGGTCGAAATGGAAGTCGCGCGGGAAGAAAGTCAAGTGCCCGGGCGAGGTCCGGCCCCAGCCAGCCGACCTGGGCCGGGCCGATTCGGAACGGGATGAAGCCGGCCGGGGAGGGGAGGTTGTTGCAGGCATCGATATGGCGCTGGAAGGGGCTCATGCGCCCATGTACTGCCAGCCATCGGCTTCCTGCCAGATGGCTGGCCATATGGCCGGTTTGTGCCCGCGCCGTTCCGGCCTATGTCCGGGGCATGAGCCAGACCACCGCCCCCGCCGAACGCAGCCATTGGCAGACCCTGCGCAGCCTCGTCCCCTGGCTCTGGCCGAAGGGGGAGGCGGGGCTGCGGGTCCGGGTGGTGGTCTCGGTGATGTTCCTGGTGGCCGCCAAGGCGGCCAACGTGCTGGTGCCGCTGGCCTATGCCCGGGCGGTGGATGCGCTGGCGCCGGCCAGCGGTGCCGGTGCGCTGGTCGCCGTGCCGGTGGCGCTGGTGATCGGCTACGGGCTGCTGCGGGCTGGCCAGCAGCGCCTTCGCCGAGCTGCGCAACGCGGTCTTCGCCAAGGTGCAGGCGCGGGCCGCCCGGCGGATCGCGCTGTCGGTCTTCCGCCACCTGCATGCGCTGTCGCATGCGCTTCCACCTGGACCGGCAGACCGGCGGCCTGTCCCGCGTGATCGAGCGCGGCACGCGGGGCATGACTTTCGTGCTGAGCTTCCTGCTGTTCAACATCATCCCCACCATCCTCGAGATCCTGCTGGTGCGCCGCGATCCTGTGGGGGATGTTCGACGTCTCCTTCGCCGCTGGTCACGCTCGGCACCATCGGCGGCTACATCGCCTTCACCCTGCTGTTCACCGAATGGCGCCTGCGCTTCCGCCGCGAGATGAACGAGACGCGACCAGGACGCCAACACCAGCGCGATCGACAGCCTGCTCAACTACGAGACGGTGAAGTATTTCGGCAACGAGGAGCACGAGACCCGGCGCTACGACGAAAGCCTGACGCGCTACGAAACGCGCCTATGTGCGGTCCGAGACCACGCTCAACTGCTGAACAGTCGGCCAGGCGATGATCATCGCGGTCGGGCTGACGGCGGTGATGCTGCTGGCGGCGCAGGGCGTGGTCGGCGGCAGATGACGGTCGGCGACTTCGTGCTGGTCAACGCCTACCTGATCCAGCTCTACATGCCGCTGAACTTCCTCGGCTTCGCCTATCGCGAGATCAAGCAGGCGCTGACCGACATGGACGCCATGTTCCACCTGCTGGCCGAGCCGCAGGAAGTGGCGGATGCGCCGGATGCCGCGGCGCTGGCCGATGGCCCGGCGAGGTGCGTCTTCGAGGATGTGCGCTTCGGCTACCAGCCGGACCGGGTGATCCTGAAGGGCGTGTCAGCTTCGCGTGCCGCCGGGCCGGACGCTGGCCATCGTCGGGCCGACGGGGGCGGGCAAATCCACCCTCGCCCGCCTGCTGTTCCGCTTCTACGATGTGACCGGCGGCCGCATCCTGATCGATGGCCAGCCGATCGAGCGGCGTCAGCCAGGCCTCGCTGCGCGCGGCCATCGGCGTGGTGCCGCAGGACACCGTGCTGTTCAACGATACCATCTGCTACAACATCGCCTACGGCCGGCCCGGCGCCACCGAGGCGGAGGTGGTGCAGGCGGCGAAGCTGGCGCAGGTGCACGACTTCGTCGAACGCCTGCCGGACGGCTACGCACCATGGTCGGCGAGCGCGGCCTGAAGCTCTCGGGCGGCGAGAAGCAGCGCGTGGCGATCGCCCGTACCATCCTGAAGAACCCGCGCATCCTGGTGCTGGACGAGGCCACCAGTGCCCTCGACACCCGGACCGAGCAGGACATCCAGGCGGCGCTGCGGCAGATCTCGGCCAACCGCACCACCCTGGTCATCGCCCACCGGCTGTCCACCGTGGTCGATGCGGACGAGATCATCGTGCTGCAGGACGGCGCCATCGCCGAGCGCGGCACCCATGCCGAGCTGACCGCCCGGGACGGGCTCTATGCCGAGATGTGGCGGCGGCAGTCCGAGGCGGTGGCGATGGCGGAAGCGGCGGCGGCGGCCCAGCGCGCGGCGGACCTGGACCAGCCGCGTGGCCGGCTGGGCGAAGTGGTGCCGCGCAGCGCCTGAGGGGTTTGCGCAGCAGGACGCACCGCCTATGTGACAGGCCAGACAGGAGCGCGCGGCATGCAATCAGACCCACAAGGTGTGGCCCCGGATGACCTCAGCCACGCCGGTTCCGTGGTGGACAAATCGATCGAATACATGATCGAGCAGAATATCGCTCCCATCTCGGCGGCTTCCGCACTGCTCGGCGGGGCGTTGGGCCTGCTGGCGCGGACGATGGACGACCGGGCGATCGGCGCAGTGCTGCGCAACGCCCTGGCCAGCGTGGAAAGCGGCGAATTGCGGGAGATGCGGGACCAGCTTCCGGGCGGCAACACCGAGATCTGATCGGTCCCGCCACCGTGCGGCAGGGGGCTTCCCCGGCCGCCGGGCAGGTCAGCGCGTTTCGATGGTGACGCCGCGCCCGCCGATGTTGATGTCGATGCCGCTCCTGTTCTGTTCCTGGTAGAACCAGTATCCGACGGCGCCGATGGCGAGGCAGGCGACACCGATCAAAACAGGCATGCTGTTGCGCATCATGGTCTCATTTCCAGGTGACTGCAGGCGGGCGTGCAATTGCGCGCCCAATTTCGCCTGAAGCGATCCCTACCATGCTGGCGCACCCATCGGCGGGTTTATTTCACGCTCCATCTCAGCCATAGGGGCTGGCGGCAAGCTCCACGCCCCGGCTCATCTCCTTCGGGATCTCCTGGCCGGTTGCCAGCAGCGCCACCGCCTCCGCCACCCGGATGCCATCCACCCCGGCGCTGAGGATGCCGCCCGCATAGCCGGCACCCTCGCCGGCCGGGAACAGGCCCGTGGTGTTCAGGCTCTGGAAATCCCAGCCCCGGCGGATGCGGATGGGGCTGCTGGTGCGCGTCTCGACGCCGGTCATCACCGCATCCGGCCGGGCAAAGCCGGGGATCTGCCGGTCGAAGGCCAGCAGCGCCTCCCGCATCGCCACCACCGCGAAGTCAGGCAGGCAGCGCGCCAGGTCGGTCGGCGTCACCCCGGGCTTGTAGCTCGGCAGCACCTCGCCGAGCGTGGTGGAGGCCCGGCCGGCCAGGAAATCCCCGACCAGTTGCCCCGGTGCCCGGTAGTCCCCGCCGCCGGCCTCGAAGGCGGCGCTTTCCCAGCGGCGCTGGTATTCCACCCCGGCCAGCACGTCGCCAGGGTAGTCGGCGGGCGAGATGCCGACGACGATGCCGGCATTGGCGTTCCGCTCGGCCCGCGAATACTGGCTCATGCCGTTGGTCACCACGCGGCCCGGCTCGCTGGTCGCCGCCACCACGGTGCCGCCGGGGCACATGCAGAAGCTGTAGACGCTGCGGCCGTTGCCCGCGTGGTGCACCAGCTTGTAGTCGGCCGCGCCGAGCTGCGGGTTGCCGGCGTTCGGCCCCCAGCGCGCCTGGTCGATCATGCCCTGCGGGTGCTCGATGCGGACGCCGATGCTGAAGGGCTTGGCTTCCAGGTACACGCCGCGGTCGCGCAACATGGCGAAGCTGTCCCGCGCGCTGTGGCCGATGGCCAGCACCACCTGGCGGGCCGGCACCACCTCGCCGTCCTCCAGCACCACGCCCTGCACCGCCCGCGCCTCATCCAGCAGCAGGTCGGCCACCTTGCAGCCGAAGCGGTATTCGCCGCCCAGCCGCTCGATCTCGGCGCGGATGCTCTCGACCATGGTCACCAGCCGGAAGGTGCCGACATGCGGGCGGGAGACGTAGAGGATCTCCTCCGGCGCCCCGGCCTTGACGAATTCGGCCAGCACCTTGCGGCCGTAGTGCCGGGGGTCCTTGATCTGGCTGTAGAGCTTGCCGTCGGAGAAGGTGCCGGCGCCGCCCTCGCCGAACTGCACGTTGCTCTCGGGCACCAGCACGCCACGCCGCCAGAGGCCCCAGGTATCCCTGGTGCGTTCCCGCACCAGCTTGCCGCGTTCGAGGATGATGGGACGGAAGCCCATCTGCGCCAGCACCAGCGCCGCCAGCAGCCCGCATGGGCCGGTGCCGATGACCACCGGCCGGGCCACGCCCTCGGGCGCGCGGGCGACGAAGCGGTACCCGGTGTCCGGCGCCGGCCGCAGGTTGGCATCCCCGGCATGGCGCGCCAGCACCGCCGCCTCGTCGCGCAGCGCGAGGTCCAGCGTGTACACCCAGGTGATGGCCCGCGGCTTGCGCGCGTCATGCCCGCGGCGGAACACCAGGTGGTCCAGCAGCTCCGCCTCGGCCAGCCCGAGCCGGGCCAGGATGGCGGCGCGCAGGGCCTCCGGCGGGTGGTCCAGCGGCAGGCGCAATTCGGTCAATCGAAGCATGGGTTTCCATAAGCCGGGCAGGGCGCGGTAGCCTCCCCATAGCCGGGAGGGATGGTGGATGGAACAGCGGGTCTTGGGACGGACGGGGTTGCGGGTCTCGGCACTCGGCTACGGTGCCGGGGCGGTGGGCGGGTTGATGGTGCGCGGCACGCCGGCGGAGCAGGAACGCTCCCTCGCCCGCGCGCTGGAGGCCGGCATCTCCTATGTCGATACCGCGCCCAGCTATGGCAATGGCCAGTCCGAGAGCAACCTCGGCAGGGTGCTGAAGGCGCTGAAGGCCGATCCGGTGCTCGGCACCAAGGCCCGGCTGCCGCCCGAAATGCGGGGCGACATCGCCGGGGCGATCACCGCCTCGCTGGAGGCCAGCCTTGCCCGGCTCGGGCGAGACAGCGTGGACCTGCTGCAACTGCACGACCCCATCGGCTCGCCGGGCGGCTACACCCTCGCGCAGGTGCTGGAGCAAGCGGTGCCGGCCATGCAGCGGCTGCGGGATGCCGGCAAGTGCCGCTTCATCGGCGTCACCGCGCTGGGCGATGAGCCGGCGCTGCGCCAACTGCTGGGCGCCGGGGTGATCGATACCGCGCAGGTGCCCTACAACGCGCTGAACCCGTCCTGGCTCGGTGCCCTGCCGGCCGGCGTGCCGGGGCAGGATTTCCGCCGGCTGGGCGAGCACGCGGTGGCGCATGGCGTCGGGCTGATCGGTATCCGCATCCTGGCCGCCGGCGCCCTGTCCGGGGAGGTGGAGCGGCACCCGACCGCCATGCCGGAGGTCGCGCCCATCGCCTCCGCGGCGGACTACGCCACCGACCTTGCCAATGCCCAGAAGCTACAACCGCTGGTCGAGGAAGGCGTCGCCAGGTCACTGGCGGAACTGGCCATCCGCTTCGCCATCTCGGCGCCACGGATCTCCACGGCGCTGATCGGCACTGCCTCCCTAGAACAGCTCGATGTGGCGATCGCCGCCGCCGAACGCGGCCCGCTGCCACCGGCCGCGCTGGAAAGGATCGCGGCCCTGCTGGGATGAGGCCGGCGCCCCCGGCTCGGGGGCCGCTTGCATCAATAGGTTAAGTCGTTGCCGTCGCCGCTGCAACCCGGCGCCCGCTGCCCCTGTTTTCGCCCCGGGTACACCGAAGACCCAAGGAGCCGACATGGAAAGCGAAGTTCGCGAACTGCTGGTCGACCAACTGAAGGACGCCTACAGCGCGGAGAAGCAGGCGCTGCGTGCCATGCAGCGCATGGTCCGCAAGGTGAGCGCGCCCGCGCTGCGCGAGGGTGTGCAGATGCACATCGAGCAGACCCAGACCCAGCTCGAGCGGGTCGAGCAGGCACTCGAGGAACTCGGTGCCCGGCCCGGCCGCAAGGTCTGTGAGGCGATGCGCGGGCTGGTCGAGGAAGCCCAGCACGAGATGGAGGAACATGATAAGGGGCCGATCCTCGACCTCGTGATCGTCGCCAGCCTGCAGCGGGTCGAGCACTACGAGATTGCCGCCTACGGCACCGACGTGGCGCTGGCCAAGGCGCTCGGCGAGACCAAGGTCGCAGACCTGCTGGCCGAGACGCTGGAGGAGGAGAAGCAGACCGACCTCAAGCTGACCGAGGTGACCCAGCAGAGCCTGATGGCCGCGGCGATGAGCGGCGAAAGCGGCAACGACAACAAGGCCGCTGGGAAGCGCCGCGCGTCGTGACCTGAGGGAGGGGGGGGTAGCGGTGGGCCAAGCGCGATGTTATCTCATAACATCATGTCCTGGCCCTTCCCCGACCCTCTCTCCCTGTCCTCCGGCGCCGCCGCCAGGCTGGCGCTGGCCACCGTGGTGATGGCCGTGGTCTGGGTGGGCGTCGCCTGGGCCATGGCGGCATGACCCCGGCCGAGATCCGCATCGCCAACCTCACCGTCAGCCACCAGCGGCGGCCGGCGGTGCACCACCTGTCCGGCCGCTTCGCCCCCGGCAGCCTGACCGCCGTGGTCGGCCCGAACGGCGCCGGCAAGACCACCCTGCTGCGCGCGCTCGCCGGGCTGCACCGCCCGGACGCGGGGCGGATCGAGGGCGCCGCCGGGCAGGTCGCCCTGCTGCCGCAACAGGCGATGCTGGACCGTGGCTTCCCGCTGTCCTGCCTGGATGTCGTGCTGTTCGGCCTGTGGGGGGAAAGCGGCGCCTTCCGTGCCATCGGCCGCGCCGGGCGCGAGCGGGCGGCGGAGGCGCTGGCCGCCGTCGGCCTGCAGGGGTTCGAGCGGCGGCCGGTCGGCAGCCTTTCGGCCGGGCAGTTCCAGCGCGTGCTGTTCGCCCGGCTGCTGCTGCAGGACGCGCCGGTCATCCTGCTGGACGAGCCCTTCAACGCGCTCGATGCCCGCACTGCCACCGAATTGCTCGCCGTGGTGCATCGCTGGCATGGCGAGGGCCGCACCATTGTCGCGGTGCTGCACGACCTGGACCTGGTCCGCCGCGAATTCCCCGAGACCCTGCTGCTGGCGCGCGATTGCCTGGGCTGGGGTCCGACCGGTGAGGTGCTGACCGCCGCCAACCGGCTGCGCGCCCGGATGATGGCGGAGTCCTGGGCCGAGCAACCCGAGGCCTGCGCCGCCTGATCCTCGACCCCTTCCTCGAATTCGGCTTCCTGCGGCGGGCGCTGGTTGGCTGCCTCGCGCTGTCGGTCGCCGCCCCGCCGCTCGGCGTGTTCCTGATGCTGCGGCGGATGAGCCTCACCGCCGATGTGCTGGCGCATGGCATCCTGCCGGGGGTCGCCGCCGGCTTCCTGGTCGCCGGCCTGTCCTTGCCGGCGATGGCGCTGGGCGGGCTGGCGGCCGGGCTGCTTGTCGCGGTCGGCGCCGGCGCGCTGTCCCGCGCGACCGGCGGGCGGGAGGACGCCTCGCTCGCCGCGCTGTACCTGGTGGCGCTGGCGGCCGGCGTCGCCATGGTCTCGATGCGTGGCGGAGCGGTGGAGTTGACCAACCTGCTGTTCGGTAGCGTGCTCGGGGTGGACGACACGGCGCTGCTGATGATGGCCGGGGCAGCGAGCATCACCCTGTTCGCCCTGGCCCTGGCCTGGCGGCCGCTGGTGCTGGAATGCTTCGACCCGTCCTTCGCCCAGGCGGTGCGGGCCCATGGTGCGGCCTGGCACCTCGGCTTCCTCGGGCTGGTGGTGCTGAACCTGCTGGCGGCCTTCCAGGCGCTCGGCACGCTGATGGCGGTGGGGCTGATGATGCTGCCGGCGATCGCCGCGCGACATTGGGCGCGGCAGGTCGGCGGCATGGCCTATGCCTCGGTGGCCATCGCCATGGCATCCAGCATCGGCGGGCTGCTGCTGTCCTTCCATGCCGACGTGCCGGCCGGGCCGGCGGTGGTGCTGTGTGCCGGGCTGGGCTGGGTGGTGTCGGTGGTGGCCGGGCCGGTCGATGGGCTGGCGGTGCGGCTGCTGCGGCGGCGCCACCTGGCGGGATAGGGCAGGGGCCGCGGCGCGTTCCGCATTAGGCGCGTTCCGTGCGATACGGTAACATCCCTCCGGCGCATGTCCGCCTGCGCCCATCGTGCGTTGTGGCGGCGGATTCCGTCCTCCAGGGTGCGCATGTGCTGAAAATGATGTTCCATCGTCCGCCCCCCCGCGACCAGGACCCCGGGTCCCTGCCGCGGAACGCCGTGCTGCTGCTGGTGATTGTCGGCGGCGGGCTGGCGGCCATCGCCACCCTTGGCCTGCAAATCCTGGACATCAACGACCTCGGCTGGCTGCTGCACGGCACGCTGGGGCCGGACCCGGTCGCCTACCTGCTGTCCTGGACCTACTTCGCCCCGGCGCCCTGGTCCTGGCCGCCGGGGGTGAACTTCGGCTACGGCCTGGAGCTGTCGAGCGCGATCTTCTACGTCGATGCCGTGCCGCTGGTGGCCTTCGCCGCCAAGGCGCTGCGGCCGCTGCTGGAGGTTCCGCAGTACTGGGGCCCCTGGCTGGTACTGAGCGCCGCGCTGCAGGCTGGCTTCGGCTGGCGGCTGCTGGGCGAGGCGGTCGAGGATCCGGTGGCACGGGGGTTTGGCGCGGTTTTGTTTGCCTGGCAGCCGCTGCTGCTGAACCGCATGGGCGGGCATTTCGCGCTGGTGTCGCAATGGGCGCTGCTCTGGGCGCTCTGGCTCTGCCTGCGCGAACGGCCGCGGCACCAGACCCTGCAATGGGCGGCCTGCCTCGGCACGGTGGCGATGCTCAACGCCTATGTCCTTGCGATGTGCGCCGGGCTGTGGGCGGCGGATTGGCTCGCCCGCGCGCTGCGCGGCGACCAGCGCGGCTGGCTCGCGGCGCAGGCGGTTGTGGTGCCGGCGACGGTCGGGGCGGCGCTTTGGCTCGCGGGGTTCTTCACCCTCCATGGTGACATCACGCCGATCGGGGAAGGCTATGGCCAGACCCAGCTCGACCTCACCGCCCCCTTCGATGCGGTGGAGTGGGGCTGGCTGCTGCCGGCGCTGCCGGGGCTCCGGCACTGGGAGCATGGCGGGTCCTATCTCGGTGCCGGGACGCTGCTGCTGCTGGCGGTGGCGGGCGTGCTGGCCTGGCGCGGCGGCATCCGCATGGCGCTGCGGCGGTACTGGGTGCTGATCACGGTGCTGGCCGGCATGCTGGGCTTTGCCCTGTCCAACCGGGTGGCTATCGCGGGTCATGTGACCACGCTGTTCGACCTGCCGGCCCCGCTCGCCCGGCTGGCGGATATGCTGCGCGCCTCGGAGCGCTTCTTCTGGCCGCTGGCCTATGCGCTGATCTTCGCCGGGATCGCGCTGGTGGCACGGCGGCTGCCCCGGCCCAGGGCGCGGTGGTTCCTGGCCGCCGTCCTGGTGCTGCAGATCGTCGACATCGAGGCCGGGCTGGCCAGGTTCCGCGCCCTGGTCGCCGAGGCGCCGCCCGTTGCCGCGGCACGCCTGTCCGATCCGTTCTGGGCGCAGGCCGCCAGCCGGTACGAGCGGGTACGCGCCGTGCCCGCCGGCAATTTCGGCCCCTACTGGGAGCCGGTCGGGCGGTTCGCGGCACCCAACGGCCTACCCACCGATGCGGTCTATCTCTCACGCGTCGATCCGGCCGAGGTGGCACGGCTGAACGCCCGCACCATCCTGGAACTGGCGGCCGGGCAGTGGGAACGCTCGACCCTCTATATCCTGCGCAACGAGGCGATCCGTGCCCTGGTGGAGAGGCGGGCGGACCCGTCGCGCGACCTGCTCACGGTGCGGGACGGCGTGCCCGTCTTCGCCCCGGGCTGGTTTGCCCGGTGAGCCGGCTAGCCTGGCATCCCCGGGTCCGGCCCCGGGGCACCGCCGGCGCTGACCGTGATGCGGTGGCTTCTCATGGATGCGCAGGGTATTTCCCTGCTGGACCGGCAGCGGCAACAGGGAGGGCATGGGCCATGGGCATCCGGCGATTGGCGGAGGAGGGGCGGCTTGCGGGCGCGGTGGTGCATGGCGGGCTGGTCTACCTCGCCGGGCAGGTGGCCGATGACAGCAGCCTCGATGCGGAGGGCCAGACCGCCGACATCCTCGCCCAGATCGACGCGCTGCTGGCCGAGGCCGGCACCGGCAAGGCCGGGTTGCTCAGCGTGACGGTGGTGCTGGCCGATATCCGCGACGCGCCCGCAATGAACCGCGCCTGGGACCGCTGGCTGGACCCGGCCGCCAAGCCCGCCCGCATGACCATCCAGGCGCCGCTGGTCGATCCCGCCTGGCGGGTCGAGATCACCGGCATCGCGGCGCTGCCGGGGCAGGCGGGCGGGTGACGGCGCGGCTTCACGGCTCCGTTGCCTCGCGGACACATCATTCCATCGCTGGTGTCGGTCGGCGGCATGCTGCGGCGGCCGGCGAGTGCCGCGCCTTCGCCCTGGGTCAGGCTTGCTGGCGCCTCATTCACCGGCGATTAACCGAAACAAGGGCATGCCGGTCGCGGCCCGGAGAAGGATCGGACACCGAATGACCGACGCGGAACGGGCCACCTTCTGGCGGGGCAAGCGCGTGCTGGTGACCGGCGGGGCCGGCTTCCTGGGCAGTGCCCTCTGCCATGCGCTCGCCGGGCTCGGCGCCCGGGCCACCGCGCTCGACGCGATGTTCGAGGATGGCGGCGCCAACATCGCCAACCTGGAGGGCGCCTCGGTCCTGCTGGTGCGCGGCGACATCCGCGACGTGGAACTGAACTCGCTCTGCCAGGATGTGGACGTGCTGTTCAACATGGCGGCGCAGACCAGCCACATGGGCGGCCAGAAGGACCCGGTGGCGGATATCGCCATCAACGCCGTCTCCCAGGTGCGGCTGATCCAGGCGATGCGGGAGGTGGCGCCAAAGGCGACCGTGGTGCATGCCTCGACCCGGCAATTCTATGGCCGGCCGGTCTATCTGCCGGTCGATGAACGGCACCCGGTCAATCCGCCGGATGCCAACGGCGTCTCCAAATGGGCGGGCGAGCAGTACTGGCTGCTGGAACAGCGGGTGCTGCACCGGCCGGTGGTGTCGCTGCGGCTGACCAACTGCTACGGCCCGCGGCTGCGGATCCGCGATGCGCGGCAGACCTTCCTCGGCATCTGGATGCGCCAGGTGCTGCGCGGCGAGGGTTTCGAAGTCTGGGGTGGCGACGCAATTGCGCGACATGACCTATGTGGACGACGTGGTCAGCGCCTTCCTGCTCTCGGCCGAGCACGCGCCGAGGCCGGATGTGGCCGGGCGAGTGTTCAACCTAGGCGGTTCGCCCCCGGCCAGCCTGGTCGAGCTGGCGGACCGGCTGATCGCGGCGAATGGCGGCGTCGGTCACTACGCCGTGAAATCATTCCCGGCCGATCGGGCGCCCATCGACATCGGCAGCTACCACGCTGATGACCGCGCCTTCCGCGGCGCCACCGGCTGGGCCCCGGAAGTCGGGCTGGATGAGGGGCTGGCGCGGTCGCTCGACTGGTATCGCACCCGGATGGCGGATTATACTTGAGCGTCCAAGGGACAATCACATGACCGCGTCGCAGACCATCATCCCGCAGGCCGACCCCGGGGCCGGCTACCGCGCCCAGCAGGCCGACATCGATGCCGCGATCGCCCGGGCGCTCGAACTCCGGCTGGTACATCCTCGGCAAGGAGGGCGAGGCCTTCGAGCGGGAATTCGCCCAGTGGCTGGGCACCACCCGCGCGGTCGGCTGCGCCAACGGTACGGATGCGCTGGCGCTGATCCTGCGGGGCCTTGGCATCGGCGAGGGCTGCACGGTCGCCACCGTCTCCCATACCGCGGTCGCCACCGTCGCCGCCATCGAGATGGCCGGCGCCACGCCGCTGCTGCTCGACATCGACCCCGACACCTACACCATGGACCCCGACGAGCTGGCCGCCGTGCTGGAGGACCCGCCGCCGGGCCTGCCGCCGATCCGCGCCGCCATCGCCGTCCATATCTACGGCCAAGCCTGCGACCTGGACCCGATGCTGGCCGCCTGCGAGCAGGCCGGCGTCGCGCTGATCGAGGATTGCGCCCAGGCCCATGGCGCGACGCTGAACGGCCGCAAGCTCGGCACCCTCGGCACGGCCGCGGCCTTCTCGTTGTACCCGACCAAGAACCTCGGCGCGCTGGGCGATGGCGGGGTGCTGGCGACCGACGACTTCGAGCTGGCCGACCGCATCGCCGCCATCCGGCAATACGGCTGGAAGGAGCGCTACATCTCCTCGATGGTCGGCATCAACAGCCGGCTGGACGAGATCCAGGCCGCCATCCTGCGGGTGAAGCTGACCGTGCTGGATGCCGGCAACGCCCGCCGCCGCGCCATCGCCGATGCCTATGACGCGGCGCTGGCCGGTGGCCCCTTCACCCCGCCGGTTCGGCGGCCGGATACCGACCATGTCTTCCACCAGTACGTCCTGCGGACCGGCGCCCGCGCCGAGGTTCAGGCACGGCTGCGGGCGGATGGCGTGGGCACCGGCATCCACTACCCGGTGCCGGTGCACCTGCAGTCCGCCTACCAGGGCCGTACCGCCCTCGGCCCGGCCGGCTGCGCCGAAACCGCCCGGGCGGCGCAGGAGGTGGTGAGCCTGCCGATGTACCCGGAACTGACGGATGATCAGGTGGAGCGCATCTGCGGCGCGCTGCGGAACCTGGCGGGCTAGCTCCCGCCGTTAATTCCTGGCCAGCGGCGCCTTCGCAGGTGCAACATCGGGGGCATGCCCGATATTGCACCCGATCCGCTCCAGGAACTCCTTGCCCGCCTGCGGGAAGCGCGGGCCGCCGCCGCGCAGGACCCGTTCGGCGACCCGGTGCTGCTGATCGCCCTGGCGATCAGCCGACGCTTCGACGACGGCGCCTTCGACCTCGACACCCTGGCCGGGCTGGTGCAGCGGCTGGCCGATGATGCCGCCGGCGACCGGGCGAAGCGGCTGGCCGCCTATGTCGGGCTGGGTAATGCCATCCCGCACGGCGTGCCCGAACTTCCGGCCCTGGCCGCCCGGCTGGTGCGGCCGGACCCGGACGACAGCCCGGTACCCTTTGCCCGGTATCGTGCCCTGCTGGAAACCCCGCGCTTCGCCGCCGTCTTCACCGCCCACCCGACCTTCTCCCTGCCGCCCGCCACCAGCGCCGCGCTGGCCGAGGCCGCCAGCGGCGCAACCTTCCCCGCCGGCCTGTCGCACCGCCCGAGCGTGCCCACGCTGGAGCAGGAATTCCAGCAGGCGGTCGCCGCCATCCGCCGCGGCCGGGACGCGATCGACGGGCTTTCCGCCGCGCTGCTGCAGGCCGCCCAGGGCGTATGGCCGGACCGCTGGGCAACGCTGGTGCCGCGCCCCGTGCTGCTCGCCTCCTGGGTCGGCTACGACACCGACGGCCGGACCGACATCGGCTGGTGGGATACGCTGCGGCTGCGGCTGACCATGAAGCGGCTGCAACTGGAACGGCTGGCCGGGCAGCTCGCGCCGCTCGGCGACTGCGCCGGGCCGCTGGCGGAGCGGGTGGCGGCGGCCCTCGCGGCGGTCGAGACCCAGATTGCCGCGGTGCCGGCGAAGCCCGACCCGGAAGCCGTGCAGGCCCTGGCGGAAACCCTGATCGGCGCCCGCGAGGCCGCGCTCTGCGGGACCGATGCGCTGATGGCGCTGTTCCCCGCCGCCATCGCCGCCGCCCCGGACGATGCAACGCGGCTGGCGCTGGCGGTGGCGCGGGCCGGGCTTGCCGCGCATGGGCTGGCGCTGGCGCATACCCATGTCCGGCTGAACGGCGCGCAGGTGCACAATGCGGTGCGCCAGCGGCTCGGCTTCACCGCCAGCGCCGAGGACATGGCCCAGCGCCGCGGGCTGCTGGCGGCGATCAACACCGCATTGGCCGAGGTGGTGCCGCTGCCGGTCGATTTCGGCGCGCTGCTGGCCGAGCAGGCCTCGGCGGTGCGGCTGATGCTGGTCTGCGCCCAGATATCGAAGCATGTGGATGGCAGCGCGCCGATCCGCTTCCTGATCGCCGAGACGGAAACCGGCTACACCCTGCTGGCCGCGCTGTGGCTGGCCCGCCGCTTCGGCGCCGACCGGGCGATCGAGATCTCCCCGCTGTTCGAGACGGCGGAGGCGCTGGACCGTGGCGAGCGGGTGCTGGAGGAGGCGCTGCGCAGCCCGCATTTCCGCGACTACCTGCGCCACCACGGCCGGCTGTGCCTGCAATTCGGCTATTCCGACAGCGGCCGCTACGTCGGCCAGCTTGCCGGCAGCTACCTGGCGGAGCGGCTGAAGTTGCGGCTGGTGGACCTGCTGCACCGGCACAGGCTCGACGGCATCGAGGTGGTGCTGTTCGATACCCATGGCGAAAGCGTCGGCCGCGGTGGCCATCCGGACAGCCTGGCGGACCGGCTGGCCTATCTGTCGCCGCCCCAGGCACGCATGGCGCTGGACCGCGCCGGGCTGAAACTGCGGGAGGAGACCTCCTTCCAGGGCGGCGACGGCTACCTGCTGTTCGGCACCCCGGCGCTGGCCGAGGCGACCATCGCCGGCATCGCCCGGCATGCCTTCGCGCCCGCCGTGCCGGTGGACGACCCGGTCTATGCCGAGGCCGACTACGTCGCGGATTTCTTCGCCACCGTCCGGCGCGAGATGCAGGCGCTGGTCGCCGACCCCGGCTATGCCGCGCTGCTCGGCGCCTTCGGGCCGGGGCTGCTGGACCGCACCGGGTCACGTCCGGCGGTGCGGCAGTCCGATGGCATGGGCGGGCCGGTGCGGATCAGCCACCCCGGCCAGCTCCGGGCGATCCCCAACAACGCCATCCTGCAGCAACTGGGCTGGCTGGCGAATTCGGTGCATGGGCTGGGCGCGGCGGCGACCGCCAACCCGGATGCCTTCGCCGACCTCAGGACGCGCTCCCCGCGCTTCGCCCGGGCGCTGGCGCTGGCGGGTCGGGCGGCGGCCTGTTCCGATCTCGGGGTGCTGCGGGCGGTGGTGGATACGCTCGACCCCGGCCCCTGGCTGGACCGTGCCGGCTTCACCACGCGGCCGGGCCGGCGGGAGGCGCTGCTGAAGGTCGCCTCGGCGGTCGAGTCGCTGGATCTCGATGCGCCGGTGCGGCGGCTGTTCCGGCGCCTGCAGGCCGACCACCTGGCGCTGCGCCATGCCTGGCCGGACCTGCCTGTCATGCAGGACCGGCTGGTGCTGCTGCACGCGCTGCGGCTGGCGCTGATCCACCGGATCTGGCTGCTGGCGGTGGAGGTGCCGGAGTTCTCGCCGCGCCACGGCGCGACGCGCGAGGCGCTGGTGCGCGCGCATCCTGCAACTGGATGTGGAACCGGCCCTGGCGCTGCTGCACGAGGCCTTCCCGGCCGAACCCGGCGCGGTGGTCGGCCTCGATTTTTGCGAACCGGCCCCGCCGCGCGAAGGGCTGAGCTACGCCGCGGAGCACGCCGCCATCTTCACCCCGATGGCCCGGCTGTTCGCCCTGGTGCGCGGCTGCGGCGCCGGGATCACGCATGAGGTGGGCGCCTTCGGGTAGTCCCTGGTTCAGCCTTCCGCCACCGGCAGGCCGAGCCGTGCCGCCGCTGCCCCGCGCGCCGGGCCTTCCAGCAGGTCGGCCAGGCTCAGCCCGTCCAGCACGCGCAGGAAGGCGGCCAGCGCCTGCCCCAGCGCACCTTGCAGCACGCAGACCCCGGCGAGCGGGCAGCGTTGCCCGGTGGTGTCGCCGCAGGGGTCGCCATCCGGGGCGAAGCAGACCACCAGCGCCAGGTCTTCCTCGGTGTGCCGCACCACGTCGCCGAGGCGGATGCGCTCCGGCGGCATGGCGAGCAGCAGCCCGCCGCCGCGGCCGCGGTGGGTCGTGATGAAGCCGCCCTTGGCCAGCCGCTGCACCACCTTGTCCAGGTGGTGGCCGGAGATGCGATAGGCATCGGCGATCGCTTCCACCCCCACCCGCTGGCCGGGGCGGAGCCCCAGGTACAGCAGGGTGCGGAGGGCGTAGTCGGTGTGCAGCGTCAGGCGCATGGGTTGTTTCTATACATCGTCTTGCATCGGGGAATGGCGAATGATAAGTGGTGTTTCATATACCACATTTGGAGACCTGGATGCCTGCCCCACTCAGCGCCACGACCATCGCCCTGGTGAAGGCCACCGTTCCCGCCCTTGAAGCGCATGGCGAGGCGATCACCCGCCGGATGTACCAGCGCATGTTCGAGACGGTCGCCATCCGCGACATGTTCAACCAGTCCCACCATGGCGAGACCGGTTCCCAGCCGAAGGCGCTGGCAGTGGCCGTGCTGGCCTATGCGAAGAACATCGACCGGCTGGGCGCCATGGCCGGCGCGGTCGAGCGCATCGCCCAGAAGCACACCGGGCTGCTGATCCTGCCGGAACACTACCCCTATGTGGCGGACGCCCTGCTGGGCGCCATCAAGGACGTGCTGGGGGAGGCGGCGACGCCCGAGATCCTTGCCGCCTGGGGTGAAGCCTACTGGCACCTGGCGCATATCCTCATCGGCCGGGAAGCCGCCATCTACCACGAAACCGCCACCGCCCCCGGCGGCTGGCACGGCTGGCGCCGCTTCGTCGTCGCGGCGAAGACCCGGGAGAGCGACATCGTCACCTCCTTCACCCTGCGGCCGGAGGATGGCGGCCCGGTGCTGCGGCATCGCCCGGGCCAATACCTGACCTTCTCGCTCGACATCCCGGGCCAGCCGCCGCTGAAGCGCAACTACAGCATCTCCTCCGCCCCGGACGACGCCGGCTACCGCATCAGCGTGAAGCGGGAGCCGATGGGCACGGCCTCGGGCTGGCTGCACGACCAGGCGGAGCCCGGCCAGGTGCTGCTCGTGGCACCGCCGGCCGGCGAGTTCGTGCTGCCCGAACAGCCCGCCGGCGAGGTGGTGCTGCTGAGCGGCGGGGTCGGCCTGACGCCGCTGCTGAGCATGGCGGAGGACATCGCCGCGCGGCATCCGGCGCTGCCGGCCCATTGGGTGCACGGCACCCAGGATGGCGCGACCCATGCGCTGGGCGGCCGGGTCCGGGAACTGGCGGCGGCCCATGCCGGCCTGCGCGCCTCGGTCTTCTATGCGGAGCCGCGGCCGCAGGACCGGGCGGGCCGGGACTACGACCACCCCGGGCTGGTCACCATGGATTGGCTGCGGGCGCATACGCCGCTGGCCCGGGCGGAGTATTTCCTCTGCGGCCCACGCCCCTTCCTGCGCGCCTTCGTCGGCGGCTTGGTCAGGGCGGGCGTGCCGGCCGGGCGCATCCACTACGAGTTCTTCGGCCCGGCCGACGAACTGCTGGCCGCCTAGCCCGGGCAACTTGCCGTGGCGGCCGGGACGGCCGATAGGGTGGGCACCAGATACCCACCCCGCCGGCCAGCCGCCGGCCGCCCGGAAAGGCTCGCGCTTGGCCATGCAGGACCCGCCGCCATGCGGGCCGCCCGATACGGCGCCCGGCGTGGCGGCCTGCCCGGTCTGCCGGACGGCCGGGCCGGTGCCGTTCCTGACGGTGGAGGGGCGGGACTACTGGCGGTGCGATGCATGCGAGGCGCGCTTCCTCGACCCGCGCCAGCAGCCGTCCCGGCAGGTGGAACTCGCCTGCTACCTCGACCACGAGAACGACCCGGATGACCCGGGCTACCGCCGCTTCCTCTCGAAGCTGGCGGTGCCGCTGCTGGCCCGGCTGCCGCCGGGCGCCTCGGGGCTGGACTACGGCTGCGGCCCGGGGCCCGCGCTGGCCGCCATGCTGCGCGCCGCGGGGCATGAGGTCGCGCTGTTCGACCCCTTCTTCCATCCCGACCCGGCGCCGCTGCGCCGCCGCCACGGCTTCATCACCTGCACCGAGACGGCGGAGCATTTCCACCGCCCGGCGGAGGAATTCGACCGGCTGGACGCGCTGCTCAGTCCCGGCGGCTGGCTCGGGCTGATGACCTGCTTCCAGACGGATGATGCACGCTTCGCCCAGTGGCAGTATCGCCGGGACCCGACCCATGTGGTGTTCTATCGCGCCGCGACGCTGCGCCATATCGCCGCCACGCGCGGCTGGCGCTGCGAGATTCCCGCCAAGGACATCGCGCTGATGCAGAAGCCCGAGGCGCCGCATGATCGATAGCGCGCTGCACGATGAACGGCTGGTGGCGGTGCTGGCCACGCTGCGCGAGAGCGGCGCCCGCCGCGTCCTCGACCTCGGCTGCGGCGAGGGCGGGCTGCTGACCCTGCTGATGCGGGAGCCGCAGTTCGAGCGGATCGTCGGCATCGACCTGTCGCTGCCCTGCCTGGAGCGGCTGCGGGCGAAGCTGCGGGATGCCGACGCGGCGGCCCGGGCACGGGTGGAGCTGGTGCATGGCTGCATCACCACGCCACGCCCGACGCTGCGGCACTTCGATGCGGCGGTGCTGGTCGAGACCATCGAGCATATCGCGCCCGACCGGCTTTCGGTGCTGGAACGCGCGGTGTTCCGGGACCTGCGGCCAGCGGTGGTGGTCATCACCACGCCGAACGCCGATTTCAACGCGCTGCTCGGCGTGCCGGGCCACCGGTTCCGCCATCCCGACCACCGCTTCGAATGGGGCCGGGCGAAGTTTGGCGCCTGGGCGGAGGGCGTCGCCCGGCGCCATGGCTATGGCGTCGGCTGCCGCGACCTGGCCGGCCGGCACCCGCTGTGCGGCGGGGCCAGCCAGATGGCCTATTTCACCTACTCGGCCTCGGTGACGAATTTCAGCACGGTGCCTTCGCAGATGATGCCGCCGCGGTCCCCGGGCGTCACCGAGCCGTAGCGGGTGGCGAAGACCTCCGGCAGCGGCCGCGCGCCCTGCGGCGCCAGCCACAGCCGCAGCAGGTGGCGGCGGCGTTCCGGCTCGGGCCAGTCCTCGAAGTCGGTGCGGGAATGCAGGATGGTGTGGTTCTGCAGGAACTGCATGTCGCCCGGCTGGAACTCGATGCCGAGGTTCACCGCCGGGTCGCAGGCGATGGCATCCACCAGGTCGATCGCCGCGCGCTCATCCGCGGTCAGCCTTGGCGCCTGCGGGAAATTGGCCTGGGCCGAGCGGATATACTGGCCGGAGTAGATCGCGCTCAGCCGCCCCTCGTGCCAGTGGAACACCGGCATGTCGAACCACGGGTCGCAACCCGGCGGCACCTCGCCGCGGCGGTCGGTCGGGAAGGCGTGGAACAGCGCCGGGGCCAGGTCCGGCCGGCGCCGCAGCACCTCGTTGTACACGGTGGTCGAGCTGCAGATGCGGCTCTCGCCACCCTGCTTCGAGACCTTCAGGCACAGCAGCCCGACGATGTCGCAACTGTCGGTGTGGAATTCCAGCTCGCGGTCGGTCTGGTAGTAGCGGGTGGTCGGCTTGCGGATATCGAGGCCGAGGTTCTTCACATGGCCGAGCAGGTGGCCCTTGGCGTTCTGCGACCTGAAGGAGCCGAGGTGGCTGCCGATGCCGAGATAGGCGATGGCGGCCTCCTCGGTGGTGTAGCGCGCGACCGGGAAGCCGCGGAACTGCACGAAGCCGCGGCCATCGAGCAGGTCGCTCAGGATCTGCTTCAGCCGGGGCGCCAGGGTCGGCAGGCTGAAGCTGTCCGAGGTGATCTCGCCCATAGAGCGGCCGGAGGCGACATGCGCCCGCATCGCCGCGTCGAGCTCGGCAAGTTCCGCATCGGTGAAGTGGTGCAGCCAGTCGCCGCGCTGGCGCATCTCGGGGCCGTACCAGGCGGCGGGGCCGGCGATGGCGCCGGGGGGCATCGGGGGGCGGGCCAGGACCTCGGACATTGCTGGGGTTTCCTCGGGGGTTGCTTGGTTTTGCGGCATGCTCGGGGGAAAGCGACGATCTGGCAACCTCGCGGTCAGCGGGTCGGGGCCGGCTCGCCGGTGCCGTTCTCCTCCGGCCGGGCGGCTTCCTGCCGGGCCAGCTCAAGGCCCCGGGCGCCGGGCGCTGCGGCGTGGCGGCCGACCAGCACATAGAGCGCCGGCACCACGAACAGCGTCAGCAGCGTCCCCAGCAGCAGCCCGAAGGCGATGACGAAGCCGATGGTGCTGCGGGATTCGGCGCCCGCCCCGCTTGCCACCGCCAGCGGCACGGCGCCGAGGATGGTCGCCATGGTGGTCATCAGGATGGGGCGCAGGCGCAGCCCCGCCGCCGCCTCCGCCGCTTCCCGTACCTCCTGGCCCTCGTCGCGCAGCTGGTTGGCGAATTCCACCAGCAGGATGCCGTTCTTCGCCACCAGCCCGATCAGCAGCACCATGGCGATCTGGCTGTAGATGTTCAGCGTCAGCCCGAAGGCCAACAGGGTCAGCAGCCCGCCCGCCAGCGCCAGCGGCGCCGCCGCCATCACCACCGCCGGGTGCAGGAAGCTCTCGAACTGCATCGCCAGCACTAGGTAGGTGAGCAACAGCACCAGGATCAGGATGAGATACAGCGCGCTGCCGGTCTCCACATAATCGAGGCTTTCGCCGAGGTAGCGGATCTGCGCGGCCGGCGGCAGGCCCTGCTCGACGATCCGGCCGACCTCCTCCAGCGCGGTGCCCAGGGTGAAGCCGGGGCGGAGGTTGGCGCCGATCTCCACCGCGGCGAGGCGGTCCACCCGGCGCAGCTCGCGCACCGTGCCGACCTCTCGCGTGGTGACGATGGAGGTGAGGGGCACCAGCTCCCCGCCGCGGGCGCGGAGGAAGACGTTGCCGAGATCCGCCGGGGAACTGCGGTCCTCGGGCCGGGCCTGCAGGATCACCTCGTATTCCTCGCCGCGGTCCAGCCAGCGCGTCACCTCCGCGCCGCCGAACATGATCCGCAGGGCGTCGCCGACCGCGGCGGCATCCAGGCCGAGGGCCGAGGCGCGGTCGCGGTCGATGTCGATCTCGATCTGCGGCCGGGTCGGGCTGTGGCTGGTGTCCGGGGCGACCACGCCGTCGATGCCGGCCATGCCGTCGTACAGGCTTCGCGCACCCACTCCACGACCTTGTCGCGCTCGACGCCCGCCACCGCCACGCGCAACTGCCGCCCGCCGCCGCGCTGGCCGAGCTTGGCCGGGTTGGTGGCGAAGGCCCGTACACCAGGCACATCGGCGAAGCGCCCGCGCAGCTCCTCGACCAGCTCCATCTGCGAGATGTCCCGCTCGCCCCAGGGCGCGAGGCGCAGGATGAGGAAGGCGCGGTTCGGCTGAGGCTGCGACCGCCGGCCGGGACCGACGATGGACAGCAACTGCTCCACCGGCTGCCCCTCGCCCATGTAGTCCGTCAGGCGCTGCTCGATCCGTTCCACCTGGCGCAGCGTGTAGTCGAAGCCCGCGCCTTCCGGCCCGTCCACCCGGATGATGACGTAGCCGCGGTCCTCGTCCGGTGCCAGTTCGGCCGGCACCACCAGGAAGGCGGCGGCGCCCATCGCGGCGAAGGCCACCCCCGCCAGCGGCGCGATCCACGGCCGGCCGAGCGACCAGTGCAGCGCCCGGCGGTAGCCCGCCTCCACCCGGCCCTGGGCGGCGTCCGACCAGCGCTGGACCAGGGTCGGGTGCCTGTCCCGTTCCTCCTGGCCGCGGAACAGCCGGGCCGAGAGCGCCGGGCCGAGGGTGATGGCCGCCAGGGTCGAGAATATCAGCGTGGCCCCCAGCACCACCGCGAATTCGGCGAACAGCCCGCCCACGTTGCCGCCGAGGAAGGCCAGCGGCAGAATCACCGCCAGCAGCGTGGCGGTGCTGGCCAGTACCGCGAAGCCCACCTGCCGGGTGCCGCGCGCCGCCGCCAGCAATATCGGCTCGCCGGCCTGCTGGCGGCGGCGGACGTTCTCCATGATGACGACGCTGTCGTCGACGCAGATGCCGATGGCCAGGATGGTCGCCAGCACCGACAGCACGTTGATCGAATAGCCGAAGGCCGCCGCCACCGCCGCCGCCGGGATGATGGCGGCCGGGATGGTGACCGCCGGCACCAGCGTGGCCCGCCCCGAGCCGAGGAACAGGTAGACCACCACCACCACGATGCCGATGGTGATGGCCAGGGTGATGCCGACGTTCCACAGCGTCTCCCGCACGAAGATCGATTCGTCGGAGCCGATCCGCACCTGCACATCGGGCGGCAGGCGGTCCCGCAGCCGGTCCAGCTCCGCCCGGATGCCGTCCGACAGGGTCAGCGTATTGGCCCCCGATTGCCGCAGCACCGCCAGGGCGATGGCGGGCTGGCCGTTGAGGCGGAAGCCGGTGCGGTAGTTCTCCAGCCCCACCGCCACCTCCGCCACGTCGCCGAGCAGCACGCGGCCGCCGCCGGCCTCGTCACCCTCCCGCAGCACCAGGCCGCGGAAGGCATCGGCGTCGGCGAGGCGGGTGCGGGCGCGCAGGGTGATCTCCTGCTCCCCGGTGTCGAGCCGCCCGGCCGGCAGTTCCAGGTTCTCGGCGCGCAGCCGGTCGGCGACATCGCCCGGGGTGAGGCCGCGGGCCGCCAGCGCATCGCGGTCGAGCCACAGCCGCATGGCGTAGCGGCTGGCGCCCCGCACCTCGACGGCCGAGACGCCATCGACCACGCCGAGCGCATCCACCATCAGCCGTTCGGCGATGTCGGTCAGCTCGGCCGGGGCGCGGCGGTCGGAGGCGAGGCTGATGTACATCACCGGGTCGTCGTCGGCCGAGGCGCGGTCGATGATCGGCTCCTCCGCGCCATCGGGCAGGTCGCGGCGCACGGTGGAGATCTGGTCGCGCACCTCGGCGGCGGCGGTGGCGAGGTCCACGCCGCCGTCAGAATTCGATGATGACGGTGGAGGATTCCTCCCGTGTGATCGAACGGATCAGGCGTACGCCGGAAATGCCCGAGAGGTTGTCCTCGATGGTGCGCGTCACCTCCCGCTCCACCACCTCGGCCGAGGCGCCGAGATAGGTGGTGCGGACCGAGACGACCGGCGGGTCGATATCCGGGTATTCCCGCACCGGCAGCGTCAGCGCGGCACCGAGGCCGATCGCCACCAGCAGCAGGTTGAGCGCGATGGCGAAGACCGGGCGGGTGACGGAAAGCCGGAACAGGCCGAAATTCATGGCCTGCCCCATCGGCGGCGGCGACCCCCACCGCGGCCCCCGCACGCCGGGGGGCGACCTCCTGGCCATCCCTGAGGTCCATGCCCTCGACCACCAGCAGGTCACCCGGCTCGACGCCGGCCAGGATCTCGATGCGATCCGGGGTGCGGTTGCCAAGCTGCACCTCCACCCGCTCCACCCGGTTGCCGCGGACCCGGAAGACGAAGTGCCGCGGCCCCTCCGGCTGCACGGCGATGGGCGGGACCACCACGGCGGCCTCCACCACCTCGGTGCCGACCATGACCTGCATCAGCATCCCCGGCACCAGCCGGCCCTCCGGGTTCGGCAGCCGGGCGACCACCTCCACGGTGCGGAGCGCCGGGTCCACCCGTGGCGCCACCACCCGGACCTCGCCCTCGATCCACTCGTCCTCGGCAAGCGCCGCCCCCATGGCGCGGACCGGGGCACCGGTAGCGACGCGGCCGATCTCCCGCTCGGGCAGGGCGAAGCGCAACTCGATGGGGTCCACCGCATCGAGCGGCACCAGCGGAGTGCCGGGTTCCACCAGCGCGCCGGGGCTGACCCGGCGCAGGCCGAGGCGGCCGTCGAAGGGGGCGGTGATGCTCAACTGGTCGAGCCGGGTGCCGGCGAGGGCGGCGCGGGCCTCGGCGGCCTGGAGGCGGGGGCGCAGGTCCTCGGCCTCGGCGCGCGGGCCGTAGCCGCCGCGGGCGAGGCGGGAGGCACGGTCGAGCTGCTGGCGCAGTTCCATCACCTCGGCCTCGGCGGCGCGCAGCTCGGCGCGCAGGGCGTCCTCCTCCAGCCGGAACAGCAGGTCGCCGGCGGCGACGCGGGCGCCGTCCTCGAACAGCACCTCGACCAGCCGGCCGGTGGTTTCCGCGGTTATCAGCACAGCTTCCGTGGCACGGAGGGTGCCTACGGATTGCAAGCGGCGGACGATGCGGGCGGTGGTCGCCTCGGCCACCACCACCTGGGCTGGCGGCCGGGCAGCCGTGGGCGCCTCGGCATCCTGCCGGTCGAGCCAGAACCATAGCCCGCCCGCAGCAGCCAGCACCACCAGCCCCGCCAGAAGGGAGAATTTGCTGCGCTGCGTCACGCCCTGTGCCTGTCGTTGAGGAGGTACCCGGGCCGGGACGGCCGCCGGTGGAACTTGCGGGGTGGAACAACCCCGGGCCGTCCGGGTTTCCCGGCAAGCTTTCCGGTACCTGTCCCCGCGGCGAAGGTTCCGCAAGGCCGTGCGGGCAGTGCCGGCGGATGGGGTGCTACGGCAGGCACGGTGTCAGGCCGCAGCCGGCAGAAATGCAGATGGCACGAACCGGCATCGGGCGCCGGATCGTGCCATGCAAGTGGATATCAGCCCTGCCGGCGCCGGCGCTGCGGGGGTGGTCCCCGCAGGAGGTCGCCGGGATACGGCGCCTCAGCCCACCGCGGGCTGGAGGCCGAGCTTCTCGACCCGGTACTTCTCCCAGTGTTCCACCCAGGCTTCGTCACCCTGGCCGGTGAAGCTTTTCTGCGCCTCGGCCCAGCCGGCCTGGATGCGCCGCATCCGCGCCAGCCGCTGGTCCTGCCAGACTCTGGTCCTCGTCGGTCCAGATGTTGCGCTCCTTCAGGTAGCGGATGGAGCCTTCATGCCAGGGCGCATCGGCCGGCGGCTTGCCGGACTTGTTGGGCGCCCAGTTGCCGGCGCTGGCGGTGGTGACGCGGATGAGGTCCATCGATTCGTCGATCGCCTTGGTGAAGGCGTAGACCTCGTCGGCGTCGGTGTTCGCGTAGGTGGCCATGATGGGGTAGCGGTAGCCCACCAGCTCGATCGGATTCTCCTTCGAGATGCCGGCCCCGGCGGTTTCCACATACGGCTCGAAGAAGTCGGCCACCTTGCGGATGCGCTCCCAGCCTTCCTTGTCGCTGGCCGGGAATGGCGGGAAGACGAGCCCGCGCGGGCTGGCCTCCATCTCCCGCACATTGCCCGAGGTGGTGACGCTGCTGAAGGAGTCGAGCTGGTTGTTGATGACCGCGGTCTTCATGGCGTTGTAGCTGCCGAACCAGACCACCTCTACGTCATCGCGGGTCATCCCGCCGAAGGCGAGGTAGGCGTCGGTCTTCACGTTGACCGAAGGGTTGCCGCGCACGTAGCCGATGCGCTTGCCGCGCAGGTCCTTGATCTCCTTGACGCCGATATCGGCGGCGGTGGCCATGGCATTGCTCGCCGGGCGCGCGAGCACCACCCGCACATCCTGCGGCCCCCAGGCAGGCACGGCGAAGTCATAGGTCGCCTCGGCTGCGAAATAGAGCTCATTGGCGAGGAAGCCGTAGTTGGCGCGGCCCTGGCGCAGCGGCAGCAACCGCCCGATCGAAGTGCCGGAGGGCACGATGCGGACCCGCATCGATTGCTTCTTCATGATTGCATCGGCGATGCTCGATGCCTCGGTATAGCCCGAGGAACCAAGATCGTAGGCGGTCCACACCGAGGTGGAAGGCAGCTTGGCGTTGGCCGTTCCGGCAGCCAACAGAGCTGCGGACGAGCCCACCAGCACTTCACGACGCGTTACCATGGCGCATTCTCCCTGGAGATATTGTTTACCATTAGTTACCACATGGGGAGAACTTGCGCGATTGTCAATTTTGGGGGAAGGAGATTCGGGGCGACAAAGCGCACGGCAAGGGAAAGGTCCAAAAGAATGAGCGGCAGCACGGAAGCCGTGGAGGTTGAACTTGCGCCCGCGGATGGCGGGGGCGACCGGCTCGGCGGAATCGCCTACTGGGTTGCCTTCGTGCTTGGCAGCGTCGGCATCCTGCTCACCATCAACCAGACCTTCAACCTGCACCTGACCGGCGGTCCGATCATCGACACGTCGTTCTACTACCTGTTGCTGGGCCTGTTCCTGTCACTGGTTTTCCTGGCCTATCCGGCGCACCGGGCGGCACCGCGCAGAATCCCGTGGTACGACTGGGCGCTGTTCGGCGTCTGCCTTGCCGCCGCCTTCTACCTCGCCTGGAATGGCTCGCGCATCGTCAGCGAGGGCTGGGACCTGGCGGCGCCGCCCGAAGCGGTGGCGGTCGCCGGCGTCATCTGCATCCTGGCGCTCGAAGCGATCCGGCGCGCGGGCGGCCTGGTGCTGTTCGGCATCTGCGCGGTGTTCGCCACCTACCCGATGTTCGCGGAATCCATGCCCGGCTTCCTGTGGGGGCCGGGCAGCACCCTGCCGGACACGCTGACCGCGCATGCCCTGGGGGTGGAAAGCATCATCGGCGTGCCGCTGCGCACCGTGGCCTCGCTGCTGATCGGCTTCCTGATCTTCGGCTCGGCGCTGGTGGTGACCGGCGGCGGTGAGTTCTTCATGGCGCTCGCGGTGGCGCTGCTGGGCCGCACCCGCGGCGGCCCGGCCAAGGTATCGGTGATGGCAAGCGCATTCTTCGGCTCGCTGTCGGGCAGCGTGATCTCGAATGTCGTCACCACCGGCCGACTGACCATCCCGACGATGAAGCGGGTGGGCTATCCGCCGCATTATGCCGGAGCGATCGAAGCCTGTGCATCCACCGGCGGCGCGCTCATGCCGCCGGTGATGGGGGCCGTCGCCTTCATCATGGCCGAGTTCCTGAACGTCCCCTACACCACGGTGATCCTGGCGGCGCTGGTGCCGGCGCTGCTCTATTACAGCGCCCTGCTGCTGCAGGCCGATTTCTACGCCGCGCGCAACGGGCTGAAGGGCCAGCCGGCATCCGAGATCCCGCCGCTGTGGCCGGTGGTGAAGAAGGGCTGGCACTTCCTGTTCAGCCTGGTGCTGCTGGTCTACCTGCTGCTGGTGATGCGGCGCGAGGCACTGGCGCCCTACATCGCCACCTGCGTGCTGATCGGCACGACGATGGCGTTCGGCTCGAAGCGCTTCGGGCTTGGCGGACTGCGCGACCTCATTATCGATTCCACGCGCAACATCTTCAGCATCGTGGCGGTGCTGGCGGGGGTAGGGTTCATCGTCGGCTCGCTGTCCTATACCGGCGTCGGCGGCGCCTTCTCGCGGGAGCTGCTGCAATTCGCCGGCGGCAACATCTACCTGCTGCTGGTGCTTGGCGCGCTGACGAGCTTCATCCTCGGCATGGGGATGACGGCGACGGCCTGCTACATCTTCCTGGCCATTACCCTGGCCCCGGCGCTGGTCGGCGGCGGGCTGAACCCCATCGCGGCGCATCTGTTCATCCTGTACTGGGGGCTGATCAGCTTCATCACCCCGCCGGTGGCGCTGGCCGCCATCGCGGCGGCGAGCATCGCCCAGGCCGAATTCCTGGAAGACCGGCGTCTGGGCGATGCGGCTCGGCATGGTCAATTTCGTGGTGCCGTTCCTGTTCGTGCTCAACCCGACGCTCATCATGGTGGGCGAGCCGATCGACATCGTGCATGACGTGGCGACCGCGTTCTTCGCAGTGTGGATGCTGGCCGCGGCGCTGGAAAGCTGGCTGGTCGGCGTCGGCCGCATCGGCTGGCCATCGCGCCTGCTGCTGGGTGTCGCCGCCTTCGGGATGCTGACGCCGGGGCTGTACTCCGACCTGGTCGGCGGCGGACTGCTCGCCCTGGTCTATGCCGGGAACCTGGTGATGCGCCGCCGCGTATCCGCCTGAGCGGGCGGGCGGCAGCGGGCGGCGGCCGTTGCCGCCCGCTGCCGGCACCGTGGCGGGCTGGGCAGGGGCAGCCATCATGCCCCGGCTCGTCCGCCGGAGGTTCGTTCCTGTCGTGCATCATCACGCCAGTGTCAACAAACTGAAAGCCGTTCGACCTGCTTGCCGAGCTAAGGCCCGCGCCATGACGGATAAGGCCGGACCATGACCAACGATGAGCGTGACATGCAGGAATACGGCGACGAGCCGATCTGCAACCATTCCGCCAACCCCCGCTTCACCGATATCGCTGAGGCCCGGATGGCCCGCCGCGGCGTGCTGGCCGGTGGCCTCGCCGCCGCGCTGGCCGGGTTCATCGGCGCGGCGCCGCGCAGTGTGGCAGCCCAGGGTGCCGGAGGGCAGGGCGCCGGCACCGCCCCGGCGCTGATCGGCTTCCGCCCCGTGCCGGTCAGCACCGCGGATGCGGTGACGGTGCCGGAAGGCTATTCCGTCCAGGTGCTGGTGCCCTGGGGCACGCCGATAAATGGCGAGACACCGGCCTTCGGCCCCGGTAACAGTGGTGCGGATCAGGCCCGGCAACTCGGCATGCACCATGACGGCATGCATTTCTTCCCGATCGAGGGCCGCGCGCCCGACCAGGGCAGCAGCACCGATGGCCTGCTCGTGCTGAACCACGAATATGTCGAGCCGCGCTTCCTGCATGCCGCCGCCGCCGGCCAGATGCTGAAGGGCGAGCGCATGCCGATGCAGGACAACCTGCGCGACGCCGACGAGGTGCTGAAGGAGATCAACGGCCACGGCGCCTCCGTCGTCCGCATCGCCCGCGGCACGGATGGCCGCTGGGCGGTGAAGCCCGACCCGCGCAACCGCCGCATCACCGGCCTGACGCCGATGGAGATCGCCGGCCCGGTGCGCGGCTCCGCACTGGTGCGCACGAAGTACAGCCCGGACGGCACCCGCACCCGCGGCACGCTCAACAACTGCGCCAACGGCGTGACGCCGTGGAACACCTACCTGGCCTGCGAGGAGAACTGGGCGGGCTATTTCCGCAACCTCGACCAGCAGGACCAGAAGCCGAAACTGCCGCGCGAGCAGGCGCGCTACGGCGTGCCGACCGGCCAGGGTCGCTACGACTGGGACCAGGCGGCGGGCGGCGCGGGACGAGTTCATCCGCTTCAACGCCTCCGTCGACCGGCGCCGATGCCACCCAGGACTACCGCAACGAGCCCAACGCCTTCGGCTGGGTGGTCGAGATCGACCCGTTCGACGCGGATGGCGCGCCGGTGAAGCATACGGCGCTTGGCCGTTTCGGCCATGAGGGCGTCGTCTTCGCGCCCGGCCGACCGAAGGCCGCCCGGTCGTCGCCTACTGCCGGGCGACGACGCGCGCTTCGAGTATATCTACAAGTTCGTCAGCGCGCGGCCCTTCCGAGCGCGCGACCGCGAGCGGCGCGCTGCTGGACGAGGGCACGCTCTATGTCGCGCGGTTCAACGCCGACGGCAGCGGCGAATGGCTGCCGCTGGTGCATGGCCAGGGCCCGCCTGACGCGCGGCCAACGGCTTCGCCGAGCCAGGCCGACGTGCTGGTGAACACCCGGCTCGCCGCCGACCTGATGGGCGCCACCAAGATGGACCGGCCGGAATGGGGCGCCGTGGACCCGCGTGACGGGCGACGTCTACTTCACCCTGACCAACAACTCCCGCCGGACCGAGGCGCAGGTGAACCCCGCCAACCCGCGGGCGCAGAACCGCTTCGGCCAGATCATCCGCTGGCGCGAGGCCAATGACGACCATGCCGCCACGCGCTTCGCCTGGGACCTGTTCGTGCTTGCCGGCGACAGAGGCTACCAGCCGCACCGCCGCCGGCGCCGCGCTCGGCGCGGACAACCTCTTCGCCTGCCCGGACGGGCTCTGGTTCGATGCCGACGAGCCGGCTCTGGATCCAGACCGACGTCGGCGAGGAGGAACAGAACAAGGGTTCGCTCGCGCCCTTCGGCAACAACCAGATGCTTTGCGCAGACCCGAACACCGCCGAGATCCGCCGCTTCCTGACCGGCCCGGTGGGGCAGGAGATCACCGGCATCACCACCACGCCGGACAAGCGCACCCTGTTCGTCAACGTGCAGCACCCCGGCGCCACCACCACGCCGGAGGACTTCGCCGCCGGTCGCCTCGCCAGCCGCTGGCCGGATGGGCAGGGCGTGCCGCGCTCGGCGACGCTGGTCATCACCAAGGCGGATGGCGGGATCATCGGGTCCTGACCTTGGCGGGCGGGCCCTCCTGGGCCCGCCGCTTCGGTTCAGGCGCCGTTGGGTCAGGCCTTGACCAGCGGGCAATTGCCTTCGGCCAGCGGCCGGAAGGCCTTCTCGTTCGGCGTCGTCTGCAGCAGCTTGTAGTAGTCGAAGGCGCCGCGGCTTTCTTCCGGCTTCTTCACCTCGAACAGATAGGCCGGGTGCAGCTTGCGGCCGTCCACCCGGATGGTGCCCGCGCCGAAGCAGTCGTCGTCGCAGGGCATCGCCTTCATGCGATCGACGGCTGCCCGGCCGCTCGCCTTGGCCGCCGCCACGCCCATGTCCGAGACCGCCTTCAGGTAGTGCACGACCGATGCATAGCCGCCGGCGTGGTTCATGCAGAGCGCGCTCTCGCCGATATGCGGGCGGACCCGGGCCGAGAAGGCTCGGGTACGGTCGTTCAGGTCCCAGTAGAAGGTCTCGGTGCAGATCAACCCCTGGGCGGTTTCCAGCCCGAGCGCATGCACGTCAGGCAGGAACATCAGCAGCGAGGCCAGCTTGAAGCCGCGCTTGGTGAGGCCGAATTCGGATGCCTGCTTGATGCAGTTGATGGTGTCCGAGCCCGCATTGGCCAGGCCGATGACCTTCGGCTTGGCCGCCATCGCCTGCACCAGGAAGGAGGAGAAATCCGTGGTGCCGGGGAAGGGCGTGCGCGCCGCGCCCAGCACGGAACCGCCGGCCTGCTTGACGAAATTGCCGGTGTCACGTTCCAGCGCATGGCCGAAGGCGTAGTCCGCCGTGATGAAGTACCAGCTGTCCCCGCCCGAGCGCACCGTCGCGGCGCCGGTCGAATTCGCCAGCATCCAGGTGTCGTAGGTCCAGTGCACCGTGTTGGGCGAGCACTTGGTGCCGGTCAGGTCCGAGGTGGCGGAGGAGCTGTTGAGGAAGACCTTGTCCTTCTCCCGCACGATGTCGTTCACCGCCAGCGCCACCGAGGAGGCGCCGCCATCCACCACCACGTCCACGCCCTCGCGGTCGAACCACTGGCGCGTGATGTTGGAGCCGACATCGGGGCGGTTCTGGTTGTCGGCGTAGACCACCTCGATGTTGAAGCCGCGGTTGCTGAACTCGGCGGCCGCCTGGCGGACACAGGCCAGCTCGGTGGGGCCTGTCACGTCGCGGTAGGTGCCGGAGAAGTCGCACAGCAGGGCGATGCGGATGGTATTGGCCGCCTGGGCCTTGGCGCTGCGCCATGGCAGGCCACCGAGTGCGGCACCTGCCCCCGCCTGCAGCAGGGTACGACGAGAAGTATTCATGATTCCTCCCACGCGGCGCTTGGGCCGCTTACGCGGCGGAAGGTACATCGTTTTGCCTGTGGTTTTCCAGGGCTGTTATTCATCGCGCCCGATCAACGCGCGCGACGGGAAACCGGCCTCATTGGCAGGTGCCGACGGAGCCCGCCGCACAGATCCGCACCCCATCCGTCCATCGTGCACCGTCGAGGATGGCCCCAAGCAGGTTGGCGCCGCTAATCTGCGCCCCTGTCAGGTCCGCCTCCCGGAGGTCGGTGCGGGACATCTGCGAGTTGCGCAGGTCGGCCCCCCGCAGCCTGGCGCCGCGCAACACGGCATAGGTCAGCTCGGCGTTCAGCAGCACAGCACTGGTAAGGTCGGCCCCGGACAGATCGGCGAAGGTGAAACGGGCGTTACGCGCATTGATGGCGGTGAGCGTGGCGCCCACCAGTTGGGATCGCCGCAGGCTGGTATCGCGCAGGATGGCACCCGCGAGGTTGGCGCCGGAAAGATCACTCGGCTCCATCCGGCATCCTCGCCAGTCGACACCGGGGGCAGGGGGGTCGTTGCAGTTTGCCAGCGCCGGCCCGGCGGGGAGGAAGGCGAGGCCGCCAATGGCGACAAGTAGCAGGATTGATCGGTGCACCGCCGGCATATGGATCGGCGGGCCAACGTCTGCAACCGCCAGATCGCGCCCATGCCGCCCTGACGACGATGCGATGCGTGCGGGCGCGGATTATCCTTCTCGTCTACCGCCGCCCGACCAGCGCGAGCGCAGCGCCCAGCACCGCCACCCCCGCCGCCAGCGGGCCGAACCAGCCGAAGCCGTAATGTGCCATCATCCAGCCGCCGAGGGACGCCGCGCCAAGCCAGCCGAAGCTCGCGGAAGTGACGTTGAGACCGAGCACCGTGCCGCGGACCTCATCCGGCACGCTGGCGAGCGCCGCCATCAGGCTCGGCCGGGCGATCGCGTTGACGAACATGTAGCCGAAGGCGAGCGCGACGGAGGCGCCGAGGCTGACCGCCCAGCCGAACAGGGCGAGCGCCAGGGCACCCGAGACGACCATCGCGCCGGCGAAGGTGGCCAGGCGGTTGGGCAGCCGGTCCGCCAACTGCCCGCCCAGCACCGTTCCCAGGATGTTGCCGACCGCGACCACCGCCAGCGGTATCGCCACCCCGGCGACGGACAGCCCGTAGGTGGTCTGCAGGAAGGTGGCGAAATAGACCGCGATCAGGCCGAAGCAGATGCGCTCGGCCACCCCCATGGCGAGCAGCCGCACCACCCGGGCGGACATCGCGGCGCGCAGGCTCGGCGGCCTGCCGCCCGCCGCGCGCGGGCCATCGACCGGCCGCAGCGTGGTGACGAACAGCCCCAGCGCCGCCACCAGTGCCACCGCGGCGACGCAGAGATGCACCCCGCGCCAGCCGGCGAAGGCGCCGATCCAGGCGGCAAGCGGCACGCCCAGCAGCAGGGTCAGCGACTGGCCCGCCATCACCCAGCCGAGCGCCCGGCCGCGCTGGCGGTCGGCGGTGCGGGCGGATGCCTCCGCCATCAGCACGCCGGTGAAGGCGCCGGCGCAACCGCCCGCGATCGTCGCCCAGATGGCAACACCGATGAAGCTCTGCGAGGCCGCGACGGCCGCAAGGCAGATCGCCAGCGCCACCGGGCCGCCCAGCAGGAAGGGCCGCCGCCCCCAGCGGTCCGAACCCGCGCCGGCCATCAGCGAGGTGGCGCCCCAGGCGATGGAGGTGGAGGCCATCAGGTTGGCCACCAGCGGCAGGCTGGTATGCAGGTCGCGCGCCATGTGGATGAGGAAGGGCGCGCGGGTCGCGCCGCTGCTGGCAGCCGCGAACATGCCGAGGCAGGCGGCCGCCAGCAGCGCCCAGGGCATGCGCGGGAGACGGGTGGATATGGCGGCCGTTGCATTGCTCATGGCCCATGCTACCGCAGCGCCGCGCGTCGCAGGAGGGCGGGCGGCGCGGGGCTGCCAGCAGGCCCGCGCCGGGCGGCAGGCCTGGCTTGCGCAGCCGGCGCCGGGGGTTCAGCGTCTGGCAGGCTATTTGTTCGACCAGCGCGTGGGGGAATGTCGGATGAACGGGACAGCATCATCGCCGGCCGGGCTGCCGATCCATGCCATTGCCGGGCGGATCGCCGCGGGCCGGCTTTCGCCGGTGGATCTGGTCGAGGACTGCCTCGCGCGCATCGCCCGGCTGGAGCCGAAGCTCAAGGCCTTCGTCGATGTCCAGGCGGCGGATGCCCGGCTGGCGGCCGAGGCGGCGGACAAGGCCATACGCTCGGGCCATGCGATCGGGCCGCTGCACGGCATCCCGATCGCGCTGAAGGACCTGGTCGAGATCGATGGCGAGGTCACGACCGGCGGCAGCGCGGTGTGGCGGAACCGCCGCGCGGCGCAGACGGCCACTCTGGCGCGGCGCCTGGTCGCGGCCGGTATGATCGTCATCGGCAAGACCCATACCGTGGAATTCGCCTATGGCGGCTGGGGCACCAACCAGCACATGGGCACCCCGCACAACCCTTGGGATGCCACGGATGCGCGTACGCCGGGCGGGTCGAGCAGCGGTTCGGCGGTGGCCGTGGCGGCAAGGCTGGTGCCCTGCGCCATCGGCACGGATACCGGCGGCTCGGTCCGGCTGCCGGCCGCTTGGTGCGGCATCACCGGGCTGAAGACCACGATAGGGCGCATCAGCACCCATGGCGTGCTGCCGCTCAGCCCGACCCTCGATACTCCGGGGCCGATCACCCGCGACGTGGAGGATGCGGCCATCCTGCTGGAGGTGCTGCAGGGGGCGGACCCGCATGACCCGAAGACCCTGGGCCACCGGATTTCCGAGCCGATGCCCGGGCTGCGGCGCGGCGTGAAGGGGCTGCGCCTGGCGCGGTTCCCGGCGGCCGAGCGCAGCGGCGTCGATCCCGAGGTGCTGGCCGGCTACGACCTGGCGGTCGAGACGCTGGGCCGGCTCGGCGCCGAGATCATCGAGTTGCCCTTGCCGCACAGCTTCCGCGACCTCGGCGCGCTGAACGGGCAGATCATGTCGGCCGAGGCCTATGCCCTGGTCGGCCATATCGCCGACGACGCGACCCTGCCCGTCGATGAGGCGGTGCGCCCGCGCGTCCGCGCCGGCGCCACCACCCTGGCGCACGACTATCTGCGGGCGCTGGCCGAGCGCGAGCGGCTGAAGGCGGAATTCGCGGCCATCATGGACGGCGTGGATGCCATGCTGACACCGACCGCCATGACCCCCGCGGTCCGGCTCGGCGAGGTCGATCAATCCACCACGCCGGCGCTGCTGACGCGCTGGGTGAACCTGCTAGATCTGTGCGGCCTTGCCGTGCCGGCCGGCTTCACCGCCGGAGGGCTGCCGACCTCGCTACAGATAGTCTGCCGGGGCTATGACGAGGCCACCGCGCTCAGGATCGGCTTGGCCTACCAGAGCACGACCGACTGGCACATGCGCGTGCCGCCGATGGCGGGCTGACCGGCGGCGAAGTGCCGCCTCCGACGGAACTCGGTCCGGCCCGGCCCCGGATGCCAGGGTCTCGTCCGGCTGGTTTCGATCGGCCGCCTGGCCCTGCCCCGGGCGGCCACTTTTGCCTGTGGCGCGATATTTGGAGATTGGCTTCGCCATTACGTTTCCAGTAGAATAGGTGGTCGGATGTTGCTCAAACAATGGCGCCCGCCCCCACCACCTGCTCAACGGGCAAAGCAGGGCACTTGGCGCATGGTTTCCCGGCCACCAACGGCAGGGGCCGTGCCGAACCGGAACGGCGCCACGCCGTGCGGGCTTCGGAAGCGCATGGGTTCAGGGCCAAGCCGGCCCGGCCAGGGTCTGGCCGGCATTGGCATCATCGGGCTTCCGTGACCCCTTACATTCCCTGGGTCCTTGGTCTTGTCGTGGTGGTGGCCGTCGCCGCCGCCCTCGCCTTCCGGCAGGGGCGCGGCCGGACCGCATCCCTGACCAGGACCAATGCCGCGCTCCAGGGCCAGCTCGACACCATGGGCGAGCTGCTGGGGTCCTTCGACTTGGGGGCGGTGCTGCTGCGTGCGCCGGACGGCACCATCCGCCACTGGTCCGCCGGCTGCGAAACCCTGTTCGGCTTCTCCGCGGCGGAGGCGCTGGGGCGGCAATCGCAGGAACTGCTCTCGACCCGCTTTCCCCTCGGCGGCCTGCGGACCATCCACGAGACCCTGCTGCGGGTCGGGGAATGGCGTGGGGAATTGCGGCACCGCCGGAAGAACGGCGAGCCCCTGGTCGTGGCGGCGCACTGGATCCTGCGGCGCGAGCCGGCCGGCGGCAAGCCGGTCAGCGTGGTCGAGATGCATGCGGATGCCACCGCGCTCAAGGCGGCCGAGGAAGCCCTGCGGGTCAGCGAGGCCCGGCTGCTGCTGGCGCAGGAGGTGGCCGGCGTCGGAACCTGGGAATGGGACCCGGAGCAGGATTCCTTCCTCTGGTCGCTGGAGCAATACGGCATGCCGGCCGACCTGGACGGCGCCGGCCGCTCCATCGAGGCCTTCCTGGCGCATGTGCATGCCTCCGACCGGGCCAGGATACGCGACGCATCCCACCAGGCCCTCTCGACCGGCGAGTACGAGGTGGAATTCCGCCTGCTCCGCCCCGCCCGCGACGGGTCCTGGGAAACCCGCTGGCTGATCGGCCGCGGCCGGCGCATGCCGGCGCTCGCCGGTCGGCTGGGGCTCATCCTCGGCATCCATATGGACATCACCCTCCGCAAGGAGGCCGAGGCCCGGCAGGAACTGCTGATGCGGGAGGTCGACCACCGGGCCAAGAACGCGCTCGCGGTGGTGCAGGCGGTGCTGCGGCTGACCCGGGCGGAAACCCCCGAGGCCTTCGGCCGGGCGATCGCCGGCCGGGTCTCGGCCCTGGCCCGGGCGCAGACGCTTCTCACCAGGTCCCGGTGGGCGGGCGCGGACCTCCTTGCCGTCCTGCGCGGGGAACTGGCACCTTTCGTTGATGCCGCCGATCCGAAACGGGTTACCTTCAGCGGCCCCGATCTGACGGTCGCACCCATTGCGGTACAGCCATTGTCGATGACCCTGCATGAGCTGGCCACCAACGCCGCCAAATACGGCGGGCTTTCCATGCCCGGCGGCAGCCTGAACTTGTCCTGGTCCGCCGATGAGGAGGCCGACCGCCTGATCCTGACATGGGCGGAGGTCGGCGGAGCGGAGATTGCCGGGCCACCCCAGGCCGAGGGCTTCGGTTCGCGGATGATCCGCGCGACCATCCAGGACCAGCTCGGCGGCTCGGTCGCCTTCGAATGGAAGAGCGAGGGCCTGACCTGCGTGATCGGCCTGCCGCTGCGCCGCGTCCTCGCCCGTGGCGCGCCCCTGCCGGCTGCGGATGCGCCAGCATCCACCGCGGAGGCCGAATGGCGACCATTCTGATTCTCGATGACAGCCCGGTCAACCGGAGCATCTTCGCGCGGCTGGCGACGACGGTCGAGGACGGCATCGTCACGGAAGTCTTCGCCGACCCGCTCGATGCGCTGGAATGGCTGGAACACAATCGCGCCGACCTGGTCATCACCGATTTCAAGATGCCCGGCATGGACGGCGCCGCCTTCACCCGCCGCCTGCGAACCATCGCGGCACTGGCACTGACCCCGGTCCTGGTGGTGACCGCGCATGACGACCGCAGCTTCCGCGTACGGGCGCTCGATGCCGGCGCGACCGATTTCCTGCAGAGCCCGATCGACCACTTCGAATTCGTGGCCCGGGCCCGCAATCTCCTGGCCCTGAGCCGGCGCCTGCAGGTGAACGGCGGCGAGATGCCGGCCCAGGCCCGGCCAGGACAGCGCGAGGGCGTGTCGAGCTTCTCCCGCATCCTCGACACGATCCCGGCGATGATCAGCGCGACCGACCGCAGCGGCCTTTATGTCTATGCCAATGCCGCCTTCGCCGCAGCACACGGATCGCGGCTGTCGGATGTCCTCGGCAGCGGCGTGCTGGCGCTGCTCGGTCCCGAACAGGGCGGCGCCAACCGGGAGAGGGATCTCCAGGTGTTCGAGACGGGCAGCGCGTTGGCCGGGTACCGGGAAGTCCTCGCCCAAGGCGGCGGTGCCCCGGTCACGGTCATGACCACGAAGACGCCGCTCCGTGACAGCACGGGCAGCATCGTGGCGGTCCTCACCACATCCTTCATGCTGCCGGATGAAAGCGAGGCCGCTTCATCGCCGGACGTCGAGCGGTGAACAGGCCGTCCCGGCGCGGTCCCTACCGGGCGGGGATCGGCAGTCTGCGCGGCCAGGTCGGCACCGAGCAGGAGATGAGCTTCAACCGCCTCGTCTTCGCCCTGGTGTTCCTCATCTATTTCTCGACGGTCGGCACCTCGATCGCCGGCGAAAGCCTGCCGATCCTGTTCGCGTGGACCTTCTTCGGCCTTGGGGTCTTCCTGCACATCCGTTTCAGCCCGGCCGCCAGCACGCCGCGGCGCGGCTTCGCGCTGTTTCTCGACATGGGGTTCCTGACCTGGTTCCTGCACATCGGCGGCGAACTCGCGGCGCCGTTCTTTCCCGTCTATGTCTGGGTGATGCTGGGCAACGGCGCGCGCTTCGGCATCCGCTGGCTGCTGGCGGCGCTGGTCGCCTTCATCCTCGGCTTCGGCTGGGTGGTGCTGTCGACGCCGTTCTGGCGGGAGAACTACCATCTCTCGGTGGGGCTGCTGATCGCGCCGGGCGTGCTGGCGATCTACGCCATGACGCTGATCAACAAGCTGTCCCAGGCGCGCCGGCTCGCCGAGCAGGCCAGCGATGCGAAAAGCCAGTTCCTCGCGGGCGTCAGCCACGAGCTCCGCACCCCGCTGAACGCCATCATCGGCATGGGCGGGCTGCTGCGGGACACCCCGCTCGATCCCGAGCAGCGGGACATGGCGCGGACCATCGACACGGCGGCCAAGTCGCTCCTGTCGCTGATCAACGGCATCCTCGATTTCTCCCGCATCGAAGCCGGCGGCACCGCGGTCCGGCCGGAGCCTTTCGAGGTTGCGGTCCTGCTGCAGGAGGTGCGCCGGCTGCTGCTCGCCCAGGCGCAGCAGAAGGGGATCCGGCTGACCCTGCATGTCACCGCGCGCACCCCGGCCCACATCATTTCCGACCGGTCCCATCTGCGGGACATCCTGCTGAACCTGGCCGGCAACGCGGTCAAGTTCACCGAGCGGGGGACGGTCTCCATCGCCGTCGATGCGGTGCCCACGACGCCGGGGCACCTGCGCCTGCGATGCGAGGTCAATGACACCGGCATCGGCATCAGCCAGGAGGCGAAGGCCCGGATATTCCAGCGCTTCACCCAGGCGGACGCCACCATCGTCAACCGCTTCGGCGGCACCGGGCTTGGCCTTGCCATCTGCGAGGGCCTCGTGCGGCTGCTGGGCGGCGAGATCGGGGTCGAGAGCAGCCCGGGCAGCGGCAGCATGTTCTGGTTCACCGCGGAGGTGCAGTGGGACCCCGGGGCGACGACGGCCAGCCCGTCGTTGCGTGGCCTTGGCGCCTTCCTCGTGACTGCGGCGCCGGATGGGGGAGGGCATATCGCCGCCATGCTGCGGGCCGCGGAGGCCGAGGTCGTGGTCCGTGCGGTGGCGGAGGCGCGGATGGCCGAGATCTGGGACCTTGGCCCGGCGGCCCCGCCTCCCGCGCATTGCATGTTCCTCGTCGAGGCGGGACGCTTGGCGGAACTGGCCGCCAGCCTGCCGGCCACGCGCGGCACTGTCGACGCCGGCGACCTGCCACTGCTGGCCTTCGGCGACGGCATGCCCGAGGGGATGCCCAGCGTCGCGGTGCGGCAAAGGGCGCTGGCCGTGCTTCCCGCGCGGCCGGTGGCGGCGCTGCTGGCGAATGCCCTGGTGCATGCGCGGGCGCAACTGCAGGGCGGCGAGGGGCCGGCCCCGCAGGCGCCCGCCGGCCCTGCGCTGCACATCCTGGTCGCCGACGACAACCGGGTGAACCGCGCGGTGATGCGGAAGATCCTTGAGCGTGCCGGGCACCGGACGGTGCTCGTCGAGGATGGCGAGGCGGCCCTGGATGCAATGGAAGCCGAAGCCTTCGACCTGGTGCTGATGGACCTGAACATGCCGGGCCTGGACGGCATCGCCGCCACCAAGCTCTATCGCTTCGCCGCGCTCGGCCGGCCGCATGTGCCGATCATCGGAGTGACCGCCGATGCCACGCCGGCGGCGGCGCAGCGCAGCCGGGAGGCGGGCATGGATGCCTGCCTGGTCAAGCCGATCGAGCCCAACCTGCTGGTCGAGGCGGTTGCGACCTATGCCCGGCCCCGGGGCGTCGCCACGCCGCCGGCCAGGACAGCGGCGCATCGCCCGCCTGCCGCGGCGCCTGCCCAGCCGCTGGACCCCAGGATCATCGGGGCGCTGGAGGCACTCGGGGGGCGCGACTTCATCGACCGGCTTGCACGGGACTTCGTGGAAGACGCGGAACAGGAAATCAACCGGCTCAAGACCGCGGCGCTGCGGGGTGACGTGCCGCAGTTCCGTGCCTCGGCGCATGCGTTGCGCAGCAGTGCCGCGAACATCGGCGCGGTCGGCATCTTCGACCTGTGCGGCGCGGCGGAGGCGATAGGGGCCGCCGAGATGGCCGAGGCCGGGCCGCGGCAGGTGGCGTTGCTGACGGTGGAACTGGCCCGGGTGAGGCAGACCCGGCTGCACGAATAGCGCGGCACCAGCCGCCGGGGGTTGCGCACGCCTGCCCCAGTGGGGCGGCGGCGCAACCGTCCCGTCATGCCGCTGCCGCGGACACCGTACCCGACACGCGCCGGTCCTGGGCGCCGGTCAGCCGGTTCATGCGGCGAAGGTCCTGGTCCGTCAGGCGGATGGCGGCCTCGGCCCAGACCTCGACGACGTCGCGCAGCTCGCGCATCTCCACCGGATCGACGCGGCGGCGGGCGCGGTAGGTGGCCTGGTGCGCGTTATGCCAGCGGGCGTTGCGGTCCACGTAGTCGAGCAGTGCCACCTCGCCCTCGCCATCCTCCGCGAGCACATCCACCAGGCCGACCTCATGCAGTTCCTGCGCGGTGTGGATGCGGCCGCTCAGGATCATCTTCTCGGCGGCGAGGCGGCCGATGCGGCGTGACAGGAAGCTGTAGGCGCCCATGCCGGGGAACAGGTTGAACAGCACCTCCGGCAAGCCGAATTTCGCGCTCCGCTCGGCGATGATGAGGTCGTGGGCGAGGGCGCATTCGAAGCCGCCACCGAGCGCATCGCCCTGCACGAGCGCGATGGTGACCACCGGCAGGTCGAAGGCCACGTGGTTGCGGTGGATGGCCTCGACGGCGGCGTAGCCGTAGCGGGTCAGCCCGGCCAGGTCGCCCGCCTTGATCAGCGTCTGGAACAGGCCGAGGTCGCCGCCCAGGTTGAAGATGCCGGGGATCGCCGAGGCGCAGGCGAAGTAGCGGACGGGCTGCTGCGGGTCGGTGTTGCCGCCGTGGAAAAGCTGCGGGATGAGCCGGTGCATGTCGGCCACGTCGCGCAGCAATTGCGGGCTGAAGCACGGCCGGCCGGCCGGGCGCAGGCGGCACCAGAACAGGCTGCGCGCCGCATCCAGCGTGACGTCCAGCGTTTCGTATTCGGCCGCGGCAACCCGGGCGGCAGGGGTTGCCGTGCCGGCAAATTCCGCCACAGTCGGTCGTGCGAGGGTCTGGGCGGCGCTGTCGGTGACGAAGGGTGCGCGAACGAAGGTCATTGAATCGATCCTGGAAATGGCGCTGCCACGGACGATCCACAGCAGATCCGTTACGACCTTAGCTGTTCGCGAATAAGTTATACAATTGCTTTTCTACCTATAGGTTTTTTTCATGTAAAAATCGCATCGATTTAGTTTAGGATAATTTATGTTGTCTGCCGGCCCTGGAATGAGTGTTCCGTTTGCCCGGACAGGGCCATGGCTACACCAGGAAAAGTCCGGCGGCGGGACTAGTGGAGCAAATCTGACGATTGGTACCCTCGGCCGCTTTCGACCCACTGCGGACTTACGGCGGCCCGGCGCGATGTCTCGCCCAAGATGTCAATCCGTGCTCCGCAAGCCCAGTCGTTCGATCGCCGCGTTCCAGCGCGCTGCCTCCCGCTCATGCAAGGCGGCTAAGCTCTACGCGCTAAATCTCGCGCTGGCCGGTCTTTCCGACCTCGCGCCGGCCGGATTCACCGAACTGGCGTCGTCCAGCGAGAGCCGGACCGAGCCTGGACCAGCGGGCGGTCAGGGCGCCGCTCCCCACCGGCAGCCGGGAGCCCCCCAGCGGCGGTCATGTCGCGAAATCCGCCTCAATGGCGAACGCAGCAGCGGTCTCGACCAGCGCTGGACATGCGACCTTTCCCTTCTTCGGACCGGGTTCAGGTGTACGGTGACCCGTCAAGCCTGGATTCACCACATGGCTCGGCAAGAGCGCGCTGCGCAGATGAGGCAGGACATATCATGAAAACCTCGCTTGCCGTGCTCCTCGGAGCGCTCCTTGTCCTGTTTGGCCAGCCAGCCTTCGCGTCGGTCGGCTTCACGATGTTGCAGGTACCCAATGGGGCAGACTCTCCGCTTGAGGTAGGCGTCTGGTACCCAACCGATGCACCGTCTAGTCCGACCCGCGTCACCCTTCTCACGCAGGACGTCGCGCCCGAGGCGCCCTTGCGCGGACTAGGACTGCCGCTGGTGGTGATCTCGCACGGCAATGGCGGCAACTTCGCCAACCACGCCGCCACCGCGCTCGCCCTCGCACAGGCCGGCTTCGTCGTCGCCGCGCCAACCCATACTGGCGACAACAACCGCGACCAGTCGCGTGCGACGGACCTTGCCGGCCGCACCCGCGCCCTCGCCGCCGTGATCGACCACATGGTCTCGAACTGGTCGCCAGGAGCGATCGACCCTGGCCGCATCGGGGCCTTCGGCCACTCTGCGGGAGCCTTCACCGTGCTTGTGGCGGCCGGCGGCGAGCCCGACCTGTCCCGCATGGGGCCGCACTGCGTGGCCAACCCGGGCCTCTACGACTGCCGTTTGCTGGCAACAGCGCGGCGCAGCGCAACACCGGACGCTGCCGAGGCATCTCCGATAGTGGCGGCCCCCTTCGTGCGCGACGGACGGCTGCGTGCCCTTGTCCTTGCTGCACCGGCGCTCGGCTTCACCTTCACGCCTGTTGGCCTGGCCGCGGTGACGCTGCCCGTCCAGCTTTGGGCGGCGGCCGACGACGTCATCCTTCCGCTGCAACTCTATGCCGAGCCGGTGCATGCTGCACTGCCACGCCCCCCGGAGTTCCACCTCGTGGCGCATGCCGGTCACTTCGACTTCATGGCACCGTGCTCCGAGGCGCTGGCACGCGTCGCGCCCGCAATCTGCGTCAATGCACCAGGGTTCGACCGGACTGAGTTCAGCGGGCGCTTCAACACTGACGTCGTCGCGTTCCTCAAGGGGGCGCTTTCGCCCTGACGGCCGGCCACCGAGTGAAGCAGGTTGGGGCGGGACGAGCACTCAACGGCCGCTTTCCGCCCAAGGCAGCGGTTGGCATGGGTACCAAGCGTCAGGTTTTGACCACTAGAGCGCATTCCGTTAGACATGGCTCACGGAATGCGCTCTAGCCTGTTGTTTAGGCGAGCAGAATTACCCCTGCCGGGTGATTCCACCCGTTCGGGGTTTGCGCTAGCGGAACGGGGGCTCGTCGAAGCTGCGCAGCTTGCGCGAATGCAGCGCCCCGAGCTGCCCGCGCAGGAGGTCGAGGGTCTCCAGGCCGATCGTCAGATGCTCGCCCACCGCCCGCTGGTAGAAGGCGTTCGCCGCGCCGGGCAGCTTGATCTCGCCATGCAGCGGCTTGTCGGAGACGCACAGCAGGGTGCCGTAGGGCACCCGCAGCCGGTATCCCTGGGCCGCCAGGGTGCCGCTCTCCATGTCCACCGCGACCGCCCGCGCCAGGTTGATCCGCCGGCGTTCCTGCGACCAGCGCAACTCCCAGTTCCGGTCGTCGTAGGTCACCACCGTACCCGTCCGCAGGCGGCGCTTCAGCGTCTCGCCGCGATCGCCGGTCACCCGCGCCGCCGCTTCCTGCAGCGCCTGCTGCACTTCCGCCAGCGCCGGGATGGGCACCTCCGGCGGCACGAGGTCGTCGAGGATGCGGTCCCGGCGCAGGTAGCCGTGCGCGAGCACGTAGTCGCCGATCTGCTGCGACTGCCGGAGCCCGCCGCAATGCCCGACCATCAGCCAGCAATGCGGCCGCAGCACCGCAAGATGGTCGGTGATGGTCTTCGCGTTGGAAGGACCCACGCCGATATTGACCAGGGTGATGCCCTCGGCCTCGGTGCCGGGCCGGAGCAGGTGGTAGGCGGGCATCTGGAAGCGGTGCCAGGGTGCCGCAGCGATGGCCGCCGCGGCGCCCGCCGGGTCCTCGCCGCGGCGGACGCAACCGCCGCCCGGAAGCAGCAGGCGGTCGTAGCGGCCATCGGCCCTGGCCAGTTCCGCAAGCGCCCAGGTGACGAACTGGTCGACATAGCGGTGGTAGTTGGTCAACAGGATCCAGGGCTGCACGGCCGTCCAGTCGGTGCCGGTGTAGTGCACCAGCCGGCGCAGCGAATAATCCACCCGCACCGCGTCGAACAAAGCGAGCGGGCGCGGCTGAGGTGGCGTGAAGTCCCAGAGTGCCGTCGGCGATCTCGTCGCCCACGACCGACAGCAGCGGGGTTGGGAAATGCCGGGCGAGGGCGGCGGCCGAGACGGTGCCGCGCGACAACTCGTCGCCCATCCCGTCCATGGCATAGGGGTAGGGCACCTCCTGCTCGCTGATCCTCACCTCGATGACAGCGCCGAAGTCCTCCACCAGCGGGCATAGCTGGGCCAGCAGGTAGGGGCGGAAGAAGCCGGGCTGGGTCACCGTGGTGGCGTAGGCGCCGGGCACCTGCAGCTTGGCCCAGGCCCGTTGCGGCTGCGTCCGGGTGATGCCGTTCCAGGTGATGCGCAACTCCGGGTAGCGGAAGCGGGCGCGCTCCGCGGCGCTCGGCGGGCTGCCGCCATCCAGGAAGCGCGCCAGCGCGCCGCGGATCGCGCCGAGCGCCGCCGTGTGCAGTTCATCGAGCCGGTCGACCGCCGCCGCCGGCGTCAGCGATGGGCCAGGTGGCGCGGATCGGTGCGCGGCCAAGGGGTTCCTCCGGGATGTTTGGCGCCGTGTCACATGGTGATGAAAATCAAGGCGGGGGTCTCCAGCAGCCGCTTGATGTGCTGGATGAACCTCGCCGCGTCATGGCCATCGACGACCCGATGGTCGAAGGACGAGGACAGGTTCATCAGCTTGCGCGGCACGACAGCACCATCCTGCCAGACCGGCCGTACCGCCATCCGGTTGACCCCGACGATGGCGACTTCCGGCCGGTTCACCACCGGCGTGCTGGCGATGCCGCCGAGTGCGCCGAGGCTGGTGATGGTGATGGTCGAGCCGCCCAGTTCCTCCCGCGTCGCCCGGCCCTGCCGCGCGGCGTCCGCCAGGCGGGCCACCTCGGCGGCGCAATCCCACAGGTCGCGGGCTTCGGCATGGCGCACCACCGGCACCACCAGTCCGGACGGGGTCTGCGTGGCTATGCCGATATGCACGCCGCCGTACTGGCGGACGACCTCGGCCTCGTCGTCGTACAAGGCGTTCACCTGCGGAACCTCGGCAACCGCCTTGACCATGGCCTGCATCAGGAAGGGCAGCAGCGTCAGCTTCGGCCGCCCCGGTCCGGCCTCGGCATTGAGCGTGCCGCGCAATGCCTCCAGCGCGGTCATGTCGACTTCCTCCACATAGGAGAAATGCGCGACGCGGCGCTTCGCCTCCGCCATGTTGTGGGCGATACGGCGGCGCAGGCCGGTGATCCTGATCTCCTCGACCTGGGTGTCGGCGGTGCGTCCTCCCGCCGACGGCCCGCCGCCGCCGGAGGCGCGCAGATGGGCATCGAGGTCCTGGTGCAGGATGCGCCCGCCCGGGCCGCTGCCGCGCAGCCGGCGCAGGTCGATGCCGGCATCCCGTGCCCGCTTGCGCACCGCCGGGGCGGCGGTGGGGCGCTCATCCGGCGCATCGTCGGCCACGCCGGCCTCCGGCTCGGCGGGCGCCTCGGGCGGTGGTTCGGCACGCGGCTGCGGCGGCGCGGCGGCCCGCTTCTTCGGCGGGGCCGGCGCCGCTTCCTCCGGTACCTCCAGCCGGACGAGTTCGCCGCCCACCGCCAGCATGCTGCCGACCTCGCCGCCCAGTGCGAGGATGGTGCCGGTCGCCGGCGACGGGACCTCCACGGTTGCCTTGTCGCTCGTCACCTCGGCCAGGATCTGGTCCTCGCGCACGATGTCGCCGACCTTGACGTGCCATTCGACCAGCTCGGCCTCGGCGACGCCTTCGCCGATGTCGGGAAGCTTGATGATGCGGGTGGCCATGTCAGCCCTCCATGGCCGCGCGGAGGGCGCGGCCGACGCGGGCGGGGCCGGGGAAGTAGTCCCATTCCTGCGCATGCGGATAGGGGATGTCCCAGCCGGTCACCCGGATGATGGGCGCCTCCAGGTGGTGGAAGCAGCGCTCCTGCACCTGCGCCGACAGCTCGGCGCCGAAGCCCGAGGTGCGCGTCGCCTCGTGCAGCACCACGCAGCGCCCGGTCTTGCGGACCGAACGCTCGATCGCGTCGATGTCCAGCGGCACCAGCGTGCGCAGGTCGATGATCTCCGCGTCGATGCCGGTCTCCGCCGCCGCGGCTTGCGCCACATGCACCATGGTGCCGTAGGCGAGCACGGTCACATCGGCGCCTTCCCGCCGCACCGCGCGCCTCGCCGAGCGGCACCGTGTAGTGCCCGTCCGGCGTCTCGCCGAGCGCATGGCGCGACCAGGGCACCACGGGCCGGTCGTGATGGCCGTCGAAGGGGCCGTTGTAGATCCGCTTCGGCTCCAGGAAGATGACCGGGTCGTCGTCCTCGATGGCCGCGATCAGCAGGCCCTTGGCGTCGTGCGGGTTGGAGGGGATGACGGTCTTCAGGCCGCAGACATGGGTGAACAGCGCCTCCGGGCTCTGGCTGTGGGTCTGCCCGCCGAAGATGCCGCCGCCGCAGGGCATGCGCACCACCAGGGGCGCGGTGAACTCGCCGGCCGAGCGGTAGCGCAGCCGCGCCGCCTCGGAGACGATCTGGTCGTAGCCCGGATACATGTAGTCGGCGAACTGGATCTCGACCACCGGACGCAGGCCGTAGGCGGCCATGCCGACGGCGACGCCGATGATGCCGGATTCGGAAATCGGCGTATCGAAGCAGCGGGCCTCGCCGTGCTTGCGCTGCAGCCCCTCGGTGCAGCGGAACACGCCGCCGAAGTAGCCGACATCCTCGCCGAAGACGACAACCTCGCCCATCGCGCGCCATCATGACATCCATGGCGTCCCGGATCGCTTCGACCATGGTTCTTCGCGGCATGGCTCAGTCCCCCATCATCTCCTGGCGCTGTCCGCGCAGGTGGCGGGGCATGTCCTTGAAGACGTCCTCGAAGATGCTCGGCCGCGCCGGGCTTCGGGCCGGCGTGCAGGGTGCCGTGGCGCTCGGCCTCGCGGGCCGCGCCCCGCACCTCCTCCTCGATCTCGGCGAGAAGCTGGGTGTGCCGCTCGTTGCTCCAGACATCGAGCGCGACGAGGTGGTTCCTGCAGCCGCTCGATCGGGTCGCCGAGCGGCCAGGCATCCGACTTCCTCCTTCGGCCGGTACTTCGACGGATCGTCCGAGGTGGAATGCGGGCCGGCGCGGTAGGTGACCAATTCGATCAGCGTCGGCCCCAGGTTGCGCCGCGCCCGCTCCACCGCCCATGCGGTCGACGGCGCGCACGGCGAGGTAGTCGTTGCCGTCCACCCGCAGCGCGGGGATGCCGTAGCCATGCGCCCGGGCAGCGAAGGTGGCGCTCTCGCCGCCGCGCCACCGCCTGGTGGGCCGAGATGGCCCACTGGTTGTTCACGACGTTCAGGACCACCGGCGGCCGGTAGACCGAGGCGAAGACCAGCGCGCGCGTGGAAATCGCTCTCGGCGGTCGAGCCCTCGCCGATCCAGGCGGCGGCGATGCGGGTGTCGCCGCTTGATGGCCGAGGCCATCGCCCAGCCGACCGCCTGCACGTACTGGGTCGCCAGGTTGCCGGAGATCGAGAAGAACCCGGCATCCCGCGCCGAGTACAGCACCGGCAACTGGCGGCCCTGCAGGCGGTCGCTCTCGTTCGAGAAGACCTGGCACATCATGTCCACCAGCGGCCAGTCCTGGGCGATGAGCAGCCCCTGCTGGCGATAGGTCGGGAAATTCATGTCGCCCTTCGCAAGCTCCGCCTGGAAGGCGCAGGCGATGGCCTCCTCGCCGGTGCACTGCATGTAGAAGGACGTCCTGCCCTGGCGCTGCGCCATCGCCATGCGCGCGTCGTAGGCGCGGGTCTTCAGCATGGCCCGGAGGCCGGCCTTCAGCGCATCGGGGTCCAGCCCCGGCGCCCAGTCGCCCGCCGCCTCGCCATGACGGTTGAGCACGCGGATCACCGAATAGGCGAGGTCATGGATGGCGTGGGGCTCGGCGTCCACCGGCGGGCGGCGGACCTTCCCGGCCTGCGGGATGGCCATGCCGCTGAAATCCGGCTTGCCGCCCGGCCGCACCGGGGGGCCTGGAAAATGCAGCGACAGCGGCTTCGGTTTGGCCATGGCATGCTCCTCCGCTCCGGCATGCAGGACGGCCCGTCGCCGTGCCGGCGGCATGACGCGCAATCATTGCGTCGCAGTCCCAACGACCGGGCGCTGCCGCGGTTCGGTGCGGCTGGCCGGAAATCGGTCAGTACCCGCCAGGCTTCGCCGCTTGACGGCGGGCCGCAGGCGGCGTCGGCTGGCGGCGAACCGCCGGCCTCGGCAGACAGGAGGAGACCCATGGCCCCGACGCCGCAACCCTTCACCCTCGCCATCCCCGACGCGGCGATCGCCGATCTGCGGGCGCGGCTTGCCCTCACCCGTCTGCCCGACCAGGCGCCGGGCGAGCCATGGGCCTATGGCACCGATGTCGGCTACCTGCGCGGGCTGCTGGCGCATTGGCAGTCCGGCTTCGACTGGCGCGCGGCGGAGGCGCGGCTGAACGCCTTCCCGCAGTACACCGTGCCGCTGCACGGGATCGACCTGCACTACCTCCATGTTCCCGGGGTCGGCCCTGACCCGACGCCGCTGCTGCTGATGCATGGCTGGCCCGGCTCGGTATTCGAGTTCCTCGATATCATCCCGCGGCTGACCGATCCCGGCCGCTTCGGCGGCGACCCGGCGGATGCCTTCACCGTGGTCGCGCCGTCGCTGCCCGGCTACGGCCTGTCCTTCCGCCCCGGCCAGCCGCGCTTCTCCATCGAGGCGGTGGCGGATTGCCTGGCGGAGCTGATGACCGAGGTGCTGGGCTACCGGCGCTTCGGTGCCCAGGGCGGCGACTGGGGCGGGTTCACCGCCTCCCGCCTCGGCGTCGCACATGCGGACAAGCTGCTCGGCATCCACATCAACCTGCTGTCGCTGCGCCCCGACCAGCCGCCGCCCGAGAACCCGACGCCCGAGGAAGCCCGCTACGCCAAGGAGGCGGCGGCCTGGATGCGCGAGGAAACCGGCTACCAGTGGATCCAGGGCACCCGGCCGCAGACCCTGGCCTTCGCCCTGACCGACAGCCCCGCCGGCCTCGCCGCCTGGATCGTCGAGAAATTCCGCGCCTGGTCGGATTGCGGCGGCGATGTCGAAAGCGTCCATCCGCGCGACCGGCTGCTGGCGAACATCGCGTTCTACTGGTTCACCGGCTGCATCGGCGCGTCCTTCTGGCCGTACTACGCGCGGCTGCACGGGGCCTGGCCGATCCCCGAGGGCCGCACCGTGGATGTGCCGATGGGCTATGCCGCCTTCCCGAAGGAGATCAGGCGGCCACCGCGCAGCATCGCCGAACGCACCTATACCGACATCCGCCGCTGGACGCCGATGGCCAGGGGCGGGCATTTCGCCGCCATGGAGCAGCCGGAGGCGCTGGCCACCGAAATCGCCGCCTTCTTCCGCTCGCTGCGGCAGGCCGGGCCCTGAGGGCCGGGGCCGGCAGCCGCACCGCGCCTCAGTTCGGCGTCGCGCCCGAGACCCGCACCAGTTCGGCCACACGCGGCAGTTCCTCCGCCTGGAAGGCGGCGAATTCCTCCGCCGTGCTTCCAATCGGCTCGTAGCCAAGCTGGATCATCTTCTCGCGCGTCTCCGGCTGCTGCAGCGCCGTGCCGATCTCCGACGAGAGCCGCGCGACAATCGGGGCAGGCGTTCCCGCCGGCGCGAAGACGCCGAGCCAGCTACGGAATTCATAGCCGGGCACCCCTTCGGCGATGGTCGGCACATCGGGCAGTTGCGCCGAGCGCTCCGGGCGGCTGATGCCGAGCGCCCTGATCTTCCCCGCGCGCACCTGCTGCAGGGCCTCGACCACCGGCGAGAAGACCAGGTCGATGCGGCCCGACATCAGCTCCAGGATTGCCGGTGCGCCGCCACGGAAGGCGACCTGGGTGAACTTCACCCCGGCCTGCTGCTCGAACAGCGCTGCCGCGAAATGCTGCGAGGTGCCGGAGCCGCCGGTGCCGCAATTCAGCCCGTTCGGCCGGGACTTCGCCAGGGCAACCAGCTCCGCGACGGTCTTCGCCTGGATCGAGGGATGGACCACCAGCAGCACGTGGCTGAGCGCCACCAGCGACACCGGGGCGAAATCCTTCGCCACGTGGAACGGCAGGTTCGGGAACAGCGACTGGTTCACCGCATGGGTCCCCATGGAGCCCATCACCAGGGTGTAGCCGTCCGGCGCGGCCCGGGCGGCGGCCTCGGATGCGATGTTTCCACCGGCGCCGGTGCGGTTCTCGACCAGTACCGACTGGCCGAGGGCGGGGGTGATGGCCTGGGCGACGACGCGGGCGGTGGTGTCCGTGCTGCCCCCGGCCGAGAAGCCCACCAGCATGCGGATGGGGCGGTCAGGCTGCCAGCCTTGGCCACCGCCCGGGCTGCCGCTCTGGGCGCGGGCGGCGAAGGGCAGGGCGGCAAGTGCCGGCAGGAGGGTACGGCGATGCATGGCGTCTTCTCTCCCTTTGGCCGGGCGTGGATCGCCCGTGCCGTATTACCCGTGGGAGGCCATGGGGCCGCCGACGCCCTGCGGCGCTGGCCGGGCCCGTCATCCGCCCGCGAAGCCTGATCCTCGGCCAGCGGGTGGTGGTCTGTCGAGCGAAACGCGCGGCAGCCGAACCATTCCCCCGGCTATTCCAGCTTCACCCCGGCGCGCCGGATCACGTCCTGCCAGCGGGCCGTCTCGGCCTTCAGGAAGGCGGCGAATTCCGCTTGGCTGTTGCCGACCGGGATGGCGCCCTGCTCGCGCAGCAGGCGGGCGATCTCGGGCTCCGTCAGCGCCGCCACCGCGGCCCGGTGCAGGGCGGCCAGCGCCGGGGCCGGGGTGCCGGCCGGCGCCACCAGCCCGTGCCAGTTGTCGGTCATCACCCCGGGCAGGCCGGCTTCCGCCATGGTCGGCACCTCGGGCAGCAGCGGGTGCCGCTCGGTGCTCCCGATCGCCAGGGCGCGCAGCGCGCCGGCCCGCAGGTGGGGCAGCAGCGCGGGCAGGTCGGCGAAGCCCATCTGCACCTCGCCCGCGACCAGCGCCATGGCAAGCGGCGCGCCGCCCCGGTAGGGCACGTGGGTGATCTCGATCCCGGCCGCGAGCCGGACCAGCTCGCCGGCCAGGTGCGGCATGCCGCCCGGCCCGGAGGAGCCGTAGTTGAGCCGCCCCGGCTGCGCCTTCGCCGCCGCCAGCAGCTCCGCCAGGGTCCGGTAGGGCAGGGCGGCATTCACCACCAGCGGTTCGTTCACGATGACGGCGAGGGTGATCGGCGCCAGGTCCCGCAATGGCTGGTAGGGCAGGTTGGGCTGCAGCCCGGGCGAGATGGCCAGCCCGCCGGCACTGCCGAGGACGATGGTGTGCCCATCCGGCGCCGCCCTCGCCACCGCATCCACGCCGGTGGTGCCGCCGGCCCCGGGCCGGGACTCCACCACCACCGGCTGGCCGAGCAGCTCGGCCATGCGCGGCGCCATCATGCGCGCGACGATGTCGCTCGGCCCACCGGCCGCGAAAGGGACCACCAACCTGATCGGGCGGTTGGGGAAGCTGTCCTGCGCCCGGGCGGGCGGTGCCCAGGGAACGACCCAGGCAACGACCCAGGCGGCGAGGCAGGCAAGCAGGGCTTTCGGCATGCGGGGCATGGGCTTCCTCCGGTGGCGGGCTTTCGATGCCCGGCCTTGGCTGCGAGTATCACCACGCACCGCCCAGACGGGAAGCCGAGGGGAGAGACCATGCGCATCACCGCAGTCACCGGCCACATCCTGAGCAGCGCCTTCCGCTACGGCAACCCGGCGGGCCCGGGCGGCAACCTGCACCTGCGCAACATGGACACGCTGCTCGTGCAGGTGGACACCGACGCCGGCATCACCGGCTGGGGCGAGGCGTTCGGCTTCACCCTGGTGGGGACCACGCATCACGCGCTGACCACGCTGCTGGCCTCGGCCTGCATCGGCGAGGAGGCCGGCGACATCGCCGGGCTGATGCGGAAGCTGCACCGCCGCTTCCATAATTTCGGCCGCAACGGGCCGATGACCTTCGCCCTCTCGGGCCTCGACATCGCGTTGTGGGACATCGCCGGCAAGGCCGCGGGCAAGCCGCTGCATGCGCTGCTGGGCGGGGCGAAGCGGGCGCGGGTGCCGGCCTATGCCAGCCTGCTGCGCTACGGCGTGCCGGAACTGGTTGGCCGCAACACGGCCGAGGCGATTGCCCGCGGCTACCGGCACATCAAGCTGCACGAGGTCGATCTCGCCTGCATCGAAGCCGCTCGCGATGCGGCGCCGCCCGAGGTGCCGCTGATGCTCGACATCAACTGCGCCTGGGACACGGTGGAGCAGGCCACCCAATTCTGCCGCGCCGTGACCGGCTGGAACGTCCGCTGGGTCGAGGAGCCGGTCTGGCCGCCGGAGGATTTCGCCGGCATCGCCGCCGTGCGGCGCGGCGGCGGCGTCGGCATTGCCGCCGGCGAGAACCTTGGCGATGCGGTCAGCTTCGGCATGATGATGGCCGCCGGCGCGGTCGATGTGGCGCAGCCGAGCGTCACCAAGGTCGGCGGCGTCAGCGGCATGCTGGCGGTGCGGGCGCTGGCGGCGCGGCATGGTGTCGCGGTGGTGCCGCATTCACCCTATTTCGGGCCGGGTCTGCTGGCCACGCTGCACATCCTGGCTGCCGCCGAGCATGAGGAGCCGCTGGAATACTACTTCGCCGATCTCGACCAGCCGCCCTATCCGGCGCTGATCCCGCGCGACGGCTTTGTCGCCGTGCCGGACGGTCCCGGGCTTGGGCTGGAGATCGACCCGGCGGCGCTGGGGTAGAGCGGTATGCGGCGCTGGCGGAGAGCATACCGGCCGCGGAAGCTTCGGGCGTACCGAAGTGGGGTTCCGTGTGCTTGGGGAAGCTGGTGCCGACACCCGGGATTGAACCGGGGACCTACTGATTACGAATCAGTTGCTCTACCGCTGAGCTATGTCGGCATCGCGCGCAGGCGCTAGATACCCGTGCCGGCCTTCGCCGGCAACAGCCGATCAGCGCCTGCCACCGCCTCACGCAGCCGTGGCGGCCGGCAGGCTGGATCGTGCCGCCGCCGTCCAGGTGATCCGCCCGGCGCTGTCGCAGGTCTTGCAGACCGGCGCCCAGGCCACCTGGTCGGTGCCGCAATTCCCGCAGCGCCAGCGCGGCTCGGGCGGGGCACCGGCGGCCTCCCGCAGCCAGCGGGCCTGGGCCGCACGGGATTCGGCGGTCTCGCCGTGCTCGGCTTCCTCCAGCTCGGCCAGCAGCAGGTAGGTCCGGCGATCGGCGGAACCGCTCTTCACCACCGCCTCCAGCGCCCCGCGCGCCCGGCCGGTCAGCCCGCCGGCGATCGCCACGCGGGCCAGCAGCAGCCGGCTTTCGGCATGGGTCGGGTTGCGGCGGATCAGCATCTCGGCCGCCTTCACCCGCATCAGCGGGTCCTTCTCATCCGCCAGGTAGGGCTCCGCCAGGTCGGGGTGCGGGGAAGCCGCCCAGGCATCCTCCAGCACCGCCTTGGAGCGGCGCGGGCTGCCCACGTCCTTCAGCCGCTTCGCGTGCGCCACGGCGGCCGGCGCGAAGGCGGGGTCGGACTGGAAGGCCTGGCGTTCCAGCTCGGCGGCCTTGTCGGCGTCGCTTTCCTGCGTCGCGGCGGCCAGCGCCAGGGGCGCGCGTGGCGTCTCGGCCGGGGCCAGGGCGAGCGCTTCCCGCCAGTTGCGGGTGAGCAGCGCCAACTGGGACCGTTCCTCACGCACCCAGGCGGCGCCCGGCTGGGTCTTCTCGGCTTCCTTGGCCAGGGCCAGCGCGGCGTCCCAGTCGCCCTTCGCCATCGCCTGCCGCAGCAGGCCGCGCAGGCCGAGGAAGCGGGCATCATCCCGCTCCGCCAGGCTGCGGAACACCGCGGCAGCCTGTTCCTCATGGCCGGAGAGGCGCTCGGCCTCGGCGGACAGCAGCAGGGTCTGCGGCGTATCGCCAAGCAGGTTGCGCGCCTTGCGCACCTCCAGCCGCGCCTTCTCGGGCGTGCCGGCGGCCAGCGCGACCAGCGCCCTCGTCACCGCCGCGTCGCCATCCGTCCGGCGGCGCGTGGCGCGGCGGTTGCGCCGCCGTTCCGGCCAGCGTCGCATCGCCCCGATCAGCGACAGGATGCCGTGCAGCAACAGGAAGGCAAGGAACAGGACCAGCAGGGCGATCGGGAAGGAGGTGCCGATCCAGGCATCTCCGACCTGGATCTCCACCGTTCCGCCAATCTCGGCCAGCCACAGCGCCAGGGCGACGCCGATACCGAGAAGCAGGAGAACCCAAATGGCGCGGCGCATCGGCTCAGCCCGCCGCCAGCTGGCGCAGCGCGGCACGTGCCGCGAGCAGCGCCTGGGCCTGTTCCGCCCAGGGCTGCATCGCATTGCGTGCCGGCGGCGGCAGTTTCCCGATGTGCTGCAGGCTCATCTCGATGTCTCCGGCTTCCAACGCACGGCGCGCACGCTCGATTTCCGCTTCGGCCGCGTCGCCCCACACCACGTCCTCGCCGCGCCGGATCGTCACCAGCCCGCTGAGCCGGGACAACGCGCTGTCCACCACGCCGGTACGGCTGCCATCCGGCTGCAGGCCGGCATCGGAGGCGGCGCGCGCCGCATTGGCGGCCTCCTCGAAGGACAGCCGGAGGGAGGCTTCGGTCGGCGGCGGCGTCGAGGCGAAACGGGCCAGCGCCTGCGGCGGCTGGTCGATGCGCCCCAGCGCCTCGCCCAGCGGCTGGCCGGCGGCCAGCGCGCCGTGCAGCCGGTCGACCACGGCAAGGCGTGCGGTCCGGTTCTCGATCGCGGTCAGCCGCTGCTGCGCCTGCTCCAGCGTATCGAGCCGCTCGCCGAGCCGTTGTTCCAGCGTGGCGATGCGTTGCTGCAGATTCTGCTCGAGTTCCGTCGCCCGCCGGTTGGCGGCTTCCTGCGCATCGGTGTTGCGCTGGTCCTGGGTGCGGGCTTGTTCCTCCAGGCGGTTGCCCTGGGTCTCCACCCGCTCGGTCAGGCGCTCCAGCGCCTCACGCGAGGCGACAGCCTCGGGGTTGAAGGCCGGCCGGCCCTCCAGCGCCTGCACCTGGCGTTCGAGCGCCGTGGCACGCTCGGTGGCTTGGGCGGCGTTGCGTTCGGCCGCCGCCACACGGTCGGCCAGGGTGTCGGCCCGGGCCTGCAACTGGCTGGTATCGGTCGGCGCCGGGCGTTCCTCCAGAGCGCGGATGCGGCCTTCGAGCGGCTGGATCTGCTCCAGCCGGCCGCCCAGCGCGCCGACGTCGCTGCGCAGCGTATCGAGTGCCGAGACGCGCTGTTCGATCTGCGCCACCCGCGCCGGATCGACGCCGTCATTCATCTCGGAGCGCGGCGTCACCACCAGCCACCACACCGCCAGCAGCAGCACCACGCCGCCGACGCCGATCATGATCGCGGCAGGGTCCAGCCGCCGGCCGCCGGGCGGGCTCAACGGCGAGTTGCGCGCAGCCGTGCCGGCCGGCGGCGGACCGTCGGGCGGTGATCCACTGGTCGGCGACACATTGGGCGGTGACCCACTGGTCGGGGCAGAACCGCCGGCGGACGCACCGCGAGGGGGCGAACCGCCAGGGGGCGAACCGCCAGAGGCTTGCGGCTTGGTCTCGGGGGCTTTGCTCATCGTAATCGCCTACCTGGGTCCGAGCAGTTGCAAGAGTGAGTCCTGGTCGGGCCGATCAGCGACACGCACCGCGCGCCATGCCAGGGGGGCAGGCGCCGCGCGTAGCGCCGCCGCGACCCTGGGGCTGATCGCCAACGCCTCGATCTTCGGCGTGGTTTCGGCCAACCCGGCCTTCCGTAGCATTGAAATGGCACAGTGCACCGAGCGCGGCGAGAAGAACAGCGCGGCAACGATCCGCCCCGCCGCCAGCGCCGCCCGGGCCGGCGGCGGCAGATCGGCCGCCGGTGCGGCCGCATAGGCGACCCGCCGCTGCACCCGGAAGCCCCGCTGCCGCAGCGCCAGCGCCAGTTCCCGGCCGTATCCGGCACCGACCGCCAGCAGCAGCGGCCCGGCCCGGGGATCGAGCCGCGCGGTCGCCAGTTCGGCCAGCGCGGCCGCATCGCCGGCCGCGGCCAGTACGTTCACGAAACCGCCATCGCGCGCCTCGGCGGCGGTCGCCTCGCCTACCGCCAGCACCGGCAGGTCCCGGCGCGGGCAGCCGGGCGGCATGGCCCGGGCGGCGGCGCGGCTGGTCAGCAGCAGCGCCTGGGCCGGCGGCGCGGCGAAGGGAAGGGCGGCCAGCCGCAGGGCAGGGGCCGGCACCGGCTGCCAGCCGAGCGCCGCGACCTGCCGCGCCGTCTCCTCCGCCCCCGGCTCCGGGCGGGTGATCAGCACTCCCGTGGCCGGTATACCGGGCGCCTCAGGCAAAGAGGTCGGCGCGGGCTGTCGGCCCGCAGGCTCTGGCCGAGCTCGGTGCCCAGCCGGGCGGCGTCCGCGCGTCGCCATGACCGAGCGCTTCAGCAGGAAGCGCCGTCCGGCCGCGCCACCAGCCCGGTCAGGTGCAGGGTGCGGGGGGCCGCTCATTCGCCGGGCCGGCAGCAGCCGCGCATGGCCGCCGATCGGGGTGCGGCAGGAGCCGTCGAGCTCCGCCAGCATGGCGCGTTCCGCGGTGGACTGACCGCCTCCGCCTCGGGGTCCTCGATGGCGGCGAGCAGTTCGCAGCAGCTCCTCGTCGGCCTCCCGCACGGTGATGCCGACGATGCCCTGGCCGGCGGCCGGCACCATCGCCTCGGGGTCCAGCACGACCGGGCGCGGTCCTCCATGCCGAGCCGGCGCAGCCCGGCCAGGGCCAGCAGGCGAGGCGGCGCATTCCCCCGGCGCGAGACCCGGCCAGCCTGGTCTGCACGTTGCCGCGGATCATTTCGACCGCAGGTCGGGCCGCGCGTGCAGCATCTGCGCCTGGCGGCGCACCGAGGCGGTGCCGACCACCGCGCCGGCCGGCAGGCAGGCCATAGGGGTCGGACGGGTCCGGCGTGCCGCAGCCGGCGCCGAGGATGATGCGCGTCGCGCGCATCCTCCCGCTTCAGGGTGCAGGCCGAGCACGATGCCGGGCGGCAGCTCGGTTTCCAGGTCCTTCAGGCTGTGCGACCGCGAAATCGACGCGGCGGTCCAGCCATGCCTCGTGGATTTCCTTGGCGAACAGCCCCTTGCCGCCGATATCCGCCAGGCGGCGGTCCTGCATGTGGTCGCCGGTGGTGTGGATGGCATGCTCCTCGAACGCATCGACGCCGCGCAGCACCGGGCAGAACCGCGGTGAGGATCGACAGGAAGTGGCGGGTCTGCACCAGCGCCAGCGGCGAGCCGCGCGTGCCGACGCGCAGCGGCAGGGCGCGGCTGTGCGGCTTGACGCGGGGATGCCGCAGGACGATGCGGCGGCGATCGTCCGGGGGGCGTGGCGGCGTTCATGCAGTGACCCTATTACCGTGCACGAATGGGGAAAGTTGCGGATTATACGGATGCGGCGCGGTGCTTGGGCTGGAATCGTCGCTGCGACGAGACGGCCGCGGCCGTGCTGCGCGGCGATGGCACAATGCTGGCCGAGGCGGTGCTCAGCCAGTTGAAGGAGCACACGCCGTTCGGCGGCGTGGTGCCGGAGATCGCCGCCCGCGCGCATCTGGCAGCACCTGCCGCGGCTGGCCGCGCAGGTGATGCAGCGGAGCCGGGCTGGGCTTCGCCGAGCTGGCCGGCAGTCGCGGCCAGCGCCGGCCCGGGGCTGATCGGCGGGCTGATCGTCGGGAGCCAGCTCGGCAAGGGCATCGCGATCTGCCGCACCGGCTGCCCTACGTCGCGGTGAACCACCTGGAGGCGCACGCGCTGACCGCCACGCCTGCCGGGCTCGTGCAGGAGCGGCGCCCGCTTCCCCTACCTGCTGCTGCTGCTGTCCGGCGGGCATTGCCAATGCGTGGCGGTGGAGGGGCTGGGGCGCTACCGCCGGCTCGGCGCCACGCTCGACGACGCGGTGGGCGAGGCGTTCGACAAGGCCGCCAAGCTGCTCGGCCTGCCCTGGCCCGGCGGCCCGGCGCTGGAACAGCTCGCGCAGGCAGGGCGATCCCGACCCGCTACCCGCTGCCGCGCCCGCTGTTCGGGCAGGGCCGGCTGCGACTTCACCTTCAGCGGGCTGAAGACCGCGGTGGCGCAGGCGGTCGGCAAGCATCCCGGCGGCCGGCGCCTGCCGGACCAGGACCGGCCGCCGACCTCGCCGCCAGCTTCCAGGCGCGCGGTGGCGGCGGTGCTGGCCGACCGTGCCGCTGCCATGCGCTGATGCGGCTGCGCGGCGGCGACGCGCGCTGGTGGTGGCCGGCGGCGTCGCGGCCAATGCCGCGGTGCGGGCGGCGCTGGCCGGGGCGGCCCGCACGCCGCGGCCTGCCGCTGGTGGCGCCGCCGATCCGGCTGTGCACGGACAATGCGGTGATGGTCGCCTGGGCGGGGATCGAGCGGCTGCGCCTGGGGCTGCTGGATGACCTCGGCCATGCCCCGCGGCCCCGCTGGCCGCTGGAGACCCTGGCTGGCGCTATGCCAGCGGGCTGACCGGCTCCGGCTGCCGGGCCCGCCGCAGCGACCCGGACGGATCGGTGGACAGCAGCCGCGCCGCGGGCAGGATGATGCGGCATTCCAGCCCGGCGGCCGCCCATTGCAACGCCAGCGTCCCGCCGAGCTGCCCGCGCACGATGGCATCGAGCATGCGCGACCCGAAGCCGCGCCGTGTCGGGGCTTCGCCGACCGGCGGGCCGCCGCGCTCGATCCACTCCAGCCGCACCGTCCCGCCGCATTCGACCGCCCAGCGCAGGGTGACGCGGCCTTCCAGGCAGGACGCGGCGCCGTGCTTGGCGGCGTTGGTCGCCAGTTCGTGGAGCACCATGGCCAGCGGCTGCACCGCGGAGGCTGCCACCGCCAGCACGGGGCCTTCCAACTCGACCGTGCCGGGCGGGAACCTCGCCAGCTCGCGCTCCGCCAGCATGTGCAGGTCGGCGCCGAGCCAGCCTTCCTCGGCGAGCAGGGTATGGGCCCGGGCCAGCGCGGCCACCCGCGCCTCGACCGCGGCGACGAAGGCTTCCGGCTGGTCCCGCCTGGTCAGGCGCAGAATGGATTGCACCACCGCCAGCACGTTCCTTGCCCGGTGGTCGACCTCGCGCGCCAGCAGGGCGCGGCGCTGCTCGGCCTCCCGCCGCTCGGTGATGTCCTGGGCGACGCCGGCGATCCGCAGCACCGCGCCGGACACCGGGTCGCGCTCCGCCACCGCGCCATGCGACATGACCCAGGCCCAGCCTTCCTCCGGAGGGCGGCGGCGAACCCGGAACTCTGCCGCGAATTCCGGGGACCGGCCATCGATGGTTGCCTGGAGCAGCGCCAGCGTCCCGGGCCGGTCATCGGGATGTATCACCGCGCCCCAGTCGGCCAGCGTGAAGGCCGGGGCGTCGGGCGCCATCAGCGTCTCGCCGGACCGGCCGATGCGGCTGGCGCGGTCGCTGACCGGGTCGTATTCCCAGGTGCTCAGCCGTGCCGCCTCGACCGCCAGCCGCAGCCGTTCCTGGCGATCCACCAGCGCCAGCGCCGCCTGCCGCTGGTCATGCACATCCTCGATGACGCCGACCCATTCCGCCACGGCCCCCGCTTCACCCACCCGGACGCCGCGTGTCCGCACCCAGCGCCATACGCCGGCGCGGGTCAGCACGCGGAATTCCTGGTCGATCGGCGTTCCGGCCTGGCGGGTGGTCTCCCAGGCCGCCACCACCGTATCGCGGTCGGCGGGGTGCAGCATGGCCAGCCAGCCATTGCCACGCAGGGCGGCGTCAGGCTGGCCGGTGAGCACCTGCCAGCCCTGGCTTTCCAGGATCGCCCCGCTGGCATCGCCACGCCAGATCGCCAGCGCCCCGGCTTCGGCCAGGGCACGGAAGCGGCGTTCGCTGTCTGCGAGGCGGGCGACGGCGCGGTTGCGCTCCGCCACGGCATGGGCGACCTCATCCAGCTCGCGCAGGGCGGAGCCTCCCGGCACGGGATGCTCGGGCACCGTCCCGGCCACCCGGTGCAATGCCCCGGCGATATGGCTTCCGACCAGCGCCGCCAGCCCGGCCCCGGCGGTGAGCAGCACCGCGGACAGCAGGCCATACCGCCACAGCGCATCGCGCAGGGGGGCGCCGAAGGCGGCATCCGGCAGGCTCACCGCCGCGGTGTAGCCGCTGCGCGGCGCCCTGGCGAAGGCGAAGATCGCCGGATCGCCCTCATAGGTGGTGGCGTTGTGCCAAAGCCCTTCGGTGTTCTCGGCCAGCCGCAAGGCGAAGGCCGGCCGGACAGGCTTGCCGACGAAGGTGGCTTCCCCCCGGGTGCGGGCCACGACCACTCCGGCACGGTCGATGACCGCCGCCACCGGTGCATCCGCCTCGCTGTTGCGGCCGGCGCGTCCCCGCAACACGGCCGCCAGCCGGTTGCTCGGCAAGGCGGCGGCGAAGGCATGCGTCGGCTGGCCGCGCGGGGCGCCATCGGGGGCGGGCGCCGGAACCGGCATCACCACCGCCACCAGATGGTCGTTGAAACGGCTGCTGTAGATGAGGTCGGAGACTGTCGCCCGGCCGCTGACGAGGCTTGTCGCGGCGGCCGCCGGCCCGGCCAGGCCGGCCCGGCGTTCGCTCCGGGCCCAGTTGGTGCCCAGCAATTGGCTGCCGTCAGCGGCCACCAGCGCGATGGGGGTGCCGCCCCACTGGGCCGACATGGCGCGCATTTCCGCCTCGACGCCTGCCAGATCCTCGGCGTCCATCGCGGCCGAATTCGCCAGCGCCCGCAGGCCGGCCCGCACCTGGTCGAACTCGCGGTCGACCGCCGCCGCCATGACCCGCGCCTGGCCGAGCAGTTCAGCTTCCGCCCGCGCCTGCCCCTGGTGATGCGCGTGCCAGAGGGCGACGCCTGCCAGGGCGACCAACGGCAGCGCAACGGCCGCCACGAGGAGCACCAGCAACCCGCGAAGGCTCAACCGCCGACGATGCAACGGGATCAGGTTCACGCCTTCGCCGGACAATACAGGAAATCGCATCCACTATTTGGATGGTCGCGGAAGCGGGAGCAACACCTTGGTCGCAGGCGCAACATGTCGGCAGGCCCGGCCCCTGCCCAGCAGATTCGCCACCACCCGCGCGCTTCAGCAACTTCCCCCGGCGCACCTCAGCTACCAGCCCCGGCGCGCCTCAGCTACCAGCCCCGGCGCGTCTCAGCACGACGCACAACCGGGAAAAGCCGAGCCAGAAGGCGCCATGGCCTGGCGCGTCCTCGGGGTTGGCGCCGATCCGTGGCTCGCCCCGCCGCAGCAGGCCGAGCCGGGCCTCGAACCGGCCGCGCATGTTCTCGAGGAAGGCGCCGCTGGCGCCGAGGTACTGTTCGAGCATCTCGGCGGCGATCTCGATCTCGGTGCCGGCCCGGCCGTCCAGGGTGAAGCGCTTCAGGCCGCGGCTTTCCGCGGCCAGCGCCAGATGCACGCGGTGCAATTCCGCGAGGTGGTGGGCGATGCGGAGCCGTGTCTCCCGCGCTTCCGCCGCCATGGGGTCGCTCTCCGGCATCCTTCCGCCCTCCGTGCCTGGGGCAGCATGCCGGCGGGAAATGAAGCGCGGCTTAACGCCTGGGCGTCCGCTTGACCGGTTCGCGCCGCCGCCCGCAGACTCCGGCCGGAACGTCCATAAGGAAGCCCGTCGTCATGCTGCCATTGCAGGGCGTGAAGGTCGTCGAGATCGGCCAGAACCTCGCCGGTCCCTATGCCAGCGAGATCCTCGCCATGCTGGGCGCCGAGGTGGTGAAGATCGAGCGGCCCGAGGGCGACGACGCGCGCGGCTGGGGCCCGCCCTTCCATGCCGGCATCGCCACCTCCTTCCATGCGGTCAACCGCAACAAGCGCAGCGTGGTGCTGGACCTGAAGGACCCGGACGCGCTGGTCTGGCTGCGCGGCTTCCTCAGGGATACCGATGTCTTCGTGCAGAACATGCGGCCCGGCTCGCTGGATGCCATGGGCCTCGGCGCCGAGGCGGTCCGGGCGCTGAACCCGCGGCTGGTCTATTGCTCGCTGCACGCCTTCGGCGCGGTCGGGCCGATGGCGCTGAAGCCGGGCTACGAGCCCATCGTGCAGGCCTTCGCCGGCATGTTCAGCGTGAACGGCTCGGCCGAAGTCCCGCCCGCCCGCGTGGGGATGCAGGTGCTCGACCTCGGCACCGGGGTATGGGCGGCGCTCGGCTGCCTCGCCGCGCTGCAACGCCGGCACCTGACCGGGGAGGGGGCGACGGTCGATACATCCCTGTTCGAGACCGGGCTCGGCTGGATGGCGCAGCATTTCGCCGGCTATTTCGAAAGCGGCCGGCAGCCGCCGCGCCATCGCAGCGGCAACCCCAAGCTCATCGTCTTCCAGGCCTTCGACACGGCGGATGGCGAGATCGTGGTCGCCGCGGCCAACGACCGGCTGTTCGCCAAATACGCGGCGGTGCTCGGCCACCCGGAATGGGGCAGCGACCCGCGCTTCCGCACCAATGCCGACCGCATCGCCCACCGCGAGATCCTGCTGCCGCTGCTGGAGGAGGCCATGCTGGCCCGCACCAGCGCCGACTGGGCCGAGGCGCTGGAGGCGGCGGGGATTCCCTGTTCGCCGATCAACGACCTCGCGGCGGTCGCGGCGCATCCGCAGACCGCGGCGCTCGGCATGGTGCAGCCGATGCCGGGCTATGATGCGCGCGGCATCGGCATGCCGCTGTCCCTCGACGGCGTGCGGCCGCCGATCGAGCGCGGCGCCCCGGCGCTTGGCGAGGCGAATGCCGACCTCGGCGCACCGATGCCGGCCGGGACGCGGCGCGGCTGACACCAGGGCGCGCCCCTTCTAACCGGCCGGCAGGGCTGCTTGAATGGTGGCAAAGCCGGAGGGGCGCAGGAATGACGACGCAGGGCAGGCTGCGCATACGCCGGGCCGCTCCCGGTGCCGGATGGCCGGCGCCCGTCGTTCAACCACTGCATCCTGCACAGCCATGGACCGCGGGCGGTGGGCGAGAGGCTTGCCGGGGCTTGGAACACCGGTGCCGCCGATGCGCCTCCTGCCATGTATGGCCAGCGGCAGGACGGTGCCGCGTGATGCATGTCGGCCAAGAATCCGAACAGGGAAGGGAAGCAGCATGAGCCGCACCGTTGGCCGCGTCCTGGCCGAGAGCCTCATCGCGCATGGCATCGACACCATCTGGATGGTGCCCGGGGAAAGCTTCCTCGGGCTGACCGATGCGCTGACCGAGGTGCCCGAGGTTCGCCTGATCGTCTGCCGGCACGAAGGCGGCGCCGGCTTCATGGCTGTGGCTGACGGCCGCATGCTGGAAGGCCGTGCCGGGGTGCTGCTGGTCTCGCGCGGGCCAGGCCTTGCCAATGCCATGGTGGCGCTGCACACGGCACACCACGATGCGACGCCGCTGGTGGTGCTGTGCGGGCAGGTGGAGCGCAAGGATTTCGGCCGCCTCGCCTTGCAGGAACAGAATTACGCGAAGCTGCTGGCGGATGTCACCAAGGACGTCATCGAGGTGAACGAGGTGGTGCAGGCGAGCGAAAGCATCGCCCGCGCCTTCCATCTCGCGGAAAGCGGCACGCCGGGTCCGGTCGCGGTGATCCTGCCGGAGGACATCTTCGACGAGCCGACGGATACGCCGGTGGCGAAGCCACGCCCCCGCGTCTACGGCGGCGCCCGCGAGGAGGACCTCGACCAGCTCGCCGCCATGCTGGCCAGGGCGGAACGGCCGCTGATCTGGGCGGGTGGCGCGCTGGCCAATGCCGGCCGCGGGGCGCTGGACGACCTGCGCAAGCTGGCCGAGCAATGGGTGCTGCCGGTATCGCCCACCCACCGCCGGCCGCAGCTGTTCGACAGCGACCACCCGAACTATGGCGGCTACATGGGCATCCGGGTCCCGTCCGGCCTGATCGCCGAGATGAAGAAGGCGGATCTGCTGGTCAGCTTCGGCGAGCGGATCACCGATTCCGTCAGCCAGTCCTACAGCTTCCCGACCGCGCCCGACCCGCAACTTCCGCTGGTGCAGGTCTGGCCGGATGCGAACGAGATCGGCCGGGTGTTTCGCCCCGACCTCGGCATCGCCGCGGAACCGGCGGCGGTGATCCGCGCCCTGCTGAAGCGCGGGGCGCCGGCGGATGCCGCGAGGCGCAGCGGCTGGGTGGCCGCGCTGAACGGCATCCACCGCGGGCTGATGGCGCCGGACTGGGACAGCATGGCGGATGGGGTGAACTTCGCCGCCGTCTGCATCGAGGTCGCCAGGCATCTGGCGCCGGATGCGGTGGTGACCTCGGATGCCGGGAATTTCTCCTCCTTCATCCACCGCTACATCGGCTTCCGGCCGGGCCAGAACTTCCTGTCTTCCGTCGTCGGCGCCATGGGGGCGGGCGTGCCGATGGCGGTCGCCGCGGCCATCCGCCGGCCCGGCAGGCAGGCGGTGGGCTTCGTCGGGGATGGCGGTGCGCTGATGACCGGCAACGAGATCGCCACCGCCATGCAGTATGGCGCCTGCCCGATCATCATCATCTCCGACAACAAGCGCTACGGCACCATCGGCATGCACCATGAGGTGCGCTACCCGAACCGCCCCTACGAAGCGGCGGTGAAGCTCACCAACCCCGACTTCGCAGCCTGGGCCCGGGTCTTCGGCGCCGAGGGCATCACCATCGGCGCCGAGGCCGAGATCGAGGACGCCATCGCCCGCGCCTTCGCCGTGCGCGGCAAGCCGGTGGTGGTGCATGTGCACACCTCGGCCGAGCAGATGAGCGCCTGGCGCCGTCGTGGCGCCCAGCGCGTGCACGGCTGAGGCATCGGGCGGCGGCGCATCCCGGCGCCGCCGGCTTCAGGCCTCGACGAAGACCCCTCCGGCCTCGACCTTCACCTTGTAGGTCGCCACCGGGACTTCCGCTGGCTCGTTCAGTGCGGCGCCGGTCCGGATGTCGAAGCAGGCCTGGTGCAGCGGGCATTCCAGCTTGCCGTCCTCGCAGTAGCCATCGGACAGCAGCGCGTATTCATGCGTGCAGATGTCGTTGACCGCGAAGATGCCGTCCTCCAGCCGGACCACGGCGATCGACAGGTCGCCGATGCGCACCGGCAGCGGCATGTTCTCCATCAGATCCGCCTCGTCGGCGACGCGATGCCAGTCCGCCATGCCGTCCTTGCCCTCCAATCTGTTGGTCTTGTCGCTGGCCCGGACCGGGCGATCCCCGGCCGTGCCGTGCCGCAATAGCGCCGGCCGTGGCCGGTGTCGAACGCTCCTGCACGGCAGCCTAGGACAGCGCCGCCAGGGTCTGGATCATCTGCTCCTTCGTCGCCGCCGGCGCGGCATCCGCCAGCCGTCCCTCCGCCTCTCCCTTGAGCGAGCAGCGCAGCATCAGCCGTGGCTGGGTCTGGTCGAAATCCGGCAGCGCCACGTGGCAGGTGCAGCGGTTGTCCCACAGCACGATGTCGCCGACCGACCAGCGGTGGCGATAGATGAACTCGGGCGAGGTGGCATGGGCGTTCAGGAAGTTGAGCAACGCCGTGCTCTCCTCCTCGGAGAAGCCGAGGATGTGGCTGACGCGCTCGCCGGCCAGCAGGGACTTCCGGCCGGTATCGGGATGCACCCGGACCATCGGGTGGACCACCGGCGGGTTGCGCGACTTCAGCCCCTGGGCCACCGCCGGGTCCCGCGCGCCGATGCCCTTGACCAGCGAGACGTCATGCACCGCCTCCAGCCCATCCAGGATGGCCTGCATCTTCGGGCTGAGCGTCTCGTAGGCCATGGTCAGGTTGGCCCACATGGTGTCGCCGCCGACCGGGGGCTTTTCCTGGCACAGCAGCAGCGACCCCTTGGCCGGCCGCAGCGAGTAGGACAGGTCGGTGTGCCAGTTGCGGCCGGTGGTGCGGGTGCCGCTCGGCTTGCCGAGCCGCTGCTTGTTGGTGACCACCAGGATTTCCGGGTGCCCCTCCAGCAGGGTTTCCGGCGCCTGGGAAGTGTGGTTGTCCAACTCGCCGAAGCCGGCGGAGAATGCGATGTGCTGCTCGGGCGTCAGCGGCTGGCCGGGGAAGACCAGCACCACATGCTTCAGCCAGGCATCGTAGAGCCGCCGCCGGGTCAGGTCATCGAGCGGCCGGCGCAGGTCGAGGCCGGTGACCTGCGCACCCATGGCATAGCCGAGCGGCGTGACGACAAGCTCTGGCATGGTTTCCTCCGGGGCTTTTCCAGCAGGCTAGTCCGGCCCGGGCGGCCCCGGCAATCCCGCGGTCAGGCCGCGCCAGCCGCCGTGGTGCCGGCGGCATCCTTGGCTGTCGCGGAGGCATTGCCCTGCCAGACCGACATCGCCACGAACTCCACCGGGTCATGGGTGCAGAACACCACCACCGGGCTTCCGGGATCCTGCGCCAACTGGCGGACGCGCGCCTGGTTGGCATGGCCGAGCCTCGCGTCCCAGGCCATCATGCGTTCGTAGGCGGCGGCGCCCGATGGGCAGGATGGCGTGGCGGCGTGCACTTCGGCGCGGTTGAAGTAGCTGTCGCCGGCATGCAGCATCCAGCCGCGCGGGCCCTCGATCGCCACCCCGGCATGGCCGGCGGTATGACCGGGCAGCGGCACCAGCAGGAACTCGGGCGGCAGGCCTTCCAGTTCCGTCGCCGCGTCGAAGCCGAACCAGCGGCCGGCGGTGCGGGCGGGGTAGCGTATCCAGCGCCCGGTATCGCCCCATTGCACCGGGCGGTAGCGCGAACGGTCGAGCATGCTGGTGCGCGCCCGGGCGGCCCGGGCTTCCGGGTCCATCAGGTGCACCTCGGCATTGGGGAAATCCACCAGCCCGCCGGCATGGTCGAAGTCGAGATGCGTCATGATGATGTGGCGCACGTCCCGCGGCCCGATGCCGATCCGCCGCAGCCGCCGCAGCATGGTGCGGTCCGCGTGCAGGCGGAACCTGAGGGCGGCGGTGTTGAGCCTCGGCAGCCGGGACCAGGGCCGCGCCATGTCGCGCAGCCCGAGCCCGGTATCGACCAGCACCACGCCATGCCGGTCGGTCTCGATGGCCAGGCAATGGCAGGTCAGCCGGCCGACCATGCCGGGGCTGGCACCATCCATCAGGGCGCCGCCGAAGGGCCGGGCCGGGCCGCAGTCGAAATGGTGGATCCGCATGCCATGTCCTCCTGGCGGAGGCAACGGGGGCCAGCCCGGCGGGTTGCGCCGCCCCGGGTCAGTCGGGCGCGGGCAGTGGCGGCTCGATCAGCGGGGTGGTGGTCAGCGGCGTTGCCAGCGGCGCGGGCTCCGGCGGCTGCGGCACCGGGGGCATGTCCGGCACCGGATAGGCGCGCGGGTAGACCACGGCGCCCGGCGGACCGGGCGGGCGCGGCGGCCCGGTGCGGCCGCAACCGGCCAGCGGCAGCAGGGTGGCCAGCGCCAGCAGCGCCAGGCCGTACCGGGTGGTGCTTCGGGTCATGCCAGCCTCTCCCGCCATTCCGCGGCCATCCGCCTGACGTTCTCCGGCGCCGTGCCGCCGAAGGAGGTGCGCGAGGCGACCGAGGCCTCCACCGTCAGCACGCCGAACACCGCCGCGGTGATCCGCGGTTCCTCCGCCTGCATCTCGGCGAGCGTCAGGCCGGGCAGGTCGCTGCCCTTGGCCTCGGCCCTGGCGACCAAGCGGCCGGTGACGTGGTGGGCGTCCCGGAAGGGCATCTGCAGCTCCCGCACCAGCCAGTCGGCGAGGTCGGTCGCGGTGGAGAAGCCGGCGCCGGCGGCCTGTTGCAGCCGCGCCTCATCCGGTTGCATGTCCCGCACCATGCCGGCCACGGCGGCGAGGCAGAGGGTGAGGTTCTCGGCGGCGTCGAACACGCCTTCCTTGTCTTCCTGCATGTCCTTGAAATAGGTCAGCGCCAGACCCTTCAGCACGGTCAGCATGCCGACCAGCGCGCCGGTCATGCGCCCGGTCTTGCCGCGCACCAGCTCCGCCGCATCCGGGTTGCGCTTCTGCGGCATGATGGAGCTGCCGGTGGTGAAGGCATCCGAAAGCTTGACGAAGCCGAAATAGGGGTTGGTCCAGATCACCACCTCCTCGGCGAAACGGCTGAGGTGGGTGGCGCACATGGCGCAGCAGAACAGGAATTCGGCGGCGAAATCCCGGGAGGCGACGCTGTCGAGGCTGTTGCGGGTCGGGCCGTCGAAGCCGAGTGCCGCGGCGGTCATGTGGCGGTCGATGGCGAAGCCGGTGCCGGCCAGGGCAGCGGCGCCGAGCGGGCTTTCGTTCAGCCGCCGCCGGCAATCCGCCAGCCGCCCGAGGTCGCGCGACAGCATCTCGACATAGGCCAGCATGTGGTGGCCGAAGGTGACGGGCTGGGCGGGCTGCAGGTGGGTGAAGCCGGGCATGACGGTGCCGGCGTGTTCCTCGGCCCGGGCGACCAGGGCGCGCATCACGTCCTCGACCTGCGCCGAGAGCCCGTCGATCGCATCCCGCACCCAGAGCCGGACATCGAGCGCCACCTGGTCGTTGCGGCTGCGCCCGGTGTGCAGCCGCTTGCCGGCCTCCCCGATGGCCGCGGTCAGCCGCGCCTCGATGTTCATGTGGATGTCTTCGAGGGCCTCGTCCCAGGGGAATTCCCCCGCCTCGATGCGGGCGGCGATGGCGCCGAGGCCTTCGCGGATTGCCACCTCGTCAGCGGCGGTGATGATGCCCACATGGGCCAGCATGGCGGCATGGGCCAGGCTGCCCCGGATGTCCTGGCGCCACATCTTGCGGTCGAAGCCGATGGAGGCGTTGATGGCCTGCATGATGGCGGATGGGCCAGCGGCGAACCGGCCGCCCCACTGGGAGTTTCCGGGGCCAGTACCAGGAGAATTCATGGACACGATGGATGCGCTTTCCGGGATGCGGGCTTCCCGCCGGGGTCTGGTCCTGGCGGCGGCGGGAACCCTAGCCGCGCCGGTCCTCGGGCGCAAAGCCCGGGCCGCCGCGGTGCGGCCCCTGGAGCCTAGCGGGCCGAAGCCGCTGCCCGACTTCACCTTCACCGATGCCGGGGGCAAGCCCCATGGCGTGGCGGATTTCGCCGGCCAGGGCCTGCTCATCAACCTGTGGGCGACATGGTGCCCGCCTTGCGTCGCGGAAATGCCGGCGCTCGACCGCGCCCAGGCGGCGCTGGCGGAGCAGGACATCCTGGTGCTCGCGCTGTCCTCGGACCGTGGCGGCAAGGCCCAGGTGGAGGCCTTCTACCAGGCCCGCGACATTCGCCGCTTGGGGCTCTGGCTGGACCCGCGCGGGGCGGCCAGCCGGGCGCTCGGGGCGCGCGGCCTGCCGACCAGCGTGATCGTGGACCGCCAGGGCCGGGAGATGGCCCGGCTGGAAGGCGATGCCGCCTGGGACGCGCCCGCGATGCTGGCCGATATCCGCCGGCTGGTCGGCCCGAAGCCGGCCGACCAGGGCAGCACCTGATCAGTTCGGGACGGTGACGCCGAGCTTGCGGGCGCACTGCACGATGCTGGCCCAGGTGTCGGGCTGCAGCGGCACGCCATTGGCCAGCCGTTCCGCCCGCAGCCGCGCCTCGGCCTCGCCGGGGGCCAGCACCTCGCCGCCGGGGGTATCGGGGCGGCAGGACTTCACCCAGGCGACGTAGTCTTCGGCGGTCTGCTTGAACGCCGCCTCGGTGCCGAAATGCTTCGGTGAGATGAAGATCGACAGCATGCCGTTGGCGATGCGGCCGCGCTCCCCAACCGGGCCGGAGCAGCCGCCGCCGGTGAAGGCGCCGGCCAGCAGTTCGCACATGAAGGCGAGGCCGCTGCCCTTGTGCTCGCCGAAGGCGCGGATGGCGCCGAGGCCGGTCGAGGCGTTGCGCGGGCCGACCTGCTCATAGGGGCCATACAGCGTGTGCGGGTCGGAGGAGAGCGTGCCGTCCGGCTCAACCAGCGCATCATGCGGCAGTTCCTTGCCGCCGTTCGAGGCCACCAGCACCTTGCCCTCGGCCACGCGGGAGGTGGCGAAGTCCAGCACCACCGGCGGGTCGGTCGGCACGCCGACGCTGAAGGGGGCGGTGGAGAAGCGGCGCTCGGTGCCGCCGAAGGGCGCCACCAGCACGCTGCCGGCGACGTTGACGAAATGGATGGAGATCAGCCCTGCCGCCAGCGCCTGTTCCGAATAGGCGCCGACCCGGCCGATATGCCCGGCGTTGCGCAGCGCGATGACCGCGGTGCCATGCTGCTGGGCGCGCTCGATGCCGAGCGCGGTCGCCTGCGGCGCCACGGTCTGGCCGAAGCCGAAATGCGCGTCGAGCAGGGCGAAGGCGCCGCCGTCGGTGACCACCTCGGCCTGCTGGCCGGCCACCACGTAGCCGGCCTGCTGCCATTCCACGTAGCGCGGCACGCGGACCACGCCGTGGCTGTCATGCCCGGCGAGGTTGGCACCGAGCAGGTGGTGGGAAATCCGGTCGGCTTCCGCGGCATCGCAGCCGGATGCGCGGAAGATGTCGCCGACCAGGGAGGAGAGGGTCTCGGCGCCGATCAGCACCGGAGTATAGCTTGCCATGCGATATTCCTAGCCTGACCGGCTGCCCCGGACCACCCCCGCCTAAAGCACCAGGTTGGTGTCCGGGTCGATCAGGTGCATCTGGTCCATATCCACCGACATGGCCACCTTCCGGCCCGGCTCGGCCGCCGCGGCGGGGTCGAAGCGGGCGCAGATCTCGTGGCCGTGCATCCAGAAATGCAGCAGTGTCTCCATGCCCATCGGCTCCACCACTTCCGGGGTTGCGTCGAAGGTGGCGACGTTCGGCCGGTGCTCGGTCTGCTTCACCTCTGTCAGGTGTTCCGGGCGGATGCCGAACAGCAGGTCCCGGCCGGCATGCTTGGCATAGCGCTGGGTGCGGTCCGCCGGCACCGGCAGGATGATGCCGTCCGGCAGGTGCAGGTTCATCGCCGCCGCGCTGCCGTCCAGCTTCACGGGCAGGAAGTTCATCGCCGGCGAGCCGATGAAGCCGGCGACGAAGCGGGTGCGCGGGCTGTGGTAGAGCTCGTGCGGCGTGCCGACCTGCTCGATGTTGCCGTCGTTCATCACCACCACGCGGTCGGCCAGCGTCATCGCCTCGACCTGGTCGTGGGTGACGTAGACCGTCGTGGTGCGGACCTTCTGGTGCACCTTCTTGATCTCGGTGCGCATCTGCACGCGCAGCTTGGCGTCGAGGTTCGACAGCGGCTCGTCGAACAGGAACACCTTGCGGGTCGCGCACGATCGCGCGGCCCATCGCCACCCGCTGGCGCTGGCCGCCCGAGAGCTGCCTTCGGCTTGCGGTCGAGCAGCTCGCTGATGTCGAGGATCTGCGCCGCGTTCTCGACCCGGCGCGCGATCTCGTCCTTCGGCGAACTTCCGCAGCGTCAGCCCGAAGGACATGTTCTCGTACACGCGTCATGTGCGGGTAGAGCGCGTAGTTCTGGAACACCATGGCGATGTCGCGGTCCTTCGGCGGCACGTCGTTGACCACCTCGCCGCCGATCGAGATGTCGCCGCCGGTGATCTCCTCCAGCCCGGCGATCATGCGCAGCGTCGTGCTCTTGCCGCAGCCGGAGGGGCCGACCAGCACGACGAATTCCTTGTCGGCGATGTCCAGGTCGATCCCGCGGACCGCCTGGACGTCGCCTTCGTAGTGCTTGACCATCTTGCGCAGCGTTACCTCGGCCATGCGCGCTCATCCTTTCGTCGCGCCGGCGGTCAGGCCGGCGATGTAGTAGTCCATCAGGAAGGCGTAGATGATCAGCGGCGGCGCGGCGCCGAGCAGCGCGCCGGCCATGATCTGGCCCCAGTTGTAGACGTCGCCCTTGATCAGCGTCGTGACGATGCCGACCGGCAGCACCAGCTGGTCGGCGTGAGGCAGTGAACGCCAGTCGGATAGAGGAACTGCGCCCAGGACACGGTGAAGGCGAAGATCGTGGCGGCGATGATGCCGGGCAGCGCCACCGGGATGAAGATCTTGGTCAGCATCTGCATGTAGCCGGCGCCGTCGATCAGCGCCGCCTCGTCGAGCTCCTTCGGGATCGAGTGGAAATAGCCGATCATGATCCAGGTGCAGAACGGCACCGTCAGCGTCGGATAGACCATCATCAGCGCCCACCAGGTGGCAGCTCGATGCCGGCTCGCACCCAGGCCGATGATCTTGAACAGCGGAATGAACAGCAGCGTATCCGGCACCAGGTAGGTCAGGAACACGCCGGTCGCCAGCGTGGTGCCCCAGAACCTCATGCGCCCCAGCGAGAAGGCGGCGAGCACGGCGATCAGCATGGTGATCGCCACCACGACGACCGCGACCATCGCGGAGTTGCGGAAGAAGCTCAGGAACATGCGGGTCGAGGAGCAGCGCCTTGAAATTCTCGAGCGTCGGGTGGAACGACCAACCACGGGTTGCGGTCATCGCCGCGATCTCGGCGCTGGTCTTCAGGCCGGTGATCAGCATGTAGACCGGCGGCATCAGGAAGAAGATCGCGAACAGCACCAGGAAGAAATAGGACCAGCATCAGCGCCCAGCGCGCTGTCGCTGGCGGCATGCGGCCGTCTCGCGGCGCGACGCCGGGCATGGCCGGCGGTCTGCGGTACGCGCTCGATCATCAGATCTGCTCCTCGCTGCGGCGGGTGACGCCGCGCAGGATGAAGACGGCGGCGATCGCCAGAATCGGCAACATGAACAGCGACTGACCGCCGCGCCCAGCGGAATGTTCGCCGCCCTGGATGCCGAGCAGGAACGCCTAGGTGGCGAAGACGTGCGTCTGTTCACGCGGACCGCCGTGGGTCAGGATCCGGACGATGTCGAAATTCGCGAATGTCACGATCAGCGAGAACAGCACGGTGATGGCGATGATGTTGCGCATCATGGGCAGCGTGACGTACCAAGCCTTCTGCCACCAGTTGGCGCCGTCGATCGCCGCCGCTTCGTAGAGCTGCTCCGGCACCGACTTCAGCGCCGCCAGATACATGATCAGGAAGAACGGCGCGCCGTACCAGACGTTGACCAGGATCACCGAGAAGCGCGCCCAGCCCGGCTCGCCGAGCCAGGGAATCGGCTGCGATGCCGAACTGCGCAGGATCCAGTTGATCGCAGCTGTAGGACGGATCGAACAGCCAGAACCAGGCCATGCGTGCTCAGCGCCGGCGGGATCACCCACGGCACCAGCAGCATGCCGCGCCACTTGCGCTGGCCCTTGGCCGGCATGTTGTGCACGAAATGCGCAGCCACGAAGCCGATCAGCGCCTTGAAGATGACGGCCGTGATGGCGAAGATGCAGGACTGCTTGACCACCATCCAGAAGGTGTCGCGGTGCAGCAGGAACACGATAGTTGCCGAGGCCGATGAACCGCGTCATCGTCCGGTTGAGCATCGACAGATACATCGCGTAGAACGCCGGATAGATGACCAGCGCCGATCAGCACGATCAGCGGCAGCGTCATCAGGAAGGCGATCGTCGACCGCCGTCTCGCAAAGCGTTGCAGTGTGTTGGGCCGGCCCGACCCCGCACGCGGGGTGGTGCCGGCGGCGATTGTGCCATCCGCGGCCATCGGGTGTCTCCTGGCGACTGGTCAGGTAAGGCGCGGGCGGCGGTGTGCCGCCCGCGCCGAAGGCTCAGCCGCCGCGGCGGATGGTATTCAGCTCGCTCTCGACCCAGGCGAGCGCCTGATCCACCGTCTCGCCACCCTGCACGACGCGGGCGATGAGCTTGGTGTTGAGCCCCTGGTTGTAGGCCTGCACCGCGAATTCGGCCGGCGCCGGCGCCATGGCGATGGAGGCGGTGGCGTTGTGGTGTGGCCGCATCGGGTAGTTGTAGACCGTGCCCTGCGGCGGGCCGACCTCCGACCACACCTTGAAGTCGCTCATGCTCTGGAAGGGCGGGATGTCGTAGCCGCTGGTGGTGGTGGTCTGCCGCTCCGCCTGCTCGCGCTGGGAGAGGAACTCCAGCAGGCCCTTGGCTTCCTTCTTGTGCTGGCTGAAGTTCCAGATGCCCCAGAAATACGGCAGGTAGGGCTGGAAGCGGCCTGCCGGCCCGGCCGGCATCGGCACCGTCCAGCACTTCTCCGCCACCTGCGGCGCGTCCCGCTTGGCGACCGCCCAGGCCGAGGGCGGGTTGAAGATCAGGGCGGAGCGGCCAGAGATCAGCGCACGGTTGTTGCCGCCGTCATCCCAGGCCCAGACATCGCCCGGCAGGGTCTTGCCGATGCGGACCAGCATGTCCACCGCTGCCCGCAGATTGGGGTTGTTGCGGACGGTGGGCTTGCCTTGCTCGTCCAACAGGTTGGCGTCGTAGCTGGCGAACAGCGCACCGACCCAGTCCACCGCGTCGGTGAAGGAGCCCATCGGCAGGCCGAAGGGGAAGCCGGCCGCGTTGCACTTTTCCGCTGCGGTGGCGAAGGTGTCCCAGTTCCAGGTATCGGCGCCCGGGCCCTGGCGGTTCTCGGCCGGCCACATGGCGCGGATATCGATCCCGGCGTGTTCCTGCAGCAGGTCGAAGCGCACGCAGGCCGGCTTCATCTGGGTGCCCGAAACGGCGGGAATGGCCAGCCACTTGCCGTCCGCCTTCCCGAGGTACTCGGCCGCCGGGTTGATCGCGCCGTATTTCTGGATCAGCCGGCCCATGACGTCGTCGACCGGCTCGAGGCTGCGTGCCTGGGCCGAGGGCTGCCAGGCCGGGAAGGACATCACGTCATAGCCGGTGCGGGACTGCGCCTGGGCATTGATGGTCAGCAGGATCTGGTTGCCGTTCGAGGTGACGAAGTCCACCTGGACATTCACCTTGTTCTTGTCGCCCCACTCCTTGCAGAGTTCCTGCATGATGGCGTTGCCGGCCGGAACCCAGTGGTCCCAGAAACCGCAGCGTATCGTGGTGGTTGCCTGGGCGTGAACGGCCGGTGCAGCCAGCGTGCCCGCCGCAACCACGCCAGCGCCGGCGCGCAGGGCGTTACGGCGGGTGATTCCCTTAATCGTCATTCTTGTCGTCCTTCCCGATGCGGCGGGGTGGCCCCGCCCGTCATCCCTGCATGGACCTGTCTCGGTCCTGGGCACAGCCTACGCACGCCCGGGGGGCGATGACAACGGCAACGACGCAGATCAACGAGGAAGGGAACGTCGGGCGGTTACCGGCCGTTTGGGCCGGGCGCGCCGGCCCGACAGAGCCGGGGGCGCCAGCGCAGCAGACAAGGACCCCATCATGCGTACCATCACAGGCCTGTTCAATTCCCGCCCCGAGGCCGAACGTGCGGTCGAGACCCTCGTCCAGCAGCACGGGCTGGCGCGGGACCGCATCCAGGTCCGCTCGGCCGGCAGCGACAACGCGACGGCCGGCACCATGTCGGCCCGCAACGAGGACCACCACGGCTTCCACGTCGATGAACTCGGCGACGCGGCAGGCGGCATCATGGTTTCCGCCCTGGTCCCCGACGAGCAGGCGGCGGTGGCGCTGGAGGCGCTGGTCCAGAACGGCGGCAAGTCCACCGGCGGCGGCTGACACCGCCGCCGGCCCGTCGCACCGCGGCGGCACCTTGCCGCGCCGCGGCGGGACGGCGACGATGCCGGCATGGAAACACATTCCGTTGAGGCAATCGTCATCGGGGCCGGCATGGCCGGCGCCACCGCCGCCGCCCACCTCGCCCCCAGCCGCCGGGTGGCGCTGCTGGAGGCCGAGGAAACCCCCGGCTACCACGCCACCGGGCGTTCCGCCGCCATCTGGATCCGCAACTACGGCAGCCCGGATGCCCGCATCCTGACCGCCGCATCGCGCGCCTTCCTCGATGCGCCGCCGCCTGGCTTCGCCGACGCATCCCTGATCCACCCGCGCGATGTCGTGCACCTGGCGCCACCCGGCCAGGTGGCGGCACTGGAAGCGATGATCGCCGGGGGCACCGGCATCCGCCCGCTGGACCTCGCGGCACTGGCCCGGCTGGTGCCGGTGCTGCGGCCCGGTTACGCGGCGCTGGCGGCAGTGGAGACGGACTGCTTCGACATGGATGTCGCGGCCATCCACCAGGGCTTCCTGAAGCAGCTCCGCGCGCTCGGCGGCGTGCTGGCGCTGCGGCACCGAGCCGGGCGCATCTGGCGGCAGGGCGGGCTGTGGCATGCCGAGACCTCGGGCGGGGCGGTGTTCGCCGCGCCGGTCATCGTCGATGCCGCCGGCGCCTGGGGCGACGAGGTGGCGGCGCTGGCCGGGGTGCACCCGGTCGGCCTGCAACCCAAGCGCCGCACCGCCTGCATCATCGACCCCGGCCCGCATGACTGCGCGGACTGGCCGCTGCTCGGCGATGTCGCGCATGGCTGGTACGTCCGGCCGGAGGCGCGGCGGAAGCTGATGGTCTCGCCAGCCGACGAGACCGACAGCGCCCCGCTCGACGCACAGCCGGATGAGCTGGACGTGGCGATCGCCATCGACCGCATGCAGCAGGCGCTGGACATCCCGGTCGGCCGCATCGAGCACAAATGGGCCGGCCTCCGCACCTTCACCCCGGACCGTTGCCTGGCCATCGGTGCCGGCAGCGAGCCGGGCTTCTTCTGGATGGTCGGCCAGGGCGGCTACGGCATCCAGACCGCCCCGGCGGCGGGGCGGCTGCTGGCCGCGCTGGTGGCGGGCACCGCGCCCGATGCGGATGTCGCCGCCGCGGTGCCGCTCAGCGACCCGCGCCGCTTCGAGCGCCCGCCCCGGCCAGGTGCGGCCGCCTGACCGGGGCGTCCGCCCGAGGTTCAGCCGCGCGCCATCCGGCCGCGCTCGCTGCAGGCCCAGCCATGGCTGTGGACCAGCCCGTCGTCGTGGCGGTCCGCCGGCTGCACCACCGCGGCGCCGCGGTCGCGGGTGGTGGCGAAGGTGGTCGGCGGCTCGGTCGCCCAGCGGTGGGAATGCACCAGGCCATCATCGTAATTGTCGTGCGACATGGGATGCTCCTTGTGGGTTCGCGGTTCAGTGGGCCGGGGCGTGGTCGAACTGCGCCGCCTCGGTACTGGTCGCCAGGGCGGTGGTGCTGGAATGGCCGCCGGCCGCAGCCGTGGCCACCGCATCGAAATAGCCGACGCCCACCTCGCGCTGGTGGCGGATGGCGGTGAACCCCTCGGCCTCGGCGGCGAATTCGGCCTGCTGGAGTTCGCTGTAGGCGCCCATGCCGCGCTCGGCATAGCCACGGGCCAGCCTGAACATCGACAGTTCAGGCTGTGGAAGCCGGCCAGGGTGATGAACTGGAATTTGTAGCCCATGGCGCCCAGCTCGCGCTGGAACTTCGTGGCGGCCTCGATGCCCATCTTGCGCTGCCAGTTGAAGCTCGGGCGAGCAGTTGTAGGCCAGCATCTTGCCCGGGTACTCGCGGTGGATCGCCTCGGCGAAGGCCCGCGCGTCATCGAGGTCGGGGTCGGAGGTCTCCCACCACAGCAGGTCGGCATAGGGCGCATAGGCCAGGCCGCGGGCGATGGCGTAGTCGAGGCCGCAGCCGGGGCGTGATGCGGAAGAAGCCCTCCGCCGTGCGGTCGTTGCCGATGAACGGCCGGTCGCGCTCGTCCACGTCCGACGTCAATAGCTGGGCGCTCTCGGCATCGGTGCGGCACAGCAGCACGGTCGGCACGCCCTTGACGTCGGCGGCGAGGCGGGCGGCGTTCAGGGTGCGGATATGCTGGCTGATCGGCACCAGCACCTTGCCGCCGAGATGGCCGCATTTCTTTTCGGAAGCCAGCTGGTCCTCGAAATGCACGCCCGCGGCGCCGGCGTCGATCATCGCCTGCATCAGCTCGATAGGCGTTGAGCGCGCCGCCGAAGCCGGCCTCGGCATCGGCGATGACCGGCGCCATGTAGTGCGTCTGGTCCGTGCCGCCTTCCTGCACCGCGATCTGGTCGGCCCGGCGCAGCGCGTTGTTGATCCGCCGCACCACGTTGGGGACGCTGTCCACCGGATACAGCGACTGGTCCGGGTACATCGTGCCGGCGGTATTGGCATCCGCCGCCACCTGCCAGCCCGAGAGATAGATCGCCTTTAGCCCCGCCTTCACCTGCTGCAGGGCCTGCTTGCCGGTCAGCGCGCCGAGGGTGGTCACGTGCGGCTCGGTCTTGCAGCAGCCGCCACAGCCGGCGGGCGCCGCGGTCGGCCAGGGTGTGCTGGATGCGGAAGCTGCCGGCGAGGCGGGCGACATCCTCCGGCGTGTAGTCGCGGCGGATGCCGTCGAACCGGCCGGGTTCGGGGCGGTCGCCGCCATGGGTGCCGTCGGGCGCATGGGCGGGGGTGGGTGCGGGGCGCATGCAGATCTCCTCCTTGGCTATGCGTCAGAGTGAAGATTTCACATTGCATTGCTGCCGTGCATGGGGTTTTTGTGCATCGGGACGGCAAACCAGTGGCGAATTTCACCGGCGCCACCGATAATGCGTAAAGGTTGTAAAACATGACTCGGGCACTGATCGGCCGTACGGTTCGCCGGCTGCGGCAGGAGCGGGGGGTGGCGCAGCAGGCCCTGGCCGCGCGGCTCGGCATTTCCGCCAGCTACCTGAACCTCATCGAGCACGACCAGCGCGCGGTCACCGCGACCCTCCTCATCAAGCTGACGGAGGCCCTGCAGGTCGATATCGCGGCGCTGTCCGGGCTGCGCGAGAAGGCGCTGGAGACCGGGCTGCGGGAAGTGCTGTCCGACCCGCTGCTCGGGCTCGACCAGGTGCCGGAGGACGAGATCGCCACCCTGGCCGGCAGCGCCCCCAATGCCGGCCGCGCCATGCTCGCGCTGTACCGCGCCTGGCGCGTCGCGCGCGAGGATTCGGGCGGCATCGCCCTGCCGACCGGCCGCCGGATCCTGCTGCCGACCGAGGAGGCGCGGGACTTCTTCCACGACCACGCCAACCACTTCGCCGTGCTGGAAGCCAAGGCCGAGGCGATCGCGGCCGAGATGCGGGCCGATGCTCCGTCCGAGATGAACCACGCGGTGGCGCAGCGGCTGCGCGAGAAACATGGGCTGGCGGTTACCGTCACCGCGCTCGCCACCGCGCTGCGCCGCTACGATGCGGCCGGCCGGCGGCTGGAATTGTCCGAGGCGCTGCCGCGCGAAAGCCGCGGCTTCCACCTGGCCTTCCAGCTCATGCTGCTGGAAGCCGGGGAAGCGGTGCAGGCGGCACTCGGTGGCTTCGATCCCACCAGCACCGAGGCGGCGGCGCTGATCCGCATCGGGCTGCTGAACTACGCCGCCGGGGCGCTGCTGATGCCCTACGCGCCCTTCCTCGCCGCCGCGCGGGATTTGCGGCATGACGTGGAAGCCCTGGCCGCCCGCTTCGGCGTCAGCTTCGAGCAGGCCTGTCACCGGCTCACCACCCTGCAGCGGGAAGGCATGCGCGGGGTGCCGTTCTTCTTCCTGCGGGTCGATCCGGCCGGCAACGTGGACAAGCGGTTCAGCGCGGCGGGCTTTCCCTTCGCCCGCTTCGGCGGGTCCTGCCCGAAATGGATTGTCCACCACGGCTTCGCCACGCCGGGCACGGTGCAGGTGCAATTGGCGCAACTGCCCGACGGCGGCGCCTTCCTGTGCTTCGCCCGCACCGTGCAGGGCGCCCCCACCCGCTGGGGGGAGCCGCCGGCGGTGCAGGTGGTGGGGATGGGCTGCGACGTCTCGCGGGCGGCGGAGGTGGTCTATGGCGACGGGCTGGACCTGGACCGTGCCATGGTCGGCATCGGGCTGTCCTGCCGGCTGTGCGACAGGGCGGACTGCCGCAGCCGGGCCTTCCCGCCGCTGGAGCACCGGCTGGCGCTCGACCCGACGGTGACGAGTGCTGCACCCTACCAGTTCAACCCGCCGAAGCGGTGACCGGGGCGTTTTCATCCTGTCATCGTCTATGCCGTTATCTGCCCCTTGACCGCGGGGCTCTGTACCGCGACCCTTGCCAATCGCCTCTTTCTTCTTCCAAAGAAGGCGGAGGCAGGCCGCGCACCAAGGAAGGGGTGCGGCTGCAGGAGCACCCGAGAGTTTCCGACATGGCCAAGAACGAGAGCTGGCGCCCCCGTAAGCCCCGCAAGCGCGGCTTCGACGACGACACACCCGAATTCGGAGGAGGAGGAGGTTGGGCCGCGCCCCCACCCAGCTTCCCGAGTGGTGGTGCCCCGATGATCCGGTCCCCTTCGGTCTTCGCCTCCGGGCCGGAGCTGAAGGCCACGGTCAAATGGTTCAACCCGGAAAAGGGATTCGGCTTCGTCGAGCTCGGTGACGGCTCGGGCGATGCATTCCTGCACGTCTCGGTCCTGCAGCGGGTCGGCGCGGATGCGGTCAATCCCGGGGCCGGCCTGCGCGTGCGCGTCGGGCCCGGCCAGAAGGGCCAGCAGGTGACCGAGGTGCTGGAGATCACCAGCGCCGGCGAAGCCGCGCCGGCAGGCCGTGGTGCACCGGCCGGTGGCGGCTATGGCGCCGGCGGTGGCTTCGCCTCCCCGCGGCCGCCGCGGGCCGCCCCCGGCGGCTTCATGCCGCAGGGTGATGCCGAGGAGATGCGCGGCACCGTGAAGTGGTACAGCGCGGAGAAGGGCTTCGGCTTCGTCTCCCCGGATGGCGGCGGGCGCGACGTGTTCGTCCATGCCACCGCGCTGGAACGCAGCGGCCTGACGCCGCTGGCCGAGGGCCAGGCGGTGGTCATGAAGGTCGTGCAGGGCAAGAAGGGCCCGGAAGCGGCGACGCTGACCCGGGACTGAACTGGTGAGACCCCGGGCCGCACCCTGCGGCCCGGGGCTTTCCCACGGTTGCGATGAGCGGCCGGTTCGCATATCACGGTCCCGGGGCGTGGAACCAATCCCCGGGGAGACAGCCAAAATGCTGCTGCGGCGCGAACGGGCCATGACGGCCGTCGCCATCATGCTGGACGTGGCCTTCCACGCCGGCCGCACCGAAGCCGTCAGCGCCGCCGACATCGCCGAGCGGCTGGGCCAGGCCCGCCGGGGCATCGAGCCGGTGCTGCAATCCCTCTCGCGCGCCGGCTTGCTGGACAGCCTGCGCGGCCCCAAGGGCGGCTACCGCCTCGGCCGCCCGCCGCGCGACCTCCGGCTGGCCGAGATTGTCGCCACCGCCCTCGACGAGGACGCCGCGCCGGAAGCCCCGGCGGGGCGGTTGCAGGCCGCCGTGGTGGCGCCGCTGTGGGGCGAGATGGAAGCGCTGTGCCGCGATCACCTGGCCGGGCTGACCATCGCCGACCTCATCCGCCGCGCCGCCGCCGCCGGCATGAAGCGGCCGGTGGTGGAGCCGCTGAACTTCGTCATCTGACGCGGGGCGGAATCAGCCCCGCGCCGCCCGGATCGCCCGCCATACCCGCTCCGGCGTCGCCGGCATGTCGATATGCGTCACGCCGAGGGGTGCCAGCGCGTCCAGCACCGCATGCACCACCGTCTGCGGCGCCCCGATGGCGCCTGCCTGGCCAGAGCCCTTCACCCCCAGCGGATTGGACCGCGTGGGCAACTCCCCGAAGGTGATGTCGAGGTCGGGCAGATCCACCGCCCGCGGCAGGCAATAATCCATGAAGGACGCCGACAGCAGCTGGCCCGAGCCGGGGTCGTAGGCGATTTCCTCCAGCAGCGCCTGGCCGATGCCCTGGGCCAGCCCGCCCTGCACCTGCCCGGCGGTCAGCAGCGGGTTGATGAGCCTGCCGTAGTCATCGACCGCCTGGTAGCGCAGCAGGGCGATGGCGCCGGTATCGGGGTCCACCTCGACCTCCGCCACATGCGCGCCGGAGGGGAAGGTAATGAGCTCCGACAGGTTCTTCGCCTCCGCGTCCAGGCCGGGTTGCACGCCTTCCGGCAGGTTGGCGGCATCGCGCGCCGCCTCGGCCACCGTGTCCAGCGTCACGCTGCGCTCGGTGCCCCGCACGGTGAAGCGGCCGGCGGCGAAGTCCAGCGCCTCGGGCGCGGCCTGGAGCAGGTGCGCGGCGATGGGCCGGGCCTTGTCCAGCACCTTGTCCATCGCCATCACCAGCGCGGTGCCGCCGACATGCAGGGACCGCGCGCCGCCATGGCCGTTGCCATAGGCGATGCTGTCGGTATCGGCCTGCACCAGCCGGAAGCGCTCGCGCGGCAGGCCGAGATGGTCGGCGGCGAATTGCGGGAAGCTGGTCTCGTGGCCCTGGCCGTTGGACTGGGTGCCGAGGCACAGCTCGACCATCCCGTCCGCGGCGAAGCGCACCGCCGCCCATTCATGCGGGGCGCCGCGCGAGGTTTCCAGGAAGCAGGCCACCCCGAGCCCGCGCAGCCTGCCGCGTGAGGCGGCCTGGGCGCGGCGGGCGGCGAAGCCGCTGCGGTCGGCCAGGGCTTCCAGGTCGTCGAGGTTGGCGGTGAAGCGGCCGGTGTCCATCAGCATCCCGGTCGCGCTGCGGTAGGGGAATGCGGTGATCAGGTTACGGCGGCGCAGCGCCACCGGGTCCATGCCCAACTGCCGCGCGGCGGCCTGCACCAGCCGCTCGGTCAGGTAGTTGGCTTCAGGCTTGCCGGCGCCGCGATAGGCATCGACCGGGGTGGTGTTGGTGAAGGCGCCCGTCACCTCCAGCAGGATGGCCGGGATCGCATAGACCCCGCCGATCGCCGTCGAGACCGAGTTGGTCGGGCAAGCCGGCCCATGGGAGGAGCAATAGGCCCCCATGTCCGCCGCCATCTCGGCATGCAGCGCGAGGAACCGGCCCTCGGCATCCAGTGCCAGCCGGGCGCGGCCGCGCAGGTCCCGGCCATGCACGGCGCCCTGGAACTCCTCGGTGTAGTCGGCCACCCAGGCGACCGGCCGGCCGAGCCGCCGGGCCGCCAGCAGCAGCACGACGTATTCCGGGAACAGGAAGTTCTTCAGCCCGAAGCCGCCGCCGACATCCGGGCAATGCAGCGGAATTTCTCCTCCGGCATGTGGAATACATCCGCCGCCAGCTGACGGCGGATGCCGTGCACGCCCTGGCCGGCCAGTAGCAGGTCGAAGCTGCCCGTCGCGGCATCCCATTGCGCGACTGCGGCGCGGGGCTCGATCGGCGCGGCATGGACGCGGTTGTTGATGAGGTCGAGCGAAACCACATGCGCCGCCGCCGCGAAGCCGGCCTCGGTCGCGGCCCGGTCGCCCCGCTCGAAGCGGAACACCAGGTTGCCCGGTGCCTGCGGCCAGATCTGCGGCGCGCCGGGGGCCAGGGCCGCGCGGCTGTCCACCACTGCCGGCAGCGCCTCATACGCCACCTCGATTGCCTCGGCGGCATCGCGTGCCTGGGCGGCGGTGTCGGCGACGACGAAGGCTACCGGGTCGCCGACATGCCGCACCGTGTCGCGCGCCAGCGCATGGCGGTCCGGCACGATGATCGGCGCGAGGGTCGCCACCACCGCCGGGCAGGGCAGGGGGCCGATGCCCTCCGCCGCCAGGTCCGCATGGGTCAGCACCGCATGCACGCCCGGCATGGCGCGCGCCGCCGACGTCTCCATGCCGGTGATCCGGGCATGGGCGTAGGGCGAGCGCAGCACATGGCCGTGCAGGGCGCCGGGCGTGGCGATATCCGCCACGTAGCGCCCCTGACCGGTGAGGAATCGGGCATCCTCGGTCCGGCGCAGGGACAGGCCGATGTTGCCGTCCGGCATGGTGCATTCCCCCGTTGCGTATCGCTGCACGGAGTATGCCGTGCCTGGACGGCCCGCGTCAGCCTTGGGCGAGGCGTTTCGCGACGAACTCCAGCCGGTCCTGGCCCCAGAAGATGTCCTCGCCGATCACATAGGTCGGGGCGCCGAACACTCCGCGCGCCAGGGCGGCGGCGGTATCGGCCTCGCGCATCGCGGCCCAGCGTGGCTCCTTCGCCAGGGCCAGCAGCTTTGCGGCGTCCAGGCCGGCCTCGCCGATGATGGCCGCCAGTGTCGCCTCGTCGCCCGGGTCGCGTTCCTGTTCCCAAAGCGCCTTCAGGACGCGGTGGGCGAGGGCGATGGCCGGGGCGTCGCCGATCGTCTCCCGCACCGCGATGGTGGCGCAGGCGCCGAGCAGTTCCTGGGCCGGGAAGTGCTTCGGCTTGATGTGGATCGGGATGCCGTGATGGTCGCGCCAGCGTGCCAGCTCCTGCAGCCGGTAGGCCTGGCGCTGCGGGCTGCGCTTGGGCAGCGGCAGCCCGCCGGAGCCGGCGAAGATGGTGCCGAAATCCACCGGCCAGATGCGGATGGAGGCGTTGTGCTGCTTCGCCAGCGCCTCGATCCGGGCGGCGCCCAGATGGGTCCAGGGCGAGTTGAGCGAGGCGTAGTAGTCGATGTGCAGGGCCAAGGTAGTCTCCTTATGGAAGCAGCGGCGCGCCGGTGGCGGCCTGGGCCGTCTCGAAGCTGACGCCGGGGGCCAGTTCGCGCACCGTGAAGCCATCCCCGTGCGGGGCGAACAGGCCGAGGTTGGTGGCCACCAGCGTCACCACGCCGCGCGCCGTCACCGGCAGGGCGCAGCGCCGCAGCAGCCGCGGCTCGCCCTTGCGGGTGGTGTGTTCCAGGATGATGAACACCCGCTTCGCGGAGGCCGCCAGGTCCATCGCCCCGCCGATGCCGCCGCCCTTGGCGCCGCCGATCTTCCAATTGGCGAAGTCGCCGCCGGCCGAGACCTCGTAGGCCCCCATGACCGTCACGTCGATGCGGCCGGAGCGGATGATGGCGAAGCTGTCGGCATGGTGGACGATGGCGGCGCCCGGGTTCAGCGAGACGTTCTGCCCGCCGGCATTGACCAGGTGCAGGTCCTCCTGCCCGGGCGGCAGCACCGGGCCGTAGCCGATGACGCCGTTCTCGGCGTGGTAGATGATGTCGCGGTCGCCGATGTCGGTGTTGCTGCACAGGGTCGGGATGCCGACGCCGAGGTTGACGATCCAGCCGTCCTGGAATTCCTGCGCGAGGCGGTCCGCCATCTGCTGCCGGTTCCAGCCGGCGGCCAGGGTGGTGCTCATCGTGCGCGCTCCTCGCGGCGGACCGTCCACAGCCCTTCGGGCGCCGGCGGGATCCGCACCATGCGGTGGACGAAGATGCCGGGAGTATGGATCTGGTCGGGGTCGAGCGCGCCGGCGGGCAGGATCTCCTCCTCGACCTCGACGATGGTGGTCTGCGCGGCCATCGCCATCAGCGGCCCGAAATTCCGTTGCGCCAGGCGGAATTGCAGGTTGCCGGCGGTATCGGCGCGCCAGGCGCGGATGAAGGCGTAGTCGCAGGGCAGGGCGTATTCCAGCAGGTAGTCCCGGCCGTTGATGCTGCGGGTCTCGCGGCCCTCGGCCAGTTCGGTGCCGACGGCGGTCGGGGTGTAGAAGGCGGGGATGCCGCTACCGGCGGCGCGCAGCCGCTCGGCCAGCGTGCCCTGCGGCACCAGCTCGGCCTCAACCTCGCCGGATTCGTGGAAGCGGGTGAAGGGCAGCACATCGGTCGGCCGGGTGGCGGCGGTGAAGCTGCACACCACCTTCGCCACCTGGCCATTCTCCACCAGCATGCCGATGTCCGGCAGCCGCGGGACATGCGCGCCGCCGGTGGTGTTGGCGATGCAGGTGAGCCGCTTCGCCCCTTGCTGCAGCAGCGCCCTGGTCAGGTTGTAGGGGGTGCCCGGCCCGGCGAAGCCGCCGAAGGCGACCACCGACCCATCCGGGATATCCGCCACCGCCGCGGCGAAGCTGCCGGCGATCTTGCGTGCATGGCCCATGCCGGCCGCTTCCTTTCCCTGTGCTTTCGCCCAGCGTGGCCCGCCCGCGCCGCGGCGTCCAGCGTGCCATTCCGCCACGGGAAGCCGCGGCCGATGCAATGACGAGCCTGCATCGCGGCCGAACTTGCTGTAAGCGTGGTCCGGCCGTCCCCACCCCGGACCCGGATTCCCCGATGCCGCTGCATGTCGCGCTGAACCACCGGACCAGCTACCGCTACGACCGGGCCATCGCCCTTGGCCCACAGACCATCCGGTTGCGCCCGGCGCCGCATGCCCGGACGCCGATCGTCAGCTATGCGCTGAAGATCGAGCCGAAGCCGCATTTCCTGAACTGGCAGCAGGACCCGCAGGGCAACCACTTGGCGCGGGTCGTGTTCCCCGAGCGCGTCACGCATTTCGAGGTGACGGTGGACCTCGTGGCCGACATGGCCACCATCAACCCCTTCGACTTCTTCCTGGAACCCGAGGCCGAGACCTGGCCCTTCGCCTACGACCCGGTGCTGGAACAGGAACTCGCCCCCTTCCGCCGGCTGGAGCCGGCCGGGCCGCTGCTGGCCGGATTCCTCGCCGGGATCCCGCGCGGCGAGCAGCGCACGATCGACATGCTGGTCGGGCTGAACCGCATGGTGCAGGAACGCACCGCCTATGTGGTGCGGCTGGAGGCCGGGGTCTGGACCCCGGAGGAGACGCTCGGCAACGCCCAGGGCTCCTGCCGGGACAGCGCCTGGCTGCTGGTGCAGGCCCTGCGCCACCTGGGCTACGCCGCGCGCTTCGTCTCGGGCTACCTCATCCAGTTGGTCGCCGACCAGAAGCCGGTCACCGGCCCGGCAGGCCCGACCACCGACTTCACCGACCTGCACGCCTGGGCCGAGGTCTACCTGCCCGGCGCCGGCTGGGTCGGCTTCGATGCCACTTCCGGCCTGATGGCGGGCGAGGGGCATATCCCGCTGGCCGCCAGCCCGGAGCCGGCCTCGGCCGCGGCCATCAGCGGCATGGCGGAAAAGGCCGAGACCACCTTCGACTTCGCCATGTCGGTGACCCGCGTGCGGGAGACGCCGCGGGTGACCAAGCCCTATTCGGAGCGCCAGTGGCAGGACATCCTGGCCCAGGGCGTGCGGGTGGACCAGGCGCTGGCCGCCGGCGACGTGCGGCTGACCATGGGCGGCGAGCCCACCTTCATCGCCGCCGACGACATGGATGCGGCGGAATGGAACACCGACGCGCTCGGTCCGACCAAGCGCGGATATGCCGGCCGCCTGCTGCGCCGGCTGGCCGTGCTGTGGTCGCCCGGCGCCGCCCTGCAATACGGCATGGGCAAGCAGTACCCCGGCGAGCAACTGCCGCGCTGGGCGCTGCACGCCCATTGGCGCCGGGACGGCGAGCCGGTGTGGCGCGATCCGGCGCTGCTCGCCTCGGACGACGACACGGATACCGCCACGGCCGAGGATGCCGCCCGCTTCGCCGCCATCCTGGCCGAGCGGTTGCAACTCGACCCGGCGCTGGTGAACCCGGCGCATGAGGACGCGCTCTACTACCTGTGGAAGGAGAAGCGGCTGCCGGCCAATGTGCTGGCCGGCGACCCCAAGCTGCGCGACCCGCTGGAACGCGCCCGGCTGGCCCGGGTGTTCGAGCAGGGCCTTGGCGCGCCGGTCGGCAGCGTCCTGCCGCTGCGGCGGGTGATGGAGGGCGGCCGGCGGCGCTGGCAGTCCGGCCGCTGGTTCTTCCGCGACGGCGCGCTGTTCCTGGTTCCCGGCGACAGCCCGATCGGCCTGCGGCTGCCGCTGGACAGCCTGCCCTGGGCCGACCCGGCCAGCATCGAGCCGGATGTCGAGCCCGACCCGTTCGCGCCACGCGGGCCGCTGCCGCCGCGCCAGGCCCTCGGGCGGCCGCAGCCGCATGCCACCATGGGCGCCGGTGCCGAAGCCTTCCGCCCGGTGGAGCAGCCATTGCCGGAAGTCGGCCGCGGCGAGCCGGGCCTGGTCCGCACCGCGCTGACGGTCGAGGCGCGCGACGGCAAGATCCATGTCTTCTACCCGCCGCTGACCGCCGTCGAGGATTGGCTGGACCTGACTGCCGCCATCGAGGCCACCGCCGCCGAGGCTGGCCGCAAGGTGGTGCTGGAAGGCTACCTGCCGCCGCGCGACGAACGGCTGAACCACTTCTCGGTCACCCCCGACCCGGGCGTGATCGAGGTGAACATCCACCCCTCCACCGGCTGGGCCGAGCATGTCGGGCGGACCGAGGTGCTGTACGAGGAAGCCCGGCAGCTCGGGCTGGCGGCCGAGAAATTCATGCTGGACGGCCGCCATGTCGGCACCGGCGGCGGCAACCACGTGGTCATGGGCGCCGCCTCCCCGAAGGACAGCCCCTTCCTGCGGCGGCCGGACCTGCTGAAGTCCTTCCTCGGCTTCTGGCACAACCACCCGAGCCTGTCCTTCCTGTTCAGCGGGCTGTTCATCGGCCCGACCAGCCAGCACCCGCGGGTGGATGAGGCGCGGCAGGACAGCATCGCCGAGCTGGAAGTGGCCTTCTCCAAGGTGCAAGCCCCACCAGGAGACGCCGCCCTGGCTGGTGGACCGGCTGTTCCGCAACATCCTCGCCGACATGACCGGCAACACCCACCGCACCGAGTTCTGCATCGACAAGATGTACGCGCCGGAGAGCAGCGGCGGCCGGCTCGGGCTGGTCGAGTACCGCGCGCTGGAGATGCCGCCCCATGCCCGCATGTCGGCCGCGCAGACGCTGCTGATGCGGAGCGCGGTCGCCGCCTTCTGGCGGACCCCGTATGAGCGGCGGCTGGTGCGCTGGGGCACCCGGCTGCACGACCAGTTCATGCTGCCGCATTATGTCGAGCAGGATTTCGCCGAGGCGCTGGATGAACTCGGCGCGCTGGGCTTCCCGCTGGATGCGGCGTGGTTCGTCCCGCACCTCGAATTCCGCTTCCCCGCATCGGCGAGGTGACCCTGCGCGGCACCCGGGTGGAACTGCGCCATGCGCTGGAGCCCTGGCACGTGCTGGGCGAGGAACCGGCTGCCGGCGGCACCGCCCGCTACGTGGACAGCAGCACCGAGCGGCTCCAGGCACGGGTTTCCGGCTGGGTGGACGAACGCTTCATCCTCGCCTGCAACGGCCATGCGGTGCCGCTGGCCCGCACGGAAACCGAGGGCGAGTTCGTCGGCGGCATCCGCTTCAAGGCCTGGGACCCGCCGAGCGCCCTGCACCCCACCATCCGCGCCCAGGGACCTCTGGTGTTCGACGTGTTCGACCGCTGGACCGGCCGCAGCCTGGGCGGGCTGACCCACCATGTCTCCCACCCCGGCGGCCGCAGCTACGAGACGCTGCCGGTCAACGCCAACGAAGCCGAGGCCCGCCGCCGCACCCGCTTCCAGCCCTTCGGCCACACCCCCGGCCGGATGGACCCGCCGAGCCACCGTGCCATCCCGGGAGGCACCGCGGACGCTCGACCTGCGGCGGGCGGGATAGCCGCCTTGGACGCGGCTGCCCCGCCTCGACGAGATGGTGGACGGGACCGGCGGCTTCCGGCCGCACTGGCGCGGGCTGCTCGGTGCCCTGGCGGATCTCGGCCGGGCGACGCTGGCCGAGCGCGCCGTGCTGCTCGACCGCTTCTTCGCCGACGAGGGCATGACCAGCCTGCTGGCCAACCCCGCCACGCCCGAGGCGGATGTCGCGGCCTGGCGCTGCGACCCGGTGCCGCTCATCCTGCCGGCCGCGGAATTCGCTGCGCTGGAGGATGGCCTGGCGCAGCGCGCCACCCTGCTCGAAGCGGTGCTGCGGCGATGTCTATGGCCCGCAGGCGCTGCTGGCCGAGGGCGCGCTGCCGCCGGCGCTGGTGCATGCCAACCCGGCCTTCCTGCGCCCCTGCCGCAGCACCGATGGCGCGCCGGCCGGGCCGCTGCTGAACCTCTATGCCGCCGATCTCGCCGCGGGCGCCGGATGGCCGCTGGCGGGTGCTGGCGGACCGTACCGCCAGCCCCTCCGGCATCGCCCATGCGCTGGAGAACCGCCGCGCCCTGGCCCGCCACATGCCGGAGTTCCTGCGCTCGCGGGAGTTGCGCCAGCATGCGCCCGTTCTTCGAGATATGGCAGGATGCCCTGCAGGCACTGGCCCCCGGCGGGGATATCCCCGGCGTGGCGCTGCTGACCCCCGGCCATGCCAGCCCGCTGTGGTTCGAGCATGTCATCCTCTCGCGCGAGCTGTCCTGCGCGCTGGTCGAGGGCGGCGACCTGACGGTGCGCGACGGCGCGCTGTTCCTGAAGACCCTGCGCGGCCTGCAACGGGTGGATGTGCTGCTGCGCCGGCAGGACGGCCGCACCATCGACCCGCTGGAGCTGGAACCGGCATGGCGCATGGCATCGCCGGGCTGCTGGACGCGGCCCGCGGCGGCGCGGTGACGATCGTCAACGACCCCGGGGCCGGGTTTCGCCGAGGCGCCCGGCCTCGCCGCCTTCCTGCCCGCCCTGGCGCGCCGGCTGCTGGGCGAGGAACTCCCGCTGGAAGGCGCCCGCACCCTGTGGCTGGGCGATGCGGCGGCGCGCGAGACGGTGGGCGGGGATTTCAACGGCTGGCTGGTCCGCCGCGCGGTGGACGGCACGGTGCCTCCGGTCGCGGCCGGCGCGCTGATGCCGCCGCGCGCCGGGCCGAGCTTACCCGGCGCATCCTGGCGGCGCCGCAGGATTATGCGGTGTCCGAGGTGCTGGCGGCTTCGGTTGCGCCCTGCGTCGGGCCGCATGGGCTGGAGCCGCGGCCGGTGGTGTTGCGGCTGTTCCTGGTGTTCGACGGCACCCGCTGGCGGGCCCTGCAGGGTGGCCTGGCCCGGGTGATGGCGGCGCCGGGTTCCGATGAGACGCCGGCCGCCGCCCTTTCGAAGGATGTCTGGGTCCCGGCCGAGGATGGCGCCGCCATCCCGGGCGCCGCGCGGCGTCGCGGTGCCGGCGCTGGCGATCCGCCGGACCTCGGGCGACCTGCCCAGCCGGGTCGCGGACAACTTCTTCTGGCTCGGCCGCTACCTCGAACGGCTCGAGAGCGCCGCGCGGCTGTTGCGCAGCGGCGCCAGCCGGCTGGGCCGCACTCACCCCGGCGCCGCGCGAGCTGGCCGAGCTTCGCAGCCTGTCCGCCTGCCTGGCGCGGCCGGATTGCTGGATGCCGAGACCGCCCAGGCCGGCGTCCGACGGCCTCGGCACCCGCCCGCTGACCCACGCGCTGCTGCTGGCGATGCGGGAAGGCGGCCCGGTGGCGGGGCTGGTCGGCAAGGTCGCCCGGATGACCGAGCTGCTGCGGGACCGGCTGACCGGGGAGATGCAGCGGGCATTGCAGCAGGGTCTCAGGGACCTCGGCCTGCTGCTGCGGGCGCTGCCGGCCGCGCAGGAGGAGACCCAGGGCCTCGACCACCTGACCGCCGCCAGCAACGGCGTGCTGACCTTCGCCGCCACGGTGGCCGGCCTGGCGGCGGAGAACATGGTGCGCGGCGGCGGCCGGCTGTTCCTCGACCTCGGCCGCCGGGTAGAGCGTGCCCAGGCGATCGTCGCCGAGCTGGCGCGGGCGCTCGACCAGCCGGGCGCCGCCACCCAGCCGGCCCGGCTGGAACCCGGGCTGCGGCTGGCGTTGGAGCTGCGGGATTTGGTCATCACCTACCGCAGCCGCTACCTGACTGTGTTGCAGGCCGCGCCGGTGCTGGACCTGGTGCTGGCGGATGAGGGCAATCCGCGCGGCCTGGCCTTCCAGCTTGCCGCCGCGCGGGACATGCTGATCGACCTGGACGGCGATGCCGCATCGCCCCTGGCGGCGGCGGCCGGGCAATTGCTGGAGGAGGCTCGGGCCATGGTGCGGGAAGTCGCCGATGCGGCCATCCAGGCGGAGGCGGCAACGCACCTGCCGCCGCGGCTGCGGGCGATGGAGGGCGCGGTCGCGGCGCTGTCGAACCATATCTCCAGGCAGTACTTCACCCTGTTGCCGGCGGCGCATAGCCTCGGCCCGACCGCCCCGGGCGGCCGGCTGCGCGGGGCGGCGTGATCTACCGGGTCCGCCACACCACGCGCTATGCCTATGGCAGCACCGTGGACCTTGCCGCGCATCTGCTGCACCTGCGGCCACGGGAGCTGCCTGGCCAGCGGGTGCTGGAAGCCGGGATCACCGCCGAGCCGCCCGCATCCCGCATGCGGGAAGGGATCGACCACTTCGGCAACCACGTCACCTGGCTGTTCATCGACGTGCCGCACGCCGCCTTCGAGGTCACCGGGGAGGCTACGGTCGATGTCGGCTTCGCGCCGCCGCCCGCGGCGCCCGGCACCCTGCCCTGGGGCGCGGTGGCCGATGCCGCCCGGGCCGGCGGGCTGGGGGCATGGCAGGCGGCGGAGTTCCTGTTCGACAGCCCGATGGTGGCGGTCGAGCCCGATGCCGGGGCCTATGCCGCCGAGAGCTTCCCCGCCGACCGGCCGGTGCTGGAGGGGCTGCTGGAGTTGAACATGCGCATCCGGCGGGACTTCACCTACCGCTCCGGCGTCACCGACCTCGGCACCCCGGTCAGCGAGGTGCTGGCACGGCGGGAGGGGGTGTGCCAGGATTTTTCCCACCTGATGATCAGCGCCCTGCGGTCGCTGGGCCTGCCTGCGCGTTATGTCTCCGGCTATATCCGCACCTATCCGCCGCCCGGCCAGCCTCGGCGCCGGGGCACAGACCAGTCCCATGCCTGGGTTGGCTGCTGGCTGGGGCCGGAGCATGGCTGGGTGGACCTCGACCCGACCAATGGCGTGGTGGTGCAACAGGAACACCTGGTTGTCGGCTGGGGCCGCGATTACGGCGATGTCAGCCCGGTGAGCGGCGTTGTCCTCGGCGGTGGCGACCACGACCTGACCATCGCGGTCGATCTCGAACCGATCGAGGCGGCGGCGACCGCGTCACGCTGAAGCCCGCGCCGCGGCGGCTGGAACTCCGCCGGGCGAGGGGCGTCCTGCCCACGCCCTGGCCGATCCGGGGCACTGCCCCGGTGAGGTTTCCATGAAATTGTTTCGCTGCCAGGCCTGCGACCAGATCCTGCATTTCGAGAACACCCGCTGCGAGCGGTCCGGCCACGTGCTCGGCTACCTGCCGGATCTGGCGCAGCTTTCCGCGCTGGAGCCGGCGGGGGAGGCGGAGCCCGCCCTGTGGCACGCCCTGGCCCAGCCGGAAGGCGAGGTGCGGCTCTGCGCCAATGCCGCGCATGATGCCTGCAACTGGCTGTTGCCGGCCGATTCCGCCGAGACGCTCTGCGCCGCCTGCCGGCACAACCGCGTGGTCCCCGACCTGACGGTGGCGGAGAACCTGCTCGCCTGGCAGCGCTGGCAGGCCGCGCTGCACCGGCTGATCTACAGCCTGCAACGTCTGCGGCTGCCATTGGCGAACCGGGTAGACGACCCCGACCACGGACTCACCTTCGACGTGCTGGCCGATCCGCCCGAGGGGGCTGGCCCCAAGGTGCTGACCGGCCATGAGGAGGGCGTGATAACCCTGGCGCTGAGCGAGGCCGACGACGCCGAGCGGGAACGTCGCCGCTCCGCCATGGGCGAGCCCTACCGCACGCTGCTCGGCCATGTCCGCCACGAGACCGGGCATCATTACTGGGACCTGCTGGTGCGCGATGCCGGGCGGCTGGAGGAATGCCGGGCGGTGTTCGGCGATGAACGGCAGGACTACGGCGCGGCGTTGCAGGCGCATTATGCCAATGGCGCGCCGGCCGATTGGCAGGCGGCCTTCGTCAGCGCCTATGCGACCGCCCACCCGTGGGAGGATTTTGCGGAAACCTGGGCGCACTACCTGCACATCCTCGACACGCTGGAGATGGCCGCCGCCTTCGGGCTGCGCATCGCGCCGCGGGTGGCATCCCCGACCGACACCACCTTGTTGTCGGCCAAGGTCGATTTCGACCCGTATGGAGACGTGACGATCGAGGATCTGATCGATGCCTGGCTGCCGGTGACCAGCGCGGTGAATAGCCTGAACCGCTGCATGGGCGCGACCGATCTATACCCGTTCGTTCTATCCGTTCCGGCGATTGGAAAGCTGGGCTATATACATCAGTTGGTGCGTACCGGCGAGGCAGGGTGATATGCCGAAATTGGAATATTACGGCAGAGCTTGGTGCGCGGTGGTTGCTGCCCCAGCTTTGCCAAACCGTTAACGCCAAGGATGAATCTGAGATGACACTCATGGAAGAACAAGAACAATCCTTTACAACCCATGAGAGAAAAGGCAAAACTCACGTTGCCATGATCGAGACATTCCGCGAGTTCACCTTCGAGGCCGCCCACCAGACCCCGCCGTATTCGGGGCTGCACGGCCATTCATTCCTGGTTCGAATCTTCCTGCGTGGGGAGCCCCATCCCAAGTTCGGATGGACGCACAACATGTACGATGTCGAGCCCATCGTGGACGAGGTCCGCCGCGACCTCGACCAGCGCTACCTGAACGACATCCCGGGCCTGCAGGTGCCGACGCTCGAGAACGTCGCGCGCTGGGTCTGGGAGCGGATGTCTCCCATGCTGCCGGGCCTCCACCGGATCACCATCCAGCGCGGTCAGCCTGGCCAGGTCGAGGGCTGCACCTATGGCCCGGCCAGCGCCGTGACCGAAGCCGCGCTGGATGGCGTGGCGTGAGCGTCGCCCTGCACCGGCTGCGGCAACCGCAGCGCGCCAACGAAGCCCTCGATACCCCGCTGACCCCCGCCGAGCAGACCACCATGCTTGGTGCCGCCGCAACCAAGCTTGAAGAACTGTTCGACATCCTGCGGATCGACCACCGCAACGACCACAATACCCGGGACACCCCGAAGCGGGTGGCGCGGATGCTGATCGAGGAGTTGATGCAGGGCCGCTTCGCCGACCCGCCGGCCATCACCGAATTCGACAATGTCCAGCGCTTCAACGAGATGATCGTGATCGGCCCGATCACCCTGCGCTCGACCTGCGCCCACCACCTGATGCCGATCTATGGCGAGGTCTATGTCGGCGTGCTGCCGGCCGCCGACGGCAAGATCATCGGCCTGTCGAAATACGACCGCATCGTCGAGCATTTCGGCGCCCGGCTGCAGATCCAGGAGGAACTCGTCCAGCAGATCGGCGAGTTCATCTGGGAGCGGACGGCGCCCCAGGGCCTCGCGGTGCGGATCAGCGCGGTCCACATGTGCCGCACCCAGCGCGGCGTGCGCGGCACCCACCAGGGCCGCATGGTCACCAGCACCTATTTCGGCAGCTTGCGGGAGGACCCGGCGCGCAAGGAGGAATTCCTGCGGGAATGCCTGGCGCTCGGCAAGGCCCAGTGAAGACATGGCCCGACGGTTCGACGCCGAACTGACGGGCCGGGTATCCTGCCGTTGATGGCGCCGGCAGGCGGGGGCGCCGGGCCGGCCACGGCGCTGGTGCGGCCCTCTCCCCTGCTGGCCGGGGTCGGGCTGGCGCTCGGCGCCTTCGTGCTGCTGGCGGGGCAGGACGCCACCATCAAGCTGCTCAGCGCCACGCTGGCGCTGCCGCTCATCCTGATGGTCCGCAGCCTTGCCATCCTCGGCCTCGGGTTTGCCTCGGGCGGCCCGCATCTGCTGCGGGCGGTGTTCCGGAGCCCGGTGCGGGGGCTGCTGCTGCGGCGGTCCTTGGTTACCCTCGGCGCCTGGAGCGCCTATTTCACCGCCGCGCGCAGCCTGCCGCTGGGGCAGCTCTCGGCCTTCCAGTTCCTCGCCCCGCTGCTGGTGGTGCTGGCGGCCGGCTGGCTGCTGGGGGAGGCGAGCGGCTGGCGGCACCGGCTGCTGGTACTGCTCGGCACCGCCGGCGCGCTGATCAGTGGCGGATCGCTCGGTCTCGGGCCGCTGCCGGCGCTGCTGCTGGCGGCCTCCGCGGCGATGCTCTGGGCCTATGCGGTGATCCTGACCCGGCGCATCGCCCGCACCGAGGCACCGCTGGTGCAGCTCACCGCGACGCATCTGATGTTCCTGGCGGTGATGGGGCCGCTGGCGCTGGCTGGCCCGGTGTCACCGGCGCTGGGCGAGTGGCCGCTGCTCCTGCTGGCCGCGCTGCTGGGCGGGGCGGGGCAGCTTGCACTGTTCACTGCTGCCCGGCATGTTCCCGCGCCGATTATGGCCCCACTTGAGTACACAACTCTGCTATGGAGTTTCATTCTGGGGTATATGGTTTGGGGAAACGTTCCAGGTCCCTCAATTCTGGTTGGCATTGGACTGATTTCCCTCAGCTGCGCCGGCATGTTGGCCGGGGTGGCGCGCACCGCGACCACCCCGGCCGCAGCAGGGACCGGCAGCAGCCGTTGACTTACGGAGAAGCAGGATGCGATTGGCAAAGCGGCGTGATGTGATGCTCGGCTTCGGCGCCCTCGCCGTTTCGCGCGCCGATGCCTTGGCCCAGCCCGCGTTGTCGGAGCCCAAGGGCCGCGTCGTTCTCCGTATTTCCGGCCGCATCAGCGTGACCAACGGGGACGGCGTCGCAAGCTTCGACCGCGCCATGCTGGAAGACCTGGGCCTCGCCTCCTTCTCCACCGTCACCCCCTGGTACACCGGCCCGGTGACCTTCGAAGGGGTTCCCATGGCGCGGTTGATGGAGCGCGTCGGCGCCGAGGGCGACACCGTCCAGGCCATCGCGCTCAACGACTATTCGACCGAGATCCCGATAGCCGACTTCGCCCGCTGGGGCGTGCTGCTGGCACTGAAGCGCGACGGCAAGTACCTCGAGGTGCGGGACAAGGGGCCGTTGTTCATCGTGTATCCCTACGACACCGACGGCGAACTGCGCTCGCCCCGCTACTACGGGCGATCCGCGTGGCAGGTCGCCAGGCTGCAGGTGCGCTGACCCGATGGATTTGCCGACCGGCACGGATACCAACGCGCGGTCCCTGCCTCCCGTCACGCTGTCTCGGTTCCGCCGCTTCGGCTTCCTGATCGCCATCGCCTTCCTGGCGGCGGCGGCGGCCTATACCTCGGTGCTCATCATCGAGCGGCAGCAGTCGCTGCGGGCGATCTCGCGCTACAATGTCACCTGGCTGGTGAGCCAGGCGGCGCTGGAGGTGGCGCGGCTGCAGACCGCGATCGGCAGCTACCGCATCCTTCCGGATGAGGAAAACCAGGACGCTGTGCAGCTCTGGCTGGACATCGTCACCAACCGCTCGGTGCTGCTGGGCAGCGGCGAGGTGCTGCCGTTCATCCAGGGCGACCCGGAACGCGAGGCGACGGTGGCGCAACTCGTGCGCGCCATCGCCGTCGCCCAACCCATGATGGAGCGGCTGGGCGAACCCGGCGTCGCGGACCGCCTGCTCGCCATCTTCTCCGAGCTGAACCCGCGGCTGACCCGGCTCGGTTCCGTCGCCTATACCCGGGGCAACGACCTGATCGCCGAAGATATCAGGCAGCTTGGGCGGCTGCACTGGATCTTCTCCGGCATATTGCTGGCGCTGCTGCTGTGCTGCGCCGCGCTGATCGTCTCGCTGGTCTACAACAACCGGCTGGTCCGCAACGCCCACCGCGAGGTGAACCTGCTGGTCCAGGACCTGACCCGTACCGGCCGGCAGCTTGCCTCCGCCAAGGAGCAGGCGCAGGAGGCGATGGGCGAGGTGCAGCAGCAGTACCGCGCGCTGCGGCTGCGCGATGCCGAGCTCAACGTCCAGAACGCCCGCTTCGATGCCGCGCTCAACAACATGTCCCAGGCGCTGTGCATGTTCAGCGGCGAGCAGCGGCTGATCGTCTGCAACACCCGCTTCACCGAGCTGTTTGGCCTGGGCGAGGATCTCATCGGCCCCGGCGCGACGATCGACCAGCTGTTCCAGGCCATGGCGGAGGCCGGGCGGTTCGATGCCGAGCTGCTCGGCGTGGTGCGCCAGGCGCAGGACGCGCTGCTGGCCGAGGCCCGCCCCGGCACCTTCTTCCGCGAGGGCCGCGACGGCAAGGCCATCGCCGTCTCGCACCAGCCGATGGCCGATGGCGGCTGGGTCGCCACCTACGAGGATATCACCGAGCGCCGGCGGGTCGATGCGCGCATCACCTTCATGGCGCATCATGACGTGCTGACCGGCCTGCCCAACCGCGTGCTCTTCCGCGAGCGCATGGAGGAAGCCCTGGCGGTCCGGCGCAGCCGGGATGACGGCCTGACCCTGCTGTTCCTCGACCTCGACAACTTCAAGGACGTGAACGACACGCTCGGCCACCCGGTGGGCGATGCCCTGCTGCGGGAAGTGGCGCGGCGGCTGCGTGGCTGCGTCCGCGACGGGGACCTGGTGGCGCGGCTCGGCGGCGATGAATTCGCGGTGCTGCAATCCTCCGGCCGGCAGCCCCAGGATGCCGCCGGCCTGGCCCAGCGGCTGGTCGAGGTTGTCTGCGAGCCCTACGACCTGCTGGGCTACCGCGCCCGGGTGGGGGTCAGCGTCGGCATCGCCGTGGCCGCCGAACACGACGAGGCCGCCTCGCAGGACGCCGCCGACCAGCTGCTGAAGAACGCCGACATGGCGTTGTACCGGGCCAAGTCCGATGGCCGCCGCACCTGGCGGTTCTTCGAGGGCAACATGGAGGTGGAATTGCAGGAGCGGCTCTCGATGGAGGCCGACCTGCGCGAAGCGCTGCCCCTGAACCAGCTTGAGGTGATGTACCAGCCGATATTCGGGCTGGCGGCCAACCGGCTCTCGGGCTTCGAGGCCCTGCTGCGCTGGCGTCACCCGACCCGCGGCATGGTATCGCCGGCGGATTTCATCCCGATCATGGAAGAAATCGGCCTGATCGATTCGGTCGGCCGCTGGGTGCTCGAGGAGGCGACGCGGGAGGCCAATACCTGGCCGGCGCCGCTGAAGGTGGCGGTCAACCTCTCGCCGCTGCAATTCCGTTCGGCCGACATCTCCGGCACCGTGGCCGAGATCCTGCAGCGGACCGGGCTGGCACCGCAACGCCTGGAACTCGAGATCACCGAATCGGCGCTGCTGCAGGCGGATCAGGGGGTGGCGGCGTCGCTGCAGGCCTTCCGCAGCATCGGCATTCGTACCGCGCTCGATGATTTCGGGACGCGGTATTCCTCGCTCAGCTACCTGCGCAGCTTCCCCTTCGACAAGATCAAGATCGACCAGTCCTTCGTGCGCGAGATGGGGACGCGGGCGGATTGCCTCGCCATCGTCAACTCGGTTGCCCACCTCGCCAACCAGCTCGGCATGGCGACGACCGCCGAAGGCGTGGAGACCGCGGCGCAACTGAAGCATGTGCGGGCGGCCGGCTGCACCGAGGCGCAGGGGTATTATTTCGGCCAGCCGGAATCCGGCAGGGAGTTGCGCCGCTGGTTCGAGGAACCGAGCCGCGCGGCGCCCTTCCTGCAGATCGCCTGACCGCCGCGGCTCAGACGAAGCCGAGCCGCGCTTCCAGCCCGCTGATCTGGGCGAGCCCACGCAGCCTGGCCCAGGTGGCATCCTCGATGTCGATGCCTTCGGTGCCGCGCGTGACCTCCTGCATGTGCTCGATCTCGCCGGGATAGAGCACGCCCTTGCTGCCCTCGATCGGCGGCGTCGCCTTCAGGTAGCCGGCGAGGTCGGCCACCTGGCCGCGGAACTCGGCCAGCGGGCGGAAGGCATCCACCTTGATCGCCAGCATGAAGCAGCCGTCGTTGTGCCGCCCGCTCGGCTCCACCCCGAAGCCGAGGCCGGTCAGGATGCCGCACAGGATCTCGCCGATGACCGCGAGGCCGTAGCCCTTGTAGCCCTCGCCCGGCCCGCCGAGCGGCAGCAGCGCGCCGCCCTTGCCCAGCCGCTTCGGGTCGGTGGTGAGCTGGCCATCGCCGTCCACCACCCAGCCGCGCGGGATCTCCTGGCCGCGCGCCTCGGCCAGCTTCACCTTGCCATGGGCGACCGCCGAGGTGGCCATGTCGATGAACAGCGGGCCTTCCAGGTCGGACGGCACCGCGATGGCCCAGGGGTTGGTGCCCAGCCGGGCCTCCCGCCCGCCGAAGGGCGCGACGGATTTCGGCGACCGCCCGCTGTCGGCCCAGGCCATGCCGATCATGCCCGCCTCGGCGGCCATCAGCGGGTAGCTGGCCAGCCGCCCCACATGGCCCTGGCGGAACACGCTGGCGGCGGCGAGGTTGGAGGTTCTGGCCTTCTCGATGGTCAGCGCCATCGCCTGCTCGTTGATCACGTAGCCGAAGCCCCAGTTGCCATCCACGACCGTGGTGGTCGGCGATTCCTGGACAATGGTGAAGGGTGCGCCGGGGACGATATGGCCGGCCTTGATGCGGTCGATATAGCCCGGGATCTGGATGATGCCGTGGCTGTCATGCCCGGCGAGGTTGGCGGCGACGCAGTGCCGCGACACCGTCCCGGCCTCATTCTCCGGCACCCCGGCGGCGACCAGCAGCGCACGTCCGATTTCGCGGAGCTTGTCCGCCTTGACCTTCGGCATCGTCCTCTCCCTTCAGGCTTTGCGGCGCGCGGCCACTGCCGCGCGGTAATCCTGGATGCGTTGCTTCAACCCCGGCACCGCGGCGGAGCGCACCAGCGCGGCGAGGTCCGCGTCGTCATCGGCCCGCGAGGTCCGGCGGTGCAGCGCAGCAACCGTCGCGGCATCGAGCCGGCCGGCGGCCTCGGCGGCGCGGGCGATTTCGGTGGCCAACGCCTCGGGTCCGAGCACGGCGGTGGCGAGGCCGGCCGCCAGCGCCGCCTCCGCCGCGACCTCCTGGCCGGCCAGCAGCATCTCCCGCGCCCGGTCCCGCCCGACCTGGGCGGCGAGCCGGGCGGTGCCCAGCACCAGGCCGAAGGCCGGGCCGGGGAAGGAGAAGCTGGCCCCGGCCAGGGCGATGCGGCGGTCGCAGGCGGCGAACAGGTCGGCCCCGGCGCCGAAGGTGCGGCCGGTCGCCACGGCGAGGGTGATGACCGGCGCGGCATGGATGCGCTGGAGCAGCGCCTCGATCCGCACCACCCGCAGCAGCAGGTCCCCGTCGCTCAGCGAATCGAGGTCGGACAGGTCGAAGCCGGTGCAGAAATGCCGGCCCTCGCCCCGCAGCACCACCAGCCGGGCGCCGCCGGCGACGGCCCGCTCGAAAGCTTCCGCAAGCTGCTCGACAAGCTCCGGCCCCAGCGCATTGCCACGCTCCGGGCGGTTCAGGCTGAGGGTGGCGACGCCATCGGCGCGGCTGGCAAGGACGGCAGGGGTCACGGCGGGTCCGGGCAAACAGGGGTGCCCGCCGAGCATGCGGCGGCGGGGGCGGGCTGATAAGGCCCAATCGCACCACGGGACGCAAACATCTAGCTTCCTAGCTATTCGCAGGCGTTCTAACGTGGCCTCATGCGGGACGGGTCCTCCCTCGCCCATACCCAGTGGCGAATCGGTATAACAATCGCCCAGATCGCGCGGCGATGGCGCGGGCGACTGGACGCGCGCATCGCGGAATTCGGGCTGACCGAGGCGCGCTGGCTGGCGCTGCTCGCGCTGTCCCGCGGCGGCGACGGGCTGACCCAGAAGGACCTCGCCAACCGGCTGCTGATCGAGGGGCCGACGCTGGTCCGCACCCTGGACTGGCTGGAGCGGGAAGGGCTGGTCGAACGCCGCAAATCGACCCTCGACCGCCGCGCCAAGACCCTGCGCCTGACCGCCCAGGCCACCCCGCTGATCCACCGGATCGAGGCGGCGGCGACCCTGGTGCGGGCCGAGATCCTCGGCGGCATCCCGGAAGCCGAGCTGGCCGGCTGCCTCGCTGTGCTGGAGCGGGTGGCCGCCGGGCTGGCTGCCACCCCCGGTGCCACCCCTGGCGCCGCACCCCCACCCGAGGAGCCACCCGATGGACATCGGCCAGCCTAGCCGGGTGGCGCCCCCGCCGGCGCGTGCACCGTTCCGCCGCGTGCTGTGGGGGCTGCGCCGGCTGGCGGTGGCCGGGCTGCTGCTCGCGGCGCTGGCCGGCGCGGCCTGGTTCACCCACCGCTTCCTTACCCAGGTGGTGGTCGATGACGCCCGGGTCGCGGCCGACATGGTCACCGTCGCCTCCCGCGTGCCGGGCTGGGTCACGGAGGTGCGGGTCATCGCCGGCGACCAGGCCGGGCGCGGCGAGGTGCTGGTCCGCATCGATGGCCGCGAGCAGGAGCTGCTGCTGCGGGAACTGGAAGCCCGCATCGCCGGCCTCGATGCGCGGCGGCGGGAGCTGGAAGCGCGCATCGCCATGGTCGACCTGCGCACCGGCAGCGAGCAGGCCGCCAGCCGCGCCCAGCTGGAGGTGGCCCGCGCCGGAGTGCCTGCCGCCGAGGCCGAGGAGGTCTATGCCGAGGCCGAGTTCAACCGCGCCAACCAGTTGATGGCCACCGCCAGCGGCACCCGCCAGCGCTACGACCAGGCCCGCAGCCTGCTGGACGCGGCGCGGCAGAAGGTGCTCGGCGCCGTCGCCGAGATCCGCCACGCTGAGGCGCAGATCGCCACCGCCGATGCCGGGCGAGAGGAGCTGAACGTGCTGGCCCGCCAGCTCGATGGGTTGGGGCCGCAGGCGAGGGAGCTGGCGGCGCAGCGGGACCGGGTGGCGCTCGACATCGCCGACCGCACCATCCGCATGCCCTTCGACGGCTCGGTGGACCGGGTGTTCGCCGATGCCGGGGAATACGTCGCGGCCGGGCAGCGGCTGCTGACGCTGCACGATCCCGCCGGCGTGCGGATCGAGGCCAATGTCAAGGAAACCGAGCTGCGCCACTTCCGCCGGCACGCCGGTGCAGGTATCGGTGGATGCCTATCCCGGCCGCGAATTCGAAGGCGTGGTGGAGCGGGTCGGCGGCGCCGCAACGAGCGAGTTCGCCCTTCTGCCCACCCCAAACCCGAGCGGCAATTTCACCAAGATCACCCAGCGCCTGCCGGTTCGGATCGCAATAGGCCAACAAGCCGGGGACTGCGTCCCGGCATGATGGTCGAGGTCCGGACTTCCGTCGGTGAGTGATGCGGCGCTGCCCGCGCCCGGCGCGGCGCACGCTGGAGACGCTGGCGGCGCAGTACGGGCCGTCCTACCGCTGGCTGGTGACCCTCTCGGCGATGATCGGCACCATCGCCACCATCCTGTCCTCTACCATCGTGAATGTTGCGCTGCCGGACATCATGGGCGCCTTCGGCATCGGCCAGGACCAGGCGCAACTGCTGTCCACCGGATCCTCGCCGCGGTCACCGGGACCATGCTGCTGAATGCCTGGGCGGTGGACAGCTTCGGCTGCCGCGCGGTCTATGCCGCGGCGGTCGGGCTGTTCCTCGATCGGGTCCTTCGTCTCGGGCTTCGCGCCGAACGAAGGGCTGCTGATCGGCGGCCGCATCTTGCAGGGTGCCTCGGCCGGGATGCTGCAGCCGCTCGGGACGCAGATCATCTTCCAGGTGTTCCCGCCGGAGAAGCGCGGCTCCGCCATGGGGCTGGCGGCCATCGGCATCGTGCTGGCGCCGGCGCTGGGGCCGACCATCGGTGGGCTGATGGTGGACAACTACGGCTGGCGCAGCGTGTTCTTCATGGCGGTGCCGGTGGCGCTGGTGGGGCTCGCGCTCGGGCATGGTGTTCATGCCGGACCGTGCCTCGGAGGGGCCGCGCAAGCCTTTCGACACCCTGGGCTTCTGCCTGCTGATCATGGCGCTGGTCGCGCTGTTCACCAGCCTGTCGAGCGGTCAGCGGGAGGGCTGGGGCTCCAACCAGGTGGTGTTCGAATTGGGCCTCGCCCTGGCCGCCGCCACCAGCTTCATCGCCTGGGAGCTGTGGTCGCCCGCGCCGCTGATGAACCCGCGGATCTTCGCCGACCGCGGCTTCGCCGGGGCCTTCGCCGTGGCACTGGTCTATGGCGCATGCATCTTCGGCACCACCTTTCTGGTGCCGTTGTTCGTGCAGACCATCCAAGGCTACACCGCCACCCGCGCCGGCCTGGTGCTGATGCCGGCGGGGCTGCTGATGGTGATCGTCTTTCCCATCGCCGGCCGGTTGGCGGACCGGGTGCACCCTGGCAGCCGATCTCGGCCGGGCTGCTGCTGCTGGCGCTGTCCTGCTGGCTGATGAGCGGCATCGGCACGGATACGCCGTTCTGGACCCTCGCGCTTTGGATCATGGTCGGCCGTATCGGGCTTGGGCTGACCATGCCCAGCATGAATGCCGGGGCGCTGCGGGCGCTGCCGCCGCGGCTGCTCGGGCAGGGCGCGGGCAGCATCAATTTCGGCCGGCAGTTCGGCGGCGCGCTCGGGGTCAACCTGATGTCGATCCTGCTGGAGCAGCATACCGAGCTGCATACCCAGGCACTGGTCGCCACGCAGGACGGCAGCGGCGCCGCCACCCGGGAATACCTGCGGATGATGCAGGGGATGCTCGCCCAGGGCGGCATGGCGGAAACCGAGACGCTGGCCGGCGCCTACCAGCACCTCGGCCAGGCGCTGCTGGCCCAGGGCAGCATGCTGGCCTTCCGCGACAGCTTCCTGGCGGTGGCGATCGCCTGCCTGGTGGCGGTGCTGCCGGCGCTGACCCTGCGGCGGCCGCGCGTCAGCGCGGCGTGACGGGCACCACCGCTTCGTTGCGGCGGGCGGGGGGCAGGGTCCAGGGCGGGTCGTAGAACCAGTCCTGCGCCGGGCCGGCCGGCTGCCACTGGCGCCCCGTCCAGTGCCGCCATCAGCTCGGCACGACGGGCTTCGGCGGCGGCGGCGGTGGGCAGGCCGGAGTAGCGCAGCACGGCCACCGTCTCCGCCGGGACCTCCACGATCACCACGCGCGGGTCGTTCGGCACCGGCAGGGTGTCACGGGTGGCGTCGGCGGGCATGAAGAAGCGGATGGCCCAGCCTCCTTCCGTGGCGGCCTGGCCGACCGGGGCTGTCATGGCGATCCGCTGGGGCCCCTGGGCGACCGGCGCCGTCATGGCGATGCGCGACTGCCCCTGGTTGCCGCCGAAGATGTAGCCGGCCAGGCGCCGGAAGCCTTCCTGCCGGGCGGCCTCGGCGCTTTCCGCGACCACCACAGTCTCGGCCGCGAGGCGCGGGGCGTAGCGGCGGATTTCCACCTCGCCGAGGCGCTCCACCACCTCGAACCGGGGCTCCTCGGTGCCGGACCTCACGCCGATGACCGAGCAGGCGCCGAGCGCCAGGGCGGAGGCAGCGGCGAGAAGACGACCGAGCATGGCGCGGGATTCCTTGGTTCCGTCCTACAGATGGGCCGGTCGCCGGGAAGGTCCATGGCGCCGCTATTCCACCCGCAGCGCCGCGCCCGCCGCCAGCGGCGCCAGCGGCAGGGCGGCGCCAGCAGGGCGCCGAGCAGCAGCAGATAGGGCCGCGGCGATAGCCCGGCCGCCGCCGCCTCGATGCGCCGCGGCACCGAAAATCACCGCCGGGAATCGCCAGTGGCAGCACCAGCAGCGGCAGCAGCACCCCACCGCGCCGGGCGCCGAGCGTCAGCGCCGCCCCGGCGGTGCCGAACAGCGACAGCAAGGCCGTCGCCAGCCCGAGCGCCGCATCGCCGCCGGCCATGCCTCCGGCGGCAGGTTCAGCATGGCGGCGGCGACCGGCGCCGCGACCAGCAGCGGCAGCCCGGTGGTCAGCCAATGCGCCACCGCCTTGGCCAGCGGCCACCGCGGCGGCGCCATGCCCGACAGCAGCAGCTGGTCCAGCGAGCCGTCCTCCGCATCCGCTCCGAACATGCCGGTCCAGCGGCAGCAGCGCCGCCAGCAGCGCCGCGGCCAGCAGCGCGCCGGGCGCGATGCGCGCCAGGGTCTCGGGCGCCGGGCCCGATGCCGAAGGGAAACAGCGCGCCACCAGCACGAAGAACATCACCGCCGCCAGGGTATCCGCGGGGTGGCGCAGCGCCAGCCGCACCTCCCGCGCCAGCAGCGCCAGCCAAGCGGTCACAGCCGCAGCTCCCGCGCGCCGGGCAGGGGCAGCGGCAGGTGGGTCGCGGCCAGCACCATGCCGCCGCGCCGCCCGGTGGCGGCCAGCAGCAACCGCCGAGCCGCTCGACGGAGGCCGCATCCAGCCCCACCGTCGGCTCATCCAGCAGCCACAGCGCGCGCCGGCGCCAGCGCCAGCCGGGCCAGCGCCAGCCGCCGCTTCTGGCCGGAGGACAGCACCCGCGCCGGCAGCTCGGCCAGCTCGCGCCAGCCCCACCGCGGCCAGTGCCGCAGTCCGCCTCGCCGCCCCACAGCCGGGCGAAGAAGGCGCAGATTCTCCGCGCGCGGTCAGCGCCGGCTTCAGCGCATCCTGGTGGCTGAGGTAGCGCAGCCGGCGCGGCATGGGCGACGCGGTCGGCCAGCGCATCCGGCCGTCCCACAGCAGCGCGCCCTCCGCGCCGGTGCATCAGCCCGGCCAGCAGCCGCAGCAGCGCTGGATTTGCCAGCGCCGTTCGGCCCGACCAGCAGCATCGCCCCGCCCGGCGTCCAGGGTGAAGGACAGGCCGGCGAATACCGCGCGTTCGCCCCGCCAGCAGGCCAGATCCTGCGCTTCCAGCACTCGTGACGCCCCTCCCCAGTGGCCAGTTGCGCATCCCTCGCATGCCGCCCGAGCCTGTGGTTTAAGCCGCATGCTGCGGGCGCGTGAAGCGGCCCGGCGGCACCGCGCCAGGCTTGGCAACCGGCCCTCCGCATCGCGGCAGCAGCCGATCCCGGCGCCGGAGAACGGGCACCCCGGACCATGCGGATGATCGGGCAGGACAGCCTGAAGACCCGCCGCACCCTCTAGGTGGACGGCAAGGACCTACCACTACTTCAGCCTGCCCGAGGCGGCCGACGCGCATTGGCGACATCGCCCGGCTGCCCGTACAGCCTGAAGGTGCTGCTGGAGAACGTGCTGCGCTTCGAGGATGGCCGCAGCTACACCGTGGACGACGCCAAGGCCGATCGCCGCCTGGCTGGATAAGGGCCATTCCGACCAGGAAGTGCCGTTCCGCCCCGCCCGCATCCTGCTGCAGGACTTCACCGGCGTGCCCGCGGTGGTCGACCTGGCCGCGATGCGCGACGCGCTGATCAGCGCTCGGCGGCGACCCGAAGAAGGTCAACCCGCTGGTGCCGGTCGATCTGGTGATCGACCACTCGGTGAAGGTGGATTTCTCCGGCACCGCCAGCGCGCTGCAGAAGAACGTCGAGGTCGAGTTCGAGCGCAACGGCGAGCGCTACGAGTTCCTGCGCTGGGGCCAGTCGGCCTTCGACAATTTCCGCGTCGTGCCGCCGGGCACCGGCATCTGCCACCAGGTGAACCTGGAATACCTGGCGCAGGTGGTCTGGACCGCGCAGGACGGCCGGCGAGACCTTCGTCTTCCCCGATAGCTGGTACGGCACCGACAGCCACACCACCATGGTCAACGGCCTGGGCGTGCTCGGCTGGGGCGTCGGCGGGATCGAGGCCGAGGCGGCGATGCTCGGCCAGCCGATCTCCATGCTGATCCCCGATGTCATCGGCTTCAAGCTGATCGGCAAGCTGCGCGAGGGCGTGACCGCCACCGACCTGGTGCTGACCGTGACGCAGATGCTGCGCAAGAAGGGCGTGGTCGGCAAGTTCGTCGAGTTCTACGGCCCGGGCCTGGAGGACCTGGCGCTGGCCGACCGCGCCACCATCGCCAACATGGCGCCCGAATACGGCGCGACCTGCGGCTTCTTCCCGGTCGACGCAGACGACCATCGACTACCTGCGCCTGACCGGCCGCGACGAGCAGCGCATCGCGCTGATCGAGGCCTATGCCAAGGCGCAGGGCCTGTGGCGCGATGCCGGCACGCCCGACCCGGTGTTCACCGACACGCTGGAGCTCGACCTGTCGACGGTCGAGCCCTCGCTGGCCGGGCCGAAGCGGCCGCAGGACCGCGTGCCGCTGACCGAGGTCGCGACCGTCCTTCGGCCGCGACCTCGCCGCCGGCACCATGGGCGTGCCGGGCGACGAGGCCGACCTGCGCGTGCCGGTGGAGGGCGCCAACTACGACCTCGGCCATGGCGACGTGGTGATCGCGGCGATCACGTCCTGCACCAACACCTCCAACCCCTACGTGATGGTCGCCGCCGGCCTGGTGGCGCAGAAGGCGCGGGCGCAGGGGCCTGAAGGCCGAAGCCCTGGGTGAAGACCTCGCTGGCGCCGGGCTCGCAGGTGGTCACCGAATACCTCGACAAGGCCGGCCTGACGACGGACCTGGACGCGCTCGGCTTCCAGACCGTCGGCTATGGCTGCACCACCTGCATCGGCAACTCCGGCCCGCTGCCGGACCCGATCGCTGGAGGCGATCGAGGACAACAAGCTGGTCGTCGCCGTCGGTGCTGTCGGGCAACCGCAACTTCGAGGGCCGCGTCCACGCCAATGTGCGCGCCAACTACCTGGCGTCGCCCGCCGCTGGTGGTGGCCTATGCGCTGGCCGGCACGGTGAAGCTCGAACCTGACCAACGACCCGCTCGGCACCGGCAGCGACGGCCAGCCGGTGTACCTGAAGGACATCTGGCCGACGCAGAAGGAGGTGCAACGACACCGTCGCACGCCGGCCGTGACGCGCGAGATGTTCCGCGATCGCTACGGCGACGTGTTCAAGGGCCCGGCGCAGTGGCAGGCGATCCAGGTCGATGCCGACAGCGACACCTATCGCTGGAACGGCGGCTCCACCTATGTCCAGAACCCGCCCTTTTTCGACGGGCATGACGACGGAGATCGCCGCCGATCGCCGCCGATCCAGGGCGCCCGCATGCCTGGCCGATCTCGGCGACAGCATCACCACCGACCACATCTCCCCGGCCGGCGCCATCAAGAAGGCCTCGCCCGGCCGGCGACTACCTGCTGGAGCACCAGGTCCGCCAGGACGACTTCAACAGCTACGGCGCCCGCCGCGGCAACCACCAGGTCATGATGCGCGGCACCTTCGCCAATATCCGCATCCGCAACGAGATGGCGCCCGGCACCGAGGGCGGCGTGACCAAGCACCAGCCCTCCGGCGAGGTCGCTGCCGATCTACGACGCGGCGATGAAGTACAAGGCCGAGGGCGTGCCGCTGGTGATCTTCGGCGGCAAGGAATACGGCACCGGCTCCTCGCGCGACTGGGCGGCCAAGGGCACCTTCCTGCTCGGCGTGAAGGCGGTGATCGCCGAGAGCTTCGAGCGCATCCACCGCTCGAACCTGGTCGGCATGGGCGTGCTGCCGCTGGTGTTCAAGAACGGCGAGGACCGCAAGTCGCTGGGCATCACCGGCGACGAGATCATCGACATCCTCGGGCTCGAGGACATCAAGCCGCGGCAGATGCTGGAGACTGGTGATCCACCGCGCCGACGGCACCAGGCGCCGGACCAAGGTGCTGTGCCGCATCGATACGGCCGATGAGGTCGAGTACTACAAGAACGGCGGCATCCTGCACTACGTGCTGCGCGGGATGGCCAAGGCGGCGTAACCAGCCGGCATTTGGCGACGGGAAGGGGGCGCGGTCCGCGGGGGCCGCGCCCCTTTCGCGTTCAGGCCGGCGCAAAGATCGTGCGTACGAAGGTGCGGTACAGCATCACCTGCTTCGGCAGCAGCGAGGCATCCTGCAACGCCTTAGACAGGGTGATGCTGCCATCCACCAGCGCGGTCGCCATGTCGGCCAGGTCCTGCAGGTCCACCTCGATCCGCGGCGGGTAGCGGGTGGCGATGGCCTCGAAGCGCGCCAGGAAGCGGACCCTCCAGGCCAGCAGCGCCGCCCGGTTCATCTCCTGGATGTCGCGGCTGAACAGTTGTTCCTGGTAGGTGTAGGAGGCTGCGAGGCAGCCGGGATGGGCGCCCGGCATGTCCTCCAGCATCTCGGCCATGAACTTCAGGAACACCAGGAAGCCGTGCAGCGGGTCGTCGTTCAGCGCGTCCGCCCGCTCCAGCAGCCCGTCCAGGATGCGCCGGTCGTTCTCGATGTAGCGGACCAGCAGGGCCTTCGCGAGGTTGTTCTTGTCCTTGAAGTGGTAGAAGAAGCCGCTTTTGGAAAGCCCGGTCGCGGCGATCAGCTCATCGATGGAGGTCGCGGCGAAGCCCTTGCGGAGCACGGCGCCTTCCGCCTCATCCAGCAGCCGCTCGCGGGCCGACGCCTTTCGCTGGGACGTCCGTTCAAGCATGGCGATACTGTACCTCAGGTACAGGCAGGTGGTGCAGCGGATTCCACGGCCCCGCCGCATCGGCCGCAAACCCCTGACATCATTGGCAATGTCCGAGCCGCATCGCTGCACCATGCGTCGGCTATCTGCGGGCATGCCGTCGCGCGATGAATGCCGCCGCGCCGGCCGCCGCATTCGGGCCGGGAAACAAGGTAAGGAGATACCAGCCATGAATACCGATAGTTGGGGCAACCCGGTCAGCCATGGTGACCAGTCCGCGCTGCGCGGCCTGGAAGCCGCGACGATGAAGCTGCACGCCTACCAGGCCGACCCCATCGCCGATATCGACGCCGTGCTTGCGGAGCATCCGGACTTCGCCATGGCACATGCCTTCCGCGCCGGCATCCTGGCGACCGCCGCCGACCGGGTCTTCGAGCCGGAACTGCTGCGGTCACTGGCGGCGGCGGAAGCCCTCGCCGGCTCGGCCAACGACCGGGAGCGCGGCCATATCGCCGCCGTCCGGGCCTGGGCGCGGGGCGACATCGCCGGGGCGACCGAACTCTGGGGCCGCACCGCCATGGACCATCCGCGCGACCTGCTGGCGGTGCAGTTCGCCCATATCGGCGACTTCATCCTGGGCTACTCCACCATGCTGCGGGACCGGGTGGCGCGGGTGCTGCCGAAATGGCACCGCGGGATGCCGGGCTATGGCTTCATCCTGGGCATGCAGGCCTTCGGCCTGGAGGAATCCGGCGAATACGCCAGGGCCGAGGCGGTGGGCCGCGAAGCCGTGGCCATCAACCCGCAGGATGGCTGGGCGGTGCACGCCGTCGCGCATGTCATGGAGATGAACGGCCGCGCGGAGCAGGGCGTCGCCTGGCTGCGCGGCACCGCGCCGGGCTGGGCGCCGGACAACATGCTCGCCTACCACAACTGGTGGCACCTGGCGCTGTTCCACCTGGACCGGGGCGAGATCGCCGAGGTGCTGCGGCTGTTCGACGAGGGGGTGGCAGGCGGCGGCTTCGGCCAAGCGATGGAGCTGGTCGATGGCGCGGCGCTGCTGTGGCGGCTGCATGCGCTGGGGCATGACGTGGGCGACCGCTGGGCACGGGTGGCGCCGGGCTGGCAGGCACGGGTCGAGGACGGCTCCTTCGCCTTCAACGACCTGCACGCCATGATGACCTTCATCGCCACCGGCGACACTGCGGCGCAGCGGGCCCTGCTGGCCAGCATCGCCCGCTCCACCGAAGCGGGCGGGACCAACGCGATGATGGCGCGGGAGGTCGGCATGCCGGCGTGCCGTGGCTTCGCCGCCTTCGGCGAGGGCGACTATGCCGAGGCGGTTGCCCAGTTGCTGCCATTGCGGGGCAAGTCCAACCGCTTCGGCGGCAGCCATGCCCAGCGGGACGTGCTGTCCTGGACCCTGGTGGAGGCGGCCATCCGGCTCGGCGACCGGCCGCTGGCGATGGGATTGCTGGCGGAACGGCTCGCGGCAAAGCCGGACAGCCCGACCAACCTCGGCTGGTCGCGCCGCTGCATCGCGCTGACCCAGCGCCACGCGGCCTGAGCCGTGGAGTGGGGCGGCACCCGGTGGGGCCGCCCCGGCCTTCGGGTCCTAGAGCGCATTCCGTTCGACATGGCTCACGGAATGCGCTCTAGCCTGTTGTTTAGGCGAGCAAATTACCCCTGCCGGGTGATTCCACCCGTTCGGGGTTTGCTCTAGCGGTCGTCCATCGCGGCGCCGATCTCGGCCCGCAGCTCGTCCTCGAGGCTCGGCTCCTCCTCGCGCTCGATGGCTTCGCCGCGGGCCTGCCGCTCGGCTTCCTCGTTGCTGCGGGCGACGTTCACGGCGACCGTGATCTGCGACCTCCGGGTGCAGCTCGACCCGCACCGGGGTCAGGCCGAGCGGTCTTGATCGGCTGCTCCAGCAGGATCTGGTTGCGCGCCAGGGTCAGGCCGCCTTCCTTGCAGGCATCGGCGATGTCGCGCGCCGAGACGGAGCCGTACAGGCCGCCGCTCTCGCCCGCCTGGCGGATGATCACGACGGTCAGGCCGTCGATGCGCTCGGCGACGCGCTCGGCTTCCTCGCGGCGCTTCAGGTTCTGCGCCTCAAGCTGGGCCCGCTCGCGACTCGAACTTCGACAGGTTGGCCTTGTTGGCGCGGATGGCCTTGCCCAGCGGCAGCAGGAAGTTGCGCGCATAGCCCGGCTTCACCTTCACCACTTCGCCCATCTGGCCGAGCTTCTCGACGCGCTGCATCAGGATGATTTCGATCATGGCATGTAGTCTTTCGTCAGCTGTTGGCGCGGCGCGCCGCGCCCGTCCATGAGATTATCGTAAAGCCCGAGCCGACGAGGCCGAGGCCCATTACCTGCAGGAACAGCAGCAGCAGCATGTAGAACAGCACCAGGATCGGCAGGCCGCGCGCGGCGACCCTCACCGCGGGCGATGCACGCCGCCGCAGCCCTGCAGGAACACCGGCACCAGCAGCATCAGCAGGGCGACAGGCTGCACGCGTCATCGCCTTCGGGCGCCGCCACGAACAGCAGCAGCGCGAGCGCCGGCAGCACCGGGTACCAGCGGGGCAGGCGGGCCGCGGCCCAGCGGGTGGCGGCACCGCCAGCGATGCCGCGCTTCGCGAGCAAAGCGCTGCGCCGCCGCGGCATTGCCGAGCAGCGCAAGGCCACCCAGAAACCGATCGCCGCCGCCTTCACCCGCACCAGTTCCTCGACCAGCACCTCCGGCGCCGGCAGGTCGAGGCGGTCCAGGGCCAGCTCCACCGCCGCGGCGCAGCGTCGACTTCCAGCCCGCCGTCATCCGCCAGAAGCATCGCCGCCAGCATCAGGACCGCCAGCGGCCACAGCCCGAGCAACGCCAGCGGCAGCCGAAAGCTCCGCCCGCCCGCCGCGCAGCGCGGTCAGCAGCAGCAGCACCACCGGCACGCCGAACAGCGCGAGGAACACCAGCACCGGCAACGCGCCGCCGACCAGCGCGACCAGTGGCACCGCCAGCAGCAGCCGCCAGTACCGCGACTGGCCGGTCCGAAGCCCAGCCCCGCGGCGAACAGCGGCAAGGACGCCAGCCAGAAGCAAAGCGCGCCCCCATCGGCAGCCCACGGAAGGCCCACAGGCCAGGACCGAAGCCGCCAGCCCTGCGGCACCCGCCGCCAGCAGGCGCGGGTCGACCGAGGCAAGCCCTGCCCTGGACCTTTCGCCGTCACCGCTGCACGGCCCCATACCCTGTCGCCAGGCGTCCCTAGTCGTTGATGACGTAGGGCAGCAGCGCCAGGAAGCGGGCGCGCTTGATGGCGTTCGCCAGCTCGCGCTGCTTCTTGGCGGACTGACCGCCGTGATGCGGCTCGGCACGATCTTGCCGCGCTCGCTCAGGAAGCGGGACAGCAGGCGCACATCCTTGTAGTCGATCTTCGGCGCGTTCGGGCCGGAGAAGGGGCAGGACTTGCGGCGGCGGTAGAACGGCCGGCGGGCGCCCACGGCGGGGCGGCGCTGCGGCCGGGGTTCAGGTCGATGTCTTCGTGATAGTCGGACATGCTGGCTTACTCCTCCCCGCCAGTGGCGCGATCCAGCTCGTCACGCGGCCGGGCGCGGAATTCCTCGCGGTCGTCGCCGCGCGCCGGACCGGTGCGGCCGGAGCCGAAGCGGCCGGCCGGGCGCGGGCCGCGGAAGCCGCGGTCACGCTCGCGGTCGTCGCCACGGCGGGCCAGGATGGCGGACGGCGCCTCGTCGATCTCCTCGATCCGCAGCGTCAGGCGCGCAGCACGTCCTCGTTCAGGCCGAGCTGGCGCTCGACTTCGTGCAGCGCGGACGGCGTGGCAGTCCAGGCCGAGGAGCATGTAGTGCGCCTTGCGGTTCTTCTTGATGCGGTAGGCGAGGCCGCGCAGGCCCCAATATTCCCGCTTCTTGATCTCGCCGCCGTGCGTTCGGTCGAGGGTGGCCGCGACCTGGTCGGCGATCGCCTCGACCTGCTGCTGGGTGACGTCGTTGCGTGCGATCAGCACGCATTCATACAAGGGCATCAGATTCCCTCCGGCTGTCTCAGCCCTGGGCCCCGGGCACCATGCCGGGACGCGCACAAATGGGCATAGCCGGGCCGATGCCTCGGGGCCCGGCAGGGGAGCGCGGCGTAAAGCACGGCCGGCCCGGCGGAGCAAGCGGAAATTCAACGGCGCCGGCCGGACGCCGAGGGCGCCGGGGCGGCGCGGCGCCCGAAGCGCCGAGGGATCCTGGCGGCGACTGCCTGCGCCGCCGGCCCTGACGGCACCCGGTCCAATGCGGCGGCGTCAGCCGCAGTACATTCGCCAGCGACCAGCTGGCCTTCACCGCAGCGGGCATGCTCTGCCTCGCGGCGGTGCTGGTCATCATCCTGCTGGTGCGCGCACCGCAGCCGCCCGCCCCCCGGTCCGCGGCGGCCTGAAGGGCGATCGCCAGCCGGCCGGGCCCACTTGACGCCGCGCCCGAGACCGCCGTAGGCGACGCGACCGCCGCAGACATCTCGCACGGACCTCAAAAGATGGCGCTCGCCTTCACCTTCCCTGGCCAGGGCAGCCAGGCCCCCGGCATGGGCCGCGACCTGGCCGCCGCCTTCCCCGCCGCGCGGGAGGTGTTCCAGGAGGTCGACGAGACCCTGAAGCAGAAGCTGTCGAAGCTGATGTTCGAGGGCCCGGCCGAGGAATTGACGCTGACCGCCAATGCCCAGCCGGCGCTGATGGCCGTCTCCCTCGCCGTGCTGCGGGTGCTGGAGGCGCGAGGGCGGCTTCGAGCTGAAATCGGCCGCGTCGCGCTGGTCGCCGGCCATTCGCTCGGCGAATATTCCGCGCTCGCCGCCGCCGACGCCTTCGGCCTGCCCACCGCCGCCCGCCTGCTGCGGCTGCGCGGCGATTCGATGCAGCAGGCGGTCCCGGCCGGCGTCGGCGCCATGGCCGCGCTGCTCGGCGCCGACTCGACCAGGCCCAGGCGATCTGCGACGCCGCGGCCGAGGACCCGGACCGGCGAGCGCGAGGTGGTCGCAGATCGCCAACGACAATGGCGGCGGCCAGATCGTCATCTCCGGCGCCAGGCGGCGGTGGATCGCGCCATGGAGGCGTCGAAGGCCGCCGGCGTGAAGCGCGCCATGCAGCTGCCGGTCTCCGCGCCCTTCCACTGCGCGCTGATGGCGCCGGCCGCCGATGCCATGGCCGAGGCCCTGGCCGAGGCGACGATGCGGGCGCCGCTGGTGCCGGTGGTCGCCAATGTCTCCGCCGCCAAGGCGACCGATCCGGCCGAGATCCGCGACGCTGCTGGTGCGCAGGTCACCGCGACGGTGCGCTGGCGCGAATGCATCCCCGCGATGGCGGCGATGGGCTGCGACCGCTTCGTCGAGATCGGCGCCGGCCGCGTGCTCACCGGGCTGATGAAGCGCATGCGCCGGAGGCCAAGGCCAGCGCCATCGGCACCCCGGCCGATATCGAAGCCTTCCTGAAGACGCTCTGAGCCTGACGACCTGTGCGAAGAGGGACCCGGCCGCATGTTCGATCTCACCGGCAAGGTCGCGCTGGTACCGGCGCCACGGGCGGCATCGGCGCCGCCATCGCGAGCGCGCTGCACGGCCAGGGCGCCGAGGCTGCCATCACCGGCCGCCGCGCCGCCGAGCTTGAGGCGCTGGCCGCGGAGCTCGGCCCCGGCGCAACGGCGGGGCGCTGGTAGTCGCCCGCCGACCTCGCCGACCCGGCCGCGCCGGCGGCGCTGGTGGAGCAGGTGGAAGCCGCCTGCGGCCCGCTCGATATCCTGGTGAACAACGCCGGCTTCACCCGCGACATGCTGGCACTGCGGATGGGCGATGCCGACTGGAGCGCGGTGCTGGAGGTCGACCTGACCGCGCCCTTCCGCCTGGCCCGCGCCGCCGCTGCGCGGCATGATGAAGCGGCGCTCCGGGCGGATCGTCTCGATCGCCTCCATCGTCGGCGTCACCGGCAACGCCGGCCAGGCGAACTACGCCGCCGCCAAGGCCGGGCTGATCGGCATGAGCAAGTCCCTGGCCCAGGAAGTGGCGACCCGCGGCGTCACGGTGAACGTGGTCGCCCCCGGCTTCGTCAAGACCGCCATGACCGACGCGCTGCGCGAGGACGCCCAGAAGGCGAAGCTGCTGGACGCGCATCCCGACCGGACGGATGGGCGCGCCGGAGGATGTCGCCGCCGCCGTCGCCTATCTGGCAAGCGCCGAGGCTGCCTGGGTGACCGGCCAGACGCTCCATGTGAATGGCGGGATGGCGATGATCTGAGCCGGAATGTGCCCGCGGCGCCTGATCCGCGGCAACCAACCCCGACCTCCGCCGCTTAGTTCCGTAGTGGGCTCCGGCAGCGGTACGATCGGGGCGGCCGGGAGGGGGTGCGAGCCGCGCAGGCGGTCGCATGCCACACTGCGCCGCAAGCCGTGGATAACGCCGGTTTTGGTGCTATCGCCAGCCCCGGCAAAGTGTGTTACATGGACCCCGCCCGCCCGGTCGACCGAGCCGTAAATGGCGGGAGCCTCGGAACCCGGTGACGGCTCAGTAATTGAAATCATTGGACGATCCGGAGGAGACTATCGCGGATGAGCGACACCGCCGAGCAAGGTGAAGAAGATCGTCGTCGATCACCTCGGCGTCGACGAGGCGAAGGTGACCGAGATGCCTCCTTCATCGACGACCTGGGCGCCGACAGCCTCGACACCGTCGAGCTGGTGATGGCCTTCGAGGAGGCATTCGGGGTCGAGATTCCGGACGACGCCGCCGAGAAGATCACCACCGTGAAGGACGCGATCGACTATATCGAGGAGCAGAAGCCCTGACGGATTCGGCTCGGACGCAGGGAGAGGCTGAGCGTGTTTGCACATCGGTGCAGCGCCGCGGCGGGTCGTCGTCACCGGCATGGGCATTGCGAGCCCGCTCGGGTTGGGCGTCGAACGGGTCTGGAAACGCCTGATCGAGCGGGCGAGAGCGGCATCACCGCATCCAGACCTTCGACGCCGAGCGACCTGACGGCCAAGATCGCCGGCCAGGTGCCGGTCGGCACCAAGGCCGAGGGGAGCTCGACCTCAACGACTGGATCCCGGCCAAGGACCAGAAGAAGATGGACCGCTTCATCCAGCTCGCGCTAGTGGCGGCGGCGGAGGCGGTCGAGGATAGCGGCTGGCTGCCCGAGGATCCGAGGAGGACCGCTGCGCGCACCGGCGTCATGATCGGCTCCGGCATCGGCGGCCTGACCGACCATCTATGAAGCCTCCCAGCTCATCGCGGCGGGGAAGCACGCGCGGGTCTCGCCCTTCTTCATCCCGTGCGCGCTGATCAACCTGGCCTCGGGCCATGTCTCCATCCGCTACGGCTTCAAGGGCCCCAACCACGCCGTGGTTACCGCCTGCGCCACCGGCGTGCATGCGCTCGGCGATGCGGCGCGGCTGATCGCGCTTCGGCGATGCGGACGTGATGGTCGCCGGCGGCGCCGAGGCCGCGGTGAGCGAGATCGGCATGGCCGGCTTCTGCGCCTCCCGCGCGCTGTCCACCGCCTTCAACGACCAGCCGCAGGAGGGCTCCCGCCCCTGGGACGAGGACCGCGACGGCTTCGTGATGGGCGAGGGCGCCGGCGTCTGCGTGCTGGAGGAGCTGGAGCACGCCAAGGCACGCGGCGCGAAGATCTACGCCGAGGTCATCGGCTACGGCATGTCGGGCGACGCCCACCACATCACCGCCCCCTCGGAGACGGCGACGGCGCCTTCCGCTCCATGCGCGCCGCGTTGCGCAGCGCCGGGGTGACCCCGGACCAGATCCAGTACGTCAACGCCCACGGCACCTCGACGCCGCTCGGCGATGACCTGGAATTGCGGCGCGGTCGAGCGGCTGTGGGGCGATGCGGCCGGCAAGCTGGCGATGTCCTCCACCAAATCGGCCATCGGCCATCTGCTCGGCGCGGCCGGCGCGGTCGAGGGCATCTTCTCGATCCTGGCCATCCGCGACGGCGTCGCGCCGCCGACCCTCAACCTGGAAAGGCCGTCCCGCGAAAGCGCAATCGACCGGGTTGCCAAGGTGGCGCAGGAACGGCCGATCGAGGTGGCGCTGTCGAACAGCTTCGGCTTCGGCGGCACCAACGCCAGCATCGTCTTCCGCGCGGCTGCGCTTGATCGCCCGGCGTCATGGGCCGGGTTCTCCGTTGGTTCTTCGGGCTGCTCCTGGTGGTGGCGCTGCTTGCCGGTGTCGTTGCCTGGCAGGGAATGCGGCTGTACCAGGCGCCGGGGCCGCTGGCTGAACCGGCCCGGGTCGTCATGCCGCGTGGCAGTGGGACCGAGGCCATCGCGGCCAGGCTGCAAGGCGCCGGCGTCATCGCGGACCCGCTGGTCTTCACCCTCGCCACCTGGGCTGACCCGCGGCGGAAGGCCCGCTGCGGGCCGGTGAATTCGCCATTCCCGCCGGGGCTTCGGTCGCCGGGGTGCTTGAGGTGCTGCGGCGAGGCGCGGCCGGTGCAGCGCCGGCTGACCATCCCCGAGGGCCTCACCGCCCAGCAGATCACCGCCCTGGTGGCGGGCGCCGATGGCATGGTGGGCGAGGTGCCGGCCCTGGCCGAAGGCACCGTGCTGCCGGAAACCTACGCCTATCAGTGGGGCGACGGCCGCGCCGCCCTGATCCGCCGGGCGACAGGCCGCCATGGACCGGGCCCTGGCCGAAAGCTGGGCCGCCCGGGCCGAGGACCTGCCGCTGGACAGTGCGCGGGAAGCGCTGGTGCTGGCCAGCATCGTCGAGCGGGAGACGGCGGTGGCGGCGGAACGGCCGCGGGTCGCGGCGGTGTTCATCAACCGGCTGCGGCGCGGCATGCCGCTGCAATCCGACCCCACGGTGGCCTATGCCGCGACCGATGGCGGGGCGCTCGACCGGCCGATCAGCCGCGCCGACCTCGACCGTGACCACCCGTTCAACACCTACCGCATCCGCGGCCTGCCGCCGGCGCCCATCGCCGCGCCAGGGCTGGCGTCCCTGCAGGCGGTCACCCGGCCGGCGGAGACGGATGACCTGTATTTCGTCGCCGACGGCAGCGGTGGCCATGCCTTCGGCCGGACGCTGCAGGAGCACAACCGCAACGTCGCGCGCTGGCGGGCGATCGAGCGGGAGCGGGCGGGCAGTCAGCCTGATCGCTGACCCGGCTCAGTCGATCGCGTCGCCCACCGCATGGATCGGCGCACCGATCGGCTTGCCCACCACCGGCACCACCTGGACCACGTCGCCGGTGACCCGGAAGGGCAAGGCGACAAGGCCGCAGCCGGCAAGCGAAAGGCAGCCGAGAAGCAACAGCACTGGGCGCATGGGATATCCTTTGCAGGGGCTCCGGCGGGCAACGCCTTAGCCCCCGGGCCGTTCACCCGGCGGCGATCAGCCCATCCTCCATCCGCACCACCCGGCCGCAGCGCTCGGCCAGCAGCGGGTCATGGGTGATCAGCAGCAGGGTGGTGCCCAGCCGCTCACGCAGGCCGAACAGCAGGTCCATCACCTGCACGCCGGTGGCGCGGTCGAGGTTGCCGGTCGGCTCATCGGCCAGCAGCAGCGGCGGTTCCGCGACTGTCGCCCGGGCCAGCGCCACCCGCTGCTGCTCGCCGCCGGACAACTGCCCGGGGTAGTGCTCCAGCCGGTGGCCGAGGCCGACCGCGGCCAGCGCCTCGGCCGCCCGCTCGAATGCGTCCCGCCGGCCGGCGAACTCCAGCGGGACCGCGACGTTCTCCAGCGCGGTCATGGTCGGGATCAGGTGGAATGCCTGGAAAACGATGCCCACGTGCTCCCGGCGGAAGCGCGCCAGCGCATCCTCATCCATCCGGCCAAGGTCGCGGCCCGCCACGCTGAGGCTGCCGCCGGTCGCCTTTTCGAGGCCGGCCAGCAGCATCAGCAGCGAGGTCTTGCCGGAACCGGAGGGGCCGACCAGCCCTACCGCCTCGCCCCTGCGGATGGACAGATCGACGCCGCGGAGGATGTTGACCTCCCCCGCTGCCCCCGCCACCTTGAAGGTCAGGTCCCTTGCAATGATGAGTGGTTCATCAATCTGGTTGGTTGCCAAATGGTTGTCAGGCAGGGATCGGGGGTGGGTTGCTATGCTGTCCATGGTGCCATGCGGTTTCCGGGGTAGCAGGGCATATGGGCGCCGAGCCGCCATTGGAATAGCTCTATCGGGTATCGGAGTGTTGCGTGCCGCGGCGGCGGAGCAGCCGATCCGCCTGCTGGCCATCGGCGACAGCCTGACCGCCGGCTACGGCCTGCCGCCCGGCGAGGGCTTTGTCCCGCGCCTGCAGGCGGCGCTTGATGCGCGCGGCCGGTCGGTCCGGGTGATCGATGCCGGGGTATCCGGGGATACCACCGCCGGCGGGCTGGCCCGGCTGGACTGGGCATTGGCCGAGAACCCGGATGCCGTGCTGCTGGAACTCGGCGCCAATGACGGGCTGCGCGGCCTGCCGCCGCAGGAGATGCGTGCCAACCTGAACGCCATCCTGGACCGGCTGGCCGCCCGCAACCTTCCGGTGCTGCTCGCCGGGATGCTGGCGCCGCCGAACTTCGGCGCGGCCTATGGCCGGGAATTTATCGCGGTGTACCAGGACCTGGCGCGGGAACGGCCGGACCTCATCTTCTACCCCTTCTTCCTGGAAGGCGTGGCGGGCGAGCGGGCACTGAACCAGCCGGACGGCATCCACCCCAACGAGCAGGGCGTGGCCAAGGTGGTCCGTGGCATCCTGCCCGCCGTCGAGCAATTGCTGGACCGGGTCCGGTCCGGCTGAGGAAGCCTGCCATGCATCGCCTATTCGTCGGCCTTGCCCTGCCGGCCGCCGTGAGGACCGAGTTGGGCCTGTTGGCGGGCGGCATCCCCGGCGCCCGCTGGGTGCCGCCGGAGAACTACCACCTGACCCTGCGCTTCATCGGCGAGGTGGCATCCTGGCAGGCGCAGGAGGTGGACGACGCGCTGGCCACCATCCGCGCCAAGCCGTTCGAGCTTTCGTTGCGAGGCCTCGGCACCTTCGAGAAGGCCGGGCGGATCAGCGCGCTCTGGGTCGGCGCGGAGAAGTCCGAGCCGCTGGTCTTCCTGCAGGCCAAGATCGAGAGCGCGCTACAACGCGCCGGGCTGGAGCCGGAGCGCAAGCGATTCGCCCCGCATGTCACCCTCGCCCGCACCGACCGGTCGCCCCCGGACAAGCTGATGGCCTTCGTCCAGCAGCACAACCTGTTCCGCGCGCCGCCGGTGCCGGTGGACGCCTTCACCCTGTTCTCCTCTCTGCTCGGCAAGGAAAGCCCGGTCTATGTGCCGGAGGTCGAGTACGGCCTGGGTGAATTTGCGCCGCTGCGGCACGGTGGGTAGGTTCCGCGGGTGAAACGCCGGCTTTCCTTCCCCCTGCTCCCCGTGCTCTCCGCGGTGCTGCTGTTGCAGACCCTGCTGGCACCCGCGCTGTGCCTCGCGGCGGCGGGCGGCGCTGGTGGCCTGGCGATCGAGATCTGCACCGCCGAGGGGTTGCTGACCGTCAGGCAGGCGGCCGATGATGCCGCCGGGCATGAGGAGGCCGGGCATGGTGGTGCCTGCCTGGTCTGCCACGCCCTGCCACAGGGCGCCGCACTGGCCGAACCGGCGCTGCCCGGCCCCGCCTGGACCGGCGTTGCCGTCACCGCTGCCGCGGCCGAATCCGCCGCCCCACCGCATGGCATCCGTGGCCCGCCCAGCGGACCGCGCGCCCCGCCAGTCCTCTCCTGACGTCCCACGCGGCCGGTCGCGGCTGCGCCCTACTTCGACGTTTTCTGGAGAATTCAAACCCATGCGCTCTTTCAAGATTGTCACCGCCTCCCGCCGGGTGCTGCTCGGCGCCGCCCTGCTCGGGTTTGCCCCCGCCGCTGCCCAGGCTGCCGACCTGACCGTGACCGAAGCCTGGTCGCGGGCGGCCGGCGCCAATGGCGTCGGCGTCGGCTACCTCACCATCCGCAATGCCGGCAGCCAGCCGGACCGGCTGCTCTCGGCCACCTCCCCGGTGGCCCGGACGGCGGAACTGCACAACCACATCCGTGATGGCGACGTGATGCGGATGCGGCAGGTGGCCGATATCCCGGTGCCGCCCGGCGAGACGGTGACGCTGGCTCCGGGCGGCCTGCACATCATGCTGATCGGCCTGGCCGAGCCGTTGCGCCAGGGCACCGAGGTGCCGCTCACCCTGCAATTCGAACGGGCAGGGATGGTGCAGGTGATGCTGCATGTCCAGGGCGCTGGGGCCCGCGGGCCGTCCCACCGGCATTGATCCCCGCGCTGGCCGCCCTGTTGCTGCTGCCCGGCATCGCCGTGGCGCAGGACCGGGCGCCGCGCATTCCCCGCTCGGTCCTGCCCGGGCTGGGCGATGCCGACCCGCGGCGGCCGGTGGACCGCACGGCCGTACCCTGGCGCGGGCTTGGCAGGGTGCAGGTGGAACTCGGCGGCCGCTGCACCGGGGTGCTGATCGGGCCGCGCAGCGTGCTGACGGCGGCGCATTGCCTGGTGGCGCCGCGCACCCGCCGGATGGTCCAGCCGGGAAGCATCCATTTCCTGCTCGGCTACGACCGGGGCAACTGGCTCGCCCATGGCCAGGTCACCGGCTACCGCGTCGGCGCCGGCTACGACCCTGCGGGCGGTGGCCCGGCCACGACGGACTGGGCGGTGCTGACGCTCGACACGCCGCTCGGCACGCCGGACCGGGTCGTGCCGCTGCTGGCCACGGTGCCGCCGCCCCGGGTGGCGCTGATGCTCGGCGGCTACCAGCAGGACCGGCCGGAGGTGCTGCTGGCCGATGGCGCCTGCCGGGTGCTGGGGATGTCTGCCCAGGGGGCAGCGGGGATGCTGCTGCACGATTGCGCCGCCACCCGCGGGGCCAGCGGGGCGCCGGTGCTGGCGCGCGGGCCGGATGGCGGCTGGGCGGTGGCCGGGGTCGCGTCCCGCAGCGCGGTCGCGGCGGCGATGGGCTCGGCGGTGCCGGCGGCGGGGATCGCGGCGGCGCTGCGCTAGGCGCTATTCCTCGTTCTCCAGCCGGTCGATATCGGCGTCGGACAGCCCGAAGTGATGGCCGATCTCATGGATCAGCACGTTGCGGACCAGGCTGAACAATTCCTCCCCCGTCTCGATCCATTCCAGCAGGATGGGCTCGCGGAACAGCAGGATGGTGTCCGGCTCCTGCGGCACGTCCAGCACGCTTTTCTGGGTAAGCGGGGTGCCGCGGTAGAGGCCGGTCAGCTCCCAGGGATTCTCGATCCCCATTTCCTCCAGGATCTCGTCATCCGGGGTCTCCTCGACCACGATGGCGGTGCCGCGGACCATCTTGCGGAGTGCCTCGGGGATTGCGGCGAAGGCGTGCTCCGCCATCTCCAGGATATCGTCGAGGCTTGGGGGGGTGGTGTGGCGCATGATGCGCAACGGAGGCCGCCCCGCGCCCCGCGTCAAGCAGGAAGGATGCACAGGCGATGGTCGAGACGCTGGATGCCGCGGCCCGGGCCGGGCTGGCCGCGGCGCTGCCGGACTGGGCGATGGTGGAGGGCCGGGACGCGATCCGCCGGAGCTTCCGCTTCGCGGATTTCTCTGCCGCCTGGGGCTTCATGGCCCGGGTCGCGCTGCTGGCGGAATCCCAGGACCACCATCCGGAATGGTCCAACGTCTGGAACCGGGTGGAGATCATCCTCAGCACCCATGACGCGGGCGGGCTCTCCGCCCGGGACCTCCGGCTGGCGAAGTCGATCGATGCGCTGGCCGGGCCGGGCGGCTAGCAGGCGACCGCCGGGCGGGGCAGCCTGCGCCGGATGCCTCAGCCAGCGGCGGGGGAGGGAGACATCCCGGTCTGGCTCAGCAATTCGGCAAGGCTGGTCTGGGCGAAGTCGGCCAGCATGACCTGCTCGGCCACATCGAGTCGCGCCCGCAGCAGCGCGGGCACCTGCCGCCCGATCTGGCAGGACGGGTTGGTGCCGTCGTGCACGCGCACCATGCTCTCATGCTCCGGATGGATGGCACGCCAGACATCGCGCATGCTGATGGCGGTTGCCGGGCGGGCCAGGGTGGCCCCACCCGGGCCTCGCTGCACCGCGATCAGCCCCGCCCGGGACAGTTGGCCGGCAATTCGCCGTACCACCACCGGGTTGGTGCCGATGCTTTCGGCCAATTTCACGCTGGTCGCCTCGCCAGGTGGGGCGGCACCGACCAGAAGCAGGATATGAAGTCCGACGGAAAATCGTGTTGCAATCATTACTATTATTACGCCTGTCAGGAACCATCGCAGGTTGTAGACCTGATGCCTAGCGGTTTCATGTAATCGGAGCCAATCTTCAGTGGAAATTAACGCCGGACGCGTGCCGCCGGGACCACCGGCCGCACGGACCGCGCTGGTCAGCCTCGCCACCACCCGGTTCTGCGCATTGCGCGGCTGGGCGACGGTTGCCGAGATGCCCCTGCCGAACGGCCGCCGGGCCGATGTGCTGGCGCTGCTGCCGGATGGCGGCTTCGCCATCATCGAGGTGAAATCCTGCGCCCGGGATTTCCTCTCGGACGCCAAATGGCCGGAATACCGGGCCTATTGCGACCGGCTGTATTTCGCCGTGGACCTTGATTTCCCGCAGGAATTGCTCCCGCCGGAAGCCGGCCTGCTGGTCGCCGACGGCACCGAGGCCGCGCAACTGCGGGATGCCCCGGTGCACCCGCTGGCGCCCGCCCGCCGGCGGGCGCTGCTGCACCGCTTCGCCACCCTGGCGGCGGAGCGGCTGGCGGCGCTGGTCGATCCGGCCGGCCATGCCGCGCGGCGGGCGGCGCTGCGGGCCGAGTAGCCGGGGCAGCGGCCGCGCCGGGTAACGCTTCCTTCAATCGGCGAGTGGTTCACTGCGGCCATGCGTGAACATCCACCGCTGGACCGGCTTGCCCGGTTCGAGGCCGGGCACTACCGGCCGGTCACCTTCCTGCAGCGTGGCGTCGCCATGCCCTTCACCACCCCGCACCTGCTGGGTGGCCGCATCCGGCCGGGCGAATTCGGCACGCCGGAGCTGGTGCTGGCCAATCCGGCAGGGGATGAGGGCGTCTACGTCATGCCCTGGTCGTCGCTGCCGGACCTCTGCATCCTGACCCTGCATGACCGCGCCCTGTGGTCCCGCGCCGCGGAGCTGGCGCAGATGGCCCCCCGCACGGTGCGCGAGGTGGCACGGCGGGTGGCGGTGGAGGGATTCGCCGGGCGGGCCGCAGCCGCATCCGCGACAGCCGCGACCACCCGCGACCTGGAGGCGGGCACCCTCGTCAACTACCACTTGCTGGGGGAGCTGGTGCGCCAATGCGAACCAGCCGGCCCCAACGGTCCGCCGGCCGAAACCGAAGGCGCCGGCAACCTGGAGGCCCGCGCCCGGGCCGCGCTGGCGGCACTCGCCCAGGCCAATGCGCTGACCCTCGCGGCCGCCTCGGCGGCGCTGGGGGAGGTGGCGGAGACCTATGCCTACTGCGGCCTGCGGCGGAACCCGACCGCCGCGCCGGTGCCCGCGCTGATCGCCGAGATCGGGGCGCTGATGCAGGAACTCTCCGCCTGGGCCGCGAGCCATCCCGGGCCGGAGCGCAGTTGCGTCCGGCTGATCGGCCAGGGGGCGGAGCTGACCCTGCGCTGCTGCCGGCGGGCCATGGCCGATGCGCATGCGCCGCTGGCCGATGTCGGCGGGTTGCTGCGGCATTGGCCGGAACGGCGCGACCCGATCCTTGCCCTGGTCGCCCGGCCGGAATGGCTGCTGGATGGCTGGGGGCTGATCTGCGGGCTATGGCGTGGCGCCACTGCCGCGCAGCGCCGGGCTGCGCTGCTCGACATGGCGTCGCTGGTCCCGGTCATTCCTTCCGAGGTCAATGAATGGCTGGGCTTCGACGCCGCCACCGACATGGATGGCCATTGCGGCGGGCTGCGCCACTGGCGCCGCACCGTGCAATCGAACGAGGACTGGATGACCGGTCGCATGCTCGATCTCATCACCCGCAACGAAGCGCTGCGGTGCCACGGCGCATGACCCCGCTGCGCGAGGTGCGGAGCCTGGGCCAGGCGGCAGCGGTGGCGGATGACGGCGCGGTCGCCCGGATCGTCACCTTCCTCGATGCGCTGGCCGAGCGTGGCGACCTCGACCGCATCCTGGACCCGGTGCGGCCGCGGTTGCGGGCGCTTGGCACCCCGCGGCGGCTGCGGATGGCACGGCTGCTGTTCCTGCCGCTCGATGGCGCCGTCGTTCCTGCCGCGGACTGGAGCCGGGGCGCGGCGAGGGTACCGCGCAACGCGCTGCCGGCGCTGACCGAAGCGGTCGAGGAGGCGCTCGGGACAGCGGGACTGGCCATCGCCGCCGAAGCCGAAACCCTCACCACCCATGATGCCGAGGCGATCGCCCGGCTTGGCGCCGTATTGTGGCCGGCGGCGGCCGAGGCGCTGCCGCAGCGACCGCCCACGGGCTGGGACCGCAGCGGCCTGGCCGCCGCCGACTATGCCCCGATCGCCGCGCTGTGCCGGCCGGTCTGGGCGGCAGGGCCGGCCATCTGGGCCGCGCTGGAGGTGGCGGCGCAGGGACCACCGGACGCGGAGGCACGGGCGGCGCTCACCGCGGTGCTGCCGGCCGGGCCGGAGGCGCTGGAGATTGCCCTGGCGACGCTGCTGCTGCGGGCGGCCGCGCCGGGGCGGCTGGTGCAGCTCGCCGCCGGGCTGCACCGGCAGGCCCGCAAGGTGGCGCAGCGCGCGCTGGACACGGTGCTGGAGGCACCGCTGCCCGACTTCGCCACCCTGGCGCCACGGCAGGCCGCCGATGCCGCTGTGGCGCTGGCCGACTGGCTGGATGACCTCGATGCCTGCCCGCTGCTCAGCGGCGACCGGAAGCGCCGGCTGGTCGCCTGCCGGCAGGCGGCGGAGGCCGCATTCCGGGAAAGTTACGCCGATACGGCCGAACGGCACATGCTGCGACCGGCGCAGCGGCTGGCGGCGGCCGAGGTGGTGCAGGATGCCGAGGTGATGGCCATGGAAGCCGCCGCGCGGCAGGTGCGGGCGCTGGACGCCGCCGGCCGCCGCCTGGGCGGTGCGGTGCGCTACGACGCCACCCTGCGCCGGATGACCGAGGCCATCGCCGCGCTGGCCCCCGCCGCGGGCGCAACCGCCGGCCTGCGGCAGATGGATATCGCCCGCACCATCGAGATCCTGGCCGGGCCGGATGCCGGCGCCGCGCTGATGCGTCAGCCGTTGTAGAACGGCCGGCCGCGGTCCCGCAGCCACAGCCGCACCAGGTGGCGCTTGCGGTCCGGCTCGACCCAGTCCTCGAAGCCGGTGCGCTTGTGGCCGAGTGCGCGGTTGCTGACGATCTGCACCTGGCCGGGCTGGAAGTGGAAGTCGAAGCGCAGCGCCGGTTCCTCCAGGATGGCGTTGAAGGCATCGAGCGCATCGCTGCCCTCGGCGTCCAGTGGCTCATTGGCCAGGGCATGGCCGTTGACGATCTGGAAGCGCGAGATGCGCCCGAGCAGCCGGCCGTCCCGCCATTCCAGGACCGGCGCGCGGTGCGTCATCACGTCGCCTGGGGCATGCTCGCGCTGGCGGTCGAAGGTGAAGGGGCGGTACAGCCGGGGCAGCAGGTCCGGGTGGCGCTGGCGCATGGCGTTGTGTGCGGCCTGAAAGCTCACCAGCCCGCTGACGCCGCCGGATCGCGCGGTCTGCAGGCAGATCAGCGCGACATGGTCGGGCGGACAGATGTTGTAGCTGTTGTCGACATGGAAATTCTGCTCGGCATTGGTGATGTCGGGCCGCACGCCGTTGCCTGGCGGCCGGCCGAGGTCGCGCACGTCGTAGACCATGGTGCCGTCCCATTTCTGCGCGACCGGGCGGCCGAGCAGCCGGCACAGCAGCCAGCCGAGCTTGGTCGTGGCGTCCTTGCCCAGCCGCTCCACCGGCAGCCGGTCCAGGATGACGAAGCCGGGTGCCTCGGCCAGCAGCCGTGCGGCCTCGCGCATCAGCGCGGTGCAGGCCGGCAGCGCGAGGTCGCGCGGGTCGAGCGCCAGCAGCGGCAGCGGGTTGTCGGCCAGCAGGGCGGCGGCCTGTTCCAGCTCCTCCGCCGCATCAGGGCCGATATGCAGCAGCCCGGCGGACCGGGAAGCTCGGCCCCCGCCCAGGCGAGGCCGCCGGAGAACAGCGAAGGCGCCATGGTGGGCTGCATTGTTTCCTCCCGCTTCGGATGCGGGCAGCCTAGACCGGTGGCGGTCAGGCTTCCAGCGGCACGCCCTGCCTGTCGCCGCTGCCGGCGCGGTAGCGGTGGGTGGAGGCGCCGAAGGCGATCAGCGTGCCTTCCGCATCGAACAGTTCGGTGCGGGCGAAGAACACGTTGCGGCCGGCGGTCATCACCTTGCCCTCCGCGGTCAGCCGCAGCCCGATCCGGGCCTGGCCGGTGAAGCGGCAATCGAGGTCGAGGGTCACGGCGCGGCGCACCCGGCCGGGGAAGGGGCAGTACAGCCCGGCGAAGGCGGCGGCCTGGTCCAGCATCGACAGCAGCACGCCGCCATGGACGATGCCGGAGCGGTTGGCGTGGTGCTCCACCGTGTCGCAGACCAGCCGGGCGAAGCCGTCCTGCCAATCGGCCACGGTGACGCCGAGGTGGCTGTGGTAGGGCGAATCCGAGTTGGGGAAATGCGGCAGGTCCATGCCCATCCCGTGCCGGTGGCGGCGGTGCGCGTCAAGCCGGGATCAGGCGATCTGGATGTCCTGCAGGACCGCCTCCAGCTCCTGGAAGCTCGGCATGGAGTGGCTCGGGGCGGTCTTGCGGCCGGCCTCCACCGCCACCTGCGGCGCATTGCCGTGCAGGTGGAAGACGATGACGGCGCGGATGACCTCGTAGAATTTGCAATCCTCCTCGACCACGCCCTTCAGCCGCGACGCCATGGGCCCCATCAGGCCATAGGCCAGCAGGATGCCGAGGAAGGTGCCGACCAGCGCGCCGCCGATCATCCCGCCCAGCACCGCCGGCGGTTGGTCGATGCTGGCCATGGTCTTGATGACGCCGAGCACGGCGGCAATGATGCCCAGCGCCGGCAGCGCATCCGCGGTCGCCTGCATGGAGTGGGAGGCGTGCATCTCCTCCTCCCGCACCTTCTTCAGCTCCCGCGCCATGATGTCCTCGATCTGGTGCGGGTCGTCGGCGTTCATGCCGACCATCCGCAGGTAGTCGCAGATCAGTACCGTGGCGATCTTGTCCTTGGCGATCTTGGGGAACTTCTGGAAGGCGGCGCTTTCCTCGGGCTTCTCGATATGCGGCTCCAGCGCCATCGCGCCCTTGGTCTGGGCCAGCCGCACGAAGTAGTACAGCAGGGTCAGCAACTCGACGTATTCGGCCTTGTGGAAGCGGCCGCCCTTGATGATCTTCCCGAAGCCGCCGAGCACATGCTTGATGTCGTGCATGCTGTTCGACATGACGAAGGCACCGATGGCGGCACCGCCGATCATCATCATCTCGTAAGGCAACGAGTGCAGGATGATGCCGAACTTCCCGCCGGCGATGACATAGCCGCCGAACACCATGCCCAGCAGGAAGATCAGCCCGCCGATGGTCGTCATGGGGTGGCGCTTTCCGGCAGCTGCCGCAGCACGGTGATGGCGACGCGGCGGTTGGCCGCGGCGGTCGGCTCGTCCGGCAGCAGCAGGTCGCGCTCGGCATGGCCGGTGACGCTGTGCAGCCGCGCTTCAGCGATGCCGCCCTCCACCATGATGCGGCGCACCGCGTTGGCCCGGTCGGCGGAGAGCTCCCAGTTGCTGCGGTCGCCGCCGCGGAACGGCGTGGCATCGGTATGGCCGGCGATCGCCAGCGCATTCGGCAGCCGCACGGCAATGGCGACGACCTTCTGCAGCAGCGCCCGGGCGCGTTCGTTCGGCAGGACGCCGCCTATGGGAAACATCGGCCGCCGGTCGGCATCCAGGATCTGGATCCGCAGTCCTTCCGGGACGTGCTCGACCACCAGTTGCTTGGCCAGCTCGGCCAGCGCAGGGTCGTCCCGGACCGCCGCGCGGATATCCTCGGCGGCGCGCTCGAAGGCGATCCGTTCGCGGCGAGCCAACTCGCCGCGCAGGGTCTCGTCGGGGATCTGCTCGGCGTTCAACTCGGTGGGTTCGGCGGGTTCCGGCGGCGCTTCGGCCACCGCCGCCATGGGCGCCGGGCCGGGGGGGACGACGGCTTCGGCTTGGGTGGTGCCCGGATGGGGCGCCTCGCCTTCCTCCTCCTCGATGTCGAGCCGGGCGGGGGCGGGGCCGCGTTCGATCCGTATCGCACCGTCGTCCGAGACGGCGGCACCATCCGAATTCGGGGTGCGGCCACCGAAGGGCTGGCCGCTGCCGGAGCCCGAGCGCGCCATCACGTTGCTGGGGGAGAAGTAGTCCGCCAGGCCGTGCCGCTGTTCCTCGGAGGTGGCGTTGAGCAGCCACATCAACAGGAAGAAGGCCATCATGGCAGTAACGAAATCGGCATAGGCGACCTTCCAGGCGCCGCCATGGTGGCCATGCTCGCCTTCCTCCACCTTCTTGATGACGATGGTGACGCCCGTGCCCTTCGCCTTGCCTGCCATGTCCCACCGCTCCGATCGGCGCAGCATGGCGCGGCAGGCTTAACTTCCCCCTAAGCCGCGAATGCCGTGAATCGCTCCGATGGGAGGCAGGCTGCCGCGTGCCTGGGCAGGTCCGGCGGGCCTGGGCATCCCAGGCGCTGCGCGGGGCCGGTATGCGTTGGCACGCGCCTTGCGAGGTGCTGGGCAGCCCGGGCCTCGCGCCCGCCCATCGAACCGCCCACCGGGAGTTTCCAGCCCATGCCCGCCAGGTCCGTCGCATGATCCTGTACCTGCTGCGGCGCATTCTCTATGCGATCCCGATTGCGCTCGCCGTCGGCTTCGTCTGCTTCATGCTGGTGCAGATCGCCCCGGGCGACCCGATCAACGCCATCGTCCCGCCCGATGCCCCGGCCGATGTGGTCGAGCAGGTCCGCAAGGACTATGGCCTCGACAAGCCGCTGCCCATCCAGTTCGGGCTGTGGCTGTCGAAGGTGGTGGTCGGCGACCTCGGGCGGTCGCTGGCGACCGGGCGGTCGGTGTGGTCGGACCTGCAGAGCGCCATCGGCAACACGCTGATGCTCGCCTTCACCGCCTCCTCGCTCGGCTTCATCCTGGGTTGCGTGCTGGGCGGGCTGGCCGGCACCTTCCGCGGCTCCTACCTCGACCGCGCCGCGGTCGGCATCGCCGTCGCCGGGGTCTCGGTGCCGCACTACTGGCTCGGCATGGTGATGGTGGTCATCTTCTCGGTGCAGCTCAACTGGCTGCCGGCGATGGGCGCGGGGCCGGGCGGCTCGGCGGACTGGGCCTGGAACTGGGCCCATATCCAGCATCTTGTGCTGCCGGCCGTGACGCTTGCCGTCATCCCGATGGGCATCGTGACCCGCACCGTGCGCGGCATCGTCGCCGAGATCATGAACCAGGAGTTCATCACCGCGCTGCGCGGCAAGGGGCTGACCCGCAGCGGCGTGTTCTTCCATGTGGTGAAGAACGCCGCGCCGAATGCGCTGGCGGTGATGGGCCTGCAGCTCGGCTACCTGATGGGCGGCTCGATCCTGGTGGAGACGGTGTTCTCCTGGCCGGGGACGGGGCTGCTGCTGAACAGCGCCATCTTCCAGCGTGACCTGCCGGTGCTGCAGGGGACCATCCTGGTGCTGGCGATGTTCTTCGTTGTGCTGAACCTGCTGGTGGACCTGATCCAGACCGCCCTCGACCCCCGCATCAAGCGCGCCTGAGGAGGGCACCGGCATGAGCACTGCAACCACCCCGACGGCCGCGGAAGCGGAACTCGCCGTCCAGTCCCGGCAGGCGGAAGCCAAGTCCCTCGGCTACTGGGCCGGCGTGTTCCGGCGGGTGCGGCGGGACCCGGTCACGCTGGTCTGCGGCGCGCTGATCCTCATCATGCTGCTGGCGATCGTCTTCGCGCCGCTGATCGCGCCCCACGACCCCTACCAGGGCAGCATGCTCCGGCGGCTGCGCGGGATCGGCACGGACGGCTACCCGCTCGGCACCGACGAACTGGGCCGCGACATGGTGACGCGGCTGCTCTATGGCGGGCGGCTGTCCTGGTTCATGGGCATCGTGCCGGTGGTCCTGGCCTTCGTCATCGGCACCACCCTGGGCGTGACCGCCGGCTTCATGGGCGGCAAGGTCAACATGGCCATCATGCGTGTGACCGACGTGTTCTACGCCTTCCCGTCGGTGCTGCTGGCGGTGGCGATCTCGGGCGCGCTCGGGGCTGGCATCTTCAACGCCATCCTGGCCCTGACGCTGGTGTTCATCCCGCAGATCATCCGGGTCGCCGAAAGCGTGACCCAGGGTGTCCGCAACCTCGACTTCGTCGATGCGGCGAGGGCGTCGGGCGCCTCGGGCTTCACCATCGTGCGGGTGCATGTGCTGGGCAACGTGCTGGGGCCGATCTTCGTCTACGCGACCGGCCTGATCAGCGTGTGCATGATCCTGTCCTCGGGCCTCAGCTTCCTCGGCCTCGGCACCAAGCCGCCGGAGCCGGAATGGGGGCTGATGCTGAACACCCTGCGCACCGCGATCTATGTGCAGCCCTGGGTGGCGATCCTGCCGGGTGTCTGCATCTTCGTCACCTCCATCTGCTTCAACCTGTTGAGCGACGGGCTGCGGCAGGCCATGGACGTGAAGGGCTGAATGTCGTCGCAACGGGCCGGGCGCCACCGCGGCGCCCGGCCCGTCCGCCGCTCAATCCACCTCGACCAGCAGCGCCATGCCCTGGCCACCACCGGCACAGGCCCCGGCGACGCCGCGCTTCAGGCCGCGCCGCTTCAGCTCCATCATCACCGACAGCACGCAGCGGATGCCGGTCGCGGCCAGCGGATGGCCGAAGGCGATGGCCCCGCCATTCACGTTGAAACGGTCATGCGGCACGCCGAGCACCCGCCGCACCGATTCCGCCTGGGCGCCGAAGGCCTCGTTGATCTCGAACAGGTCGATGTCGGCCAACGTCAGGCCCATCTTCTTCAGCAGCGCCAGGGTCGCCGGCACCGGGCCGATGCCCATCACCTCGCCGGGTACGCCCGCGACGGCGGCGGCCAGCACCCGGCCGAGCGGCTGCCCAGCCCCCTCCGCCGCCAGCTTCGCCGTGGTCACCACCACCGCCGCCGCACCATCGACGATGGCGCTGCTGTTGCCGCCGGTCTGCACGCCGCCGAACACCGGGGAGAGCTTGGCCAGCGCCTCCGCCGAGGTCGGGCGGACATGGCTGTCCTGCGCCACCTCGGCCACCTTGCGCGGCAGCTTCAGCCGGCGCGGCTTGAGGCCGGGGCCTTCGTAGGCGGCCTCGACCACCGGGGCGATCTCCTCGGCGAAGCGGCCGGCGGCCTGGGCTTCCAGCGCCCGGGCGAAGCTGGCGGCGGCATAGGCGTCGGTTTCCTCCCGGGTGACGTTGTGCAGCCGGGCGAGGTTCTCCGCGGTTCCGCCCATGGCGGTGGCGCAGCCGGTGTCGAACAGCGCCTCCCACAGGAAGTCCTTGAACTCCACCTGGCCGAGGCCGAAGCCGCCGCGGCTGGTGAAGCTGGCGACCGGGGCGCGGCTCATGCTCTCGGTGCCGACGCAGAGCGCGGCTTCCACCTGGCCGGCGCTGGTCGCCCGCGCGCCCTGGGCGATGGCCTCGAAGCCGGTGGTGCAGAGGCGCTGCACGCCATGCGCCGGCTTGTCGTCCCGCATGCCCGAATAGAGGCCGATGTGGCGGGCGAAGAACAGGCTGTCGAAGCTCGCCTGGATGCAGTTGCCGGCAACGGTGGTGCCGATGCGCGCCGGGTCGATGCCGCTGCGGCCAATGGCGGCGCGGGCGGCATGGATGCCGAGGTCGGTCGGCGAGATCAGCGCCAGCGCGCCGTTGAAGTCGACGAAGGGCGTGCGGGCGCCGGCCACCACCGTGGCATCGGCGAAGGTCTCGACCATCGCGCCGGCGGCGTAGCGGGTCCAGTCGGGGGTTTCCGTTGCGGAAACAGGAGCGTTCATGGCGGCGGGGCCTCCGGGTCGTTGTTGTTGTGCGGCCGCGCGGCCGGGGCCGGGCGCGGCAGCGGCGGCAGCGCCCGGCATTGCCGGGGCGCGGCCTTGGCGGGACAATGGCACGGGTGAGGGGCGGGACGGAACCACCGCCCGGAACGGCCGCGGCAGCCACGGGGAATACCGCCATGGAGGACACTACCGGCCCGGCGCCCCGGGCGATGGTCATCGTGCTCGACGGCCGCCACCTGGAGGCCAACTGGTGGGGGCCGGGGCCGGAGGCGGCGCCGACCATCCTGTTGCTGCACCAGGGGCTCGGCAGCGTCTCGCTCTGGCAGGACATGCCGGCGCGGATCGCCGGCGCCACCGGGTGCGGCGTGCTGGCCTGGTCGCGCTTCGGCTATGGCCAGTCGGATGCCGCCACGCTGCCGCGGCCGCTGGACTACCTGCATGAGGAAGGCCGCCTGGTCCTGCCGCGCGTGCTGGATGCCGCCGGGGTGCGGCGTGGCGTGCTGCTCGGCCATTCCGATGGCGCCTCGATCGCCGTCATCCATGCCGGTACCCATGCCGACCCGCGGGTGCGGGGGCTGGTGCTGCTCGCCCCGCATGTGGTGGTCGAGGAGATCACCGTGGCCGGCGTGCGCGCATCGCGTGAGCGCTGGCAGAGCGGCCGGCTGCGGGAGCGGCTGGCCCGCCACCACCACGACCCGGACGCCGCCTTCCTTGGCTGGAACGAGGCCTGGAGCGACCCGGCCTTCCCTGCCGGCTTCGACCTGCGGCCAGAAGTCGCGCGGATCGGCGTGCCGATGCTGGTGGTCCAGGGCGAGGCGGACCCCTACGGCACCGCCGAACAGGTCCGGGTCATCGAGCGGCATGCCAGCGCGCCGGTGGAATCGCTGCTGCTGCCCGGCATCGGGCACGGCCCGCTGGAGGAAGCGCCGGAGGTGGTGCTGGCCGCGGTGGCGGGCTTCACCGCGCGGGTGCTTGGCTCAGGCTGATCCGGCCAGCAGCCGCCGTACCCGGTCGAAGCGCGGATCGGGCTCGCCGGAATAGCGGAAGGTGCCGCTGGCCCGCAGCACCGGCGCACCCTCGGCCAGCACCAGGCACTGGCCGAACACCATGCTGCGGGTCACCTTCAGCACCTCCGGCCGCGACTCGATCCAGGTGCCGATGCGGGCGGGTGCGATGAAGTCCGTCGCCAGGGTGATGGTGGTGAGGAAGCGGCTGAGCCCCGCCACATGGTTGCAGCCGCCGGTCAGCACGATGTCGGCGAAGGCGACCAGCATCCCGCCGTGGCACAGCTCGATCGGGTTGCAGTGCCGCATCTCGACGCGAAAGCCATAGGCGATGCCCTCGCCGTCGGGCTTCACCCAGAACGGGCCGACCAGGCTGTTGAACACCGGCAGCGCATGGTCGGGCAGGCGGATGTAGCCGGGCGGCGGCGCGGCCGGGTGCGGGTCTTGCAATGCATCGTCTCCGTTCATGCGGGGCGGCAGCCTTGTCCCGCCATGCGGCGGCTGGTCAAGCCGTCTGGCACGTCGCGGCAAGCCGTGCTTGGCTTGCCGCCGAACAACGACAGGAGCAAGCCTGTGCCCAGCACCGAAGGGCCGGAAGGCCGTATCCCCGTTCTCGACATCGCGCCCTACCTGAACGGCGAGCCGGGCGCCATGCAGCACCTCGCCGCCAGCATCGCGCGAAGCTGCGAGGACACCGGCTTCCTCGTGCTCGCCAACCACGGCATCCCGCAGGCCCTGCCGGATGGCTGCTTCGATGCGGCGGCGCAATTCTTCGCCCTGCCGGAGGAGGAGAAGCTGGCGCTGAAGGTCGGCATGCTGAACCTCGGCTTCCTGCCGACCGGCGCGCAGGTGATCCGCACCTCGAAGGTCAACCACAACACCAAGCCCAACCTGAACGAGAGCTTCTACATCTCGCGCGACTATGCGCCGGACGACCCGGACATCCTCGCCGGCAAGCCGTTCATCGGGCTCAATCGCTGGCCGCCCTCGCTGCCGGAATTCCGCACCGCAACCATGGCCTACTACAACGCCATGCAGGCGCTGGCGCAGCGCATGCTGCCGGTCTTCGCCGCGGCGCTCGGCCTGACGCCGGATTACTTCACGGCGGACTTCGCCGAGCCGAGCTGCACCCTGCGCCTCATCCGCTACCAGCCGCAGCCGGAAGCCGAGGAGAACCGCTTCGGCTTCGCCCCGCATATCGACACCAATTTCATCACCTTCCTGGCGCAATCCGCGCTGCCGGGGCTGGAGGTCCGCACGCAGGAGGGCCACTGGCTGCGGCCGCCGGCCATCCCGGGCACATTCGTGGTCAACACCGCGGAGATGCTCGGCCGCTATTCCAACGACCGCTTCGCGCCGACCCCGCACCGCGTGGTGAACGCCAGCAACCAGATGCGCTACGCCATCCCGTTCTTCTTCGGTCCGGGCAACGACGCGGTGATCAAGGTGGTGCCGACCTGCACCGACGCCGCCAACCCGCCGAAGTATGAGCCGCTGCTCTACCTCGACCATCGCCGCAAGCTGAACCAGACCAATTTCGCCCACCGCCAGCAGGCCGCGGAAGCAACCTCATGAGCCGCGCCGCCATCCCGGGCCCCGCCGCCTGGAGCGGCACGGAACTGGAGCGCAGCGGCCGCTGGATCCGCATGCTGGACGACGGCCATCGCGCCGAGATTGCCGCTGCGGCGAGCCGCCCGGGCCTCCCCGAGACCGGCTTCGCCCGCGCCGACTTCCCGCTGCCGCGCACCGCCGCGCTGCTCGCCGAGGTCAATGCCGAGCTGGAGGATGGCTGCGGCGCGGTGCGGCTGCGCGGCCTGGATGTGGAGCGGTACGACGAGGCCGCGCTGCGCCGCATCTTCTGGGGGCTTGGCATGCATCTCGGCACCGCGCTGTTCCAGAACAGCCGGGGCGAGGTGCTGGCCGAGGTGCGCGACGAGACCATGGGCACCGGCCCCGCGACGCCCGAGCCCGGCAAGGTGCTGGCCTCCCGCGCGCGGGCGCGGTCCACCGGGCCGCTCCGGTTCCATACCGACCGCTGCGACGTGATCGCCTTGCTGGCGGCGCGCAACAGCAAGGCGGGCGGCGTCAGCAAGCTGGCCAGCATCGTCACCATCCACAACGAGATGCTGCGTCGCCGGCCTGACCTGCTGGAATTGCTGTTCCAGCCCTACTGGCACCGCCGGCAGGACGAGGTGGAGGCGGCGCTGCTCGGCCGGCATGTCGCGCTGCCGGTATTCGGCGTGGTGGATGGCAGGCTCACCAGCCAGTATTCCCGCACATTCGTCGAGCAGGCGCAGGAAGACCCGGCCGTCCCGCGGCTGACCGCGGCGCAGGATGAGGCGCTGGACCTGCTGGCCGAGATCGCCGAGGAAGCCTGCCTGCATTCGCCCTTCGTGCAGGGCGACATCCAGTTGCTGAACAACCACGTCATCTACCACGGCCGCACCGCCTACGAGGACGACGCCACGGCGGGGCAGAGCCGGCTGCTGCTGCGGCTGTGGCTGGCGGTGCCGAACAGCCGGCCACTGCCCGCCGGCTTCGAGACCCAATGGGGCGAGATTGCGCCCGGAGCGCTGCGCGGCGGCACGCTGCAGGCGGATGGGCGACGGGCGCCGGCCGTGCCGGTGCCGGCGTAGGGCCTGAACTGCCGGAAATTTCGGCTTGCTGCCTTTGATTGCGGCAGTTCCGGTCTGAATGCGCCGCCTTTGACCGAACAGGCTGCTTGAAGGGGGGCGGGATTCTGCCGCAGGCTCCGGTTCCGTACCGGTGCTGCGAAGGGGATCGAGCCTGCCCGACACAACCGCCTTGCGCCTTGGCCACACCACCAGCCGGGGTGCCATCGAATTCATCGCGGTGACCAAGCGCTTCGGCGGCGCGGTCGCGGTGGATGCGCTCGACCTCCGCATCCCGGCGGGGACCTATTGCTGCCTGCTCGGGCCGTCCGGCTGCGGCAAGACCACCAGCCTGCGGATGCTGGCCGGGCACGAGCGGCAGACCAGCGGCGACATCCTGCTCGACAACAGCGACGTCACCGGCCTGCCGCCGGCGCAGCGCGGCACCGCGATGATGTTCCAGTCCTACGCGCTGTTCCCGCATCTCAGTTGCCTCGACAACGTCGCCTTCAGCCTGCGGATGCGCGGCACCGGCAAGGCCGAGCGGCACGCCCGCGCGCGGGAGATGCTGCGGCTGGTGGAGCTGGAGGCGCTGGCCGACCGGCTGCCGGCCCAGCTTTCCGGCGGCCAGCAGCAGCGCGTGGCGCTGGCCCGCGCCCTGGTGACCAACCCGGCGACATTGCTGCTGGACGAACCGCTTTCGGCGCTCGACCCCTTCCTGCGCGGCCGGGTGCGGGCCGAGCTGAAGCGCTTCCAGCGCGAGCTCGGCATCAGCTTCGTCCATGTCACCCATTCCCAGGACGAGGCGCTGGCGCTGGCCGACCTGGTGGTGCTGATGCGCGATGGTCGCATCGAGCAGCAGGGCACGCCCTTCGAGGTGTTCGACAGCCCGCGCACCGCCTTCGCCGCGCGCTTCATGGGCGGCCACAACGTCATCACCATGCCGCGGGCCGGGCTGATCGCGGTGCGGTCCGACCGCATGCGGTTGCCGCCGGCGGGGGAGGGCGTGCTGTCCGCCACGGTGCGCGGCATCGAGTACACCGGCACCGGCTTTGCCGTGGCGCTCGGCGGCCCGGCCGGCGAGGAATGGACCGCCACGCTGGACGAGGCGGCGCTGCGGGCGCGGCCGCTGGAGCCAGGGCAGGCCGTCGGCCTCGGCTGGGATGAAACTGATGTCCGCCGGCTGGCGGATGAACAATGACAGAAAGGAAGATCCCCAACATGGACACCACCACGCGGGCTGGCCGTCGCCAGCTTCTCCAGGCCGCGGCAGGCGTTGCCGCCGCGGGCCTGGCTGCCCCCGCCGTGCACGCCCAGGGCGCGGTCACGCTGCGCTATGTCGGCACCGCGGTGAACCAGCATGCCGGCATCAAGGAGAAGGTGAAGGAGGATCTCGGCATCACGCTGGAATACGTGCCGGTCACCTCGGACGACGTGGTGCGGCGCGCGGTGACGCAGCCGAACAGCTTCGACATCCTGGATTCCGAATACTGGATGCTGAAGAAGATCATCCCCTCGGGCAACCTGGTCGGGATGGATGCGCGCCGCATCAAGCTGGTGGACCAGATTGCACCTGTCATCACCAAGGGCGAGATCGCCGGCAAGAAGATCGGCGACCAGGGCACCGCGCCGCACAAGGTCACCTATCTGCCGGCCCAGAACGCCAAGACCTTCGCCGGCGAGCCGACGCAGTGGCTGACCTTGATCCCGACCGTCTACAACGCCGATACCCTCGGCATCCGGCCTGACAAGATCAGCCGGCCGATCGAGAGCTGGGCCGAGTTGCTGAACCCGGAGTTCAAGGGCAAGGCCTCCATCCTCAACATCCCCTCCATCGGGATCATGGATGCGGCGATGGCGGTGGAAGCCGCCGGCCAGCACAAATACGGCGACAAGGGCAACATGACCCGCGCCGAGATCGACACCACCATGCGGGTGCTGACGGAAGCCAAGCGCGCCGGCCAGTTCCGCGCCTTCTGGAAGGACTTCAACGAGAGCGTCAACCTGATGGCCTCGGGCGAGACCATCATCCAGTCCATGTGGTCGCCGGCCGTCACCAAGGTCCGCAGCATGGGCGTGCCCTGCACCTACCAGCCGCTGAAGGAAGGCTACCGCGCCTGGGCCGGCGGCTTCGGCCTGCCGCGCACGCTGAGCGGGCGGAAGCTGGATGCGACCTATGAATTCGTCAACTGGTTCCTCTCCGGCTGGGCCGGCGCCTTCCTCAACCGCCAGGGCTACTACTCCGCCGTGCTGCCGACCGCGCAGGCCAGCATGGAAGCCTATGAATGGGACTTCTGGATGATGGGCAAGCCGGCCGCGCAGGACATCAAGGCGCCGGACGGCACGGTGCTCGAGAAGGCCGGCGCGGTGCGCGACGGCGGCAGCTACGAGGCCCGCATGGGCGCCGTCGCCTGCTGGAACGCGGTGATGGACGAAAACGACTACATGGTCAGGAAATGGAATGAGTTCATCGCCGCCTGACCGGCCGGTGGCGACGACGGACCCGCAGCGGCGCAACCTCGCGCCGCTGCTGCAGGCGGCGCCGCTGGCGCTGGTGCTGCTGCTGTTCTTCGTGTTCCCGCTGCTGGCGACCGCGGCCGTCAGCCTGTGGAACTACACCGAATATTCCCTGGTGCCGGACGTCACCTCGCGCAACTATGTCGAGATGTTCGAGGGCTGCTCAGACCTCTCGGGCGGGCTGTGCACCACCTTCCGCACCTACATCTCCACCCTGCGGCTATGCGGCATGGTCTGGGCGGTGACGCTGGTGCTGGGCTTCACCGTCTCCTACTTCCTGGCCTTCCATGTGCGGTCCGACCTGATGCGGATGGCGCTGTTCCTGGTCTGCACGGCGCCCTTCTTCACCTCCAACGTCATCCGCATGATCTCCTGGCTGCCGCTGCTGGGGCGGGAGGGGGCGGTGAACCAGGCGCTGGTGGCGACCGGCCTGGTGGATGCGCCGCAGGACTGGCTGCTGTTCTCCGAATTCTCGGTCGTGCTGGCCTTCGTGCACCTCTACACCCTGTTCGTGGTGGTGCCGGTGTTCAACAGCATGATGCGGATCGACCGCCGGCTGCTGGAAGCCGCGCAGGATGCCGGGGCCACCGGCTGGCAGACGCTGTGGCATGTGGTGATACCGCTGACCAAGCCGGGCATCGTCATCGGCTCCATCTTCGTCATCGTGCTGGTGATGGGGGATTTCGTGACCATCGGCGTGATGGGTGGCCAGCAGATCGCCTCCATCGGCAAGGTCATCCAGGTGCAGATGTCCTACCTCCAGTTCCCCGCTGCGGCGGCGCAGGCGGTGGTGCTGCTCGGGCTGGTGCTGCTGGTGATCGCGGCGATGACGCAAGCTGGTCGATATCCGGAGGGAGCTCTGAATGGACGAGCATCGCCGCCCGCCGATGTTCTGGGTGCTCGCCGCGGTCTTCGGGCTGTTCGTGGTGTTCCTGTACGGCCCGACGCTCACCATCCTGGTGCTGTCCTTCCAGGGCCGGGACGGCGGGCTGACCTTCCCGTTGCAGGGCCTGTCGCTGCACTGGTACCGGGTGCTGTGGGAAGGCGCCGGGGTGATCGATATCTGGGCCTCCTTCGGGCGTTCGCTGCGGCTCGGGCTGGTGGTGATGGTGCTGACCACGGTGATCTCGCTGGCCGCCGGCTATGCCTTCCGCCGCCGCTTCCCCGGCCAGGACCTGCTGTTCAACCTGACCGTCGCCAGCCTGATCGTGCCGTCCATCGTGGTCTCGCTCGGCATCGCGCTGGAGTTCCGGCTGGTCGATGACGCGGTGAAGGCCTTCGCCGAAGCCAACGGCATCGCCTGGCTGAACGAGGGCTATACCACCGCGATGGGGCTGTTCTCCTCCGGGCTCGGGGCGCACCTTACCTGGACCTTGCCCTTCGGCCTGCTCATCATGTTCGCGGTATTCAACCGCTTCCCCGGCGAATACGAGGAAGCGGCGCGCGACCTCGGCGCCTCGCCCTGGCAGGTGTTCCGCCATGTGGTGCTGCCGCTGGTGGCGCCGAGCCTGGTCGGGGTGGCGCTGTTCGGCTTCACCCTGTCCTGGGACGAGATCGCCCGGTCGTCCCAGGCGATCGGCTATACCAACACGCTGCCGCTGGAACTCCAGGGCCTGACCAGCACGGTGACCACGCCCGAGATTTACGCGCTGGGCACCATCACCACCGGGGTTTCGGTGCTGGTGATCGGCCTCAGCTTCCTCGGCGTCTACATCGCGCGGCGGCGGGCCGCGGCGAGGCTGCTCGGATGACCGCGGCGGAGCTGCTGCGCACCGCACGCGAGGGCGATGCGCCGCCGGCACTTCCGCCGCCGCTGCTCGCGCTGTGGTGGGATGCGCGCGGCGACTGGGCCGCCGCGCATGAAGCCGCCCAGTCCGGCGAGGATGCCGGCAGCGCCTGGGTGCACGCCTACCTGCACCGCAAGGAGGGCGACCTCGCCAATGCCGGCTACTGGTACCGCCGCGCCGGCCGCCCGGCATCGGCGGATTCGCTCGACGAGGAATGGCTGGCGATCGCCGCCGCCTTGCTGCCTCAGCCCGGCTGACGCGGGAAGCGGCGGCGGTAGTCCTCGGCCATTTCCTCCAGCGTGACGAAGCGCACGCCGGGGTGCTTCATCATGTGGGCGATCAGCCGCTCCAGCATCAGCAGCACCTGTGGCCGGCCGGAGACATCCGGGTGGATGGCGATGGGCACCACGGCGTAGTCGTGCTCTCGGTAGACATAGTCGAAATGGTCCCGCCAGATCTGCTCCATCACATGCGGCGAGACGTAGCCGTGGCTGTTGGGGAAGTTCTTGATGAACATCATCGGCGGCAGGTCGTCGAGGTGCCAGCCGGCCGGTATCTCCACCAGGTCGGTCTCGCTGCCCTTGGTGAAGGGCTGCATCCAGCTTTCGGCCGGCCTGGCGTAGTCGATCGGCACCCATTTGTCGCCGGTGCGGACGTAGTAGGGGATGCAGTCGTGGTGCATCAGGCTGTGGTCGTAGCGGATACCCTGGGCCAGCAATATCTCCATGCTAGCCTCGCTCACCTCCCACCATGGCGCGATGTAGCCGACCGGGCGGCGGCCCCCAGGCTTCTCGATCAGCCCGATGCACTTGGCGAAGATCGCCTCCTCCTGCTCGCGCGACAGGGCAAGCGGGTTCTCGTGGCTGTAGCCGTGCAGGCCGATCTCGTGGCCGGCCTCGGCCACCAGGTCGGTCTGCCGGGGAAGCTCTCGATGGTGTGGCCGGGGATGAAGAAGCTCTGCTTCAGCCCGAAGCGCTTGAACAGCGTCAGCAGCCGCGGCATGCCGACCTCGGCGGCGAAGACCCCGCGGCTGATGTCGCCCGGGCTGTCCTCCCCCATGTAGCTGCCGAGCCAGCCCGCCACCGCATCGCAATGGATGCTGAAGGCGCAGAGGATGTCCTTGGCCATGGTTCCTACCCCTTGTCGTTCGCCTGCCGGCAACGCTCGATGGCGGCGATGGCTGCGGCCCCGTCGATGATATCGGCGTAGCGCCGCTCGACATCCTTCAGGTTCTGGTCATGCGCCGCCTGATCGTGGTCGCCGACGCAATCATGCGGCACCATCACGCGGAATCCGAGCGAGAAGGCGTCGATCACGCTGGCGCGCACGCAGCCCGAAGTGATGCAGCCGGTCACGATCACCGTATCCACCCGCTCCCGCGTCAGGATGGCGGCCGCGTGGGTGGCGAAGAAGATCGAGGGTGCCGATTTCATCAGCACCACATCCGGCCCTGCCGCGGCGATGCGCGGGTCCAGCTCGACCAGCGGCGTGCCTTCCAGCAGGTCGAACACCGGCGCCACCTTCCAGTGCGGCGCCGCCTGCGGGCTGTTGTAGCCGTTGACGCAGGCAATTACCGGCAGGCCGGCGCGCTTCGCCGCCTCGATCACCGGCACCGTGTTCCGCACCGCCGCATCCACCATGGGGGCGCCGCCCATCGGGAATTCCGCCTCGGTGAAGCCGCGCTGGAAATCGACCACCACCACGCCGATCCTGGCGCCGAAGCCCAAGGGGCGGCTGCCATAGCCGCGCTGTGCAAATATATCCGCCATCGGTCCCGCCTCGCTTCCGTTCCGGCCCGTGGGCAGCAAGCGCCGTGCCGGGCGGCGGGTGACAAGCTCCGCCCGGCCGCTACAGTGCATCGTCAACCGGGGAGGGATATGCCGTGTCGCGCCTTTTCCATGGCGGCAACCGCGAATTGCAGGACCGCTTCGACGGCCGCCGCGTGGCGGACACGCTGGAAGCCCGCCGCCGCGCCGACGCCTTCCTGCCCGAGCATGTGGCGATGATCGAGGCCGCGTCCTTCTTCTTCCTGGCCACCGCCGCCGAGGGCGCGGTCGATTGCAGCTTCAAGGGCGGCCCGCCCGGCTTCATCCGGGTGACCGGCCCGGCCGAGCTGGAGTTCCCGGACTACGACGGGAATTCCATGTATCTCAGCCTCGGCAACATCCTCCGCAGCCCATCCGTCGGCATGCTGTTCGTGCCCTTCGACGGCCGCTCGCTGCGCCTGCGGCTGCGCGGCCGGGCGGCGCTGGTGGAGGACGCCGCGCGCCTCGCCGCCATTCCCGGCGCGCGCCGGCTGGTGCGGGTGGCGGTGACCGACATCTTCCCGAATTGCCCGCGCTACATCCCGGACCTCGCCGCCGGGGCGCCCTCGGCCTACCTGCCCCAGGCGGATGGCAGCCAGCGCGCGCCCGAGTGGAAGACCCGGGACTACATCCAGCCGATCCTGCCGCATGACGACCCGCACCGGACCTGACGCATGAGCATCCCGACCGAGACCCTCACCATTCCCGGCCTGCCCGCCGAGGCCGAGATCCTGATCGACCGCTGGGGCATCCCGCATATCAGCGCCGGCACCGAGGCTGGCGCCTTCTTCGCCCAGGGCTTCAACGCCGCGCGGGACCGGCTGTGGCAGATGGACACCTGGCGTAAGCGCGGCCTCGGCCTGCTCGCCGGCGACCTCGGCCCGGCCTATGTCGAGCGGGACCAGGCGGCGCGGCTGCTGCTGTACCGCGGCGAGATGGCGCCGGAATGGGCGGAATACGGCCCCGATGCCGAAGCCTGGACCACCGCCTTCGCCGCCGGCATCAACGCCTATGTCGATCTGGTGGGGCGCGAGCCGGCGCGGCTGCCGCTGGAATTCCGCCTGCTCGGGACGCAGCCCGCGCATTGGGCGCCGGAGGATGTGGTGCGCTGCCGCACCCATGCCCGGGTGCGCAACCTCGACAGCGAGATCGCCCGCAACAACATCGCCGCCCGCTTCGGCATCGCCGCCGACCGGTTCCACAAGCTGCTGCAACCGGACTGGCAGGCGACCCTGCCCGAGGGATGGGACGCCCTGCCGATCCCGCCCGAGGTGCTGCGCTGCTACCTGCTGGCGACCGAGCCCAACGCCATCGGCAGCGGCGAACCCGCCGACCCGATCACCGACCCTGGTGCCGCCGAGAACCACGGCAGCAACAACTGGGCGCTGGCACCGTCCCGCACCACCACCGGCCGCGCCATCCTGGCCAGCGATCCGCACCGGGTCCATGAACAGCCCTCGCTGCGCTACATCGCGCATCTCACCGCGCCCGGCCTCGACGTGATCGGGGCGGGGGAGGCGGCGGTGCCCGGCGTCAGCCTCGGCCACAACGACCGCATCGCCTTCTCGCTCACCATCCACCCGACCGACCAGGAAGACCTCTACACCTACGAGCTGCACCCGGACGACCCGGAGCTGTACCGCTACGACGGTAGCTGGGAACGCATGCGCTGCGTCACCGAGAGCATCCCGGTGAAGGGCGAGGCACCGCGCGAGGTCACGCTGCGCTTCACCCGGCACGGCCCGGTGCTGCACCTCGATGCCGCGCGCCACCGCGCTTATGCGCTGCGAAGCGTCTGGCAGCAGCCGGGCACCGCCGCCTACCTCGCCAGCCTCAACTACCTGAAGGCGCGGAACTGGGCGGAGTACACCGCGGCGCTGGAGGGCTGGGGCGCACCCTCCACCAACCATGTGGTCGCCGACGTCGACGGCAACATCGGCTGGGCCGCCGCCGGCATGGTGCCCATCCGCCCGAGCTGGGACGGGCTGCTGCCGGTGCCCGGCGACGGGCGGCATGAATGGGCCGGGCTGATGCGCTCCTCCGGCCTGCCGCGGGATGCCAACCCGGCCTGCGGCTGGCTCGGTTCCGCCAACCAGATGAACCTGCCGCCCGGCTACGACTACCGCACCAGGAAGACCGGATTCGAATGGACCGATGCCGCCCGCTACGACCGGCTGTCGGAGGCGCTGGCCGGCGACCGCCGCTGGTCCGTGGCGGAGACGCTGGCGCTGCAGACCGATGTCACCTGCGTCCCCGCCCGCCGGCTCTGCACGCTGCTGGCGGGCGAGGCGCCGGCGGTGGCGCTGCTGCGCGGCTGGGACCACCGGCTCGGTGCCGGAAGCGGCCCGGCGGCGCTGTTCGAGATCTGGTTCGCCAAGCACCTCGTGCCCGGCGTCATGCGCGCCTGGGCACCGGAAGGCCTGGCGGCGATGGTCAGCGTGCCGGACACGCAGCTGGTGCTGTCGCACATCGAAGCCGCGCCGCCGGAGGCGCGCGATGCGCTGCTGCACGAAACCCTGGACGCCGCCTGGGCGGAGGCAACCGCGCTGCTCGGGCCCCAATCCCGCCACCTGGGCCTGGGGCGCGCTGCACCAGGGCTATTTCGAGCACCCGCTGTCCCGCTTCGCGCCGCATCTCGCCGCGACGCTGGATACCGGGCCGGCGCCCAGGGGCGGCTCCAACCTCACCATCAACAACAACGGCTGGCGGGCGAAGGACTTCCGCGTCATCTCCGGCGTGTCCTGGCGGATGGTGGTGGATGTGGGCGACTGGGACGCCAGCTTCACCATCAACAGCCCGGGCCAGTCGGGCGACCCGGCCAGCCCGCACTACCGGGACCTGTTCCCGCTCTGGGCGCGCGACGAATACGTGCCGCTGCTGTTCAGCCGCGCCGCCATCGAGGCGGCGGCGGAAGCCCGCATCCGTCTGGTCCCCGGCCCCGCCGGCGCCCAGGCTCCACGAACCATGCATGAAGGACAGGCCCGATGAACCAGATGGCCCGCAGCGACGCCGAACAGGCCCTGGTACAGACCGCGCATCGCGTGCTGCCGGCCGGCGGCTTCGGCAACTTCGCCTCGGACATCATCATCCGCGAGGGCCGTGGCGGCCGGGTGTGGGATGTCTCGCGGCAATGAATATCGTCGACTACCTGCTCGGCTCCGGCCCGATGTTCCTGGGCCATGCGCCACCCGAGGTGATCGCCGCGGTGCAGGCGCAGATCCCGCTCGGTACCACCTTCTTCGCCAACAACGAGCACGGCATCCGGCTGGCCGAGGAGATCGTCGACGCGCTGCCCTGCGCCGAGCAGGTGCGCTTCGTCAGCACCGGCTCGGAGGCGGACATGTACGCCATGCGCGTCGCCCGCGCCTTCCGCCAGCGCGACCAGCATCCTGAAGTTCGAGGGCGGCTACCACGGCATGAGCGACTAGGGGCTGATGAGCCTCGCGCCGAAGCGGCTGGCGAATTTCCCGCACGCCGTGCCGGACTGCGCCGGCATCCCGAAAAGCGTGCAGGAGGAGATGCTGGTCGCCCCCTTCAACGACCTGGAGGCCGCCCGCAGCCTGATCGCCGAGCACCATGACGAACTCGGCCGCCATCATCGTCGAGCCGTTCCAGCGGCTGATCCCGCCGGCGCCCGGCTTCCTGCAGGGGCTGCGCGACCTCGCCACGCATTACGACATCCCGCTGATCTTCGACGAGGTCGTCACCGGCTTCCGCTTCGCCTATGGCGGCGCGCAGGACCTACTACGGCGTCACCCCCGACCTCTGCACCCTCGGCAAGATCATCGGCGGCGGCTTCGCCGCTGGCGGCGATTGCCGGCCGGGCCGAGATCATGGCGCATTTCGACCGCGGGCTGGTGGGCGACGACGGCTTCCTGATGCAGGTCGGCACGCTCGTCGGGCAATCCGGTCGCCGCCGTCGCCGGCCTCGCCACGCTGGAGGTGCTGCGCCGCCCGGGCGCCTATGAGGGTGTCTTCGCCACCGGCCGCCAGTTGATGGACGGGATCTCCGCCATGCTGACCAAGGCGCGGCGTGCCGGCCCAGGTGATCGGCGAGCCGCCGCTGTTCGACGTGGTGTTCACCGCCGAATCCGTGCGCGACTACCGCGGCACCCTGCGCGCCGACACCGCCACCCAGAAGCACGTCAACCAGCACCTGCGCGCCAGCGGCATCCTGAAGGGCGACAGCAAGTACTACGTCTCGCTCGCGCATGACGACCGCGACGTGGCGCAGACCCTGGAAGCCTTCGCCGGCGCCCTCGCCACCTTGCCCGCTAGACGGACCTGACCCAGCCGCCGTCCACGTCCAGGATCGCCCCCTGGACGTAGGCGGCCTGGTCGCTGGCGAGGAAGGCCACCATGGCGGCGATCTCGGCCGGTTCGCCGAACCGCGCCACGCCGGTCTCCCTCGCCAGCGCCACGGCCGCCGCCGTCATGTCCAGCCCGCGCTCCGCCGCCAGGGTGGCGATGCGGTCTTCCAGACGACCGGTGCGGATGCTGCCGGGGTTGATGCAGTTCACCCGCACGCCCTCGGCCACGCCCTTATCGGCCAGGGCCTTGGTCAGGTTCATCAGGGCGGCGTTGACCGAGCCGCCGATGGTGAAGTCGGCGCTCGCCACCCGCCCGCCGATGCCGGCGATGTTCACCACGCCGCCGCCCGAGGCCCGCAGATGCGGCCAGGCCGCCCGCGCCAGCCGCACCGCGCCGAACAGCTTCAGCGCATAGCCGTCCGCCCAGGCCTCGTCATCGAGGGTGGTGAAGTCGCCGCGCCGGGTCGCCCCGGCGCGAATTCACCAGCAGGTCGAGCCGGCCGAACCGCGCCACGGCATCCGCCACCGCCAGCGCCGCGGCCTCTGGCACCCGCAGGTCGGCGGCGAAGGCCGCCGCGCCGGGCAGTTCGGTTGTCGTCGCGGAGCGGGCGACCAGCAGCACCCGCATCCCCTCCGCCGCCAGCCGTTGCGCGATGGCAAGGCCGATGCCGCGGCTGGCCCCGCTGACCAGCGCGGCGCGCCCGGCCAGCCCTAGGTCCATCAGCCGCGGCCCGGGCGACCCCGGCGGTCGGCGGGTGGTTCCGCACCGGCCGGGCGGCCGGCGTCGAAGCCGAGGAAGCCGACCGACGGAATCGGTGCGCCGCCATCCCCGGCCCAGAGCTGCGGGCTGGGTCGCTGCTGCGCCGGTGCCTGGCGTGCCGCCGCGCGTGGCGGGGCCGCGGTGCGCCGGGGCGGTGGCGCGGTGGCGCTGGCCTCGGGCGGCGGCGCCGCGGGACGGCTGCCGCCGCGCAGCGACAGCAGGTAGAACATGATCTCGGTGCGGCCCTGGTCCACCGCGGCATCCATCGGCGTCAGCCCCAGCACGTTGCGCGCTTCGAGGGTGGCCCCGCGCGCCACCGCTTCGCGTGCCGCCGGCAGGTCGCCGCGGTTGATGGCGTCGAACAGCGCGGCATTGGGCGGCAGGTTCTGGCCCGGCTCGGGCGGGATCGCCGCCGGGGCGGTGCGGTACTGCAGGCCGGGCAGCGCGGCCGGCGGCGGGCGCTCCGCGGCCGGCCCCGCCGGTTCGCCGCCGCTGCGGAACTGCGCCGCGGCCTCCGGCACGGGAAGGGCGGCCCAGGCGGCCAGGGCGAAGGCGGGCAGGAGAAGGTTGCGGCGCATGGCATCATTCCTAGCCGGTCGGGCCGCCCACCGCCAGCCGGGCGTAGTGGCGTTCAGCGGCAGTCGTTGCCGCGGACGGCGAAGCTTTCCACCCGCCCCGCCCGCAGGGTGAAGGTCACGTCGCAGGACCGCGTCAGCAGCACCGGCCCGGCCAGCGGCAGGGGGGCGAAGCGGCCATAGGGGCGGTCCCAGAAGGTCTCGGCAGGCAGCAGGATCTGCCTGCGTTCCTCGTATTGCAGGAAGCGCAGGCCGTCGACCTCATGGGTGCGGGTCGGCACGCCGAGGCCGCCCACCAGCGCCGCCTCCGTCTCGCCGATGAAGGGGGCAAGGCGGGCCTCGATCCCCGGCCCCGTGGCGCAACTCGCCAGCAGCAGCAGCATGGCAATCCAGCGCATTCAGCGGCCCTCCCGTCGCCAGCCCAGCACCGCCAGGCCCAGCACCAGCGGCAGCGCCAGCCAGGGCGGCAGCAGCGGCATGGCGGCGATGCCGGTGACGGTGTGGTCGTTGTTCCGGCGCAGGCCGATCCAGCCGTTGCGTGCGTCGCCACCCCTGGCGTCCCGGCCGATGGCCACCCGCCGCAGCTCCGGCAGGGCCGGCTCGGCGGCATCGCCCAGCCAGCGCGCGGCGCCGCCGGTCGCGGCCAGGATGGGGGCGAGGGGCCAGGGTCGGCGCGCAGGTCGGTGATCTCGGGCGGGTTGGCGGCGGCGGCGGCGGCGAAAGCGTTGCGGCGGCCGTCGGAAACCTGCCACACGCCGGGCTGCTCGGCCGGCAGCTGGGCGGTGGCGCGCGCCGCCACCCTGGTCTTCCAGCGGCCGCTGCAGGCGGGTGCCGTCCGGGGCGGTGATGGCGAGGTCGGGCGGCGGCCGTCCTCCAGGCTGCGGCGCTGCACGGTGAGCTGCCCGGCCTCGATGGTGGCGGTGAGGTCTTCCTCCTCCAGCTCGGGTTCGCGCATCAGCCAGTGCGCGGCGCGGCGCAGCAGTTCCGCCTGCGGGCCGCCGCCGTCATGGCCGCGCGACCACAGCCAGATATGGTCCGACAGCAGCAGCGCGACGCGGCCCTCGCCGACGCGGTCGAGCAGCAGCAGGGGGGCGCCGCCGGCGGCTTCCATCACCGCCGCGCCGGCGCTCTGGTCGGCCGGCATGCCGCGGTACCAGCGGCCCCAGGTGGCCTCGCCTGCGGCGTCCGGGTTGGCGCCGGTCAGCCCCTCGGTCACCGGATGCCGGGCGCCGAGCGCCGTCACGCGCGGCCGGAAGGCGCCCTCGGCGGCGGCGCCCGCCGCCGGCCGCGCCGGCAGCACGCTGCCGAGCGGGGTGGCGGCCAGGCTGCCCGGCCCCGGCGAATTCGGGGCCGACGGACATCAGCAGCGCCCCGCCGTCGCGGACGTAGTCGGCGATGTTGCGCAGGTAGGTCGGCGGCAGGATGCCGCGATTGGCGAAGCGGTCGAACACCACCAGGTCGAATTCCCGCAGCTTCACCTGGAACAGCTCGCGCACCGGGAAGGCGATCAGCGCCAGCTCGTTCAGCGGGGTGAGGTCGTCCTTCTCGGGCGGGCGGAGGATGGTGAAATGCACCAGGTCCACGCCGGGGTCGGCCTTCAGCAGCCGCCGCCAGGTGCGCTCCCCGGCATGCGGCTCGCCGCTGACCAGCAGCACCCGCAGCCGGTCCCGCACGCCGGTGATGGTGACAACGGCACGGTTGTTGAGCTCGGAGACCTCGCCCGGCCGGGCCTCGGCGGCGAGTTCCACCACTGTCGGCCCGCCGCGCTCGATGGGGATGGCGATGCGCTGCTCGCGGCCGACCGGCACGCTTTCCACCCGCGGCGGCGCGCCGTCGCGGCGGATCGAGAGCCGGGCCGCCCCGGTGGCATCGGCGACGCCGAGATCCTCGACCACCAGCCGTAACTCCACCGACTGCCCGACGATCCCGAAGCCCGGCGCCTCCACCACCCTGAGCCGCCGGTCCGTCTCGCCGGGCAGGCCGGGCAGCACGGCGTGGAAGGGCGCCTCGACGGTGGACTGCGCGGGCACGTCATGCACCTGCCCATCGGTCAAGGCGATGACGCCGGCCAGCCGGGCGCGGGGGATATCGGCCAGCGCCCGCTCCGTGGCGGTGAACAGCCGGGTGCCCTGGTTGCCGCCCTCCGGCACCTCCACGGTGCGGAGTTCGAGGTCGGCAGGCCGGCCGAGCGCTCCTCAAGGCCGAGCCGGGCGGCCTCCACCTGCGCCGCGCGGGTGCCGATGCCGGTGCTGGCGCTGCGGTCCACCACCAGCAGGGCGATGTCGGGCCGGGTCTCGCGGGTTTCCTCGACCAGCCGGGGGTTGGCGAGGGCCAGCAGCAGCAGGCCGAAGACCAGCGCCCGCAGCGGCGCCCCGCGCGCCCGGCGGAGGAAGGCCGGCGCCAGCGCCAGCAGCGCCACCACCGCCAGCGCACCGATCAGCCACAACGGCAGGACCGGCGCGAAATCGATGCCCGCGAGCGCCTGCTGCATCAGTTGCCCAGCCTTTCCAGGATGGCCGGCACATGCACCTGGTCGCCCTTGTAGTTGCCGGTCAGCGCATACATCACGAGGTTCATCCCGAACCGGTAGGCCAAGGTCCGCTGCCGGCTGCCACCGGGGATGGTGGCGAAGGGATTCTTGGCCGCGCTCGTCGATCGCCCAGGCGCTGGCCCAGTCATGCCCGCCGATGATGACCGGGGAGACGCTGTCGTTCGCCCGGTCCTGGTCGCGCGCCACCCACACCTGCCCGCCGGCGAAGCGGCCGGGCAGTTCCGGCAGCAGGTAGAAGGACCGCGTCAGCACATGGTCCTCCCCGACCGGGGCCAGCGGCGGCACCGCGAGATCGCGCGTCACCCGCCGCAGCGCCGCCCCGGCGCCGGGGGCGAAGCCTTCGCCCGAGCCTTCGTTGCGGGTATCGAACAGGATGATGCCGCCGTTCCGCATGAATGTATTGAGGGCGGCGACGGTCTGCGCATCGGGCTGCGGCGCGTCGGCCGTCACCACCCAGTAGAGCAGCGGGAACAGCGAGAGGTCGTCCACCCCCGGTGCCACCGGCGCCGGCTCGGCCAGTGCCGCGGCCGACCGCCGGTTGATGAATTCCGACAGCCCCACCAGTCCCATGCGCTGGGTCTCGTCCAGCGCCGCATCGCCGGTGACCACATAGGCCAGCCGCGTCGCCAGCGCCGGGGCGGCATCCTGCGCCGCGGCCGGCTGCGCCAGCAGCAGCACCGCCAGCACCGCGAAGCCCGGCCGCAGCAGCCCGCGCAGCCGCAGCCCGATCAGCAGGTCGGCCGCCAGCAGCAGCAGCGCCGCCGCCAGCAGCCATGGCCCGAGGTCGCGCTCCGCCGGGATGCCGCCGATGCCGACCTGCCCGGCACCGTCTGGCGGCGGCGGCGCGGCGCGGGGTGGCGGGACGGCGCCGCCAAGGTTCAGCGCCCGCCGGTACCCCGCCGCCGCCGCATCCTGCCCCGGCGTGCCGTACCAGCCCGGCGGATGGCGGGGGGAGGGGGTGGTGGCCTCGATCTGCCCCGCCGGGATCGCCGCCGCGGCGGGCGGCGCGGCGCCGAGCCGGCCGAAGCCGTCCAGCGTCTCGACCGGGGCCAGCGGCGCCTCGCCCTCCGCCCCGGCGATGCCGGCGGACAGCGCCACGATCCGCCGCAGCATCTGCACGAATAGGCCGGACAGCGGCAGGTTGGACCACTCGGCGTTGGCCGTGACATGAAACAGCACCACCCGGCCCTGGCCGCGCGCCTCGGCGGTAACCAGGGGGGTGCCGTCGGTCAGTCTGGCCCAGGTGTGGTCGGTCAGTTGCGGCGTCGGCTCGGCCAGCACCTGCCGCTGCACCGTCACCTCGGCCGGGATCGGCAGGCCGGCGAAGGGCGATGCCTCGGGGAAGGGCGCCAGCCGCTGCGGCTGTTCCCAGGAGAGCGAGCCGCCCAACTGGCGTTCCGCCCGCAGCGGCACCGGCAGCAGGCTGTCCGGGCGCTCGGCGACGCGCGGCCCGGCGAAGCGGATCAGCGTGCCGCCGGCCTCCACCCAGCGGGCCAGGGCCGCCTGCTCGGCGCCGCTGGCCACCGGGCGGTCGGCCAGCACCAGCACCGCGATCGGCCGGTCCAGCAGCCGGTCCAGCGGGCCGCGCCGCAGCTCGACATAGGGGCCGAGGGCGCGATCCAGGTAGAACAGGTCGCCGATCAACGGTGCGTCGGCGCTTTCCTCGACCGCCGGCAGCAACCCGACCGGGCGGCGGCGGAAGCGTTCATCGAGCAGCACCACGCCACCGGCGCCGGTATCGCCCTCAAGCTCCAGCCGCACCACCTGGTTGCGGATCTCGACCGGCAGTTCCAGTGCCGCCTCGCCCTGCGCCGCCCCGGCCGGGACCGGCACCACGGCGCGGCCCAGCGCGCGGCCATCCCCGGTGCGGGCGAGCACTACCGCTTCGGTCGCGGTGGGCAGCGGCAGTTGCTGGACGGTGAGGCGCAGCCGGTCCGCCTCGGCGAGGGGCGGCGGCAGCAGCCGCACCGGCCGGGCCTCGGCCCGCGCCACGGTCAGGGCCCCGGCGGCGGCGAGCGCCGCCTGCAACGGCCCGGCGGTGGCCCCGGTGGCATGCTCCAGCCCGTCGCTGACCAGCAGGGTGGCGACCGGGCCGGGGTTGCCGCCGCGCCAGGCCTGCCAGGCGGCCAGTGCCGCCGCATGGTCCGGCGCCCAGGGCTTGGGACGCAGTGCGGCGAGGCGGCTGCGGAGGTCCTCGACCGGCATCGGTCCGAGCACCCGCGGTGGCTCGGCGGTTTCCGAAGGGGCGGTGGCCAGCAACGCGGCGCGGCGGCCTTCCCGCCCGGCGCTTTCCAGCGCGGCGCCGGCGGCGGCCATGCGGTCCGGCCAGTCGGCGGCGGCGGCCCAGCCGTCATCGACCACCAGCAGCAGCGGTCCCTCGCCACCGGCGCTGGCGCCCGGCCCAAGCACCGGCCGCGCCAGCCCGAGGATCAGCAGTGCCGCCGCGGCCATCCGCAGCAGCAGCAGCCACCATGGGGTGCGGGAGGGGGTTTCCTCGGCCACCGGCAGGTCGCGCAGCAGGCGCAACGCGGGGAAGCCGATTCGGCGCGGGGCCGGCGGAGTGACCCGCAGCAGCCACCACAGCACCGGCAGCGCCGGCAGGGCCAGCAGCAGCCATGGTGCGGCGAAGGCGATCGGACCCAGGCTCAGCATCCGGGTCTCATGAGCCTGGCTTCTCTGCGGCGCCGCTTGTCATCACATCGCCTCATGTGGTGCGCCGCTACTCCGGTGCGAGGGCCTGCCACAACGCTAGCAAGGCCTGTGCCGGTGGCTGGTCGGTGCGATGGGTGAGGAAGCCCCAGCCGGCCGCCGCCGCGATGGCCGCGACCGCTGCCCGGTGCTGCCGCAGCCGTTCCGCATAGAGCGCCCGGACCCCTTCGACCCGCGGCACCAGCACCGAGCCTCCGCCTGCCCATTCGAACAGGACGCGGCCGCTGTAGGCGCGGTTGCTTTCGCCGAGGGTTTCTTCGTCCGGGTCCAGCACCTGCAGGATGTGCCCGCGCACCGGCCGGGCCGCCAGCGCGGCGACGGATTGCTGGATATCCTCCAGCGGCGCCAGGAAATCCCCGATCAGCACCGCCCGCGCATGGCGCGGCAGGCTGGGGTCCGGCGGCGGCAGCGAGCGCGACTTGTTGATCGTGGTGAGGGTCTCGACCACCGAGTTCAGCCCGGCCCGCCCGGCATGGCTGCGCCCCGGCCCGCCGATCAGCCGCACCCGTTCCCCCCCGCGCAGCACCAGCGAGGCGAGGGCCGCCAGCAGCAGATCGGCGCGTTCCCGCTTGGTCGGCCGGTTCGGGCTGGCGCGCCATTCCATCGAGCGCGAGGCGTCGCTCCACAGCGCCACGGTCTGGGCCGCCTCCCATTCGGTTTCGCGGATGAACAGCCGGTCGGACTTGGCGCTCTGCCGCCAGTCGATCCGGGTGGCGGAGTCGCCCGGCAGGAAGGGGCGGAACTGCCAGAAGGCATCGCCCTGGCCGGCCCGGCGGCGGCCATGGACACCCTGCAGCACGGTCGCCGCCACCCGTTCCGCCGCGACCACCAGGGGCGGCAGCCGGGCGCCGAGGGCCTCGGCGCGAAGGGTGCCGGCGCCGCTCAGGCGATCTGCCCCTTCAGCATCTCGATGACATCCCGCAACTGCACGCCATCCGCCCGGGCGGCGAAGTTCAGCGCCATGCGATGCCGCAGCACCGGCTCGGCCAGCGCCAGCACATCCTCGACCGAGGGGGCCAGCCGGCCGTCCAGCACGGCCCGCGCCCGGGTCGCCAGCATCAGCGCCTGCGCCGCCCGCGGGCCGGGACCCCAGGCGAGCTGCCGGCGCACCGGCTCCAGCGGGGAGGTTTCTGGCCGGGCGCTGCGGACCAGCTTCAATATGGCGTTCAACACGCTGTCACCGACCGGGATGCGGCGGATCAGCGCCTGGGCCTCGACCAGCTCGGCGCCGGTCAGCGCTGCAACGGGCCTGGCTTCCCGCGCGCCGGTGGTGGCCAGCAGCATGGCGCGTTCGGCGGCCTCGTCCGGGTAGCCGATCTCCACCTCCAGCAGGAAGCGGTCGAGCTGGGCTTCGGGCAGCGGGTAGGTGCCTTCCTGCTCGATCGGGTTCTGCGTCGCCAGCACGTGGAAGGGGACAGGCAAGGGATGGACCACGCCGGCCACCGCCACCCGCTGTTCCTGCATCGCCTGCAGCAGCGCGGACTGGGTGCGCGGGCTGGCGCGGTTGATCTCGTCGGCCATCAGCAACTGGCAGAACACCGGGCCGGGCAGGAAGCGGAAGGCCCGGCGGCCCCCTTCGCCCTCCTCCAGCACCTCGGAGCCGATGATGTCGGCCGGCATCAGGTCGGGGGTGAACTGCACCCGCCTGGCATCCAGCCCGAGCACCGCGCCCAGCGTCTCGACCAGCTTGGTCTTGCCGAGGCCGGGAACGCCCACCAGCAGGGCATGGCCGCCCGACAGAAGGGTGATGAGGGTCTGCTCCACCACCTCCTGCTGGCCAAATATTACATGTCCTACAGAATCCCGGACCTTCTGCAGCCGTTCGCCAAGCAATTCGACCTCCGCCACCAGCGTGGCGGGATCATTATTGCGGTTCGGGCTGCCCATTGCTGTCTCGGCCACTTCAATCATCCCCGGCATGATCCCTATATGGCCCTCAGCGCACCGAAGGCGAGGCGCCCCGGGGACCTGCCGTCGCCGGGCTTGGAACATGGCCAGCCTATGGCGTCGCAGGACGTGGACAAAGCAGTGAATGGGCCATCGGCAGTGAATATCGGGAGGGTGGCGTGCAGGACGGCGTGACAGGCCAGACCGCCGGACGTGGTACAGCACCGCGCGGTGGCAATCTTCCCAGCATTGGGCGGCCGCGGCCGAAGCAGGAATGCCGCGACTTCAAGATGCGGATCGACCGCAACGGCACCTGGTATTACCAGGGCAGCCCGATCAACCGTAAGGAGCTGGTCTGTCTGTTTGCCAGCGTGTTGAAGCGGCAGGCGGACGGCAGCTACTGGCTGGAAACCCCGGTCGAGCGCGGCCGGATCGAGGTGGAGGACGCCCCCTTCGTGGCGGTCGAGATGTGCTGGAAGGACTGCGACTGCGGCGACGGAACCCCGCGCCAGTGCCTGACCTTCCGGACCAACCTCGATGAAATCGTGACCGCCAACGCGGAGCATCCCATCCGGGTTCATCTCTGCCCCAAGACCCGCGAGCCGCGGCCCTACATCACCATCCGCCCCGGGCTTGAAGCCAAGATCAACCGCGCGGTGTTCTACGAACTGGTGGCGCTGGGCCAGAACGAGATGATCGACGGCCGGGAGATGCTCGGCGTCTGGTCCGAGGGAGTATTCTTCCCGATCGACGAGACCCGCCTGCTGGACGCCGCGGAGTGACCGCACCGGTCCCGACCGCGCAGGAATGACGCCTGCCGAGATCGCGGCCCGGCTTGCCGATCCTGCCGCCCAGGCGCTGTTCGGGCCGCCTGCCTCCAGCGAGTCCGAAGGCTTCCGCCCCGGCGGCATGATCGCCGCCGCGGTGCTGGTGCCCATCGTCCTGCACCGGAACCGGCCCAGCGTGCTGCTGACCCTGCGCTCGGCCCGGCTGTCCTCGCATGGCGGCCAGGTCAGCTTTCCCGGTGGCCGGATCGAGGCCGGGGAAACCCCCGAGGCGGCGGCGGTGCGCGAGGCGGCGGAGGAGGTGGGCCTGGACCCGCGGCTGCCGGAATTGCTCGGGCGGCTGCCCGAGCAGGTGACCGGCACCGGGTTCCGCATCATCCCCGTGGTCGGGCTGGTGCCCGCGCCGCTGAACCTCACGCCCGATCCCGGCGAGGTGGAGGAACCCTTCGAGGTGCCGCTGTCCTTCATCCTCGACCCCGCCGCGCCCGAACGGCGGAGCGGCGAATGGAAGGGACAGCGTCGCGAATTCTGGGTGTGGCCGCATGATCGGCACTACATCTGGGGCGCGACCGCGGCCATCCTGGTCAACCTCGCCCGGGTGCTGCGCGGCTGATGTTACCGAAAGGCTTGCCGCCGCACTGATTTTTGCCGGGTCCGCATGGCTTGAGGGATAGGCAGGCCGCGGCAAATGAAGGCAAGTGCCCAGCCGGGCCACTCGCCCTTTCCGCGGAGGTGCCTTGTTCTACCTGGTCCAGTTCCTGCTGTTCCTCGCGCCCTTCGCCATCTTCGCCCTGTGGCGGCAAATGAACCCGGACCGCGAGCCGCCGGCGAAGGTGATCTGGCTGCTGCTGGCCGGCCTCGGCCTCGGCATCGCGGGCACCGTCTGGTACGGCCAGCGGGTGAGCGTCGATGCCGATATGGTCTACGTCCCCGCCACGCTTGGGCCCGATGGCCAGATCATTCCAGGACGAGCGGAACGCCGGCAGTGACCGGGGATGCGCCGGTCGATCGTGTCGATCCGCCCGCGCTGCTCGGGCAGGGCGCGCCGGCGGCGGTGCTGGCGGCACTGCCCGGCGCACGGGCGGTGGGCGGCGCGGTGCGGGACACCCTGGCGGGGCTGGCGGTGCATGATGTGGACATCGCCGCGCCCCTGCCGCCGGAAGCCATCGCCGGGCGGCTGCGGGCAGCCGGGCTTAAGGTGTTCGAGACCGGGCTGGCGCATGGCACGGTGACGGCGGTGCTGGACCACCAGCCGGTGGAGGTCACCAGCCTCCGCCGCGATGTGGTGACCGATGGCCGCCATGCCGAGGTCGCCTGGACCACCGACTGGCGCGAGGACGCCGCGCGGCGCGACTTCACCATCAACGCCATGTCGCTCTCGGCCGGGGGGGCGCTATGGGATTATTTCGGCGGCCGGGATGACCTGGCGGCCGGGAGGGTCCGATTCGTCGGCGATCCGGCGACCCGGTTGCAGGAAGATTTTCTTAGGGTGCTGCGGTTCTTCCGCTTCCAGGCCCGCTACGGCCGCGGCGAGCCGGATGCGGCGGCGATGGCCGCGATCCGCGCCGCGGTGCCCGGCCTTGCCCGGCTTTCGGTCGAGCGGGTGTGGATGGAGCTGAAGCGGCTGCTGGAAGCGCCGGACCCGGGCGAGGCTTTGGCGCTGATGGCCGGGGCCGGGGTGCTGGCCGCCGTGCTGCCGGAAGCGGGCGAGCTTCCCACGTTGCGCAGCCTGATCGCGGTGGGCGGGCCACCCGATCCCGTGCTGAGGCTGGCGGCCCTGCTCGCTTTTCCGCCCGATGCGCGCGATGCCGGCCTGCGGCGGCTGGCCGACCGGCTCCGGCTGTCCCGCCGGGAGGCCACGGCCCTCCGCGCGATGACGGTGGCGCCGGGTGCCTACGGTCTGGAACCCGACATGCCGGAAGCTGGTCTGCTGCCGGCCCTGGCGGCAGCCGAGCTGTCCTACGCCGATCCGGGTGGCCGGCAGGTCATCGAGGGGCTGCTCTGGCTCATGGCCGCGCGGCTGCACCGCGACCGGGCGCCGGATCACGCCCTGCAGGCCGCCCACCGGCTGATCGCCGCCGCCCGCAGAATCGTCCCCCCGGTGTTCCCGCTTGCCGGGCGCGATGCCCTGGCCATCGGCATCGAGCCAGGCCCGCAGGTGGGCGCCCTCCTGGCACAGGCCCGGATGTGGTGGCTCGAGAACGGCTGCGTCGCCGACCATGCGGCTTGCCTCATGAAACTTCGCCAACTGGCCGCTTCCCCGGCGATCTGATACGCCCCGCCGCATGGCAAAAGCCCGGCCCGATCCCGCCTCCTCCCGCGCCCTGGTTGGCCGGCTGGCACGGCACTACCTCGCTCATCACCGGCGGGGAATCGCGCTGGCGGTGGTCTGCACCCTGGCGCTGGCGGGGCTGACCGCGCTGTACCCCATTGTCATCCAGCAGGGCTTCGACCGCTTCACCGCCGGAGACGCCGCCCTCGCCTGGACGCTGCCGCTGGTCATCATCGGCGTCACCCTGGCCAAGGCGGCGGCGCAGTACGGCCAGGCGGTGGCGGTGCAGTCCGTGGTGCTGCGGGTGATCGAGGGCCTGCAGGGCGACCTGTTCCGCGCGCTGACCCGCGCCGACCTCGCCAGCGTGACGCGGGACGCCCCGGCCCGCCATGCCAGCCGCTTCACCGTAGATGCGGCGGCGATCCGCGAGGCGCTGACCAAATCCATAAACGGCGCGGCGGACGTGCTGACGCTGATCGGCCTGGTCGCCTCCATGGTGTGGCTCGACTGGCAGATGTCGTTGATTGCGGCGGCGATGTACCCGATCGCGGTGCTGCCCATCTTGAAGCTCGGCAAGCGCATCCGCCGGGCCTCGGGCGGCATGCAGGAACGCATGGGCGAGACCGCGGCGCAGCTGACCGAGAGCTTCGGCGCCGCCCGGGTCATCCGCGCCTACCGGCTGGAAGCGCAGGAGGAAGCCCGCGCCACCCGCAGCTTCGCCCATCTTCGAGAGTCGCTGTTCGGCATCGCCCGGACGCGGGCCAGCTTGGACCCGATGCTGGAGGCGCTGGGCGGCCTCGCGGTCGCCGCGGTGCTGGCCTTCGTCGGCTGGCGGGTGGCGCAGGGGCAGGGGACGGTGGGCGAGTTCACCGGCTTCGTCGCGGCGCTGCTGATCGCCTCGCGCCCGGCCCGGGCGCTGGGCTCGCTGAATGCCGCGTTGCAGGAAGGTTTGGCGGGGCTGTCCCGGGTATTCGCGGTTATGGACACGCCGCGCCAGGTGCTCGACGCGCCGGATGCCCGGCCGCTGCCGGCCGGGCGGGGGCGGGTGGAATTCGCCGATGTCGGCTTCCACTATGAAGGCACGGCCGATGCGGCGCTGGAGGGGCTGAGCTTCATCGCCGAGCCGGGCGAGACGGTGGCGCTGGTCGGCCCGTCGGGGGGTGGCAAGTCCACCGCCCTGGCCCTGGTGCCCCGGCTGCACGACGCAACCGCCGGTGCGGTGCGGCTGGATGGCGTGGATGTTCGCGGCGTGACCCTGGCCAGCCTGCGCGACGCCATCGCCTATGTCGGCCAGGACGCGGTGATGTTCGACGACACGGTCTTCGCCAACATCGCCTGCGGCCGGCCGGGCGCCAGCATTGAGCAGGTGGAGGAAGCCGCCCGTGCCGCCGCCGCGCATGGCTTCATCACCGCCCTGCCGCAGGGCTACGCGACGCCGCTCGGCCCGGGCGGCGGGCGGCTGTCGGGCGGCCAGAAGCAGCGCGTGGCGCTGGCCCGTGCGCTGCTGCGGGACCCGCGGGTGCTGCTGCTGGACGAGGCCACCAGCGCGCTGGATGCCGAGAACGAATCGCTGGTGCAGCAGGCGCTGACCCGGCTGCGGCAGGGCCGCACCACCCTGGTCATTGCCCACCGGCTGGCGACGGTGCGGGATGCCGACCGGATCGTGGTGATGCAGGCCGGGCGGGCGGTGGAGCAGGGCACCCATGCCGTGCTGATGGCGACCGGCGGGCTGTATGCCCGGCTGGTCCGCACCCAGTTCGGCCCGGCGGAACCGCAGCCCGCGGATTGATCTACCTGGCCGGGCGCCGCAGCAGCAGCAACCCGCCCAGCGCGATGAGCACCGCCCCGGCCAGCGCCTCGGCCGGAGGCAGGCGGGCGAACAGCACGGCGTCCACCACCAGGGCGAAGACCAGCCGGGAGTAGTGCCAGGGCGCCAGCGCCGAGACCTCGGCCCGCTGCACCGCCGCCGACAGCGCCGCCAGCGCCGCGGTCTGCACCAGGGTGAACACCACCACCAGCGCCATCACCTGGAAGGACGGCGTGCGCCAGACCACCAGCGCCGGCAGCGCCAGCAGCACCACCCCGGCGATGGCGCCCTGCACCATGACGTCGTTCGCATCCGCCACGCCGCGCAGCCGACGCACCAGCACCTGGTACAGCGCATAGGTCAGCGCCGCGGCGATCGGCACCAGCGCCGGCCAGCCGAACAGACTGCCGCCCGGCCGCAGCATCACCAGCATGCCGGCGAAGCCGAAGCCGACCGCCACCCAACGCCGCGCCGGCACCTTCTCCCGCAGGATCAGCGCGCCGCAGGCGGTCAGGATGATCGGGCCGCAGAAGCCGAGGGCGGAGGCTTCCGTCACCGGCAGCAGGGCATAGCCGAAGATGCTGATGGTGGTGGAGGCGATCAGCGCCGCCGCCGCCAGCCGCTGGTCCCAGGCGCGCGGCGGCCGGGCGGCATGGGCCCAGGCGGCGGCCGGGGAGGGCAGCCGGAAGGACAGCCCGGCGGCGGCCACCAGCACCAGCGCACTGCGGAGGAAGGTGATCTCCAGCGGGTCCAGCTCCGCGGCCAGCAGCTTCGCCAAGGCGTAGCCGATGGCGTAGAGCAGGTTGCAGAGCAGGATGTACAGAATGGCGATGGTCATCGGGCCTGCCCTGCACATCTTCCAGGATGGGGCGCCGCAGGGCCGGGATCGGCAGGCGGCATGAATTGGCCCTTTATCGTGAACCAGGGCGCGCCGGTCGATGCCGCGTGTCAAGCGGGGCGGAGGCGACAGGGCATGGCGTGGGTATGGCTGGGGGTGGCCGGCGGGTTCGAGATCGTCTGGGCGGTGCTGCTGAAATACACCGAGGGCTTCACCCGGCTCGCGCCCAGCGTGGCGACGGTGGCGGCCATGGTGGTGAGCTTCTACTGCATGTCCCGGGCCTTGCAGATGTTGCCGATGGGCACCGTCTACGCCATCTGGGTGGGCATCGGCGCGGCCGGCACCGCGATCTGGGGCATGGCGGTGGAGGGCGATGCGGCGACCGCCGCCCGCATATTCTGCCTGGTGCTCATCCTGGCGGGGGTCGCCGGGCTGAAGGTATCGAGCTAGGAAGACGGCAACCCGGCCACCGGCGCGGCGCTCAACCAAGGCTCTTCCAGATGGCGAGCGCGGCGGCGACGGCGGCGATCAGCTTGTACAGCAGATCGGCCCATGGCAGCAGCCGCTGTTCCAGCGGTCGCCGGGGCGGGCGGGGAGGAGGAGACTCGGCCATGGAAAAAGGATAACATTCCTATCCTCTGGCAGTTAGAGGTTCTTCAGCCTTCCCGTGCAATTGACGTTGTGCCGTGCAGCACAATAAAAACCCAGAGACGAGGCATGCCGCAGCCAAAGCGGCGACCCGCTACCCGGAGTGGAATACCCTATGTCGATCATGCAGGACTCGCGCGAGGCGACCATGGCCGGTCGCCGCTCGGATGGCTCGGCCGTGAAACGGCCCCTGTCGCCGCACCTGCAGGTCTACGACATGATGCAGCTGACCAGCGCGCTTTCGATCAGCGGGCGGATCACCGGCGTGATCTGGTCGCTCGGCCTGCTGCTGATGGTGTGGTGGCTGGTGGCCGCCGCGGCGGGGCCGTCGGCCTTCGCCAATGTCGCCTGGTTCATGTCGTCCTGGCTTGGCCTGCTCGGGCTGTTCGGGCTGACCGCGGCGGCGTGGTTCCACACCCTGAACGGGCTGCGCCACCTGGCCTGGGATGCCGGGTACGGCTTCGACATCCCGAGCACCTACCGCAGCGGCAAGATCGTGCTGATCGCCACCGCCGTGGTGACCGTGCTGACCTGGCTCATCGCCATCATCGCCTGGGCCTGAGGAACAGATACCGTGGCATCCAATGAACATGCGGGCGAAACCGTCCTCCGCTCGCCGCTCGGCCGTGTCCGCGGGCTGGGCTCGGCCAGGGGCGGCACGCATCACTGGTGGATGCAGCGCGTCACCTCCATGGCGCTGCTGCCGCTGACCATCTGGTTCGCGCTGTCGGCGGCCTCGCTCGCCGGCGCCTCCTACATCGAGACGCTCGCCTGGATCGGCCGGCCGTGGAACGCCGTGCTGCTGCTGGCCACCATCGGCCTGAGCTTCCACCATACCGCCGCCGGCCTGCAGGTGATCATCGAGGATTATGCGAACCTGGAATGGGCCAAGGTGGGTGGCATTCTGGCAATCAGGGCCATCTGTTGGCTACTGGCGCTGGCTTCGGCTCTCGCGGTCCTGCGGATCGCGGTCATGCCGATTGCAGCCTGAGCCGCGCAACGAACACGAAAGATCGGCACGATGAACGCGATCAGCATGCCTGCCCGGGGCTCCTACCGGATCGTTGACCACACCTATGACGTGGTCGTGGTGGGCGCCGGCGGCGCCGGACTGCGCGCCACCTTCGGCATGGGCGCCTCCGGGCTGAAGACGGCGTGCATCACCAAGGTGTTCCCGACCCGTAGCCACACCGTGGCGGCGCAAGGCGGCGTCGGCGCAGCGCTCGGCAACATGGGCGAGGATGACTGGCGCTGGCACATGTACGACACCGTGAAGGGTTCGGACTGGCTCGGCGACCAGGATGCGATCGAGTACATGTGCCGCGAGGCGATCCCGGCGATCATCGAGCTGGAGCACTACGGCGTGCCCTTCAGCCGCACCGAGGACGGCCGCATCTACCAGCGTCCCTTCGGCGGCCACATGCAGGACTACGGCAAGACCCCCGCGATGCGCGCCTGCGCCGCCGCCGACCGCACCGGCCATGCCATCCTGCACACGCTGTACCAGCAGTCGCTGAAGCATAACTGCGAATTCTTCGTCGAGTACATCGCGCTGGACCTCATCATGGACGATGAGGGCGTCTGCCGCGGCGTGACGGCGTGGAACCTGGAAGACGGCTCCATCCACCGCTTCCGCGCGCAGCAGGTGGTGCTGGCGACCGGCGGCTATGGCCGCGCCTATTTCTCCTGCACCTCCGCCCATACCTGCACCGGCGACGGCAATGCCATGGCGCTGCGCGCCGGCCTGCCGCTGCAGGACCAGGAATTCGTGCAGTTCCACCCGACCGGCATCTACGGCTCCGGCTGCCTGGTGACCGAGGGCGCCCGCGGCGAGGGCGGCTACCTCACCAATTCCGAGGGCGAGCGCTTCATGGAGCGCTACGCCCCGACCGCCAAGGACCTCGCCTCGCGCGACGTGGTGTCCCGGGCGATGAGCATGGAGATCCGCGAGGGCCGTGGCGTCGGGCCGCAGAAGGACCACATCCACCTGCACCTGGAACACCTCGGCGCCGACCTGCTGCATGAGCGGCTGCCGGGCATTTCCGAGACGGCGAAGATCTTCGCCGGCGTGGACGTGACCAAGGAGCCGATCCCGATGCTGCCGACCGTCCACTACAACATGGGCGGCATCCCGACCAACATCCACACCGAGGTGCTGAACCCGACGGCGCAGGACCAGGACCGCGTGGTCCGTGGCCTGATGGCGGTGGGCGAGGCGGCCTGCGTCTCCGTGCACGGCGCCAACCGGCTCGGCACCAATTCGCTGCTCGACCTGGTGGTGTTCGGCCGGGCCGCGGCGCACCGGGCGGCGGAGGTGCTGAAGCCCGGTGCCTCCCAGCCGCCGCTGCCGCCGCGGGCCGGCGAGAAGTCGCTCGACCGGTTCGACCGCGTCCGCAACGCCAAGGGCAACACCCCGGTGGCCGAGCTGCGCGGCAACATGCAGCGCACCATGCAGACCCATGCCGCGGTGTTCCGCACCACGGACCTGCTGCGCGAGGGGCTGGAGAAGATGAAGTCGGTGCAGGCAGGCTATGGCGACATCCGCATCGCCGACCGCAGCCTGATCTGGAACAGCGACCTGGTGGAAGCCCTGGAACTGGACAACCTGATCGGCAATGCCGTCACCACCATCGCCGGCGCCGATGCCCGCAAGGAAAGCCGTGGCGCCCACAGCCACGAGGACTTCCCGGAGCGCGACGACGCGAACTGGATGAAGCACACCCTCGCCTGGGTCGGCGACAATGGCGACGTGAAGCTCGACTACCGCGACGTGAAGATGCGGACCCTGACCAACGAGGTTCAGGTCTTCCCGCCCAAGGCACGCGTGTACTAGCCGCCGCTTCCGTCCGAAACGCATTCAGTCTTAGCGCGGGCCCAGCCGGGCCTGCTTGGGGAAGCCGCAGATGGCCACCTTCACGCTGCCGAAGAATTCCACCATCCAGCCGGGCAAGACCTACAAGGCCGAAGCCGGCGCGACCAATGTCAAGGCGTTCAAGATCTACCGCTGGGACCCGGACAGCGGCGAGAACCCGCGCACCGACACCTTCGAGATCGACCTCGACAAGTGCGGGCCGATGGTGCTCGACGCGCTCATCAAGATCAAGAACGAGGTCGACACCACGCTGACCTTCCGGCGCTCCTGCCGCGAGGGGATCTGCGGGTCCTGCTCGATGAACATCGACGGGCTGAACACCCTGGCCTGCCTCAAGCCGATCGAAGACTTGACCGGCTCGGTGAAGATCCACCCGCTGCCGCATCTGCCGGTGGTAAAGGACCTCGTGCCGGACCTGTCACAGCTCTACGCCCAGCTCCGCAGCGTGGAGCCCTGGCTGAAGTCCGAGACGCCGCCGCCGCCGGATGCCGAGCGCCGGCAGTCGAAGACCGAACGCGCCCAGCTCGACGGGCTGTGGGAGTGCATCCTGTGCTTCTGCTGCTCCACCGCCTGCCCGTCCTACTGGTGGAACGGCGACCGCTACCTCGGCCCGGCAGTGCTGCTGCAGGCCTATCGCTGGATCGCCGACAGCCGCGACGAAGCGACCGGCGAGCGGCTGGACAACCTGGAGGATCCCTTCCGGCTGTACCGCTGCCACACCATCATGAACTGCACCCGCACCTGCCCGAAGGGGCTGAACCCGGCGGCGGCGATCGGCAAGATCAAGCAGATGATGGTCGAACGCCAAAGCTGACACCCGCCACGGGGGCGCCACGTGGCGCCCTCAGCGGATTCCGGTGGTGCTGGCGTCGCGGCCGAGCAGCTGCGCCACTGTCCCGGCGAGCCGCGCGGCCCAGGCCCGCCGCCGCGGATGGCCCCAGCGGAAGGCCAGCCGCCCCGCCAAGTCGATGACCAGCGCCGTCGCGCACAGGCTTGCCTTCGCCGTGCCGCGATACTTCCGCTGCATGTGCTGGCGCGACCAGGCCATGTGCCATTCCTTGCTCCGGGCGATCCGCTCGCAGGGCGCGCTGGAACAGCCGCTGCCGTGGTCCAGCCGTGCCGCCTGCACATGCACCAGGGAATACCCGGCCCGACGCATCCGCATGCAGAGGTCGTCGTCCTCGTAATAGAGGAAGATCGCCGGGTCGAAGCCGCCGATGGCATGGAACGCCGCAAGCGGGAAGAACATCGCCGCGCCGCCGACATAGCTGGCGCAGCAATCCCCTGCCGGCGGCACCGGGGCGGTACGGCGGCGGCGGCGTTCGAAGATCGGTAGCCGGCCGTATTGCATCGCGCCGTCCGGGGTGAAGATGCCGGGCGCCAGCACCCCGGCATCCGGGTAGCGGGACGCGGCATCCAGCAGGGCCTCGACCATTCCCGGGGCACAGCGGGTATCGGGGTTGAGCAGCAGCCCGTAGCGGGTTTCCGCCAGGCTGAAGCCGAGGTTGGCGGCGCGGCCGAAACCGAGGTTCCCTTCGGCACGGACCACCTGTGACCAGGGCGCGAGCCGGGCGGCGAGGCCGGCGCTGTCATCCGCGCTGGCATTGTCCACCACCACCAGCCGCACGGCCGGCGGGATGGAGCCGAGGCATTCCGCCAGCACCGCGCCGCTGTTGTAGCTAACGACGACGACGGTCACTTCGGCGAGGCGGCTGGCGCCTTCGGTAGCGCGCGTGATTTCAAGCACGAAACCGTGATGTCGTATTGATCACGGATTTGTCAAGGAAGGCTTCGCGGGCTTTCGCCGGCCGATGGCACGCACCCTGCATCCGGGCCGGGCCGGGCCGGGCTGGAGCGGGGCTTCGCGGGGTTTCATTTCCTGCCCGGCGACCTACCCTTGGCCGACGTCGAAACCGGGAGACAACGAGTGCCGAGAATCCGTCATGTCCTGCTGGCATCCACCCTGCTTGGTGCGCTGGCACTGCCTGCCGCCGCCCAGCGGTCGCCGGACCTGCTCACCATCGGCGGTGCCGCCGTGGTCACGACCATCGACCCGCACTACCACAACCTCGGCCCCAACAACGCGCTGGGGATGCACATCTTCGACCGGCTGGTGGAGCGGGACGAGAAATCCCGGCCGCATCCCTCGCTGGCGGAAAGCTACCGCGCGGTCACCGATACCATGTGGGAGTTCAAGCTGCGCCAGGGCGTCACCTGGCACGACGGCAAACCCTTCACCGCCGATGACGTGGTATTCAGCTTCGAGCGCGCGCCCAAGGTCCCGAACAGCCCCGGCGGCTTCGGCGGCTTCCTGCGCTCCATTGCCCGGATCGAGGTGGTGGATGCCCATACCATCCGCCTGCACACCCACCGGCCGCATCCGCTGCTGCCGCTCGATCTTGCCTCGGTCAGCATCATCGCGCGCCACGCCGCCGAAGGCGCGCAGCCCGAGGACTACAACAGCGGCCGTGCCAGCGTCGGCACCGGCCCGTACAGGCTGGGGGAATACCGCTCCGGCGACCGGGTGGAGCTGGTCCGCAACGAGAACTACTGGGGCGAGAAGGAGCCCTGGCCGCGGGTCACCCTGCGCTTCCTGCTGAACGACGGGGCCCGCACCGCGGCGCTGCTGGCCGGCGACGTGGACCTCATCGAGCAGATCCCGACCAGCGACCTCGCCCGCATCCGGCGCGACCCGAAGCTGACGGTGACCGAGGCTCCCAGCATTCGCACCGTGTTCATCTCGCCCGACTACTCGCGCACCGGGCCGAACCCGCTGGTCACCGATAATGCCGGCACGCCGCTGCCGAACAACCCGTTCCTCGATGTCCGGGTACGCCGTGCCCTTTCCATGGCGATCAACCGCGATGCGCTGGTGGACCGGGTGATGGAGGGTGCCGCCACCACCACCGGCCAATGGCTGCCGCGCGGCGCCTTCGGCTACAATCCGGAGGTATCGGCGCCCCCCTATGATGCCGCGGGTGCCCGCCGGCTGCTCGCCGAAGCGGGCTTCCCCGAAGGCTTCCGGGTGACGCTGGCGACACCGAACGACCGCTGGCCGAACGACAGCCGCATCTCCCAGGGCGTGGCGCAGATGTGGACCCGCATCGGCGTGCGAACTGAAGTGGACGCCATGCCCTTCGCCGCCTTCATCCCGCGCCGGTCACGCCAGGAACACGCCATCCAGCTTGGCGCCTGGGGCAGCTCGACCGGCGAGGCCTCGAACTACCTGCTCGGCATCGTCTCCACCCATGACCGGGCGAAGCTGACCGGCGCTTCCAACATGACGCGGCATTCCGACCCGAAGCTGGACGAGTTCCTCGCCCGCGGTGCCGCGACCATGGATGACGAGAAGCGCGAGGCCATCTGGCACGAGGCGGTGGCCTACTACGCCGAGCAGCAGCCGATGATCCAGCTCATGCAGTACGTCAACACCTGGGCCCACCGGCCCGGCCTGACGCACACGCCGCGGATGGACGAGCGGACCGTGGCGATGGGGGTCCGCCCGGCCTCCCGCTGAGCCCGGACGGCGCCGGACCCGCGGATCAGCGGGCCGGCGCTTCCAGGTTGCTCGGGTCCAGCCCGAGTGCCGAGACGGTCGCCGGGTTCAACTGCCCGGTGGATTGCAGGCCGCGGCCCTGCTGGAACCGCTCGATGGCGGTCTGGGTGCCGGCACCCCAGAGACCATCGACCTGCCCGCGGTAGAAGTTCAGGGCCCGCAGCCGCTCCTGGACGTTCCGCACGGCGGTTTCGCTCAGGGCTTCGGTGGAGACCGCCGCAGCGGTGCCCGGGGCCGGCCCGGCGGTCGGGCCGGCTGCCAGCAATTCGGGCGGGCTGAGGCCGAGGGTCGCCGCCGTCGCCTGGTTGAGCTGCCCCGAAACCTGCAGGCCGCGGCTCTGCTGGAAGCGCTCCAGCGCCGCCTGGCTGTCGGGCCCCCAGATGCCATCGGCCTGGCCACGGTAGGCGCCGGCCTCGCGCAACTGCTCCTGTACCTTGGTCACCGCGGCCGGTGCCAGCGGCTGGCTGTACACCAGCGAAGGCGCCTGCTGCGCCGAGGCGGTTCCGGCGAGCAATGCCCCGGCAAGCCAAATCGCGTGGTACCGCATCGTTCCCGCTCCCGTATCTGCTGCGGTGGGAACACCGCAGCAGGTCCGGGGTTCGCCGCGGGTGTTACATCACCACCGGATCGACCGCGCCGAGCAGCCAGCGGGCAAGGCTGGTCATCCGCGCATCCTGGTGCATCTGGCCGACCACCTGCACCCCCACAGGCATGCCGCCCACCGCCAGCAGCGGCATGGTGACGGCCGGGGCGAACAGCATGGAGGAAGGCGCGTTGAAGGCGATGTCCCCGGTCGGGCGTGGCGCCAGCGGCTGGCCGGGCACGTCGCCGGTCCAGGCCGGTGCGGGGCCGGGGCAGGCGAGGGAGATCACCGCATCGGCCATCGGGGCGATGCGGGCGAAGCGGGCCTGGGCTTCCTCCCGCCGGGCCAGCGCCGCCTGGTAGTCGGCATGGGACATCGCCTCGGCGCGGGCGAGGGTCGCCTTGGCGCGATCGCTCATGCCATCCGGGTTCTGGTCGAGCAGGTTGCGCTGGCCCCAACGGTTCTCCCAGCCGGTGATGCTGCCGCAGATGGCGCTGGCATCGGCGATGCCCTGTTCGAAAGCTTCAATCAGCGGATGGTCGCCGCGCCGCAGCAGGGTGATGCCAGCACCGCGCAATTGCTCCAGCAGCGTCTCGAAGGCGGTGCGGCTGGCATCGTCCAGCCTGGCCCAGCCCTCGGTTTCCACCACGATCAGCCGCTCCGGCTTCGCCGCGACCGGCGGCGTGGCGGGGCCTGTCAGCCCCGGCATGCCGCGGTCGCCGCCGCAGCGCGCGGCGATCTCGATCGAGACCTGCCACATGTCCTCGATGCAGCCGGCATGGACGCCGTGGGTGCTCTGGCTGGTGGCCTGCCTTTCACCGCGGTTGATGCCGCCCTGGGTCGGCTTCAGCGCGACATTCCCGCAGAAGGCCGCCGGCCGGATGATGGAGCCGGCGACCTGGGTGCCGATGGTTGCCGGCACCATCTGCGCCCCGACCGCCGCCGCCGAGCCGGAGGAGGAACCACCCGGCGTGCGCCCGGCATCGAAGGGGTTGGTGGTCGGCCCGGGGTGGGAGCCGCCCAATTCGGCGGTGACGGTCTTGCCGAGCACCACCGCGCCGGCCTCGCGCAGCGCCCAGACCGCGGCGTTGTCGCGCTTCGGGAAATTGCCCTTGTAGCCGATGCAGCCCATCTCGGTCGGCATGTCGCGGGTTTCGAGCAGGTCCTTGATGCCGATCGGCAGGCCATCGATCGGCGACAGCGGCCGGCCGTCCCGCCAGCGCGCGGTGCTGGCATCCGCCGCGGCCCGCGCGCCCGATTCGTTCAGCGTGACCCAGGCCTGCACCACCGGCTCCCGCGCCGCGATGGTCTCGAGGCAGCGTTCGAGGTAGGCGCGCGGCGTGTCCTTGCCGGTGCTGAAGGCCGGCGTGGCGTCATGCCAGCGCAGCGCCTGGAATTTGGTCGGCGAATAGCTGCCCATCATGTCTCTCCCGCGATTTGCCGCAGGATCGGCCGGCGCCGCCGCTACCGCAACACCCCGTCCCACAACGGCAGCCCAAGCAACGCCGCCAGTGCGATCATCGCGTAGCAGCCGAGCCGGAAGGTCTGCTCGCTGGCCCGCCCGAACATCTGCGTGCCGAGCCAGATGCCCAGCCCGTACACCGGCGCGGCCACCAGGAAGGGTGGCGCCAGCGCCAGGGTCAGTAGCCCGGCGAGCGCATAGGTGATGCCCGTCAGCACGCCGCCGGCCGCGAGATACAGCCCGAAGGATGCCCGCATCTGCCGCGTGGTACCGGGCTGGCCGAGCAGATAGGCCATCACCGGCGGCCCGCTGACCATGGCGACGCCACCCAGCACGCCGCCCGCCATCCCGACACCCATCGTGGCCGGCACCGTCGGCCGCCCGCGGAAGCGCCAGCCGGATACCAGCAGCCCCAGCAGCGCCAGGATCGCCAGCGTCACCCCCCAGCGCAGCGCCAGCGGGTCCGCGAATACCAGCACGGCGGCGCCGAGCGGCGTGCCCACCATCGCGCCAAGCGCCAGCACCGCCACCTGGCGGCGATCCGCCAGCTTCCAGGCGCCAGGCGTGAGCATGGCGATCGCCAGCACCTCCAGCATCAGCATCAGCGGTGCCGCCCGCTGCGGGCCGAGGGCGACGGAGGCCAGCGGCACGAAGATCAGCGCCGCACCGAAGCCGGAAAACCCGCGCGCCAGCCCACCGGCAAGCGCGGCACCCAGCAACCACCCAAGCGCCGCCCCCTGCGGGACTCCATCCAGCCACCCCATCCGCTGCAGCATCGCCTGCCGGGACGGCGGCGTGAAGCCGGCGGGGGTAGCTCAGGCCGCGCGCAGGGCGGCCGTCCGCTGGCGGCTATCGCGCGGCCGGCATCCGCCCGATACTGCACGGCCGCAATCCGGGAGGAACACCAGCCATGGCCAAGGTCATCATCAGCGTCGCCGTCACCGGGGCCATCCACACCCCCAGCATGTCCGACTACCTGCCGATCACCCCGCAGGAAATCGCCGAGCAGTCCATTGCCGCGGCGGAGGCCGGCGCCGCCATCATCCACCTGCACGCCCGCGACCCGATCGACGGCCGGCCGACGCCCGACCCGGCGGTGTTCATGCAGTTCCTGCCGGTCATCAAGCAGTCGACCGATGCGGTCATCAACATCACCACCGGCGGTGGCCTCGGCATGACGGTGGATGAGCGGCTGGCGGCGCCGCTGCAGGCGAAGCCGGAGATGTGCAGCCTCAACATGGGCAGCATGAACTTCAACATCTCGGGCAGCGCCGCGCGCATCAAGAATTTCAAGCACGAGTGGGAGCGCCCCTATCTGGAGGGCACCACCGACTTCATCTTCCGCAACACCTTCAAGGACATCGAGCAGATCGTCGAGCGGCTCGGCAAGGGCCACGGCACGCGCTTCGAGTTCGAATGCTACGATGTCGGCCACCTCTACAACCTGGCCCATATGCTGGACCGCAAGGTGGTCGAGCCGCCGCTGTTCACCCAGACAATCTTCGGCATCCTGGGCGGGCTCGCCGCCGAGCCGCGCAACCTGATGTTCATGAAGGAAACCGCCGACCGGCTGTTCGGCAAGGACTACGTCTGGTCGGTGCTGGCGGCGGGGCGCAACCAGATGCCCTTCACCACCATGGCCGGCATCATGGGCGGCAACGTGCGCGTCGGCCTGGAAGACAGCCTCTGGCTCGGCCGCGGCGTGCAGGCGAAGTCCAATGCCGAGCAGGTGGCGAAGATCCGCCGCATCCTGGAAGAACTCAGCCTGGAAATCGCCACCCCGGCCGAGGCGCGGTCCATGCTGGCGCTGAAGGGTGGCGATCTGGTCGGGTTCTGAAGTCCTGGGGCGGTTGGTCCGGCAGGGGTGGGTCTGTTCCCCTGGCGGCCGCTGCCGGTCAGCCGCGGAACCCGGCCAGCACGAACAGCAGCACCAGCACGCCGATGAAGCCGACGCCCTGGAGGATGTAGGACAGGCTCCCCGGCATCTCCGGTTGCTGGGGGAGGGGTGCCGGTTGGCGCCGCGAGGTCGATGTGGTCCTGGTCATGCCGTGCGCTCCTCAACCTATCGTCGGGGACGCGGCAGGCGAGGATGCCGGGCATGGGCCGCGCGGTCGCCCGGGACAAAGATGGGACGGCAGGGTTGAGCGAGTGGACATCGTTATCTCCGAGGAGGCACGGGGCGGTCTTGGCCCGGTGGTCAGCGCGGTGTCGCAACGGATACGCCGACGCCTGGAGAGCTATCATACCAAAACGGTTGCAATCGAGAGCAAACGGGTCATCAACGAATAGTTGATGAAGACGATCCTGAAAAACCAGTGGGAAGCCTAACTCCCGAACAGCCGCATCAGCCTCTGCAGCATCTCCCTGAGGTCCAGCCCACCGGGCGCATCGGCGGCGCGGGCATCCGGGTCACGCGGGGCGTGCCGGGCGAAGCGCGCCATCGCCTCCCGCGTGCCGGTCAGCCGCAACTCGCTGGGTTCGGTGGTGCTGGTGCCGGAACCGGCGCCGACCACCCGGACCAGCGCCCGTTCGGCCTGCAGCACCTCGGCCTCGGCACGCGCGGCGTCCTCGGGTTTCGGGGCGCAGATGATGGACCGGCCCTCCAGCCCGCAGGGCATCTCGAACATCGGGTTCGGCGGGAAGCGCAACTGGGCGGTGCCGGACAATGCCAGCAGGCCGCGCGCCGCGGTGTCCAGCGTCAGGTCGCGTGCGGTCACCGCGGGAACCAGCCGCCCCCCCCGGTCGATGATCTCCAGTGCCAGCCCGCTCGGCTGGCCGGCGTCGCCCGCGGCCGGCCGCTCCACCCAGTCGCGGTGCCGGAGCAGGCAGGCGGAGCGGTCGGTCATGGGGTCCATGGTGCAGGTCAGCCGCCAGCTGCCGATGTCTTCGGCAGGCGGCGGCGCGGGCTGGGCCGCGGCGGCGAGCGGCATGGCGAGGACGGCGGCGAGAAGCGTTGCGCGATGATCCATGCGGCCGATGATAGGCGAGAAACCGGAGGGCATGAAATGACGGCTGCAGGCATACCGGCGGTGACGCTGCCCGATGGCACCATGGTGCCGGCGCTCGGCCAGGGCACCTGGCACATGGGCGAGCGCGGCAGCGACCGCAGGCAGGAGGCCGAGGCGCTGCGCCTCGGGCTCGATCTCGGCCTGACCCTGATCGACACCGCCGAGATGTATGCCGGGGGCGGCGCCGAGGAGGTGGTCGCCGAGGCCATCGCCGGGCGCCGAGAGGAGGTGTTCCTGGTCTCCAAGGTCTATCCGCACAACGCCAGCAACCGGGGCGCCGGCGGCGGCAAGCTGCAAGCCGCGCTGGATGCCAGCCTGCGGCGGCTGCGGACCGGCCATCTCGACCTGTACCTGCTGCACTGGCGCGGCTCGGTCCCGCTGGCCGATACGGTCGAGGCGATGGAACGGGCCCGGGCGGCGGGCAAGATCCGCCGCTGGGGCGTCTCCAACCTTGATGTCGAGGACCTGGAGGAGCTGGGGCCGGCGCTGGACGGCTGCGTCACCGACCAGGTGCTGTACAACCTGGAGAACCGTGGCGTCGAATACGACCTGCTGCCCTTCTGCCGGTCGCGCGGGATGCCGGTGATGGCCTACAGCCCGGTCGGCCAGGGCGGGGCGCTGCTGCGCCATGCCGCGCTGCGGGCGGTGGCGGAGCGACTGGGCGCCACCCCGGCCCAGGTGGCGATTGCCTGGACGCTGCGGGCGCCAGGGGTCATCAGCATCCCCAAGGCGGCGGATGTGGAGCATGTCAGGCTGAACGCGGCGGCGGCGGCCCTCGCCCTGGCGCCGGAGGACCTGGCCACGCTGGACGCCGCCTTCCCGCCACCCCGGCGCAAGCGCTCGCTCGCCATGCTGTAACGTGAAGGCAGGCCGTGAACGCCGACATCGACAGAACCCGTGTGCGACACAACCTGACCGGCACGAGGCAGACAGGAGACTTGCATGGCGATGCAGCGATTCGGCCGGCGACTGGGTGCGGCCCTGGTGGTGACCGCGCTCGGCATTTCGGGTGCCGGCGCGCATCACGGCTGGTCCTGGGCGGAAGGTGAGCAGATCGAACTGCGCGGCACCATCCGCGAGGTCTATATCGGCCAGCCGCACCCGAGCCTGCGGGTCGAGACCGAGGCGGACGGCATGTGGACCGTCGAGCTCAGCAATCCCCGGCAGACCACGCGGTCCGGCTTCGCCGAAGGCTCGGCGAAGCCCGGCGACCAGGTCATCGCCTATGGCAACCGCGCCCGCGACCGCAGTGAGCGCCGGATGAAGGCGGTGCGCATCCGGGTGGGCGACCGGACCTACGACATCTACCCGGACCGCATCCGCGAGGGCTGAGCCGCGCCGCGTGGAGTTGCTGCAGGCGCTCGCGGAATGGCCGGTGGCGGCGGCGCTGCGGCGTTCCGCCATCGCCTATCCGCTGGTGAACGCGGCGCATATCATCTCGCTCGGGCTGCTGCTCGGCGCGATCACTACCCTCGACCTGCGGCTGCTCGGGCTGTTCCGCGCTTGTCCGGTCGGCGTGCTGGGGCCGCCGCTGTGGCGGGTCGCGGCCTGCGGCCTGGCGCTGGCGGTGGTCACCGGGTTCCTGCTGTTCAGCACGCGGCCGCTGGCCTATGCGGAAAACCCGGCCTTCCTGGCCAAGCTCGGGCTGATCGGGTTCGGGCTGCTGAACCTGCTGGTGCTGCGGTTCAATGCGCCTTGGCACCTCGCCCTCGGCGGCGGGGCCGTGCACTGGTCCGTGCGGGCCGCGGCCCTGCTGTCGCTGGTCGCCTGGATGGGCGCGGTGGTCGCCGGGCGCTGGATCGGCTTCCTGCAATAGCGCCACCTCCGGTCAGGCCGCCTCCGCCAGCGGGGTGTTCAGCGCTCCGAGATGCAGCCGCCGCACCGTCCCGGCCACCGCCACATCCAGCCCCGGCCGGGTGTAGAAGCACCCGCGCACATGCAGGCAGGCTGTGATGGCTCGCAGGAAATCCGCCGCCAGCGCCGCATCGGGCGGCGCCGCGCCCTGCCAGAACCCATCCAGCGGCCCCTGCCACGCGAGGCCGGGCACGTCGTAGATCGCCTGGCCCAGCGCCGCGGTCGGCCGCCCCATGGCGATGGCCTTGACCCCGAGCGTGCTGTTGACGGTGACCACGCCGCGGCATGCCTCGACCACCGGCTCCATCGGCAGTGCGCCGCCGAGGTAGTGCACCCGTCCCGCCACCCCCGCCGCCGTGGCGATCCGCCGCACCCGCCGCCCCCAGGCCTTCAGCCCGGGGTCCAGCGGATGCACCTTCACCAGCAGCTGCGCCTCCGGCGGCGCGGCGCGGGCGAAGCTGCCGACCGCCTCGCCGATGGCGGTGTCCATGTCCGGGAAGTGGGAATAGGCGCGGATGGAGTAGTCCGTCTCCATCTGCATGGCGAAGAGGAACAGCGGCGGCCCGCCGGCCAGCCGCGCCAGGGTCGCTGCCGCCGCCCGGCTCGCCGCCCGGCGCCGCAGCAATTGCAGCCCGGTGCCGAGATAGGCCGGCACCGGGTGGTGCAGCAGGAAGCTGCGGTAATGCGGGAAGGGCCAGGGCAGCAGGCAGGCGAGGTGGAAGGCCATGTCCCAGCGCGCCTGGATGGCGAAGTCATCGCTGTAGCGGGCAGCGAGGTCGGGGGCGGGCATTGTGCGGCCAGCGCGCGGATGCCGGCGGCATCGCGCGGGAAGCGGCTTTCGCCGCCCATGCCATCCTGTTCCAGCACGATCCAGTCCGGCCGCAGGTAGCCGAAGTCGGTCACCGCCACGGTGATGCCACGGGCCCTGGCGGCGGCGATGGCCAGCCGGTGGTAGGGCCGCTGCTCGCCCAGCAGCACCAGGTCGGTGATGCGGTGGGTGTTCATGAACTGCCCGATGAAGCCGGGCCATTCCCCCGGCCGGCCGGTGAAATTCACCGCCCCCGGCGCCTGCCAGAACAGCCGGTCGCCAAGGCACAGGTTGATCCGGTGGACCGCATGGCCCAGCCCGCGCAGCCCGGCGCCGACCTCGGCGAAGAAGGGGCTGATCGGCCCCTGCAGGAACAGGAAGCGGCGGGCCACCTACAGCGCGCCGCCATAGATGCGCCAGCGCCCGGTCACCGGCGCCGGCAGCCTCGCCATGGTGTGCAGCATGGCGGCGTTGTCCTCCAGCACCCAACTTATCTCCAGCCGCTGCCAGCCGCGCGCCGCGGCGATGCCGATGGCGCGGTCCAGCAGCGCCCCCACCGCCATGGCCGAGGCCGGGTGGTGCCGCAGCCGCCGGCTGACGCCGAGCATCGGCACCCGCCCCGAATTCCCGCGCCCGAGCAGCGCCACCCTCGCCACCCGCCACCAGCCGAAGGGCAGCAGCCGGCCATCGAGGCCGGCGGTCGCTTCCTCCAGGTTGGGGATCAGGCTCAGCACCCCGATGGGCTCGCCCTGCCATTCGGCGAACAGGATGGCGCCCGACCGCAGCAGCGGCCGCATGATGCGGGCGATGGTCGCCGCCTCCGCCGCGCCGACCGGCACGGCGCCCCAATTCTCCGCCCAGGCATCGTTGTACAGATCGGTCGCCAGCCGGATGTCGGCATCGAAGCGGCGCGGGTCGAGCGGGCGAATGCGGAGGCGCGGTGCCCCCGGCCAGCGGGATAGCGCCCGGGCAAAGCGGGCCCGGTGGCGCTCCCCGGCCAGCGTCAGTGTGCAGGCCACTACGTCCTTTTCCGCCACCAGCCCGGCGGCTTCCAGCATGGCCGGCAGCCAGGGCGGGTTGCGCGGCATCCGCACCATGGGGTGCTGTTCGAAGCCGACGACCTGGCAGCCGACCTCATGGTTGATGGTCAGGCTGAGCGGCCCACGCAGCCGCCCGGCCCCCTGCGCCGCCAGCCAGCCGCCGGCCGCCCGCAGCAGCGCGGCAAGGATGGCCGGGTCGCGTTCCAAAACGGGGAAGCCGAAATTGCCCACTCCGCCCGCCGGGTCCGCGAGCCGGTGGCTGGCGGTGATCCGCCCGATCGGCCTGCCGCCGCGCCAAGCGAGGAAGCGCTGCGCCGCGTTGTCCCGCAGGGCACCGTTGAAGCCTGGGTCGAAGAACCGCCGCGCGTCGAACAGCAGCGGCACCGGCCAGCCCGCTGCCTCCCCGCCCAGCATCCGGGGCAGCCGCAGGAAGGCTTCCGCCTCCGCCCGCGAGGCGACCGGGCGAACCTCCGGCAAGGTCAGCCGGCGGCCAGGTCGAGCGAGGCGGTGCCGTCCCGCGCGGCGGCCAGCACTGCGACGGTCTGGTGGATCTCCTCCGGCGTGTGCTCGGAGGAGAGGAAGAAGCGCAGCCGCGCCGAGCCTTCCGGCACCACCGGGAACAGGATCGGCTGCACGTTCACCCCCGCCTCGAAGGCCGCCGCCGCCAGCCGCGCCGCCCGCACCGAGCCGCCGAGGATGATGGGCACGATGCCAAGCCCGGCCGAGCTGCCGGTATCGAACCCGGCTTCCCGCGCCAGCCGCAGGAACAGCCCGGCATTGGCCTGCAGCTTCGCCGTCCGCCAGGGCTCCGCATGCAGGATGCGCAGCGATTCCAGCGCCGAGGCCGCCAGCGGCGGCGCCAGCCCCACCGAATAGACGAAGCCAGGCGCGGTGTGCCGCAGCAGGTCGATCAGCCGCCGCCGGCCGGCGATGTAGCCGCCGCAGGAGGACAGGGTCTTGGACAGCGTGCCCATCCAGATATCGGCCAGCCCGGGATCGGCGCCGCATTGCTCCGCCACGCCGCGGCCGGTGGCGCCGAGCACGCCGATGGAATGCGCCTCGTCGACCATCAGCAGCGCATCGTGCCGGCGGGCGACCTCGGCGAAGCGGGCGAGGTCCGGCAGGTCGCCGTCCATGCTGTAGTGACCCTCGATCACCACCAGGGCGCGGCCATGCCGGCGGCGGTTGGCGGCCAGCTCGCGGTCCGCCGCCTGCCAGTCGTTGTGGGCGAAGGCGATGCGCCGGGCGCCGGACAGCCGGGCGCCCTCGGCCACCGAGTTGTGGATCAGCCGGTCGTGCAGGATCAGGTCGCGCGGCCCGAGGATCTGGCCGATCACCGTGACATTCGTCGCATGGCCGCTGACCAGGGTGATGCAGGCCTCGGCGCCGTAATGCGCCGCCAGCGCCGCCTCCAGCTCGCCATGCACCGGCCGTTCGCCGGAGGCGAGGCGGGAGGCTGAGGCCGAGACGCCATAGCGGTCGATCGCCGCCTTGGCCGCCGCCGCCACGCGCGGGTCGCCGTTCAGCCCGACGTAGTTGTAGGAGGCGAAGTTGATGGTGCTGCGCCCGCCGACCACGCTGCGCCCGCCGGCCACGCCGTCATGCGGACGGAAATACGGGCTCTCGATTCCCAGCGCCACGCCGGCACTCCGCATCATCTCGAGGTCGCGCATGCCGGGCAGCGTCGCCAGGTCGCGGCCCGGGCTTTCGGCCGGGCCCGGCTCGGGGGCGTTGCCGCCGCGCCGGGTCAGCCGGTTCAGCAGCGCCGCACGAGCGGTGGCGGTGAGGCCGGATCCGGGACCCTGGCTCATGCGGCGGCCTCCAGGCCGCCGGCCAGCGCCGGCGGTTCATGCACCGCGAGCAGCGCCCGGGCTTCCTCATCCGGCCGGCCGGCCCGCATCTGCTCGGCGATGCGGCGGGCCAGGATGTCGATGCTCAACCCCTCGGTCACCCCGGTGAGCGGCACCGGCATCCCCAGCCGGTGTTCCAGCGCGGTGCGCAATTCCATCCCGCCCAGGCTGTCCAGCCCGAGCCCGGCCAGCGGCGCTTCCGCCGGCACCGCGGCACTCGGCAGCCGCAGGATGCGCGCCAGCTCGGCCGCCAGCGCTTCCCGCAGCAGGGCCATCGCCTCGGCCGCGCCGGCGGACTGCAGCCGGCTCCGCAGGTCGGCGGCGTCCGGGGCAGGGGCGATGCGCACCGCCTCGAAGGCGGCCTCATCCAGCACCGCGAGCGCCGTGCGGGCGCCGGCCCAGCCGATGCGTGCCAGCCCCGGCGCGGCAAGCCCGCTGGCCAGCAGCGCGGGCAGGGTCGAGAGCGCCTCCGCCGCCGGCATCGGCACCGCGCCGAGCCGGCGTTGCAGGATGCCGGCCGTCGCGGCGTCGCCAGCCAGCATGCCGGCATCGGCGATCGGCCCCCAGCCGACCGCCATGGCCGGCTGGCCAGCGGCGCGGCGGCGGCGGGCCAGCGCCTCCAGCGCCGCATTGGCCGCGACATAGGCCGCCTGGCCCGGGTTGCCGACCGCGACGGTGGCCGAGGAGAACAGCAGGAACAGCGCCAGAGGGTCCGCCGCGGTCAGCCGGTCGAGGTGCTCGGCGACCGTCAGCTTGGCCGCCAGCACCCGGGCGGCGCGGCCGGCATCCAGCAGCGCGGCGGCGCCGTCCCCGCCGACCGCGGCGGCATGCACCACGCCGCGGATCGGCGGCGCGGTGGCACGGACGGCCTGCAGCACCCGGTCCAGCGCCTCGGCATCGGTCGCGTCGCAGGCATGGATGGTGGCGGTCGCGCCTCGCATGGCGAGATCGCCGATGATGGCCTCGGCACCGGGCGTCGCCGCGCCGCGCCGCGAAACCAGCGCCAGGTGCCGGACACCCTGCGCTGCCAGCCATTGCGCGGTGGCGAGGCCGAAGCCCTGCACCCCGCCGACCAGGACGACGGTGCCTTGCGCCGCCTGCACCAGCGGCGGCGCCTGCACCACCCCTTCCGCCAGGGCCGGCGGGCGGATGACCAGCTTGCCGATATGCCCGCCGGCCTGCAGCGTGCGGAAGGCAGCCTCGACTTCGACGGCAGCGTATTCGGTGGCGGGCAGCGGCCGGAACACCCCATCCCGCAGCCGCTCGGCGATGCCACCCAGCAGCCGCGCCGCCAGCGCCGGGCGGGCGCGCGGCAGTTCATCGACATCCACGGCGAAATAGGTGGCGTTGCGCCGCAGCGGCCGCAGCGCCACCCGGCTGTTCTCGGCGTAGTCCCGCTTGCCCAGTTCCAGGAACCGCCCGAACGGCCGCAGCAGCCCGAGCGAGCGTTCCATCGCCACCCCGGCGAGCGAGTTCAGCACCACGTCCACGCCATCCGGCCAGACCGCCCGCAGCGCATCGGCGAAGCCGGCATCGCGGCTGTCGAGCACCAGCTCGGCTCCGGCCGCGCGCAGGAAGGCGCGCTTCGCCGGAGTGCCGGCGCTGGCGGCGACCCGGGCACCGCGTGCCAGCGCCACCTGCAGTGCCGCCAGCCCGACGGCGCCGGCACCGCCATGCACCAGCACCCGCTCGCCCGGCTCGATCCGCGCCAGTTCCTCCAGCGCATGCACCGCGGTCATGAAGGCGACCGGCACGGTGGCGGCGGCGGCGGCATCGATGCCCTCCGGCAGCGGCGCCAGCGCCGCGGCGCGGGTGACGGCATGGGTGGCCAGGGCCGCCGGGGCGACGCCGAATACCCGCTGGCCGGGCCGCAGCTCCACGCCCTCGCCGACCGCCTCGACCACCCCGGCGCATTCCATGCCGAGGTTGGGTCCGGCGAAGCCGGGCAGCAGGGCTTCCTCGGGCAGCAGGCCCTGGGCCCACATCACGTCGCGGAAGTTCAGGCCGGCCGCCTCGATCCGCAGCGAGACCTCGCCGGGGCCGGGCTCGGGCAGGGCCAGCGGCGCCCAGTGCAGGCTGCCGAGCTGGCCGGGCTGGCGCACCAGCAGCCGGCACGGGCCGGTGGCGGGCGGGGCGGGTGGCAGGCCGGGGCGCAGCCGGGGCACCAGCCGGCCGGCCTCGGCCAGCGTCACCTCGGCCTCGGCGCCGGTTTCGGTCAGCAGCTCGGCGGCCAGCCGGCGGGCCGCGACATCCGGGGCCAGGCGGGGGCAGAGGTCGATCCGCCGCGGCTTCAGTCCGGGATGCTCGTTCGCCAGCACCCGCCCGAGCGCGTGGCAGGCGGCGGCGGCCGGGTCGTGCCGGGCGCCTTCCGCATCCGGCTGCTGGCCGCCGCGGGTGACGATGCTGAAGCCGGCCGCGCTGCCCTCCGCCGCCGCGCCGAGCCGCGCCAGGGCGGCCAGGCTGCCGGCGATGGCGGCCGTGGTCCGGCCGCCGCCGGCCAGCGCCACCACTAGGCTGCCGGCCAGCGCATGCGGGGCCATGGCGGCTGCCTCGTCCAGGCTGCCGCCGCCGACCGTGGCGCCGCGGGATTGCAGGGCGGCGGCCACCGCCGGACGCCAGGCCGCCGCGGCGGCATCGGCGAACAGCATGACACGGCGCAGCTTGGGGGCGGTGAACAGCGCGGCACCGGCCGCCGCGCGGGCACCGATGAGCAGTGCCGGCCAGGGCGCGGCGCCCAGCGGCTGGGTGGCCGGCCCGGCCCAGCCCGCATCGGCCAGGGCGGCCTGCCAGGCGGCGGCGCCGGCCAGCGGTGCCGGATGGCCCCACCATGCCGGGTCCTGGCCGCAGCAGAAATCCCACAGCCGGCCCGGCAGCGGCTCCGCCAGCAGCAGCGCGCCGCCCGGCGCGACGGCCTGGCGCAGCGCTGCGGGCAGGCCGGCACCGACCCCCAGCCGGGCCCCGGCGGCGAGGCCGATGACGAGGTCCGCGACCAGCGGCGGCGGCTCGGTGCCCAGCGGGTCCCAGGGCAGGCTGGCGACTTCCACGCCCGCGGCCACGGGCAACGGCGCCCCGGCGCGGCCGGGCAGGGTGGCTACGCTCAGCAGCACCCGCCTGCCCGAGGCGGCAAGCGCGGCCACCAGCCGGGCGGTCAGTGGCCCGGTGCCGGCCGCCACCTCCAATACTTGCAGCGGGCGGCCGGGTGGCCAGTTGGCGGCGAAGGCGCCGGCCGCCTCGGCCAGCACGGCGGCCAGCCGGTCGAGCCCGGCGGCGCCCGGGGGCGGCAGCGCCCCGGCCTCCCCGGCGAGGCGATGCGCCAGGACATGCGGCAGTTGCTCCGCCGCCAGCGCCACCCAGGCGAGGTCCGGTGCCAGGACCGGCTGCTCCAGCAGGATCTGGCGCCAGATCTCCTCCGCCGGCGGCAGGTCGGCGGCGGCGACCGGCCGCGGGCCGGCGGGGGTGGGGGTGGCGAGGCCATCCTCGGTCAGGGCATCGAGCAGCGCCCGGGCATAGGGGCCGGCGCCGGGCGCCTCGGTCAGCGCGGCGTGCGCGGCGGCGGCGCAGAAGCCTTCCAGCAGCAGCGCCGCCTCGCTGAGGTCGAGCGCCTGGTCGCGCCGCTGGGCGGCGGCCATCGGGCCGGCCAGCTCCGCCTGGGCCGGGGCCTCGGCGCCGGACAGGGCGGGCAGCAGTTCCATCCGGAAGGCGGCGGCCAGCGGCCCGGGCTGGCCGGGCAGCCGGATCCGCAGCAGCGAGCAGCCTTCGAGCACCGCCACCGGGCTGCCGGTCGCATCGCGCAAAACAAGGTCGGCGGCGGCACTGCGCAGGCCAAGCTCGGTCAGCCGGATGCCGGCGCTGGCGGGCGCTGCGGCGCCACGGCGCAGCACCACCCGGCCGAAGCGCACCGGCACCAGCCCGGTGCCGGGCTCGGCCGGGGTATCGGCCAGCAGGCCGAGCAGCCCCTGCAGCGCGCCATCAAGCCGGGCGGGATGCAGCAGGAAATCCCCGTCGGGCGGGGCGGCGGCGGGGCGGACCAGCCGGGCGCGGGCAAGGCCGGCGGCCGCATCCACCGCCACATGCTCGACCGACTGGAAGGCCGGGCCGTAGTGCAGCCCGAGGCCGGCGGCGGTGGCCAGCAGGGCGGCGCGTTCCACCAGCCGGGTCGGTGCCGGCGGCTCGGCGGGGCATTCCGGCAGCCGCGGGACGGTGGCGACACGGGCGGCGGCATGCTGGGTCCAGGGCTCGTCCGAAAGCCGGCGGCGGCTGGCCAGGGTGAAGCCGCCCTCGGCATCGAGGGTGCTGCGGACCTCCCGCGTGCTGCCTTCCTCCAGCGGCATGGCGTGGTGGATGATGAACTCGCGCAGCTCCAGGGCCGGCGCCTCGGGGTGGCAGGCGGCGGCGGCGGCCAGCGCCATCTCCAGCATGGCGGCGGCGGGCAGCACCGCCTCATCGGCCAGGCGGTGGTCGGCCAGCCATGGCTCCAGCGCGGTGTCGAGGTGGCGGGTCCACCGGCCGGGCCCGGCGCCCTGGCGGAAGCCGAGCAGCCGGTGTTCCGCCAGCGGCCGGGCCAGTGCGGCGGCTTCCTGGGTGGGCGCGATCCAATGGCGCTGGCGGTCGAAGGGGGTGGGCGGCAGGCCCCGGCGGGCGGCTTCGCCGGCGAAGGCCGGGCCGCCGCGCGGGTCGGCGCCGAGGGCGAAGGCGCGGTCCGCGATGGCGGGGAAGGGGTCGCCCGCCGTATCGCGCCGGGACAGGCTGCCGAGCGCCCCGGCCTCGGTGCCGAGGCTTCGCAGCGTCTCCCGCAGGTAGCCCTGGAATATCGGGTGCGGGCCGATCTCGATGAACACGCCTGCGCCATGCCCGGCGGCGGCTTCCACCGCCGGCAGGAAGCGCACCGGCTCGCGCAGGTTGCGCCACCAGTGCTCGGCGGTGCAGGCCTCGGCGGACAGTGCCGCCCCGGTGACGGTCGAGAACATCGGGATGGCCGGCGCGGTGGCGGCCAGCCCGGCCAGTTCGGCCAGCAGCGGCGCCCGCAGCGGGTCCATCGCCGCGCTGTGGAAGGCATAGTCGAGGTCGAGGGCGATGAAGCTCCAGCGCCGGGCCGCGGCGGCCTGGGCCAGCCGGTGCAGCGCATCGGCCGGGCCGGCGACGGTGATCGCCGCCGGGGCGTTGATGGCGGCGATCTCCAGCCCGGGGCCGCATTCGGCCAGCACCGCCAGCGCCGCATCCGCCGCCACGCCGAGCGCCGCCATGCGGCCCATGCCGCGGGTGGCTTCCTGGTGGCGGCTGCGGGTGACCACCAGCCGGGCCGCGGCGGCCAGCGGCAGCAGCCCGGCGGCGGCGGCGGCGGCGATCTCGCCGACCGAATGGCCGAGGCAGAGCGCCGGCCGGATACCCTCCGCCGCCAGTGCCGCGACGATGCCGTGCTGCACGGCGAACAGCAGGGGCTGGGCGCGGTCGGTCGCCGCCACCGCCTCGGCGGTGACCCCGGCCGCCAGCATCTCAGCGACCGACCAGCCGAGCAGCGGCGCCAGCGCGGCATCGGCTTCCGCCACCGCGGCGCGGAAGGCCGGGCTGGCGGCAAGGGCGGCCTGCGCCATGCCTGCCGAGGGTGCGCCGTTGCCGCTGAAGACGAAGGCGATGCTGCTGCCACGCGCGGTGATGCCCGCCGTCGCCGCAGGGGCCGCATCCCGGGTTTCCCCGGCCCGCCAGGCGGCGAGCCCGGCGGCCAGCGCCGCCGGGTCGGCGCCGCGCAGCGCCAGCCGGTGCGCCAGCAGGTCGCGATGGCGGGCCGCGCCGCGCAGCAAGGCCGGCAGCGCGACCGCCGGGGTTGCCGCCAGCCGTTCCTGCCACTGGGTCGCCAGGGCCTTCAGCCCGGCCGCGCTGCGGGCGGACAGCAGCAATGGCGGCAGGCGTCTGCCGGGTACGGCGGCTGGCACGGCGGCCGGCACCGGCGCGGCGGCCAGCAGGGCGCAGGCATTGGTGCCACCGAAGCCGAAGCTGTTCACCCCCGCCACCGCGCGGGAGCGCCGCCGCAGCGGCTCCAGGCTGGTCGGCACCCGCAGGCCGAGGCCGGCGAAGTCGATCGCCGGGTTGGGCAACTCGAAATGCAGGGAGGCGGGGATCTGGCCTTTCTCGAGCACCAGCATCACCTTCAGCAGCCCGGCGATGCCGGAAGCCGGCTCGGTATGGCCGATGTTGGTCTTGACCGAGCCGATCGGCAGCGGCGCGACCTCGCTCTCCCGCCGCTTCACCCCGATGGCGGCGCCGAGCGCCCCGGCTTCCAGCGGGTCGCCGGCGGCGGTGCCGGTGCCATGTGCCTCGAAGTAGCCGATGCGGTCGGCGGCGACGCCGGCTTCCGCCATCACCTGTTCCAGCAGGCTGGTCTGCGCCGCCTGGCTGGGCAGCGACAGGCCCAAGGTGCGGCCGGCGGCATTGACACCGGAGCCGAGGATGACGGCGCGGATCGCATCGCCATCCGCCAGCGCGTCATCCAGCCGCTTGAGCACCACCATGCCGGCGCCCTCGGCCCGTACATAGCCATCGGCCCGCGCATCGAAGGCGTGGCAGCGGCCCTGCGGGGAAAGCATGCCTGCGCGGGCGAAGCCGATGAAGGGGAAGGGCGAGAGCAGCAGGTTCACCCCGCCGACCAGCGCCGCCGGCACCCGGCCGCCGCGCAGCGCCTCGCAGGCCCAGTGCAGCGCGACCAGCGCGGAGGAGCAGGCGGTGTCGATGGTCTGCGCCGGCCCGTGCAGGTCGAAGACGTTGCCGATGCGGTTGGCCAGGATGGACAGTGCGCTGCCGGTCATGAAGTAGCGGTCGGCCGCGGCGACATCGGTCTGGCGCAGGTCGCCGTAGTCGGTCAGCGAGGCGCCGATGAACACCCCGGTGCCGGTGCCGGCCAGTTGCGACGCGGGGATGCCGGCATCCTCCAGCGCCTCGGCCGCCACTTCGAGCAGCAGGCGCTGCTGCGGGTCCATCTCGGCGGCTTCGCGCGGGGAGATGCCGAAGGCGGCGGCATCGAAGCCGGCGATGTCGGGCAGGGTGCCGGCGGCGAAGCTGTAGGACTTGCCCGGCTCGCCCTGGCGCGGATGGCCGAAAGCGGCCTGGGTGAAGCGGTCGGCCGGGACGGTGGAGACGGCGTCCCGGCCTTCCGCCAGCAGGGTCCAGAAGGCGTCGAGGTCGGGTGCGCCGGGCAGCCGGCAGGCGGCGCCGAGGATGGCGATGGCGCAATCCGGCCGGCGCCGGTGCCGCGGGTCCGGGCCGCTGATCATGCTGCGGTGGGTACCGGCAGGCGGCTGTCCATCGGCTGCAGGGCCGGTGCGGGCCGGGTGGCCGGGCGCGGCGCGCTGGCCACCTGTTCGAGCAACCCGTCGACCTGGGTGAAATGGTCGCTCCAGCGGGGCGCGGCCCATTGCCCGAGCCGGCCGAGCTGCGCGGCGCGGCGCGGCAAGTCCGGGTTGGCGTAGTCCTGCACCATGCGGAGCCAGGCTGGACCATCCAGCGGGTCCAGGTATTCCGGGACCACGCCGCCGACTTCCCGCAGGACCGGCAGGTCGCTGCATATGACAGGGACGCCGAGCGCCAGGGCTTCCGCCACCGGCAGGCCATAGCCCTCGACGAAGCTTGGGAACAGCAGGGCGCTGGCGCCGGCCATAAGGGCGGTGACGCGGTGGTCCGGCGGGGTGCCGATCTCCTGCACCGGGCCGCGCAGCGTTTCGCAACGCTCCAGCAGGTCGAGGATGTTCTCGTTCTCCCAGCCGCGCCGGCCGAGCACGAGCAGCTTCGGCGGCGCCGGATGTCCCGGGGTGGCCTGCGCCCGGGCGACCAGGTCCCGCCAGACGTGCAGCAGCAGCAGGTGGTTCTTGCGCGGCTCGATGGTGCCGAGGCAGATGAAATAGGGCTCGGCGGTGGCCGGCCCGGGTGGCGGGGCGGCGCATTCGATCCCGAGCGGGGCGACCACCAGCGGCGGCATGGGGCGGCCGTGCAGCGCCAGCCGCGGCAGCAGCGTGGCGGCGGTGGCCGCGGAGTTCGCGATGATGCCGTCCGCTTGGTTGGCGGTGGTGGTGACCCGGGCGGCGTGGCACCTGATCTGCCGGGTGCGGGAGTATTCCGGATGGGTCAGCGGAATGAGGTCGTGGATCAGCGGCACGAAGCGCGCGCCGGCGCGGCGCAGCGCGGCGATCGGGGCTTCATGTTCGAGCGACCGGTGCGAGACAAGCAGGAAGATGGCACGGCGCTGGGCGGCGAGGGTGGCATTGAGGGCGGACCGCCCGGCACCCAGTGCCAGCCCGGCCTGCACCGTGGCGGCGATGCGCCGGGCGCGGTGCAGGGCGGTGCGCGGTCCGCCGCCCAGCGCCCAGGTTTCCTCCAGCGCGTGGAGCAGGGCGGCCGTGGTGGCGCGCGGGACGGTGCCGAACCAGCCCCAGGGGCTCTGCGCGACGAAGCTGCATTCGGTGGCGGGGAGGTCGATCCAGCGCTTCGCATAGGCCATCTCGACGCGGTCGATGCCGGAGGGCGATGTGCGGCGCACACAGGACAGCAGGCGGGAAACATCGAGGATGACGTGCAATGTAGATCCGCCTGATATCGGGTTGGCAGGCCCGTGCGTGTATTGAAATCCCGCCTGCCTGAGCCTTCAATCAGGCCCTGCAAAACGGTTTGTCGTTCAATTCCTTTGCAACCATGGCGCGCTTGATTTCCTACCGTAGCGGTTGCGACCAAGTCAACACATTCGCGAGCAGGTAGGGGTTGTGAGGCGGGATGGGCCAGCAACTTAAGATCGGTCAGCATGCTATCGGGGGGAGCTTAACCGCTGGTTAAGCATGCGCCGGGCTTGGGGATCGGCAGGCGGCGGCCCAGGTTTCCAGCGCGATCCACCAGGAGACGCCGCCCGGGCATGGGAGGGGGTTGCAGGCCACCCCGCGACCCGTTAGGAAGCGCCGGCCCGCATGTCGGCCTGCTGCCGTAGCTCAGTGGTAGAGCACTCCCTTGGTAAGGGAGAGGTCGAGAGTTCAATCCTCTCTGGCAGCACCATTCTACCTCCTTGATTTTGTGGCGCTTTCAAGGAAAATGGGAGCGATTTTTGCCCCCACCCGTTCCCAGGCTGTGTCAGGAACGTGCCAATCGAAAGAACCTCCGGACCGCGCCTGCCAGGGATTGCGACAAATGGTGGACGTAGCGCTCCACGCTTTTTAGGGTCAGCCAAGCCCCGCGGTCCTTGACCCGAATTAGGTTGGTGTCCACCAAGTAGTGCCAGCTGGCGCTGGTGTGCCTCAGCACGTGGAGGGTGATCCGGTCGGCGTCCGGGATCTCCAACTCCTTAACGATCGTCCGGATTACAGTGTTCATCTCCGACCCAAACAATTCGACACTAGGATACGGCGAACCGTCTTTCCGCCGGAAGACCGAACCCTCGGTGGTTCCGGTCCGCTTCCGAAGCTCGTAGAGCGCCTCCACTGTTCTTGGGCGGAGGTCGGAGATCCGGCGGTCCCTCTCATCACCGGCAAGCGCCTTTGTGTTCCGTAGCACCATGGTGCCCCGGTCGAGGTCCTGACCTGCCCCCCTAGAAGTAGTCCGCCGGCTGTGAGAAGCCGGTGCGACCATGGAAGGGATGTGCATGGCAGGGAAGCGGAGCACGCCGGAGCAGATCATCGCCAAGCTGCGGCAGGTTGAGGTGCTGACGGCACAAGGCAAATCGGTGGCCGAGGCTGTCCGGGCGATCGGGGTGACGGAGCCGACCTATTACCGCTGGCGTTCCGAATATGGCGGACTGAAGCTCAACCAGGTGAAGCGGCTGAAGCAGTTGGAGGCGGAGAACGGGCGGCTGCGCAAGGCGGTGGCGGACCTGGCGCTGGAGAAGGTCATCCTCAAGGAAGCCGCCGCGGGAAACTTCTGAGCGTCGCGCGTCGCCGGGCCTGCGTCGAGCACGTCACGACCAGGCTGGGCATCTCGGAACGGCTTGCCTGCAAGGTGCTGGGCCAGCACCGCTCGACGCAGCGCAAGGCGCCGACTGTGCCCGACGACGAAGCGGCGCTACGGGACGAGATCGTCGCCCTGGCCAAGCTGTATGGCCGGTATGGCTACCGGAGGGTCACGGCGCTGCTGCGGGTGGCGGGCTGGTGCACCAACCACAAGCGCGTCGAGCGCATCTGGCGGGAAGAGGGACTGAAGGTGCCGCCGCGGCAGCCGAAGCGCGGCCGCCTGTGGCTCAACGACGGCTCCTGCGTCCGGCTGCGGCCGGAGCGCCCCAATCATGTGTGGGCCTACGACTTCGTCGAGGACCGCACCCGGGACGGCCGCAAGTTCCGCATGCTCTGCGTGGTCGACGAGTTCACCCGCGAGGCGCTGGCCATCCGGGTGGCGCGCAAGCTCGGCTCGGCCGAGGTGATCGACGTCCTGGCCGACCTGTTCATTGCCCGCGGCGTGCCCGCGCATATTCGTTCGGACAATGGGCCGGAGTTCGCGGCCACGGCGGTGAAGGGATGGATCAGCGGCGTTGGTGCCAAGACCGCCTTCATCGAGCCCGGCAGCCCCTGGGAAAATGGCTATGTGGAGAGCTTCAACGGCAAGCTGCGCGATGAGCTGCTGGATTGCGAGGTGTTCAACTCACTCCGTGAGGCCCAGGTGTTGATCGAACAATGGCGCCAGCACTTCAATACCGTACGGCCACACAGCGCCCTTGGGTACCGACCGCCCGCGCCGGAGGTGGTCATGCCGGCACCACCGATGCTCCTCCGCCGTCCAAACCCTACTGGGTCAGCACCGCCCGCCGTCATGCTCCACTAAAATTCTGCGTGGACCACTCGATGGGGGCTGGTCAGTGAACCAGCTGGAGCGCGAAAAGCAGCAAGGCAAGGCCGGAAACATGGCCCGCCAACTGGTCCAGACCGATGCCGTGATCCTCGATGAGCTGGGCTGCCTGCCATTTCCCGCATCAGGCGGTGCCTTGCTGTTCCATCTGATCAGCCAGCTCTACGAAAAGACCTCCCTGATCATCACCACCAACCTGTCCTTCGCGGAATGGGTCGCCGTGTTCGGCGACGCCAAAATGACCACAGCCCTGCTCGATCGCATCACCCATCACTGCGATATCTTGGAAACCGGGAACGATTCCTTCCGCTTCAAGCAGAGGAAGAAACAACCGAAACTGGGCGCGTGAACTGAAAAGTTTTGGGCGCTGTTGTGGAGTGCGCCCCTGGGGGTGGACAGAACGGGCGATTTGAATTGACCCCCCTGGCCGGGCTTCCGGAGGATGGAAGTCATGACGAAGCATCGGTCACACAGCGCCGCGTTCAAGCGGCAGGTTGCGGAGGAGTTCATCGCGGGTGAGACGCTGCACGCCCTGGCGCAGCGGCATGACATCTCGCGGCAGCTGATCCGGATTTGGGTCGGCAAGTTCGAGGCAGGTGGGCTCGATGATGACGTGCAGGCAGCCGACCTTCTGCAGGAATACGAGGCCAGGATCGCGGCGCTCGAGCGGATGGTCGGGCGGCAGGCGCTGGAGATAGAGCTGCTAAGGGGGGCTTTGAAGCATGCTCCCCAGCCGAGAAGCGCGAGCACCTCCGTCGTCACCGGCCCCATGGCCTCTCCATCAGCCGAGGGTGCGCGCTGATGGGCCTCCCGCGCTCCACCTTCTATGATCCCGCGCCTGCGACGGTGGATGCAGGCGAGGTCCTTATCCGGATCGGCGCGATCTGCGACGAGTTCGAGTGCTATGGCTACCGTCGTGTGGGGGCCGCCCTGCGTCACCAGGGCATCGTGGTGAATGGCAAGAAGCTGCGGCGCCTGATGCGCGAACACGATCTTCAGCCCAAGCGGAGGCGGCGTTATGTCACGACCACCGACAGCGACCATGCCGGGCCGATCTTCCCGGACCTGGCCAAGGATGTCGTGCCCGAGCGCCCGAACCAGCTGTGGGTCGCAGACCTGACCTACGTCGCCATTCCTGGCGGTTTCGTCTATCTGGCCGCAATCCTTGATGCTTGGTCACGCAAGGTCGTGGGCTATGCCATAAGCAGATCGATGGATGCTCGCATCGCTGTCGCCGCGCTGAAGGCGGCGATCAGAGGCCGCAGCCCACCCCTGGGCTGCATCCATCATTCCGACCGCGGATCGCAATATGCATCCGAGACGTACCGCGCGTTGCTGACCGTCCACGGCTTGGAGAGCTCGATGAGTCGCCGAGGCAATCCGTATGATAACGCTAAGGCCGAGAGCTTCATGAAGACGCTGAAGGTCGAGGCCGTCTACCTGGCAGCCTATGAGACGTTCGAAGACGTCACCGCCGACCTGCCTCGCTTTATCGACGAAGTCTACAACGAAAAGCGGCTACATTCCGCCTTGGGCTATCTCAGCCCTTCGCAGTTCGAGGATCAACACGCCCGCCAGACGGTCAAAACAGCAGCCTGAAACCGTCCACCCCCAGGGGCGCACTCCAAAATCTGGAAAGAGTTGCACGCTGTTTTGCACCGTGCCCGCTCGGCATGCCAGAGGTCGTGCGCCTGCTGGCGAGCGAGCCAGTGGCGGGCCGGAACGCCGCTCAGGCGCGCCAGGCGGGTCGCCATCTCGGGCGTAACGGCCTGCTCGCCGGCGAGCAGGCGATGGAGCGTCGAGCGGGCCACCCCGAGTTCGCGCGCCGCCTGGCTGACGGACAGGCCGAGCCCCGGTAGCGCGCGGTCACGCGATTGCCGGCCTGGGTGCAGTGGCGGGACGCCGGCAGGCAATGCTTGTTCCGGGCGACGCATGGAAATCTTCTGGCTTAACAGGGTGAGCCGTAGTGTGGCACGCGACAGGTGCCAAGTCCGGCGGCGGTTACATCATGCGTTGACGCTACGGAGCACGCGGCGAAGGACCGGCTCCATCGGCGACTGCGGTTCGGCGGGCCGCTGTGGAACGGCCCGCAGGCATCGGGTCACCAGATGGGACGCTCCCGCTGCTGCCAGCGGGTGGCGGAGCAGGCGTGCCAGGAACGGCAGTGCTCCGATGGACCAGATGATGCCGGCGACAACGGGATCCTCGCGCTGTAGCGCGACGATCTGGATGGCTTTGCGCGTCAATCAGGATGACGCGTGGACGGCACGGCGACTAGATGATGGCTGCTGTTGATTGTCGCTGGCAAGCGGCCTGGTGTCGCGGCGCGACAATCAGGATGGTTGGTCGGTGACGGGCTCGTTGGGCTTACAGGCCTTGCGTGACGCGGCAGACCGGCGTCGGTAGCTCTCGACGTTCATCTCGAAGATGGTGGCGTGGTGGACGAGGCGGTCGATAGCGGCGACCGCCATGGCGGGGCTGGGGAACAGCCTACCCCATTCGCCAAAGGGCTGGTTGGCGGTGACCAACAGGGATTTCCGCTCGTATCGGGCGGCGATGAGTTCGAACAGGACGGAGGTCTCGGCTTGGTCTCGGGCGACGTAGGAGAAGTCGTCGAGGATCAGCAGGTCGAAGCGGTCGATCTTGGTGATGGCCTGCTCGAGTTGCATCGCCTGGCGGGCGAGCTGGAGACGCTGGACGAGGTCTGAGGTCCTGGTGAACAGCACGCGGTAGCCGTTCTCGACGAGGGCTTGGCCGAGGCCGGCGCAGGCGTGGCTCTTGCCGCTGCCGGGCGGGCCGAACATCAGCAGGTTGGCGCCGCGCTCGAGCCAGCCGGTGCCGGCGGCCAGTGCCATGACATGCGCCTTACTGAGCGTCGGCACGGCGGCGAAGTCGAAGGTGGCGAGCGTCTTGCCGGGCGGCAGGCGGGCCTCGACCAAGTGACGCTCGATGCGTCGACGGGCGCGATCGGCGAGTTCCAGTTCGGCGAGTGCGGAGAGCAGGCGCGCGGCGGGCCAACCCTCCTTGTCGGCGCGTGCGGTGATGTCGGGCCAGAGGCGGGCGATGGTGGGCAGGCGGAGCTCGCCGAGCATCAGCGGCAGGCGTGCCACATCGGCGGCGCTGGCGGCGATCATGCGGCGGCTCCAGCGACGAGGAGGGCGTCGTAGGTGGCGATGTCCGGCAGTGGGACGGCGATGTCGGGTGGCGCCTCCGGCGTCGGCGTGAAGCGTTGGCGCAGGCTGGTGAGGTCGGGCAGTTCGCCGGCATCGAGGAGAGCATCGAGGGTCGTGGCGAGTTCGGCCTCGCAGGCACGGTCATGGGCGAGGGCCAGCAGGCCGACCATGGCACGGCAGGCAGCCTGGGCCGGCAGGGCGGCGAGCAACGCGTCCCAGGCACGGCGATAGGCGGTGCGGGGAAACAGCTGGTCGCGATAGGTGAGGTTGAGCAGCGCGCCCGGCTTGCGGCGGAGGCTGTGGATGACGTGGCGGTAGTCGATGACGTGGCCGCGCCGACCGCGCCCGCCACCCGGTGCCCGGCCACGCGGGAGGGTGAGGACCGGCGAGATGCCGAGGAAGCATTCCAAGCGGTCGTCGTGGAGGCGCACCCGTAGGCGGTGGCCGATGAGGGTGGAGGGGACGGTATAGAAGACGTGGCGCAGGCTGAAGCCGCTGCTGCGGGTGACGGTGACGAGGGTCTCCTCGGCGGCGCCGGCGCGCTGCGGGGGCAGTTGTGCGAGGTGGGGCCGCTCGGCCTCGACGAGGCGGCGGCGGGCGGCATTGGCGCGGCCGACGACGGCATCGACGAAGGCGCGCCAGGCGGCGAGGTCGGCGAAGTCACGATGGCCGCGTAGCAGCAGCGCCTGGCCGAGCGCATCCTTGAGGTGGCGGTGCGGCGCCTCGATCGAGCCGTTCTCATGGGCGATGCCGGCGTTGTTGCGGGTCGGGCGCATGTCGTAGTGGGCGCAGAGGGCCTCGTAGCGGCGGGTCTGGTCCTCGGCGGCGTCGCGGCTGAGGTTGCGGAAGGCGGCGGAGAGGCTGTCGGAGCGGTGCTCCAGTGGCGTGCCACCGAGTGTCCAGAGGGCATCCTGCAGCCCCTCGGCGAGGGCGGTGAAGCTTTCGCCGCCGAGCACGACGCGGACATGCTGCCAGCCGGAGAAGGCAAGGCGGAAATGGTAGAGCCGGTGATCGAACGGTTGGCCGGCGATGCTGATGCCGAGCGAGGTGGCCTCGGTGAAGTCGGACAGCCCCTGCCGCCCCGGCGGATGATCCTGGCGGAAGATCACTTCGCGTGCCGGACCGGCCAGCGCCTGCCAGTGACGGATCCGCCGCTCCAGCGTGCGGCGGATGCCGACAGGGAGGTCGGGATGGCGGCGGCGCAGTTCCTCGAGCAGCGTCACCGGCCGCAGGCCCGGGGCGGCCTCCAGCATCGGCACGATGTCGCTGTCCCAGACCATGGCAAGCGGGTCGGGCCTGCGCCGGCCCCGGGGTGTCGCCCGCTGCGATGGCGGCCGGGGATCGGCCTCTATCCGCCCGCCGGTGCTGGGGCTGAAGCCCGCCATTGCGGCCGCGATGGCCCGGCTGTGGTTGCGTCTGAGCGTCATGTAGCGCCTCGCCTGATGGTCGGTGATGTGCGAGCCGGGCAAGGCAGCGATCCCCCTGGGATGACCGCCCATTCCGGCACACCGAACCGCCAAAGCACCCCACCCGATCGGGCAAGGGCGCCCGCCGGGGTCAGCCGGAGGCCGGGCTACGCCCGACCTCCGGCTGACCCCGGCGCCGCTCATCCTGATTGACGCTCTCAACCATCCTGATTGTCGCGCTGCACGCGCCCTGCCCTAAGTCCTGCGTGGGCCGACCAGGCCGAACATCGCGCCCTGCGGGTCGCTGCCAATGATGATGAAGGTGCCGCCAGGGATTTCGGCTGGGCCGTGGTGGATCGTGCCGCCGGCGCCCCGGACGGCTTCGGCGGCGGTGTCTATGTCCGCGACCCCGAAGTAGAAATTCCAGGCTGGCGGTGGCCCGTCCGGCATGCGCTTCATCATTGCGCCCATGGAAGCCTCATGATGGGTGATGAAGCGGTATTCCCCCAGCTCGCCCATCGGCATGGCATCGCCGCGCCGCCAGCCGAACTGGCCGGTGTAGAAGCCGAGCGCCGCTTCCTGGTCGGTCGTCGTCAACTCGTTCCAGTGGCAATGGCCGGTTCTCGTGGGTGCGAAAGACGTGCTGGTGCCTTCCATGGCCCCACGCATCACGTAGAACGGGACGCCCTGAGGGTCCGTCATGAGGGCGAAGCGGCCGACGCCCGGGATGTCGGTCGGCGGCACATGCTGTCCGCCACCTGCCGCAAGGATTGCAGCGGCAGCCGCATCCACGTCATCCACCCCGATGTAGCCGAGCCAGCCCGGGCGCATGCCAGCGGCGCCGGCATTTGGCGGAATGGCCATCAGGCCGGCGACCTCGGCCTCTCCCGTGCCGAAGATGTGGTACTCGACGGGTGAGCCTTCGGCGCGGCGTGCGCGCCAGCCGAGGATAGGGCCGTAGAAGCGCTCCGCGGCCGCGGGGTCGGATGTCAGCAACTCGTACCAGATGAAGTCGCCGTGCCTGTTGGCCATGCCGCGCCTCCCCTCAGACGTCGAGGATCGGGGTGAAGCCGCCGAAGATCATGCGCTTGCCGTCGAAGGGCATGGCATCGCCCATCGCCTTCATGCGGGGGTCCGACATCATTCGCGCGCTTGCGGCATCGCGGACTTCCTTCGAAGGGTATTCGATCCAACTGAAGACCACGACCTCATCCTCCGTCGCCTGGACGGCACGGCGGAAGTCGGTGAGCTTGCCGTCGGGCACGTCGTCGCCCCAGCATTCCACCACGCGCGTCGCACCGAATTCCTTGAACATCGGCGCCGCCTCGGCGGCGTGCCTGCGGAAGCTCTCCCGGTTGGCCATGGGCACGGCGATCACGAATCCATCGATGTATGACATGCCAGTCGTTTCCTTTCCCGATAGGCGTTCTGTGGCTTGCCTGCCGGATTCTGCTCCGGCTTGACGAATACGTTGATATCAATGCATATGGCCCATGTCAAATGAAAATTCGCGTTTTGTTCCCTTCGAGACCACCCTGGAGGTGCGCGACGCCTGCCTCTGCCTGCACGTCCAGCGTGCAGCCCGGGCGCTGGCCCGGCGCTTCGACGAGGCGTTGCGGCCGGTCGGGCTGACCAACGGCCAGTTCTCGCTGCTGATGGCGCTGAACCGGCCGGGACCGGCGGCCATGGGGCCGGTCGCCCGGTTGCTGGCCATGGACCGGACGACCCTTACCGCGGCGCTGAAGCCACTCGAACGGCTCGGCCTCGTGGCGATCGAGGCTGACCCGGCGGACCGCCGCAGCCGGCTTCTCCGCCTGACGGAGAACGGCGGCAAAGTCCTGGCCGCGGCCGTGCCGGTCTGGCGTGCCGTCCATGCCGAGGTCGAGGCCAGGCTGCCGGAACCCGGACCGGATGCGCTGCGCGGCGCGCTGGCGGCGCTCTGCCGGCCCGGCGTATCGGAACCGAAGGCTTCGGCGGAACCCACGGGTGCTCCTGGTTGATGCCTCTGCTCCCGCCAGACGTAACCAGGGGTTTGCTGAACGTCAGGCACACCGCCAGGGCGACCGATCGAGTTGTTCGGGATGGAAGCCTGCCAGGTTCCGCGGCATGAGTCCGGGATCGGGGCAGTTTGCCGGCGTCTCGCCACGCCGTGGCGCGTGCCTGTTCAAGACGGTTGCACGGCATTCGCACGCAGATACGCCGCGCGGCCAACTGCCGGGATCAACCCGGTCAGCAGCACCTCGGCATGCCGCCAACTTCATTGATAAATGAGCGGCGCGAAGCATAGCATCACCGGAGCGAAGCGGGCTGACGGGCGAGGCATGGAGGCGATCCTGTGGCCGGAATGTCGCCTCTCTGGCTGGCCTCTCCGTCCGCTGCCCCAAGCCTGGAAATCGTTCAATCCAGGTCGCTTCACGGCAAGGCCGCAAAAAGAACCGGGAGGGTGAAAATGGTCAGGACTGTACGATACGGGCGGCGCATGGTCGCTGCGGTTTCGGCCCTCGGGCTGTTCGCGCCGAGATTGCTGCGCGCCCAGCAGGGTCCGGAAACGGCCCCTCATGAGAAAGCCCTTTACGAGGCCGCGCGCACCAAGAACGAACAGGTTACCTGGTACACCAGTAGCTACAGCAGCGAGACCGCCGACGCGTTGATCCGAGCCTTCACTGAGATCTATCCCGGTGTCCGAGCTAATGTGGTCCGCACCACGGCTCAGGTCGCCTACCAACGCCTGTCGCAGGACATCAGGGCCAACGCGCAGAATTGCGACGTGTTCACCTCGACCGATATCAGCCATCTGGTCCTGCTGAAGGACGACGGCCAGCTTGAGAAATTCGTGCCGGAGAATGCCGCGCATCTGATCGAGGCGTTCCGCGAGCTTGACCCCGAGGGCTTCTACCACACGACCGGTGCCGGCACTGTTCTCATCAACTACAACACCGCGCAGGTGGCGGCTGAGGACATGCCGAGGACATGGACCGACCTGCTCGATCCGAAATGGCGCAATCAGGTTGCCGTCGGTCATCCGGGCTACTCGGGCTATGTCGGTACCTGGGTGGTGGCGATGCGCAATCTCTATGGCTGGGAATTCTTCGAGAAGCTGGAGAAGAACCGGCCGCAGATCGGCCGCTCGATCATCGATACGGTGACCATGTTGAACTCGGGCGAGCGCCAGGTCGGCGCCGGTTCAGGGGCCACGACGCTTCGCATCGCCAGCCGCGGCAATCCGCTGGCCGTCAGCTACCCCGAGGACGGCACCGTGCTGATGATCGCACCAAGCGGCATCGTGAAAGGCACGCGCAATCCGAACGCCGCACGGCTGTTCGTCGAGTTCCTGCTCGGCAAGCGCGCCAATGAGGTTTCCGCGGAGCACTACTACGATGTGGTCAGGGCCGACGTTCAGTCCTATCCCGGCGCGAAGAACCTGAGCGAGATCAAGACGATCCGCCCCAGCATCGAAGAGATCGAGAAAGGCATTCCCGAGGTCAAGGAACTCTGGCGCGACACCTTCGGGGTCTAGTACCGGCACCCCTGGAATCCGGAACGGAACAGCCGCGTTGGATTTGCCTGTTGCGGTATCGGCAGGGGCGCAAGGTTGCTCGGCGAATGCGGCCGCGGGTCAGCCTGCGCCCGCGATGAGGCCGGCGGCAGCCGCCGCCGCCTCACCGGCCTCCAGCATGCGCCCATTGGACAGGTGCAACACGCAGCCTTGCGCGGGAGCGGTGACCGCCGTCACGGCGGACGGGCGAACGTAGAGGCACCGCTGGGTGCCAGGCTGGGTCAGGCGCACAAGAGCCGGGATCTGCCGGGCGACGGCATCGGCCGGGCAGCCCACCTCCAACTCGCCACCTTCAGCCAGCAGCACGACGCAGCGGTCATGCGCCGGCGACGTCACTGCGACTACCGCCTCGCGGCGCACGAACTGCCACCAATCCGTGCCGGGTTGGGGAAGCTGGATGAAGGGTCCCTCACCCGCACCCGCAGGCAGGGCGGCGTCAGCCGGCCTTGCCCCACCGCGCGGCCGCGTCGGGCCGTCCGGAATGCCGGCAGCCTCGGAGCGTTGCCGTGCTGCGTCGGAGAGAAGGCGCGCCGCTGTGGTCGCTGCCGTCGCAAAAGGGTTGGCGCCGGCGCCCGACCGCAGCGCCGCGTGCGCAGCCTCATCCGCGACATTGCGCAGGACCTTGCGCGCCTCGGGCGGAAGAAGGCCGAAGATCTCGGCAAGAGGGTTGACCGGGGTACCGCGGTCGCGGCGGTGGTCTCGGTCGAGGTCATCGGGATTGTCTGGCATCGGCGTTCCTTCGGGTCGGGATGGTTCGTTGCTCAACGGCCGGTTCAGCCTTGTTACGAAGGCGTCCTGTCAGGCTGCGTCCACACCCTGGTCAGATCCAGGCATCCAACGGCCCGGACCGTTCGGGTTTCCAGGCCGGTACCACGGTGCATGGCAATCGCAATCGGGGCTTCCTTGTCGTCCAGCTTGCTCCTTGCGCATCCGAATCCGGGCAATCCGCTGCGTTTTCCATTCGGGCACGGTAAATCATCTGGGTGCCGCCGGGCAGACGCCAGGACAGATCGGCTGAACCCTTCGGCATATGAATCCCGCCCCTAGGAACCGCATGACGACGAACTTGTTGCAACCACGTTGCGGATAACCGGAGGGTTTCTCTGTATGCGGAAAGCCTTGCTTGCAGCCGTTATCGCCTTTTCCTCCATGGGGACGACAGCGGTTGGAGTCGCATCGCGCCCAGCGACCTCAGCAACCTGGAACTGAGCGGTGGTGGGGTCAGGCTCAATGACCTCGTGGTGGCCAGGGCCGATCGGGCCCGGGGTGATCAGCCGCTGGCCAACGACACCTTTTCCGCGCCGGCATTGCAGCAGGCTGAGGGGCGCCGGAATGTCCGGGTGGCACTCGTCGGGATGAAAGCCGATGATACGCCCACCATCACCTCGTCCATCGGCTTCACCATTGCCAATGAGCAGCCGAACCGGACTGCGGTGGATCGGCATCGTTTTACCGCCTATCCCAGCGAGATCGCAGCGACGACATCCGATTTCATCCAGGTGTTGGTTCCGTAATCATCGGCACGTCCATCACCCACCACGACGGCACGCAGCCTGTGCTGCAGGGCGGCGGGCGTTCCGACGCTGGAGGACCGCCCAGGATTTTGGCAAGGTGAGTGTGGCCGCCGTAGCCTCCAGCAGCGGGGTCGCCTCGGCCGCCGGCATCCCGGGGCCGGCACCGGTGACGCCAGGCATGGTGATACCCCTCTCGTCCAGCGTCCGGCCAACTCCTGTCCTGCACGTCGTCGTCATGGCGGTTGGCTTCACCCAGCCCGCGTGCCCGCATCGGACACCTGGGGGCGGAAAACGGGCAAGCGCTTCCCGCTACCCACCAGCCCCCGGGGTTGGGTGTTGCTCACAGTGAGCTGGCCTCCTGCACCGAACCCTTGTTCGACGTGCCACGGCTTCCGCCGCGCCCTTCATTCCGTTGCGTAGCTGCAAATGCCGCGCACAGCAGGTCTGTTGGCAGCTGGGCTTCCGAGGCACGGGTCCGTGTCCTGGACCCCGGGCCTTTTCCACAGCAGAGCGGCCTTCCTTGACCCATGCGCCGTTGCCTGTGATGGCCCCTCGCACAGCTGTGCCTACTCTTGGTTGAGGGCACAACATCATATTGCTTTTCGGAAGAACCCATGAGCCTCGCTCACGAGAGAAGGCGTTATGTCCAAGCATGTGATCCTCGCCACAGACTCCGATTCGACCCGGATTCATTATTTCCTTGGCTACCAGGATGATCGGGACGTCTACGACGCTCGTTGGACGCCCGATCCGTGGAAGGCGCGTTGGATTGATGCCGCTGAAGCCGTGATCGAGGTCAATTTGCTCGCCGAACTCTATCCCAGCCTTCACTTGAAGGCTTGGCCCCTGGACACCTTCAGGATACCCGGATCAGGTTGACCACGCCCGGCAGGCAGAGGGTCTACAGGGGGCCACTCGCGCGGCGGCCGACCGTCTTCGGCTATGGCGCCATCCATGCCTGACGGAAGCGGGCGCCAGCCACCACGGCCGCCCCTGTTCAGACCAGGCTTCCGGGCCGCCTCCGGCCGACCATCCTCCTCCCGGAATACCAACCACCGGACCGCTGCATGGGTCTTGGACATCTTCCGGCGCCCCATCCGGATTGATGGCGCCGTATCTGGTCGCGGGTCATGCCCTTGTCCGGTGTGGGGGCGGACCGATCATGGCGGCGATACTGCCGGGCAGATAGGGTTTGCCGCTCGGTGCCAGCATGCCCCTTTCAGCCAGGGCGGCAGCGATTTGCCGCAAGCTCCGGCGGTCGCCCGATTCACTTCTGCTCGCCAGGCGCCGCGCCTCGGCCACCACTGTCGCTCGGGACTGCTTTCCTCGTGTCACCAGACCGCTCCTTGGCGGGATCTGGGCTGGCGGCGGCAATGCCGCTCCAACCCATGCCTTTGCCGGGGGAGGGCGATTGATGCATGAATGTCCTGCCAATGAGTTTTCGTGTCGCATGACCGAGCGGGCGGCTTCGACGGAGCGGGATTGAATTTGGCCCGTTTTCGTGGAGTGGTAGCGGGCCTTCGGCCCAATACGCATCGGACATTGATCCATGTCTCCAGACATCCTCGCCCAGCTCGCCCCGACCGGGGTTCTCCGCGCCGGCATCAACATGGGCAATTTCCTGCTCGTGACCGGCCGAAGCGACAACGGCGACCCCGAAGGCGTATCGCCCGGCATGGCCCGCGCCATCGCCGACCGGCTTGGCGTACCGGTGCGCTACGTGGCCTACCCGCGGCCGGGCGAGCTTGCAGATGCGGTCGGCGGCGATGCCTGGGATATCGGGCTCATCGGCGCGGAACCGCAGCGCGCCGAGAAGATCGCCTTCACCGCCGCCTATGCCGAGATCGAGGCGACGTATCTGGTGCCGGCCGGCTCGCCGATCAGCAGCCTTGCCGAGGTTGATCGCCCTGGGGTGCGGATCGCGGTTACCGCCCGGGCGGCCTACGACCTCTGGCTGGAGCGCAACATCCGCCACGCCACCCTGCTGCGGACCGACAGCATCGACAGTGCCTTCACGCGCTTCGTGGATGAGGGGCTGGAAGTGCTGGCTGGTCTCCGCCCCCGCCTGCTGGCGGATGCGGAGGCGCTGCCGGGCTCCCGTATCCTGGATGGGCAGTTCACCGCCGTGCAGCAGGCCATCGGCACCGCCCGCGGCAATGCGGCAGGTGCGGCGTTCCTGCGCGACTTCGTAGAGGAGGCCAAGGCTTCGGGCCTTGTCGCCAGCTTGATCGCGCGCCACCAGGTGCGCGGCCTTTCGGTGGCGGCTGCCGCATGATGCCCGCCTTCCAGATGATGACCTGCTCGATAGCCTGAACCATCCTGTTAGTCGGCATACCGGCGCTGTCGTGGCGCCCTGCGGCTGGTGGCTATCCGGTCCGGAGGGAGACCACTCGCTTCGTCCGGGCCGCCGGCGGGCAGGGGTGGTGGCACTCGCCCGTGTCGGCGCGGACATGATCAATGCGGTCAAGCAGGCCGCCGAGTTCGGCCTTGACCCGGCGTGGGCGGCGGGTGACGGCGCTGCCGACGCCTTCGGGCAGGAACGCATCCGCGCCGATAGCTGCAGGCCGCACCCTTCCTGTGTGTTTGAAGCGAATGCGCCGGCCGAACGCCGTGGGCCATTGGACTACTGCAAGCTGCTCCGGGCCACGCCGGCGCATCAGCCCTTTCGGCCGGAGAGAGAAGGAAGCTGCCCTCTGGCCGAAGCCTGAAACTCCTCCAGGCGATGTTCATCAAAGCCTGCTGGGATCCCGGTCGATCGAGACCCCACATCCAGCCGCCTCCGGTTCAGCCCGCCACAGATGGGATCCACGGGAACAACGGAATCTCCATCGCGGATCAACCGCCCGGAGGCCCCTGCCCTGTTCGGCTCAAGCAGTACCTGGCTTCAGGGCAATCAGCCCGGGGAATTGGAACAGGCCATGTCAGGCCGCCTTGCGGTTGACCCGGCTCTCGGCCAGCGCCGTCAACTTCTGGTCGGTGGCTTTCTCTTCCTGGAGATTCTCCTCCAGCACGCTTGCGCAATCCTGGCGGCCAAGCTGCTTGGCGAAGGCGATCAAGCTGCCGTAGCGGGTGATCTCGTAGTGCTCGACCGCCTGGGCCGAGGACAACATGGCGGCGTCGAGGACGTCGTTGTCGGCCACGTCGCTCATGGTCTCGGTCGCTTCATCAAGAATTCCATCCATGGCAGCGCAGGTCACGCCTTTCACGGGCTGACCATGCATCTGGAAGACCTTCTCAAGGCGCTTGATCTGGTTCTGCGTCTCCGCGAGATGGGTCTCGAAGCCCTGCTTCAGCAGCGGATCCGTTGCCTTCTTGATCATTTTGGGCAGTGATTTCGCAATCTGGTTCTCGGCGTAATAGATGTCCTGCAACGTGTGCACGAAGAGATCGTCGAGTGTCTTGATCGGCTTCGACAGCAATCCCATGGATCTGCTCCCTGACTGGTTGGAATTGGCCATTTGCGATGCCATCGCCAAAGCGACAACGACCGTGCATGGCCGACGCATGTTGAACGCATGATCGTCAGGTGGGGTTCATGGAGGATCACCTCGGCAACAGCGCGCGATGCGGCAGCTTGAGATCTGCAACGGTTCATGTCTTGGTCCTGCGGTTCCTCGCTCATCCATGCGCTCGCGCTGTGGGTCCGTCAGTCCGGACCCATATCCTTGCGGAGGAAAGAAGGTGAAAGCACCGTGAACCGCAGGCTGGTGAGCGTGAGTTAGGCCGCCATGGCGGCTGGATCGAGTTGGGCGCAGTAGCGCACTTCGGCCTCGACAGGCGGCATGTTGCCGATCGGCTCGAGGAGGCGGCGGTTATTGAACCAGTCGACCCACTCCAGGGTGGCGTATTCGACCGCCTCCAGCGAGCGCCGGGAGCCGCGGCATCGGATCACCTCGGTCTTGAACAGGCCGATGACGGTTTCGGCCAGCGCATTATCGTAGCTGTCGCCGACGCTGCCGACCGAGGGCTTGATCCCAGCGCCAAGGAGCCGTTCCGCATGTTGAATGGAAACGTATCGCGACCCCTTGTTGCGCTCTCGACGGGTCGGATGGCTGTTCCGCCGCCTGCTTCTCCCACTGTCACGCATAGTCGCCAGCGCCGCATCAATCACCGGCAGGTCCATCTCCCGTAGCCCGATGCAAAGAGCCGCCTCAACCTGTCGAGGGCGAGGGTCCAGCCGCATCCGCCTTGGCTTCCAGGAGCTTGACCATCACCAAGAGCGAGCGGTTCACGGGCGCGGTCATCCCGAGCCTTGCTGCGGTGCGGACGATGTAGCCGTTGAGGTGATCGATCTCGCTTCCCTTGCCGCGCGCGATATCCTGCGCGGTTGACGACATCTGGTTCGGCATGGACGCGGCGAGACCGAGAACAGCGCCCAGGATATCACCGGAAACCGTTACCTTCGACCGCTCCGCGACGGCCAGGCATTCGGCGACGGAATCCGTCATGACATCACGCACGCCGTCCACCCCCATCATGCATCCGTATGGCATCTGCGCGAGGGCGGAGAGGGCATTGTAGGCGCAGTTGACGATCAGCTTTTCCCACAGCACTCCGACCACGTTGTCGGACACGGTGGTCGGGATGCCGGCGTGCCCGAACGCCTCGGCAATATCCGCGCTTGCCGGGCTGGGCCCGATCACGAGTTCGCCGCGACCATGGTGCCTGACATGTCCCGGTGCCGGCATATCGACCGCGACGTAGACGGAAGTCGGGACGACGGGTTGTTCCAGGGCGGCCTGCAGGCGCTCGGCACTGTCCACTCCATTCTGCAGGCTGAGGACCGATGCGCCGTTTTTGATATACGGCAACACATCGTGCCCCGCAGTGGTGGTATCGTGCGACTTCACGCAGACCAGGATGATGTCCGCACCTGCGACACCGGACGGATCCGCCGTCGCGTCCACCCGGACGGTTTCGGTGAAGGTCGTGGCCTCAAGCAGCAGACCACGCGCCTGCACGGCCGCAACATGCCGCGGCCGCCCAACGACCGTGACATGATGACCGGCCCGCGCCAGCATGGCTCCATAGTAGCAGCCAACGGCACCAGCTCCCATGACGGCGACTTTCATCGGCTGGGACCTCTCCCGGAGCATTTCGCACCAGCAACCCGTGGCTGGCCTGCTGCTATGATGTTCCACGGCAGGCCTTTGCAAAAGGGGGCATCTGCCGCTTCCGATCGCCAAACTATTGGCCGCATCCTGTCCTTCCCCTCAGTGCCCGGTCCCGCAGCCTGCTTTGCTTCGCTAGCCCCGCTGCGGGCCGATCCGCCGCACCACGTCACCATAGCTGGCCCGCTTACGCCGGAGCCTGTCGGCGAAGGCCTCGCCTGCTTCGAACCGTGGCGTCATTCCCATGGGGCCCATGGCCTCCGCCACATCCGGCATTGCACGTACCTGGTCTACCGCCGCCACCAGCCTGGCCACGACGCCTGGCGGCACGCCCGCCGGAGCGACGATGCCGAACCATGACACCGCTTCCGCCTTCTGCAGGCCTGCCTCGCGCAGGGTCGGCACCCCGGGGAGTTGTGGATTGCGCGCCTCGGCATTGGTGGCGATCGCCGTCAGCCTGCCGTCGCGGATTGCCGGAATGGCCACGGGATCGAACAGCAACTGCGCCCTGTTGGCCAGAGGATCAGTCAGGGAGGGTGCCGAGCCGCGATAGGGCGCATGCTCCAGCCGGATGCCGGCCGCATCGGCGAAGATCTTGCCCGAGAACTGCGCGATGGTGCCGTTGCCCGCCGAGCCGAAGCGAAGCTCCCCGGGATGCGCCTTCGCATGACCGACAAGGGATGCTCCATCCTGAAGTGTCAAACAGCGTCTAATATTTTCCACCCAACTGGAGTGCGCCCCTGGGGGTGGACGGTTTCAGGCTGCTGTTTTGACCGTCTGGCGGGCGTGTTGATCCTCGAACTGCGAAGGGCTGAGATAGCCCAAGGCGGAATGTAGCCGCTTTTCGTTGTAGACTTCGTCGATAAAGCGAGGCAGGTCGGCGGTGACGTCTTCGAACGTCTCATAGGCTGCCAGGTAGACGGCCTCGACCTTCAGCGTCTTCATGAAGCTCTCGGCCTTAGCGTTATCATACGGATTGCCTCGGCGACTCATCGAGCTCTCCAAGCCGTGGACGGTCAGCAACGCGCGGTACGTCTCGGATGCATATTGCGATCCGCGGTCGGAATGATGGATGCAGCCCAGGGGTGGGCTGCGGCCTCTGATCGCCGCCTTCAGCGCGGCGACAGCGATGCGAGCATCCATCGATCTGCTTATGGCATAGCCCACGACCTTGCGTGACCAAGCATCAAGGATTGCGGCCAGATAGACGAAACCGCCAGGAATGGCGACGTAGGTCAGGTCTGCGACCCACAGCTGGTTCGGGCGCTCGGGCACGACATCCTTGGCCAGGTCCGGGAAGATCGGCCCGGCATGGTCGCTGTCGGTGGTCGTGACATAACGCCGCCTCCGCTTGGGCTGAAGATCGTGTTCGCGCATCAGGCGCCGCAGCTTCTTGCCATTCACCACGATGCCCTGGTGACGCAGGGCGGCCCCCACACGACGGTAGCCATAGCACTCGAACTCGTCGCAGATCGCGCCGATCCGGATAAGGACCTCGCCTGCATCCACCGTCGCAGGCGCGGGATCATAGAAGGTGGAGCGCGGGAGGCCCATCAGCGCGCACCCTCGGCTGATGGAGAGGCCATGGGGCCGGTGACGACGGAGGTGCTCGCGCTTCTCGGCTGGGGAGCATGCTTCAAAGCCCCCCTTAGCAGCTCTATCTCCAGCGCCTGCCGCCCGACCATCCGCTCGAGCGCCGCGATCCTGGCCTCGTATTCCTGCAGAAGGTCGGCTGCCTGCACGTCATCATCGAGCCCACCTGCCTCGAACTTGCCGACCCAAATCCGGATCAGCTGCCGCGAGATGTCATGCCGCTGCGCCAGGGCGTGCAGCGTCTCACCCGCGATGAACTCCTCCGCAACCTGCCGCTTGAACGCGGCGCTGTGTGACCGATGCTTCGTCATGACTTCCATCCTCCGGAAGCCCGGCCAGGGGGGTCAATTCAAATCGCCCGTTCTGTCCACCCCCAGGGGCGCACTCCAGTTGGGTGGAAAATATTGGACGCTGTTTGACAGCATTGACGTCCTTCTCCCCCGCGGAGCCGGCGCCGACCGGCACCGGGCTCTGCCGCGGCACTCATCGTCCCAGATCATGACCACGACGCAAGCAGCCCTGTCGCATGCGGCTGCGCGGCGCGTGCCGGCGGCCGGATACCTGCGGGGCCTTCCGGGGGCCGTGTTCCGTACAGAAGTCAAACGCCAGTGAAGACCGGCTCCTCGTCGCCATAGCCGTGCCGTCCATTGCCGAAGTCCTGCCGTTCCACAGGAGGATCATAGGGTGGCGTATGGAATATTTACCGCAAGGCGGTGGATGCTGGCCCGCTTATGCAGCTGGAAACCTCCAGAAACCCTGTGGCTTCGGCGGATGAGGGCGGTTTGAGGCTGCCGGGGCGGCAATGACGCGGTTGCGTTTGCGCATTTCCGGGGGACGGGCTGCTACGGCGGCGGCTGGCCTGCTTGCGTGCCGCTACGCTGGCGCGGCCTTGCCGCTCAGCCAGACGAGGCGCTTCATGTTGTAGGCGAGATTGGCGAGGCCGATCTTCACCCGCGCCCTGGCGATGCCGATGGTGCGCACGACCAACGCCATCGGCCCCTTCTGCCGCGCAAAGACATGCTCGACGGCCGAGCGCACGGCCGATCTACGGGCATTGGCCCGCCGCGTCCGCACCGCCATCGGCCGACCCGGCGGCTTCTTGCGATGGATGCGCGAGACCAGGCCGCGCGCGGCCAGCCACGCCTCGTTCTTCGCCGAGCGATAGGCGGTGTCGGCCCAGACATCGCCGGCGGTGTTGTCGGCGTCGACCACCTCCGCCAACCGGGCGCCGTCATGGGCCGCGGCATGGCTGGCGGTCCAGCCGCGGATCAGCCCGTGCCGGCGATCGATCGCAACATGGTTCTTGTAGCCGAAGGCCGGAACGGCGAGATCGACCTGCGGCGCGCCATCCTCGCGCGGCCTGGCCTTGGAGAACTTCACCGTCCAGCGGGCATCGCGGTCCTTCTGGCGCAGCTTCGCGGGCTTCTCCGCCCAGCCTTTGGGGATCTGCCCAGCCTTGATCGCCGCCCGCTCCGCCTCGGTGTTGCGCTGCTTCGGCGCGGCGACGATGGTCGCGTCCACGATCTGCCCGCCCATCGCCAGGTAGCCCGCAGCACGCAGCGTGGCGTCGAACTGCGCGAACAGCCGCTCCACCGCACCGGCACGCTTCAGCGCCTCGCGGAACGCCCAGATCGTGTTGGCGTCAGGCACCGGGTCGGCCAGCCCAAGGCCGAGGAAGCGCATGAACGACAGGCGGTCCTTGATGAGGTACTCGCAGCGCTCGTCAGACAGTCCGTGCATCGCCTGCAGCAGCAGGATCTTGAACATCAGCACGTGGTCGAAGGCGGGGCGGCCGCCCTTCGTGCCGTCGGCGCGCGGCACGGCCCGCTCCAGCTCGGCACGGAACATCACAAAATCGACCAGCACGGCGATCCGCTCGAGGTCATCGCCCTTGGCCGACAACTCCCGCAGCCGCTCCTCCACATCGAAGAACCCTGACTGCCGACCCATCGCCATCCCCCGCGCCAATCCCCATCAGTGAATCAGCCGAACGGCATCAGGGCGAGAGGTTTCTGGAGGTGTCCACCTGTGGCTGCATGAGTTGGCGCTAAAGCAATGACAGCAGAAACAAGGGCGACGCGGCGCGACACCACGAGGCGCGACGGGCAGGCCGACGGATGGGGCCTACAACTACTTGATTCAAAAGACTTTCGGATTACCTCGGTGGATTTCGACCCTCTCTGGCAGCATCGTCTTCCGACCCCTGCCGGGCATCAAATTTCCTCAAAGACGAACTTTCCGCGATTGTCTCAACGCCGCAGATGAGTCATCCCGATGGTATGCTTAATACTGTTCGTCGACTTTCACTGTTGTTCGCAGTCGTTGCCCTACCGGGCTGCAATGCACTTCTCTCCGAAGGCTCGGGTGCCGTGGCCGGTCTCGGCAGCGCCGCACTGGCCGATGCGGTCGGTGCCGGGGCGGCGGCGACCACCGGCATCGGCCTCGGTGTCCAGGCCGCCGCGAGGTCCGGGGTGAAATATGCCCAGCGGCAGGCCCGCCAAAGCGCCCAATCCCGCGTGGCCGCGGCGGCGGGCCCGCTTCCGGTGGGTGGAGTGGCGCCATTGGTCGTCAACCAGACCATCCCAATCGAGCCGGACGAGCGTGGCGAGGTCACGGTCGTCCGGCTCATCACGGCCGGCGAGCTGGACTGCAAGGAAATTGTCTTTTCGATCGTGACCGTCGCTGCCGAGGCCGGCGCGCCACCGGACCGTGCCTTCTACACCGCAACGATCTGCCGCGACGGCACCACCTGGCGCTGGGCCACGGCCGAACCTGCCACGGAGCGCTGGGGCGCTCTGCAGTGAGGCGGCTCGCCCTGGTGGTCCTGGCCACGGCCCCGCTGCTCGGCTGCGGCCAGGCGGCGGACCTCACCGCCGCGGTGGCCGGGGGCGGCGCCGCACTCGTGAGCGGCAACCCGGCGGTCGGCTTCGCGGTCGGCGTCGGGGTCCGGGCAGCGACGGCCGCCAGCCTCCAGCGCGTCGTGCGGGTGCGCCATCGGGCGATGCAGGATGCGGTCGCAACCGTGATCGGCGACCTGGAGCCGGGCGAAACCCGGCCCTGGCGGATCGAGTACGATATCCCGATAGGCAACCAGCATGGCGAGGTGCGGCTGGTGCGGGTGCTGGACAATGCCCTCGCGCCCTGCCGGGAAGCCGTGTTCTCGGTGGACGAGGATGAGGACGCGGCGTCGGAGGCCCCGCGGCAGTGGTTCCTGACCACCGCCTGCCGCCAGGGCGACCGGTGGAAATGGGCCGCGGCCGAACCGGCGCCGGCCCGCTGGGGCAGCCTGCAATGACCGGCTGGCGGCGCGGGACCACCCGCGCCGCCATGCCGTTCAGTCAGGCATCAGCAGCAGCCCACCAGGGTTGATGGTGACGGTGCCGACCCCCGCCACCACCGCCGCCTGGTCCAGCGCCGACCAGGTCAGCGCATTGCCCCCATTCGCCGCGTCGAACAGGCCGGCATAGGTCAGGGTGCCGACCGCCCCGGTGAAGGTGAAGCGGATGGCATCGGTGTTCTGCTGCGCGCCGGTGCCGCTGAAGGTCACCCGCTGGCGGGCATAGCCTTGGCCGGTGGGCTCCCCGGTCAGCCCGGTCGGGTCGCTGCCGCCGGTGCCGAGGCCTAGGAAGACCTGGCTCGGCAGCGCCGGGACGCGGGCACAGAGCGCGCGGCCGAGCAGGTTCTTGGCGTAGTCGGTCAGGTCCGTCATGGGGTTCTCCTTGGCCGGGTCAGCAGTCGGTCGCGTCGGCGAACCAGGTGGTGCCGTCCGTCGCCGGCTGCACGCGCGCCGCGGCATAGAGCGTGGCGGTGGTGACCTCGTGCAGCGACGGGACGGCGAGTTCCTCCGGCGACAGCCGGAAGGCGATGACCGGCAGCGGAGCCTTGCCGGCGGCCCGGGCCTCCTCGCTCGGGTAGCCGTGCAGGCGGAATTCCAGCACGCCGGCCTCGTGGTCGGTCTGGCTGTGGGTCAGGCGCCAATAGGCGGCGACCAGCCCGGTGTTGCGGATCTCGATTGGCTTCAGGAAGGCCATGGGATGTCCCCTCGGTTGGCTGGCAGGTGGAACCCGGTGATGCGCTGGGCTGCGACGCGTCAGCTCACCACCTCGACGGACAGCACGCGGGCGACCCAGCGGATCGTCCGGTCGGCCGCGCCGGTGACGTTGATGGCGATGCCGCCATTGGGCAGGTCGGCGGAAAGCTGGACGGTCCAGCCCGACGCCACCCCTGCTGCGAGGGACGGCGCGACCGCATTGGTAGCGGCCGTCGAACTCACGTTCACCGAGCTTGCGCCGCCATCCCGCCGGGCCATGGCGACGATGTCCCACATGCCCTTGCCGGTGCCGCCGCTGTCCCGCGCCACCACCAGGATGCGCAGGCCGAAGACGCTGTTGTTCGGCAGCACCACCTGGTTCGTTGCCCCGGGTGGGCCGCTGTCCGTGGTCAGGACCACCGGGGTGGCGTCGGTGGTCTGGCGCCGCAGGACGAACTCGCCGGACTGGGCATCGCCCGAGCCGGCGAAGCTGCCCGCGGCCCATGCGCCACGCCCATGCACGCCCCGGGCATTCGCGCCGAAGCCGCCCGGCGTCCAACTATCCAGGCCATTGGCGGAGTTGCCACGGCCACCGCTGACGGTGGCGCCGATGCCGCTTGCCGTGTTGCTGTCGCCGCCGCCGATCGTCGCGGTCGATGATTGCGCGGTGTTGTTCCGGCCGCCGCCAACCGTGGCGGAGGACCCGCTCGCCACCTGCGTCGAAGCGCTGCGCAGGGTCTGCCAGTCCACGGCATTGGCCCCGCGCGGGTTGCCGCCGGCCACCGTATTGTCCGCCACCGCGGCGGCAAGCGGGCCGCCCCCCTTGGGCACCATCGCAAGGCCGATGGCGGCGTCGCTGCCCATGGCCGAGACCGCCACCGCTGTGCCGGACGCCCCGCCATCGGTCCGCAGCCAGTTCACCGCCGCCGCCGGATTGCCGGTTTCCAGCGCGGTTGCGCCGTTCGCCCGCAGGGCGACCGTGCCGCTGCCCTTGGCGCCAAGCTGCACCGAGACATTCGCATCGGCGCCCTGGGCCAGGGCGGTGACCGGCGCGCCGGTGACGCCGCCTGTCATCAGCAGCCGGTTCACCGTGCCGACCGGCGTCGCCACCTCCAGCGCATGGCCGCCCGGCGCGGCGCCGAGGGTCACGCCGCCGCCCGTGGTCGCCCGCAGCACCTCGGCGCCACCGGCCGAGCCGGCGAGGCTGCCGGTCGCGGCAAGGAACAGGCCGGTATCGACGCTGCCCAGGCTCAGCCCCGGCCGTGCCGCACGCCCGGCCGGCGCCCCGGTCGCCAGGATGCCGTTGGTGCCGCCGTTCACCAGCAGCCCGCCGTTGCCCGGCTCCAGGATCGCCGGGGAACCGAGGTGGACGGCGTTCGCCGTGGCCGCGCCGCTATCGGCGATGTGGATGGCCGCGGCACCGTTGCCGCGGGTGTTGAAGCGCACGCAGCGCAGCGCGAAAACATCCAGCCGGTTGCCGGTGCCGTTGATCCGCACCGGGTTGTCCTCGACAGCATCGACCCGCAGGTTGCCGACCTGCACGCGGGTATTCGAGCCATCCACCCTGATCGCGCTGGAGCCCGCCAGCGGCACGGCGGCGGCGCCGAAGATCTCGTTCTGCGAGGTGAAGTTGGCGATCTGCCCGTCGGTGCCGCTGGCCTCGACCCAGACGCCGTACTGCACGAAATCAGCATAGGCCTGGCCGATGTAGAACTTGGTCGTCACCCCGGCGGCCGAGGCGGCGAAGCGGAACATGCTGCGGTAGCCGAGGACGAATGCCTGGTCGATGAACACGCCGTCGCAGCGGCGGAACACCATGGCGTCCGCATTGGCCTGCTGCCACGCCAGGATGGGCAGGCTGGAGGTCCAGAAGGTCCAGAAATGCACGCTGTGGATGCGCGGGATATCAAGGCATTCGTCGATCTCGATGCCGGTGGTGAGGATCTGGCCACGCAGCCGCCGGACATCCAGCCGGCCCGAGTTGCGGCAGTGGATGCCGCGGTTGACGTTGCTCAGGAACACATTGTCGAAGTCGATGCCGCCGAGGCAATCGGTGACCCGGAAGACGAAGTCGTAGTCGGTCGGCGCCCAGCCCGTGACTTGCGCGGCACCATGGGCCTGCTGCACCGCGATGTCGCGGATGCCGGCGCCGCGGCTGTTCACCCCGGTGAAGGTGAAGGGGGTGAAGCCGGTGGTGGTGATCCGCAGCCAGGTGCCCTGGCCCGGCCCGGGGCCTTCGGTAAAGCCGGCGCCCTGCAGCCGCACCGTGGCGCCGTCCAGCACCACGGCGGAGCCGATGCGGTAGACCCGCGGCCCGAAGAACAGCGTGCCGCCGCCCTTGGCCTTCAGGTCGTTCACCGCCGCCTGGATGGCGGGCGCATCATCTGTGGTGCCGTCGCCCTTGGCGCCGTAGTCGCGCACATGCGCGCCACGCTCGGCCAGCACGGCGTTGCGCAGCTGGGCGATGCTGGCCCTGCGGGTCGTGCTGGTGGCGCCGCTGGTCTGCACGAGCGGGGCGATGTCGGTGTCGCCGAGGGCGGTGGCGAGGGGCAGCTCGCTGATCTTTGCGTCGGGCATCGGGCTCCGGTCCAGTTGGGCAGGCGATGCCGGCCGGGAATCCGGTCGGCGCGCGTGCGGGTTCGGGGGAAGGCGGCGGCGGCTACTGCTGCAGGATGTCGCCGGCTTCGGTGAGCAGCCGGCCGTTGTCCTCGAGCAGCAGCAGCTTCAGGTCGGGACCGACGTTGAAGCTGCTGGAGGTGACGGTGAGCGAAGGATCGGCGGCATCCTCCACCCGGATGCGGTAGCCGCTGCCGATCGGCGGCGCGTCGAAGCTGGCGGTGGCCGTGCCGCCGGCCACGCCGATGGTCCGGGCCGGCGGCAGCACCGCGCCGTTGCCATCGCGCAGGCTGAACACCACCGCGGCGACCGGCCCGGCGACGCTGGCCGATACCGTGATGATGCCGCCTTCAAGGATGATGCTGGCGAAGGGCTCGAGGATGATGGTCCGCACCACCGGCGCCGCCACCTGGGTGACGGAGAAGCCCTGCAACTCGGCCCGCACTGTATTGAGCGGACCGACCGCGCCATCGAGGGTGACGCCGGTGCCGAGCCCGGGCCCGGTGCGGACCGGCACCAGTGCCACCGCGTCGGCGGTCTGCAGCATCATCAGGTCGCCGGCGCGGAACCGGTTGGCGACGGCGGCGAAGTAGCCGCCCGCGGTCACCGCCGCGCGGGTATCGGTGGTGCGGTAGTGCCAGAGGGTGAAGCCGTCGCCCTGGACCAGGGCGGCGAGGTTGGCCGAGCTGAAAGCCACCGGGTGTCTCCGTCTCAGCAGGCGGCCGCGCCGGGTGGAGGCCCGCCGATGCGGGGCTGCCACCTTGGGGCGGGCGCGGATTGTGCGGATGGACCGCCGGGCGCAGGTCTGCCGTCGGCTTGGTGGAAGTAGCGGATCGTTGTCCTTATGTCAAGGAAAATGATCCTATAACGCGATACTCGTTAGGTTTACAGGCCAGTGCCGGAACCTCCCGCCAGCGCCGCGCCCGGGCGCGACGGCCGCCGCCGCGCGCGATTCCGGCCGATCGGACGGATGGCGCGGGTTGAAGCGGCGAGGGGCGGGGGGTAGCTTCGCGCCCCTTAGCCAGTACCGCAGGGTTCCCCATTCCCATGAAGCTCATCGCCGATCGCCTCGACCGCATCTCCGCCTCCCTGACCATTGCGATGACCGGCAAGGCCCGGGCGCTGAAGGCCGCGGGGCGGGACGTCATCGGGCTGTCCTCCGGGGAGCCGGACTTCGATACGCCGCGCAACGTGAAGGATGCGGCGATCGCCGCGATCGAGCGGGGCGAGACCAAGTACACCGACGTCGCCGGCACCATGACCCTGCGCCAGGCGATCTGCGACCGCTTCAAGGCCGACCACGGCCTCGACTACACGCCGGAGGAGATCCTGGTCGCCACCGGCGGCAAGCAGGTGATCTTCGATGCGCTGCTGGCGACCATCAACCCGGGCGACGAGGCCATCATCCCGGCGCCATGCTGGGTCAGCTACCCCGATATCGTCGAGCTGGCCGAGGGCAAGCCGGTCATCGTCGCCTGCGACCAGAACAGCGGGTTCAAGCTGCGGGCCGAGCAGCTCGAGGCGGCGATCACCCCGAAGACCAAGTGGTTCATCCTGAACAACCCCTGCAACCCGACCGGCGCCGCCTACAACGCCGAGGAGCTGAAGCAGCTCACCGACGTGCTGATGCGCCACCCGGATGTCTGGGTCTTCACCGACGACATCTACGAGAAGCTGTCCTACGATGGCTTCAAGCCGGCGACCGTGCTGGAGGTCGAGCCGCGGCTGCGCGACCGTACCGTGACCATGAACGGCTGCTCCAAGGCCTATGCGATGACCGGCTGGCGCATCGGCTATGCCGGCGCGCCGGTCCGGCTGATCAAGCAGATGGACAAGCTACAGAGCCAGTCCACCAGCAACACCAGCAGCATCAGCCAGGCCGCGGCGGTCGAGGCGCTGAGCGGACCGCAGGAGTTCATCGGCACCATGCGGGAGGCCTACAAGCGCCGCCGCGACATGATGGTCGAGGAGCTGAACCAGGCGCCGGGCCTCTACTGCCACAAGCCGGAAGGCGCCTTCTACGTCTTCCCGAGCATGCAGGGCTGCATCGGCAAGACCACCGCCGGCGGCACGCCGATCGGCAGCGACGAGGATTTCTGCAACGCGCTGCTGGAGGAGGAGGGTGTCGCCTGCGTGCACGGCACCGCCTTCATGTATCCCGGCCATTTCCGCATCAGCTACGCGACAAGCGACGACGTGCTGAAGGAAGCCTGCACCCGCATCCGCCGCTTCTGCGCGGGGATGAAGTAGCCCCGCCATGCCGAAGCTCGCGCAGCGCCTTGCCGATGTGAAGGTTTCCGCCTCCGCTGCCATGACGGCGGTGGCGCGGGACCTTCGCGCCCAGGGCATCAAGGTCATCAGCCTCTCGAACGGTGAGCCGGATTTCGCCTCGCCCCGCCACGCGATCGAGGCCGCCTACCAGGCGGCGCTGGCGGGCGATACCAAGTACCCGCCGCAGGGCGGCACCCCCGCGCTGAAGGCGGCCATCGCCCGCAAGTTCAAGCGGGACAACGACCTGGACTACGGGCCGGACGAGATCATCGTCGGCAACGGCGGCAAGCAGGTGATCTTCAACGCCTTCATGGCGACGCTCGATCCGGGCGACGAGGTGGTGATCCCGTCCCCCTTCTGGATCAGCTACGCCGACATGGCGAAGGTCGCCGGCGGCGTGCCGGTGACGGTGCCCTGCCCGCAGAACAACGGCTTCAAGCCGCGCCCCGAGGACATCGAGGCCGCGATCACGCCGAAGACCAAGTGGGTGCTGCTGAACTTTCCCGGCAACCCGACCGGCGCCGTGCCGACCCGCGCCGAGATGCGGGCCATCGCCGATGTGCTGCTGCGCCACCCGCATGTCTGGGTGATGACCGACGACATGTACGAGCACCTGCTCTACGACGGCTTCGAATTCAGCACCATCGCCCAGGTCGAGCCGGCGCTGAAGGACCGCACGCTGACGGTCAACGGCTGTTCCAAGACCTATGCGATGACCGGCTGGCGGCTCGGCTTCGGCGGCGGCCCGGCAGCGCTGATCAAGGGCATGTTCAACATGCAGGGGCAGGCGACGGCCGGGGTTTCCACCATCAGCCAGGCCGCCGCCACCGCCGCGCTGGACGGCCCGCAGGACTTCGTGAAGCAGAACGCCGAGGTCTACCGCCAGCGCCGCGACCTGGTGGTCGAGATGCTGAACGCCGCCCCGGGCATTTCCTGCCACAAGCCGGAAGGCGCCTTCTACGTCTTCCCGAACATCGCCGGCTGCCTCGGCAAGACCACCAGGGGCGGCCGCCGGATCGAGACGGATACCGACTTCGTCAAGGCACTGCTTGAGGAAAAGCGTGTCGCCGCGGTCCAGGGCACGGCCTATGGCATGAGCCCCTACATGCGGATCTCCTACGCCACCGACACCGCCAGCCTGACCGAAGCCTGCAGCCGCATCCAGGAGTTCTGCCGGGAGCTGACATGATCCGGCCGGGCAGGGACGAGGACGCCGCCGGCTTCATCACCCTGATCGGCGACTGCTGGGCGGAATTCCCCAACTGCGTCCTCGACGTGGATGGCGAGGCGCCGGAGCTGCGGGCGCTGGCCAGCCATTTCGCCGCATCCGGCGGCATGCTCTGGGCGGCCGAGCAGGCGGGCAGGGTGGTCGGCATGGTCGGCACCCGGCCGCTGAACAGCGACCAGGCCTGGGAAATCTGCCGCATGTATGTCGAGGCCGGGCAGCGCGGCACCGGCCTCGCCCAGCACCTGCTGGACACCGCGGAGGCACATGCCCGCGCCGCCGGGGCGCAGAGGCTGGTGCTGTGGACCGATACCCGCTTCGACGCCGCGCACCATTTTTATGAAAAGCGCGGCTATGTCCGCCAGGGCGCCATCCGCATCCTGGACGACCTCTCGAAATCCCTGGAATTCCGCTACGCCAAGCCGGCTGACCGGGCTGGTGGTGGAAGCGCTGGACGCCGCCGCCGCCTTCAGCGTGGAACGCCGGCTGGCGCATGTGCTGGTGGCCTGCGTCGATGCCGGCGCCAGCGTCTCCTACCTGAAGCCGCTGGCACCCGAGGTGGCGCGCGGCTACTGGCGCAAGGTCGCCGCCGATGTCGCCGCCGGCCGGCGCGTGCTGCTGGCCGCCTGGCTGGAGGGCGCGCTGGTCGGCACCGTGCAGCTCGACCTCGACACGCCGCAGAACCAGCCGCACTGCGCCCATCTTGAGAAGCTGCTGGTGGACCCGGCGGTGCGCCGGCGCGGCGTCGGCCGGGCGCTGCTGCGGCGGGCCGAGCAGACCGCGCAGCGGCTGAACCGGCGGCGGCTCATGCTGGATGCCCGGGCCGGCGATGCGGCCGAGTTGCTGTACCGCGAGCTTGGCTGGCAGGAGGTCGGCCGCATCCCCGGCTTCGAACTGGACGAGACCGGCGCGGCGCATGATACTGTCTTCTTCTGGAAGCAGGCCTGACCGCACCGGCCGTGACCGTCCGCCGGAGGGCTGTATGATCTCCCCCGACTGGTGCCGCATGATGGCGGCCTACAACACCGAGATGAACCGCCGGCTGTATGATGCCGCCGCGCAGTTGCCGGATGCGGCGCGGCGCGAGGATCGCGGCGCCTGGTTCGGCTCCATCCAGGGCACGCTCTGCCACCTGGTCTGGGGCGACCGGCAGTGGATGAGCCGCTTCGCCGGCTGGGACCCGCCGCCGCCCGGCATCAAGGGCAGCCCGCATATCATCGGTGACTGGGACGAACTCCGCGCCGCCCGCGGGGAGGCGGACGCCGCCATCGAGGCCTGGACCGCCGGGCTGACCGCCGAATGGCTGGCCGGGACGCTGGTATGGTTCAGCGGCGCCTCGGGCAAGGAGATGTCCTCGCCGCGCGCCGTCACCCTGACGCATTTCTTCAACCACCAGACCCATCACCGCGGCCAGGCGCATTGCCTCATCACCCAGGCCGGCGTCCGCCCGGCGGATACCGACCTGCCCTGGGTGGTGGACCTGGCGGCGCTGGGGCTGGCGTAGCGCCGCGCCACCGCCGCCCGGCATCAGCTCAGGAAGCGCCCGAGCCAGGCCAGCACCTCCTCCGGGGCCTCCTCCGCCAGGTAGTGCCCGCTGGCGACAGCCCCGGTGGTGACCGGGCCGGCGGCGTAGTCGCGCCAGATGGCCGGCGCGTCGTACCACTTGGCGATCGAGCCCTTGGACCCCCACAGCGCCAGCAGCGGGCACTGGATCTTTTCGCCGGCGGCGCGGCTGGCGCGGTCGTGCTCCAGGTCGATGCCGGTCGCCGCGCGGTAGTCCTCGCAGATGGAGCGTACGGTGCCCGGCTCGCGCAGCGCGGCCAGATAGTCGGCCCGGGCTTCCGGGTGGAAGAAGCCCTTGTCCTTCGGCTCGCGGCTGGTGTGCAGGTCGAACCAGTCCTCGGTGTCGCGCAGGATCATCCGCTCGGGCCGGTCATGCGGCTGGGCCAGGAAGAACCAGTGGTAGTAGCCCATGGCGAAGGCCATGTCGGTCCGCTCGAAATGCGCCAGGGTCGGGATGATGTCCATGGTGCAGAGCCGCTCGACCCGCCCCGGGTGGTCGAGCGCCAGCCGGTGGGCGACCCGGGCGCCGCGGTCGTGGCTGACGACAGCGAAACGCTCGTGCCCCAGCCCCTGCATCAGCGCGACCAGGTCCTTCGCCATCTCCCGCTTGGCCATCAGCCCGCTGTCCGGCGTGGCCTCGGGCTTGGCGGAGAAGCCGTAGCCGCGGATGTCCGGCGCGATGACGGTGAAGCGCCGGGCCAGCGCCGGCGCCACCATGTGCCACATGGCATGGGTCTGCGGGTTGCCGTGCAGCAGCAGCAGCGGCGGGCCGCTGCCGCCCCGGCGCAGGCGGATGCGCTGGCCATCGGCCTCGCGGTGTTCCAGCGTGAAGCCCTCGAAGAACATCGGCATTCCTCCCGTTCGGGGCGATCCTAGCGGGTGCCGGGGCGGCTGGCACCGGTTGACCGGCGCCGCGCCCGGGGCCAGCCTGCGCACCATCCGATACCCGGGAGAGAACCGATGTCCGAAGACGAAGCGCTGTTCAACAAGGGCCTGCCGATCCGCCGCGAGGTGCTGGGCGCCGAATACGTCGATGCCTCCATGGCCAAGGCCGACGACTTCATGATGGCCTTCCAGCGCGCCACCACCACCATCGCCTGGGGCTGGGCCTGGGGCGACCCGACGCTGGACCGCAAGACCCGCAGCCTGCTGAACCTCGCCATGCTCACCGCGCTCAACCGCGCGCCGGAGATCAAGCTGCACGTCAAGGGCGCGCTGACCAACGGCGTGACCGTCGAGGAGATCAAGGCGACCCTGCTGCACGCCACCGCCTATTGCGGCATCCCCGCCGGCCTCGACGCCTTCAAGGCGGCGCATGAGGTGCTGGTGAAGGAAGGCGCGCTGAAGTGAGCGCCGCCATCAGGAAGATCGGCTTCGTCGGCATCGGCAACATGGGCTGGCCGATGGCGGCCAACCTCGTGAAGGCCGGCTTCGAGGTCACCGTCTGCGACGCCGTGCCCGGCCGCAGCGCCCAGTTCGCCAGCGAGATCGGCGGCAATGCCGCGGCCGATCCCGCCGCGGCGGCGAAGGGCATGGATTGCGTCGTCACCATCGTGCCCACCAGCAAGCAGGTGGCGGAGGTCGCGGCGCAGATCGCCCCGGTGCTCGCCAAGGGGGCGCTGGTGATCGACATGACCAGCGGCCAGCCGGGCAAGACGCGCGAGATCGCCGCCGACCTCGCGGCGCGCGGCGTGGCGATGGTCGATGCGCCGGTCTCGGGCGGCGTGGTGCGGGCGAAGTCCGGCGAACTCGCCATCATGGTCGGCGGCGAGGACGCGCTGCTGGACCGCGCCGAGCCGGTGCTGAAGGCGATGGGCACCAGCATCCACCGCTGCGGCGGCATCGGCGCCGGCCAGGCGATGAAGGCGCTGAACAACCTGGTCTCGGCCGGCGGCTTCCTGATGGGCATCGAGGCGCTGCTGATCGGCCAGCGCTTCGGGTTGGATGCCGGGAAGATGGTGGATGTGCTGAACGAATCCTCCGGCATGACCAATTCCAGCCAGCGGAAGTTCAAGCAGTTCGTCCTCTCGCGCCGCTTCGACGACGGCTTCGGGCTGGAGTTGATGGTGAAGGACCTCGGCATCGCCCTGGAGGTCGGGCGCGAGACCAACACGCCGACGCCCTTCTCGGTGCTGTGCCGGGAGATGTGGGCTTCCGCGCTGACCGCGCTGGGACCGGGGCTGAACCACACCGCGATGACGCAGCTTTCCGAGAAGCTGGCGGGCGAGACGCTCGGCGGGAACAAGTAGGGGGAGGAAAGAACCAAGATGATCTGGGAGGCATACGCCATCCGCTACGGGCGGCACGAGCGCACCGCGCAGGCCAATTTCCTCATGCCGGTCGCCGACCCGCATGAGGCGATGCCGCTGGACTATTTCATCTGGCTGCTGCGCGCCCCGAACGGCCATGAGATCGTGGTCGATACCGGCTTCGATGCCGCCTGCGCCGAGAAGCGGGGCCGCAAGCTCAGCCGCTCGGTCGCCGACAGCCTGAAGGCGATGGGCTCCGATGCGGCCAGGGTGCAGGACGTGGTCGTCACCCACCTGCACTACGACCATGCCGGCAGCATCGACATCTTCACCGGCGCCCGGATCCACATCCAGGACCGCGAGATGGCCTTCGCCACCGGCCGCCACATGTGCACCGCCTGCATCCGGGTACCCTTCGAGGCCGACCACGTGGTCTCGATGGTCCGCGCGCTGTTCGCCGATAAGGTGACCTTCCATGATGGCGAGGGCGAGATCGCCCCCGGCGTCACGGTGCACCGGGTCGGCGGCCATTCGGACGGGCTGCAGGTGGTGCGGGTGCAGACCGCGCGCGGCCCCGTGGTGATCGCCTCGGACGCGATGCATTTCTACGCCAACAACGAGACCGGCAATCCCTTCCCGATCATCTTCGACCTCGGCGCCATGACCCAGGGCTGGCGCATTGCCCGGCGGCTGGCGGAGGGCGACGAGACCCGGGTGATCCCCGGCCATGACCCGGCGGTCCGCAGCCGCTTCCCCGCGGTCGAGGGCCAGGACGGCGAGGTGGTGGCGCTGCACCTGCCGCCGCTGAACTAGCCGGCTGCCCCCCGGGAGCAGGCCTCCCGGGGGGGGCTACCGGCTCATCGCCATCGCCGCCAGGAACAGCCCGAGCACCGCCAGCGCCATGCCGAGGCCGGGCCAGTAGGGCCGGGCACCCGCCTGCACCAGCAGCGCATTCGCCGCCAGCGAGGCCACCAGCCCCGCCACCGGCTGCGACCAGTGCAGCTTCCAGGCCCCCCAGGCCAGCAGCACCAGCCAGAAGGCGAAGGCCGAGCGGCCGAGGATGCGGAAGGCCCGGTCCGCCGCCGGCGCCGAGGGCCGCAGCCCCGGGGTGGTGGAACGGGCCTCGATCACCCCGGCAAGGGACAGCATGATCAGCGCAATGAAATAAGCCTGCATCCCGCCGCTTTACGCGAGCCCGCCCGCCGCCGCCATGCCGGTGCCCGGGGGTCGTCCCCTGGGGTCGTCCCCTGGGTTCGTCCCCTGGGGTCGCCCCCTGGACAAAGCTGCCCTAGGCTCGATCTTCAGGCCATCAGTGACGAGAGCGAGACCCATGCCCGATACCGCCCTGCCGGATGCGACCCGCCTGAAATTCGGGGTCGGCCAGTCCGTGCCCCGCAACGAAGACCCGGTGCTGCTGCAGGGCCGTGGCCGCTACACCGACGACATCACCCTGCCCGGCCAGCTCTGGGCGGTCATGGTCCGTAGCCCCTATGCCCATGGCACCATCACCGCGATCGAGACCGAGGCCGCGCGGGAGGTGCCGGGCGTGCTCGGCGTCTTCACCGGTGCCGACCTGGCCGAGGGCGGCTACGGCCCGATGCGCTGCGTCCTGCCGCTGAAGAACCGCGACGGTTCGCCGCTGCTCAACATCGAGCGCCCGGCGCTGGCCATGGACAAGGTCCGTTTCGTCGGCGACCCGGTCGCCTTCGTGGTGGCCGAGACCAGGGCCGCGGCCCGCGACGGCGCCGAGGCGGTGTTCGTCGACATCGACGTGCTGCCGGCGGTGACCGATGCCTCCGCCGCCGCCGCGCCCGGTGCCCCGCAGCTCTATGACCATATCCCCGGCAATGTGGTGCTCGACTTTCATTACGGCGACGCGGCCAAGACCGCCGAGGCCTTCGCCGCCGCCGCCCATGTGACGAAGCTGTCCATCCGCAACAACCGCGTGGTGGTCTGTGCCATGGAGCCGCGCAGCGCCATCGGCGAGTACGACGCCGAGAGCGGCCGCTACACCCTGCACGTCGGCAGCCAGGGCGTGTTCGGCCTGCGCGGCCAGATGGCGAACGACATCCTGAAGGTGCCGGTGGACAAGGTCCGCATCCTCACCGGCCATGTCGGCGGCAGCTTCGGCATGAAGGCCAGCGCCTACCCGGAATACCTCTGCCTGCTGCATGCCGCGAAGGTGCTGGGCCGGCCGGTGAAATGGACCGACGAGCGCACCGGCTCCTTCCTGTCCGACCAGCATGGCCGCGACCATGAGGTGGAGGCCGAGCTGGCGCTGGACGCCGATGGCCGCGCCCTGGCGGTGCGGCTGACCGCCTTCGGCAACATGGGTGGCTACCTGGCGACCGTCGGGCCGCTGATGGGCACAGGCAATTTCGTCAAGAACATCCAGTCCAACTATGCGACGCCGCTGATCGAGGTGAACACCCGCTGCGTGGTGACCAACACCACCCCCGTCTCGGCCTATCGCGGTGCCGGCCGGCCGGAGGGCAACTACTTCTTCGAGCGACTACTGGAACAGGCGGCAAAGGAGACCGGCCGCAGCGCCATCGAGCTGCGCCGGCTGAACCACATCAGGCCGGAGCAATTCCCCTACGCCGCCTCCACCGGCAGCGTCTATGACAGTGGCGACTTCACCGCGCTGATGGACGAGGCGCTGGCCGCCGCGGACTGGGACGGCTTCGAGGCCCGCCGCGCCGAAAGCAAGGCACGTGGCCTGCTGCGCGGCCGGGGGATCGGCAATTTCCTCGAATGCACCGCGCCGCCGATGAAGGAGCAGGGCGAGATCCGCTTCGAGCCGGACGGCACCGTCACCATCATCACCGGCACGCTGGACTACGGCCAGGGCCACTGGACACCCTTCGCCCAGGTGCTGCACCAGAGCCTCGGCGTGCCCTTCGAGAGCATCCGGCTGGTCCAGGGCGACAGCGACCTGCTGATCGCCGGCGGTGGCACCGGCGGCTCCAAGTCCCTGATGGCCTCGGGCGCCGCCATCGTCGAGGCGGCGCAGCTGGTCATCGAGAAGGGCCGCAACGCCGCGGCGCATATGCTGGAAGCCGCCGTGGCCGATATCGAGTTCGAGCGGGACGCGGAGGGCCTCGGCCGCTTCACCATCGCCGGCACCGACCGCGGCATCGGCATCATGGAACTGGCCGGGCGAATCCGTACCGCCAACAACCCGCCGCCCGAGATGCCGACCAGCCTCGATGTCCGGCACGTGTTCGGCGAGGCGCCGCAGGCCTACCCCAACGGCTGCCATATCTGCGAGGTCGAGGTCGAGCCGGAAACCGGCACGGTCGAGGTGGTGCGCTACCATTCGGTCAATGACTTCGGCGTCATCGTAAACCCGCTGCTGGTCGCGGGCCAGGCGCATGGCGGCATCGTGCAGGGCATCGGCCAGGCGCTGTACGAGCGGGTTTCCTATTCCGAGGAAGGCCAGCTGCTGTCCGGCAGCTACCAGGACTACTGCCTGCCGCGTGCCGGGGACCTGCCGGATTTCGGCTTCCAGAGCCACCCGTCGCCCTGCACCACCAACCCGCTCGGCGCCAAGGGCTGCGGCGAGGCAGGCTGCGCCGGGTCGCTGCCGGCGGTGATGAACGCCCTGGTGGACGCGCTGTCCGAATACGGCATCACCCATATCAACATGCCGGCGACCCCGGAGGTGGTCTGGCGCGCCATCCACGCCCGGCCGGGCTGAAGCCGGGGAGAGAATACGCCATGACTGTTCCCGGCTGTTCAGGAACCAGCCAGGATCATTGTGCAAGGTCTTGTCCTGGCCGGTCCTCCTTGCGGCCTGATGCTTTCTTGATGGTGGTCCGCCAGCGCTTTAATGGGGTATGGCATCGAACCCGGGTGGCTCGCCCGCCGTTGTTCCCTTGACCCTCACCTGCACTGCCGGTGACCGGAAGGGCAAGGGGGGTTGCCATGCCAGGCACATCGGCCGCATCAGCTTTGCGACAAACGGATGGTGGGCGCGGATCACGGTCCGGCCGGCGCAGGGAGGAGTGGAGGGAATGGCCAGGCTTACGGGGCAGAGCGTTCTGGTTGTGGAGGACGAAGCGCTGGTTGCCATGCTGGTCGAGGATGCGCTCCTTGATGCAGGCGCCACGGTGCTGGGTCCGGTCGCAACCGTAGCGGAAGCGCTCGCTCTCCTGGAGCGGGAGACGCCGCATGTGGCCGTGCTTGACCTGAACCTCGCTGGGGAGACATCGACGCCGGTCGCGGATGCGCTGGTTGCCCGCGGCATCCCCTTCGTCGTCGCCACCGGCTATGGTGCGGATGGCCTGCCCCCAGGCCATGACAGCGTGCCGGTGCTGGCGAAACCCTATGACCCGGACGACCTGACGATGGCCCTCAGCCGGCTGGTCCGTTAGCCCGCCCGACTCAGACCGCCACGCTGTGGCGGGCGGTGCCGGCGGCGAAATAGGCATCGAAACAGACGGCGACATGGCGGGCGTGGCGCCGGCCCGCCGCTGTCACCCGCAGCATCCCGGGCTCCAGGCTGACCAGCCCGTCCGCCGCAAGCCGGTCCAGCCCGGGCCGCACCTCGGCCAGCAGCCCGGAGGGCAGGGCGGTGAGGTCCAGGGCGAAATCGCACATCACCCGCTCGATACAGGCCCGCCGCAGCCGGTCATCCGCATCCAGCGCCCGGCCGCGGCGGACTGGCAACTGCCCGGCCTCGACCAAGGCCAGGTAGCGCCGCTCGTCCGGCTCGTTCTGGGCATAGCCGGTGGCGCCGGCGGTGGTGATGGCGCCGATCCCCGAGGAGCCCAGCGCCAGCAGCACCGGCGCGTCGTCGATGGTGTAGCCCTGGAAATTCCGCCGCAGCCGGTTGTCCCGCGCGGCGACGGCCATGGGGTCGTCCGGCCGGGCGAAGTGGTCCAGGCCGATGGACTGGTAGCCCGCGGCCGTCAGCGCCGCCTCCGCCGCCACCGCCTGGTCCAGCCGTTCCGTGGCACCTGGCAGGTCCTCGGTGCGGATGGCGTTCTGGTGCGGCTTCATCCAGGGGACATGGGCGTAGCCGAACACCGCAACCCGGTCGGCCCCCAGTTCGGTCGCAAACCGGACGCTTGCCTCGACATGCGCCCGGGTCTGGCCGGGCAGGCCGTACATCAGGTCGAGGTTGATGGCGCCGATGCCGGCGGCGCGCAGGTTGGTCACGGCCTCCGCCACGCAGGCCGCCGACTGCGGCCGGCCGATCCGCCCCTGCACCTCCGCCGCGATGTCCTGCACGCCGAGCGAGGCGCGGTTGACCCCCGATTCCGCCAGCGCCTTGATCACCGCCTGGTCCAGCAGCCGCGGGTCCAGCTCGATCGCGATCTCCGCCCCAGGCCGCATGCCGAAGCCGGCCCGCAGCCCGGCCACCAGCGCACGCAGCCCGGCCGCGCCGAGGATGCTCGGTGTCCCGCCGCCGAGATGCACCGTCGCCACCCCGGCATGGTGGGGTAGCGCCTCCGCCAGCAGCGCGGCTTCCCGTTGCAGCGCCGCGCCGTAGCGGTCGATCCGCGCCGTGTTGCGGGTGGCCGTGGTGTGGCAGCCGCAGTACCAGCACAGCGACCGGCAGAACGGCACATGGACATACAGCGAAAGCTGGTCGGCCGGGGTGATGGTGGCGAGCCAGGCGCGGTAGGTCGCTTCATCCAGCGGCCCGAAATGCGGCGCCGTCGGGTAGCTGGTGTAGCGGGGCAGGCTGGCGAGGCTGTAGCTGCGCGGGATGCTCTGGCTCATGCCTCCATCTGGCGGCGGCGGGGCGGAAATTCCTTACGCTGGATCAAACCGGCCTCAGTCATCCGCGAAGCCCGCCGCCACCGGCGCGGCGCAGATGCCGGCGGCCTCCAGCGCGGCGGCGGCGCGGAACAGCAGCGCCTCGGTCCAGGGCTTGCCGATGAGCTGCACCCCGATCGGCAGTGGCCCGGCCACCCGCTGCACCGGCACCGTCACCACCGGCAGGCCGATGCCGCTGACCGGCTGGGTGAACAGCCCCATGGAGGGCCGCAGCGGCATGTCCACGCCATCCAGCTCCAGCATGTCCTGGCCGATCGCCGTGGCGGGCACCGGGGTGGCGGGGGCCAGCAGCACGTCCCAATCCGCCAGCAGCGCCCGCATCTGGTCCCGTGCCATTGCCCGCACGCGCTGGGCGTGGTGGACCCAGGCGGCGGGGATGAGCGCGCCGGCCAGCAGCCGGTCCTGGATCAGTGGCTCGTAGTCCTCCAGCCGGGTGCGGAGCGTCGGCAGGTGCAGCGCGGCGCCTTCCGAGCTGGTGATGACGAAGGCGGCGGCGCGGCAGGCCTCTGCCAGGTCCCACTCCACGCTGCGGCTGGCGCCGAGCCCGGCCGCCACCGCATCCACCGCGCCGCGCGCCGCATCCGACTGCATCCGGCCGAACCAGCCACCGAGCCGGGCGACCCGCAGCCCCGCCAGCCCGGCGTTGAGCACCGGCGTCACCGGCTCCGGCGGGCAGGCCGCCTGGTGGCTGTCCTCGGGGTCCAGCCCCTGCAGCGCGTCGTAGGCCGCGGCGAGTTCGGCGGTGCTCCGGGCGAAGGGCCCGACATGGTCGAGCGAGAACACGAAGGGAAAGGAGCCATGCCGGGACAGCCGCCCATAGGTCGGCTTCAACCCGAAGATGCCGTTCAGCGAGGCCGGCACCCGGATGGACCCGTTGGTATCCGTGCCGAGCGCTAGCGGCACCAGCCCCGCCGCCACCGCCGCGCCCGAACCGCCGGAGGAACCCCCGGCGATGCGGCTCAGGTCGTGCGGGTTGCGGACCGGGCCGTCATGGCTGTTCTCGGTGGTGAAGCCATAGGCGAATTCATCCATGTTCAGCGCGCCGACGCAGATCGCCCCGGCGGCGTCGAGCTGGCGGACCAGGAAGGCGTCGCGGCCGGCAGCCGGCGCGCTGCGGCGGATCCTGCTGCCGGCCAGGGTCGGGATGCCCTTCAGGTCGAACAGGTTCTTCGCCGCATAGGGTGTCCCGGCCAGCGGTCCGGGGTCCTGCCCAGTGGAGATGCACGCATCCACGGCATCCGCCGCGGCGAGTGCCCGTTCCGGCAGCACTGCTGTGAAGGCGTTCACCGCCGGTCCATGGCGGGCGATGCGGGCCAGCGTCGCTTCAATAATTGCTCGGGCCGTGGTAGCACGCGAGCGAACCAAGGTGGGGATGGCAGGTTTCTCCCCACTCATGGCCGGAACACCGGCGCAGGCTCGACCGTTTCGGGCAGCGGAACCAAAAACGCCGGCGTGGCGATACGCACCACCAGGGCAAAGGCGGCAGCCACCCTGGCCTGCCGATCCACGTCCAGCACCAGCCCCACCGCTGGTGCTGCGCCGGCCACATGGGCGGCGGGATCAAAACGGTCCGGGTCGAGCATCGGCGTGGCTCCTGCGTCAGGCGTTGCAACAATGCATGCGGGTTTCATGCCGGCCGAGCGGGCCGTGCTCTCGCATCGGTGATCGAACTGGCTGCCCACTTGTTCGCCGTAACGGCGTTGCGCAGCAGAGATGGAAATGGGGGACCGGATGGCGGAGAAACGGGACAGCAAGCCGAAGCAGGCGAAACGAGCGGCGACTTCCAACAGGAAGGGACCCGCGGCGGCACCGGTAACGGAGGCTCCCGCCACGACGCCACCTGTCCCCGCGCCGGTAATCCCTTCGACATCGCACATACCCGAATCACCGGTCCCCGGTTCCGCCGTGTCGGAAGAGCCGGTACCGGAGGCCGTCGCGCCTGCTGCGGACCCCGCGCCGCATGCGCCGCGTCTCTACCTGATGCACCCTTTGCTGGTTGGCGCGCTGCCGGCCTGGGATGCGGCGCTGGAACGTGCCGCTTCGCTCGGCTTCAACGCGGTGCTGGTGGCCCCGCCCTTTGCCACGGGTGGGACCGGCAACCTCTACCAGGTCGGCGACCCCGATGTGCCGCACCCGGTGCTGGAAGCGCCGGGCGACAGCGCGGCGATGCTGGAAACCCTGGCCGGCAAGGCGAAGGCACATGGCCTGGCCCTGTACCTGGACCTGGTGCTGGACCGCGTAGCCGCCGACGGCCGGCTGGCCGCGAGCCAGCCCGGCTGGTTCGGCCCGCAAGCCATCGGCGGGACGCCTGACCCGCGTCTAGCCCCGCCGGACCGGGACACCGTGCACGCCCGCTGGGAGGATCCAGAGGTCGCCGAGGCGCTCGGCGCATGGTGGGAGGAGCGGCTGCGCCGCTTCGCCGCCGCCGGCATTGCCGGCTTCCGCTGCGATGCGCCGGCCCGCCTGCCGGCCACCGTCTGGCGCCGGCTGATCGCGGCCGTCCCTGAGGCGAGCTTCCTCGCCTGGACCGCCGGGCTGCCGGCCGACGAGTTGCCGCGGCTGGCCGGAGCCGGCTTCGCCGGGGTGTTCGACAGCCTTGCCTGGTGGGACCTGCGCGGCGAGTGGCTGGCCGAGGAAGCCACCCGGCTGGCCGCCATCGCCCCCGCCATCGCCACGGTGGAGCCGCCCTTCGGCCCCCGCTTGGCCGCCCGAGACCCCGAGCCGGTGCTAGCCGAGCGCGCGGCCATCCGGCACCTGCGCATCGCCGCCGCGACCGGCGCGGGCATGCTGGTGCCGATGGGATTCGAATACGGCGCCCGCCGCCCGATGGATGCGGCGCGCGACCGCCCCGGTGACTGGGAGTGGATCGTCAGCCACGCACCCTTCGACCTGAGCGCCGAGATCCGCGCCGCCAACGCCGCCATGGCGGCCCGCACCCTGGCCCCGGCCGAGCTGCGGCCGCTGTCCGGCCCGGGGGCGCCGGCCATGGCTCTGCTGCGGGCGGCCGGACCGGACGCGCGCACGGCCCAGGGCGCGGTTTTGTTGTTGGCCAACCCCGACCTGCGCCGTGCCGCGACGGTCTCCGTCAGCGCGCTGCTGCCGGGCGCGGGCGGTGCCTTCACCCGCTTCACCCCCTGCTGGCCGGCCGAGGGTGCGCCGCTGGCGCCCGGTGCGGCGCTGCTGCTGCAGCCCGGCGAGGCACGCGTCCTGGAAGCCGAGGCGCCGCGCCCGATCCGTGGCGCCGAGCTGGCCGGCGCGGAGGCTGCCTGCCGCGCCCCGCGCATCGCGATCGAGGCGATCGATCCGCTGGTCGATGGCGGCCGCTTCCCGGTGAAGCGCACGGTCGGCGAGATCGTCGAGGTCGGCTGCGACCTGATCTGCGACGGGCATGAGAAGCTCGGCGCCGCGCTGCTGTGGCGGGCGGCCGACGAGACGGCCTGGCAGGAGGCGCGGATGCGCCCGCTCGGCAACGATCGCTGGACCGCGAGCTTCCCGCTGGAGCGGATCGGGCCGCTACATCTTCGCGGTCGAGGCCTGGCGCGATGCCTTCGCCACCTTCCGCGACGAGCTGGAGAAGAAGCACGCGGCCGGCGTGCCGATATCGCTGGAGCTGGAGGAAGGCCGCCTGCTGGTGGCCGCCGCCGGCGAGCGCACCCGGCGGTGCGCTCGCCGAGCTGGCGCAGCGCATCGCCGCGGCGGGGGAGGCCGAGCGGCTGGCACCTGCTGATCGATCGCCGCAGACCGCCGAGCTCATGGCCGGCGGCCGACGAGCGGCGCCTTCCGCATCGCGCAGCGCCGAGGTCCCGCTGGACGCCGAGCGCACCGGCGCGGGCTTCGCCAGCTGGTACGAGCTGTTCCCGCGCTCAGCCAGCCGGACGATCCGGCGCGGCACGGCACCTTCGACGACGTCATCGCGCAGCTGCCGCGCATCCGCGGCATGGGCTTCGACGTGCTGTATTTCCCGCCGATCCATCCGATCGGCAAGACGAACCGCAAGGGTCGCAACAACACGCTGACGCCGGGGCCGGACGATCCGGGCAGCCCCTATGCGATCGGCTCGGCGGATGGCGGGCATGACGCGCTGCATCCCGAACTCGGCACGCTCGAGGATTTCCGGCGGCTGGTGCGCGGCGGCGCCATGCGACATGGGCTGGAACTGGCGCTCGACTTCGCCATCCAGTGCTGCCCGGACCATCCCTGGCTGCGCGAGCACCCGGATGGTTCGACTGGCGGCCGGACGGCTCGCATGCGCTACGCCGAGAACCCGCCGAAGAAGTACGAGGACATCGTCAACGTCGATTTCTACGCCGAGGGCGCCGTGCCCTCGCTGTGGATGGCGCTGCGCGACGTGGTGCTGTTCTGGGTGGACGCAGGGCGTGCGGCTGTTCCGCGTCGACAACCCGCACACCAAGCCGCTGCCCGTTCTGGGAGTGGATGATCGCGGAGGTGCGCGCGCAGTATCCGGACGCGGTGTTCCTGTCGGAGGCCTTCACCCGGCCGAAGGTGATGTACCGGCTGGCCAAGATCGGCTTCACGCAGTCGCTACACCTACTTCACCTGGCGCAACAGCAAGCCGGAGATGGCCGACTACCTGACCGAGCTGACGACGACGGCGCCGAAGGATTTCTTCCGGCCGCATTTCTTCGTCAACACGCCGGACATCAACCCGGTCTTCCTGCAGAACTCCGGCCGCGCCGGCTTCCTGATCCGCGCCGCGCTGGCGACGACGCTGTCCGGCCTGTGGGGCATGTACCACGGCTTCGAGCTGTGCGAGGCGCCGCCGCTGCCGGGCAAGGAAGAATACCTGGACTGCGAGAAGTACGAGTTCCGCGCCTGGCCGACTGGAACGCTCCGGGCAACATCGTCGCGGAGATCACCCGCCTGAACCGCATCCGCCGCGACAACCCGGCGCTGCACAGCCATCTGGGCCTCGCCTTCCAAGTGCCTTCAACGACCAGGTGCTGTGGTACCGCAAGTCGACGCCGGACGGCAGCAACGTGCTGCTGATCGCGGTCAGCCTCGACCCGCATTCAGTGCAGCAGGCGGCAGTGTCGAACTGCCGCTGTGGGAATTGGGGCTGCCGGACCATGCGGCCCTGGATGTCGAGGACCTGATGCGCGGCCACAGCTTCACCTGGCACGGCAAGGTCCAGCACATCCGGCCTCGATCCGGCCGATACTGCCGCTTCGCGCATCTGGCGCATGCGCCCGGCGGAGGGGCTGTGACTGACGATGCCGCAGGATCCCGCACTGGTACAAGGACGCGGTCATCTACCAGCTCCACGTGAAGATCCTTCTTCGACGCCAACGACGACGGCATCGGCGATTTCGCCGGGCTGATCTGCAGAAGCTCGACTACATCGCCGAACTCGGCGTCAACGCGATCTGGCTGCTGCCGTTCTATCCGTCGCCGCGCGCGACGACGGCTACGACATCGCCGACTACCGCGGCGTGCACCCGACTACGGGACGCTGCACGACTTCCGGCGCTTCGTCGCGGAGGCGCATGCGCGCGGCCTGCGGGTCATCACCGAGCTGGTCATCAACCACACCTCGCGACCAGCATCCCTGGTTCCAGCGCGCCCGCACGCGCCAAGCCGGGCTCGCGCGGCAGCGCGACTTCTACGTCTGGTCCGACACGACAAGGCTACGCCGGACACGCGCATCATCTTCCTCGACACCGAGAAGTCCAACTGGACCTGGGACGAGGTGGCGAAGGCCTATTTCTGGCACCGCTTCTACAGCCACCAGCCGGACCTGAACTTCGACAATCCGCGCGTGCTGCGCGGAAGTGCTCGGTGTCATGCACTTCTGGCTGGACATGGGCGTGGACGGCCTGCGGCTCGACGCGGTGCCCTACCTGGTCGAGCGCGAGGGCACCAACAACGAGAACCTGCCGGAGACGCATGCGCGTCCTGAAGACGCATCCGCGCCGAGCTCGACCAGCCGCTACCCCGACCGCATGCTGCTGGCCGAAGCCAACCAGTGGCCGGAGGATACGCAGCACTATTTCGGCGACGGCGACGAATGCCACATGGCGTTCCACTTCCCGCTGATGCCGCGCATGTACATGGCGATCGCGCAGGAAGACCGCTTCCCGATCACCGACATCCTGCGCCAGACGCCGGACATCCCCGAAAACTGCCAGTGGGCGATCTTCCTGCGCAACCATGACGAGCTGACGCTCGAGATGGTGACCGACAAGGAGCGCGACTACCTCTGGAACACCTATGCCGCCGACAAGCGCGCGCGCATCAACCTCGGCATCCGCCGCCGCCTGGCGCCGCTGATGGAGCGCGACCGCCGGCGCATCGAGCTGATGAACGCCCTGCTGCTGTCGATGCCCGGCACGCCGGTGATCTACTACGGCGACGAGATCGGCATGGGCGACAACATCTATCCTCGGCGACCGCGACGGCGTGCGCACGCCGATGCAGTGGTCGCCCGACCGCAACGGCGGCTTCTCGCGCGCCGACCCGCGCGCCTGGTGCTGCCGCCGATCATGGACCCGCTCTACGGCTTCCAGGCGGTGAACGTGGAGGCGCAGCTGCGCGACCCGCATTCGCTGCTGAACTGGATGCGGCGCATGCTGGCGGTGCGCAAGCGCACCAGGCCTTCGGCCGCGGCGCCATGCGCCTCCTGTACCCCGGCAACCGCAAGATCCTGGCCTATATGCGCGAGTACGAGGGCGACACGCATCCTCTGCGTCTCCAACCTCTCGCGCTCGCCGCAGGCGGTGGAGCTCGACCTCGCGGAGCTTGCGGGGCGCGTGCCGGTGGAGTTGCTCGGCGGCACGCCCTTCCCGCCGATCGGCCAGCTGCCCTACCTGCTGACGCTGCCGCCCTACGGCTTCTACTGGTTCGTGCTGGCGACGGAGCAGGCGCCTGCCGGCCTGGCACACGCCGGCGCCGGAGTCGCTGCCGGAGCTCGCACCCTCGTCCTGCGCGCCGGTGTGAAGGACCTCTCTCGGGCTGCCGTACGGCGAGAGCTGGAACAGCGGTGCTGCCGGAATACCTGCCGAAGCGGCGCTGGTTCGACGGCAAGGGCGAGCGATCGAGGCGATGCGCTCGCCGCCATCGCCACCGCTGCCGGAATCGCAGGGCGCCGTGGTGCATGGCGGAGGTCGAGGTGACAGCTGCCCGGCCGCACGGAGCGCTACGCGCCTGCCGCTGGCCGGTGTCGGAGGAGCCGAGGGCATCGGCGCCGCTGTCCGCGCAGCTGGCGCTGGCGCGGCTGCGCCAGGGGCGGCGCGTCGGCTTCCTGACCGATGCCTTCGCCGACGACCGCCTGCCGCGCCGCGGTGCTCGCATGCGCTGCAGGGATGGCGCACGGCTGCCGACGCGAGGATGGCGAGATCCGCTTCCACGCCACCGCCGCGCCTTGCCGAGATCGACCTTGCCGGAGGCGCCGGAGATCCGCCGGCTGTCGGCCGAGCAGTCCAACTCGTCGCTGATCGGCGAGGCAGGTGGTGCTGAAGCTGCTGCGCCGCATCGACCCCGGCATCCATCCGGAAGCCGAGATGACGCGCTACCTGACGGAGGCCGGGCTATCGGCAACACCGCGCCGCTGCTGGGCGAGGTGGTGCGCATCGCGCGAGGACGGCACGCCGCACACGCTGATGCTGGCGCAGGCCTTCGTCCGCAACCAGGGCGACGGCTGGGGCTGGACGCTGGACTGGCTGCAGCGCGCCGTGGACGAGGCGGCGCTGACCGATGAGGCCGAGCCGAGGATGCCGTTCGCCGGCTACCTGGCCTTCGCCGCCGCGCTCGGCCGCCGCCTGGGCGAGTTGCATGCGGTGCTGGCCCGGCCGACCGACAACGCGGACTTCGCGCCGGAGCCGGCGCAGCGAGGCGGATCGTGCCGGCTGGGCCGCCGGCGCGCCGGCGCAGCTCGACCGCGGCGCTCGACCTGCTGGCGGACCGGCGCGGGGCTTGCCGAGGATGCGCGCCGCTGGCGGCGCCGCGTCTGGCGAAGCGCGCGGCGCTGCATGAGGCGGTCGCATCGCCTGGCGGCCGCGGCCGATGGTGCGCTGAAGACTCGCGTCCATGGCGACTTCCACCTCGGCCAGGTGCTGGTCGCGCAGGGCGATGCGGTGATCGTGGATTTCGAGGGCGAGCCCGCCGCGCCCGCTGGAGGAACGCCGCGCCAAGGGCAGCCCGCTGCGCGACGTGGCCGGGCTGCTGCGCAGCCTCGACTACGCGGCCGCGGTCGCCACGCGCCACCGAGCCTCAGGCGCGGCGACCGCGGCGCCGGCCGAGCGCCGCGCGGCCCTGTTCGCGCGTTGGCAGCGCGAGGCGGCGGCAGCTTTCCTCGATGCCTATCGTGTGTGGAAACCTCGGCCGAACACCCCTGGGTGCCGGCTGGTTCGGAGGCAGCGTTGCTCGATCTGTTCCTGTTGGAGAAGGCGGCTTACGAAATCCGCTACGAAGCGGCCAACCGGCCCGCCTGGATCGGCGTGCCGCTGCGTGGACTTGCCACCCTTGCGGACAGGATCGCCCAATGATCGCCGGCATGGAGGCCCTGGTCGCCGGCCGGCATGGCGACCCCTTCGCATTCCTCGGCCCGCATGGCGAGGACGATACGCACGCCTGCAGCCGGGCGCCCGCGGCGTCACCGTGCTGGCGCGTGACAGCGGCGAGGAGCTTGGCCGGCTCGACGCGATCGCATCCCGGCGGGTTGTTCGCCGGCCGCGTCAGCCGGCACGGTGCCCTATCGGCTGCGGATCGACTGGCCGGGCCGCGCGCAGGAAACCGAGGACCCGTACACCTTCGGCCTGCTGCTCGGCGCCGCTCGACTTGCACCTGTTCGCCGAGGGCCGGCACTTCGACCTTGCCCGGGTGTTCGGCGCGCAGGCGATGACGGTGGAGGGCGTCGCGGGCGTGCGCTTCGCGGTCTGGGCGCCGAATGCGCAGCGCGTCTCGGTGGTCGGCGATTTCAACGGCTGGGACGGCCGCCGCCACCCGATGCGGCTGCGGCGCGAAGCCGGGGTGTGGGAGCTGTTCATCCCGCGCCTGCGGCCCGGCGCGCCGCTACAAGTACGAGATCGTCGGCCCCGACGGCGCGGCGCTGCCGCTGAAGGCCGACCCGCTCGCGGCGGCGACCGAGATGCCGCCGGCGACCGCCTCCAGTCGTCGCGCGACCCGGCGCCCTTCGCCTGGACCGACGAGGCCTGGATGGCCGGCGCGTCCGCGAGCCAGGCACCGACGGCGCCGATGTCGATCTACGAGGTGCATGCCGGTTCCTGGTGGCGCGACGCGACCGGCGAGGCGCCGGACTGGGACGGGCTGGCCGACCGGCTGATCCCCTATGTGGCAGGGCATGGGCTTCACCCATGTCGAGTTCATGCCGATCATGGAGCATCCCTTCGGCGGCTCCTGGGGCTACCAGCCGCTCGGGCATGTTCGCGCCGAGCGCGCGCTTCGGCCCGCCGATGGGCTTCGCGCGCTTCGTCGACCGGGCCCATGCGGCGGGCATCGGCATGATCCTCGATTGGGTGCCGGCGCATTTCCCGACCGACGCGCACGGCCTCGTACCGCTTCGACGGCACGCCGCTCTACGAGCACGCGGATCCGCGCGAGGGCTTCCATCGCGACTGGAACACCGCGATCTACAACTTCGGCCGCAACGAGGTGCGGGGCTTCCTGATCGCCAGCGCGCTGTACTGGCTGGAGCACTTCCACGTGGATGGGCTGCGGGTGGATGCGGTGGCCTCCATGCTGTACCGCGACTACTCCCGCCAGGCCGGCGAGTGGGTCCCCAACCGCTACGGCGGGCGCGAGAACCTCGAAGCCGTCGCCTTCCTGCAGGAGTTGAACACCGTCGTCGCGGAACGCTGCCCCGGCGCCATCATGGTCGCCGAGGAAAGCACCGCATGGCCCGGCGTCACGCATGCCGGTCAACGAAGGCGGGCTGGGCTTCGACTACAAGTGGAACATGGGCTGGATGCACGACACGCTGCTCTACATGGAGCAGGACCCGGTGCACCGCGCAGTACCACCATGACGCCATGACCTTCGGCCTGGTCTATGCCTTGTCGCGAGCAGCTTCGTGCTGCCGATCAGCCATGACGAGGTGGTGCTACGGCAAGGGCTCGCTGCTCGAGCAAGATGCCGGGCGATCCCTGGCAGAAGTTCGCCAACCTGCGCGCCTATCTCGCCTTCATGTGGACCCATCCCGGCAAGAAGCTGCTGTTCATGGGCTGCGAGATCGCACAGCCGACCGAATGGAACCACGACGGCACCATTCCCTGGGCGCTGCTGGACGATGCCGGCCACCGGGGCATGCAGCGGCTGCCGCATGACCTCAATACCGCCTACCGGCGCATGCCGGCCTTGCACCGGCTGGATGCGTCGCCGGAGGGTTTCCGCTGGCTGGTTGGCGACGATCGGGCGCAGAGCGTGCTCGCCTTCTGCGCCAGGGCGGGCCGGATGATCCGCCGGCGCTGGTCGTCTGCAACATGACGCCGATGCCGCGGCATGGCTACCGCATCGGCGTGCCGACCGCCGGCGGCTGGCACGAAGTCGCTGAACACCGATGGCGCTGCCTATGGTGGCAGCAATATCGGGCAATGGCGGTTCGGTGATGACCGACGCCGTGGCCAGCCACGGATTCGCCGCAGTCCTTGTCCTTGTTCCTCCCGCCGCTAGCGGTCGCTCATCCTTACGCATCAGGGGTAGCATGCCGCCTATTCCGGATCGCTTGCTGCCAGGTCGCTCCGATCCTCTCGGCGCGACCTGGGACGGTCTGGGCGTCAACTTCGCGGTGTTCTCGGCCAATGCCGAGCGGATCGACCTTTGCATCTTCGATCCGGCCGGCCGGCGCGAGATCGCCCGCTTCCCGATGCCGGAATGCACCGACGAGGTCTGGCACGGCTACCTGCCGGACGCCCGACGCCGGCCTGCTCTACGGCTACCGCGCCTATCGGCCCGTACGAGCCCGCGACACGGCCACCGCTTCAACCCCAACAAGCTGCTGCTCGACCCCTACGCCCGCGCGCTGTACGGGCCAAGTGCGCTGGTCGGATGCCCTGTTCGGCTACCGCGTCGGCTGCCGGCCGCGGCGACCTGTCCTTCGACCGCCGCGACAGCGCGCCCGCCATGCCGAAGGCGTGGTGGTGGACGACAGCTTCAACTGGGGCGACGACCGCCCGCCCGACGTGCCCTGGTCCGACACGGTGATCTACGAGGCGCATGTCCGCGGCCTGACCATGCTGCGCGAGGACATCGCCCCGCCCGAACGCGGCACCTTCGCCGCGCTCGCCCACCCCGCGGTGATCGACCACCTCCAGCGCCTGGGCGTCACGGCGATCGAGCTGCTGCCGATCCACGCCTATCCTGCAGGACCGCTTCCTGCTGCAAAGGGGCTGCGCAACTACTGGGGCTACAACACGCTGGCGTTCTTCGCGCCGGAGCCACGCTACCTCTCGAACCGCGGACGCGCAACGAGTTGCGCGTGGCGATCCGCCGGCTGCATGCCGCCGGCATCGAGGTGATCCTGGACGTGGTGTACAACCACACCTGCGAAGGCGAGCGAGCTCGGCCCGACGCTGTCCTTCCGCGGCCTCGACAACGCCAGCTACTACCGGCTGATGCCGGACGAGGACCGCGCCACCACGTCAACGACACCGGCACCGGCAACACCCTGAATCTGCCCACCCGCGCGTGCTGCAGATGGTGATGGACAGCCTGCGCTACTGGGTCGACCAGCTATCATGTGGACGGCTTCCGCTTCGACCTCGGCACCACGCTGGGCCGGGAGGGCACCGGCTTCGATCCCGGCGCCGGCCTCTTCGACGCGATGCGCCAGGACCCGGTGCTGGCGCGGGTGAAGCTGATCTGCCGAGCCCTGGGACATCGGCCCCGGCGGCTACCAGCTGGGCGCCATCCCGCCCGGCTTCGCCGAATGGAACGACCGCTTCCGCGACAGCGTCCGCCGCTTCTGGCGCGGCGATCCGCGGCATGCGCGCCGGACCTCGCCGCCCGGCTCACCGGCTCCGCCGACCTGTTCGACCGCCAGGCGCCGCCGCCCCTGGGCCAGCGTCAACTTCGCTCGCCTGCCATGACGGCTTCACGCTGGCCGACACCGTCGCCTACGAGCAGCAAGCACAACGAGGCCAACGGCGAGGACAACCGCGACGGCCACCCCGAGAACCGCTCGCCGCAACTGGGGCGTGGAGGGCCAGACGCGACGACCCGGAGATCATCGCCGACCCGCGCGCGCGTCCGCCGGGCGCTGCTGGCCACGCGTGTTCTCCTCCGCCGGCACGCCGATGCTGCTGGCCGGCGACGAGTTCGGCCACACCCAGGCACGGCAACAACAACGCCTATTGCCAGGACAACGACATCTCCTGGCTCGACTGGGACGCGCGCCGCCATGCCGGAGGACGCAGCCCTCACCGCGCTTCGTCGCCCGGCTGATCGCGCTGCGCCGCGAGCACTCCGGCGCTGCGCTGCCGCGGTGTTCCTGCACGGCGGCGCGGAACCGTGCGCCGCAGGCTGCGCGATATCGCCTGGTTTGATCAGCACGGCCAGCCATGATCGCCCGAGGCCTGGAACGACCCGGAGCAGCGGACGCTGATCCTGCGCCGAGCGACGGCGAATGGAGACGGAACTGTGTCGATCGTCACGCTGCTGCTGATGAACGCCGACCGCGGAGGATCGACTTCCAGCTTGCCGCACCCGGCGCTCGCCTGGTCGCGTGCTGATGGACAGCGCCACCGGCACGATGAGCGCGGGACGATCCGGTCAGCGGCGCCTCCATCCATGTCGCGGCGCACAGTCGGCGTGCTGCTGGCCGGCGAACGGCTGGCGCCCGGAATGACCGCGCTTCGCACAGCGACCCGGATGGGGCGCCACCCTGCTGCCGGATGGCCGCACCCGCTTCCGCCTGTGGGCGCCGGCGCAGGAGGAGGTCGTGGCTGGCGCTGGAGGACGGGCCGCTGCTGCCGATGCAGCGCTCGGACGACGGCTGGTTCGAGCGTGGAGGCCGGCTGCGGCGCCGGCACGCGCTACCGCTACCGGCTGGCGGACGGGCTGTTCGTGCCCGACCCGGCCTCCCGCTGCCAGCCGGAGGACGTGCACGGGCCCAGCGTGGTGGTCGATCCGCGCGCCTATGCCTGGCGGCAGCCGGGCTGGATGGGGCGGCCCTGGCGCGAGACCGTGCTGTACGAGCTGCATGCCGGCGCCATGGGCGGCTTTGCCGGCGTGCTGCGCGGAACTGCCGCGGCTGCAGCGCCTCGGCATCACCGCGGTGGAGCTGATGCCGGTCAACGATTTCCCCGGCCGGCACAACTGGGGCTACGACGGCGTGCTGCCCTATGCGCCGGACAGCGCCTATGGCTCGCCCGACGAACTGAAGGCGCTGGTCGACCGCGCGCACGAGCTCGGGCTGATGATGTTCCTCGACGTGGTGTACAACCACTTCGGCCCGGACGGGAATTACCTGCACAGCTACGCCCCGCAGTTCTTCCGCGAGGACCATCAAGACGCCCTGGGGTCCGGCGATCGACTTCCGCCGCCCGGAGGTGCGCGCGTTCTTCACCGGCAACGTGCTGCACTGGCTGATGGAATACCGCTTCGACGGCCTGCGCTTCGACGCGGTCCACGCGATCGAGGACCAGAGCTGGGTGGATGAAATGGCCGCCACGGTGCGCCGCACCGTGGAGCCCGGCCGGCATGTGCATCTGGTGCTGGAGACACCACAACGACGCCGCGCACCTGGAGCGCGACGTCGATGCGCAGTGGAACGACGACGGCCACAACGTGCTGCACGTGCTGCTGACCGGCGAGGACGGCGGCTACTACGGCGACTACGCCGACCGACCGGCGCCGACAAGCTGGCGCGCTGCCTGGCGGAGGGCTGGGTGTACCAGGGCGAGCACTCGCGCTACCTCGGCGGCGTCGCGCGGCAGCCCCAGCGGCCACCTGCCGCCCACCGCCATGTGCTGTTCCTGCAGAACCACGACCAGACCGGCAACCGCGCCTTCGGCGAGCGGCTGACGGCGCTGGCCGACCCGGCCGCGCTGGAGGCGGCGACCGCGCTGCTGCTGCTGGCCCGCAGATCCCGCTGCTGTTCATGGGCGAGGAAACCGCCAGCCGCACGCCCTTCCTGTTCTTCACCGACCACCACGGCGGGCTGGCGGATGCGGTGCGCGACGGCCGGCGCGGAGTTCGCGCGGTTCCCGCCTTCGCCGACCCGGAGACGCCGGACCGCATCCCCGACCCGAACGCCCCGCGACCTTCCAGGCATCCATCCCCGATCCGGACGAGGCCGCCCAGCCGCCGCATGACGCGGTGCTGGCGCTGCATCGCCGGCTGCTGGCGCTGCGGCATGCCCGCATCGTGCCGCATCTGCCCGGCGCCCAGGCCATCGGCGCGCATGCGGTGGGGGAGGCGGCGGTGCAGGCGCGCTGGCGGCTCGGCGGACGGCAGCGTCCTGACCGTCGCCTGCAACCTCGGCGCGACGACGCCGTGGCCTGCTCGGCGCAGGGCGAAACATTGTTCGAAACCACGGCCGGTGCCGCGGGTGCCCTGGGCGCCGGCGAGCTGCTCGCCGTATTGCACGATCTGGCTGATCGAGGCACCGGCCATGGCAGCCGCGCCCGACGGACCGATGATGAAGGGGCCGGCATGAGTTCGGACGAGCGACTTCGCGAGCTGGCCGAAGCCGCCGGCATCGCCACCACCTGGCAGGACGCGCATGGCGAGGACAAGGAGGTCGGGCCGGAGACGCTGCACGCCGTGCTCTCCGCCCTCGGCCTGCCGGATGACGCGGGCGAGGCGCATGCCGCGCTGCACGCCGTCGAGGACCACCTGCCGCCCTTGCTCACCATGACCATCGGCCCGGACGGGGTGGCCATACCCGGCTCCACGGCGGGCCATCGCTATGTCCTTGAGATAGAACGGCGGCGACCGGATCGAGGGCCGGCTGGAGCAGGGCTGGGGCGGCGAGGCCGGCTGCCCGCGGTTTCCACCCCAGGCTACCACCGGCTGACGCTGGATGGCGGCCATGCCACCGATCGCGGCGGCGCCGCCGCGCTGCGTCACCATGAACGACCTTGGCGCGGAAACCCACCGTGGCGCCGCGGCCTGGGCGCTGGCCGCGCAGATCTATTCGCTGCGCCGGGCGGGCGATGACGGCATCGGCGACTTCGGCAGCGTTGCGGCATTGGCCCGGGCCGCCGGGAAGCGGGGTGCGACCGCGCTGGCGGTCAGCCCGGCGCATGCGCTGTTCGCGGCCGACGCGACGCAGTACGGACCCTATGCGCCGTCCAGCCGCATCTTGCTCAACACCCTCTACGCCGACCCCACCGCGGCGCTCGGCAGCCTGCCGGAGGCGCCGCCGGTGGACGCCGAGCTGATCGACTGGCCCGCCGCCACCGCCCGCAAGCTGGCCCGGCTGCGGGCGCTGTTCGAGCACCCACGCCGACCACGCGCCGCGACTTCGCCGAGTTCCGCAACGAGGCCGGCCCGGCGCTGGAGGACCATGCGCGGTTCGAGGCGCTGCACGCCAGCATGATCGCCCGAGACCCGATGCTGTGGCACTGGCAGGAATGGCCGGCGGAATACCGCACGCCGCGCAGCCCCGGCGGTGCAGCGCTTCGCCCGCGACAACCCGCGCGAAATCGCCTTCCACGCCTTCCTGCAATGGCTCGCGGAGCCTCGCGCGGGGCCGCGCAGCAGGCGGCGCGCGAGGCCGGGATGCCCATCGGCCTGATCGCCGACCTCGCGGTCGGCACCGATGGCGGCGGCAGCCATGCCTGGTCGCCGGCAGCGGGACATGCTGCCAAGCCTCTCGGTCGGCGCACCGCCCGACCATTTCTCAGCCCCTCGGCCAGGACTGGGGGCTGACCGCCTTCTCCCCGCTTGAGATGCGGGCGGGTGGCTTTGCCGCCTTCCTGGAACGCTGCGCGCCGGCTTGCGCCATGCCGGCGGGGTGCGCATCGACCATGCCATGGGGCTGCAGCGGCTCTGGCTGGTGCCGCGGGGCCAGGGACCGGCCGACGGCGCCTATTTGCGCTACCCGATGGACGACCTGCTGCGGCTGCTGGCGCTGGAATCCCACCGCCACCAGGCGATCGTCATCGGCGAGGACCTTGGCACCGTGCCGGAAGGCTTCCGCGACCGCTGGCCGATGCCGGCATCCTCGGGATGCGCGTGCTGTGGTTCGAGCGGGAAGCGAAGGGCGGCTTCCGCCCGCCGCATGGCTGGGCGCCCGACGCTGCCGCCATGACCACGACGCACGACCTGCCGACCGTGGTCGGCTGGTGGCGCGGCCTCGACATCGGCTGGCGCGACCAGCTCTGCGCTGTTCCCGACCAAGGACACCGCCGCCGAGGAGGAAGCGCGGCGGGCGAAGGACCGCACCGCCCTGTGGCAGGCCTTCCTCGACAGCGGCGTGGCCCGGCGAGGAACCGGCGCCCGAGGCGGCCGAGCCGGTGGTGGCCGCGGCCGTCGCCCATGTTGGCAGCGCGACCTGCGCCCTGGCGGTCCTGCCGATCGAGGATGCGCTGGCGCTGGCCGAACAGCCGAACCTGCCCGGCACCATCGACGAGCACCCGAACTGGCGCCGCCGCCTGCCCGGTGACGCCGCCACCCTGCTCGACCAACCCGCCGTTGCCAGCCGTCTGGACGCCTTCGTCCATGCCCGTCCGAAGGGAGCATGAGAACCGTGCCTGCGCCGCGTCGCGTCCCGCCGCAGCATGCGCGCCTGCGCGCGACCGCCCGGCTGCAATTCCATGCCGGCTTTACCCTGGCCGATGCCGTTCCGCTGGTGCCGTATTTCGCTCAGCTCGGCATCAGCCATGTCTATGCCTCGCCGATCCTGAACGCGCGGCCGGGTCCACCCATGGCTACGACATCGTCGACCACGGCCAGATCAACCCCGAGCTCGGCGGCGAGGCGGCGCTCGGCCGGCTGGTGGCGGCGCTGCAGGCGGCCGGGCTCGGGCTGATCCTGGATATCGTGCCGAACCACATGGGGGTCGGCGGCGAGGACAACGCCTGGTGGCTGGACGTGCTGGAATGGGGCCGCCAGAGCCCCTACGCTGGCTTCTTCGACATCGACTGGGAACCGCCGGACCGCATGCTGCAGAACCGGCTGCTGGCGCCGTTCCTCGGCGCGCCCTACGGCGAGGCGCTGGCCGCCGGCGACCTGACCCTGCGTTTCGATGCCGCCGCCGGCCAGTTCCACGCCCACTACTTCGAACACCGCTTCCCGATCGCGCCGCAGCACTACACCCACATCCTGCGCGCCGCGGGCGAGCCGGCGCTGGAGGACCTCGCGCAGCATTTCGGCCGGATCGGCCTGCAGCAGCGCAACCGTCCCGCAGCGCGGGAGGATGCCGCCCGTGGCCACCGTGCCCTGGCCGAATTCGCCGGCCACGCCTCGGGTGCCGCGTTGATCGAGAGTGCGGTCGCCGCCTTCGACCCGCGCGACGGAGGCCGGGCGGGACCGCCTGCACCGGCTGCTGGAACGCCAGCACTACCGCCTCGCCTGGTGGCGGCACGGCGGCGACGAGATCAACTGGCGGCGGTTCTTCGACATCAACGGGCTGGCCGGCCTGCGGGTCGAGCTGCCGGAGGTGTTCGACGCCACCCATGCACGCTGTTCCTGCGCCTCTACGCCGAGGGCGCTGATCGACGGCTTGCGCATCGACCATGTCGACGGCCTGGCCGACCCGCGCAGCTATTGCCGCAAGCTGCGCACCGGCTGCCGGATCCGCAGGCCGGCCGCGCCCTGGCCAGCCGCCGCTAGTCGTGGTCGAGAAGATCCTCGGCGCCCTTGAGACGCCTGCCGACCGACTGGCGCGTCGACGGCACCACCGGCTACGACTTCATGGATGCGGCCAGCGGCGTGCTGCACGACGCCGCCGGGGAGGAGCCGCTCGACCGCCCTCTGGACCGAAAGTCACCGGCCGCTCCGGCCATTTCGAGACCGAGGCGCGCGGGCGCGGCGGCAGATCCTGCGCGACAACCTCGCCGCGGAACTGAACGCCACCGCCGCGACGCTGAAGCGGGTCGCCAGCCGGGACCTGGTGACGCGGGACTTCACCCTCACCGCCCTGCGCCGCGCGCTGGTCGAGGTGCTGGTGCATTTCCCGGTCTACCGCACCTACATCTCGACCGGCGGCCGCAGCGCGGATGACAAGCGCATCCTGGACTGGGCGCTGGCCGGCGGCGCGGCGCACCATCCGCGCCGCCGACCGTCCGGTGCTCGACCTGCTGGATCGCTGGCTGGGCGGCGAGCCGCCGCGCAGCCTCGCGCCGTTCACTGCGGCGGGAGAGGCTTTCCGCGGCGGTGCGGTTCCAGCAGCTCTGCGCGCCGGTCGCCGCCAAAAGCGGTGGAGGACACCGCCTTCTACCGCTACGGCCGGCTGCTCTCGCGCAACGAGGTGGGCTCGGACCCCGGCCGCTTCGCGGTGACGCCGGCCGCCTTCCACGCCACCGCCAAGCCCGCGCGAAGCATTTCCCGCGACGCCATGCTGGCCACCGCCACCCATGACCACAAGCGCGGCGAGGATGTCCGCGCCCGGCTCGCCGTGCTGACCGAGATGCCGGAGGACTGGGCGGCCGCGGTGCATCGCTGGGCGCGGCTGCAACTCCCAGCTCCGCCGCACCCTGGACGACGGCGCGGCGCCGGGCATGACGCCCAGCTCATGCTGTACCAGACGCTGGTCGGCGCCTGGCCGCTCGGCCTCGCGCCGGATGACGAGGCGGGGGTGCGCGGACTTCGCTGGAGCGGGTCGCCGCTTGGCAGGTGAAGGCGCTGCGCGAGGCCAAGCGGCATACCGACTGGACAGCGCCGAACGCGGCCTACGAGGCGGCCTGCCGGGATTTCCTCTTCGCCATCATGGCCTCCGACCGGGCCAGCCACCTGCGCGAGGAGATCGCCGCCTTCGCCGGCCGCATCGCCCCGGCCGGTGCGGTGAACGGCCTGTCGCAGACGCTGCTGCGCTGCACCGCGCCAGGGGTGCCCGATCTCTACCAGGGCACCGAGTTCTGGGACCTCAGCCTGGTCGACCCCGACAACCGCCGGCCGGTGGACTGGGCTGCCCGGCAGGCGGCGCTGGATGCCGCCGTGCCACCGCAGGACCTGCTCGAGCACTGGCAGGACGGCCGGGTGAAGCAGGCCATCCTGGCCCGCGCCCTGGCCTTGCGTGCCGCACGTCCGACCATCTTCGCCGCCGGCGACCACCTGCCGCTGACCGTCGAGGGGCCGCTGGCGGCGCATGTGCTGGCCTTCGCCCGGATCCATCGGGACGGGGTGGTGCTTTCCGTCACCACCCGGCTGCCGGCCGGGCTGCTCGGTGATACGCAGATGCCGACCGTTGCCAAAGCGGATTGGGGCGGAACCGAACTCGTCCTGCCGCGTGTAGTTGGGGAAAGCCGCTGGCGTAATGCGCTGACGGGGACCGTACTCGGCATGTCCGGGGACCGGCTGGCCTTGTCGGACGTGTTCTCGCAATTGCCGGTTGCGCTGCTGGAGGGGGCATGAGCCGGATAGTTGTCGTCTCCAACCGTGTGCCGGTGCCGGCGGGCAACGCCGGGCAGGCCGGTGGTCTCGCTGTTGCGCTGCTTGGGCTGATGCAGCGCCGCGGCGGGTTGTGGTTCGGCTGGAGCGGTGCGGTCACCGAGCGTGTCAGTGCACCGGCCCTGACCCAGCGCGGCGCGGTCGGTTACGCGACGCTGGACCTGACCGAGGCGGAGCACCGCGGCTACTACACCGGCTATTCCAACGGCGTGCTCTGGCCGATGCTGCACGCGCTGCCGCACCTGATGACCTTCCGCCGCCAGGACCTCGATACCTATCGCCGGGTAAACCGCCGCTTCGCCGACTGCCTGGCGCCGCTGCTGCGATCTGACGACCGCATCTGGGTGCATGACTACCACCTGATGTCCCTGCCGGGTGCATTGCGCGACCAGGGCGTCCGCAACCCGACCGGGTTCTTCCTCCATGTACCATTCCCGTCGTCCGATGCCGTGGCGGTCGCGCCCGGCATCCGCGGCCTGGTGCAGGATGTGCTGGCGGCCGACCTCATCGGCTTCCAGACCGCGGCGGACCGGGACAATCTTGCTGCCTCGGCCACCGAGTTCGCCGGCGCCGTCCGCACCGGGGACCAGATGGTCGAGCTGGGCGGCCGGCCGATCCGGCTCGGGGTGTTCCCGGCCGAGATCGCCGCCCGCGAATTCGCCGCCACCGCCGCCAGCCAGGTGGCGCAGGAGCCCGCCCGGCTGCTGGCGCGCTCCATCCTCGACCAGGCGCTGCTGCTGGGGGTGGACCGGCTGGACCCGACCAAGGGCCTGCCGGAGCGCCTGGAAGCCTTCCGCCGGGTCATCTGCCGCCGCCCGGCCCGCAGCGCCACCATGCTGCAGATCGCCGCACCCTCGCGCGAGGACGTGCTGGCCTACCGCAAGCTGCGCCAGGAGGTGGACTCCGCCGCCGGTGCCATCAACAGCGAGTGTGGCGAGCCGGACTGGCTGCCGCTGCGCCTGTTGGCCCGGCCGCAGACCCGCGACACCGTCGCGGGCTTCATGCGGCTGGCCCGGGTCGGCGTGGTGACGCCGCTGCGCGACGGCATAAATCTGGTGGCCAAGGAATACATCGCGGCGCAGGACCCGGCGGACCCAGGTGTGCTGGTGCTGTCCCGCTTCGCCGGCGCCGCCGCGCAGCTCGACAGCGCCCTGCTGGTCAACCCGCATGATGCCGAGGGCATGGCCGAGGCGCTGCACCGCGCGCTCGACATGCCGCTGGCCGAGCGGCGCGAACGCTGGCTGGCGGGCTGGGAAGCCATCGCCGGCACCTCGCCGGAAATATGGGGTGAGGATTTCCTTCGCGCCCTGGCACCCGGCGACCTGGCGAAGCTGCCGGCCGCCGGTAGCGCCTGACCGTCCAGGGATAGACGCCGGGGCCGCCGCACCGGCATCATTCTCCCCGCATCGCGGGGAGACGGCGGATGGCGGATTACGATCTGGTGGTGCGGGGCGGGCTGGTCGCCAGCGGCCTCGGCACCATGCGCTGTGACATCGGCATCAGCGGCGGCCGGATCGTCGCGCTGGCCGAGAGCATCACCGGCGGCACGGCGACGCTCGATGCCGGCGGGCTACTGGTGCTGCCGGGCGGTGTCGATTCCCATTGCCACATCGAGGAACCCGCCCGCGGCGGCTACACCGGGCCGGGCGGCTCAGGGGGAGACAAGCCGCCGCCGGAGGTCACGGTGCAGGAGGAAAGCTTCGCTACCGCCAGCACTTCGGCCTTCGCCGGCGGCACCACCAGCGTGGTGTGCTTCGTGCCGCAGTGGAAGGGCGAGGGCATCCTGCCGCGGCTGGCGGACTACGAGGCCGCGCGCCGCCCGCGGCATGCTGGACTACAGCTTCCACCAGATCATCAGCGACCCGACCGATGCCGTGCTGGAGCGCGAGATCCCCGAGATCGTCGCCCGGGGCATCCGCAGCCTGAAGGTCTTCCTCACCTACGAGCCGCTGCATCTGGCGGATGAGCAGTTCATCAAGGTGCTGGTGGCGGCGCGGAAGAACGGTTGCCTCGTCACCGTCCACTGCGAGAACTACGCCGCCATCAACTGGCGCACCGAGGCGCTGCTGAAGGCCGGCCTCACCGCGCCGAAATACCATGCCTGGTCCCGCCCGCCGGTGGTGGAGCGGGAGGCGACGCACCGCGCCATCGCGCTCGCCGAGCTGGTGGACCAGCCGATCCAGGTCTTCCATGTCTCCTGCGCCGAGGCGGCCGAGGAGATCGCCCGCGCCCAGCATCGCGGCCTGAAGGTCTGGGGCGAGACCTGCCCGCAATACCTGACGCTTGCCGCCGCGGACATGGATCGCCCCGGCTTCGAGGGCGCCGCCTTCATGTGCAGCCCCAGCCCCCGCACCGCCGAGGAACAGGGCCGGGTCTGGGAGATGATCCGCCGCGGCACGCTCGACGTGGTCTCCTCCGACCATTGCGGCTTCAGCATGGGCAACGAGAAGGGCAAGGCGGCGAATGGCCGGGATGCTGTGTTCCGCGACGTCCCGAACGGCATCCCCGGCCTCGCCGCCCGGCTGCCGATATTGTTCAGCGAAGGCGTCTCGAAGGGCCGCATCACCCTCGATCATTTCGTCCGGCTGACCGCGACCAACCCGGCCCGGCTGATGGGTCTGGCGCCGCGCAAGGGCGCCATTGCCATGCCGGGCGCCGATGCCGACCTCGCGCTATGGGACCCGAAGAAGAAGGTCACCATCACCAACGCGCTGATGCAGCACGCCATCGACTACACGCCCGTATGAGGGGCTGGAGGTCACCGGCTGGCCGGTGGCGACGGTGCGGCGCGGCGAGGTGGTGATGCGGGACGGCGTGGTCCAGGCGGAACCGGGCACCGGCCGTTTCCTGCCACGCGGGCCCTATGACTTCATCGCGCCACGCGGGGTGCTGGCGGATGGCTTCGACGCGGCGCCGCCGCCCGGGGCGGGATAAGACGCGACGCCGCATCCGTTCAGCCATCCTCCACCGCTGGCCGGCCGGTGACGAAGCGCCAGTGGTGCCATAGCAGCCGCGCCGCGAGGGACCGCCACGGCGCCCATTCCAGCGCCAGCAGCGCCAGGGCCTTCGGGGTGGGCCGTGCCTCCAGCCCCAGCAGATGCGCCGCGCTGGCTGCCAGCGCGAGGTCGCCGCTCGGGAACACATCCGGGCGCTGCTCGGCGAACAGCAGGTGGATTTCCGCCGTCCAGGGCCCCAACCCCTTCACCGCGGCGATATGCGCCACCGCCTCCGCATCGCTCAGCGCCGGCAGCGCGGCGAAGTCCAGCCGTCCATCCAGGCAGGCCGCGGCCAGGGACCGTGCATGCGCCGCCTTCGGCCGGGACAGGCCGGCCACGCCGCACAGGGTCGCGTCATCCAGTGCCAGCAGCCCGGCCGGGTCCAGTGCGCCGGGAAGCGCCGACAGCCGCCGCCAGATCGCCGCCGCCGCCTGGTTGCTGATCTGCTGGCCGCAGATCGCCCGCAGCAGCCCGCCAAAGCCGGGCGCCCGGCTGCGCCATGGCAGGGGCCCGGCTGCCGGCACAATCGGGGCGAGGCGCGGGTCCTGCTTCATCAATGCCTGCAACCCGGCCACCGCCCAGGGCGGCGGCAGCGGGAAGGGGGGCGGCGGCGGGGTGGCTTGGGGGGGTATTGCCATCCCCGCCGCCTATAGCGCATCGGCACCCGTGGTGGGGAACGGGAGTTTGCCTTGCGCTGACCGTCACTTGGGTGGTGGATGTTGCCCGGTGAGGTCCCGGGCCATGGCGAATTGCAACAATCTGCAACGCCCACCCGTTCGGCAACAGGCCGCAACAACGCGATGCGCAAGCGGCCCCCGGCGCGCTATGTTACAAAAGCCATGGAGCCCCAACCCCACATCCTGGTCGTCGACGACGACCGCGAAATCCGCGAACTTCTCTCGAAATTCCTCGAGCGCCAGGGCATGCGCGTCGCCGCCGCCCGCGATGCGAAGGAGGCCCGCCGGCTCTGGCCGCTGGGTCGCTACCACCTGGTGGTGCTGGACCTGATGATGCCGGGCGAAAGCGGCCTCGACTTCGCCAAGTGGCTGCGCACGCAGGGGGATGTCCCCATCGTCATGCTGACGGCCATGGCCGACGAGACGGACCGCATCGTCGGCCTGGAACTCGGCGCCGACGACTACCTGACCAAGCCCTTCAACCCGCGGGAGCTGCTGGCCCGGGTCCGCGCCGTGCTGCGCCGCGCCTCGGGCGAGGCCGGCGCCCCGAAGGAGCCGCCGGCCAAGGCGGTGCGCTTCGGCGGCTGGATGCTGGAGCCCGCCCGCCGCCGCCTGCTCAACCCCGATGGCGCCGAGGTGCCGCTTACCGGGGGCGAGTATGAACTGCTGCAGGTGCTGGTCGAGCGCCCCAACCGGGTGCTGACGCGGGACATGCTGATGGACCTGCTGCGCGGCCGGCAGGCCGGGCCGTTCGACCGCGCCATCGATGTCGCCGTCTCCCGCCTCCGCCGCAAGCTGGAGGATGACGGCCGCAACCCCAGCCTCATCAAGACCGTGCGCGGCGGCGGCTACGTGCTCGCCGCGACGGTTGAGCGGAGTTGAGCGGCACCGCGGCACCCCCACCGGCCTCGCGGCCCGGCTGGCGGCTATGGCCGCGCAGCCTCGCCGGGCGTACCGCGCTGACGCTGCTGCTGGCGCTGACCCTCATCCAGGCGGCCGGGCTGACCATCCACGCGCTGGACCGCGTCGACCTGCAACGCTTCGCCCAGGCGCGGGAGATTTCCGCCCGGTCGATCAGCGCCTGGCGCACCGTGATCCTCGCCCCGGCCGACCGCCGCATGCAGATGCTGGCCGAGCTCGAACTGCCCTCCGGCCTGTCCGCCACGCTGGACGCGCAACCCCTGGCCCGGTTCGACCAGAGGCCGATCCCGCCGGGGATCGCGCGGATGCTGCGGCTGGACCTGCTGGGCGGCGGCCCGCCGCGCTTCCGCCCGCGCGAGGCCATCACCTCCTGGGGCGAACATGGGCCGACCTTCCTGGTGAGCCTGCGGCTGCCGAGCGGGGAATGGCTCAACCTGCGTATCCTGCTGCCGCCGCCACGGCCCTGGCATTCCGAGACCTTCCTGGTCGCCTTCTTCGCCATGACCATCGCCGGCGGCATCCTCATCCTGTGGGCGGTGCGGCGGCTGACCATGCCGGTGCGGGTGCTGGCCGAAGCCGCCGAGCGGCTGGGCCGGGACGTGAACGCACCGCCCATGCCCGAAAGCGGACCGACCGAGGTGGCCAAGGCCGCCCACGCCTTCAACACCATGGCCGAGCGCATCCGCCGCTTCGTCAGCGACCGCACCCAGATGCTGGCGGCCATCGGCCACGACCTTCGCACCCCGATCACCCGGCTGCGGCTGCGCGCCGAGTTCATGGATGACGACGAGCAGCGCCGGAAGATGCTGGCCGACCTCGACGAGATGGAGGCCATGGTCGCCGCCACCCTGGCCTTCGCCCGCGACGACTTCACCGCCGAGCCCACCGTCGCCCTCGACCTCGCCGCCCTGTGCCGGACCGTGCTGGACGAGGCGGCGGACGCCCGGCCGGACCTCGCCGAGGCCATCGGCTACAGCGGGCCGGAACGGCTGACGGTGCGGGCGCGGCCGGTGGCGCTCAAGCGGGCGCTGGCCAATCTGGTGGGCAATGCACTGGCCTATGGCGGCGCGGCGCGGCTGGTGCTGGCCGGCTCGGACGGGCCGGGCCGGCCGGTGCGGCTGTCGGTCGAGGATGCCGGCCCCGGCATCCCGCCCGAGCAATTGGAGGCGGTGTTCCAGCCCTTCCACCGGCTGGAGACCAGCCGCAACCGGGAGACCGGCGGTACCGGCCTGGGCCTGCCCATCGCCCGCAACATCCTGCGGGCGCATGGTGGCGACGTGGTGCTGCAGAACCGCCCCGGCGGCGGGCTGGTGGCCCTGGCCACGCTGCCGGGGTAGCGGCGCACTATCGCCCGGTCCACACCGCCGGCTTGCGGGCCAGGAAGCTTTCCACGCCCTGGCGGAAGTCCTCGCTGGTGAAGCACATGGCCACCAGGTCGTCGCCCTCCACCTGCCGGGCGGCCAGCCGCAGCCGGCGCATGGCTTCCTTGGTGGCGCGCAGGGTCAGCGGGGCATGGCCGGCGATGGTGCGGGCCAGCTCCTCGGCGCGCGCCTGCAGGGCGGCGTGGTCGGGCAGGATCTCGGAGACCAGGCCGATCGCCCTGGCCTCCTCCGCCTCGATCAGACGGGCGGTGTAGATCAGGTCGAGCACCTTGGCCGGGCCGATCAGCGCCGCCAGCCGGCCGTAGTTCGCCATGGACAGGCAGTTGCCCAGCGTCTTGGCGATGGGGAAGCCGATGCGGACATTGGCCGCGGCGACCCGCATGTCGCAGACCGCGGCGATGGCCGCCCCGCCGCCGGTCGCCGCGCCGGAGATGGCGGCGATGGTCGGCTTCGGGCATTCCTCCAGCGCGACCAGCACGCGGTCGATCCGTTCCTCGTAGGCCAGCGCGTCCTCGGGCGTCTTGAAGTTCGAGAATTGCGAGATGTCGGTGCCGGCGGCGAAGGCCTTCTCCCCGGCGCCGGTGATGACCAGCACCTTCAGCGCGGCGTCATCGGCGGCCCCGGCGGCGATCTCGCGCAGCCGCTCGTACATCGGGAAGGTCAGCGCGTTGCGGGCCTGCGGCCGGTTGAGGGTGATGAAGCCGATTCCGTCGCGCAGCTCGTACAGCAATTCGTCCATGGCCTTGCCTCCCAGGCGGTTCGCGGCGAGGCTAGCCCGCCCCGGAGGAGGTTCCAAATCATGCCGCCACACGCCGATCTTCCCTTGGCGCGCTTCACCGTGCTCGACCTCACCCGCGTACGGTCCGGCCCCACCTGTGTCCGCCAGCTTGCCGACTGGGGCGCGAATGTCATCAAGATCGAGGCGCCGGACGATGTCGATACCGGCAAGGGCCTCGGCGGTGACCGGCATGGCCCGGACTTCCAGCATGTGCACCGCAACAAGCGCGGCATCACCATCAACCTGAAGCACCCGGAGGGCATCGCGCTGTTCCGCCGGCTGGTCGCCAAGGCCGATGTTGTGGTGGAGAACTACCGCCCCGACGTGAAGGACCGGCTCGGCATCAACTTCGAGGCGCTGTCGGCGGTGAACCCGCGCATCGTGCTCGGCAGCATCTCCGGCTTCGGCCAGGACGGACCCTACGCGAAGCGCCCCGGCTTCGACCAGATCGCCCAGGGCATGGGCGGGCTGATGTCGGTCACCGGGCTGCCCGGCCAGGGGCCGGTACGCGCCGGCATTCCGGTCGCCGACCTCACCGCCGGGCTCTACACCGCGCTCGGCATCATGGTGGCGCTGCTGGAGCGGGAGACCACCGGCCGTGGCCGTTGGGTGCATACCAGCCTGCTGGAAGCCATGGTGGCGATGATGGACTTCCAGGCGACCCGCTGGACCATGAAGGGCGATGTGCCGAAGCAGGCCGGCAACGACCATCCGACCACCATCCCCACGGGGCTGTTCCACACCAAGGACGGCATGATCAACCTGGCCGGCGGCGGCGACGAGATGTGGCGCCGCATCGTCGAGACGCTGGGCCTGGTGGAAGAAGCCAGGGACCCGGACTTCGCCACCGACAAGTCCCGCGCCGCCAACCGCGGCAAGACCAACGCCATGCTGCAGAAGCCGCTGCTGGAGGACACCAGCGAGAACTGGATCACCCGGCTGAACAAGGCTGGCGTGCCGAGCGGCCCGGTCTACGCCATGGACCAGGTCTTCGCCGACCCGCAGGTGAAGCACCTCGGCCTCGCCTGGCCGGTGCCGCACCCGATCCTGGGCGAAGTCACGCTGGTGCGCTCGCCGATGAACCTCGACGGCGTGGCCCCGCCGCGGCGGCCGACGCCCGAGCGCGGCGAGCACACCGACGAGGTGCTGGCCGAATTCGGCCTGGCACCGGATGATGTGGCGAAGCTGCGCGCGGCGGGAGCGGTCTGATGCGCATCGCCTCGGTCCGCGACGGCGTGGTCCCGATCGCCTCCGCCATCGCCAATGCCTATATCGACTTCTCCAAGATGACCGCCAGCGTCGTGGCGGTGACGGTGGAGGATGGCGCCGGCCGCAGCGCCACCGGCTACGGCTTCAACAGCAACGGCCGCTACGCCCAGCCCGGCCTGCTGCGCGAACGCTTCATCCCCCGGCTGCAGGAAACCCCCGAGGCCGCGCTCGCGCTGCCGGATGGCGGGCTGGACCCGGCGGGTGCCTGGGCCAGCATGATGAAGAACGAGAAGCCCGGCGGCCATGGCGACCGCAGCGTCGCGGTCGGCGTGCTGGATATGGCGCTGTGGGATGCGGCGGCGAAGCTGGAAGGCAAGCCGCTGTGGAAGCTGCTCGCCGACCGCTTCCGCAAGGGCGAGGCGGACGGCACTGCCTGGATCTACGCCGCCGGCGGCTACTACTACCCGGGCAAGTCCAATGATGCGCTGGTCGAGGAGATGCAGCGCTACCTCGACCTCGGCTACAGCGTGGTGAAGATGAAGATCGGCGGCGCCCCCGGCACGCTGTTGAAGGCCGCGCTGAAGGAGGATATCGGCCGGATCGAGGCGGTGCTGACGCTGCTCGGCGGCGACGGCTCGCGGCTGTGCGTCGACGTGAACGGCCGCTTCGGCCTGCATGCCGCGCTGGCCTATGGCGCGGCGCTCGCCCCCTTCGGCCTGCGCTGGTACGAGGAACCGCTGGACCCGCTGGACTACGCGACCCATGCGACGCTCGCCGAGCACTACCCCGGCCCGATCGCCACCGGCGAGAACCTGTTCTCCATGCTCGATGCCCGAAACCTGATCCGCCACGGCGGGCTGCGGCCGGACCGCGACATATTGCAGTTCGACCCGGCGCTGTCCTACGGGCTGGTGGAATACCTCCGCACCCTCACCATGCTGCAGGAACACGGCTGGTCGCCGCGGCAATGCGTGCCGCATGGCGGCCACCAGTTCGCGCTGAACATCGCCATCGGCCTGGGGCTGGGCGGCAACGAGAGCTACCCCGAGGTCTTCGCCCCCTTCGGCGGCTTCGCCGATGCGACGCCTGTGCAGGACAGCCGCATCGCCATGCCGGACCTGCCCGGCATCGGCTTCGAGGGCAAGGCCAACCTCTGGGCGGTGCTGAAGGATCTTTAGTGTCCTGCCCGTGAAGTTCGTGGGTCTGCCCACGGACTTCGCGGACCGGCAGGCCGATGGAAGCACCGGCTGGTGACCGGAGACCGAAATCCGCAGGATTTCGGGATCAGGACATCAGCGCCGGGTCAGGTCCACCATGCCGGCGAAGCCCGTCTCGGTCCCGAAGGCCAGGTGGGTTCCGCTGGCGTTCCAGCCCAGCGCCGAGATGGCGCCGTTGCCCGGCGGCGCCACCGGCACCACCTTGCCGTGAGCCGATTTCCGCCAGCAGCACCAGCCCATCGGCGAAGCCGGCCGCCACCACCTCATGCTGCGGATGGCATGCGACGGCGCTGCACAGCACGCCGTCGCCGCCCGCCAGCTCGGTGGGTGCCTTGCCCATCGGCCCGCCGCCGAAGAACGGCCAGATCACCACGCTGTCCGCACCGCTGGTCGCCAGCCAGCGGCCACGCGCGGTGAAGCCCAGCGAGCGGGTCTTGGACGGGTAGCCGGACATCCGCATGTGCTGCGCATCGGAAAGCCGCCAGCCATGCAGGGCATTCTCCTGCATCGCGGTCACCACATGGGTGCCGTCCGGGCTGATGGCGATGCCGGCGTGGCTGCCCTTCCATTCCAGCACCCGCGGCTTGTCCTCCTTCGCCGCGACGAACCACAGCGAGGCGCCGTTGTAGTGGCTGGCCGCGATGCGCTTGCCCTTGGCATCGAAGGTGATGCCGCCGACCGAGGTCGGGTGGGTCAGCGTCTTGAGCTTCTCGCCCTTGCCGTTGAACAGGTGCAGCAGCTTGCCGACCGTGGCGGCACGCAGCCCGCTGTCATGCGCGGCGACATGCTCCACCCACTTCATCGCGCCGAAGCTGGCGATCTCGGTCACCGTTCCGTCGGGGGCGATGCGCACCAGCCTGCCGTCGTCGCCGCCGGTCAGGAAGCCGTCCTTCGCATCGGCACACAGCGACAGCACCGCACCATCATGCGCGGCGGCGGCCGGCCATTCGCCGGCCATGCCGCCGGGTGGCACCAGCCGCACCGTGCCGTCGCCCAGGCCGATGGCGCAGGTGCCATCCTTGGCGAAGGTCAGGCCGACGACCCAGGCGCCAAGCTCCCGCAAGGTGCCGCGGGCGGCGAGCAGGAAGTCGTCGTCGGTGAAGCCTTGCTGGGCCTCGCTCATACCGGGCTCCAGCGCGCGACCTCGGCCTCGACCTTGGCGCCGTCCTCGACCTGGCAGGATTCGAAGCCGCGGCGCAGCACCGGGCGGTTCAGGTCGCGGCCGATGAACACCATCTTCGACTTGCGCGGGTCGCCTTCCTTCCAGGTGCCGATGTAGTCGCCATCGGCGATCATGTGGACGGCCTGGAAGGCGAAGCGCCGGTCGTCGCCCTGGTAGTGCAGGATGCCCTTGGTCCGCAGCAGGTCCTGGCCCTTCTGCGCCAGCAACTGGCTGATCCAGGCGTTGAAGCGTTCCGGGTCGATGGGGCGGGAGACCTCGAAGCTCAGCGACATGACATCGCTGTCGTGGTCGTGCTCGTTGTCGCCCGAGAGGAATTCCGGCTCGCGCTCCAGGATGCGTTCCAGGTTGAAGGCGTCGCGGCCGATGACCGCGTCGATCGGCACCTCGGACCGGGTGCTGCGGCGGATCTCGGCATAGGGGTTGATGGCGCGGATGCGGCGCTCGACCTCGGCCGCCTCATCCTCCGTCACCAGGTCCATCTTGTTGACGATGACGATGTCGGCGAAGGCGATCTGCTCCTTCGCTTCCTTGCTGTCGTCCAGCCGGGCCGGCAGGTTCTTCGCGTCCACCAGGGTGACGATGGCGTCCAGCCGGGTGGCGCGCTTCACGTCCTCATCGGCGAAGAAGGTCTGCGCGACCGGGGCAGGGTCGGCCAGCCCGGTGGTCTCGACGATGATGCCGTCGAACTTGCCGCGCCGCTTCATCAGCCCGTTGATGATGCGGATCAGGTCGCCGCGCACGGTGCAGCAGATGCAGCCGTTGTTCATCTCGAATACTTCCTCGTCGGTATCGACGACGAGGTCGTTGTCCACGCCAAGCTCCCCGAACTCATTGATCACCACGGCGTATTTCTTGCCGTGGTTCTCGCTCAGGATGCGGTTCAGCAGGGTGGTCTTGCCGGCACCGAGATAGCCGGTCAGCACGGTGACGGGAACGGGGGAGGCGTCGCTCATCGGGGGCTCCGCGGAAAGGGGGAAAGGGTCGGGCGGGAATATGGGGCGGGCAGGCCGGAAGGGCAAAGGGCCGCCGCGGCCGGATGCGGCTCAGCCCCGCCGCAATGTCATTTTCGCCGAGACCAGCGCCGAGACCAGCGGCGGCAAAAGCACCGGCCGGCGGACCGGCGCCCGGGCAGCGGCGGCGGCGGCCACCGCGCCCACCGCCTCGCAGGCCCGCGCCACCCGCCCAGCGGCATCCCGCACATCCGGCAGGCCCGGGGCGGCGCGCAAGGTGGCGGCGCGGGCGGCGGCTTCGGCCAGCGTCGCCGCATCACCGGTCCGGCGTTGCTCCGGGCCGAGTTCCGCCAGCAGCGCCTCCCGCCGTGCTGCATCCAGCGGCATGGGCGGGGTGCGGGCGATCACCAGGCGGCGGAGCAGGTCTTCCACCCCGGCGGCCTCGGCCGGGCGTGCCAGCAGGGCATCGAAGCCGGCTTCCAGGCAGGCTGCTTCCAGGCCGCGTTCCTGCTGCCCGGCCAGCGCCACCATCGCCAGGCGCGAGAGCGGCGGCGGCCAGTCACGCAGCCGCTTCACCGCCTCGAAACGCTTGGCGCCTGGGCATCCCAGCTCCTGCACCACCACATCGACCGGGATGCGGGCCAGCAGCCAGACCGCTTCCGGCCAGTCCGCCGCCGGCAGGCAGCGATGGCCGGCGGCCTCCAGCGGGGCGCGAAGCTGCACCGCATCGCTTGGCGCCACGCCGGCCAGCAGGATGGTCAGTGGCCGCGTGGCGGGGTCGCCCCCGGGCCGGCCCATCCCCAGCAGCACCGCCGCCGAGAGAGTGGGAAAGCCCGGGCCGGCCATGGCCTCAGGCCGCCTCGGCCCGGATCGCGTCGCTCAGCGTGCCGTAGAGCCGGTCGATATGCTTCGGCTCGATGATCAGCGGCGGCGAGAGCGCGATGATGTCGCCGGTCACCCGCACCAGCACGCCGGTATCGAAGCAGCGGCGGAACACATCCATCGCCCGCTGCCCCGGCTTGCCCGGGCGCGGCGCCAGCTCGATACCGGCGATCAGCCCGAAGTCGCGGATGTCGATGACGTTCGGCAGGTCGCGCAGGCTGTGGCTGGCTTCCTGCCACAGCGGCTCGATGGCCCGCGCCCGGCCGGGCAGGTCCTCGGCACGGTGCAGCTCCATGGTGGCGATGGCGGCGGCGGCGGCCAGCGGATGGCCGGAATAGGTGTAGCCGTGGAACAGCTCGATCCCCGTGGGCGCACCCTCGACGATGGCGTCGTAGACGCCGTTCCGCACCGCGACGGCGCCCATCGGCACCGCGGCATTGGTCAGACCTTTGGCCATGGTCATGATGTCCGGCACCACGCCAAGCCGCTCGGCGCCGAAATTGGTGCCGATGCGGCCGAAGCCGGTGATGACCTCGTCGAAGATCAGCAGGATGCCGTGCTTGTCGCAGATGGCGCGCAGCCGTTCCAGGTAGCCCTTCGGCGGCACCAGCACGCCGGTGGACCCCGCGACCGGCTCCACCATCACCGCCGCGATGGTCTCGGCGCCGTGCAGCGCGACCAGGTTCTCCAGCACGTCGGCCAGATGCGCGCCGTGCTCGGGCTGGCCCTTGGCGAACAGGTTGCCCTCGACGCCGTGGGTATGCGGCAGGTGGTCCACATAGGGCAGCAGGGCGCCGAACTGCTTGCGGTTGCCGCCGATGCCACCCACCGACATGCCGCCGAAGCCGACCCCGTGGTAGCCGCGCTCCCGCCCGACCAGCCTGACACGGCTGCTCTCGCCGCGCGCCTTGTGGTAGGCGAGGGCGATCTTCAGCGCGGTGTCGGCGCTTTCGCTGCCGGAGTTGGTGAAGAACACCTTGTCCATGCCGTCCGGAGTGATGCTCGGCGATGCGGGCCGCGGCCTCGAAGGCGATGGGATGGCCGAGCTGGAAGGTCGGCGCGTAGTCCAGGATGGCGGCCTGCTTCTGGATCGCTTCCTTGATCTGCACGCCGGCCATGCCCGGCGTTGCAGCACCACAGCCCGGCCGTGCCGTCCAGGATCTCCTGCCCATCCGCGGTGAAGTAGGACATGCCCTCCGCCCGGGCGATCATGCGCGGGTTGGCCTTGAAGTACTTGTTGTCGCGAATAGGGCATCCAGTACGCGTCCAGATTGTTGGGACGCGGCACATTCATCTCATTCATCGCGCGGGCTCCGACCGATGGCCTAAAAAACACCCGCCAGCCCGCGGCGGCAAGCGGGCGGTGCCCCGACGCGGTGCCCGTGATAGGAAATCGCCGCAAACCCATCGCCCGGAAGCCCGAACCATGCCCGACGGACGCCTTTTCATCGGCAGCAAGCGCTATTCCTCCTGGAGCCTGCGCGGCTGGCTCGCCGTCCACCTGGCCGGCCTCGAAGTCGATGAGGTGGTGCTCGAGATGGGCGAGGGGCCTTCGCCGGCCATCCAGGCGGCGACGCCGGCCGGCCTCGTCCCCTATCTCGAGCATCGCGGGGTGAAGGTGTGGGAGACCATCGCCATCGCCGAATACTGCGCCGAGCAGGCCCCCGGCCTATGGCCCGCCGACCCCGCACGCCGCGCCCACGCCAGGGCCATCTCGGCCGAGATGCATGCCGGTTTCCGCGGGCTGCGGGTCGCCATGCCGATGAATCTCGGGCGGGACTTCTCCGGCGGCGGCCGCACCCCCGACGCCCTGGCCGATATCGCCAGGATCGAGGCGATCTGGCGGGAGGCGCGCGCCCTGGGCGGCGGCCCCTTCCTCTACGGCAAGGATTTCACCCTGGCCGATGCCATGTTCGCCCCGGTGGTCACCCGCTTCATCACCTGGGCGCCGGAACTCGCGGCGGATACCCGGGCCTATATGGCCGCCGCCCGCGCGCATCCCCTGGTGGATCGCTGGTATGCCGAGGCCGCGGCCGAGCCCGCCGCCTGGCTGCTCGACAAATACGAGAACCCCCCAGGCTACCAAAATCCACCGGGCGCGCCGCGATGACCACCGCCGTCGCCCTCGACCACGTCGGTGTCGCCGCCCGCGACCTCGGCCCCCTGGCCGCCGCCTATGAACGGCTGGGCTTCGCCCTCTCGCCCGTCGCCCGGCAGAGCGGCCGGCGGGCGCCCGGCCTGCCGGTGGAACCATATGGCAGCGGCAACCGCTGCGCCTTCCTCAGGCACGGCTACATCGAGCTGATCGCCATCCTCGATGCCAGCCGCTTCGCCAACGGGCTGGACGGCTTCCTGGCGCGCTACGCCGGCCTGCACATCATCGCCCTGGCGATGGAGGATGAGGCGGCCAACCTCGAACGGCTGCGCCGCGCCGGCCTCGACATCCCCGGCGTCGCCTACCTGGAACGCCCGGTCGAGGCCGGCGGCCCGACCGCCCGCTTCGCCCGCCTGCCGCTGCCGGACGCGCCGGAGGGCCGGCTGCAACTCATCCGGCACCTGACCGCCGAGCTGGTCTGGGATGCCCGCTGGATGGGTCACCGCAATGGCGCGGTGGCGCTGGAATTGGTCATCCTCGCCAACGATACCCCGGCCGAGACCGCCGCCCGGCTTTCCCGCCTGGCCGGCCTGCCGCTGGAGCCGGACCCGGCCGGCGGCTATCTGCTGGCCCTGCCCGGCGCCGCCGGTGCCGCCGGCCCCGAGGCGCCCGCACTCCGCACCACCCTCCGCATCCTGCCCGCCGAGGCATTGCCCGAGGTGCTGCCCGGCGTCGCCGCCCCGGCCTCGCCCTGCATCGCCGGGATGGTCATCCGCACTGCCGATGCCAATGCCAGCGCCGCCGCCCTGCTGGCGGCCGAGGGCATCGCCGCCATCGCCGCCCCCGGCCTGTGGGGGGAGGGGCTGCTGGTGCCGCCCGAGTACGCCGGCGGCGCCGCGCTGGTCTTCGCCGCATGAGCGCCGGCATCCGCCACAGCCTCCGGACCTACTACGCCCCCGGCCGCGCCGCGGCGCTGGACGGCTTCCACCGGCGCTTCGTCGGCCCCGGCGAACTGGCCTTCGATATCGGCGCCCATGTCGGCGACCGCGCCGCCAGTTTCCGCCGGCTCGGTGCCCGGGTGGTGGCGGTGGAGCCGCAACCGCGGCTGGCCCGGCTGCTGCGGCTGCTCTACGGCCGGGATGCCGGCCTGGTGCGGGTCGCCGCGCTGGTCGGCGCCGCGCCGGGCGAGGCGGTGCTGCGGCTGAACACCGCCAATCCCACCGTCGCCACCGCCAGCCCGGATTTCATCGCCGCCGCCGAGGGTGCCCCGGGCTGGGAAGGCCAGCGCTGGGATGCCGAGCTCACCCTGCCGGTCACCACGCTGGATGCGCTGGCCGCCAGCCACGGTTGGCCGGACTTCGTGAAGATCGACGTGGAGGGCTTCGAGGCCGCGGCGCTCGCCGGACTGTCCTTCGCGCCGCGCGGCCTGTCCTTCGAGTTCACTACCATCCAGCGCGGGGTGGCGCTCGAATGCCTGGAGCGGCTGGCGGCGCTCGGCTACCGCAGCTTCAACGCCTGCCTGGGGGAGAGCATGGAATTCGCCCACTCCGCCCCGGTCGGCGGCGCCGGCATGGCGGCCTGGATCGCCGCGCTGCCGGCCCAGGCCAACAGCGGCGATGTCTATGCCAGCACGGAGCCGGCCCGGATCACCGCCTGAGCACGGCCGGGGCTAGGCCTGCGGCAGGTCTTCCTCCGCCAGCCGCGCGGCAAGCTCCTGCTCCGGCAGGTGGGTCAGGTCGCGGTTGAGCGTGCCGGCCAGCCGCCGGCGTGCCTGCTCGCCCAGCGCCGGCCGAAGCCGGCCGAGGAAGGCCGGCGGCGCGACCAGCACCAGCCGGCCGAAGCGACCCGCGCTGGCCGCCCGTTCCAGCCGGTCCGCCACCTCCCGGGCGAATGCGGCCTCGGCGGCCTCGTGCAGGTCCTGCCGCGGCTCGATCGCGTGCCGCGCACTGCCCACGCTTTCATGCGACCGGCCGGGCCGGTCGGTGCCCAGGCCGCGGGAAGGTGGGTCGGGGTGCTGGGCTGCCTCCGCCGCCAATTCCAGCCACGGCGCCCGGCGCACCGCCCGTTCCAGGATGCGGAGCCGCCCGCCATCCGCCACCGCCGCCCATGCGATATCACCGTGCATCGTCGGTCCCCAAGGCTGCAACGCCGGTACAGCATGGTGGCGGGGCAGCGTGCCCTGCCTTGAGCAGGATCAAGCGGCGACCATGGCATTCACCCGGCGTAGAGCGCCGTGACCTCCGCCCCGTAGCCGGCCAGCGCCCGCGGCCGGCGGCCCTGGCCGAGCGGGACGAGGCCCGCCACCGCCACCGCCAGCCGAACCGCCGCCTGAGTGCCATCGACCAGCGGCACCGGCACATGCGGCTGCAGCACCGGGGCCAGACCGGCCAGCGGGCCGCCGGCCAGGATCAGCACCTCGGCGCCGTCGATCTCCACCGCATCCCGGCACAGGCCGATCAGCAGGTCCCGGCGTTCCTCGGCAACCCGGCCCGGGTCGCCGCTGAAGGCCGGGCCCATGCGGAAGCCGCAGCAGCGGGCGCGCAGGCCGTGGTGGTCCAGGCAATCCTCGAACATCGGCCGCAGCGCCGCGGTGAAGCTGACCACCGCGAAGCGCCGGCCGAGCATGCTGGCGGCGTGGAAGGCGGCTTCCGAGATGCCGAGCACCGGCACATCCAGCAACTCCTTCGCGGCATCCAGCCCGGGGTCGCCGAAGCAGGCGATCACCGCCGCATCGTAGCTGCCGCGCCGGGCCGCCAGCGCCGCGAGCGTCGCCGGCCCGGCCACCAGCCAGTCGGCTCTGGTCACGATCAGCGGCAGGCCGAAGGGTGCCGAGACCGCCTCGATGGTCACGCCGGGTGGTGCCACCGCCTGTGCCGCCGCGCCGATCCGGGCGGTCACGCTGTCCGTGGTGTTGCTGTTCACGAGAAGGATACGGGTCATGCGCCTGCCCTGCGGTTGCGGCCGGCCAGCATCACCGAACCGGCCGCGCCACGCCATGCTGCCGCCGGTCAGCCCCGCAGGATGGGACCGACGGCCAGCCAGCCTGCGCCGATCGGCGTGGCGTTCAGCGGCGTGCGGGTGCAGGTGTAGAAGGCGCGGCGCAGGGTCGGCAGTGGCTCCGCCTCCGCTCCGCGGTGCAGGGGTTGCGCGCTCCGCTGCTGGGGTGCGGCCGTGCGGCCGAGCAGGGTGGCCGGCGTGGTGCCGCAGCCGAGGTCGGGCGCCAGGATCTTCGCTGCCTCGGTCCGCGTCACCTCTGCCCGGGCCTGGGCGGGCGGGATGCCGCCGGTCAGCAGGGCGGTGGCGGTGAGAGCAATGAGCAGCGATGTCACGCGGGCGAAAAGCATGGACTGCGGCCCCCACTGCCAGCGAGCCTCGACGTGACCGGCATCCAATAGGAAATGCCGCCGCGCACGCCCGGTTCCATGCCGGGATGGTTGCGCGGACGATGCGGCCAGTGGGCAAGGTCACCGATTGTCGCATGCCATGGAACCCGACCCGACCGCCCGGTTTATCCGACCGCCAACCGGCACGGCATGATGCGGCGAGCCGAAGGGGATTCCACGCGATGGCACGACCGACCGACGACGACGACGTTGACCTGGGCATCAGCCTCGAGACCGTGGCCACGGTGGTGGACCACGCCCGGGCAATCCAGGGCACCGAGGAAACCGACCCCGAGCAGCTGTCCGAGGACGACGACAGCGACGCCGCGCTGCTCCAGGAAGACCCGGACGACATGACCGAGGAGACGCTCGCCGCCTTCATCGACGGGCTGAACCAGGATGAGCAGGCGTCGCTGATCGCCCTCGCCTGGACCGGCCGCGGCGACTACGGGCCGGAGGAATGGGACGAGGCCCTTCGCCTCGCGCTGGAGCGGAACGAGACGCAGAGCGCCGGTGCCTACCTCCTTGGCATGGACATGCTGGGCGACCTGCTCGCCGAGGGCGTCGCCACCTTCGGCCTCTCGATCGAGGATATCGACCGGTAGCTCATCCCAGCACCGGGCCGGGCAGCCCGGCGATCTCGCGGATCAGCTTGCGCCGAACCGCGTTGCCGAAGCTCCTGAAATCCTCGGCAACAATGACGAATGCGCCGGGTCCGCCGACCACGCTGTCGCGGTAATAGAGGTCCAGGGCGACCGGCGGCACGCGGCCAAAGCTTGGCCGGTCGTTCACGATGGGCAGGCCGTTGATGGTGATGCCTTCCGCCACCAGCCGGTCCCGCACCGGCTCGACCGGGCCGCCGCTGTTGTTCACCCCGTCGCCGGAGACGTCGATCACCCGGCGCAGCGCCTCGAAGGGCGCGGCATCCAGGGTCCGGCCGGAGAATTCCAGCGCCGCCGAGATCGAGGTCCAGGACAGCGAGGCGCGCGGCGCTTCCATCAGCCGGTCCGACCAGGCGTTGGCGTCCGACTGGCTGGCGATGCGGGTCCAGGGCAACAGCAGCCGCTGGTACTCGGCGCCGCCCCATTCGACGTAGGCGAGGCCGATGGCGCCCAGCATGCCGCCGCGGATCGCCTCCACCACCGCCGGGTCGGAGACCGCGCTGCGGTAGCCCTCGCGCTGCAGCCGCGCCTCGTCCTCGTCGACCGAGCGGGAGACATCAACCGCCAGGACCAGCAGCACATCGACCGGCTCGCCCTCGGCGCGGGCCGGGCGGGTGAGGGCGGCGGCACCGACCGCGGCCAGGGCCGAGCGGCGGCGCATTGGCCGGGAGAGCATGCCGGAGCCTCCTTGGAGCGGATGCTCCATGAAAGCCCGGGGCAGGCACCCCGGTTCAAGCGGAAACGTGAAACGAGCGGGGATTACCGCCCCAGGTTGATCAAACCCCGGCGAGCACCGCCAAGGCGACGCGCGCGATGTCCTCCTGCGCCAGATACGGGTGCATGGGCAGGGACAAAACCTGCTCGCACAGCCGCTCGCTCACCGGCAGGGGCGGCGGGCCGCCGGCGATGCTGCCGGCATGGGCGGCGGCATAGGCGGGCTGGTGGTGCAGCGGCTTCGGGTAATAGATAGCGCTCGGCACGCCGGCCGCCTGCATCGAGGCCTGCACCCGGGCGCGGGCGGCGGCATCGTCCAGCACGATGGTGTAGATGCCCCAGGCACTGCTGGCCCCGGCCAGGCCCTGCGGGGTGCGGACGCGGCCGCCGAGCGCCGCCTCGTACCAGGTGGCGGCCCGGGCGCGGGCCTTCAGCTCATTCTCCAGCAGCGGCAGCTTGGCCAGCAGGACGGCGGCCTGGATGCTGTCCAGCCGGCCGTTCATGCCGGTGCGCTGGACCTCGTAGCGGGTCTTGCCCTCGCCGTGGGTGCGGAGCGAGCGGTACAGCTCGGCCCGCGCCGGATCGTTGGTGAGGATGGCGCCGCCGTCGCCGTAGCAGCCGAGCGTTTTGGTCGGGTAGAAGCTGCAGGCCGTCGCATGGCCATGGGTGCCGAGCCGGCGGTTGCCGAGCGAGGCGCCGAAGGCCTGGGCCGCGTCGTCCAGCGCGAACATCCCGTGCTTCGCGCATAGCGCCTCGATCGCCGGCCAGTCGGCGGGCAGGCCGTACAGGTCCACGCCGACCACCGCGCGCGGCCGCAGCCGGCCTTCCCGCCGCACCATCTCCAGCCGGCGTTCGAGGTCCGCCATGTCGATGTTGAAGGTGGCTTCCTCGACATCGACGAATACCGGCGTGGCGCCCAGCACCAGCGGCACCTCGGCGGTCGCGGTGTAGGTGAAGGCGGGCAGGAAGACCGCGTCGCCCGGGCCGATGCCCTCGGCCATCATGGCGATCTGCAGCGCATCCGTGCCGGAGGAGACGCCGACGGCATGGCCCGCGCCGCAGAACTCGGCGAGCTTCGCTTCCAGCGCATCCACCTCCGGCCCCTGGATGAAGCGGCCGTGGTCCAGGATGCGGGCGATGCCGGCATCGATCTCGGCGCGGATGAGGGATTGCTGCGCCTTCATGTCGAAGAAGGCGATGGGGCGGGGTGCGTTCATGGCCGCTGTCTTACCGCCGGCGGCGGGGGCGGTACAATCAACCGGCATTTCGCGGTGCAACGCCGGGCCGCCCGGGGCCCCGGGCCTCCTGCCGTCCAGCGGCGATGCTGGCGGTGCAGGGGTGGGCCACCGGCGAAGATCGCCATGCACTGCCAGGGAGGTCATCGAAGAGGGGCGGGCGGGCCTTACAGGTCCTGTGCGCCCCTGGTCGCGAAGGGAGCGTGTCACGCGCCGCGCCAACCAGTGCCCTCCCGTAAAGTTGTCGCCCGGGACGCGTCGCCTGCGCGTCAAATCCCGCCGTGGTCACTGGGAGGAACAGTCTATGCGCAAGGTGTCGGGCCTCGTTATCGGGGTAGCGGTGATGGGCCTGTCCGGCTCGGTGGTGGCGCAGCAGCAGGCACGGCCAGATTTGGTCCTCCGCGAGGCCGTGGAAGGGATGCCCAAGGGCGAGCGGCAGGAGGTATCGGTGCTCACTGCCACCATTGCACCGGGCCAGAGTACGCCATTTCATACCCACCGGTTTCCGGTAACAGTCTACGTGCTGGAAGGGGCCTTCACGCTGGAGATGGAGGGGCGCGGGACGGTGACCGTGCAGGCGGGCAATTCCATGGTGGAGCCCCCGGACGTCAGAATGACGGGCCACAACCGGGGCGTTGAGCCGGCGCGGGTAGTGATTTTCTACGTCGCCGAACCCGGCACCCCCTTCCTGGACCCAATTCACTAGAAGGTTGCCGACGAGGCCCTGGCCGGGCCTCGTCGGCGGTGCGGGCGGTGTCACATTATGCGGACCGGGCCGACCGCCCGATGGCCGCCGCAAGTCCGGCTGACCTGCCATGCTCTGCCACGCAGCTTGGCCGGCATCCCCGTGGTTCGTTTCCGTGGCGCCGCGCTGGAACCCATGGCTCTACATGGTGGAACCCAGCCACCACTGCGCAACCACCAACCAGATACCGGAAGCCTGCGGGCCAGAAGAACGACCGTATCGGCGAGGCCAAGTGGTCCTGCCTGCGCCAACATTACGTCGCGTGAAGTCACGTATCATGGATAAGTGAACAAATAGTAAGATAACGCAATAAAGAGCTATCGGCTCTCCCAGTACTTTGATTTTATATGGATGTGATCCTGAATGATAAGCCTGTTCTTGTAATACAACGAGAAGAGGCCGTCATGGCAGGGTTTTCGTGCGTCGTGCCTGATCTGCGTAAGGCATCGGGGCTGCTGTCGGCGGTCCGGCGGGCCTGCCTGCTGCTGCTGCTCGCGGCGCCGCTCGGCGCCTGCGTCGCTGTCCAGACGGATCTGGCCACGGCCCGGCCAGGGTCGGTGGTGGTCGAGCGGCACCAGCGCTATGCCGAAGGCGCCCGGGGCGAGCTTGATGTGTACCGGCAGGCCGGCGATGTCTCGGGCCGACCGATCCTGATGTTCTTCCACCCCGGCGCCTTCTACATCGGCAACAAGGGCCATCTGCCGAACCGGGTCATCGCCACGGAACTGGCCAAGCGCGGCGCGGTGGTGGTGGTGCCGAACTACAGCCTGTTCCCCGATGCGCGCTGGCCCGCCTTCCTGGAGGACGGCGCCGCCGCCACCGCCTGGGCGGTCCGCCATGCCGAGCGGCTGGGGGCGGACCCGAAGTCGCTGTTCATCACCGGGCATTCGGCCGGCGCCTACATCGCCTCGATGCTGACGCTGGACCCGCAGTGGCTCGCCAAGGCCGGGGTGCCGCCCGAGGATGTCGCTGGCGGCGTCGCCGCATCGGGCGTGTACTTCGGCCTCAACGCGCCGGTGTTCTGGCCGATCTTCGGGGTCAACCCGGAGGAGACGCCGCTGCAGTCGCCCGGCAACTTCGCCGGCCCGTCCAGGCCGCCGATGCTGATGATGGCCGGGCTGCTCGACCCGCTGGGTGGGCAGGTCCAGAACGCCCTGCTGGCGGACAGCATCCGCAGCGCCAACGGGCAGGTGGAAAGCATCGTCTACCCGCACCTCGCCCATATGGAACTGCTGAGCACCCTGGGCGGCTTCCCGCCGCTGGCGCCGGTCGCCTCGGACATCATGGCATTCGTGAACAAGCGGGTGACCTACCTGGCGCAGACGCGGGGCAGGGCGCCGGTGCAGGACGCCCGCGGCCCGGCCCTGGCGCCGGCCACCGGGGCGATGCCGGCCGGCCCGGCCCCGGTGCTCACGGTGGCGGCCCAGTAGCGGGGGGAGTTGGGCGGCGGGCTAACGCGCCGCCGCCTTCCCCTCGCCATCCGCGTTGTGGGCGAACTCCGGCACCAGCCGGCTCAGTTGCGCCAGCGCGGCGCGCGGATTGCCGGCGCGGCAGGCGGCGGCGATCTCGTCGATGGCGCGGCCGACCAGGGCCGGGTCCGCGGTGCGCGGCGTCGCCACCAGCAGGCCGCGGAACTTGGTCGGGCGGGGCGGTTCCTGGCCGTGGAACAGCTCCTCGTACAGCTTCTCGCCGGGGCGGAGGCCGGTGAAGCGGATGTCCACGTCCTCCTCCGGGCGCAGGCCGGCGAGGCGGATCATGCGGCGGGCCAGGTCCACGATCTTCACCGGCTCGCCCATGTCCAGCACGAAGATCCCGCCAGCGGCCAGTTCGGCGGCTGGTCCTCGCGGTCCTCGGCGCCGACCACGCTGGCCTGCAGCACCAGCCCCACCGCCTCGCGCACCGTCATGAAGTAGCGCCGCATGTCGGGGTGGGTGACGGTCAGCGGCCCGCCGCGTTCGAGCTGGCGGCGGAACAGCGGCACCACGCTGCCGGTGCTGCCCAGCACGTTGCCGAAGCGCACGGTCACGCAGCGCATGCCGCCCGAGGCGCGGGCCTCGCGCTCCAGCGCCTGGCATACATCTCGGCCAGGCGCTTGGAGGCGCCCATGACGCTGGTAGGGTTCACCGCCTTGTCGGTCGGATGAACACCATGGCGAGGCAGCCGACCGCCCGCGCCGCATCGGCCACCACGCGGGTGCCGAGGGCGTTGGTCAGCAGGCCCTCCGCCGGGTCGTTCTCGACCATCGGCACGTGCTTCAGGGCGGCGGCATGGAACACCAGCTCGGGGCGCAATCTCCTCGAACAGCCGGCGCATGCGGGCTCGTCGCGGACATCGGCGAGCACGGCGCGGCGGGGCACGTCCGGGTGGCGCTCACGCAGTTCGAGGTCGATCTCGTAGAGCGCGTATTCGCCGTGGTCGAGCAGGGTCATCTGCGCCGGGCCGCAGGCGGCCACCTGCCGGGCCAGCTCGCCGCCGATGGTGCCGCCGGCGCCGGTCACCAGCACGCGGCGGCCCTGGATGAGCCGCGCCATGCCCTCGCGGTCGAGCGGCACCTGCGGGCGGTCCAGCAAATCCTCGATCACCACGGGGCGGAGTTGCAGGGGGGCGATTCCTTGCTGTCCAGCAGCTCCGCCTGCCGCCGCGCCGCCGGGTCGAGCGAGGTGATGGAGGGCGCGCGGCGGACCGGCACGCCGTGGCGGTCGGCGGCATCCAGCAGGCGTTCCAGCGCGAGGCCCTGGACATGGGCGGTGGCCAGCACGATCAGCGCCGGCAGCCGGCCCTCGTCGCCCATCCGGTCGAGCACCGGGGCGATCTCGTCGGCGGTGCCGAGGATGGGGTGGCCCTGGATCCGCCGCCCCGCCTGGCGGGAGCGCATGGAGAGGATGCCGACCACCCGGTAGCCCGGGGCGCGTTCCTGGGCGAGGCCGCGGATGAACAGGTCCGCGCCATCCCCCGCGCCGACCAGCAGCACGGGCTGCGCGGCGCCGACGCCTTCCGGCCCGCGCCGGGCATGGTGCATCCGCCCGACCACGCGCGGGGCGCCGCAGCGCCAGGCCGAGCACCGCGGCATGGATCAGCGGGAAGGCCGGGTTGGGCGGCAGCCAGCCACCCAGCACCAGGGTACCGGCCCAGAACAGCGCCGCCCCGGCCACCGCCGCGATGCCGATGCCGAGCAGGTCGGTCAGCCCGGCGTAGCGCCAGTACTGCTGCGGCAGGCGCACCGGCAGCCCGGCCACCAGCAGCGCCGCCGCCGCGCCGGGCAGGGCGGTGAGCCACCAGTGCCATTCCGGCGGCCAGTCGCCAGGGGCGGCCAGCAGCATCGCCGCGGGCAGCGCGAGGCAGGCCAAAAGGGAATCCAGCAACAGGTTCAGCAGAATGCGATGCGGCGCGCGGCGGGCCATGCTGCCGCTATAGGACGGGCGGGCGGGCTTGGCTATCGCCTGCCGGCGGCAATGGTGCGAGACGGTGGTACAGCGCGACCAGCCGGGCCGCCTCGGCCGGCCAGCCGTAGCGGGTCTGCGCGGCGAGCAGCCCGGCCTGCCCCTGGGCCGCGCGCAGCGCCGGGTCGCGCAGCCGGCGGATGGCCGCGGCGATGGCGGCGGGGCTGCCGGTATCGACCAGCTCGCCGCAGCCGGCATCGCGCACCACGCCGGCGACCTCCGTGGCGAAATCGGGGGCGATGACCGGCAGGCCGGCCAGCATGGCATCGAACAGCTTGTGCGGCAGGGCGAGCCGGTGGTTCACCTCGCCCGGCTGGAACAGCACGAGGGCGATGTCCGCAGTGGCCATCAGCGCCAGCGCCTCGGCATGCGGGCGCCAGTCCAGCCGGTCGATCCGCGCGGTGAGGCCGAGCGCTTTGGCATGGGCGACGAAATCGGGCTCGGATCCGTCGGTGAAGCGGCCGATCAGCCGCAGCCGGACATCGGCCGGCACCAGGGTGAGCGCCAGCAGCAATTGCGGCCAGCCACGGCTGCGGCCCATGGCGCCGGCATGCACCAGGGTGACCGGCCCGGCCACGTGCCGGCGTGGCGTGACGGCCACCGGCAGGGCGTAGTTGCGGGCGGCGATGGTGCGGGCGGGGACGGCGAAATCCGCCTCCAGCCCCTCCTTCGCCACCACCACGGCATCGGCGGCGCGGCCGGCGGCGCGGCACAGCAGCCGCAGCGCCGCCCGCGCCGAGGGCCGCAGCCAGGCGGGGGCGCGGCCGTCGAGCCGGCTGGGGTAGTGCTCATGCACGTCGAGCACCACCCGGGCGCCGCTGCGCCGGGCCGCCAGCAGCGCCGCCAGCCAGGCATCCGGCTCGCTGGCATGTAGCACGGCGGCGCCGCTGGCGGCAGCATGGCGGGCCAGCCGGGGCAGCCCGAGCAGCCGGCCGCGCCAGCCGGGGGCGCGGCGGTAGGTCTCGATCGCCACGCCGGCGGCCAGCGCCGGGGCATCCGCCGGGCCGGGGGCTAGGTGGCGCACCCGCCAGCCGGCCGCCGCCAGCGCTGCCGCTTCCTTGCGCACCACGCGGATGTCGTCCGGCGGATGGGCGGCCGAGAGCATCAGCACCAGCGGCGGGGTCATCGGGGCTCTCCCAGGGTCTCGGCCAAGGCTTCCGCCAGATGCGCCACCATCCGGTCGCCCGCCCGGCCATCCCACAGCGGGATCGGCCGGGCCCGCGGCCAGCCACCGGCCAGCACCTCGGCCACCGCATCCGGCAGGGCGGCGGCGGCGAGGAGGCGGCTGGAGCCGGCCTCCAGCGTCACCGGCCGCTCGGTGCTGGGCCGCAGGGTCAGGCAGGGCAGGTCGAGCACGCTGGCTTCCTCCTGCACCCCGCCGCTGTCGGTCGCCACCAGCCGGGCATGCGCCAGCAGCCCGAGGAAATCCGCATAGGCCAGCGGCGGCAGCACCAGCACGCCCGGCGGCACCGCCAGGCCATGCGCCGTCAGCCGGGCCGCGGTGCGCGGGTGCAGCGGCCAGGCCAGCGGCAACCGACGGGCGGCGGCGGCGAGGCCGGCCAGCAGCGCGGCGAGGGCGGCCGGATCGTCCACATTGGCCGGGCGGTGCAGCGTCACCACGCCGTAGCCGCCGGCGGCCAGCCCTGGCGGCAGTGGCCGGGCGCGGGCGGCGGGAAGCTGCCGCAGCAGGGTGTCGATCATCGCGTTGCCGACCGCGCGCACCCCGCCCGGCGGATGGCCCTCGGCCAGCAGCCGGGCGGCACTCGCCTCATCCGGCGCCCAGTGCAGGTTGGCGATGGCGTCGATGGCGCGGCGGTTGATCTCTTCGGGCATGTCGAGGTCCGGGCACCGCAGCCCGGCTTCCAGATGCGCCACCGGCAGGCCCAGCTTGCGCGCCGCCAGCGCCGCCGCCAGCGCGCCGTCCACATCCCCCGCCACCACCACCAGGGCCGGGCGGCGGGCCTGCCAGCAGGCGGCCGCCGCCATCATGGTCCGGCCGGTCAGTTCCGCATGGCCGCCGCCGGTGATGCCGAGGCTGATCCCCGGCCCCGGCAGCCCGAGCCCGGTGAGGTGGTCGCCGAACATCGCGGGGTCGTGGTGCTGGCCGGTGTGCAGCAGCACGGGGTGCAACGGCAGCCGCGCCGCCGCCAGCGCATGCCACAGCGCCGCCAGCTTCGGCAGGTTCGGCCGGGCGGCGGCGACCAGATGCAATTCCCTCATGCGGCCTGGGCCCCGGCGGCTTCGACCACATCGCAGAACTGCCCGGCCAGCGCCCGGCGGTCCCAGCGCTGCTCGGCCTGGGCGCGGCCGGCGCGGCCCATGGCGGCGCGGCGGGCGGGGTCGGCGGCAAGCGTGGCAAGCGCGGCGGCCAGGGCGGCGGCATCGCCGGGCGGGGTGGCGATGCCGCAGGCGCCGAGGCCATCCCCGGCCAGCAGTCGCGCCGCCCGGCCGCCGAGGTTGGCAACCACCGGCAGCCCGGCCGCCAGGTAGTCCATCAGCTTGTTCGGCGCGGTCCATTCGGCGAAGGCCGGGACCGCGGCCAGGCACTGGATGCCGATCTGGCTGCCGGCCAGCAGCCCGGCCAGCCGCGGCTTCGGCAATGGGTCGAGGAAGCGGAGGTTGTCGAGCCCGGCCGCCGCCGCCATCAGCCGCGGCTTCTCGGCGCCGTCGCCTACCAGCAGCAGCACCAGCCCCGACCCGCCGGCCCGCAACAGGGCCGCCGCCTGCAGCAACTGGTCCAGTCCGTTGGCCGGGCCATGCGCCCCGGCATAGACGGCCAGCACCGCATCCGGCGCCAGGCCCGGCGGCCGCCAGGGCGCCACCTGCGGGCCGAACAGCCCGAGGTCGCTGCCGTTCGGCAGCACCCGCACTGCAGCCGGGGCGGCGCCATGGGCCAGCGCGGTTTCCGCCATGCCGTCCGACAGCGCCACCACCGCGGCGGCGCGGCGGCAGGCGGCATCGGCCAGCCGGTCCATCGCCGCCCAGGCCGGTGGCGAGCCGATGCCCATGGCGCGCGGCAGTTCCGGCCAGGGGTCGCGGATCTCGAAGACGAAGGGCAGCCGGCGCAGGCGATGGGCGGCGAGCGCCGGCAAGGCCACGCTCAAGGGGGTGGAACTGGCGACCAGCACGTCCCAGCGGCCGGCCAGCGCCAGGGCCGTGGCCCGCGCGGCGAAGTGCAGGAAGGCCGCGGCGCGCGCCGCCATCCGCTGGTGGTTGCCGCAGGGGATGGCGAACTCCACCACGCGGAAGCCCGCCACCGGCCCCGCCCGCCGGCCCCGGCGGAAGCCGCCGGCGAGGCCGGTGACCGCCCCGGCATATTGGCCGCAGGCGATGGTCACCGCATGGCCGCGCGCCGCCAGCGCCTCGGCCATGGCGAAGCTGCGGGTGGCGGTGGCGCCGCCCGGCGTCGAGAAATGCTGGTGCAGGTAGAGGACGCGCACCTGGCCAGCCTCTTCTTCAGGCCTGCCAGATGTCGTGGATCCTGGCGATGACGCGGTCCTGCCGGTCGGGGCTGAGGCCGCTGCCGGAGGGCAGGCACAGCCCCTGCTCGAACAGCCCCGCCGCGACCTCGCCCCCGGCCCGCGCGGCATGGCGGAAGGCGGGTTGCAGGTGCATCGGCTTCCAGACCGGGCGGCTCTCGATGCCGGCCTCGGCCAGCCCGTGCCGCAGGCGGTCGCGGTCCGGGGCGCCCTGGCGCGGGTCCAGCAGCACCGCGGTCAGCCAGCGGGTGCTGCGGCCCCAGTTCGGCTCGGGCATGAAGCCGAGGCCGGGCAGGCCGCCGAGCGCGGCGCGGTAGCGCTCGAAGATGGCGCGGCGGGCGGCGACCCGGGCCGGCAGCGCGGCAAGCTGGGCAAGGCCGACGGCGGCGAGGATTGAGGACAGGCCATAGGAGAAGCCGGTGGTCTCGTGCTGGTAGTGCGGCGCCGGCTGCTTCGCCTGGTTGGCCAGGCAGCGTGCCATGGCGACCAGCCCGGCATCCTCCGAGGCCAGGGCGCCGCCGCCGCCGGCAGTGATGATCTTGTTGCCGTTGAAGCTGAAGGCGACCAGCCGGGCGCCCTGGCCTGCCGGCCTGCCGCGCTGGGTGGCGCCGAGGGATTCCGCACTGTCGCACAGCACCGGCACGCCCCAGCGGTCGCACAGCGCGCGGATGGCATCGAGGTCGCAGCACTGGCCGAACAGGTCCACCGGCACCACGGCGCGCGGCAGCCGGCCGGCGCGGGCGGCACGGGCAAGCTCGCGTTCCAGCAGCCCGGGGTCGAGGGTCCAGGTGGCGGGGGAGACATCGAGGAAGCGCGGCCGGGCGCCCATCTGCACCGCCGGGGCGATGGTGGCGACATAGGTGAGGGTGGCGGTCCAGACCTCGTCGCCCGGCGCGATGCCGAGGCAGCGGTAGCCGAGGTGCAGCGCCGCGGTGCCGGAGGCGACGGCCAGGACATGCGGCAGGCCGGTGGCCTCGGCCAGCGCCGCCTCGAAGGCGGCCGGGACCGGCCCGGCCGGGGCCACCCAGCCGGATTGCAGGGTGGCGGCGAGGCTGGAAAGCTCGAAGCCGGTGAGGTGGGGCGGGGACAGCAGGATGGGGCTGTCCAGCGGCTCGCCGGGGGCGGGAGCGGCGGGCGGCTGCGGCTCGGGCGGCACCAGGACCGGGCGCGGCAGCATGCGCAGGACGGGTGGCGGGATCTGCATGGCCTGGGCGATGGGCATGCCTGGCGACTTTCCGTTCCGATGGCGACTTGTAAGACTATCGGAACGATACGGCGGGGCTCGCGATCGCGCTACCGTTAATCAACCTGTGAGCGAGTGATCCATCAGGCGGCTCCGGGCATGGTGCAATTTTGCCACCGGTGCCGCCCGGCCGAGAGTGAGGCGGGGCACCTGCAATCCAGGTGCCCCCCAAACCTGAGGCGGGTGAGGCTGGTTCAGGCGGTGCCGGCGGTTGCGGCGGCGCCGCGGCGGGACTGCCACAGCGCGACGAAGTCGATCGGCGAGAGCATCACCGGGGGAAGCCGCCGTCCCGGGTCACATCGGCCAGGATGTTGCGGGCGAAGGGGAACAGCAGCCGCGGGCATTCCACCAGCAGCACCGGCTCCAGCTGTTCCTGCGGTACGTTGATGGTGAAGATGCCGCAATAGACCAGCTCGGCGATGAAGCAGGGGCGGTTGTCGGCCTGGGCATCGGCGCGGATCTGCAGCGAGACCTCGAAGACGTTGCCGCCTTCCTGGATCGGCCGGGCCTGGACGTCCAGTTGCAGGTCGACCCGCGGCTGCTCGCGCAGGGTGGCGAAGATCTCGGGCGCGCCAGGCACCTCGAAGGACAGGTCCTTGGTGTATTGCAGGTTCAGCACCAGCGGGCCCTGGGGCGCCATGGGCGGGTCCCCGGCGGGTGCGTCGGCGGTCGGGGGCAGGTCGGACATGGGGGTGCCTTTCATGGGTTGCCGGGACCGGGTGCCCGGCGGTGCATGGTTCGGGAAGGGGCCGGGGCGGCTGCCGTCCGCGCGGGGCCCGGTGTTGCGGCGGGCGGGCCACCCCCGGGAGGGTGCCGGCCGGTCGGCGGCTGCTCTAGCATGGTGCCGGCGGCGGGCAAAAGGCCGCCCGCCGGCGGCGGCTCAGGGCTTCACCACCGTGGCATGGCCCTGCCGCCACTGGATGGCCTCGGGTGCCGGGCCGGTCGGGTCGCAGCGCAGCCATTCGCCGTTCATCATGCGCTGGCCGGTCATCGCCAGGATGAAACCCCAGTGGGAGACCACCAGGGTGTCCCGCCATTCCGGCAGCGCCGCCATCTCGGCCCGGAACAGCGCCGCCCGCGCCTCGATCTGGTGGTCCGGCTCCTCGACCGCGGGCCACCAGACCTCGTCGATGTGATGCAGCGCGACATGCGGGAAGGCGAAGGCCAGTTCGCTGCGCGGGGAGCCGATGTCGCAGGAGAAGGCGTAGCGTTCGCGCACCGTCGGTGTCACATGGATGGGCAGGTTGCGCTGCCGGGCGATCGGCGCCGCGGTCTGCAGGGCGCGGGTATAGGGGGAGCAGATGATGCGCCCGATGCGTTCGCCGGCCAGCGCGAGGGCCGCGGCCTCGGCCTGCTGCTGGCCCAGCTCGGTCAGCTTCGGGTCGGGGATGCCGGGGTCCCGCTTGGTGGCGGTGAAGTGCAGGTTGAACTCGCTCTGTCCGTGGCGCAGCAGGATCATCGGGGCGAGGCTCCGGGGCTCTGGGAGTTCCGGCGATACCCGCCGGCCGGAACGGAGGCAAGCCTGCGGCGATCCGTGGCGGTGTTTATCGGGTGTTCGGGCCGGTGGCCGTTGCGGGGGGAGGGGCGCCCGCTTAGATAGGTAAAAAGGAGTCCACGATGACGGGCGGCTTTCCGGTCGATCTGATTCTGTTTGCGATGGTTGCGGCCTTCCTGGTCCTGCGGCTGCGGAGCGTGCTCGGCCGCCGCACCGGCTTCGAGCGGCCGCAGCAGCCCGAGGCGCGCCCCCCTGGCTACGACACCCGTGCCGCCCCGCAGAACGATGACGTGGCGGAGGAGGTGCCGGCGCTCGGCGGCCCCGGCCGCGGCCCCCGGGTGGTGCCCGATCCGCGGACGCCGCTCGGCCAGACCCTGTCGCGCATCGCCGCGGCGGATGCCTCCTTCGATCCGTCGCGCTTCCTTGATGGTGCCGAGGGTGCCTTCCGCATGATCGTGACGGCCTTCGCGGCCGGCGACCGGGAAACCCTGGCCGCGCTGCTCTCGGAAGACACCTACATCGGCTTCGAGCAGGCGATCGCCGCGCGCGAGGCCGCCGGCGAGACCCAGCGCACCGAGTTGCGCGCGGTGCACGAACTGGCGATCGACGCGGCGGAACTGCGCGGTTCGGTGGCAGACATCACCGTCCGCTTCGTGACCGACCAGATCAACCTGACCACGGGCCGCGATGGCGAAGTGGTAACCGGCAGCGATGCGGTGACCGAGCTGACCGACCTCTGGACCTTCCAGCGCGACCTCGGCGGCACCGACCCGACCTGGAAGCTGGTCGCCACCCGCAACCTGTGAGGCCCCGCCGCCCCGCCGGGTGGTGGTGCTGGCTGGCCTGCTGCGCCCTGCTGCTCGGCGGGGCGGGCGATGCCCGACCAGTGAACTTTGCCCAACTGCCGGGCTGGCCGGGGGAGAACCCGGCCGCCGCGCTGCCGCCGCTGCTGAAATCCTGCGCCGCGCCGCGAACCGGCCCGGCGGCGGCGCGTTGGGCCGCGGCCTGCGCCGCCGCCGTCGCCCTGCCGGCCCGGCCGGATGCCGCCACCGCCCGGGCCTTCCTGGAACGCCACTTCCGGCCGCATGCGCTCGGCACCGGGATGCTGACCGGCTACTACGAACCAGAGCTGCGCGGCTCCCTCCGCCGGGGCGGCGCCTTCCAGGTGCCGCTGCATGCCCTGCCGCCCAACGGCCCGCTGCGCCGGCTGGACCGGGCGGCGATCGAGCGCGGCGGCGCTCGCCGGCCGCGGGCTGGAACTGGTTTCGGGTCGATGACCCGGTCGATGCCTTCTTCCTGCAGATCCAGGGCTCCGGCCGGGTGGTGCTGCCGGATGGCAGCGTGCTTCGGCGTGGGCTATGCCGGCGCAGAACGGCCGTGCCTACCGCGCCATCGGCCGCGAGCTCTGGTCGAGCGCGGCGCCATCACGCAAGGAGGAGTCTCGCATGCAGGCGATCCGCGCCTGGCTCGCGGCCGCATCCCGGCCGAGGCGGCGGCGCTGATGCGGGAGAACCCGTCCTTCATCTTCTTCCGCCCGCTGCCGGACTGGCGACGGACGACGGGCCCGCTGGGCGCCCAGGGCGTGCCGCTGACGCCCGGGCGCGTCGCTGGCGGTCGACCGGCCTTCCTGCCGCTCGGCGTGCCGGTGTGGCTCGCCAGCCGCCGACCCCTGGCGGACGGCAAGCCGCTGCGCCGCCTGGTGGTCGCGCAGGACACCGGCGGCGCCATCCGCGGGCCGGTGCGCGGGCGATCTGTTCTGGGGCTGCGGGCGCCGCCGCGGACGCCGTGCGGGCCGGCCTCATGAACGAGCCGACGGGCGCTACTCGTGCTGCTGCCGCGCTGGCTCTCCGCCGGACGCCTGATGCCTGCTTCGCCGTATGGCCGCCGGTAAGCCTAGCCATTGGGCAGCCATGCCCCAGTCACCGTCCGCCGCGCGTCGCCCTTTTCGTCACCTGCCTCGTCGACCTGTATCCGGCCGAGCGTGGGCTTCGCCGCCGTCGGCTGCTGGAGGACGCCGGCTGCCAGGTCGAGGTGCCGGCGACCCAGACCTGCTGCGGCCAGCCCGCCTACAACGCCGGCGACCGCGCCACCGCCGAGGCGCTGGCACGCGCCGGGTGATCGCCGTCCTCGAGCACTACGACTACGTGGTGGTGCCGTCGGGCTCCTGCGCCGGCATGATCAGCCGCCACTTCCCGGCGCTGTTCGCCGGCGACCCGCAGTGGCAGCGCAGGGCCGAGGCGCTGGCCGTGCGCACCCACGAGCTGATGCCCTTCCTGGTCGACGTGCGCGGCATCGAGCACGGTCGGCGGCGCGGCTCGACGGCGGGTCACCTACCACGACAGCTGCTCCGGCCTGCGCGAGCTGGGGGTGAAGGCGCAGCCGCGCGCAGCTGCTCGCCGGCGTCGCCGGGCCCGCGGCTGAAGGAGATGGCCGACGCCGAGGTCTGCTGCGGCTTCGGCGGCACCTTCTGCGTGAAATATCCCGAGATCTCGACCCGCATGGTCGACGACAAGGCCGCGCGCCCTCGCCGCCACCGGCGCCGACCTGCTGCTCGCCGGCGACCTGGGCTGCCTGATGAACATGGCCGGGCGGCTGAAGCGCATGGGCGCGCCCATGGAGGTGCGCCACGTGGCCGAGGTTCTGGCCGGCCGGACCAACCAGGCGCCGGCGATTGGTGAGGTGTCATGAGCGCGGCGCTGCAGATCCCCCGACGACCCGCTGCTGGCGGCGGTCGCGGATTACGGTTTCGCCCTGGTGCCCGGCGAGGAGCTGGCGGAGCGGCTGGGCGAGGCCGGCACCCCGGCGGCGCTCGATGCCTTCGCCGCAAGCTGGGCGCGGCTGGAGACCGACGGCTTCATGGCCGATGGCGGCCGCTACCGCCGCCGCCGGCTGGCGAATTTCTCGGCCCGCCGCGGCGTGCCGGGGCATGTCCGCAACCCGCACCGGCCGCATTTCCAGGCGGTGGTCCACAACAGCCTGAATGGCGGCGTGGAGCGCTGGTTCGCCCCGGTCGAGGACGCCATCGCCACGGGGCCGACGCTGAACGGCCTGCTCGACCTCGGCCGCTCGGTGGCGGATGCCCAGGTGCCGGGGCAGGACTGGTTCGTCGAGGTGCACCAGTTCCGCATCGAGGCGGTGGCCGGCGCGCCCGGCTACCCGACGCCGGAGGGCGTGCACCACGACGGCGTGGACCTGGTGCTGATCGGGATGATCGCCCGCACCAACCTGGAAGGCGGCGAGACGCTCATCACCGACGACGCCGGGGCGGAACTGGCCCGCTTCACCCTGCTGGACCGGCTGGACACCGCCTTCATCGACGATGCCCGGGTGATGCATGGGGTAACGCCGGTGCAGCCGGCCGATGCGGCGCTGCCTTCCTGCCGGGACGTGCTGGTCATCACCTGGAAGCGGGCCTAGGCGGCACCCCGCACCGCCCAGGCGCGGGCGGTGAGGCGGATGCTGCCGTCCGGGGCGGCCGGCAGCGGGGCGCGCAGCCGCTCCCGCAGGGCGGCCCGGTGGTCTTCGCCAAGCGCGCCGGTGCCGCAGCCGACATCGATCCAGCGCAGCCCCGGCGGCATGCCGAGCCAAGCGAGGAAGCGGGGCGCGACCAGCCGGCTCCAGCGCCCGACATAGGGCTCGTAGACCTCGCCGGCCGCCCATAGCCGTGCCGCGCCGGGCTGTTCCGTGGCTGCCATCGCCAGCCTCCCCGCGGGCGGCTGCGCCCGCCTTGGGTGGGGAGTAGGGGCGCGGTGGGGTGGGGGGTGCAAGGGAAATCAGGAGCGGTGCCAGCGGGGGTGGTCATGGGTCGCGGATAGCCCCTAGCCTCGGCGGTTCCCCGGAAGGATCCCGCCATGCAGCACCTGCCCCCCGAACCCTGGCGCTGGGACGCCGCCGACCTTGCCCGTGCCATCCGGCTGCGGGCGATCTCCGCGCGGGAGGCGACCGAGGCGGTGCTCGGCCGCTGCGCCGCGGTGAACCCGGCGATCAACGCCGTGGTGCTGGTGCTGGAGGAGGAGGCGCTGGCCGCCGCCGATGCCGCCGATGCGGCGCTGGCCCGCGGCGAGGCGCCCGGCCCGCTGCACGGCGTGCCGGTCACCACCAAGATCAACGTGGACCAGCAGGGCCTGCCCACCAGCAACGGCTGCGTTCCCTGGCAGGATCTGGTCGCGCCGGAGGACTGCGCGTGGTCGCCAACCTGCGGCATGCCGGGCGCGATCATCATCGGCCGCACCAATACCCCGGCGCTGTCCATGCGCTGGTTCACCGAGAATGCGCTGCATGGTCGCACCCTGAACCCCTGGAGCCGGGCCATACCCCGGGCGGCTCCTCCGGCGGGGCGGCGGCGGCGGTGGCGGCGGCATGGGCCGATCGGGCATGGCAACGACCTCGGCGGCTCGGTGCGCTACCCGGCCTATGCCAGCGGCATCGCCGGGCTGCGGCCGTCCTTCGGGCGGGTGCCGGCCTTCAACCCGACCATGGCGCAGGAACGCCCGCTGTCCGGCCAGTTGATGTCCGCCCAGGGGCCGCTGGCGCGGCGCGTCGGGGACCTGCGGCTGGCGCTGGCGGCGATGGCGCGCGGCGATGCGCGGGACCCGTGGTGGGTGCCGGCGCCGCTGGAAGGCCCGCCGCCGTGCGGCCGATCCGCGTGGCGCTGTCGGTCGATCCGGCCGGGACCGGGGTGCATCCGGCGGTGGCCGAGGCGGTGCGCCATGCCGGCCGGCTGCTCGCCGCCGCCGGCTATGCGGTGGAGGAGCGCGAGCCGCCCGGCTTCGCCGAGGCCGCCCATGACTGGGACGCCTTCGCCCATGGCGAGGCCGGCCGCTTCATGGCCGAGACCTTCGCCCGCTTCGCCGACGCCGGGGCGCAGGACACCTACCGCTACATGCTGGCGCATTGCCCGCCCGTCGACCTGGAAGGCTACATGCGGCTGGCGGCGCGGCGGACCACCCGGCAGCGCGCCTGGGCGGTGTTCCAGCAGGCGGTGCCGCTGGTGCTCTGCCCCTGTTCGGCCGAGCCGCCCTTCCCGCAGGGGCTGGATGTGACGGGGCAGCAGGGCTTCGATGCGGTCTACCGGGCGCAGCAGGTGCTGCTGGCAACGCCCCTGCTCGGGCTGCCGAGCGTCGCGGTGCCGACCGGGCTGGCCGATGGGCTGCCGATGGGGGTGCAGGTCATCGCCCCGCGCTGGCGGGAGGACCTGGCGCTGGACGCGGCGGAGGTGATCGAGGCGGCCTGCCCGATGCCGACGCCAATCGACCCGCGCGGCTGAGGCGGAACCGGCCGGGCGCGGCGGCGCCCGGCCGGGAAATACTCTACCGGAATACCGGCATGGCGTCGTCGGCCGGGTATTCCGGCATCGGCAGGTCGAGGCGGATGGTGCTCGGGTCCACGCCGGTACCGCGGTCCAGCCAGTAGGTGACGCTTTCCGGCCAGGCGATGACGATGCCGACCAGGATGAGCTGCAGCACCACCCAGGGGATGGCGCCCCAGTAGATGTCCCTGCGTCGGCACCTCCTTCGGGCGCGACGCCGCGCAGGTAGAACAGCGCGAAGCCGAAGGGCGGGTGCATGAAGCGGTCTGCATGTTCACGCAGATCAGCACGCCGAACCACACGAGGTCGATGCCGAGCTTGGCGGCGATCGGCGCCAGCAGCGGGATGACGATGAAGGCGATCTCGAAGAAGTCGAGGAAGAACGCCAGGAAGAAGATGAACACCTTGGCGAAGATCAGGAAGCCGGTCCGCCCGCCGGGCACCTGCGGCCAGCAGGTGCTCGATCCAGATCGGCCCGTCGACGCCCTGGAACACCAGGCTGAACACCGTCGCGCCGATCAGGATGAAGATCACCATGGAGGTGATCCGCATGGTGTTCTCCATCGCCTGCCACAACAGGCGGAAGGTGAAGCGGCGGTTGACGACGGCGAGGCCGATGGCGCCCATGGCACCCATGGCGCCGGCCTCCGGTCGGCGTCGCCAGCCCCATCAGGATGGTCCCGAGCACCAGGAAGATCAGCACCATGCAGGGCACCATGCCCTTGGCGACCTTCCAGAGCAGCGCCCGGCCGCGCAGGAGGCGCGCTTCCGGCGGCAGCGCCGGCACCTTGTGCGGGGCGAAGTAGCTGACCCCGGCGATGAACAGCACGAAGCAGCAGGATCTGCAGCATCGCCGGGCCGACCGCGCCGGCATACATGTCGCCGACCGACTTGCCGAGCTGGTCGCTCAGCACGATCAGCACCAGGCTCGGCGGGATGATCTGGGTAATGGTACCGGAGGCGGCGATGACGCCGGTGGCGATGCGCATGTCGTAGCCGTAGCGCATCATGATCGGCAGGCTGATCATGCCCATGGCAATGACCGAGGCGGCGACGGTGCCGGTGATGGCACCGAGGATCGCACCGACGAAGATGACGGCGTAGGCGAGGCCGCCCGGCACCTTGCCGAACAGCTGCCCGGTGCCCTCCAGCAGGTCTTCCGCCAGCCCGCAGCGTTCCAGGATGGCGCCCATCAGGGTGAAGAACGGGATCGCCAGCAGCAGCTCGTTCTGCACGATCCCGAATACCCGCAGCGGCAGGTTGCCGAGATAGGCGGTGGTGAAGAACCCCAGCTCGATCGAGATGAAGCCGAAGAACAGCCCCACCGCGGAAAGGCTGAAGGCCACCGGGAAGCCCAGGATCAGGAACATCACCAGCCCGCCGAACATCAGCGGGGCCATCATGTCCATGTCGATCGTCATCGGGGCGGGGCGTCCTGGAACGTAACGGGCGGGAAGGTGGCGGGCGTCATTGGTCGGGGCGCTGGTAGTTGACCACCACCTCGGCGGCCGGGCGGAGGCCGCGTAGCAGCGCGATGCGCTTGATCAGCTCGGACAGCCCCTGCAGCGTCAGCAGCCCGAAGCCGATCGGCAGCAGGATCTTGACCGGCCAGCGCAGCAGGCCGCCGGCGTTCGGGCTGCCTTCCTGGCGGACCAGGCTCTCGACGAACATCGGGTAGGTCATCCAGGCCAGCATGGAGATCGCCGGCAGCAGGAAGCAGATGAAGCCGAAGACATCGATCCACAGCCGGGTGCGCTCCGAGACGTTGCTGTAGAGCAGGTCCACCCGCACATGCTCGTTGCGCAACAGCGTGTAGGAGGTGCCGAGCATGAAGATCGCGCCGAACAGGTACCACTGCACCTCCAGCCAGGCGTTCGAGCTGTAGGAGATGCTGTAGCGCACCAGCGCGTTGCCGGCACTGATGACGGCGGCCAGCAGCACAGCGCAGGTCGCCAGCTTGGCGACGGCGGTGTTCAGCCGGTCCACGGCACGGCTGAAGGCGAGCAACGGACCCATGTTCGGGCATTTCCTCCGCAGGCGCTGGGCTTCGGCGGCCGCCGGGCGGGGTGCCGGTCGCGGCCTCGGCCAGGGCAGCCACGCCGTCCGGTGGCGCGAGGCGGTTCATGGCAGTCCTGCCCCGGCGAATCAATCGCCCGACTTGCCCCGACGGGCATTTCACACGGCGGCGCCGGTCGGGCGTTTTGCTGCCTGCGGAAGGTGGCGGCCCCTTCGCGCCGGCGCCCGGCGGGCGCTAGACTGATCGCCGTGCAAACCGAACCCCGCCCCCCGTGCTGACGGCCTGCGCCCTCGGCATCCTGCTGCTGGTACTGCTGGCGGCCGTGGCGGTGCCGCTGGGCCGGGACCCGCGGGCGGGGGTGCTGGTGCATGGCGGGTGCCTCGCCGTCTCGGCCGGGTTTGCGGCGCTGGCGGCCGGTGGGCTGCTGCTCGGCCTGCCGGAGGCGCCGCTGGCCTTGCCCATCGGCCCGCCCTGGGGTGCCGGCAGCCTGGTGCTGGATGGGCTTTCGGCCTGGTTCCTGCTGCTGCTCGGCATCAGCGGGGCGTGTTCGTCGCTGTTCGCGCTGGGGGCGCCGGCCGGGCCGGTACGGACGCTGGCGCCCTTCCCGCTATTCATCGCCGGCATGGCTCTGGCCCTGCTGGCGGCCGATGTGTTCCTGCTGCTGCTGGGCTTCGAGGTGATGTCGCTCGCCTCCTGGGCGCTGGTCGCGGCCGACCACCGCCGACCGGAGAACCGTGCCGCCGCCCGGCTGTACCTGATGTTCGCCGTGCTGGCGGGGGCCTGCCTGATCCCGGCCTTCGGACTGCTGGCCGGGCCGGCGGGCGGGCTCGGCTTCGATGCGCTGCGGGCGGCGCCGCCCGAGGGCTGGCGGGCGGCGGCGGTGCTGGCGCTCGGGCTGGTCGGCGCCGGGGCCAAGGCCGGGCTGGTGCCGCTGCACGCATGGCTGCCGCTGGCGCATCCGGCGGCGCCGAGCCATGTCTCGGCGCTAATGTCGGGCGCCATGACCAAGGTGGCGCTGTACGTCCTGGCGCGGCTGGTGCTCGACCTGTGCGGACCGTTGCAGCCGGCCTGGTGGGGGCTGCCGCTGCTGGCGGTCGGCGCCGGCTCGGCGCTGTTCGGCGCGCTGCGGGCCAACCTCGAGGACGACATCAAGACCCTGCTGGCCTGCTCGACCATCGAGAACGTCGGCTTCGTCACCGTCGGGCTCGGACTGGCCCTGGCCTTCCGCGGGGTGGACCTCGGGCCGCTGGCCGGGCTGGCGGCGGGAGCGGCGCTGCTGCACGCGCTGAACCACGGGGTGTTCAAGACCCTGCTGTTCCTGGCCGCCGGCGCGGTGGTGCATGCCGCCGGCAGCCGGCGGATCGACCGGCTCGGCGGGCTGATCCATGCGATGCCGGTCACCGCCGTGGCGGCGCTGGTGGGGGTGGGCGCCGCCGCCTCGCTGCCGCCGCTGTCGGGCTTCGCCAGCGAATGGCTGCTGCTGCAATCCCTGCTGGCGGGCTGGCGGGTGGGTGACATCGTCTTCCAGGTGGCCGCCGCGGCCGCCACCGCGCTGGTCGCCATGGCCGCGGCGCTGGCGGCGGCGGCCATGGTGCGGCTGTTCGGGCTGGTGTTCCTCGGCCGGCCGCGCAGCCCGCGCGGCGCCGGGGCGCATGAGGCCACGCGCTTTGAGCGCTGGGCGCTGCTGGTGCCGGCCGGGCTGACCGTGCTGCTCGGGCTGTTCCCCGGCCCGCTGCTGCGGCTGGCCGAGCCCGCCGTGCAGGTGCTGGTCGGGCCGCTGGGTGGCGGCGCCGGTGCGTGGCCTTGTGGTCGGCGCCGGGGAGGGGCACTCCACCTATCTGCCGCTGGCGGTGGCGCTGCTGCTGGGGCTGGCCGGGGCGGGGCTGTGGTTCCTGGTGCGGCGCCGCTCGGCCGGGGCCACGCGGCGCGGGCCGGTGTGGAATTGCGGCTTCATCGACCCGCCCATGCACCTGCCCTTCGGCGACCCGCTGAGCCAGCCGAGCGCCGGCGGCATCGCCCAGCCGCTGCGGCGCATGCTCGGTGCCTCGCTGCTGGCGGCGCATGAGACGGTGGTGATGCGCGAGCCGGGCGACCCGCGCGCCGGGCATTATGAGGCCGGCTTCGCCGACCCGTCCGGGCGCTGGCTGCTGGCGCCGCTGGCCCGGCTGCGGGACGCGGTGGCGGGGCGGGCCGAGCGGCTGCGCGACCTGACCATTCGCGGCTGCCTCTGCTCAGCTTCGCCACGCTGGTCGGGCTGCTGGCGCTGCTCGCTTGGCAGGAGGCGCGTTGAGGTGCCGGTCCTGGCCGCCATCCTCACGCAGTTGCTGCATCTCGGGCTGGTGCTGGCGGCGGCGCCGCTGGTGGTCGGCGTCATCCGCTGGCTGAAGGCGCGGATGATGGGCCGGCGCGGCGCCTCGCCGCTGCAGCCGTGGCGGGACCTGGAGAAGCTGCTGCGCAAGCGGCCGGTGCTGGCCGAGAATGCCTCCATGGTCTCGGAGGCGGCGCCCTATGCCGGCGCTGGCCGCCTGCATCGTCGCCATCGCCTTCGTCCCGAGCTTCGCCCGCGGCATGCTGCTGTGGCCGGTGGCGGACCTTGTGCTGGTGGTCGGGCTGCTGGCGCTGGCGCGGGTGGCGCTGGCCCTGGCGGGGATGGATGTCGGCACCGCCTTCGGCGGGCTGGGCGCGGCGCGGGAGATGAGCTTCTCGGCCTTCGCCGAGCCGGCGCTGCTGCTGTGTGCCCTGACCTTCGCGATTTTGGCCGGTACCACCGACCTCGAGCTGATCGCCGCCACCTTCCACAACGGCGGGCTGGGGCTGCGGGTGTCCCTGGCGCTGGCCGGGGTCGCCATGCTGGCGGTGGCGGTGGCGGAGAATGCCCGCATCCCGGTGGACAACCCATCCACCCATCTGGAACTGACCATGGTGCATGAGGCGATGCTCCTGGAAGCCTCCGGCCGGCACCTGGCGCTGTGGGAATACCAGGCGGCGCTGAAGCTGACGCTGTGGCTGGCGCTGCTCGCCGGCGGTGTTCTTGCCCTTCGGCGACGGCGCCGGCCGGGGCGGGGCCGCTGGCCTGGGTGGTCGGGCTGGCGGCGTGGCTGGCGAAGATGGGCGGTCTGTGCCTGGCGCTGGCGGCCTTCGAATTGCGCCATCGCCAAGATGCGGGTGTTCCGGGTGCCGGAGTTCCTCGGCGCGGCGCTGCTGCTGGCGCTGCTGGCCGCGCCCTGCTGTTCGTCAGCCGACGAGGCTGGCACGTGCACGATGGTCGCTTCGGCCAGCTCCGCCTACGACATGGTGCACCTGCTCGGCGGCGGGATGCTGCTGCTGTCCTTCGTGCTGCTGTACCAGCGGCGGGTGACGGCGGTGATCAACGCGCTGGCGGTGCAGGGCGCCATCCTGGCCGCCGCCGCCGGCTGGCAGGGCTATATCCAGGATGCGCCGCAGCTCTACCTCACCGCGCTGGTCGCCTTCGGGCCAAGGCGGTGCTGATCCCGCTGGCGCTCGGCTGCTGCTGCGCCGGCTCGGCGATGGACCGCACGGTGGATACCGCGCATGGGCGTGGGGCCGTCGCTGATGGCGGGCGTCGCGCTGGTGGGCTGGCGATCATGGTGGTGCTGCCGATCACCGCCGGCGGCGCAGGCGCTCGCCGCGGGAGGACCTGGCGCTGGCGCTGTCCGTGGTGCTGCTCGGGATGCTGATGATGATCACCCGGCGCAACGCCATCAGCCAGGTGGTCGGGCTGCTGAGCCTGGAGAACGGCCTGATCCTGGCCGCCGTCGGCGTGGCCGGGCATGCCGCTGGTTGTGGAGCTGTCCACCGCGGCGCTGGTGCTGATGGTGGCGCTGGTCGCCGGGATCGTTCGTGTTCCAGATCCGCGACCGCTTCGACAGCGTGGATATCGCGGTGCTCGAGCCGCAGCGCGGGGAGGGGCGCTGATGCCGGCGCTGATGCCGCTGCCCTGGGCCATCGTGTTCCTGCCCTGGGCGGGCGGCGCTGGTGCTGCTGGCCACGCGGCGGGAACGGCCGGCGGCGCTGGCCAATATCGGCGTCTCGGCGCTGTCCTGCGTGCTGGCGCTGTTCCTGTTCGGGCATGCCGCCGGCGAGCAGGGCTGGACCCGGATGGATGCGGCTGAACCCCCGCTGGTGGCGCTGTCCGGCCTGATCGGCCTGACCACCGCGGTGTTCTCCGCCGCCACCATCGCCGCGGAGCGCTTCGACCTGCCGCGGCTGCGGGCCTACCACGCCGCCTTCCAGGTGTTCATGGGCGCGCAGTTCCTGGCGCTGCTGTCCGACAACTCGGGGTCATGTGGGTGGCGATCGAGATCGCCACCCTGGCCACCGTGCTGATGGTGGCGGTGCATGGCACGCCGGCGGCGATCGAGGCGGCGTGGAAGTTCTTCATCCTGTGCGGCGTCGGCATCGCCCTGGCGCTGTTCGGCACCATCATGCTGTACCTGGCGGCGCAGCCCTTGTCGGGCATGGCGACACGGGCTGTCCTGGGCGGTGCTGCGGGCGGTGGCGGTCGCGCTGCGACCCGGGCATGCTGTCGCTCGCCTTCGTCTTCCTGCTGGTCGGCTACGGCACCAAGGCGGGGCTGGTGCCGCTGCATTCCTGGCTGCCGGATGCCGAGGCCGAGGGGCCGCTCGCCATTTCCGCCGTGCTGTCCGGCCTGCTGCTGAACGCCGCGCTGCTGGCGGTGCTGCGGGCCAAGGCGATCGTCGGCGCCAACCCGGACGCCGTGCCGCCCGGCTGCTACCTTGTCGGCGCTCGGCCTCGCCTCGCTGCTGCTGGCGGCCTTCGCGCTGTGGCGGCGGCGGGATGCCCGGCGGTTGTTCGCCTGGAGCAGCATCGAGCATATGGGCCTCGCCGCCATCGCCTTCGGGCTGGGCGGGGCGGTCGCCAACCTGGCGGGGATGCTGCACCTGATCGGCCATTCGCTGGTGCAAGTCCGCGGTGTTCTTCGGGGTGGCGCCGCGGCGCAGTTCAAGCGCAGTTCCAGAAGATCGCCGACATCGGCGGGCTGGCGGCCGCCATCCGGCGCTCGGCTGGGGGCTGGCGCTCGGCATCGCGGCGCTCGCCGGGCTGCCGCCCTTCGCGCTGTTCGTCTCAGCGAATTCCTGCTGCTGACCGAGGTCGCCGGGCAATACGCCCTGGCTGGTGCTGCCGCTCGGCATCGGGCTGCTGACCGCGGCGGCGGCCAAGATCCACATCCTGCAATCCCTGTGCTTCGGCGACCCGACGCCGGATGCGCGCGGCAGCCCGCCGCTGGGGAATGAATGGGCGACCTGGGGCCGGTCTGGGTGCATCTGGTGCTGGCGCTGCTGCTGGGCATCGCGCTGCCGGGGCCGCTGGCCGCGCTGCTGGCCGATGCGGCGGGGATACCGGGATGAGCGCGCTGGCCCTCATCCGCGGCGCCCCGCGGCAGGACTGCCGGCCGCACCCGCGCCACCTGCTCGACCGCACCCAGTGGACCAGCCTGGCCGGGTTGCTGGCCACAACGCCCGACCTCGCGCTGCTGGCGCTGTGGGCGGAGCCGGCGATGGTGCATGCCTGCTTCCTGGCCGAGCCGGAGGGCGCACTGGTGATCGCCTCCTGCCCGACGCCGGATGGCCGCTACCGCGCGCTGTCGCCGGCCCGGCCCGGCGCGATACGCTTCGAGCGCGCCATCCATGACCTGTGGGGGCTGGTGGCGGAGGGTGCGGTGGACCTGCGGCCCTGGCTGGACCACGGGCGCTGGCCGGCCTTCGCCCCGCTCTCGGCCGCGCCGAAGGCCAATGCCCTGGCGCCGCCGCAGCCCGAATTCCTGGCGGTCGAGGGCGAGGGGGTGCACCAGATCCCGGTCGGCCCGGTGCATGCCGGCATCATCGAACCCGGGCATTTCCGCTTCCATGTCCAGGGCGAGACGGTGGTGCGGCTGGAGCAGCGGCTGGGCTACCTGCACAAGGGCATCATCGGGCTGATGCTCGGCAAGCCGCCGGAGGCCGCCGCTCGGCTTGCCGCCCGGCTGTCCGGCGACTCCACAGTGGCGCATTCCTGGGCCTTCGCCCAGGGCGTGGAGGCCGCCGCCGAGGTCACCCCGCCGCCCCGCGCGCTGGCCCTGCGCGGCGTGATGGCGGAGCTGGAACGGCTCGCACAACCACCTGAACGACTGGGGCTTCATCTGCAACGACGCCTCATTCGCCTGGCCGCACGCCCGCTGCGGCATATTGCGGGAGGGCGTGCTGCGCGCCGCCGCCGCCGCCTTCGGCCACCGGCTGATGATGGACCGGGTGGTGCCCGGCGGGGTGGCGGAGGACCTGCGGCCGGGCGGGGCGGAGGCGATCCGCGCGGCGCTGGCGGCGGTCGCGGCCGAGGTGCCGCGGATCGCCGCGGTCTACGACAGCCATGCCAGCCTGCAGGACCGGGTGGTCGGCACCGGCATCGTCAGGGCCGGGCTGGCCGGCGCGCTTCGCGCGCGGGCGGCCCGGTCGGCCGCGCCTCCGGCCGCGGCTTCGATGCGCGGGCGGTGCCGGGCTATGCGCCCTATGCCGGGCTGAAGCCGGCGGTGCCGGTGCTGACCCAGGGCGATGTCGATGCCCGGGTGCGCATCCGCATGGCGGAGATCGACGAGGCAGTGCGGCTGGCCGGCCTGCTGCTGGACCGGCTGCCGGCCGGCCCGCTGGCCGTGCCGGTGCCGCCGCGCGCCGGGGAGGGGCTGGGGCTGGTCGAGGGCTTCCGCGGGGAGTGCCTGCACTGGGTGGCGCTGGATCCCGGGGGGCTGGTGCGGGCGGCCTTCCCGCGCGACCCGTCCTGGCTGCAATGGCCGCTGCTGGAAGCCGCGATCGAGGGCAACATCGTCGCCGACTTCCCGCTCTGCAACAAGAGCTTCAACTGTTCCTACAGCGGGGTGGACCTGTGAGCATCAGCCTTGCCGCGCCGGTGCCGATCCGCCGCTGCCTAGGTTTCGGGGAGCCTGCCTGATGCTGTGGCCGCGTCTCGCCCGCGGGCTGTTCGCCAGGCCGCTGACCGACCCCGCCCCGGCCGTGCCGGACGAGGTGGTGCGGGCGCTGGTCGAGCGGCTGGAGGAAGCCGCCCAGGCCCGGCTCGGCCGCAGCCTCGCCATCCGCCAGGTGGATGCCGGGTCCTGCAACGGCTGCGAGCTGGAGATCAACGCCCTGCAGAACGTGGTCTACGACCTGGAGCGCTTCGGCCTGCGCTTCGTCGCCAGCCCGCGCCATGCCGATGTGCTGCTGGTGACCGGGCCGCTGACCCGCAATATGCGCGAGGCGCTGGAGCGCACCGCCGCCTGCACGCCGGACCCGAAGTGGATCGTCGCCGCCGGCGATTGCGCGCTGGACGGCGGCATCTTCCGCGACAGCCCGGCGGTGGAGGGCGGCATCGGCGCGGCGATGCAGGTGGACCTGCTGATCCCCGGCTGCCCGCCCTCGCCGACGCAATTGCTGGAGGGGCTGCTGGCGCTGCTCCAGGCCCAGGTGTCCGGGCGGGGCGCCTGAGCGCGGCGGCCGTTGCCGGCGGGGTGGCCTGACGGTAGCTTGCGGCACGAGGAAATGACCGGAGAAAACGACCATGGACGGCAATGCGGACCCGCTGGTGGTGCGCCGCCTTTCGGGGGCGATCGGCGCCGAGGTGCTCGGCGTCACCCTGACCCCCGACCTGCCGGACAGCACCATCGCCCGACTGCGCGGCATCTGGCTGGAGCACGGGGTGATCTTCTTCCGCGACCAGCACGCCCTGCCGGCGCCCGCCCTGGCCGCCTTCGCCCGCCGCTTCGGGGAGGTGGTGGAATACCCCTTCGTGAAGGGCCTGCCCGAGGCGCCGGAGGTGATCCCGGTGGTGAAGCTGGAGAACGAGACGGTGAACTTCGGCGGGCTGTGGCACACCGACACGGCCTATCTCGAACAGCCGCCGATGGCGACGATGCTGATCGCGCGGGAAGTGCCGCCCTACGGCGGGGACACGCTGTTCGCCAGCGGCACCGCCGCCTACGAGGCGCTGTCGCCGGGGATGCGCCGGCTGCTCGACCCGCTCAAGGCGGTGAACAGCAGCGCCAAGGCCGATGTCACCAAGACCCGCGAGGATCGGCTGAAGGACACCGCCCGCACCGATGCGCGGCCGGTCTACGAGGCCGAGCACCCGGTGGTCCGCACCCACCCCGAGACCGGCCGCCGCGCACTGTATGTGAACAGCGGCCACACCAGCCGCTTCGTCGGGATGACCGAGGCGGAAAGCGCGCCGCTGCTGCAATTCCTGTTCGAGCATCAGACCCGGCCGGAATTCACCTGCCGCTTCACCTGGGGGCCTGGCTCCATGGCGCTGTGGGACAACCGCTGCGCCCTGCACAACCCGATCAACGACTACCACGGCCACCGCCGGGTGATGCACCGGGTGACGCTGGCGGGCGACCGGCCGGCGTAACGGCGTTGCGGTGACGGCCACGGGCCTTCATCATCCCGGTCCGCTTCCACCGGGAGATCGATGATGAGCCTGACCTGGACCCGACGCGCCCTCGCGGGTGGCGCCCTTGCATTGCCGTTCATCCGCACCGGCCATGCGCAGCAGACCATCGAATGGGTCGCCGGCTCGCTCGGCGGCGGCTGGTACACCATGGCGGCCGGGCTCTCCGCGCTGATCCGCGACGAGAACCCCGATCTGCAGGTGCGGGTCGTGCCGGGCGGGGGGCTGGCGAATTCCACCCGGGTGAACCGCGGGCAGTCGCAGATGGGCTGGGGCATCGACACCTTCGCCGCCTCGGCCCGCGCCGGCACCGAGCCCTACCGGGAGAAGCACGAGAAGCTGCGCAGCCTGGGCACCGGCTATTCGCCGACCGAGCACCACTTCCTCCGCAGCAAGGATGTCCCGGCGGAGGACATGCGCGCCATCCTGACGAAGAAGGGCGTGCGGATCGCCTGCCCGCAGCGTTCCTCGACCGACGAGATGACCCTGCAGCGGATCCTGAAATTCCTCGGCTCCAGCCCGGACAAGATCCGGGATGAGGGCGGGCGCTACCTGTCCGGCAGCTATGCCGACATCGGCGCGGCCTATTCGGACGGCCAGGCTGGATTACGTCTACGCGGCGCTGGCCCGGCCGGCGGCGCTGTTCGCCGAGATCGCCCAGGGCCGCCGCGGCGGCGTGCTGGTGGAATTCCCCGCCGATGTGCGCAAGCACCTGATCGACGAGTATTCCTACGCCGAGGGCATCATCCCGGCGAACACCTACCCGGACCTGCAGTCGGGCGACGTGCCGGTGACCATGATGGACAGCGTCATCATGGTGCATGAAAGCGTGCCGGAAGACGTGGCCTACAAGATCACCCGCACGCTGATCCGCAACAAGGGCCAGCGGCTGGTCTCGATCCACCCGAGCATGGGGGCCTGGAAGCCCGAGGTTTCCGCGAAATACACCGGCGTGCCGATGCACCCCGGCGCCACCAGGGCGTTCCGCGAGGCCGGCGCGCTGCCGGGCTGACCTGGGCGGCCTGACCTGGGCGGCCTGACTTCGGGCGGGGCGGTACGCCGCCCCGCCGCACGCCAGCGGCGCAAGACCAAGAACAGCACGGCCACGCCCTTCGTAATCCTGGAGCGATGATGCGCGATCTGGCCGGACCCCTGCGAATGCTCGTCACCCTGTGGCTCGCGACCGCCGCGGCAATCCATCTGTATTTCGGCGGCTTCGGCTTCCCCGAGCCCATCACCATGCGGGCCTTCCACCTGCTGGTCTTCGTGCCGCCGCTGTTCCTGCTCTACCCGGCCTTCGCGCGCTCGCCGCTGCGCCGGCCCAGCCTGCCGGACTGGCTATGGGCGCTGGCCGCCGCCGCGCCGCATGCCTGGGTGATGTGGCACTGGGGCGAGGTCTCGGACCGGATGGAATACGTCGACCCCTTCGAGCCGGAGATGATGGTGCTGGCGGTGCTGGCGATCGTCACCCTGCTGGAAGCCACGCGCCGGGCGGTCGAGGTGGGGCTGGCCTGGATGGTCATCGCGGCGCTGGCCTACATGGCCTTCGGCCACTACATCCCCGGCGTGCTGAACAGCCGGCCCTTTGGCGCGGCGGAGATCCTGGAAGCGTCCTGGCTGGTGCCGACGGCGGGCGGGGTCTATGGGCCGCTGACCGGCATCGTCGCCTCCATCATCGCGGTCTTCATCGTGTTCGGCTCCTTCATGCAGGGCAGCGGCACGGGGCGACTGTTCACCAACCTCGGCGCCGCCTCGGCCGGGCGCTACACCGGCGGGCCGGCCAAGGTGGCGGTGGTGACCTCCGGCCTGTTCGGGACGATGAGCGGCAGCAGCGTCTCCAACGTCATCACCACCGGCGCCATGACCATCCCGATGATGAAGCGCATCGGCTACAGGCCGCAGGTGGCCGCCGGGATCGAGACGGCATCGAGCGTCGGCGGCGCGCTGATGCCGCCGGTGATGGGCGCCGCGGCCTTCGTGATGGCGGAGATCAGCGGCATCCCCTACGGCGAGATCATCATCGCCGCGACCATCGGCGCGGTGCTGTACTACTTCGCCATCCTGGCCGCGGTGCATTTCGAGGCGAAACGGGCCGGCATGGCACCGATGCCGCTGCGCGACATCCCGGCCTGGCGGGAGGTGGCGCAGGACGCGCATCTGGTGATCCCCATCGCCGTGCTGGTCTGGCTGATGATGGAGCGCTGGAGCGGCAATTTCTCCGCCTTCTGCGCAACGCTTGCCATGGTCGGCATCGCCGCGCTGCGCCGCCGCAGCCGGATGGGCTGGCGGGACGTGCTGGAGAGCCTGGCGCGGGCCGGGCACACCATGGCGCCGCTGGCGGTGACCATCGCGGGTGCCGGCATCGTGGTCTCGGCGCTGACCGCGACCGGGCTGGTGGTGGCGCTCGGCGGCATCATCAAGGATGCGGCGGGGGGCAATTTCGCCCTGCTGCTGGTGTTGCTGGCGCTGACCGTGCTGGGGCTCGGCATGGGCATCCCGACCACGCCGAGCTACATCATCGCCGCCGCCATCGGGGTGCCGCAGATCCTGGAGCTGGGCAGCCAGACACTGGGGTTCTCGCAGCAGGACCTGTTGCTGCCGGCGCATCTGTTCATTTTCTACTTCGCGGTGCTGGCGGATGCCTCGCCACCGGTCGCGGCGGCGGCCTTCGCGGCGGCGGCCATCGCCAAGGCCTCCCCGCTGGTCTCCAGCCTGCATGCGGTGCGGTTCGGCATCGCCGGCTTCACCGTGGGCTTCGCGCTGCTGTACGACCCGGCGATCATGATGCGCGGCCCGGTCTGGCAGATCATGCTGGCGACGGGGATCCAGCTCGGCGCGCTGACCGCCATCTGCGCCAGCTACGCCGGCTTCCTGCTGGCGCCGATGGGCCGGGTGACGCGGCTGCTGCTCGGCGGCGCGGGGCTGGTTGCCGCCTTCTACCACGGGGTGCCGGATACGGTGCGGCTGGTGCTGGCGATCGGTGCGCCGGGGCTGCTGGCGGTGGCGCAGGTGATGCTGCTGCCGAAGCCGGCGCGGCCCTAGAGCAAGCCCCGAACGGGTGGCATCATCCGGCAGGGGTAATTTGCTCGCCTGAACAACAGGCTAGAGCGCATTCCGTGAGCCATGCCGAACGGAATGCGCTCTAGCCAGGCTGCCGCCCCGGGTCGGCCCGGGGCGGTGTGGCACCGTTGCTACAGCGTGGCGCGCAGCAGCAGCGGCATCGGGTCCATGCGGTCCTCGACCCGCTGCACCCCGGGCACGTCCTGGGCCAGCAGGGTCAGCCCCTTCCTGAGCGCATCGGACCGCGCATAGCCATAGAGGGTGACGACGCCGCCTTCGACCTGAGGGTAGACCCAGAAGGTGTCGGTCCAGGGCTGCTCGCGCATGGCGGCGATGACGCCGCGCAGGATGGTGCGGTCGTCCTGCTGCCCGGCCACCGCCGGCTCGGCTTGCTTCGGTTGCAGCACCGCCCGCAGCAGGTCTGCCCGGCTGACCAGCCCGACCAGCCGGCCGTCCTGCAGCACCAGCACGCGGCGGATGTTGTGCTTTTCCATCAACTGGGCGATGTGCTCGGCGGTGTCGTCCTCGGCCACCGAGATCAGCCCGGGGGACATCACGTCCTGTGCCGTCTTGCCATGCGACTTGGCGAAGCGGGCGATCAGCGGCCGCGGGTCGCGAAACATGTCGAGGAACCAGCCGAGCGGGCCGCGCGGGGCCTCGGCGAGGCGGCGGATCAGGTCGCCCTCGGTGACGAGCCCGACGGCCTTGCCCTCCGCATCGATCACCGGCACCGCCGAGATGCCGCGCGAGGCCAGCAGCTCGACAATGGCTTCGACCGGCGTTTCGGGCGCGACGACCGCAAGGTTGCTGGACATCAGGTCACGGGCCTGCATGTGGTCTTCTCCTGTGTGCCGGGCGGTGATTCCCGGGAGTTCTTGGTTCGTTATACGGCAGAGGCCGGCGGCGCGCCGTGCGTTCGATCAAGCGATACGGGCGGGCAATGCCGCCAGGCTATTCCCGTTCGTAGATCAGCCGCGCCCGCACCGTGCCGGGCAGCGCGCGCAACTCGCCGAGGATGGCTTCCGCCGCGTCCCGCGCCTCGACGCTCTCGACCACCACATACCCGAGGTCGGCATGGGTCTGGTAGTACTGCGCGGTGATGTTGAGGCCGCGCCGGCCGAAGGCCTCGTTGATGCGGGACAGCACGCCGGGCGCGTCCCGGTGGACATGGATCCAGCGGGCGCCGCTGGCCCGGGCGGGAAGCTGCACCTGGGGGAAGTTCACCGCGCCCATCGTGGCGCCGGTATCGCTGAATTCGATCAGCTTGCGGGCCACCTCCTGGCCGATGCGGGACTGCGCCTCGGCCGTGCTGCCGCCGATATGCGGGGTCAGGATGACGTTGGGCAGGCCCTGCAGGGGGGTGACGAAGGCGTCGCCGTTGCGCGCCGGCTCCTCCGGGAAGACGTCCGCCGCGACGCCGAGCAGATGGCCCGTGCGCAGCGCCGCCGCCGCCGCATCGAGGTCGACCAGGGTGCCGCGGGCGTTGTTGATGAGGATGGCGCCGGGCTTCATGGCGGCGATCTCGGCCGGGCCGATCAGCCCGAGGGTGTCGGGCGTCTCCGGCACGTGCAGGGTGACGATGTCCGCCTCGCCCAGCAGCTCGCCCAGGGTGGCGCAGGGCCGGGCGTTGCCGTGCGGCAGCTTGGTGGTGTGGTCGAAATAGATCACCCGCATGCCGAAGGCTTCCGCCAGCACCGAGAGCTGGCTGCCGATGTTGCCATAGCCGACGATGCCGAGGGTCCTGCCGCGCACCTCGTAGCTGCCCTCGGCGGATTTGTTCCAGCCGCCGCGATGGGCCGAGCGCGAGCGGTCCGGGATGCCGCGCAGCAGCATCACCACCTCGCCCATCACCAGCTCGGCCACGCTGCGGGTGTTGCTGAAGGGGGCGTTGAACACCGGGATGCCGCGCAGCCGGGTGGTTTCCAGGTCCACCTGGTTGGTGCCGATGCAGAAGCACCCGATGGTGATCAGCCGGTCCGCCGCCGCCAGGGCCTCGGCAGTGACCTGGGTGCGCGAGCGGATGCCGAGGATGTGGACGCCGGCCATCGCCTCGGCCAGCGCCGGGCCGTCGAGTGCCTTGGGCAGCCGGGTGATGTTGGCATAGCCGGCCAGGCCCATCAGCTCGACCGCGCTGTCGGAGATGCCTTCCAGCAGCAGGACTCGGATGCGGTCCTTGGGAAGGGAGAGGCGGTCGGACATCGGGCGCTCCGGAAACGGCGAGGCGGGCTTTTGCGCCCTTACGGCGCCGCCGCCAAGCCCGGATGCGGCGGCAGGTCCCGGGTGCGGTAGCGGCTGACCTGCTGGCCGGCCGGAACCTTCTGGAACACCAGGAAGTAGCTGTGGTTCTTGCGGGCATGGACCTGCCGCAGCAGCCGCGCCACCCCCGGCCGGCCGGGCCGCACCAGCACGAACAGGTCCCGCGCGTAGAAGCCCAGTTCGGCGAGGCCGGTGACGAGCTGCACATGGGTCAGCTCCTGGCGGTTGGCGCTGACCTCGTCCTGGCACTTGACGATGAGGATGCCGTGGTCCCGCAGCACCCGCCGCGCCTCGGCCGCCGCGCCGAGGTAGAGGTCGAGCACCGCCTGGTGCCAGCGCCCGCCGGCGGCGACGGTGCCGACCTGGCCGGGGTCCGCGCCCTCGCCGCCCGCCGCGTAGTAGATCCGCAGCCCGGCATGGCTGCCGAGCCCGCCGCGCGTCGCCGCCTTGGGCCGCAGCAGCCCTTCCATGTAGGGCGGGTCCAGCACCAGGGCGCAGACGGAGGCATCGGCATAGGGCAGGGCGCGGCAGTCGGTGCCGGTGGCGATGTCGCTCGGCAGCAGGGTGTAGCGGCCGGGCGGCACCTGCTGCCAGAACACCCCCTGGCCATAGGTGACATCGGCGATCACCGCGCCGGGCGGGACATGCAGCGCCAGGATGCGCGGGAACAGCTCGGCATTGCCGCCGCCATGGGCCGAGACCAGCACGTCCGCGGTGGCGATGCCGCCCTGGACGCGCTTCAGCCGCGGCGGCGGGCCCGCATCCGCCTCGCTCACGCGGTGCCGTCGGAGCCGGCGGGGCGGAGGGCGCGGATCTCGGCATCCAGCACCGCCGCATCCGGGGCGATGAGCCAGTCGGCCGGGGTGACGACCGCCGCCGCCAGCCGCCGCTTGTAGTCGGCGCGGGGCAGCTCGTGGGCGCCGAAGCGGGCCAGGTGCTCGGTCAGGAACTGGCTGTCGAGCAGGGTGAAGCCGCCCAGCCGCAGCCGCGCCACCAGATGCACCAGCGCCACCTTGGAGGCATCGCGGGCCCGGCTGAACATGCTCTCGCCGAAGAAGGCGGCGCCGATCACCACGCCATAGAGCCCGCCGACCAGCCGCTCGCCCTCCCAGACCTCGACCGAATGGGCGTGGCCCTGGCGGTGCAGGGCGACGAACAGGTACTCGATCTCGGGGTTGATCCAGGTGTCCTCCCGGCCCGGGGCGGCGGCGGCGCAACCGGCGATGACGCCGGGGAAATCGGCGTTCGCGGTCACCCGGTAGGGGCCGGAGAGGGTGGTCCGCATCAGGCGCTTCGGCAGGTGGAAGCCCTCGTCCAGCGGGATGATGCCGCGGCGCTCGGGGTCCAGCCAGTACAGCCGGTCGCCGCCACGGCTCTCGGCCATGGGGAATAGCCCGGCGCGATAGGCCCGCAGCATCAATTCCGGGGTGATGTCGATGTGCCGGCGGCTCACGCGCGGGGGTCCGGGGCGCCGCTCGCCGGGGCACCCATGCGCGAGAGCAACTCCTGGGAGCGGCCGGTCATGCCGGAAAGCATAGCCATGGGGAGCCGCTCCCGCCACCGGAAAGCCCGCCGCCGCCGGTCAGGCTGCCGCGAGCCGTCGGGCCACGAAGCGTTCCAGCCAGTGGATGGTGTAGTCCCCGGCCTGGAATTCCGGGTCCTCGACGATGGCCCGGTGCAGCGGCAGGGTGGTGTCGATGCCGTCCACCACCATCTCGGCGAGCGAGCGCCGCAGCCGGGCGATGGCCTCCGCCCGCGTCACCCCATGCACCACCAGCTTGGCGACCAGGCTGTCGTAGTGCGGCGGCACCGAGTAGCCGGAGTAGAGCGCGCTGTCGACGCGGACGCCGAGGCCGCCCGGCGCGTGGTAGGTGTGCACCCGGCCGGGGGAGGGGGTGAAGGTCTCCGGGTGCTCGGCGGTGATGCGGCATTCGATGGCATGGCCGTGGAAGCGGATCTCGGACTGGTCGTAGCCCAGCGCCTCGCCGGCGGCGACGCGGAGCTGTTCCTTCACCAGGTCGATGCCGCAGACCATCTCGGTCACCGGGTGCTCGACCTGCAGGCGGGTGTTCATCTCGATGAAGGCGAAGTGTGCCGTCCTGCCACAGGAACTCCAGCGTGCCGGCATTGCGGTAGCCGAGGCTCGCGCAGCGCCTCGGTGACCTGGGCGCCGAGCGCATCGCGCTCCGCCGCGCTCAGCACCGGGGAGCCGGCTTCCTCGACCAGCTTCTGGTGGCGGCGCTGCAGCGAGCAGTCCCGCTCGCCGAAATGCACCACGTTGCCATGAGTGTCAGCCAGTACCTGCAATTCGATGTGGCGGGGGCGGTCGAGGTATTTCTCCAGGTAGACGCTCGTCGTTGCCGAAGGCGGCCTTGGCCTCGGTGCGGGCGACGCGCCAGGCTTCCTCAAGCTCGTCCTCCGAGCGGGCGACCTTCATGCCGCGGCCGCCGCCGCCCGCGGCGGCCTTGATCAGCACGGGATACTTCACCTCCGCCGCCACCTGCCGGGCTTCCTCGACCGAGTTGAGCGCGCCGAGGCAGCCCGGCACCAGCGGCACGCCGAGCCGGCGCATGGCGTCCTTGGCGGCGATCTTGTCGCCCATCATGCGGATATGCGCCGGCGTCGGGCCGATGAAGGCGAGGCCATGGGCTTCCACCATCTCGGCGAAATCGGCGTTTTCCGACAGGAAGCCGTAGCCCGGATGCATCGCGTCGGCGCCGGTGATTGCGGCGGCCGAGAGGATGGCGGCGATGTTCAGGTAGCTGTCGCGCGCCGCCGGCGGGCCGATGCAGACGCTTTCGTCCGCCAGCCGGACATGCATGGCCGAGGCATCGGCGGTGGAGTGCACGGCGACGGTGCGGATGCCCATTTCCTGGCAGGCACGGTGGATTCGCAGCGCGATCTCGCCGCGGTTGGCGATCAGGACCTTGCCGAACATCATGCCCTGGCCGCCGTCATTCGATGATCAGCAACGGCTCGCCGTATTCGACGGGGGTGCCGGGCTCGATCAGGATGCGGGTGACGGTGCCGGCGCGGGGCGCGCGGATCTGGTTGAAGGTCTTCATCGCCTCGATCAGCAGCAGGGTCTGGCCCTGCGCCACCTTGGACCCGACCGTGACGAAGGGCGGCTGGCCCGGCTCCGGCGAGAGGTAGGCGACGCCGACCATGGGCGAGGCAACCAGCCCCGGGTGCTTGGCGTCGAGCGGCAGCTCCGCCGCCGGCACCACCGGCACGATGGCGGCCGGGGCGGGGCTGCCGGCGGGCTGGACCATCTGCGTCGGCCAAGCCATCGGCTGGGCCGCCGCCGGGGTGCGGGCCACGCGGATGCGGCTGTCCTTCTCGACCAGCTCGATCTCGGTGAGGTCGGTGTCCTTCAGGATCTGCGCCAGGGCGCGGATCGCCGCCGGGTCGAAGGTGATGCCGTTGCTCATTGGTACTCCGTTGGGGGGTACTCCGTCGGGGGGCACCCCGATGGAACCCTCGTCGCCTCGCTCGGTGGCCGGCCCGGTCATTCGGCCTCGTCCGGGTCGATGTCGCCGACCATCTCGGCCATGGCCTGCAGCGCCAGGGCATAGCCCTGCACGCCGAGCCCGGCGATGACGCCGGTGGCCGCCTTCGAGACGAAGCTGTGGTGCCGGAATTCCTCGCGGCGGTGGATGTTGGTGATGTGCACCTCGATGACCGGAAGCTGCACCGCCAGCAGTGCATCCATCAACCCGATGGAGGTGGTGGTGTAGCCGGCGGGGTTGATGATGATGCCGGCGGCGCGGCCGCGGCATTCCTGTACCCAGGTGATCAATTCGCCCTCGCCATTGGTCTGGCGGAAGTCGATCGCCAGCCCCAGCCCCTCGGCCACCTCGGCACACAGCGCCTCGACGTCATCGAGGGTGGAGTGGCCATACTTCTCCGGCTCCCGGACGCCGAGCATGTTGAGGTTCGGGCCATTGAGCACGACGACCAGCGGGGGCGACATGGGCGGGGTTTCCGGTTCTCGCGAAGCCGGTTCCGCTAGCACGGAGGGGTTTCGCGCCGCAAGGAGCACCCTGGGTGCCACGGCTCGGCCGCCACCGGGATGCCCCCAGCCCTGCCGCAAGCGCATGGCCGCCGCCTTGCCGCAGGCCCCGGGCTTCGCCACATTCCCTGCCATGGAGGAGACAATCCCTATTTCCGTGAACGGCGAGGCGCGGGAGATCCCGGCGCCGGCCACCGTGGCCGACCTGCTGGCGCGGATCGGGCTCGACATCCGCAAGGTCGCGGTCGAGCGCAACCTCGAAATCGTCCCCCGCTCCACCTATGCCACCACGCCGCTGGCGGCCGGTGACCAGTTGGAGATCGTGCATTTCATCGGCGGAGGCTGACCATGGATGGAACACCGACGGCCACGCTTGCCCCTGACGACACCTGGGAGGTCGCCGGCCTGCGGTTCCGCTCGCGGCTGATCGTCGGCACCGGCCGCTACAAGGACCTGGAGGAGACCGGCCGCGCCATCGACGCATCCGGGGCCGAGATCGTCACCGTCGCGGTGCGGCGGGTGAACCTCGGCGACCCCGGCGCGCCGATGCTGCAGGACTACGTCGACCCCAAGCGCTACACCTACCTGCCCAATACCGCCGGCTGCTTCACCGCCCAGGATGCCGTCCGCACCCTGCGGCTGGCCCGCGAGGCCGGCGGCTGGAACCTGGTGAAGCTGGAGGTGCTGGGCCCGCCGCCCTTCCTCTACCCCGACATGCGGGCGACCTTCGAGGCGCTGGAGGTGCTGCTGAAGGACGGCTTCCAGGTCATGGTCTATTGCAGCGACGACCCGATCGCCGCCAAGCGGCTGGAGGAGATGGGCGCGGTCGCGGTGATGCCGCTGGGAGCGCCGATCGGCTCGGGCCTCGGCATCCAGAACCCGGTGATGATCCGGGCCATCATCGAGAACGCCAAGGTGCCGGTGCTGGTCGATGCCGGCGTGGGCACCGCCTCCGATGCCGCCATTGCCATGGAACTGGGCTGCGACGCGGTGCTGATGAACAGCGCCATTGCCCACGCCCGGGACCCGGTGACGATGGCGCGGGCGATGCAGGCGGCGGTGGTGGCGGGGCGGCTTTCCTTCCTGGCCGGACGGATGCCGCGGCAATACGCGGCGGACCCGTCCAGCCCGACCGGCGGGTTGATCCGCTAGCATCCTGTCCGCGGCGTCCGGGGATTGAACTCCGGACCTCGCAGATCGGCCGGCCGCCGGGGAATGTCCGGTCGGGCGGAAACCCCCGCCGGCCCGGATGATGCGCTGAAGCTGGCCGCCGCAACCGCCCGACCGGCCATTGTCACGGCCCTTGGTTCGCCGAGGCCAGGCCCGCGTCCGGCCGGAAGGCCGGACGCGGGCCGTTCCCCGCGTCAGACGAAGACGAAGTCGTTCGCCGTAAAGGCAGTGTTCTGCAGGTCCTCGAGCGACTCGATGTCGGTGAACCGGGCGATCGAGGCCGCGGTGTCCGGTGCCGAGACATGGAGCAGGCTGGCGACGCCGACCGTGCTGTTGAAGTAGATCAGGAAGTCGCCTGCCTGCTCGCCATCGACCAACGGCGCCACCTGCGCGCCGGAGGTGAAGGCCTGGTCGGTGATGACCACCACGCTTTCGCCCCGGGCGTCGGCCGCCGCACCGCTGAAGAAGCTCATCGTTGCGGACCCCGCGGTGCCGTCCCCGTTGTCGATGAAGCTTGCGCCCACCGAGTTCTTGCCCAGGCCGGGCACGTCGAAGGCCAGGCGGTTGTCGCCGTCGCGGAAGTCGGTGATTTCCGTGAAGGCCGGTCCGGTGCCCGCCGCGAGTGGGGTGACGGGGGCGGAGAACTTGAAGGTGAAGGTGTCGTTGCCCGATCCGCCGGTCAGGACGTTCAGGCCGTCACCCGTCCAAAGGATGTCATCGCCAAGGCCGCCGTTGATGATGTCGGCGCTGAGATCCGTGCCCTGCTGGGTTTCAAGGCCGCCATCCCCGTGCAGCAGGTCGTCGCCGTCGCCGCCGCGGATGATGTCATTGTCGCGACCGCCCAGGATCGTGTCGTTGTCCGACCCGCCGTCGATGACATCGACGCCGTCGCCACCGAAGATCAGGTCGGCGCCCTTGCCGCTGAAGATCAGGTCGTCGCCGTCGCCGGAGCGGATCTCGTCGTTGCCCGAGCCGCCGGAAATGCTGTCGTCGCCGCCCGCGCCGATCAGCGTGGTGTCACCCTTGCCGGCCACCATCTGGACGCCGACCGCCGCGATCGGTCCGGCCGCGACGGGAAGGACGAGCTTGTAGCCTGCCGTGCCGTCCACCTCACCCGATGTGCCGGCGCCGGCGGAGCCGTCCACCGAGAGGCCGTGGATGACCACCTCGCGGAAGTTGAGCGGCAGCAGGTTGTCGCTGGTAAAGCCATCCGGCAGGACACCCTGGCCGGAAAGGTCGAAGGTCTGTTCGTAGTGGATCTGTCCGTCAGGCGCGGTCGGGAAGGCATCGAGCCCGCCGCCGGGCGGCGTGGTGAGGTTCAGCAGGATCGGGCCATAGGATGGCACGCCCTCGGCCAGTTCGACGAAGCCGTCACCATCGACGTCGGCGCCCGGGGTAGGGGAGTAGCTGTCGAGGGACGAGCCGTCTTCGGCGACACGGCCGTGAACATGCTGGATGTGAACCTGGCCAGGCTCAAGCCCCTCGGCCTCGACCCGCGCAGTCAGCCGGTCGCCGTCACTGGCGAATTCCGCGTAGCCGGTAACCCCGGACTGGTTGAGCGTTCCCAGATTGGCCCGGAACAACAACGGGGCGGTCAGCATCCCGCCGGCGTCGTTGCCGACCACCATCCGCTCGAATGCCACGGGCTCCACCGGATAGGGTGCCGCAGAGCCGTTGCCGGCATGGTCGTGGCTGGTCCCGTGGTCGCCATCATGCCCTTGCTTCTTTGCAGGGGCGTTCTCCGGCTCCCTGGTCCGGTCGGCGCAATCTTCCTTCGCATTCTGCATCGAATTACTGGGGTGGTTCATCGAGTGCATGGCATTCATTCGGAGCGCTCCTCAATCAGGCCAAGTTCGGCCTGAAAGCGCTACGGCGGGGAGTAACGGTTGGACGCTGTTATCACGGCGATGTCATATCTTGCCTGAGCGAATTTTTCTAAATACTGTCGAAGTAATCTGCAATTATTTGCAATTCGAACATGATTTAAGATCATGTATTGCCGGGAACACCGCCCCGGGCACGGCCATGGCCGCGGCCGGACGGTCGGGCGGGAAGGCCGGCGGGCCGGCGCGGTTTCAGTGCAGAACTAACGGCGCCCTCGCCCGTTCGATGTTGCTCACACTCATGGAGCGGCAACGATGTTGAGATGGGCGATAATTTTTGCGGTCGTGGCGCTGGTGCTGGCGGTGCTCGGCTTCGGCGGGCTTGCCGGCGCCTTCATGGAAATCGCCAAGATCCTGTTCTGGCTGGCCGTCATCATCGCGGTGATCTTCTTCGTCCTGGGGCTCACCATCTACAAGAAGGTGACCTAGCGTCGGGCCCCGGCCGGCATTCTGGCCGGCCGGGGCCAGCCCGGCCACGGGCGGCAGACCCCGGCGCGGCGTTGAGGCGCCGGGGCTGCGCCGGGTAAATCCCGGCCGATTCGCCCGGCGGCGCGAGGATCAGCCGGAACCCGGGCGACGCCCCGGCTTAGTTTCCGGCCGATCCGTCCGGCCACTGGAAAAAAATCCGCCATCAATGCAGTTTCCGCTTTTCAGCCGGGGGAGCGGGGCCTATATGCCGCCGCAGACGCAGTACGCACGTGCCTCTGGCCCCAAGCCCACGGAACCCGGCGCCCCTCCATCAAGGCGCAACTGAGACGGTCACCGCGGCGCAAGGTTTACGCAACGACGTCAAGCGTTCTGGCAACCCCGTGGGGCGCAGGCTCCACGGTCCATTTGGTCGCTGGTTCGTTCGACCGTTTCGTCAATCTGGGGCCGCCGCCCGGTGTCGGGGCGGTCCTCTTCTGTTTGTGGAGGATGGTGCGATGACCCCCAAGGTCTCCCGCTTCCTGCGTGATGTCGCGCCGGCAACCCCTTGCCTCGTGCTCGACATCGACCGGGTCGAAGAAAACTACCACCGGCTGATGGCGGCCCTGCCGCTCGCCCGCATCTATTATGCGGTAAAGGCCAATCCGGCCGCGCCGGTGCTGGAGCGCCTGGTGGGCCTCGGGTCCTCCTTCGATGCCGCCAGCTTCGAGGAAGTGGACGCCTGCCTCGCCGCCGGCGCCGCCCCCGCCGCGATCAGCTATGGCAACACCGTGAAGAAGGAGAGCGCCATTCGCTCGGCCTATGCCGCGGGCGTGCGCATGTTCGCCTTCGACAGCGAGGCCGAGCTGCGCAAGCTGGCGCGTTCCGCGCCGGGCGCGAAGGTCTATTGCCGCATCCTGGTCGGCAACCTCGGCGCCGAGTGGCCGCTGTCGAAGAAGTTCGGCTGCGAGCTGGAGATGGCGCGCGAGCTGATGGTGCTGGCCGGCGAGCTGGGGCTCGACCCCTTCGGCCTCAGCTTCCACGTCGGCAGCCAGCAGACCCAGACCACCGCCTATGAGGCGGCGATCGCCAAGGTGGCCATGCTGTTCACCGACCTGCGGGATGCCGGGGTGAAGGTACGCATGGTGAACCTCGGCGGCGGCTATCCGGTGCGCTACCGCTCCGAGGTGCCGGAGATCGACGATTTCGGCGCCGCCATCATGGGCGCGATGACCGAGCATTTCGGCAACGCGCTGCCGGAAATCGTCATCGAGCCGGGCCGCTTCATGGTGGGCGACGCCGGGGTGGTGAGCGCCGAGGTGGTGCTGGTTTCGCGCAAGGCGAAGGACGACCCGGTGCGCTGGGTCTATCTCGACATCGGCCGTTTCGGCGGACTGGCGGAGACCGAGGGCGAGGCCATCAAATACGCCTTCCGCACGCCGCATGACGGCGGGGCGGACGGCCCGGTGACCATCGCCGGCCCGACCTGCGACAGCACGGACACGTTGTACGAGACGTCCAACTACCGGCTGCCGATGGCGCTGGATTGCGGTGACCGGGTCGAGCTGCTGGCGACGGGTGCCTATGTGACGACCTATGCGAGCCAGGCCTTCAACGGCTTCCGCCCGCTGGCCGAGCATTACGTCTGACGCGAGGCTTGGCGCGGGCCGGGTTGATTCTCTCCGTTTCCAAGGGCGCGGCGGACGCCTAGTCTGGCGCGATGGACGAGATAGACCGGAATATAACCGTTGCGCTGCAACTGGATGGCAGCGCGGGCCTGGCTGAACTGGCGAAGGTGGCGGGGCTTTCGGTCTCCGCCACCGCGGAGCGGGTGAAGCGCCTGGAGGAGCGGGGCGTCATCCGCGGCTGGCGTGCCGACCTCGACCCGGTGGCGGTGGGCTGCCCGCTGCTGGTGCACATCCTGGTGACCGTGGCGCCCGGCCGCGACGAGGCCGCCTTCCGCAAGGCGCTGCGCGGGCAGGACGCGGTGCTCGAATGCCATGCCATCACCGGCGACTGGACCTATCTGCTGAAGGTGCGCCTGGCCGACCTGCCGGCGCTGGACGCTTTCCTGAACGACGAGTTGCGCGCGCAATCGGGCGTGCAGCGGGTCGAGACGCTGCTGGCGATCGCCACGGTCAAGGAAACCTCCATCCTGCCGGTGGCGCCGGCCACCGAGGAGTAGCGCCGGCCCCGCTGGGGGATGCCCGGCGCTGGCGGCGGGCCGGGTGGGATGCTAGGAATGCCCCAACTGGGGCTTCCGAGGGATACAATGGTGTTTAATCGTCGCGCGGCCGGTTCGGCCGCATCTTTTGCTGTTGCTCTCGCCACCGGGGCCTTCGCGCTTGGGGCCGGCAGCCAGGGGGTCCAGGCCCAGTCGCTGACCATGGCGGTCGGCGCGCCGGTCACCTCGATCGACCCGCACTACCACCAGCTCTCGCCCAACACCGCGGTCGCCCACATGATCTTCGGCGGGCTGACGATGACCGACGGCAATGCCCGGGTCATCCCGAACCTTGCCGAGAGCTGGCGCGCGGTGGATGCCACGACCTGGGAGTTCAAGCTGCGGCCCGGCGTGAAGTTCCACAACGGCTCCGACTTCACCGCCGAGGACGTGGCCTTCACCTTCGACCGGGTGCCGAACGTGCCGAACTGCCCTCCTCCTACGCCATCTATACGCGGCCGATCACCAAGGTCGAGATCATCGACGCCACACCCTCCGCTGCACACCGCGACGCCCTATCCGCTGATGCCGACCGACTCGCCCAGGTGATGATCCTCGACAGCAAGACCACGCGGAAGCGACCACCGAGGGCTTCAACGCCGGCCCGATGGCGATCGGCACCGGCCCCTTCCGCATGGTCAGCCACCGCAACGGCGACCGGATCGAGTTCGAGCGGAACGAGGATTATTTGGGCGAGAAGCCGCACTGGGAACGCGTCACCTACCGGATGATCATCAGCGAGGCGTCGCGCACCGCGGCGCTGCTGGCCGGCGACGTGGACTTCATCGACCAGGTGCCGACCAGCGACCTCGCCCGGCTGCGGCGTGACCCGAAGATCGCGACTGTCCGAGATCACCGGCCTGCGGCTTATCTTCCTCGGCTTCGACCACAGCCGCGAGGGCGCCTCGCCCTTCGTCACCGACAACGACGGCAAGCCGATCGAGCGCAACCCGCTGAAGGACCAGCGGGTGCGCCGGGCGCTTTCCATCGCGATCGACCGCGAGGCCATCACCAGCCGCATCATGGAAGGCGCCGCCATCCCGGCCGGGCAGTTCCTGGCGGAGGGCCGCTTCGGCTATGCGCCCGAGATCACCCCGCCGGCCGCCGACACGGCCGCGGCGAAGAAGCTGCTGGCCGAGGCCGGCTTCCCGAACGGCTTCCGGGTGACCCTGCACGGCCCGAACGACCGCTACCTGAACGACAGCCGCATCATCCAGGCGGTCGGCCAGATGTGGACCCGCGCCGGCGTGCGGACCTCGATCGACGCGCTGCCCTGGAGCACCTACATCGGCCGCGCCGGGAAGCAGGAGTTCTCTACCTTCCTGGTCGGCTGGGGCACCTCCTCCGGCGAGGCGTCCAACCCGCTGCGGAACCTGACCGCCACCTACGACCGCGAGAAGGGCTACGGCGCCTCCAACCGCGGCAAGTACTCCAACCCCGAACTGGACCGGCTGCTGGACCAGGCCATGCAGGAGCTGGACGACGCGAAGCGGGAGGCGCTGCTGCAGCAGGCGACCAAGGTGGCGTTCGACGATGTCGCCATCCTGCCGATCCATATCCAGAAGAACACCTGGGCGATGCGCAGCACCCTCACGCATACTCCGCGCGCGGATGAGCTGACCCGTGCGCAGGACGTGCGCCCGGCTGCCGCCGCGAAATGACCGTCTTCCTGCTGCGCCGCCTGTTGCAGGCAGCGGGGGTCGTGCTGGTGATGTCCCTGCTGGTCTTTCTCGGCGTGTTCGCCATCGGCGACCCGATCGAGATCCTGATCAGCCCGGAGGCGGACCAGATCGAGCGTGAGCGGGCGATCCAGGCGCTCGGCCTGGATCTGCCACTCTGGCGGCAGTACCTCGTCTTCCTCGGCAATGCGCTGCAGGGCGACCTCGGCCGGTCCTTCGTGTTCAACGAGCCGGCGCTGACGCTGATCCTGCAGCGCATGCCGGCGACGCTGGAACTGGCGGTCGGCGCCACGGTACTGGCGCTGGTGATCGGCCTGCCGCTCGGCCTCTATGCCGGGCTGCGGCCGAACTCGCCGGTCAGCAAGGGGATCATGGCGACCAGCATCCTCGGCTTCTCGCTGCCGACCTTCTGGGTCGGGCTGATGCTGATCATGGTGTTCGCGGTGCAGCTCGGCTGGCTGCCCAGCACCGGGCGGGGCGAAACCGTCGACCATCCTCGGCACCCGCTGGAGCTTCCTGACCCTGGACGGGCTGGCGCATATGGCGATGCCGGCGCTCAACCTCGCGCTGTTCAAGATCAGCCTGGTCATCCGCCTGACCCGCGCGGGCGTGCGGGAGACGATGCTGATGGACTACGTGAAATTCGCCCGCGCCAAGGGCCTCAGCCCGTCCCGCGTCACCTTCGTGCATGTGTTCAAGAACATCCTGATCCCGGTGGTGACGGTGGTCGGGCTGGAGTTCGGCGGCACCATCGCGTTCTCGGTGGTGACCGAAACCGTCTTCGCCTGGCCGGGCATGGGCAAGCTCATCATCGACAGCATCAACGTGCTCGATCGGCCGGTGATGGTCGCCTACCTGATGATGATCGTGCTGCTGTTCATCACCATCAACCTGATCGTCGATCTGACCTATTCGCTGCTCGATCCACGCGTCCGGCTTGAGGGCAAGTCATGAGCAACACGACACTCGCGGCGGAGCCGGTCGCGCCGAAGGTCGAGACGCCGTTCCGACGGTTCGTCTCGGAATTCTGCGAATCCCGCCTCGCGGTCCTTGGGCTGGCGATCTTCACCAGCATTGTGCTGATCGCCGTCTTTGCGCCCTGGATCGCGCCGCAGAACCCATACGACCTCGCCCAGCTCGACATCATGGATGGGCGGATGGAGCCGGGCACGGTGGGCGGCGCCGGCTTCACCTACTGGCTCGGCACCGACGACCAGGGCCGGGACATGCTCTCGGGCATCATGTACGGGCTGCGGATCTCGCTGATGGTGGGCGCCGGCTCGGCGCTGATCGCCTGCGTGGTCGGCGCCTCGCTCGGCATGCTGGCGGCCTATGCCGGCGGCCGGACCGACAGCGCCATCATGCGGCTGGTCGACCTGCAGCTCTCCTTCCCGGCGATCCTCGCGGCGCTGATGATCCTCGCCTTCCTCGGCAAGGGCATCTTCAACGTCGTGCTGGCGCTGGTGCTGGTGGAATGGGCCTACTACGCCCGCACCGTGCGCGGCTCGGCGCTGGTCGAGCGGCGGCGGGAATACATCGAGGCGGCGCAGTGCCTGGCGCTGCCGACCTCGCGCATCATCTTCCGCCACCTGCTGCCGAATTGCCTGCCGCCGCTGATCGTCGTCGCCACCATGCAGATCGCCCGGGCGATCGCGCTGGAGGCGACGCTCAGCTTCCTCGGCCTCGGCGTGCCGATCACCGAGCCCTCGCTCGGGCTGCTGATCGCCAATGGCTACGAATACATGCTCTCGGGAAAATACTGGATCAGCTTCTATCCGGGGATCGCGCTCCTGGTGACCATCGTATCGATCAATCTGGTGGGTGACCAGCTGCGGGACGTGCTGAACCCAAGGCTCAAGAAATGACCGCACCTACTCTCGAAGTCCGCAACCTCAAGACGCATTTCTTCACCCGCGCCGGCGTGGTGAAGGCGGTGGACGATGTCTCCTTCTCGGTCCGCGCCGGGCAGGTCATGGGCCTGGTCGGCGAGAGCGGGTCGGGCAAGACGGTCACCGGCTTTTCCATCATCGGGCTGGTCGATCCGCCGGGGCGGATCGCCGGCGGGCAGATCCTGTTCAAGGGCCGCGACCTGGCGACCCTGCCCGAGGAGGAGATGCGGAGCCTGCGCGGCAACCGCATCGCGATGATCTTCCAGGACCCGATGATGACCCTGAACCCGGTCCTGCGCATCGACACGCAGATGATCGAGACGGTCCAGGCGCATGAGAAGGTCAGCCACGAGGAAGCCCGCCAGCGCTCCCGCGATGCGCTGGGGCAGGTGGGGATTCCCGCCCCGGACGAGCGGCTGAAGAGCTACCCGCACCAGTTCTCGGGCGGCATGCGCCAGCGCGTGGCCATCGCCATCGCCCTGCTGCACAAGCCGGACCTGATCGTGGCGGATGAGCCGACCACCGCGCTCGATGTCACCATCCAGGGCCAGATCCTGGCCGAGGCGCAGAAGCTTTGCGCCAACTTCGGCACCGCGCTGATCTGGATCACCCACGACCTGTCCGTGGTCGCCGGCCTGGCCGACGACATCGCGGTGATGTACGCCGGCAAGGTGGTGGAAAGCGGGCCGGTGGAGCAGGTGCTGGATGCGCCGCTGCACCCCTATACGCTCGGCCTCATCGGCAGCGTGCCCAGCCGCAACAAGCGCGGCGAGCCGCTGCGGCAGATCCCCGGCATGACGCCCTCCCTGCTCAACCTGCCGCCCGGCTGCGCCTTCCTGTCGCGCTGCCCGCGCGGCGAGCCGAATTGCGCCAAGCCGCCGCCGATGCCCGAGTATCGGCCGGGCCGCTTCGCCCGCTGCATCCACCCGCACAACACGGCGGAGGCGGCATGAGCGAGGTCCTGCATCCCCCGGCCGCCACCCAGACCCAGGCGGAGCCGATCATCGAGTTGCGCGGCGTCTCCAAGCGTTTCTCGAAGACGCTCGATTTCGCCGCCCGCTTCGCCCAGCGCCTCGGCGCCAACGTACGGGAGGAGGTCGTCCATGCGGTGGACGGCGTCGACCTCACGGTGCGCAAGGGCGAGGTGGTCGGGCTGGTCGGCGAATCCGGCTGCGGCAAGTCGACCCTCGGGCGCATGGTCGCCGGGATCATGCCGCCGAGCGAGGGCACCATCCTCTGGCGCGGCCGCGACCTGCGGAGCCTGTCTACGGCGGAGGCAAAGAACGCCAAGCTCCGCACCCAGATGATCTTCCAGGACCCCTACGCCTCGCTCAACCCGCGGATGAAGGTCGAGGAGATCGTGGGCGAGGCGCCGCGGGTGCACGGCATGGTCCCGCGCGGCGAATTCGAGGCCTATGTCGACGACCAGCTACGCCGCGCCGGGCTCGATCCGGCGCTGAAGAAGCGCTACCCGCACCAGTTCTCCGGTGGCCAGCGCCAGCGCATCGGCATCGCCCGGGCGCTGGCGGTGGAGCCGGAATTCCTGGTGTGCGACGAGGCGGTGGCGGCGCTCGACGTCTCCATCCAGGCGCAGATCCTGAACCTGTTCATGCAGCTGCGGCAGGAGCTGGACCTCACCTACCTGTTCATCTCGCATGACCTGGGCGTGGTGGAGCACCTCAGCGACCGCGTCGTCATCATGTATCTCGGCCGGGTGGTCGAGGAGGCGCCCTCCGAGGAGGTCTTCAGCAAGCCCAACCACCCCTACACCCAGGCGCTGCTTTCGGAAGTGCCGCGGATCGATACCCGCAAGCGCGCCTTCGCCGGGGTGAAGGGCGAAATCCCATCGCCGCTGAACCCACCCACCGGCTGCCACTTCCACCCGCGCTGCCCCTTCGCCATGGACCGCTGCGTGGTCGAGCGGCCGGCGCTGCGGCAGATCGCGCCGGGCCACCGCAGCGCCTGCCACCTGAACGACGCGGCATGAGGGCGGCGCTGATGCTCCTGCTGCTGCTGGCCGCCTGCGCGGGCGGCGGCGGCGGAACGAGCGGGCCGTATGTCGGCGGCTCGGTCGGGGTCGGGACGCAGGGGGACAGCCGGCTGCGCTAGGCAGGTGGTCGCTGCGCCGCCGCCAGCGCGAAGGCCAGCGCCCCCAGCGCGCCGAGCCCGGCCAGCAGCCAGGGCACCGGCCCGTAGCCGCCGCCGGCCTGCCAGAGCAGGGCGATCGCCACCGGCGCCACGGTACGCGGCAGCATGGTCACCATGGCCAGTGCGCCGGTGATGGCGCCATAGCCTTCCCGCCCAAGGATCTCGGCCACCCCGGCGGCGCGGACGATGGTCATCAGCCCGTCGGCCACCGCCCAGGCCAGCACGAACAGCAGCAACCAGGCGAATTCCGCCGGCACCACTGCCAGCGCCAGCATGGCGAAGGGCACCAGCAACGTGGCCAGCCGCCCGACCCCGCGCATGGTCACCCGCTTGCCGAGCAGGAACAGCCCCGCCCGCGCCGCCACCTGGAACGGCCCGTGCAGTGCCACCAGCGTCAGCACCGAGGCTTCCGGCAGCCCCATCTCCCGCAGCAGCGGGATGGCATGGGCGCCGAGCCCGATGCCGATGAAGGCATGCGCCGCCAGGCACCCCGCCATGCCGAGGAAGGCCCGGCTGCGCATCGCCTGTGCCAGGCTGAACCCGCCGGCCCCGGATGGCACCGGCCGCCGCACATCGGGCGGCAGCAGCCACAGCGCCAGCACGCCGGGGATGGTCTGCACCGCCGCCAGCACCAGCAGCGCGCCGCGCCAGCCGAGCGTCTCGATCAGCAGGGCGGTCAAAGGCACGAAGACCGTTGCGGTGAAGCCGGTGATGAAGGTGATGCCGGTGATTGCCCGCATCGGTTCGCGGGCGGTGGCGACGACCACCGCCATGGCCGGCCCCCAGAGCGCCGCCGCCTGCACCAGCCCCATCGCCAGCCAGATACCCCAGAAGGCGGGCAATGCGGTGACCTGGGCGAAGGCCACCAGCAGCACCGCGCCGCCCCAGGCGCCGAGCGCCAGCATCCAACGCCCGCCGTTGCGGTCCACCCAGCGCCCGACCGGCACCGCCACCAGCCCGGAGACCAGCAGGGCGAGGGTAAGGCCCATGTTGAACTCCGCCCGCGACCAGCCCAGCTCGGCCTCGACCGGCTCCCCGAACAGCGGGAAGGCGGAGAACAGCGTGCCCCAGCCGATCATCTGGCCGAGGGCGATGCAACCGATCAGCCGGCCGTCGCCGGCCATGCCCGGGGCGGGCGGCGTCACACCGTGAACTGCTCCGCGATGATCCGCTCGCTGAGGCCGTGGTCGGGGTCGAACATCAGGGTCAGCGACAGGCTGCGGTCCTCCCGCACCTCGACCCGGCGTACGTCCCGCACCTCGGTATAGTCGGCGACGGCGGCGACGGGGCGCTTCTCGGCCTCCAGGATCTCGAACACCACCTCCGCCTCGCCGGGCAACAGGGCGCCGCGCCAGCGCCGGGGACGGAAGGCGGAAATCGGCGTCAGCGGCAGAAGGTTGGCGCCGAGCGGCACGATGGGGCCATGCGCCGAGAGGTTGTAGGCGGTGCTGCCGGCCGGGGTCGAGACCAGCACGCCGTCGCAGATCAGCTCCCGCAGGCGTTCCTTGCCGTCGACCAGGATGCGGATCTTGGCGGCCTGGCGGGTTTCCCGCAGCAGCGAGACCTCGTTGATGGCCAGGGCTTCCTGCACCGCGCCATCGGCGGAAGTCGCGCGCATGCGCAACGGGTGCAGGATGGCGGCCTGGGCCACCGCCAGCCGCTCGGCCAGGGCGTCCTCGCGGTAGTCGTTCATCAGGAAGCCGACGCTGCCGCAATTCATTCCGTAGACCGGCAGGTTGCGGCCGAGCAGGCGGTGCTGCGTTTCCAGCATGCAGCCGTCGCCGCCGAGCGCCACGATGGCCGCCGCCGTCTCGGGCGCCGCATCGCCGTAGCGGCCGACCAGCCGGTCGCGCGCCGCCAGCGGCGGTTTCGGTGCAGGCGGCGAGGAAAGCGATGCGGCCCGCAAAATCCTCCGGCCGCAGCGCCATGGGGTGGGGGAAGGGCACGGCGAGGGCGTCGTTCACGCCCGGGTCACAGCGCCAGCGGCCGGGCATCGCGATGCGCCAGCACCGGCATGTCCCGCCGCACCCGGCTGGTGACGGCGGGGTCGATCCGGGCGGTGGTCCAGCCCATGCCGTCCGAGACCTTGGCGACCACATGGCCCCAGGGGTCGGCGACCAGCGAATGGCCGTAGACGAAGCGCGGCTGGCCCCGTTCGAGGTACTGGCCGGTCGAGGCGGCGGCCAGGATCCAGCACTGGGTCTCGATCGCCCGTGCCCGCAGCAGCACCTCCCAGTGGTCCTTGCCGGTTTGCAGGGTGAAGTTGGATGGCACCAGGATCGCCTCCGCCCCCAGGCGCCGCAGCGCCACGTATTGCTCGGGGAAGCGCATGTCGTAGCAGATGGTGCAGCCGAAGGTGATGCCGCCGGCCTTGAAGGTCACCAGCCGGTCGCCGGCGCCATAGAGCGCGCTTTCGCGGTAGCCGGTGCCGTCGGGGGCGACGATGTCGAACATGTGGATCTTGCGGTAGCGGGCGATCTCGCGGCCCTGGTCATCGAATACCACGGTGGTGTTGAACAGCTTGGACGGGTCGTCGCCCGGCCCCGGCGCCTCGATCATCGAGCCGCCATGGACATGGATGGCGTGCTGCAGCGCCAGGCCGCGCAGCAGCTCATAGGCCGGGCCGCCCGCCGCGCCGGAGCCGGGGGCCGGCAGCACCTCGGCCGCCGCCTGTCGGCTTTCCCGGCCGCCGCCGAGGTTGGTCCAGGTCTCGGGCAGGGTGACCATGCCGGGCCGGTCGTTCTCGACCGCGGCCTCGATCAGCCAGCGCGCCTGTTCGAGGTTCGCGTCCTTCTCGCTGCCCTGGTTCATCTGGATGACGCTGACGCGCATCTGTTCCCTCCGCCCGATCGGCGCATCAAGCCCCGGCCCGGGCGCCGGGGCAAGGCCGCCGGCGCAGGACTCAGTCGAGCCGGGGCTCGGCCCGGCCGCGGCGCTGCTGCTGGTCCGGCCAGGCGGGCGGCGGCGGCACCGGCGGGGTGGCGCGGCGGGGCGCTTCCTCGACGGTCACGCGGGGGTGGCGGGTCGGCAGTTCCACCCAGTCGTCCGAGGTGGCGCGGCGGGGCGCATCGGCCAGCCGCATCGACAGGCTGCGGACCTCGCCCTGCAGTTCATCGAGCTGCGCCTCGATCGAGTCGAGCCGGCCCTTCAACCCGAAGACGCTGAACGGCATCAGCAGGTAGGCGAGGCCCACCAGCAGCAGCACCAGCAGCGCCAGCAGGCCGGTCCATTCCGGCAGCCCGGGGATGGCGAGGCGGGAGGCGAGATCCTGCAGCAGGCCCATCGGCCCGGATTGCGTTTCCACGGAGGTCAGCCGCCCGTCACGCTCATGTGGCGGGCCAGGGCCGGCTTGTTGTGCTGCCGGTCGATGATGAAGTCGTGGCCCTTCGGCTTGCGTCGGATCGCCGCCTCGATCGCCTGCCGCAGCCCGTCCTCGTCCACCGAGGGGTCGCGCAGCAACTGGCGCAGGTCCGCGGCATCCTCCTGGCCCAGGCACATGTAGAGGGTGCCGGTGCAGGTCAGCCGCACGCGGTTGCAGCTTTCGCAGAAATTATGGGTCATCGGCGTGATGAAGCCGATCCGCTGGCCGGTTTCCTTCACCCTGAAGTACCGCGCGGGCCCGCCGGTGCGGTAGTCGGTCTCCTCCAGGGTCCAGTGTTCGCGCAGCCGCGAGCGGACCAGCGATAGCGGCAGGTACTGGTCGGTGCGGTCGCCGGTGATGTCGCCCAGCGGCATGGTCTCGATCAGCGTGAGGTCGAAGCCGTGCTCGCCGCACCAGGCCAGCATGCGGTCGTATTCGCCCTCGTTCACGCCCTTCAGCGCGACGGCGTTGATCTTCACCGCGAGGCCCGCGGCCTTGGCGGCGAAGATGCCGTCCAGGGTCTTCTCCAGCTCGCCCCAGCGGGTGACGGACTTGAAGATGGCGGGGTCCAGCGTGTCCATCGAGACATTGATGCGGCGGACGCCGGCGGCATACAGCTCATCGGCCAGCTTGGTGAGCTGGGTGCCGTTGGTAGTGACCGTCAGCTCCTGCAGCCCGCCGTCGCCGAGCCGCGCCCCGAGGCTGCGGAACAGGCTGATGACGTTCTTGCGGACCAGCGGCTCGCCGCCGGTCAGCCGGATCTTCTGCACGCCAAGCCCGATGAAGGCGCCGCAGAGCCGGTCCAGCTCCTCGAGCGTCAGCACCTCCGACTTGGGAAGGAAGGTCATATCCTCCGCCATGCAGTAGACGCACCGCAGGTCGCAGCGGTCGGTGACGGAGACGCGGAGGTAGGAGATCCGCCGGCCGAACGGATCGATCATGGCAAGGATTCCCCGGAATGCTTGGTTCGGGGTAACATTTGGTCGGTAACCCCCCCACGCCGCAAGCCCCTTTGGCGCGGGGCTGCTATTCGACCAGCGGCTCCAGCTCGACCACCGCGGCGTTGATGAGCACCTTCCCGGCATTTTCGAAGTTCACCGTGATCCGGTCGCCGATCACCGACTGGATCTGCCCGATGCCCCAGTCCGGCCGCCCGGGGTGGCGGACGCGCATGCCCGGCTCCAGCAGATAAGACACCGCGCCACCTTTTAATGTGCAATTTGCAACGGTTCGCTCACCCGGATGGTGTACCCCATGGGGTCGCCGACAGGAAACCGCGCATGATCCCGATTCCCGATACCCGCCTCGCCCGGATGCTGTGCGCGCGGCTGTGCCACGACCTCGGCGGCGCGGTCGGCAGCCTCGCCGGCACGCTCGACCTGGTGGCGCCGGGCGAGGACGAGCTGCTGGGCATCGCCCGGGAGACCGGGGTGGCACTGCGCCAGCGGCTGCGGCTGTTCGCCGCCGCCTGGGGCGGGCCAACCACGGATCTCGATGCCGCCGCCCTCGCCGCCATGCTGGCCGGCTCGCCCGCCTCGCCGCGGGTGCGCTTCGACCTCGACGGGCTGGCGCCGGGCGGGATGCTGGCGGCGGAGGTCGTGCCGGTGGCGCTGAACGCCGCGCTGCTGGCGGCCGAGGCGCTGCCGCGCGGCGGGGTGGCCACGCTGTCCGGTTCGGCCGGGGCCGGGCTGGTGGTGCTGCCGGCGGGGGCTTCGGCTGCCTGGCCGCCGCCGCTGCTGGCGCTGCTCTCGGGCAGCCCGGTGCAGGAGGTGCTGGCCGCCGGCGGGCCGCGCCATGTGGTGGCGCCGCTGCTGCTGGCGCTGCTGGCCGATCTCGGCTGGGAGGCGCAGCTTGGCTTCGGCCCGGCCGGCGGGCCGGTGCCGCTGCTGCTCGGGCCGCGCTGACAGGGGAGGTTTCCGCACCCCGGGGTTTACCGAATCTTCGGTCCTGAGACGGCATGCTCGGATCCGAGATTGCCCCGAGGACCGAAATGGACGACCTGCTCGCCGATTTCCTGACTGAAGCCCAAGAAGGCCTTGGCGCGCTGGACGCCGCGCTCGTCCGGCTGGAACGATCGCCGGACGATGCCGCCACACTGGGTGAGGTGTTCCGCATCGTCCACACCATCAAGGGCACCTGCGGCTTCCTCGGGCTGACCCGGATGGAAGCGGTGGCCCATGCCGGCGAGAGCGTGCTCGGGCAATACCGCGACGGCACGCTGCGGGTCAGCCAGGGTGGCATCTCGCTGATCCTGGCGGCGCTCGACTGCATCCGCGGCATCGTCACCGGGCTGGAGGCGACCGGCTCGGAGCCGGTCGGGGATGACACCGCGCTGATCGCCTCGCTGAATGCCGTCGCCTCCGGTGCGGCCGCGCCGGTCGCCGCCCCCGCGCCGGCCGCGGCGGCGCCGGTTGCCCCGGTCGCGGCCCCGGTGGCGGCAGTTGCCATCGCCGCGGCGCCCGAGTTGGTGCCCGAGGTGACCGGCGGCAGCAACAGCCCGCCGCAGTCCATCCGCGTCACCGTCGAGGTGCTCGAGGGGCTGATGATGCTGGTCTCGGAGCTGGTGCTGACCCGCAACCAGCTGCTGCAGCTTTCGCGCAACGGAGCCGACGGCGCCTTCACCGTGCCGCTCCAGCGGCTCTCCCACATCACCTCGGACCTGCAGGAAGGGGTGATGAAGACCCGCATGCAGCCGATCGGCAATGCCTGGGCCAAGCTGCCGCGGCTGGTCCGCGACCTCGGCGTGGAACTGGGCAAGAAGATCGAACTGCAGATGCGCGGCGCCGAGACCGAGCTCGACCGCCAGGTGCTGGAACTCATCAAGGACCCGCTGACCCACATGGTCCGCAACTCGGCGGACCACGGGCTGGAGACCCCGGAGCAGCGGGTCGCCGCCGGCAAGCCCGAGGCCGGGCGGATCATGCTGAACGCCTCGCATGAGGGCGGCCACATCATCATCGAGATCGGCGACGACGGCCGCGGGCTGAACGTCGACCGCATCCGCGCCAAGGTGCTGGCGCAGGGCCTCGCCACCGAAGCCGAGCTGGCCGCCATGCCGGAGCGCGAGGTGATGCGCTTCATCTTCCGCGCCGGCTTCTCGACCGCCGCCGCCGTCACCGCCGTCTCCGGCCGCGGCGTCGGCATGGATGTGGTCAAGACCAACATGGAGCGGATCGGCGGCACCATCGAGGTCCGCTCGAAGGAAGGCCGCGGCACCGCCTTCGTGGTCAAGATCCCGCTGACCCTGGCCATCGTCTCGGCGCTGATCGTGGAGGCGGGCGGCGAGCGCTTCGCCATCCCGCAGATCGGCGTGGTCGAGCTGGTGCGGGTGGGCGGGGAGGGTGCGCCGCAGCTCGAGCGCATCAAGGACAGCGCCGGTGCTGCGGCTGCGCGACCGGCTGCTGCCGCTGGTCAACCTCGCCGGGCTGCTGCGGCTGGAGCGCCGAGCCGCCGGCGACGAGAACGCCTTCGTGGTCGTCACCCAGGTTGGCCCGCATGTCTTCGGCATCATCGTCGACCGGGTGTTCGACACCGAGGAGATCGTGGTCAAGCCGGTGGCGCCCATCCTGCGCCACATCACCATGTTCTCCGGCAACACCATCCTCGGCGATGGCAGCGTCATCATGATCCTGGACCCCAACGGCATCGCCCGCGCCACCGGCGTCGGCGCCGAGACCGCGGAGGGCGAGGCCGAGCGCGACGGCAAGCGCCAGGTTGTGGCCCACCGGTCCGACCAGCGCACCGCGCTGCTGCTGTTCCGCGCCGGCGACACCACGCCGAAGGCGGTGCCGCTGGGCCTGATCGCCCGGCTGGAGGATGTCGAGCGCGACCGGATCGAGAATGCCGGCGGCCGGCCGCTGGTGCAGTATCGCGGCAAGCTGATGCCGCTGGTGCCGCTGTCCGGCCATTGGGATGCCGGCATGGCGCCGGAACGCCAGCCGGTGCTGGTATTCTCCGACGGCGACCGCGCCATGGGGCTGATGGTCGACGAGATCCTCGACGTGGTCGAGGAGCAGCTTGGTCATCGACGGCGCCGGCGAGCGGCCCGGCTTCCTCGGCTCCGCCGTCATCGGCGGCAAGGTGACCGAGATGCTCGATACCGCCTGGTGGCTGCGGCAGGCGGGCGAGGACTGGTTCGGTGGGGCTGGCCAGGCCGCCGGCCCGGCCCGCCGCGTGCTGCTGGTCGAGGACAGCGCCTTCTTCCGCAACCTCGTCGTCCCGGCCATCGGTGCCGCGGGCTACGACGTGACCGCGGTCGGCGATGCCGAGGAAGCGCTGCGGCTGCGTGATGCCGGGGCCGCCTTCGACGTCGTCGTCTCGGACATCGACCATGCCGGGGATGGACGGCTTCGCCCTGGCCCGCGCCCTGCGGGAGGGCGGCGCCTGGCGCGACCTGCCGCTGATCGCGCTGACTGGGCGGGCCGAGCCCGCCGACATCGAGCGCGGCCGGGTCGCCGGCTTTACCGACTACGTCGCGAAATTCGACCGCGACGCCCTGCTGGAGAGCCTCCGGCAGTGTCTCGGCGCCGCGGTGGCCGGTTGAAGGGAAGCCAGCAGATGCAGCACCAGCCCACCCACGGCGCTCCGCAGCCGCCGGGCCATCCGGCCCGCGGCGGGCTAGCCCCGGCCGATGCGGCCGAGGAGATTTACTTGACCCTGACCGTCGCCGAGCAGCTTTGCGGCGTACCGGTCCTCGCCATCCGCGACGTGCTCGGGGTGCAGGCGATCACCCGCATCCCGCTGGCGCCGGCCGAGGTCGCCGGCAGCCTGAACCTGCGCGGCCGGATCGTCACCGCAATCGACCTGCGGTGCCGGCTCGGGCTGCCGCCCCGGCCGGAGGGCCAGCGCGGCGCGATGAGCGTGGTCGTCGAGCGGGACGGCGAACTCTACAGCCTGCTGGCCGACCAGGTCGGCGAGGTGCTGCCGCTGCCGCGCACCGAGCGGGCACCGAACCCGGTCACGCTCGATCCGGTCTGGCGCGAGATCTCCTGCGGTGTCCATCGCATCGGGGAGCGGTTGCTGATCGTGATCGATGTGGAGCGGGTGCTGGCGATCGGCTGAACCGGCCGCGCCCAGGCATGCCGCAATGACAACAAGGGAGAGTTGCACGATGACCGGCGAAAGCCCCCCACCTGCCTTGTGGTGGATGACAGCCGCACCGTCCGCAAGGCGGCGCGGCGCATCCTTGAGAAGCTGGGATTCACGGTCGCCGAGGCCGGTGACGGAGCGGAGGCGCTGGTCGCCTGCCGCGCCTCGCTGCCCCAGGCCGTGCTGCTCGACTGGAACATGCCGGTGATGGACGGGCTGCAATTCCTGCGCGCCGCCCGCGCCGAATTCGGCCCCGACCATCCGGTCGTGGTGCTCTGCACCACCGAGGCCGCGATGGAGAAGATCATCGAGGCGCTGGGCGCGGGCGCCCAGGAATACGTCATGAAGCCCTTCGATGAGGAAATCCTCCGGGACAAGTTCATCCAGGTGGGGTTGCTGCGGGACCAGGCGGCGTGAGTGCCATGACCGACCACCGCCCCGCCGCCGATGCCGTGCGGGTGATGCTGTGCGACGACAGCCCGACGGTACGGTCGGCGCTGGCGCGGGTGCTGGAGGCGGACCCCGGTATCCGGGTGGTCTCGCGGGTCGGAGATGGCCAGCAGGCGGTCGCGGCCTTCGCCGCGCTGCCGCCCGCCGGGCGGCCGCAGGTGGTGCTGCTCGATCTCGAGATGCCGGTGATGGACGGCATGACGGCGCTGCCGTTGCTGCTCCGCCAGGAGCCGCGGCCGGCGGTCATCGTCGCCAGTGCGCTGACCCAGAAGGGCGCCACCGCCACCATGGCCGCGCTGCGGGCGGGCGCCTCGGACTACATCCCGAAGCCGCGCGCCGCCGGCGGCGGGCTGGCGGACCCGGCGTTCCAGGCCGAATTGCTGGCCAAGGTGAAGGGTTGGGCGCGGGTCGGCCGGCGGCCCGGCGTCGGCCTGCCGGCCGGGGTGGTGCCGCGCCCGGCGCCGCCGTCACGGATGGTGCCGCTCGGCCCGATGCGCGGGCTGCGAGCCATCGGCATCGGCTGTTCGACCGGCGGGCCGCAGGCGCTGACGGCGTTGCTGCGCGGCCTGACCCGGCCGATGCAGGTGCCGCTGGTGGCGGTGCAGCACATGCCGGCGGGTTTCACCGCCATGCTGGCAGACCATCTCAACCGGCTCGGTGGCCCTGGCTGCGCCGAGGCGCAGGATGGCGAGGTGCTGCGCGCCGGCCGGCTGTACTTGGCGCCGGGCGACCGGCACCTGCTGGTGGATGCCACCGCGAACGGCGGGCTGGTGGCGCGGCTTTCCACGGGGCCGCTCGAGAATTTCTGCCGACCGGCGGTCGACCCGATGCTGCGGAGCCTGTCCGCGGCCTGCGGCGGCGCGGTGCTGGCGGTAATCATGACGGGCATGGGCCAGGACGGGTTGCTCGGTTGCCAAGCTGTGGCCGCGGCGGGCGGGATGGTGCTGGCGCAGGACGAGGCAAGCTCGGTGGTCTGGGGCATGCCGGGTGCGGTGGCGCGGGCTGGACTCGCCCGCGGGCTGATGCCGCCCGAAGCCCTGGCGGAACAATTGCTGGCCGCCGCGGCGGCCCGGCAGGGAGTGATGGCATGACCCCGGAAAGCTTCGCCTTCATCGCCGGGGTGGTGAAGGCCCGGTCCGGCCTGATGCTGACGCCGGACAAGGGCTACATGCTGGAAACCCGGCTGGGCCCGGTGCTGAAGCGGGAAGGGCTGGCCAGCCTTGATGCGCTGGCGCTCAGGCTGCGGGATCCGCGCGCCAACCAGGTGGCCGATGCGGTGACCGAGGCGCTGACCACCAACGAGAGCAGCTTCTTCCGGGACGGCAAGCCCTTCGAGCATCTGCGCCGGGTGCTGCCGCCGCTTGCCAGGGCGCGGGCGCCGGGCAGCACGCTGCGGATCTGGTCGGCGGCCTGCTCCACCGGCCAGGAGGCCTATTCCATCGCCATGCTGCTGCAGGAGGTGGCGCTGGAGGGGCGGCGGGTCGAGATCATCGGCACCGACATCGCGGAAAGCGTCGTCGCCCGTGCGCGGGAGGGCTACTTCACCCAGTTCGAGGTGCAACGGGGACTGCCCGCGCGGCTGCTGGTCAAGCATTTCCGCCAGGAGGACGGCCGGTGGCGGGTCTCGCCCGAGCTGCGCGGCATGGCGCGCTTCGAGCGTGGCAACCTGCTGGGCGACCTGCGCGGCTTCGGCCGGTTCGACGTGGTGTTCTGCCGCAACGTGCTGATCTACTTCGACGCGGCGACCAAGGCGCGGGTGCTGGATGCGCTTGCGGCGCAACTACAACCGGATGGGGTGCTGTATCTCGGTGGGGCGGAGACGGTGCTGGGGCTTACCGACCGGCTGGTGCCGGTGCCGGGCGAGCGCGGCGCCTATCAGCGGCCGGGCGCGGTCGCCCTGGTGGGGTGAGGCGTGGGGCGGGTGAACGGGCGGGAAGGGCGGGGGCGGTTTGGCCCCGGTCTCTCCCGCCGTTCATCATGGCCTGGGCCGCTCAGGCGACTTCCCGGGCCAGGACCTCGTGCGGCGCCGGCGGGCGCGATGCGGCAAAGCCGGCGTTCAACCTGGTCTCGGGGTCGCGCAGCACATAGCCGCGGCCCCAGACGGTGCCGATGAGGCTGTCCGCCCCGGCCAGTGCCAGCTTCTTCCGCAGCTTGCAGATGAAGACATCGATGATCTTCACCTCCGGCTCGTCCATGCCGCCGTAGAGGTGGTTCAGGAACGCCTCCTTGGTGAGGACCATGCCCTTGCGGAGGGTCAGCAGTTCCAGGATGGCGTATTCCTTGCCGGTGAGGTGCACCGCCTGGCCATCGACCGAGACCTCGCGTGAGCCGAGGTTCAGGGTCAGCGGCCCCACCGAGAGCGTCGGCTGGGCATAGCCCTTGGCGCGCCGCACCACCGCGTGGATGCGGGCCAGCAGTTCCTGCCCGTCAAAGGGCTTGGTGATGAAGTCGTCGGCGCCGACGCCGAAGCCCTTCACCTTGGCCTGCGGCCGGGTCAGGCCGGAGAGGATGAGCACCGGCGTCTCGATCCGGGCGGCGCGCAACCGGCGGACAACCTCGTAGCCCTCCATGTCCGGAAGCACGAGGTCGAGGATGATGATGTCGTAGTCGTACAGCCGGGCCAGCTCGAGCGCTTCCTCCCCGGTGTCGACCGCATCCGCCACCATGGCGGAGGTCTTCAGCATCGCAACGATGCCGCGGGCGGCCGTCAGATCATCTTCAACCAGCAGAACTCGCATGTTGCGGTCTCCTACACTTTTGACGTGTATAGAGATATCACTCCTACGCGCATTGTGAAGCGGATATTCACCTTTGAGACGTATCAAATCACTCAACAAAGTCCCAAAAATAGCGTCACTCAGTCGGCAGGATGCCTGGAATGGATATAGATCAACAACTTATGCGGTTTCGAGAAGTTGGTGTGGCACTGCAACGGATCGAAACCATAGGGTTGCATGGCAGAGTGGCGGCGGCGAGCCGGCTTGATGGTTTCGCTGGAGGGACTCGCGCAATGGTCTGCGATCGGCGACCGGCTCCGGCTGGAGCCGCGCGCGGGCCCGCCGGTGCCGGTGGAAGTGGTCGGCCTGCGGGACGGCCGCGCCACGGCGCTGGCCTTCGGGCCGCTGGAAGGCATCGCCGCTGGCACGCCCCGGCGGTGCTCGCGCCACCGGCCTGTCTCGCGGTCGATGACGGCTGGCTCGGCCGGGTGGTGGACCCGCTCGGCCGGCCGCTCGACGGGCTCGGCCCGCTGCGGCCGCGGCCCGTTGCCGCGCCCGGTCCGCGCGGCGCCGCCCCGGCCGGCGCTGCGCGGCCGGCTCGGGCGCGCGGCTCGATCTCGGGGTACGGGCGCTCGATGCTTCGCCACCTGCCGGCAGGGCCAGCGGCTGGGGCTGTTCGCGGCCTCCGGCATCGGCAAGTCCACCCTGCTGGCGATGCTGGCGCGCCGCGCCGGCTTGCGACGTGGTGGTGCTGGCGCTGGTCGGCGAGCGCGGGCGGGAGTTGCGGGAATTCCTGGAGGACGATCTCGGCGCGGCCGGGCTGGCGCGTGCCGTGGTAGTTTGCGCCACCTCCGACAGCCCGCCGCTGATGCGGCGCGAGGCCGGCTATGCCGCCATGGCCGTCGCCGAGCATTTTCGCGAATCGGGCCAGCAGGTGCTGCTGCTGATGGACAGCGTGACCCGATTCGCCATGGCGCTGCGCGAGATCGGCCTGGCCGCCGGCGAACCCCCGGCCACCCGCGGCTACACCGCCCGGCGTCTTCGCCGAGCTGCCGCGGCTGCTGGAACGCGCCGGGCCGCGTACCGAGGGATGCGCCCGGCGCCATCACCGGCCTGTTCACAGTGCTGGTCGAGGGCGACGACCATGACGAGCCGGTGGCGGATGCGGTGCGCGGCATCCTTGATGGCCATGTGGTGCTGGACCGCGGCATCGGCGAGCGCGGCCGCTACCCGGCGGTCGATGTGCTGCGCAGCCTGTCGCGCACCGTCCCCGGCTGCCTGTCGGCCGCCGAGGCCGCGCTGATGCGCCGCGCCCGCGGCGTGCTGGCGCTGCATGCGGAGATGGCGGATCTGGTCCGCCTCGGCGCCTATCGCGCCGGCGCCGACCCGGCGGTGGACGAGGCGATCCGCCTGGCCCCGCGCATCGAGGCGATGCTGGCGCAGGGGAAGGGGGAGCGGGACTCGGTCGCCGGGGCCTTCGCGGCGCTGGCGGCGGCGCTGGAGGACCCGGATGGCGAATGACCCGCTGCGGGCGCTGGCCCGGTTGCGCCGGCTGGAAACCGACGCCGCGAAGCGCCGGCTGGGCGAGGCCTTCGGCCGGCTGGCCTCCGCGGAAGCCCGCGAGGATGCGGCGGCCGAAGCCCTACGGCGGGAGGCGGCGGCCGGCGGGCCGGCCGACTACGGGCTGTGGCTGCGGCGCGGCCTCACTGAGCAGGACCGCGCCGCGCTGTCCCGTGGATTCGCCGAAACCGCCGCCGCCACCGCCCGGGCGCTGCTGGCCGAGGCGCGGGCGGCCGAGCGTGGGCTGGAAGCGCTGCGGGATGCGCGGCGGACGGCAGCAGCCAGGCTGGCCGGGCGCCGCGCGCAATCGGCACTCGACGATGCGGCCGCGCGCCGCCGCCCGTCTTGACCGCCGCTGCTTGACCGCTGCTACATGCCGAGGGCGCGGCGGTAGAGTTCCAGCAGGGTCTCCTGCTCCTCCACCTCGGCCGGTTCCTTCTTGCGCAGGGAGATCAGCCGGCGGACCACGCCGACATCGAAGCCGGCGCTTTTGGCCTCGCCGTAGATGTCCTTGATATCATTGGCGAGGGCCTTGCGTTCCTCCTCCAGCCGCTCGATGCGCTCGATGATGGAGCGCAGCCGGTCGACGGCGATGCCGCCCACTTCCGGGTCCGGGTCGGCTTCCTGCCGTGCGCGGCTGGCCCGGGCTTCGTCTTCGATATCGCTCATGCTGCTGTGCTCCGGATACGGGTCGCGCGGGCGGCGCTCCTACCGCGCCGAGGCCTCAGCAGCAACGCCCCGTGTCGGCTAGTCAACCGTGACCGGGGTTGGCGGCGGCGAATTTCGCCTTCTGCTCGGGCGATGCCTCGGCCTGGTGCTTCGCCTGCCATTCCTTGTAGGGCATGCCGTAGATGATCTCGCGCGCATCGGGGTCGGTCAGGCCGACGCCCTTCTCCTCGGCCGCGGCGCGGTACCACTTGGAGAGGCAGTTCCGGCAGAATCCGGCAAGGTTCATCATGTCGATGTTCTGCACGTCGGTGCGCTCGCGCAGGTGCTCGACCAGCCGGCGGAAGGCGGCGGCTTCCAGCTCGGTGCGGGTGCGGTCGTCGATCTCGGGTGCGGACATTCGGGTTCTCCCTGGCGGTGGTCCTCCCCTAGATGGTCCATCGGGCCGGGCTTCGCCATACTCCGGCCGAGAAAGCCGGGAGGGCGGGGATGGCATGGTCTGATGCGGCGGCGCGGGCGGCCCTGCGCCGGATGTTCGAGGCGGCGCTGGCCGCGGCGGACCCCCTGACGGTGCTGGCCGGACACCTGCCGGAGCCGCCGCGCGGCCGGACGATCGTGGTCGGCGTGGGCAAGGCGGCGGCCAAGATGGCGCTGGCGGTGGAGCGCACCTGGCCGCAGGTGCCGCTGACCGGGCTGGTCGTCACCACCCATGGCGCCGATGTGCCGGACCCGCCTTCGCCGCGGCGCATCCCGGTGCGCTTCGCCAGCCATCCTGTGCCGGACGCCGGCGGAGCGGCGGCGGCGGCCGAGATGCTGGCGCTGGTGCGCGGGCTGGGGCCGCAGGACCTGGTGCTGTTCCTGGTCTCGGGCGGCGGCTCCTCGCTGTCCACCCTGCCGGCGGCGGGGCTTGGCCTCGATGACCTGATGGCGGTGAACCGGGAGCTGCTGCGCTCCGGCGCGCCCATCCAGGAGATGAACTGCATCCGCAAGCACCTCTCGGCCTTCTCCGGCGGCCGGCTGGCGGCGGCGGCGCATCCGGCGCGGGTGGTGACGCTGGCGATCTCGGACGTGCCGGGGGATGACCCGGCGGTCATCGCTTCCGGCCCGACCGTGGCCGACCCGACCACCTTCGCCGAGGCGCGGGCGCTGGTCGCGCATTACCGCATGGACCTGCCGCCGGCGGTGGTCCGCCACCTGGAGGCGGCGGCCGAGGAAAGCCCCAAGCCCGGCGACCCGCGGCTGGCCAAGGCCGACCTCCGGATGATCGCCACGCCGACGATGGCGCTGCGGGCCATGGCGGCCGAGGCCGAGGCGCTGGGCCTCGCGCCGCTGATCCTGGGCGATGCGCTGGAGGGCGAGGCCTCGGTGCTCGGCAAGGTGCTGGCCGGCATCGCCCGCAGCAGCGCCGCACATGGCCTGCCGCTGGCCCGGCCCTGCGTGCTGCTCTCGGGCGGCGAGACCACCGTCACCCTGCCGCCGGGCGCCGGCGGGCGGGGCGGGCGCAGCCTGGAAGGCTTGCTCGGCCTGACGCTGGCGCTGGAGGGGCAGCCGGGCATCTGGGCGCTGATGGCCGATACCGATGGCATCGACGGCAAGTCGGATGCGGCGGGGGGTATCGCCGCACCGGACAGCCTGGCGCGGGCGCGGGCGGCCGGGCTGGACCCGCGGGCGCTGCTGGCCGGGCATGACAGCTACGGGCGTCTTCGCGGCGCTGGGCGACCTGGTGATGACGGGGCCGACCCTGACCAACGTGAACGACGTACGGGCCGTGCTCGTAACTTAAGCTTCGCTGAAACTTAAGCTCGCATGGTGCTAGGCAAACCGGCTTAAATTTCGTAAGCCTGGGTCATGCGTGATCCGCCGCTGGCCGAACTCCTCGCCCGTCGCGGCGCCGTCACCCGGATTGCCGCCGGGCTCGGCATTTCCGCCGCCGCCGTCTCGCAATGGCAGCGCGTGCCGGCCGAGCGGGTTGCCGAACTTGCCGTGCTGCTCGACTTGCCGCCGCACCTGCTGCGGCCCGACCTGCACCCGCCGCCCGCCTCGAAGGGACATCCCCCCGCATGGCCACCCGCATCCCGCTGCGCCGCCGCCGCCGCACCAAGATCATCGCCACCCTCGGCCCGGCGAGTTCCACGGCGGAGGTGATCGAGCGGCTGTACCGGGCCGGCGCCGATGTGTTCCGGCTGAATTTCAGCCACGGCACCCATGCCGACCATGCCGAGCGCATCGCCATCATCCGGGCGCTGGAGCGCAAGGTCGGCCGTCCGATCGGGATCCTGGCCGATGTGCAGGGGCCGAAGCTGCGGGTCGGGCGGTTCCAGGCCGGCCGGGTGCAGTTGCAGACCGGCCAGCCCTTCCGGCTGGACCTCAGCCCCACGCCGGGCGACGTGCGGCGGGTGCAGCTGCCGCATCCCGAGATCATCGCCGCGGCGCAGATCGGCACCTCGCTGCTGCTCGACGACGGCAAGCTGCGGCTGCGGGTGGTGCATGTGCGCGAGCGACCACCTGGAGACCGAGATCATGGTCGGCGGCCCGCTGTCCGACCGCAAGGGCGTCAACGTGCCGGATGTCGCGCTGCCGATCCCGGCGCTGACGGAGAAGGACCGCGAGGACCTGGCCTTCGTGCTGGAGCTCGGGGTGGAATACATCGGCCTCAGCTTCGTGCAGCGGGCCGAGGACGTGGCCGAGTGCAAGGAGATCTGCGCCGGCCGCGCGCTGGTGATGGTGAAGATGGAAAAGCCGCAGGCGGTGGAGAACCTCGACGCCATCATCGCCCTGGCCGATTGCGTGATGGTGGCGCGCGGCGACCTCGGCGTGGAACTGCCGCCCGAGGAGGTGCCGCTGGTGCAGAAGCGCATCGTCCGCGCGGCGCGCGCGGCGGGCAAGCCCGTGGTGGTGGCGACGCAGATGCTGGAGAGCATGATCTCGGCACCCTCGCCGACCCGCGCCGAGGCCTCCGACGTGGCGACCGCGGTGTTCGACGGCGCCGATGCGGTGATGCTCTCGGCCGAGACCGCCGCCGGGCAGTTCCCCTATGAGGCGGTCAACATCATGGACCGCATCGTCGCGCGGGTGGAGCAGGACCCGGGCTGGCGCAGCCTGACCGACAGCTCCCGGCCCGACCCGGAGCCCAATAGCGCCGGCGCCATCGCCGCCGCGGCACGGCAGGTGGCGCACACCATCCAGGCGCAGGTGATCGCCACCTTCACCAGCACCGGCTCGACCACCCTGCGCGTGGCGCGGGAGCGGCCGGACTGCCCCATCCTGGGACTGACCGCGAGCATGGAATCGGCGCGCCGGCTGGCGGTGGTCTGGGGCGTGCATCCGCTGGTCTCCCAGGAGCCGCATTCGATGACGGACATGGTCGCCAAGGCGCTGCGGGCGGCCCAGGCCGAAGGCTTCGCCGTGCCGGGGCAGGAGGTGGTGGTGACCGCGGGCGTGCCCTTCGCCACCCCGGGCACCACCAACGCGCTGCGCGTGGCGACGGTGCAGTAGCGGCGGCGCCGGTGGTTTGACCGCCCCGGCAACCTCGCCCATGCTGCCGGCAAGACGGGAGACGCCACCAACCGATAGGGAACCCATCCGATGCCCATCGCCGCTGGCCATCCGCCTGCCATCCCGCTGCTCGACCTCGGCCCCTGCTTCGCTGGGGAGCCGGGCGCGCTGGAGGCCACCGCCGCCGAACTCCGCCGCATCTGCGAGACGGTCGGCTTCCTGTTCATCACCAACCACGGCGTGCCCTTCGACCTGGTGCGCGAGACCTTCGATGCCGCCGCGCGCTTCCACGCCCAGCCGATGGAAGCGAAGATGGAGGTCAAGCTCGACGACGCGATGCAGGGCTACCTGCCCTACCGCAGCAGCACCACCCGCGCGAACGGGCTGGTCGCGGTCCGCAAGCCGAACGAGAACGAGGCCTTTTTCGTCAACCCCGAGCGCGACCCCGGGCGGGCGGCCAACCGCTGGCCCGCCGCCATCCCCGAATTCCGCGAGATCACGCTGCGGTACTTCGCCGCGCTGGAAGCGCTCTCGATGCGGCTGCTGCCGATCTATGCGCGGGCGCTGGACATGCCGGCGGATTTCTTCGGCCCGCTGTGCGACCGCTCGCTCAGCTCGCTGCGGCTCACGCATTACCCGCCGGTCGCCTATGGCGCGGATGAATACGGCATCGCCCCGCACACCGATTCCAGCTTCTTCACCCTGCTGGCGCAGAACCCTGTCCCCGGGTTGCAGATCCGCACCCAGGACGGCGAGTGGATCTCGGCCCCGGTGATCCCGGAGACCTTCGTGGTCAATACCGGCGACGTGCTGAACCGCTGGAGCAACGGCCGCTTCCTGTCCACGCCGCACCGCGCCGTCAACACCATGCCGGCGCCGCGCTACGCGATCCCGTATTTCTTCCACCCCAACCCCGATACGCTGATCGAGGCGCTGCCGAGCTGCACCGGCCCGGACAACCCGCCGCGCTTCCCGGCCCAGACCGTCGGGGAATACATGGCCTGGTTCCGCGGCCAGAACTACGCGCATTTCCGCAAGGATGCCGCCGCGGCGGAATAGCCCACCCGGGCGGCGCAGGCCGCCCATCAACAGGCGGCGCAGGCCGCCAATGAACAACGACGCCACACTCGGCCGAACGCCCCAGGAGAATGTCCATGAGGTTGCGCCGTCTTGCCTGGTTGCTGGCCCTGTTGCCGCTCGTTGCCCATCCGGCACGGGCGCAGGACCGCGACACCCTGAAGGTCTCGCTGAACACCGAGTTGCAGATCCTCGACCCGATCGTCACCACCATCAACGCCACGCGGGTCTTCGCCTACCTGGTGTTCGACACGCTGGTCGGGCTGGACAGCCAGGGCAACTACCGGCCGCAGATGCTGCAGGGCTGGGACATCAGCCCGGACCGGCTGACCTACACCTTCACCCTGCGCGACGGCCTCGAATGGAGCGACGGCGCGCCGGTGACGGCGGAGGATTGCGTCGCCTCGATCCGCCGCTGGGCCAAGCGCGAGGCGCTCGGCATGCAGCTCATGCAGGCGACCAGCGAATTGCGGGTGGTGGACGTCAAGCGCTTCGAGCTGGTGCTGAACCGCCCCTTCGCCTTCGTGGTGGAGGCGCTGGGCAAGGCCGGCCACACCATCCCGGTGATGATGCCGGCGCGGCTGGCGGCGCATGACGTCTCGACCGCGGTGCCTGAGATCATCGGCTCCGGCCCCTACATCTTCCAACAGTCCGAATGGCGGCCGGGCGAGCGGGCGAGCTTCGTCCGCAACCCGCGCTACCGCCCGCGCGAGGAGCCGGCGGATGCGCTGGCCGGCGGCAAGGTGCCGAGGATGGCGCGGATCGAGCTGCTCAGCATCGCCGACCAGGCGACCCGCGCCGCCGCGCTGCGGGCCGGCGAGCTGGACTTCCTGGAGGTGTTGCCCTTCGATTTCATCGAGGCCATGCGGCGCAACCGCAACGTCACGGTCGGCGTGCCGCGCGGCATCGACCAGTTCCTGTCGGTGATCAACATCAACCATGCGGTGCCGCCCTTCGACAAGCTGGCCGTCCGCAAGGCGCTGCAGGCGGCGATCATCCAGCCCGAGGTGATGGCGGCGATGGGGCTGCCGGACGACATGGTGGTGCCCTATTGCGGCTCGATCTACATGTGCAACGCCGCCGGCACGACCGAGGCCGGGACCGAGGCGCTGCGCCAGGCGAGCACCGAGCGGGCCCGGAAGCTGCTGAAGGAATCCGGCTACAACAACGAGCCGGTGGTGTTCCTGCATGCCTCCGCCTCGGCGCTGCTGAACCCGATCGGGCTGGTGATGTCCGACCAGATGCGCCGGGCCGGCTTCAACATCGACCTGCGCAGCACCGACTACGCCACGGTGGCGCAGCACCGGCTGAGCCGTGCCCCGGTGGAGCAGGGCGGCTGGAGCGTGGCGCCGATCGTGCTCAACGGCGTCGACCTGGTGAACCCGCTGGCCAACCCGCTGATGGCCTACAACTGCGGCCGCTATTCCGGCTGGTACTGCGACCCGCGGCTGACCCCGCTGGTCGAGCGGTTCTCCGAGGCGGCGACGCCCGAGGAGCGCAAGGCGCTGATGGATGAGCTGCAGACGGTGGTGCATGACAGCGTGACCTTCGTGCTCGGCGGGCAATTCGCCGGGCCGCCGGCCTGGCGGTCGGATCTGGAAGGGGTGGTGCCCTTCAGCTTCCCCGTGTTCTGGAACATCGCGCGGAAGTAGCGGCGGCCGGCTGGCGGGCGGTTTGGCTTGCCGGCCGGGGTATCCTGTGGCATAGGCCGACTTGTCGCCGCCGGGGTGGTCCCGGCGCGGCAAATTCGCACGCGGCGCGCCCTACCATCCGGCAGGGTCCGGTCCCGGAATGTCCGGGAATGCGCCGCGGAGGCTCAACCGGATGAAGGAAGGATCTCGCCCCATGGCGATGCCGCAGTTTCACCATGCGCCAGCTGCTCGAAGCCGGCGTCCATTTCGGCCACCACACGCGGCGCTGGAACCCGAAGATGGCGCCCTACATCTTCGGCGATCGCAACGCGTCCACATCATCGACCTGCAGCAGACCGTGCCGATGCTGCACCGCGCGCTGCAGCGCGGTCCGCGACGTCGTCGCCGGCGGCGGCCGCGTGCTGTTCGTCGGCACCAAGCGCCAGGCCAGCCGAGGTCGCCGAGGCGGCCACGCGCTGCGGCCAGTACTACGTCAACCACCGCTGGCTCGGCGGCATGCTGACCAACTGGAAGACCATCTCGCACTCGATCCGGCGCCTGCGCAGCTCGAGGAGCAGCTCGGCGAGGACACCACCGGCCTGACCAAGAAGGAAGTCCTGCGCTGACGCGCGAGCAGGAGAAGCTCGAGCGGGCGCTGGGCGGCATCAAGGACATGGGCGGCCTGCCCGACATCCTGTTCGTCATCGACACCAACAAGGAGAGCATCGCGATCGAGGAGGCCAACAAGCTCGGCATCCCGGTCGTCGCGGTGATCGACAGCAACACCGACCCCGACGGCATCGCCTTCCCGATCCCCGGCAACGACGACGCGATCCGCGCCATCGCACCTCTATTGCGACCTGGTCGCCGGCGCCGTGCTCGACGGCATCCAGGCCGAGGCTCGGCCTCGGCGCGACCTGGGCGCGGCGAGATGCCGGTCGAGGCGCTGGCCGAGGTGCGGCCGCCGAGGAGCGTCGCCGCCGAGGCCGCCGAGAGCTCCGGCCGAGCGGCCGCCGCGAGGCGGCTGCGGCCGGCCCGAGGCCGAGCCGCCGGTCGCCGAGGCATGCCGGCGGGCGCCGAGGGCCGGGCGGGCCTGATCCGCGGCGGCGCGCCGCCGGCGCTCGGGCGGCCGTCCGGAGCCGTGACCGGCCGCGCGGCGGGCGGCAGATGACGGAGGATGATCGATGGCTGAGATCACCGCTGCGCTGGTCAAGGAACTGCGCGACAAGACCGGCGCCGGCATGATGGACTGCAAGAAGGCGCTGACCGAGACCGGCGGCGACATGGAGGCCGCGGTCGACTGGCTGCGCAAGAAGGGCCTGGCCGCGGCCGCCAAGAAGGCCGGCCGCGTCGCCGCCGAAGGCCTGGTCGGCGTCGCCGTCGCGGCCGGCAACGCGGCGCCATGGTCGAGGTCAACGCCGAGACCGACTTCGTCGCCCGCAACGAGCAGTTCCAGGACTTCGTCGCGCGAGGTCGCCGGCCTCGCGCTCGGCAGCGGCGGCGACCTCGAGGCGCTGAAGGCGGCGGCCTATCCCGGCACCGGCCGCACGGTCGCCGAGCGAGCTGACCAGCTGATCGCCACGATCGGCGAGAACATGACGCTGCGCCGCGCCGCGCGTGCTGTCGGTCGAGCCGGGCGTCGTCGCCAGCTATATGCACAACGCCAGTCGGCGCCGGGCCTCGGCAAGATCGGCGTGCTGGTCGGCCTGGAAGTCCGACGGCGACGAGGCCAAGCTCGCCGAGCTCGGCAAGCAGCTCGCCATGCACGTCGCCGCGGCCAACCCGCAGGCGCTGGACGTCGACGACTCGATCCCGCCGGCGCGTCGAGCGCGAGAAGCGCGGTGCTGACCGAGCAGGCCCGCGCATTCGGGCAAGCCGGAGGAGATCATCGAGAAGATGGTCGAGGGCCGGCTGCGCAAGTTCTACGAGGAGGTCGTGCTGCTCGAGCAGGTCTTCGTGCATCGACGGCGAGAGCCGGGTCGCAAGGTGGTCGAGAAGCGGCCAAGGACTCGGCGCGCCGGTCAAGGTGGCCGGCTTCGTCCGCTTCGGCTGGGCGAGGGCATCGAGAAGAAGGAAGCCGACTTCGCCGCCGAGGTCGCGGCCGCGGCCGGCACGCTGAGCCTGCGTCGGCGACCGGGTCAGGCGGGCGTCTGCCGGACGCGCGCGGCGTTGTCGCCGGCGCCGGCTGAGCGTTGCGCCCGTCACGTCAGGGGTCGACCTCGAGGCCGCTCCGGGTGCAGCCGCGTGAATTGCCCATGCGCATGCCGACGGACGATGCCATGACCGATCGCCGCGCTACAAGCGTGTCCTGCTCAAGATCTCCGGCGAAGCGCTGATGGGCGACGCGCGAGTTCGGCATCGACGCCGCCACCGTCGACCGCATCGCCGAGGACGTCGCGGAGGTCGCAGCGCTGGGCGTCGAGGTCTGCCTGGTCATCGGCGGCGGCAACATCTTCCGCGGCGTCGCCGGCGCCGCCGGCGGCATGGACCGGGCGCAGGCCGACTACATGGGCATGCTGGCCACGGTGATCAACGCGCTGGCCCTGCAGAACGCGCTGGAGCGAGCGCGGCGTCGACGACCCGGGTGCAGTCGGCCATCCCGATGCCGCGGTCTGCGAGCCCTACATCCGCCGCCGCGCGATGCGGCACATGGAAAAGGGCCGGGTCGTCATCTTCGCCGCCGGCACCGGCAACCCGTTCTTCACCACCGACACCGCGGCCGCCCTGCGGGCCGCCGAGATGGGCTGCGACGCGCTGCTCAAGGGCACCCAGGTCGACGGCGTCTATTCCGCCGATCCGAAGACGACCCGACGGCCGAGCGCTTCGACCAGCTGACCTACCTCGACGTGCTGTCGCAGCGACCTGAAGGTCATGGACGCGGCGGCGATCAGCCTGGCGCGCGACAACGACATTGCCGATCATCGTCTTCTCGCATCCACGAAGCCGGGCGCTTCGCCGCAGGTGCTCGAGGGCGAGGGCGATCGCCACGGTCGTCGAGCGGCTGATCGCCGCTTCGGCATGCGACGGGCGGGAGGAATGACGAGGCAGGAAGGCCGCCGGATCGGCTGATATGCGATCGGGGAAGTGATGCGACAGCTCGACGATGAACGGAGCGCCGCATGGACGGCGCCTTCGAGCGCTGAAGAGGAAGTTCGCGGGCTTGCGCACCGGCCGCGCCTCCGGGCGCTGCTCGAGCCGATCAGGTCGAGGCCTACGGCACGCCGATGCCGATCAACCAGGTCGGCACGTCACGGTGCCGGAGCCGCGCATGCTCGTCGGTCCAGGTCTGGGACAAGGCGCATGGTCAAGGCCGGTCGAGAAGGCGATCCGCGACGCCGGCCTCGGCCTCAACCCGATGACCGACGGCCAGCTGATCCGCGTGCCGATCCCGCAGCTGACCCAGGAGCGGCGCAACGAGCTGATCAAGGTCGCCGGCAAGTATGCCGAGCAGGCGCGCAGGTCGCCGTCCGCAACGTCCGCCGCGACGGCATGGAGCACCTGAAGACGCTAGGAAAAGGACGGCGAGATCAGCCAGGACGAGGCGCAAGCGACTGGCCGACGAAGTCCAGAAGCTGACCGACGAGACACATCAAGATGTCGACGAGTCCTGGCCGACAAGGAACAGGAGATCATGCAGGTCTGAGCCAGGGTCAGGCGCCGAGCGGCCATGCTGCCATGGCATGCCGACCAGCGTCACTGCCTGAGACGCCAGCCGGCCGGCGCGGCGCGGTCGCGTGCCGCGGCATGTCGCCATCATCATGGACGGCAACGGCCGCTGGGCGAGGCGCGCGGCCTGCCGCGCGCGCCGGCCACCAGGCGGGCGCCGAGGCCGTGCGCCGCACCGTCGAGGCCTGCCGTCGAGCTCGGCGTCGGCTAGCTGACGCTGTTCGCCTTCTCCTCGGAGAACTGGCGGCGGCCGGCGACGAGGTGCGCGACGCTGATCGGCCTGCTGCGGCTCTATCATGCGGCCGCGAGGTCGCCGACCCTGGCCGGGAGGGCGTGCGCGCTGCGCTTCATCGGCGACGCGCGAGGCTTCGGCGCCGATATCGTCGCGCTGATCGAGCGAGGCCGAGGCGCTCACCGCCGGCGACAACACCGGCTGAACCTGACCGTCGCGCTTCAACTACGGCGGCCGCGCCGAGATCGTCGCCGCCGCGCGGGCGCTGGCCGCAGGCGGCGCAGGGCCGGCCGCTCGACCCCGGACGACTCGACGAGGCCGCCTTCGTGCCGGCTGTCTCGACCGCCGGCATGCCCGACCCGGACCTCATCATCCGCACCAGCGGCGAGCAGCGGCTGTCGAATTTCCTGCTCTGGCAGGCGGCCTATGCCGAGTTCGTCTTCCAGGATGTGCTCTGGCCGGACTTCGGCGCCGAGCCCTGGACGACGCCATCGCGGAATTTCGGCCGGCGCGAGCGCCGCTACGGCGCCCGCCGGGATGAAGCGTCCACGCGTGATGCGGTCCGAGGTGACCCCTGCCCCCGGCTCGCGCTGGACGGACCTGCGCAAGCGGGCGCTGTCGCGCGGCGCTGCTGGTGCCGGCCGCGATTGCTCTGCATCTGGCTCGGCGGCCGAGGCCTGGGCCGCGCTCATGGCGGCCGCCGTGGCGCTGCTGGGCTGGGAGTCGGGTGCGGCTGTGCGGCTTCTCGACCCGCCGGCTGCCCGGCCTCGCGGTGCCGGTGGCGGTGCTGGTGGCGGCGCGTGCTGGCGGCTGGATCGGCGCCACGCTCGCCGCGCTGGCGGTGCTGGCGGCCGCGTTCGTCGCGCTGTGCGGCGTCGTCGGCGCCGCGGTTCCGCCGGGCGCTGCCGGGCGTCGCTGGCTGGCTTCGGCGTGATCTACATCGGCCTGGCCGGGATTTCGTTGATCGATCTGCGCGGCGATGCGGCGGCCGGGCTCGGCAACGTGCTGTTCCTGTTCCTGGTGGTCTGGGCGAGCGACATCGGCGCCTATCTGGCGGCCGGCGGTTCGGCGGGCCGAAGCTGGCGCCGGCCATCTCGCCCAACAAGACCTGGTCGGGCGCCGCGGGCGGCCTCGTCTCCGCCATGGCGGTCGGCTGGCTGGCGGCCTATGTGCATGGAGCCGGCATGTCGCCGCCGCTTCGGTGCTGCTGGTCGCGGCCATCCTGGGCGTGCTGGCGCAGGCCGGGGACCTGTTCGAATCTGGCTCAAGCGGCGCTTCCATGTGAAGGACACATCCTCGCTGATCCCCGGGCACGGCGGCCTGCTGGACCGGCTGGATGGCGTACTTTCGGCGGCGCCCGCGGCGGCGCTGCTGGGTGCTGCTGCTGGGCCCGGGGGCAGGCCGATCTGGCGATGACAGCGACCACGCGGTTCCGACCGTGCCGCCCCGTCGCATCTCGGTGCTCGGCAGCACCGGCTCGGTCGGCCGCAGCACCCTGGCGCTGCTGGACGCCGCCGCCCCCGGCACCTTCGTGGTCGAGGCGCTGGTCGCCAGCCGCGACGTGGCATCGCTTGCCGCCCAGGCCGATCCGGTTGTCCGCCCGGCTGGCGGTGGTCGCCGACCCCGCCGCCACGCCGCGCTGCGCGACGCCCTGGCCGGCACCGGGATCGAGGCGGCGGCCGGGCCGGAGGCCGTGGTCGACGCCGCCAGCCGCGCCGGCCGACTGGACCATGGCGGCGATCGTCGGCGCCGCCGGGCTGCGCCGCACCCTGGCCGCGCTCGGCCGCGGCGGCACCGTGGCGCTCGCCAACAAGGAAAGCCTGGTCTGCGCCGGCGAGCTCGTGCTGGCCGCGGCGCGGCCAGGTCGGGCGCCACGCTGCTGCCGGTGGACTCCGAGCACAACGCCATCTTCCAGGCGCTCGACAGTCGGCGACCCGGCGGCGATCGAGAAGATCATCCTGACCGCCTCGGGCGGGCCGTTCCGCACCTGCCGACCTCGGCACGCATGCGCGCGGCGACGCCCGAGAGGCGGTGCGCCACCCGGTCTGGAAGATGGGCGCCAAGATCTCGGTCGACTCCGCCACCATGATGAACAAGGGCCTGGAGTTGATCGAGGCGGCCCGCCTGTTCCCGGTGCCGGAAGCCCGCATCGAGATCCTGGTGCATCCGCAGTCCGCCGTGCATGGGCTGGTGCAGTACGCCGATGGCTCGGTGCTGGCGCAGCTCGGCACGCCAGACATGCGTACGCCCATTGCCCATGCGCTGGCCTGGCCGGACCGCATGGCGGTGACCGTCGCCGCGGCTCGACCTCATCACCCTTGGCCGGCTGGAATTCTTCGCCCCCGACGCTGTGCGCTTTCCGGCACTGCGGCTGGCCCGGGCTGGCGTTGCAGGCGGGGCAGGGCGCCACCACAATATTGAACGCGGCGAATGAAGTGGCGGTGGCGCTGTTCCTCGACCGGCGGCTCGGCTTCCTCGATATCGCCGCGGTGGTCGAGGATACCCTGGCGGCGCTCGGGAATCCGGTGGCCGCCGGGCTGGATGCGGTGCTGGCGCTGGATGCGGCGGCCCGGCGCGCGGCGGAAGACCTGGCCGCCCGCCGCGCCGCCGTCGCCTGACGAATTTGGATCCGCCCAAGGGCGGAAGGAGCCATGGGCGTGGAATTTCTGGGTAATCTCTGGGGCATGCTGCCCTCGCTGCCGCGCACGCTGATCGCCTTCGCACTGGTGCTGGGCGTGCTGGTGTTCGTGCATGAGATGGGCCACTACCTCGCGGCCCGCTGGCGCGGGGTGCATGTGGATGCCTTCTCCATCGGCTTCGGCCGGCCGCTGCTGAAGGGGACCGACCGCCACGGCACCGATTGGCGGCTCGGCTGGATCCCGCTCGGCGGCTACGTGAAGCTGCACGGCCAGGAACAGCCCGGGGATGCCAGCCCGGAGACCCAGGCCGGCTGGCGGCGCGGCCATACCTTCCACGAGAAATCCGTCGCCAGCCGTTCCATCGTGGTGGCGGCCGGGCCGGTGGCTAATTTCGCCCTTGCCATCCTGCTGTTCGCCGGGCTGTTCGCCACGGTCGGCCAGCCCGTCGGCGGCACCGGCATCGGCGCGGTGGTCGAGGGCTCTGCCGCCGAGCGGGCCGGGCTGCTGCCGGGCGATGCCATCCTCTCGCTCGACGGCCAGCAGGTCACCCGGTTCGAGCAGGTGCAGCGCTACATCCAGCCGCGCGCCGGCCAGCCGGTGGCGGTGGCGGTCACCCGCGACGGCGCCGAGCGCAGCTTCACCGTGGTGCCCGAGGCGAGGGCCGGCGTCGGCGGGCAGGTGGGCGTGCTCGGCATCCAGGGCGGCGCGGCGCGCTTCGAGCGGCTGAACCCGGTCTCGGCGGTGGCGGCGGGCGCGGTGCAGACCGCCGAGGTCACCTGGCTGACGCTGAAGGGCGTGGGCGAGATGCTGGTCGGGCAGCGCAGCGCCAGGAACTGGGCGGGCCGATCCGTATCGCCGAGGTCTCGGGGCAGGCGGCCTCGCTCGGCATCGTGCCGCTCATCAACCTGATGGCGCTGCTGTCGGTCAGCCTCGGGCTGCTCAACCTGTTCCCGATCCCGCTGCTGGATGGCGGGCATCTGGTGTTCTACGCGGCAGAGGCGATTCGCGGCCGGCCGCTGCCGCCGCGCGCCCAGGAATACGGCTTCCGGGCCGGCTTCGCGGTGCTGATATCCCTGTTCCTGTTTGCCTCCTGGAACGATATCGCCAACGGGCCGATCGGCCGCTGGGTGGTCGGGCTGGGCGGCTGAACCGGCCGCCGGCCGCGGGTTGCGCCCGCGGCCGGCCACGGCGGTTTTCCCGAAACTCGCGCTCCGGCGGCCAAGCCCTTGGTATTGCTGGTATCAGCTGCGCGAGGTGCGGGGTGGCGGTAGCGGGTGGTGGCGGCTATTCTCCGCCCCGCTCGCTGAACCCCCAAGCTACGGGCCTGCCCTTTGTCCCTCTCTCTCCGCGTCCTCCTGCTTGCCACCGCCTGCCTGGCCCCGGCGCTGATCCCGGCGCCCGCCGAGGCGCAGAACCGGCCGTCCGGAGGCTCCCAGCCCAGGGCCGGCGGGCAGCAAGGGCCGTCGCGGCCATCGCCCGACGGCGTGGTCCAGGCGATCGACGTCACCGGCAACCAGCGGATCGAGGCGGATACCGTCCGGTCCTACATGTTGCTGCAGCCCGGTGACAGTTTCGATGCCGACCGGCTCGACCGCAGCCTGAAGTCGCTGTTCGCCACCGGGCTGTTCCGCGACGTGCAGGTTCGGCGCGAGGGCAACCGGGTGATCGTGCAGGTCGCCGAGAACCCGATCGTCAACCGGGTCGCCTTCGAGGGCAACAGCAAGGTCTCGGACGATGTGCTGCGCGGCGAGGTGCAGATGCGCGCCCGCTCGGTCTTCACCCCCCAGGCGGTGCAGGCCGACCGGCAGCGCATCGCCGAGCTCTATGCCCGCCGCGGCCGCTTCGCCGCCACGGTCGAGCCAAAAATCATCGAGCTGGAGCAGAACCGGGTCAATCTGGTCTACGAGATCCAGGAGGGCGAGGCCGCGCTGGTCGCGCGCATCAACTTCGTCGGCAACGAGGCCTATTCGGACAGCCGCCTGAAGGAGGTCGTCGCCACCCGGGAGCAGGCCTGGTACCGCATCCTGTCCTCCGCCGACCAGCTCGACCCGGAACGGCTGGCCTTCGACCGGGAGCTGCTGCGCCGCTACTACCTGCGCAACGGCTATGCCGACGTGCAGGTGACCAACGCCACCGCCGAGCTGGCGCCCGATCGCGGCGGCTTCTTCGTGACCTACACGATCGACGAGGGCGTGCGCTACCGGGTCGGCTCCGTGGAGCTGGTGTCCAACCTGCGCGAGCTCGATGCCGACAGCCTGCGCGGGCTGGTCAGCGTCTCGGCCGGCGACTGGTACGACGGCGACGTGGTCGAGCGGGTGGCGCAGGAACTCCAGGACGCCGCCAACCTGCGCGGCTTCCCCTTCGTCGATGTCCAGCCGCGCATCACCCGCAACCGGGACGAGGGCCGGATCGACCTGACCTTCGAGATCAACGAGGCCCCGCGGGTCTTCGTCGAGCGCATCGACATCGCCGGCAACACCCGGACCCAGGACCGCGTCGTCCGCCGCGAATTCCGCCTGGCCGAGGGCGATGCCTTCAACGCCGCGCAGATCCGGCGGTCCCGCCAGCGCATCCGCGACCTCGGCTATTTCTCGGATGTGCAGGTGACCTCCTCGCCGGGCTCGACGCCGGACCGGGCGATCCTGTCCACCCAGGTGACCGAGCGGGCGACCGGCGAGGTCTCGGTCGGCGGCGGCTTCTCGACCGATGCCGGCCTGCTGGCGGATGTCGGCCTGCGCGAGCGCAACCTGCTCGGCACCGGCATCGACGCACGCATCAACGGCACCCTGGCCGCAGCGCCGCAGCCAGGTCGACATCTCGGTCACCGACCCGTACTTCCTCAACCGCAACCTCGCGGTCGGCGGCGACCTGTTCTACGTCCAGCGCAACCTGCTCTCGATCGCATCCTACTCGGGAACGGCGCGCCGGCTTCACGGCTGCGCGCCGGCTATGCCTTCAACGACCGGCTGCGGCAGGCCTGGGCCTATACCCTGACCGACCGCAACATCACCGATGTCCTGGTCGACGCCTCGCGCTTCGTGAAGGAGCAGGAAGGCCGCACGCTGCTCTCGCAGATCGGCCAGACGCTGACCTACGACCGGCGCGATTCGCCGATCGACCCGCGGCGCGGCGGCGTGGTCCGGCTGGGCACCGATTTCGCGGGGCTTGGCGGCGACGTCGCCTACCTCCGTACCCGGCTCGACGGCTCCTACTATGTCCCGCTCGAATCGATCATGAACGACCCGGATTACGTCGTCGCCATCTCCGCCAGCGTCGGCTATCTCGAGCCGCTGTTCGGCAAGACGGACCGGATCATCGACCGGTTCTTCCTCGGCGGCGAGAACCTGCGCGGCTTCCGGATCGCCGGCGCCGGCCCCCGCGACACGGCGACCAGCGACAGCCTCGGCGGCCGGTTGCTGTGGACCCAGACCACCGAATTGCGCTACCCGCTGCCGGTGCCCGCCGAACTCGGGCTGATCGGCCGTGCCTTCGTCGATGTCGGCGGGTTGTCCCAGTCGGTGAGCGGGACGGGCGTGGTCGATGATACCGCGGCGCGCGTCGGCGCCGGCGTCGGCATTTCCTGGCGCAGCCCGTTCGGGCTGATCAACCTCGATTTCGCCAAGGCCCTGGTGAAGAAGCCCTATGACGAGACGCAGGTCTTCCGCTTCGGCTTCGGCACCCGGTTCTGACGGCGCCCGCTAACCCCGACCTTCCGACCTCTGGGATTTCCCTGCATATGCCAGCCTTCCGCGCTTCAACCGCCCTGACGGCCTCGGTCCTTCTGCTCGCGGCGGTGGCCAGTGGCCCCGCCATGGCGCAGCGGGACCCGGGCTACTTCATTCCGAACCAGAGCCAGGGCCAGGGTGGGCAGCGGCCGGCGCAGCAGCCGCGGCAGGCCCAGCCGCAGCGCCCCGCCACCCCGCCGGCGCAACGCCCCGCCTCCCAGGCGCCGGCCCCGCTGCCGCCCGGCGAATCGCCGCCGGCCGCGGTCATCGGCATCGTCGACGTGCCGGAGATCCAGCGCGTCTCGACCGCCTTCAACCAGGTCCGCGAGGAAATCGAGAGCCGCCGCAAGCGGCTGAACGACGACCTCCAGCGCGAGCAGAACAACTGGCGCGAGCAGCAGCAGCAACTCGCCAACCAGCGCGCCAGCCTGTCCGCCGAGGTGTTGCGGCAACGCGAGCGCGAATTGCAGGACCGCATCACCGACAGCCAGCGGATCTTCCGCGAGCGCTCGCGCAACATCGAGCAGGTGGCGCAGCAGGCGCTGGTCGAGATCGAGCAGGCGCTCGGCACGGTGATCCGCCAGGTGGCGAGCAGCCGCAAGGTGAACCTGGTGCTGCCACGGCCGCTGGTGATCTTCAACGACCCGCCTTTCGACCTGACCGAGGAGGTCGCCCAGCAGTTCAACCGCGTGCTGCGCAGCGTGACCATGCCGGCGGAAGCCGCCGCCTCACCGGCCGCCGCGACACCCGCCGCCGAACGGCCCGCCACCCCCGCCCAGCAGCGGCGCTGAGCGGCGGGCGGCGACCTTGGCAGCGGACCCGCGCTTCTTCGCCTCCGCCGGCCCGCAGCGGCTGGCCGATATCCTCGCCGCGGCCGGAGGCCAGTGCGACGGCGACCCGGAACGCCGCTTCGACGGCGTCGCGCCGCTGCAGGCGGCCGGGCCGGGCGAGGTGAGCTTCCTCGACAACCGCAAGTACCTGCCAGCGCTGCAGGAAACCCGGGCCGGCGCGGTGGTGCTGTCGGCGGCCATGGCCGGGCAGGTCCCGGCCGGGGTGCTGGCCATTGTAGCCCCGGCGCCTTACCTTGGCTTCGCCCGGGTCGCGGGGCTGTTCCACCCGCCGCCAGCCCCGGTGCCCGGCATCCACCCGACCGCCGTGATCGCCGCCGATGCCACGGTGGGGGAGGGCTGCGAGATCGGCCCGCATGTAGTGGTCGGCGCCGGTGCGCGGATCGGGCGGGACTGCATCCTGCACCCGCATGTCACCATCGGCCCGGCGGTCGAGCTGGGCGATGGCTGCCGGCTGCATCCGCATTGCAGCATCAGCCACGCCATCGCCGGCCGCGGCGTGGTGCTGCATCCCGGGGTGCGCATCGGCCAGGAGGGCTTCGGCTTCGCGCCCACGCCGGACGGCAAATTCGTGACGATGCCGCAGCTCGGGCGTGTGCTCCTTGGTGACTTCTGCGAGATCGGCGCCAACAGCTGCGTCGATCGTGGCAGCCAAGGCGATACGGTCATCGGGCCGGGCAGTCGGCTCGACAACCAGGTGCAGATCGGGCACAACGCGAAACTCGGCCGGGGCTGCGTGATCGTGGCACAGGCCGGCATCTCGGGTTCCGCAACGCTTGAGGATTACGTGACGCTCGCGGCGCAAGCCGGGGTTGCGGGACATATCCATGTCGGTGCCGGAGCGCGGATCGGGGCGCAGGCCGGCGTGATGAACGACGTACCGGCGAAGACGGATGTCATCGGCAGCCCGGCCTGGCCGGTGCGGGAGTTCTGGCGGTCGATCGCCAGGCTCCGCAAGCTTGGCTCCGGCGTTCGCCAGGATCAGGGGAAGGCAGACTGAGGCATGGATGCGAGCGAGGCGCCGGCGGCAGAGACCGCTGCTCCCGGCAGGATTGAAGCCTATGACATCGCGCAGATCATGCGCGCGATTCCGCACCGGTTCCCCTTCCTGCTGGTGGACCGCATCGTCGAGGTGGAGAAGAACGTCTCCGCCGTGGGCATCAAGAACGTCTCGATCAACGAGAATTTCTTCCAGGGCCATTTCCCCGAGCATCCGGTGATGCCCGGCGTGCTCATCATCGAGAGCATGGCGCAGACCGCGGCGGTGCTGGTGGTGGAAACCCTCGGCCCCGAGGCGCGCGGCAAGCTAGTCTATTTCATGACCGTGGAGAACGCCAAGTTCCGCAAGCCGGTGGTGCCCGGCGACCAGATGCGCGTGCATGTCGTCAAGGAAAAGCAGCGCGGCAACATCTGGAAGTTCCACGCCGAGGCGAAGGTGGACGGCAAGATCGTCGCCGAGGCCCGCTACGCCGCGATGATCCTGGACCGCTGATCCCTTGACCCTTATCGACCCTACCGCCGAGATCGCCGCCGCCGCCATCGTCTCGCCCGGCGCGCGGATCGGCGCGGGCTGCCGCATTGGCCCGTTCTGCACCATCGGCCCCGAGGCGGTGCTGGAGGATGGCGTCGATCTGGTCTCGCATGTGGTGGTCGACGGCATCACCCGGATCGGCGCCGGCACCCGCGTGCTGCCCTTCGCCAGCATCGGTACCCCGCCGCAGGACACCAAGTACCGCGGCGAGCCAACCCGCTGCGAGGTCGGCGCCCGGACCCTGGTGCGGGAAGGTGTCACCATCCACCGCGCCAGCGTCGGCGGCAGCGGCGTCACCACGGTCGGGCCGGGCTCGATGCTGATGGCCCAGGCGCATGTGGCGCATGACTGCCAGCTTGGCGAAGGCGTCATCCTGGCGAACAACGTGATGCTCGGCGGCCATGTGCATGTGGCGGACGGCGCCTTCATCGGCGGCGGCGCGGCCGTGCACCAGACGGTGCGGATCGGCCGGCTGGCGATGGTCAGCGGGCTGGCCGGCGTCACCAACGACATCCCGCCCTTCGGTTATGTGTTTGGGCTGCCGGCCCGGCTGGTCGGCTTCAACAAGATCGGGCTGCTGCGGCGCGGCGCCTCGCGCGACCAGCTCCGCACCCTGCGCGTCGCCAATGCGCTGCTGTTCAAGGACCCCGGCGAATTCGCCGCCAGGCTGGCGCTGGCGGCCGAGCGCTATGCCGGGGAGCCGCTGGTGATGGAGATCATCGCCTTCATCCAGGACAGCGGCCGCCGCCGCCAGCTGGTGCGCCCGGGCCGCATGGCCGCACCCGAACTGGGCGGCGTCGACGAGGAGAACGGGGAAGGCCCGTGAGCGCCGCAGCGGCCCCGAATTCCTCGCCCCTCGGGCTGATCGCCGGTGGCGGCCAGATGCCCCACCGGGTCATCGCCGCCGCCCGGGCCAGTGGGCGGGAGGTGTTCGCCGTGGTGGTCGAGGGCTGGGCTGACCCGGCGGATTTCCGCGCGGTGCCGCATATCACCGTCCGCGTCGGCGCCGGCGGCCATGCCATCGAGCAGTTCCGCGCCCATGGCGTCCGCCAGATCGTGATGTGCGGCCGGGCGCAGCGGCCATCCCTCCTGGCGATCCGCCCGGATGCCGGCATGGCCCGCATGCTGGTCCGCATCGGCGTCGCCGCCCTGCAGGGCGATGACGGGCTGTTGAAAGCGGTGGTCCGGGTGCTGGAGGAGGACGGCTTCGAGGTCATCCCCTCCCAGGCCATCGTCCAGGACATACTCCCCGAACCCGGCCTGCTGAGCCTCGCCGCCCCGGACGACCGGGCGCGCGAGGACATCCGCCGCGGCATCGCCGTGGTGCGGGCGCTCGGCGCCGTCGATGTCGGGCAATGCGCGGTGGTGCAGCAGGGGCTGGTGCTGGGGGTCGAGGCGATCGAGGGCACCGATGCGTTGCTCGCGCGTTGCGCCGGACTGCGGCGGGAAGGCCCGGGCGGCGTGCTGGTGAAGCTGGTGAAGCCGGGGCAGGATCGCCGCGTGGACCTGCCGACCATCGGCCCGGTGACGGTGGCGGGCGCCGCCGCGGCCGGGCTGGTCGGCATTGCCATCGAGGCGCGGCGGCACCATCGTGGTGGACCGGCGCCGGGACGGTTGCGGCGGCGGATGCGGCGGGGCTGTTCCTGCTCGCCCTCCCGCCGGAAGACCTCAAGCCATTGGAGACGACGCCATGAGCAAGTTCCTGCACACCATGATCCGGGTCGGCAACCTCGACCGCAGCGTGAAATTCTACACCGAGCTGCTCGGCATGAAGGAGCTGCGCCGCCGCGACGTGCCGGACGGCAAGTACACCCTGGGCTTCCTCGGCTATGGCGAGGGCAATGCCGAGGGCCAGGGCGAGATCGAGCTGACCTACAACTACGGCACCGAGAAGTATGAGCAGGGCAACGCCTTCGGCCACCTCGCGGTCGGCGTGCCGGACGTGGCGGCGATGTGCGAGGCGGTGAAGAAGGGCGGCGGCAAGGTGACGCGGGAAGCCGGGCCGGTGAAGTTCGGCACCACGATCATCGCCTTCGTCGAGGACCCGGACGGCTACAAGATCGAGCTGATCGAGCGCTGACGCGGCTTCCGCCCGACCAGCCTGATGCGCACTGATCCGCTGGGCCTGCTGCGGGACCTGATCGAGGTCCCGGAACGCCTGGGCCGCAGCCTGGTGGGGCAGCCGCGCATCCGGCTGGCCGTCACCGGGCTGACCCGGGCGGGCAAGACGGTGTTCCTCACCTCCCTGGTGGCCAACCTGCTGGCCGCCGGGCGCGGCCGCCGCACCATGCCGCTGCTGGAGGAAGCCGCCGGCGGGCGGCTGCGCGACGTGCGGCTGGTGCCCTCGGGGCAGGAACGGCTGCCGCGCTTCGACGTCGCGGCGCATCTGGCCGCGCTGGCCGCCGACCCGCCGGTCTGGCCGGGGCGGACGGACGACCTCTCGACCCTGGAACTCACCCTGGAGCTGGACCGCGCCGGCACCTTCGGCGGGATGCTGGGCGGGCTGATCGGCAGCCGCACCGTCACGCTGGAACTGCTGGACTACCCCGGCGAATGGCTGCTCGACCTGCCGATGCTGTCGCAGAGCTACGCCGAGTGGTCGGCAAGCACCCTGGCCCGGCTCCGCCGCGCCGGGCAGGCCGCCGCGGCGCGGGACTTCCTCGGCTGGGTCGATGCCCTGCCGGAGGGCGCCCCGGCCGACGAGACCCTGGCCCGCCGCGGCCACGCGCTGTACCGGGACGCGCTGCGGGCCTGCCGGGACACCCTCGGCTTCCGCTTCCTGCAGCCGGGGCGGGTGCTCAACCCCGGGCCGCGCGGGGAGGTGCCGCTGCTGTGGTTCTTCCCGCTGCCGCATCCGCGCGGCGGCGGGCTGGCCGGGCTGCTGGCCGGCCGCCACGAGGCCTATGTCACCGCCCAGACCAACGAGTTCTTCGAGCCCTTCTTCCGCCGCTTCGAGCGCCAGGCGGTGCTGGTCGATGTGCTCGGCGCGCTGCACGCCGGCCCGGCCGCCTTCGAGGATACTGCCGAGGCGCTTGCCGCCATCGCCGGGGCGCTGCGCTACGGCGGCGGCTGGCTGGACCGGCTGACCGGCGCCGGGGTTTCCCGCGTCGCCTTCGCGGCGACCAAGGCGGACCACGTGCCGGCCCGGCAGCGGGATGCGCTGGCGGCGCTGCTCGGCAGCCTGGTCGCCGCGCCGCAGGGCCGGGCGAGCGGCGCCGGGGCGGCAACCAGCGTGCATGCCCTGGCCTCCATCCGCTGCACCGAGGACGACGTGGCGACGCTGGAGGGCCGGCCGGTCGCCGCGGTGCGCGGGGTGCTGCTGGCGAATGGCCGCAGCGCCAAGATCTATCCCGGCGAGATCCCGCTGCGCCCGCCGGAGCCGGCCTTCTGGGAGCACGGGTTCTTCGAGATGCCGGAATTCCAGCCGCCGCGGCTGGACGCCGCGGGCGGTTCCGGTGTTCCCCACCTGGGGCTGGATGCGCTGCTGGCGGCGCTGATCGGAGACCTGCTGTGAGCGATCCGCCGCGCGGACCACGGGTGATCGTGGAGGAGGCCGGGCAGGAGACGCCCCGGCTCGATTTCGAATGGGAACAGGCGGTGGTGCCGGTGGCGGTGCCGCGCGCGCCCCGGCGCTGGTCCGGCCTGGGCCGGGCTATTGCCGGGCTGGCGGTGCTCGGCACCGGGCTGGCGGCGCTGGATGCGGCGAATTTCGTGGTGGACCAGTTCGGCCGCGGGCCGGTGCAGGGCTGGCTCACCCTTGGCGTGGTGGGGGTGGGCCTCGGCCTGCTGGTGGCGGGCGGCGTGCGGGAATTGCGCGGGCTGCTCGGCATCCGCGCGGTCGAGCGGTCACGCGCGGCCTTCGCCCGTGGCGACATCATCGAGGCGAAGGCGGAGGCGGTGCGCTGGGCAGGAGGCGTCGCCGAGGCCGCGCCGCTGCTGCCGGCCCTGCGGCAGGCCAATACCACCGACGAATTGCGCGCGCTGCTGGAGGCCGGGCCGCTGCGCATGCTCGACCAGCGGGCGGTGGCGCTGGGGCGGGTGGCGGCGGTGCAGGCCTTCTCGGTGACCGCCGTTAGCCCCTCGCCGGGGCTGGATGCGCTGATCTTCGCCTGGCGCGGGGTGCGGCTGGTGCGGCAGGTGGCGGCGCTGCACGGGCTGCGGCCCGGGGTGATCGGCACGGCGGCGCTGCTGCGGCGGACCCTGCTGGATGCGGCAATGGTGGCGGCGACCGATGTGGCGGTGGATACCGCGACGCGGGCGCTGCTCTCGAACAAGCTGCTGGAGCAGTTCGCCGGCGAGGTGGCGGCCGGCGCCCTGGCGGCGCGGCGGATGCTGCGGCTGTCTCAGGTATCGGCCGAGGCCTGCCGGGTCGTGCCGCCGCGGCGGTAGCGCCCAGGTTTCGCCAGCCCCGGCTTTGCCGCAGGATGGCGGCCAAGCAACTCCCGGGGGAAGATGATGGCCAGCAACACGGTGCGGATAGCGGTGCTGCCGGGCGACGGCATCGGCACGGAAGTGACCGAGGCGACGCTGGCGGTGCTTGAACCCCTTTCCAGGCGCCACGGCATCGGCATCGCCACCGAAAGCCTGCCGGCCGGGGCCTTCCACTACCGGGCGACCGGCGAGGCCTTCCCCGAGGCCAGCTTCCGCGCCGCCGAGGCGGCCGATGCCATCCTGCTCGGCGCCATGGGCTGGCCCGGCATCCGCCAGGCGGACGGCACCGAGATCGCGCCGCAGCTCGACCTGCGCTTCCGGCTGAACCTCTATGCCGGGGTGCGGCCGGTGCGGGCCATCCCCGGCGTGCCGGTGGCGCTGGCCGACCCGCGTGCCAGGGGCATCGACTTCGTGCTGATCCGCGAGAGCACCGAGGGGCTGTTCCATTCGCGCGGCCGCGGGCTGGTGACGGAGGACTACGCCGAGGAGACCCTGCGGATCACCCGCGCCACCACCGAAAAACTCTCGCGCTTCGCCTTCCGGCTGGCGGAGCGGCGGGCGGCGCGGCTCGGCCGGCGCGGGCGGGTGACCCTGGTGGACAAGGCCAACGTGTTCCGCGCCTTCGCCTTCATGCGCTCGGTGTTCGATGGCGTGGCGGCGGAATTCCCCGGCATCGATGCCGGCCACCACTACGTGGATGCCATGGCGCTCGACCTGGTGCGGCACCCCTGGGCCTTCGACGTGCTGCCGACCGAGAACATGTTCGGCGACATCCTCTCGGACCTCGCGGCCGGGCTGGTCGGCGGCATGGGCTTCTCGCCCTCGGCCGATATCGGCGACGAGCATGCGGTGTTCCAGCCGGCGCATGGCACCGCGCCGGACATCGCCGGCAAGGGCATCGCCAACCCGACGGCGACGCTGCTCTCGGCGGCGATGATGCTGGACTGGCTGGCCTCGCGCGGCGCCGGCCAGGGCTTCGCCGATGCCGCGGCGGAGCTGGAGACGGCGGTGGATGGCGCCTTCGCCGACGGGCTGCGGACCGCCGATATCGGCGGGGCGGACGGCACGGCGGCGGTGGCGAAGGCGGTGCTCGGGCGGCTCGGCGGCTAGGGGTAAGCCCGCCGTTCAGCCGATGGCTTCCAGCATGCGGGCCAGCTCGGCCGGGGCGGTGATCATGGCGTCATGGCCGGTGGCGATTTCCTGCCATTCCCAGCCCGCGCGGCCGCGCACCCAGTCCCGCGCCCAGGCCAGCGGGGCGTACCAGGGGTCGGTGCAGGCGATGTAGGTGCAGGGCAGGCCGTTGCCGACCGGGTTGGCCAGCCGCAACGGGGTCTGGTAGGCGGACGCCGGATGCGGGGTGAGGCGGCGGCGTACCCAGGGGGCCAGCGGGTGGTCCTCCGGCACGCCGAAGCTGCTGACCGGGGGCGGCGCGGCGGCGAGGCCGGCGCCCTGTTCCTGGACGATGCGCCGGCGTTCCGCCGCCACCTCGGGCGGCATGCGGCTCCAGGCGGTCTGGCCATCCTCCAGCACCATGCTGTCGAGATAGACCAGGTGGCGGATGCGGGCCGGGATGCGGTCCGCGGCGCCCGAGATGCCGAGGCCGCCGAAGCTGTGGCCGACCAGGATGGCGTCCTCCAGCTCCTCGGCCTCGATGTGCTCGACCACGTCGGCGACGAAGGTATCGAGGGTGATCTGCGCCGAGAACAGGTGCCGCCGCTCGCCGAGGCCGGTCTGGGTCGGGGTGGTGACGTGGTGGCCGGCGGCGCGCAGCCGGGCCGCGACATCCCGCCAGCACCAGGCGCCGTGGAAGGCGCCGTGCAGCAGCACATAGGTCTTGCCGGCCATTGTCCGTTCCCCCTCGTGGTTCAGATATCAGCCCTGCGCCGGGGCGAGCACCGCCCAGGTGGTGGTGATGTGCGCGGCGATGTCATCGCTCGCCTCGGCCCGCAGCAGGATCTCGCCGAACACCATGCGGCGGCCGCGCTTGACGATGCGCGCCTCGGCCAGCACCGCGCCGTTTCCGGCGGGGCGGAGGAAGTTGACCGTCATGGTCGAGGTCACGCTCTCGTCCTTGCCGCCGGTGACGGAGAGCAGCGCCGCCCACATCGCCACGTCGGCGAGGCCCATCAGCGCCGGGCCGGAGACGGTATCGCCCGGCCGCAGCAGCCCGGCCCGGGCCGGCAGCCGCAAGGTGGCGGCGCCCGCCGCGGCGGCCAGCACCTCGATGCCCCAGGCCTCGGCGAGCGGCACGCCGCGGCGGACGGTCGCCTGGATCTCGGCGGGGGAGGGCGCGTCCATCAGCGCGGCACCCGGGGGTGGCGCGCGGCTGGGGCATGGCTGGGGCTGGCTGGCATCGGCAACACCTGTGGCAGGGCCGGGCATCCTAGCCGAGCCGGCCGCGCTCCGCATCCCGGCGGTCAGCGGGGCCCGCGCCAGAACATCGGCCCGGCATGCAGCAGCAGCCAGCATCCCGTCGCCCAGGCGGCGCCGAGGGACCAGCCGGCCAGGACGTCGGTCGGCCAGTGCACGCCGAGATAGACCCGGCTGGCGCCCACCAGCAGGGTCAGCAGCACCGCCACGCCGAGGATGTAGCCCTGCTGTTGCCGCCGCTGCGTCGCCCCGGCCAGCAGCGCGCCGAGGGTCAGGAAGCCGATCGCCGAGAGCATGGCGTGGCCGCTCGGGAAGCTGTTGGTGTGCACCTCGACCAGATGCGCGACCAGCTCCGGCCGGGGCCGGTCGAAGCCGCGCTTCAGCAGGGTATTGAGCAGCAGCCCACCGGGCAGCGAGACCACCAGCAGCCACACCGCCCGCCACTGCCTGGCCAGCATCAGGTAGCCGAGGGCCAGCAGCCCGAACAGGCTGAGCACCGGGATGCCGCCCAGCGCGGTGATGTCCCGCATCGTCAGCGCCAGCCAGGCGGGGCCGATCGGCTCGGCCGGCGTGCCCGGTTGCCGCAGCGCCAGCAGGACCGCCTGATCGAACCTATGGCCGTCGCCCTCCAGCCCCTCGACCATTAGAATGAAGCCGAGCAGCCCGCCGGCACAGACCGCCAGCGCCAGCAGCGGCACCGCCTGGCCGGCGGTCCGGCGGACCAGCCGCGCGGCCTGGGTGAGCGGGGCCGGCGTGGCGGGGTGGTGCATCGGCGGGGGCTCCATCTTGGCGATCGTAGCGCAACCGCCGGGCTGGCTGGCGGTTGCAAGGGCGCAACAGGCGGAGGGCGGGTATCATCACCAGCGTCATCGATGGCACCAGGGTCAGGGAAGGCGGGCGTGCCCTGCTGATTGTCAACCGCCGCGCCCGCAACGGCGACGAGGCGGCGGATGCGGCGCGCGATGCGCTGGAAGCCGCGGGGCTTTCCGTTGAGAGCCTCGACGTGGCGGAGGGCATGAGCTGCGGCGATGCCATCATCGCCGGCGCGGCCCGCGGGGGGGTGGACCGGGTGGTGCTCGGCGGCGGCGACGGCACGCTGAACGCCGGCATTCCCGGGCTGCTGCAAACCGGCCTGCCGCTCGGCATCCTGCCGCTCGGTACCGCCAACGACCTGGCGCGCAGCCTGGGGATCCCGCTGGAGCTGGAGGCGGCGGCGCGGGTGATCGCGGAGGCGGCGCCGCGCCCGGTGGATCTCGGCGAGGTCAACGGGCAGATGTTCTTCAACGTCGCCAGCGTCGGCTTCAGCGCCGTGCTGGCGGGGGAGCTGAAGGCCAGGGCGAAGCAGCGCTGGGGCCGGCTGGGCTATGCCTTCGCCGCCTTCACCCTGCTGCGGCGCGCCCGGCCCTTCACCGCGACGCTGATCCATGACGGCAAGGTGGAGCGGGTGCGGACCATCCAGGTCTCGGTCGGCAACGGCCGGCACCACGGCGGCGGAATGACGGTGTCGGAGACCGCCCGGCCGGATGACGGCGTGTTCGACGTCTACAGCCTGGAGGTCGAGAACTGGTGGCGGCTGGTGGCGCTGCTGCCCTGGCTGCGCAGCGGCACCCAGGGCCGGTGGCGGGACGTGCGGGTGTTCCGCACCACCGGGCTTGAACTGCGCACCCGCAAGCCGCGCCCGGTGAACACCGACGGCGAGCTGACGACCATGACCCCGGCGGTGTTCCGCCTGCACCCCGCCGCCGTCCGCATCTTCGCGCCGCCGCAGCCGGAGGACGACTTGCCGGCGGATGCACCGGCGGGACATGCTGCGGAGCGGTTCGGAGGGTGATCGGATGAGCGCGGGCATGTTGCAGGGCAAGGTCGCCTACATCACTGGGGGCAGCCGCGGCATCGGCCGCGCCATCGCCCTGGCCTTCGCCGAGGCCGGCGCCGACGTGGCGATCTGCCACTTCCAGGATGCCGAGCAGGCCGCGACGCTGGTGCAGGCGGTGATGGCACGTGGCCGGCATGCCTTCGCCATGGAGGCGGACGTGGCCGACCCGGCGGCGGTGCGGGCCTTCGCCGCGGCGGCGGAGGCGGCGCTGGGCCCCTGCGACATCCTGGTGAACAACGCGGGCATCAACCTGCGCGGGCCGTTCGAGGATGTGACGGAGGAGACCTACGACCGGGTGATCGATGTGCATGTGAAGGGCATGTTCTTCATGGCCCAGGCGGTCTACGCCGGCATGGTGGAGCGCGGCCGCGGCAAGATCATCAACCTGGCGAGCCAGTTGGCGCTGAAGGGCGGGCCCAACATCACGCCCTATGGCACGGCGAAGGGGGCGATCATCGGCTTCACCCGCAACCTGGCCTGGGAGGCGGCACCGAAGGGCATCCAGGTGAACGCCATCGCGCCAGGGCCGATCGAGACCGACCTGACCCGCTCGCGCGGGCCGGAATGGAAGGCGATGATCGAGCGGACCATCCTGGCGGGGCGGCTGGGGCGGCCGGAGGAGATCGCCGCGACGGCCCTGCTGCTGGCCGGGCCGGGCGGAGACTATTACGTCGGGGCGACGCTGTCGCCGAACGGCGGCGACGTGATGCACTGAGGACAAGCCGGCGGTCTTTCCAGGAACCCGGCGAGCCCGGCCGCCGTTGAGGTGGCCTCAGATAGGGTAAAGCCTTGGCCGAAGAACGCACGCGCGCGCTCAGCGAAGTCCTCGATCGTCTGGAGAGCTCGGCGCACGGCGAGAGCGTCGCCGTGCAGGACGTGATCGAGAAGCTGGGCCACAAGTCCTTCGCCTCGCTCATGCTGGTGTTCTCGCTGATCTCGACCTCGCCGGCCAGCGCGATCCCCGGCATCACGGCGATGGTCGCGGTGATCGTCTTCATCCTGGTCCTGCAGATGATCATCGGGCGGCGCAGCGTGTGGCTGCCCGGCTTCATCACCCGCCGCCACATGTCCACCGAGAAGCTCTGCAAGGGAATCGGCTGGCTCCGCAAGCCGGTGGCTTCGTCGAGCGCTTCCTGCGGCCGCGGCTGACCTTCCTGCTCCACCGGCCGTGGCTGCTGCTGCCGCTGGCGCTGATCCTGCTGCTGACGCTGTTCATGCCCTTCATGGAGGTGATCCCGACCTCCGGCTCCATTGCTTCCGCGGTGATCGCCTTCTTCGCCGCCGGGCTGCTGACCCGCGACGGCGGGCTCGTGGTGGTGTCGCTGATCGTGCTGCTGGCGATACCGGTGGCGGTCTGGCAGTTCGGCTTCGGCGCCTGAACCCGGCGGCCGCGCCGCGCGGCGAAGCAGGCAACTGGCGCAACGGCCGGCCGGCTGGCATAACCGATTCGGGAAGAACGCCCGCCCTCCACGGCCCACCCCACCACCCGGAGGAGCGGCATGCACCGCATCATCGCCGCGGCCGTTGCCGCGCTCGTCGCCGTCACCACCCCCGCCCTGGCCCAGACCCGCTGGGTCATGGCCACTGCTTACCCCGAGAGCAATTTCCACACCCAGACCATCCGCGCCTTCCTGGCCGATATCGAGGCCGCGGCGCCCGGCAAGCTGGCCGTCCAGCTCCATTCCAACGCCTCGCTGATGCCGCTGCCGCAGATCAAGCGCGGGGTACAGACCGGGCAGATCCAGCTCGGCGAGTTCCTGCTCGGCGCCTATGGCAACGAGGACCCGATCTACGAGGTCGATTTCCTGCCCTTCCTCGTCACCGGATGGGACCAGGGCCGCGCCCTTGGCCAGGCGATCGAGCCGGCCATCCGTGCCCGGCTGGAACGCCAGGGGCTGACCGCGCTCTACATGGTGCCGTGGCCGAGCCAGGGCCTTTATACCGGCACCGAGATCCGCAGCGCCGAGGACCTGAAGGGCACCCGCTTCCGCGCCCAGACGCCGGTCATCGCCCGCATGGCGGAGCTGCTGCAGGCGACCCCGGTGCTGGTCCAGGCGGCTGATATCCCGCAGGCCTTCGCCACCGGCATCGTCAACGCCATGGTCACCAGCGCGCAGACCGGCGTGGACAGCGCGGCCTGGGACTATTCGAAGTATTTCTACAACATCGGCTTCACCCTGACGCGCAACGTGGTGGTGGCCAATACCCGCGCGCTGAAGGCCCTGGACGCCCCCACCCAGGCGGCGATCATGGCCGCGGCGGAACGCGCCACCACCCGCGGCTGGGAAGCCTCCGAAGCCTCGGAGAAGGTGATGACCGCCCGGCTCCAGGCACAGGGCATGAAAACCCCGGAGCCGAGCGAGGCGCTGATGACCCAGCTCCGCGCCATCGGCGCCCGGCAGGAGGCGGAATGGGTGCAGAAGGCCGGCCCCGAGGGCAAGGCGATGCTCGACCGCTACCGCGCGCTGCTGCAATAGCCGGGGGAGGGGGCGGTTCAGCCGCCCCCTGCCGCGTCGGCCGCAGGCGGCCAACCTCGAAGCCCTCGGCCCGGGCGATGTCCACGGCCCTGGCGTAGTCCCCGGTCGCCATCGCCGGGGTCCGCGACAGCACCCACAGGTATTCCCGCTCGGGTGCGCCGACCACCGCCCAGCGGTATTCCGGGTCCAGCCCGATCACCCAGTAGTCGCCGTAGAAGGGCCAGAAGAAGCTCACCCGCAGCCGGGCGTTGCCGCTGCCCTCCACCGCATAGGCATGGCCCTCGGCATCGCGCTGCACCCCGCGGTCGTCGCAGCGGTTGAGCACGCCGATCCGGCCATCCGGCCGTGCGGTGTAGGTGGCGGTCACCGCCTCGCATTCCCGGCCGCGGCCGTCCTGGAAGCTGTTCGGCAGCCGGGCGATCTCGTACCAGGTGCCGAGGTAGCGCGGCAGCTCCACCGCGGCGACGGTGCGCGGGGCATCGGGCGGCGGCGTGCCGGCGCAGGCTGCCAGCAGCAATGCGGTGGCGACCAGCAGGCGCTTCATGGAACCATCCCCTCGGGCAGGGCCGATACATGGTCCAGCACCCCGCCCGCGGTGGTGATCCAGACCTCGCCCCGCCGCGCCGCGATGGCCGCTCAGCGCCCGCGCGCAGGTGCCGCAGCCGGTAGGGCTGGCCGATGATGTAGGGGTGCAGCGCGATGCCCATCACCTGCGGCATGCCGTCCCGCGACCTGCTCGCAGCCGTTCCGTGAAATCCTCCAGGATCATGTCGGCGAAGTCCTCCGCGCCGTCCTTGCGGGCGACGATGGCGGGGATGTCGTTCACCTCCTGCGGATAGGGCATGGCGAGCAGCCGGCCCGGCGCGGGTGGCCATCCAGATCGGCTGGTCGTCGGCGCACCAGTTCAGGGTGTAGCGGTAGCCGGCCTCGGCCAGCAGGTCGGGCGTGGCGCGGCTTTCGGCGATCCAGGGGGAGAGCCAGCCGCGTGGCGGCGCGCCCTCATGCGCCAGGATGGCGGCGGTCGCTCTCGGCGATCAGCGCCCGTTCGGCGGCCTCGGGCAGCACGGACTGGCGCTCGCTGTTGGTGCGGCCATGCCCGGCCATCTCGTCGCCGCGCGCCGCGGTGCGCGGCGGCCAGTTGCGGGGCGTAGTCGTACAGCGCGCTGTTGATCAGCACCGTGGCGGGCAGCCGGAGCTGGTCGAGCAATTCCAGCAGCCGCCAGGCGCCGACCCGGTTGCCGTAGTCGCGCCAGGCGAAGTTCAGCACATCCGGCTGCGGGCCGCCGGGCGCCAGCTCGGCGCCCAGCCCCTCGCCGAAGGCGAAGTGTTCCAGGTTCACCCCGAGATAGACCGCCAGCTTCGCCCCGCCCGGCCAGGCGTAGCGGGGGCGGGCGGGCCAGGGCGCATAGGCGTAGCGGCCATGGGTGGGAAGCATGGGCATACCCTGCAACGATTTGCTGTCCTGTGCCCGCCCGTTTGCGCGCGCGCAAGGTGACGCGCTGTGGTCCAGGGCATAGAGTGGATGCATGGCTACTCCATCGGCGGGCCAGGAGGGCGCGGCGCGTGCCCTGCTGCGCCGCGAATCCCGGGCCCTGCGTGGGCATGTGCTGCTGCCCGTCATGCTCGGGGTGGCGGCGACGCTCTGCGCCCTGGGCATCGCCTGGCTGGCGGCATCGCTGCTCGCGGCGCTGCTGGGGTTCGGGACGGCAGGCTGGCCGGAACTGGCCGCCGCCGCGGCGCTGGCGCTGCTTGGCGCGGCGCTGGGCCTTGCCCAGGAACGTGCCCAGCTTGCCGCCGGGGAAGCGGCGCGGACGCGGCTGCGGGACCAGACCTTCGCCCGCCTGCTGGCCGCCGGCCCGGCCGACCCGCGCGGCGTCGGCGAACGCGCCGGCCTTGTGGTGGACCGGGTGGAGGCGCTGGACGGTTATTTCGGCCGCTGGCTGCCGGCCGCCATGCTGGCGCTGCTCGGCCCCGCGCTGGTCATTGCCGCCGCCACCTGGGCCGATCCGCAGAGCGGGCTGCTGCTGCTGATCGCCGGGCTGCTCTACCCCGTGGCGATGGCCGGCACCGGTATCGGCGCCGCCCAGGCCAGCCGGCGGCAGTTCGAATCGCTGGAGCGCCTGTCCGGCCGCTTCCTCGACCGCATGCGCGGGTTGCCCACCCTGGTGCTGTTCAACCGCCAGGATGCGGAGGCCGAGGCGCTCGGCGCGGCGGCGGACGAGCTTCGGTCGCGCACCATGAAGGTGCTGCGCGTCGCCTTCCTGTCCGGCACCGCGCTGGAGCTGCTCTCGGCCCTGGCGCTCGCCTGCATCGCCTGGCGGCACGGCACGCTGGACGGCCGCGACCCCACCGCCGGGATCTTCTGCCTGCTGCTGGTGCCGGCCTTCTTCGCCCCGCTGCGGGCCTTCGCCGGGGCCTATCATGAGCGGCTCTCGGCCGCCGGCGCCGCCGCCGCCCTGGCGCCGCTGCTGCTGACCGAGCCGCCGGACGGGCTGCTGCTGGAGGCGATGCCGCCGCGCGTCGTGGTCACCTTCACCGATGTGCGGCTGGGCTATGACCCGGCCCGACCGCCGGCACTGGACGGCCTGTCCTTCCGGGTGAATGCCGGGGAGACGGTGGTGCTGGCCGGGCCTTCGGGGGCCGGGAAATCCTCGGTGCTGCGGCTGCTGATGGGCTTCAACCGGCCGGAGGCGGGGCGCATCTCGATCAACGGCCAGGACGCCATGGCGCTGCGGCCGGAGGAACTGCGGCGGCTGTCCTCCTATGTCGGGCAGAAGCCGCACCTGTTCCGCGCCTCGGTGCGGGAGAACATCCGTTTCGCCCGGCCGGATGCCACGGCCGAACAGGTCGAGGCCGCGGCCCGCGCCGCCCGGGTGCTGGATTTCGCCGCCGGCCTGCCGCAGGGGCTGGATACCTTGGTGGGCGAGGGCGGCTGGGGGCTGTCCGGCGGGCAGGCGCAGCGGGTGGCGCTGGCCCGCGCCTTCCTGCGCGACACCCCGCTGGTGCTGCTGGACGAGCCGACCGCGCATCTCGACCCCGGCACCGAATCCGAGGTGATCGAGAGCCTGCGGCGGCTCTGCATGGGCCGCACGGCGATCATCGCCAGCCATTCCCGCGCCGCCCGCGCCAGGCTGGGCCGGGCGATCGAGATCGAGGCCGGGCGCGTCGCGGGTACCCCGCGCGCCGCCCAGGGATAACGCCGCCGATGCTGGCCGATCTGCAACGGGTTCTCGGGCTGTGGGGCGCGCGCGGCGGCTGGTTGGCCGCCGGCGTGGCGGTGGCCGTCGCCTCCAGCCTGCTGGGCGCGGCGCTGCTGGCGCTGGCCGGGCAGGCGTGGCGGAGGTGCTGGGCGGCGCGGCGATCGGTGTGGCGGTCGCCTTCCTGCTGCTGCGGCCGTTGATCGTGCTGCGCCCGGCGGCGCGCTAGCCGAACGCATGGTGACCCATGCCGCCACCTTCCGCGCCCTGGCCGATACCCGCGTGTGGTTCTTCCGGCGGCTGGCGGAACGGCTGCCGGCCGGGATCGGGTTCCGCCGCTCGGGCGACCTGCTCGGCCGGCTGGTCTCGGATATCGAGGCGCTGGACGGGTCTATCTGGAGCGCTGGTCCCGAGGCCGCTGCCCTGGCGGTGGTGGTGCTGGTGGTCGCGCTGTGCTCGGCGCGGTGGCGCCGCTGCTGGCCGCCGCGGTGGCGCTGCCGCTGGCCCTGGCGCTGGCTCTGCCGCTGCTGCTGGCCCCCGGCGCCGCCCGTGCCGCCGGCCGCGCGTCGCCGAGGCCCAGGGGCGCGCTGCGCGCCGCCGTGGTCGACCCGCTGATCGGCATCGAGGACACGCTGGCCGCCGGTGCCGAGCCCACGCGCCGCGCCCGCCTGGCGCGCGAGGCCCGGCTGCTCGGCGCGGCGCAGCGCGCGCTGGCCGGGCGTGCCGCATGGGCGGCGCGGCGGGGTCGCTGCTGACCCAGGTGGCGCTGCTCGGCGCCCTGGCCTGGGGGCTGGCGACGGGGGCGCCGGGCACGGCGCTGCCGTGCTCGGCCTGTTCCTGGCGCTCGCCGCCGGCGGAATCGCTCGGCATCATGCCGCGGGCCGGCGCCGCGCTCGCCGCCGCCGCCGCCAGCGCCCGCCGGCTGTTCGAGGCCGCCGATGCGCCGCCGCCGGTGGCCGAGCCGACCAGCCCCGCCGCACTGCCCGCCGGCCACGCCATCCGCATCGAGGGGCTGCGCTTCGCCTGGGCGCCCGACCGCCCGCCGGTGTTCGACGGACTCAGACCTGGAGGTGCCGGAGGGCGCGCGGATGGCGCTGCTCGGGCCATCCGGGGCGGGCAAGTCGAGCCTCGCCGCGCTGCTGCTGAAGCTGGCGGCGCCGCAGGCCGGGCGGCATCACCCTCGGCGGGGTCGATATCGCCAGCCTGGCCGCCGAGGACCTGCGCCGCCGCATCGCCTGCCTGACCCAGGATGCCCGGCTGTTCGACGACAGCATCGCCGTCCAACCTCCGCATCGCCGCGCCGCTGGCGCCCGAGGCGGCGCTGTGGCGGGCGCTGGACCGCGCCGGCATCGGCGACCCTGGTGCGGGCCCTGCCGGAAGGGCTGGCGACCCGCTGCGGCGAGGCTGGCGCGCGGTTCTCCGGCGGCCAGGCGCGGCGGCTGGCGCTGGCCCGCGTGCTGCTGTCGGCCGCGCCGGTGCTGATCCTGGACGAGCCGGCCGCCGGCCTCGACTCCGAGACCGAGCGCGCCTTCCTGGAAACCCTGGAGGCGGTGACCGCCGGCCGCACCGTCATCCTCATCATCCACCGGCTGATCGGCGTGGAGAAGCCGACCCGCATCCTGCGGCTGGCCGGCGGCCGGGCACTGCCGGCGGCGGGCTAGCCCAGGCGCCGACTGCCCACACCGGGCTTGAACCTGCCGGGCGGCACCCCTGTTGATGTGGGATCCCCGCGTATCCGGTCGTCCCGCCGCGTCGAAGCATGGGAGAGACCCTGAAGGAGCCTGCCGCGTGTCCGTGACCCCGCCGCTTGCCGCCCGCCGCCTCGACCCCGCCAAGTTCCAGGACCCGCGGACCACTGCCAAGGGCGAGCCGCGCGCCACGGTCGGGCTGGCCGGGTTGCGGACGCTGTGGATCAACACCGGCACGCTCTGCAACATCACCTGCCGGAACTGCTACATCGAGAGCAGCCCGAAGAACGACTCGCTGGCCTACATCACCGCCGCGGAGGTGCGCGGCTACCTCGACGAGATCGCCCGCGATGCGCTGCCGGTCGAGGAGGTCGGCTTCACTGGCGGCGAGCCCTTCCTGAACCGCGAGCTGCCGCAGATGCTGCGGGAGGTGCTGGCGCGCGGCCATCGCGCCCTGGTGCTGACCAATGCGATGAAGCCGATGCGCAACCACGCCGCCAGCCTGCTGGCGCTGCGCGCCGAATTCGGCGACCGCCTGACCCTGCGCGTCAGCCTCGACCACTACGGTCCGTTGCTGCACGACCTGGAACGCCAGGACGGCAGCTTCGCGGTCGCCATCGACGGGCTGGCCTGGCTGGCACGGGAGGGGTTCCGGGTGAATGTCGCCGGCCGCGCCGCCTTCGGCGGTGAGGACGAGGCGGCGCTCCGGGCCGGCTTCGCCGCGCTGTTCGCCGCCCATGCCATCCCGATCGATGCCGCCGACCCGGTGTCCCTGATGCTGTTCCCCGAGATGGATGCGGCGGCCGACGTGCCGGAGATCACCACCGCCTGCTGGGATATCCTCGGCCAGAGCCCGGAGGCGATGATGTGCGCTTCCTCCCGGATGGTGGTGAAGCGGCGCGAGGCGGCGGGCCCGGCGGTGGTTGCCTGCACCCTGCTGCCGCATGACCCGCAGTTCGAACTGGGTGGCACCCTGGCGGAGGCGGCCCGGCCGGTGGCGCTGAACCACCCGCATTGCGCCAAGTTCTGTGTCCTCGGCGGCGCTGCCTGCTCGCGGTAGGGATACCCTGGGGTTTCACGGCCGGGCGAGAATTTCCACCGTATTCCGTGGCAGTTGACGCACCCGTGGGTTTACCGGACTGATCGAAGTCTTGCCATCCCCGGGAGTCCCACCGATGCGCCGCCGCTTCCTCGCCGCCCTGCCGATCTTCGGCCTCCTCGCCTGCCAGGCCCCGCAACCCCCGCAACCCCCGATCGCGCCCCGCAACGTGGTGTTCTTCACCGCCGACAGCGCCGCCCTGGACGAGAACGCTTCCGCCGTGCTGACAGAGGTGGCCGAGCGGGCCAGCGCCAACCGCACCTCTCCGGTCCGGGTCCGCGGCTTCTCCGCCCCCGACACCGGCACTGCCGCGTACAACCGCACCCTGGCCGAGGCGCGGACGCAGCACGTGGCGGATACCCTGGTGGCCCGCGGCATCGACCGGTCCCGCATCCGGCTGCAGCCACGCGGCGCGGTGCCCTTCGAGATGTACCCGACCGAGAGCCGCCGGGTGGAGATCATCGTCGGCGAGTAGCCGCGTGGGAACCATCGTCGGCGAGTAGCCGCGTGGGGATCATCTCGGCGAGTAGTCGCGTGGGGATCACCGTCGGCGAATAGCCGCGTGGGGACCATCCTCGGCGCGTGGCGGGTAGGGCATCTGGCGAATGGCCGTGGCCGGCCTGGCGTGGCATGACTGCGCCATGCCCGATGCGCCCATGCCCGATGTGAACGCCCCCGCCGACCCCGCCGAGGTTCTCCACCGGATCTTCGGCCACCCCGGCTTCCGGGGGCGGCAGGAGGAGATCGTCCACCACGTCATGGCGGGCGGCTCCGGCCTGGTGCTGATGCCGACCGGTGGCGGCAAGTCACTGTGCTTCCAGGTGCCGGCGCTGTGCCTCGATGGCCTGGGCGTGGTGGTCTCGCCGCTCATCGCGCTGATGGAGGACCAGGTGGCGGCGCTGCGCCAGCAGGGCGTCGCCGCCGCCGCGCTGCACTCGGACCTGCCGGAGGAGCAGTCCCGCGAGATCCGCCGGGACCTGGCGCGGGGCGCGATCAAGCTGCTCTACGTCTCGCCCGAGCGGCTGGCCTTCGACGGCACGCTGTCCCGGCTGGCGGAACGCCGCATCTCGCTGTTCGCCATCGACGAGGCGCATTGCGTCAGCCAGTGGGGGCATCACTTCCGGCCGGAATACCGCGGCCTCGGGATGCTGGCGGAACGCTTCCCCGAGGTGCCCCGGCTGGCGCTGACCGCGACGGCCGACCCGCGCACGGTCGAGGATATCCGCGCCCAGCTCGGGCTGGCCGACAGCCCGGTGTTCCGCGGTGGCTTCGACCGGCCGAACATCTTCATCGCCTCCGCCCCGCGCGAGCAGGAACGCGCCCAGTTGCGGGCCTTCATCAAGTCGGCGGGGGACGGCACCGGCGCCGGCATCATCTACTGCGGCACCCGCGCCAAGACCGAGCAGACCGCGGACTGGCTGCGCACCGACGGGCATGACGCGCTGTGCTTCCACGCCGGCATGGCCGCCGAGGCCAAGCGCGATTCGCACCGCCGCTTCGCCCGTGGCGATGCGGTCATCATGGCGGCGACCATCGCCTTCGGCATGGGCATCGACCGGCCGGATGTCCGCTGGGTCGCCCATCTCGACCTGCCGAAGTCGCCCGAGAGCTGGTACCAGGAAATCGGCCGCGCCGGGCGGGACGGGCTGCCGGCCCGCGCCCTGCTGCTGTACGGCGCCGGCGACATCGCCCTGGCCCGCCACCGCATCCAGGAAAGCCCCGCCACGCCCGAGCAGAAGCGGATCGAGCGCGCCCGGCTGGAGGCCATGGTCTCGATCGCCGAGGCCGCCACCTGCCGCCGCCGCATCCTGCTGCGCTGCTTCGGCGAGGACGGCCCGGAGCATTGCGGCGCCTGCGATGTCTGCCGCGACCCGCCCCGGCTGTTCGACGGCACCATCCAGGCGCAGAAGCTGCTGAGCGCGGTGCTGCGGACCGGCCGGCGGTTCGGCGTCGGCCATCTGGTCGATGTGCTGCGCGGCCGGACCACCGAGAAGGTCGCCCAGTTCGCGCATGACCAGTTGCCGACCTTCGGGATCGGCAAGGACCTGTCGGATGCGGCCTGGCGCGGGGTGGCGCGGCAGCTTGTGGCGCGCGGGGCGCTGGATGTCGCCATCGAGAACCATGGCGAGCTGGTGCCGACCGACGCCGCCCGGGCCATCCTGAAGGGCGAGGAGAAGGTGCTGCTGCGGCAGGACACCCTGGTGCGCCCGGCCCCGCGCGACCGCGCGGCGCGCGGCGCCGAGCCGGCGATGGCCGGCGACGCGCTGTTCGACGCGCTGCGCGCCTGGCGCAAGCGGGAGGCCGCGGAACAGGGCGTGCCGGCCTATGTCATCTTCCAGAACGACACCCTGGCCGCGATCGCCGAGCGCCGGCCGGAGGATGCCGGGGAGCTGGCGACCATCCCCGGCGTCGGCCGCAGCAAGCTGGAGCGCTATGCCGATGCGGTGCTGCGGGTGGTGCAGGAGGCCGGCTGAGGCCGGCTCAGCGCCGCCGCCGGAACACCGCCAGCACCGCGGCCATCGCCGCCGCGCCGCCGAGGAAGCTGCCGGTCTCGGCGCGCTTCTGCTGTTGCCGGTTGCGTACCCGGCCGCGCACCGGCGGCTGCTCGGCCAGCGCCGCCTGGCCCGCGGGGCTGTGGTGCAGCCCGGCCCAGGCGCGGGTGAACTCGGCGCCGAGCAGGAAGATCTGGGCAGAGTAGTACACCCACAGCAGCACCACCATCAGCGCCCCGGCCGCGCCGTAGCTGCTGGCGAAGGCGCTGCTGCCGATGTACCAGCCGATCAGCGACTTGCCGATGGTGAACAGGAAGGCGGTTACCAGCGCCCCCACCGCGACATCCCGCCAATCCACCAGCCGGTCCGGCAGGATCTTGTAGATCGCGGCGAACAGCGCCGTGGTCATCAGGAAGGACAGCCCGAAATTGGCCAGCCCGAGCATCCATCGCGCTTCCGGCAGCAGTTCGGTGAACCAGGTGGCGACGGCCACGAGGATGGCGCTGGCGATCAGCGACACCAGCAGCAGGAAGCCGGTGGCGGCGACCAGGCCGATGCTGGCCAGCTTGGCCTTCATCAGCCGGGTGATGGTGCCGCCCGGCGGCGGCGTGGCCCGCCAGATGGCGTTCAACGCCGATTGCAGCTCGCTGAACACCGCGCTGGAGGTCACCAGCAGGGTGATGATGCTGATGACGGTGGCGACGGTGCCGGAGGTCCGGCTGCTGGCGCCCCGGATCATCGCCTCCACCGCCTCGGCGCCGGTGGTGCCGAGCAGGTCGCGCAACTGTGCCGCTACCGCCCCGCGCACCGCGCCTTCGCCGAAGGCCAGCCCGGCCACGGCGGTGGCGATGACCAGCAGCGGGGCAATGGAAAAGATCGTGTAGTAGGCGATGGCCGCGCCGCGGCTCATCGCATCGTCCTCGATGTAGCCTTCGATGCTTGCGCGCAGCAGCGCCCAGACCCGTTGCAGCATTCAGTCGGTCCTTTTCTCGGTGCCCGGACGGCACCGTGGGCGGCGGATGCCCGGCATCGGCGAATGGCAGGGGTGATGGACCCCCACCCGCCGGTGCGCGATGGATACCAACGCGGTAACCGGCAGCCGTTCCTTCAGAAGCTCATAGAACCGTGCTTCCGCCACCTGGTCCAGGCCGGGGCCGGTCTCGCCGCCGGCACCGCTTGGCCAGGGGCGGACGTGGCTCAGCGCTGGCGCAGCGCGGCCTCGAAGGCGGCCAGCCAGCGGGCGACCCGGCGGCGGTTCACCCCGAAGTCCGACCAGCCGACCAGGCTGCGGGAATAGAGGAACAGCCCCGCGCCGGCCGCGTCCGGCACCACCTGCGCGACGATGATATCGGGGAAATTGGCCAGGGCGGAGCGTTCCACCCACTGCGCCTGGCGCCGCTCCGGCCAGTCCCGGACCAGGGTGGTGCGGGGGAAGCGCTCGCCGAGCGCCCGCACCACTTTCCAGGCGGTGGCGGCATCGACCGGCAGCGGCGGCACCGTGACATGGGCGCCGGGATGCGCGCCGGCCGGCGCCGCGAGGCAGGTATTGGGCGAGGGCGGCAGCACCAGCGTGGCGAAATCGAGCGGCTCGGCCGGCGGCAGGCCGGTGGCGCCGCGGCCCATCAGCAGCTTCATGCCGGCGTTCCCGTCCGGCGCAGGCGGATGACGCCGCGCACCTCCTCGGGCGGCACCGGCTTGCCCTTGCGGAGGATCTCGATAGCGCCGTCGCGGCACAGGGCGATGGCGGCCTGGCGGACCGGCGTCATCAACTGCCGCCAGACGGCCTCGTCGTTGCCGGCGAGGGCGCGGGCCACCTCGCTCGGGCAGATGGACTTGCCGGGACCGGCGGCGGCGGTGCGCCGGAGGATCTCGGTGGCGATGGGGAATTCGTCGAGTCGGGTCATGATGCGCGGCACCATAGGCCGGAACCCGCCGCTTGCCGCCAGGATTCCCATCGGCAGGGGTGCGTTTCAGCCGGCAGGGATGGCCGCCGCCGGCGCCGGTGACGGCAATGCGAGGATGGGGCACGCGATTCCGGGCGTGGCGTCTTCGGCCGATGCCGCGAGGGTCGGGGCGGCTTCCCAGCGGCGGCGCAGCTCGGCGGGCGGCACCGGCCGGCCGAACAGCCAGCCCTGCGCCTCCTCGCAGCCCAGACCGGCGAGGAAGCGCCGCTGGGTTTCCCGCTCCACCCCCTCGGCCACCAGCCGCAGCCGCAGCGCGGCGGCCAGGTCGCGGACGGCGCGCAGGATGGCGGCATCCTCGCGGTCCTCGGGCAGGTTGCCGACGAAGCTGCGGTCGAGCTTCAGCGAGGTGAAGGGCAGCCGCCGCAGCCGGGCGAGCGAGCCGTAGCCGGTGCCGAAGTCATCGAGCGCCAGGCCGATGCCCTGGTCGCGCAGTGCCGCCAGCATCCGCAGCGTCTCGGACGAGTTCCTCCAGGGAGAGGGATTCGGTCAGCTCCAGGTCCAGCCGGGCCGAGGGCAGCCCGGATTCGGCCAGGGCCCGCGCCACCTGGGCCGGCAGCAGGCCGCATTCCACCTGCCGGGCGGATACATTGACCGAGATGGTGCCGGCCGCGGCAGGCCATTGCGCCGCCTCCCGCGTGGCCTCCCGCAGCACCCAACCACCCAGCCGCAGGATGAGGTCCGAGGTTTCCGCCAGCGGGATGAAGGTATCGGGCGGGACTGAGCCATGGGTCGGGTGGTGCCAGCGCAGCAGGGCTTCCGCCCCGGCCGCGCAACCGTCCGCCAGCGAGATCCGCGGCTGGTAGTGCACGCACATCTCGCCGCGCCCGATGGCGCCGCGCAGGTCTTCGGTCAGCCGTCGCCGCAGGCTGCGGCCCATCGCGCCGGCGGCGTTGTCGAGGGTTCTCTGCATGCTGGTCGGAGGCATCCTGCCCTTCCTTTGCCGCGGCCGGCAGAAGACACCGTCGCGGTGAAGGAAGCGCTAAGGCGGGCCGGCCACCGCGCGTTCGAGCGGGATGTCGATGACGCAGACCAGCCCCGAGCGCGGCCAGGACCGATCGACCGAACCGCCGAGCTGGCCCTGCACCGTGGCTTCCAGCAGGCGGGAGCCGAAGCCGCGGCGGGTGGGCGGCGCCACCAGCGGGCCGCCGGTCTCGGCCCAGACGATGTGCAGCCTCCCGGCCACGGTATCGACCGACCAGCGCACCCCGACCCGGCCATCCGGCACCGACAGCGCGCCATGCTTGGTCGAGTTGGTGCACAGCTCATGCATTGCCATGGCGAGCGGCTGCACCGCCTCCGGCTGCAGCGCGATGGGCGGGCCTTCGAGGCTGGTGCGGCCGGATTCCGCATCCGGTGCCGCTTCCGGCAGGAAGGGCGCCAGCTCGCCTTCCACCAGAATCCGCAGGTCGGCGCCGGTCCAGCCTTCCCGGGCCAGCAGCGCATGCGCCCGGGCCAGCGCCGCCACCCGTGCCTCGACCGCGGCGGCGAAGGCGGCGGGATCGGTGCGCGGGGTCAGCCGGACCGCCGCCTGCACCACGGTCAGGGCGTTGCGCGCCCGGTGCTCCAGCTCCCGCGTTATCAGGGTCTGGCGCTGTTCGCTGCTGCGCTGGGCGGTGACGTCCTCCAGCACCGCCACGGCGCGGGGCGGGTCCACCGCCGGGTCCCGGAGCAGGGCGACGCTGAGGTGAACCCAGGCGACGCTGCCATCCGGGCGCATGCAGTGCCCCTCGGCGCTGTAGCCGCCGACGGTCCGCAGGGCCTGGCGGTGGGCCTCGGCCGCTTCGGGCTCGACCAGGGTGAAGACGCTGGCGCCGGCAAGCAGGGCAGCTTCCGCCTGGCCGGTGATCTCGCGGAAGCGCTGGTTCACCATCAGCAGCGCGCCGGTGTCGGGGTCGGCCTGGGCCATGCCGATGATGGGGGCCTCGAAGGCGGCGCGGAAGCCGGCCTCGCGCGCGCGCAGCGCCGCCTGGGCCGAATCGCGCGACAATGCCGCCTCGCGCAGCGACCAGCCGGCATTGTCGATCTCGCTGATGCCGACACCGGGCGACAAGGCGGCAGGCTGCTGGCTGCCGAGGGTGCCCAGCCACCGCACGCCGCGGTCGATCCGCCGGGCCAGCAGGAGCGCCAGCAGCATCCCGGCCAGGGTGATGGCGCCGCCCGCCACCAGCGCCCAGCGGAGCGAGTTCTGCAGCGGCCCGGTAAGCTGGCGGTTCGGCGCGGCCAGCGCGACGCGGAAGCCCGATGCGCGGGCGCGGACGAGCCCGACGACCGAGGTCACGCCATCATGCCGCAGGGCCATCACCACCGCGGCATCCTGGCCGGCATCGATCACCGCCCGCATCGCCGGCACCGGGGCGGAGCCGACGAACTCCAGGTGCCGTTCGGTGCGGGCGACTACCCGGCCCTCGCGGTCCAGCAGGGCGGCGATCCAGCCGGGCGGCGGGTTCTGTTCGGCCAGCGTCCGCGCGAAGTCGGTGCTGCGGAGCGCAATGCTGAGCGCATAGCAGACCGGCCAGCGTCCCTCGGCTCCCGGGCAGCGGATGGGGACCGAGACAACCACCTGCGGCTCACCGCTGACCGGGCCGGTGTAGAGATTGCTGATCTCGGTATGGCCCGAAATGAATACCCGCAGTGCGGCTGGGTTGGCCGGCGTGCCTGGCGGCATGCGGTGGACCGGCCCCAGCAGGCTGTTCAGCAACTGGCTGCCATCCGGTGTCGCCAGGGCAATGATGCCCATCCGGGTGGCGCCGGCCGCTTCCGCCATCTCTGCTGCAAAGGCTTCCAGCGCACCGGATTGCAAGGCCCGCGAGACGGCAAGGCCCTGGAGCAGCGCCTCGGCGGCGGCAAACCGGCCGTCCACGATCTGTGCCATGAGGCGGGCGCTGCCGAGCATCTCGGCTTCCGCCCAATCCCGTGCGCCATCGGTGGCCAAGTGGATGACCAAGCCGGCCACCGCCAGCAACGCGAAGGCGATGCCGGCGAACAGCAGCAGGATGCGCCCGCGGAGGCTGGAGCCCGAGGGCCGGGCAATGGACTTGACGAAGGACATCCTGGGCTCCGGCAGGTCAGGCACGCCGGCGGCGGGATGGGCCAGCGCCGGCGAGGATAACCTAAAACTCGTTACGCCTTCTGCTTCCTCCACATCATACTCGATGTATCAACTATATGTGTTGAACGCTACGTCCCATTTTACGGGAACTTTTTCGGAAATGGTATTTCTTGGCCGACCGGTGCCTTGGTTCGTCAGGCCATCCCCGGGTCAAAACCCGGCGCCCGGCGTGGCAAGGAAAGCGGCTTCGGCCGGCGTATCCGTCCGGCCCAGCGCAGCGTTGCGGTGCGGGAAGCGACCGAAGCGGACGATGACGGCGCGGTGCCGCCAGGCGTAGTCGATGCTGCCACCGGGCGCGGCATGTACCCGGTCGTCCCGCAGGCCCTCGAACAGGGCGACGGACAGGTCCTGGTCGGCCATCACTTCCGAATGCTCGAAAGGCAGGTAGAGAAAGCAACTCTCGGTTGTGGTGAGGGCGAGATCCAGCTTGTCTCGCAGGACAGCCTGCCGGGCGATGTCGCGGGCCCTCGCATCCAGCGCGAAGGCGGCGGGCGTGCCGCGGTGCAGGTTGCGGGGGAACTGGTCGAGCAGGATGCAGAGCGCCAGCGCGCCTTGCGGCGTGCTGGCCCAGTGGTCCAGCTCGCCGGCGCCGGCCGGGGCCAGCAGAGCGCCGAAGCGGCTGCGGATCTCGGCATCGAAGGCGTCGTCGCGCTGGAACCAGCGGGGCTGGAAGGTGGTGCGGTCACCGCCGAACCAGAAGCCGAGGATATCGTCCATCATGCCAGCGCCATATCGAGCACGCGGACGCTGTGCAACGCCTCCCGGCCCGCCAGGTCCTTGATCTGGTGGCGGCAGGAGGTGCCGTCGGCGACCACCAGGTGCCCGGCCGGGATGGCCCGCACCGCCGGCAGCAGTGCCAGCTCCGCCATGGCCCTGGAGACCGCGAGGTTCTTCGCCTCGTAGCCGAAGGCTGCCGGCCATGCCGCAGCAGGAGGAGGCGATGGGCGTGACCTTCAGCCCGGGCACCTGCGTCAGCACCGCGATGGCCGCCGGGAAAGCCGAGAAGGCCTTCTGGTGGCAGTGGCCATGGACATGCGCGGCCGGCGCGACGGATTTCAGCGCGAGCGCCGGCTTCTCCCGCACCAGGAACTCGCCGATCAGCAGGGCGCGGGCGGACAGCGCCTCGGCCGCCACGCCGGGCAGCAGGGAGAGGAATTCGTCGCGCAGGGTCAGCAGGCAGGACGGCTCGATTCCGACCACCGGCAGGTCGAAGGCGGCCAGCGCCGCCAGGGTACGGCGGGCCTCGGCCCGGGCCTCCTCGACCAGGCCGGCGGCAAGGTAGGTGCGGCCGCTATCGAGTGGCCGGGCGCCGCGCGGCGGGCGGGCGACCACCGGGCGGTAGCCCGCGGCGCGCAGCACCCGGGCGGCGGCACGCAGGTTCTCCGGCTCGAAGTAGCGGTTGAACAGGTCGGGGAACAGGATGACCTCGCCGGCCGCGCCGGTCGGGGCGGGGAGTTCGGCATCCTGGAAGGCGTCGCGGACGAAGCGCGGCAGGCTGCGGCCGGCGGCGAAGCCGAGCAGCGTCTCGGACAGCGCCGCCAGCCCCGGCACCCAGCCCCGGGCATTGGGGATGAAGGGGGCCATGGCGGCGAAGGGCGCCCAGCGCGGCATGGTGGCGATGATGCGGTCCTTCAGCGACAGCCCGTGCCGCCGCATCCGCGCGTGGTTCACCTCGATCTTCATCTTGGCCATGTCCACGCCGGTCGGGCATTCCCGCTGGCAGCCCTTGCAGGAGACGCAGAGCGTCCATGGCCGCCGCGACCTCGTCCGAGGCGAGGCCGCCCGGCAACTGCCCGGTCAGCGCCAGGCGCAGCGTATTGGCCCGGCCGCGCGTCAGGTGCTGCTCGTCCTGGGTCGCCCGGAAGCTCGGGCACATGACGTTGGCGTCGAATTTCCGGCAGGTGCCGTTGTTGTTGCACATCTCGACCGCGCCAAGCAGCCCACGAGTCGTATCCCCTTGGGGAGCGGCCCAGGCCGACCAGTCGAGGGCCGGGGCGATGGCAGGGTCGGCGGCGTAGTCCGGGCCGTAGCGGAACAGCGTGCGGTCATCCATGCGCGGGGCGCGGGTGATCTTGCCGGGGTTCAGCAGGCCCTTCGGATCGAAGGCGTCCTTCACCTGCTCGAAGGCGGTCACGATGCGCGGGCCGAACATGCTCTCGTGGAATTCGGACCGCACGATGCCGTCGCCATGCTCGCCGGAATGGCTGCCCTTGTATTCGCGGACCAGGGCGAAGCATTCCTCGGCGATGGCGCGCATCTTCGCCACGTCCTCGCCCGCCTTCATGTTCAGCACCGGGCGGACATGCAGGCAGCCGACGCTGGCATGGGCGTACCAGGTGCCCTTGCTGCCGTATTTCGCGAAGACGTCGTTCAGCCGCTCGGTGTAGTCGGCGAGGTCGGGCAGGGCGACGGCGCAATCCTCGATGAAGGAGACCGGCTTCCCGTCGCCCTTCATGCTCATCATGATGTTGAGCCCTGCCTCGCGCACCTCGGCGATGGCGGCCTGGAAGCCGGGCTCCACCACCCGCACCACCTGGCCGGGGTGGCCGAGGTCGGCCATCATCTCATCCAGTGCATCGAGCGAGCGCAGCAGCGGCGCGTCCTCATGGCCGTGGAATTCGACGATGAGCAGGCTGTCCGGCTCGCCGATCAGGATGCGGTCGATGGTGGCGCGGTACATCTGGATGGAGCGGCCGAGGTCGATCATGGTGCGGTCGACCAGTTCCACCGCCTCCGGGTCCAGCGTGACCAGGTGCTGGGACGCCTCCATCGCCTTGCGGAAGCTGGGGAACTGGCAGATGCCGAGCACCTTGCGCGGCTTCACCGGCCACAGCTTGAGGTCGAGGGCGGCGGAGAAGGCCAGGGTGCCCTCGGAGCCCACCAGCAACCGGGCGAGGTTGCCGCGGCCGGCGGCCCGCGCCGCCGGGGTCAGCGACTCGATGTTGTAGCCGCCGACGCGGCGGAGCTGGTCGGGGAAGCGGGCGGCGATCTCCTCCGCCTCTCGCGCGCCGAGCGCCCGCAGCCGCTGGATCAGGTCCGCCATGCCGCCGGGGATGTCGCCGCCGAGGTTGTCGGGCAGCTCGCCGAAGCGGAAGCGGGTGCCATCGGCCAGCAGCGCGTCGATGCCGAGCACGTTGTCCGCCATCAGCCCGTAGCGGATGGACTTGCTGCCGCAGGAATTATTCCCCGCCATGCCGCCGATGGTGCAGCGCTGCCAGGTGGAGGGGTCCACGGGGAAGAACTTCTTCTCCCCGGCCAGCGCCGCGTTCAGTGCGCCGAGGGTGATGCCGGGCTGCACCGTCGCGGTGTCGCCCTCCACCTTCAGGACCTGTCGCAGGTGTTTGGTGCAGTCGATCACCAGCGCCCGGTTCACCGTCTGGCCGCACTGGCTGGTGCCGCCGCCGCGCGGCAGGACGGGGATGCCCTCGGCCCGGCAGAGCGAGACGGCCGCTTCCACATCGGCGATGGTCCGGGGCACCAGCACGCCGACCGGCTCCATCTGGTAGATGCTGGCGTCGGTGGCGTAGCGCCCGCGGTCGGCCGGGGCGAACAGCACCTCGCCGGATGTCTCGCGGCGGAGGCTTTCGGCCAGTCGGCTGTCGCCGATGCGGTCCTTGGGGATGGTGAAGGCGTTCATGGGGTGAGACTAATCCTGGGCCTTGTCGCTGTCCGATCTATAATGCTCATCAATCCAACAAGCCCTTCTCATTGGCGAAAACGCATGGATCGCGCGCATAAGCGGCGTGACACGGGAGCGACCAGACCATGGCCTATTACCAATCCTCGCCCAGCGCCGGCCGGCATTTCCTGCAGATCCCGGGGCCGACCAACGTGCCCGACCGCGTGCTGCGCGCCATGGACAACCCGACCATGGACCACCGTGGCCCGGATTTCGGCAAATTCGGCGCCCAGTTGCTGGAGAAGGTGAAGCTGGTCTTCAAGACCAGGGGGCCGGTGGTGATCTACCCGGCCTCCGGCACCGGCGCCTGGGAAGCGGCGCTGGTCAACACCCTCTCGCCCGGCGACCGGGTGCTGATGTGCGAGACCGGCTGGTTCGCCCATCTCTGGCAGGAAATGGCCGAGAGGCTGTCGCTGAAGCCGGAGTTCATCCAGACCGACTGGCGCCGCGGCGCTGACGTGGCCGCCATCGAGGCGGCGCTGCGGGCCGATACCGCGCATGGCATCAAGGCGGTCTGCGTGGTCCACAACGAGACCAGCACCGGCTGCACCAGCCGCATCGACGAGGTGCGCCGCGCGATCGATGCCGCCGGCCACCCGGCGCTGCTGCTGGTCGATACCATCAGCTCCCTGGGGTCGATCGACTACCGGCACGATGAATGGGGCGTCGACGTCACCGTGGCCGGCAGCCAGAAGGGGCTGATGCTGCCGCCCGGCCTGTCCTTCAACGCGGTCTCGGCCAAGGCGCTGAAGGCGGCCGAGACGGCGAGGCTGGCCCGCAGCTTCTGGGACTGGAAGCCGATGCTGGCGTCCAACGCCACCGGCTACTTCCCCTATACCCCGGCGACCAACCTGCTCTACGGGCTGGATGCGGCGGTCGATATGCTGGTGGAGGAGGGGCTCGACAACGTCTTCGCCCGGCACGACCGCTTTGCAGAGGCAACCCGCCGCGCCGTGCGCCACTGGGGGCTCGAGGTGCAGTGCGAGGACCCGCGGCACTACTCCAGCGCCCTCACCGCGGTGCGGCTGCCGGAAGGCCACAGCGCCAATGCGTTGCGCGCCACCATCCTTGGGAAGTTCAACATGAGCCTCGGCAATGGGCTCGGCCGGCTGAACGACCGGGTGTTCCGCATTGGCCATCTCGGCGATTTCGGGCCGCTGTCGCTGGTGGGCGCGCTGGGCGGGGTGGAGATGGGCCTCGCCGCCGCCGGGGTGCCGCACAAGGCGGGCGGCGTGCAGGCGGCGATGGCCTATCTGAACGGCAACGCCTGAGGCGACTGTTGCCAGGCGGCTCGGCCGGGCGCCAGGCTGCCGCCCGCTGCACCGGCCAGCCATGGGTGACGTTCCGGATGGGCGGCGCCGGGCCGGTGTTCGGCCACCTCGCCAACCGGGCGAGCGAGAAACTCCCCTGCGCGATCAGGCGTTACGACAGCCAAGGTGACACGGCTCCCGCAGCCTGCCCGGGCGGCCGGGGCGTGCCGCCGCCGGAAGCTGCAACCTTGCATCGATATGCGACCCGGTACGAGACGGAATTCGATCTGGCGCATTGCCGCAGCCTCCGCCACTGGCATGATGCTGCCGGCGCCGGTGTGGTGCGGTATTGGCGGAAGGCCGGCGACGCGGCTCGATGACCGGTGTCGGACATGGGGCCATATCCGGCAAGACGAAATTCGCGGCGCGCTGAACGAAGTCGTCCGCAGGAAGGAATGACCATGGCCGAGATCGACCACATCGTGGTGGGGGCGCGGACGCTCGAGGAGGGGGCGGCCTTCGTCGAGCAGCACCTCGGCGCGAAGCCGGTGCCGGGCGGCAAGCATGCCGGCTTCGGCACCCACAACATGCTGCTCGGGCTCGGCCCCGCCTGCTACCTGGAGGTCATCGCCCCGGACCCGGACCAGCCGACGCCGCCGCACCCGCGGCTGTTCGACCTGGACGACCCGGCGGTGAAGCTGATGCTGGAAGCCGAGCCGCGGCTGCTCGCCTGGGTCGCCCGTACCTCGATGATGGATGCGGTGGTCGCCCGGCTCGGCCCACGTGCCGGCGAGGTGAAGGCGATGAGCCGCGGCGACCTGTCCTGGCGCATGGCGTTCCCGCCGCAGCGCCAGGACATGGACAACCTGATCCCCGCGCTGATCCAGTGGCAGGGCGAGAGCGCCGCCGCCCGCATCCCGGACAGCAAGCTGCGGCTGGTGCAGCTTGAGGCGGAACACCCGGACGCCGACGCGGTGAATGGCGCCCTGGCGGAACGCGGGCTCGACGAGGCGCTGAAGGTCCGCCGCAGTCCGCATGCCAGACTGCTCGCCAGGCTGCGCCGGGCGGACGGTACCGAGGTGACGCTGTCCAGTGGCTGATGCGGATGCCTTCAATTCTTCGTGGGGGTTGTGTTATCCTGTTGGAAAGGGGACGTGTGCGAGACCTTTTCCGCACCGCTCGTCAGGGTGCCGGCGGTGGACCGGTCGTGGATGTTTAGGTTGACGCTGCCCCGCGTCGGGCAGCGTCGAACCGGCGGGGAAGGTCTTAGGACAGGGATGCAACATATCACGCCTCGCCATGGCCTGAACCCGCCAGACGCCGGGGTTCTGCGATGACCGCGCGCATCCTGGTGGTCGATGACATCGCCGCGAATCTCCGGCTTCTCGAAGCCAAGCTGCTGAATGAGTACTACGAGGTCGCCTTGGCCTCGAGCGGGCCGGATGCGCTGGCAACGGCCAACCGCTGGTCGCCCGATGTCATCCTGCTCGACGTCATGATGCCGGGGATGGATGGCTACGAGGTGTGCCGCCACCTGAAGGCGGACTACGCCACCGCGCACATCCCGGTGGTGATGATCACCGCACTGGTCGATCCGGCGGAGCGGGTGCGGGGGCTTGAGGCCGGCGCGGATGATTTCCTCTCGAAGCCGGTCGACGATGCCACGCTGTTCGCCCGGCTGCGCGCCCTGCTGCGGGTGAAGCAGGTACAGGACGCTTGGCGGCTGCGCTCCGATACCGCACGCGACCTCGGCTTCGAGCCGCCGCCGGACCCATGCCCCAGCATCGAGGGCGCTACCGCCCTGGTGCTGTCGGAAGCACCGGGGGAAGCCCAGGCCATCGCCGGCATCCTCGCCGCCGATGGCGTGGTGGTGCAGACCGCCACCGAATTGGAAGCCGCCCGGCGGGTGCTGGCGGAGGGCAATTTCGACCTCGCCGTGCTGTGCCTGGCGGGGGAGGGCGGCGATGTGCTGCGCCTTGCCTCCCGGCTGCGGGCCCAGAGCGCGACCCGCGACCTGCCGGTGCTGCTGGCCGCCGATGCCAGCCAGCGCGGCTTGGTGCTGCGCGGCTTCGATCTCGGCGCCAACGACCATGTGCTGCGGCCGATCGACCCGAACGAGCTGCGCGCCCGCGCCCGCAACCAGATCCGCCGCCGGCGCTACCAGGAACGGCTGCGCGCCGACCTCGACCGCTCGCTGGAGATGGCGGTGACCGACCCGCTGACCGGGCTGCGGAACCGCCGCTATGTCCGCCGCCACCTGGAAGGCGTGCTGCGCGGCACCGATGCGGCGGTGATGCTGCTGGACGTGGACCGCTTCAAGCTCATCAACGACAACCACGGCCATGCCGCCGGCGATGCCGCCCTGCGGGAAGTCGCCAACCGCCTGAAGCACCACCTGCGCGCCGCCGACGTGGTCGCCCGCTATGGCGGGGAGGAGTTCATGGTGGTGCTGGCCGGCGCCCCGACCGACTACGCGGCCACGGTCGCGGAACGGCTGTGCCTGTCGCTGAGCGCCGAGCCCTTCGCGGTGGCCGGCCTGCAACTGCCGATCACCGCGAGCATCGGCCTGGCCATCGCGCCACCCGGGACCAGCGTGTCCACCGCCGTCGCGGCGGCCGATGCGGCGCTGTACCGCGCCAAGGAAGCCGGCAGGAATCGCGTGGTCCGCGCCGAGCCCGAGGATTTCGTCGCCAACCCGGCGCAGGAATTGCTGCAGGACGTGCAACCGGCAACGCTGCCGGCCGACTGACGCCGCCGGCGACCGGCCGCGAAATTGGAAACGGCGGGCCAGAGGCCCGCCGTCGTTGGTCTCGGACCGGCAGGCCGCAGCCTACTTGATCTTCGATTCCTTGAAGACGACGTGCTTGCGCGCAACCGGGTCGTACTTCTTCAGCTCGAGCTTCGAGGTCATGTTCCGGACGTTCTTCTTCGTGACGTAGAAGAAGCCGGTTTCCGCGCTGCTGACGAGCCGGATCTGGATGGTGTTCGACTTGGCCATGGCGAAGCCTGTGAATCCTGAGGTACTTGAAGGGGGCGCACCCTAACGTCCCCTGCCGTCGCGTCAAGTCAAACCATGCGACGCGGCTTCAGCGCCAGAAGGGCGGGGCATCCTGCAGGGCCGCCCAGGCATCGAGCGCATGCCGGCGGCTGCGCCCAGCGCGGGCGGCGGCGAAGCCCTCGACCGCGCCCACCGCCCAGCCCGGCACCCCCGGCCCGAGCGAGGCGACCAGCCCGCGCGCCACCGTGGTGTCGTTCGCCAAGCCCAGTTCATCCTGCAGGGCACTCAACCGGCGCAGGAAGCGGCGGGCCTGCTTGCCGGGCCATAGCGGCGCGAACAGCTCGGCGGCGTAGCGCAGCCGCTTGGCGTCCAGCCGCAGCTCGTGCAGCGCCTCGGCCGGGTGGTCGTCGATGTCCTCGCCGCCCTTGCGCAGCTTGCGCCGGCGCTTGTCGAGCAGGCCGGCAGCGAATTCCGCCAGCGGCTGGTCCAGCAGCGCCGCCCGCTCCGGTGTCCCGTCCCGCCATGGCCGCAGCAGCAGCAGCCCGAGGCCCGCCAGCACCAGCCGCGGGAAGGCCGGGCCGTCCAGCATCCGGCGCAGGGTGGCATAGGCGTCCTGCCGCCGCCCCTCGGCCGTCTTCAGCAGGCTGGCCAGCCGGCGGTCGTGGCCGAGGGCGGCGGCCGCCGCCGCGCCGGTGCCGGCGGTGAATACGTCCCAGTCCCGCGCCGGGCCGAGCGCATCCGCCAGCGCCTTCAGCCCGGCATCGAATTCGGCCAGCGGCGGGCAGCCGGCGGCGGGGCGGAAGGCCTTCAGCACCGACCGCAGCCGGCGCAGCGCCACCCGGGTCTGGTGCACCCCCTCCGGCCCGGCACCCGGCTGGCAGGCCGGGACGTGGTGCAGCATGACCTCCAGCAGGTGGCCGAGCGCGGCCAGCAGCGCGGCCTCGACGGTCGCCGCATCGGCCAGCATGGGCGGCCCGCGCCGGCGCGGGCGCGGTGTCTCGCCACGGGCCAGGGCGCGGCCGGCCTCGGCGAGGCTGCTGGTCGGCGGCAGCAGGTGCAGGTCGGCGACCAGCGCGGCGGCGCGGGCCAGCACGGGCTCGGGCGCGCCGGTCAGCCGCAGCCGGGCGACCGGGGATTCCGCCGCCACGGCGCGCAGCTTGCCGACCAGCAGCTCGGCCTCGACCTCGCCCAGGGCCAGCAGGCTGCGGCGGCCGCTGAAGGCGGCGATCGGCACTAGCGCCGGCTCGGGGGGAAGTTCGTGTTCCACCGGCTCGGGTGGGGTGCCGGGAATCCAGGCCCGGTCCGCCGTCGGCATGGAGCGCAGAAGGCGCCGCTCGCCCCGGCGTGGCACGACCAGCGAAAGCCCCTCGGCGGCCAGGGTGCCCTCGGCGGTATCCAGCCAGATCAGCTCCTCCGCCAGGCTACGGGTGCGGCCGGCCCGGGCGGTGGCGATCGCCGGGTGGCGCAGCAGCCGTTGCGCGGCGGCGGGTTCGAGCGCGAATTCGAGACTGGCCGCGCCGCCCTGTTCGGGTTCCGGGACGGCATCGGGCTCGGCGTCGGGAGACGGGGCAGCGTCGTTGGTGGTCAGGCGGACATCTCCGCGGCCGAGAGGTCCCGGGGTGCGAGGAAACGCACCAGCCGGGCGCCACCGGGCTGCAACTGGCGCCAGGGGGAGGCGATGGTGAACTCCGCCAGCGCCCCGGTGGGGTAGCCTTCCGCCAGCCGCTTGGCCTCGGCGCCACGGCGGGCGAGCGAGGCGGGATCCGCCAGGGCCAGCGCCAGGTCGTGCAGGCCGGGGTTGTGGCCGATGACCAGCAGGCTGCGGGCGGTCTCCGGCGCCCGCTGCAATTCGGCGAGTATTTGGGTCCAGGGTGCCAGGTACAGCGCATCCATCGGCTCGATGAGGGCGCCGTCCTCGAAGGGGGTCAGCGCCTCCAGGGTCTGCAGGGTGCGGCGGGCGGAGGAGACCAGCACGATATCGGGCGAGAGCCCCAATTCCCGCATGGCTTCCGCCATGGCCACGGCGGACCGGCGCCCGCGTGCATTGAGCGGACGGGCGTGATCAGGCAGCCCCGGGTCGTCCCAGGAGGACTTCGCGTGCCGCAACAGCAGGAGCTGGCGCATCGGGGCAATCCTGCCACGGGTTGCGGCCCTTGTCCCGTGTATTGCGTTGGTCACTGACCTCGGCGGCGGCATGGCGTATGTCCCGGCCGCGGATTGGCGTGAAGGAGCTTGGATGTCTGGACCGGTTGTAATCCCCGGGGGTGCGCCGCCGCGGCGGGCCGCGGCGCGTGGCGCGGTGCGGCGGCGCCATCTGCCATTGCTGGCGCTGCCGCTGCTGGCCCGGCCGGCGGCCGCCGAGGGCGGGAGCCAGGGCGAGTTGCGCTTCCGGGTGGTACGGGAAGGCAGCGCCATCGGCACCCATCGCGTCGCCTTCACCGAGCTTGACGGCGTGCTGACGGCGCGGACCGATGTTGCCATCCATGTCCGGCTGATGGGTTTCACGGTGTTCCGGCTGACCCATGCCTTCACCGAGGTTTGGGCCGGCGGGCGGCTGCGCTCGGTGACCTCCCGGCACGACCGCAACGGCACCGTCACCGAGATGGCGGCGCGGGCCGAGCCGGGTGGCATCCTGGTGCAGGGGCCGGAGGGCGTGCAGCGGCTGCCGGCCGAGGCCGCGCCGTTGAGCTGGTGGGATTCCCGCCGCTTCGGGCAGCCGCTGTTCGACAATGCCACTGGCCGGTTGCTGCGGCTGGAGCTGGCCCGCAGCGCCCTGCCCGGCGGCGGCACGCTGTGGCGCGTGGCGGGCGACGAGCAGGGCGAGGCCAGCTACGCCGCCGACGGCACCTGGTTCGGCTGGCGGACGCGCGGCGAGGACGGCAGCCTGGTGGTCTACGAGCGTGGCTGACGGGGAGGCCGCCTGATGGGCGTGCTGCGGGTGGTGCTGGGCGACCAGCTTTCGCCGGACCTGTCGGCGCTGGACGGGCTGGACCCGGCGGCGGATGTGGTGCTGCTGGCGGAGGTGACGGGCGAGTGCACCTATGTCCGCCACCACAAGCAGAAGATCGTGCTGGTGCTCTCCGCCATGCGCCACTTCGCCGCCGGCGCTGCGCGGCGCGCGGGGTGCGGGTGGACTATGTGCGGCTCGATGACCCGGCGAATACGCGGCAGCTTGGCCGGCGAGGTGGCGCGCGCCGTGGCCCGGCACCGGCCGGAGCGGCATCGTCGCCACCGTGCCCGGCGAATGGCGCGTGCTGGCGGACATGCGCGGCTGGCAGGAGGCGACCGGCCTGCCCGTCGATATCCGCGACGACACCCGCTTCCTCTGCACCTCGGCCGGTTCGCGCGCTGGGCGCAGGGCCGCAGGCAGCTGCGGATGGAGTACTTCTACCGCGAGATGCGCCGCGCCACCGGGCTGCTGATGGACGGCGACGACCCGCCGGCGGCCAGTGGAACTTCGATGCCGACAACCGCAAGCCGGCTGGCGCCGCGGGCGTGGCCCCGCCGCCGCCCCGCCGCTTCGCGCCCGATGCGACCACGCGCGAGGTGATCGCGCTGGTCGACCAGCGCTTCGCCGACCATTTCGGCACGCTCGAGGCTTTCGCCTGGCCGGTCACGCGCGAAGCAGGCGCGGCAGGCGCTGGCGCGATTTCATCGGCCATCGGCTGCCGCGCTTCGGCGACTACCAGGATGCCATGGCGAGCGGGCGAGCCGTTGCTGTTCCACGCCCTGCTCGTCGACCAGCCTCAACATCGGCCTGCTCGACCCGCGCGAAGTGCTGCAGGCGGCGGAGGCGGCCTATCGCGCACGGCCGCGCGCCGCTGCAATGCGGTGGAGGGCTTCATCCGCCAGATCCTCGGCTGGCGCGAATATGTGCGCGGCATCTACTGGCCGCAGATGCCGGGCTATGCCGAGCTGAACGCGCTGGAGGCGACAGCGGCCGCTGCCCGGTTCTACTGGACCGGCGAGACCGCATGGCCTGCCTCGGCCAGGCCGATCGCGGCAGACGCTGCGACACGGCTATGCGCACCATATCCAGCGCCTGATGGTGACGGGCAATTTCGCGCTGCTGGCCGGGCGTCGACCCGCACGCAGGTGCACGCGTGGTACCTGGCGGTCTACGCCGATGCCTATCGAGTGGGTGGAGCTGCCCAACACCCTCGGCATGGCGAGTCCGCCGACGGCGGCCTGATGGCCAGCAAGCCCTATGCGGCCACCGGCAACTACATCAACCGCATGTCCGATTACTGCGCGGCTGCGCCTACGACGTGAAGGCGGCGACCGGGCCGGACGCCTGCCCGTTCAACGCGCTGTACTGGGACTTCATCGCCCGCCACGCCGAAGCCGCTTCGCCGCCAACCCGCGCATGGCGATGCCGCTGCGGACCCTGGCGAAGATGGACCCGCGAAACGGCGGGCTGCGCGCCCGAGGAGGCCGCGCGCTTCCTCGCCGGCCGGACATCGCTGACGCCTAATCCGACCGGAGTCGCCATCCTCCGCGGATTCCGACCACAGCGGAGAAGGCATGGCCGGTGACGACCGACACCGAATTCGAGTGGATGAGGCTCACCTTCGCCGAGCTGAGCGCCCGCGCGGCCGAGGATGCGCTGGTCATCATCCCCGTCGCCTCGCATGGAACAGCACGGACCGCATCTGGCGACCGGCGTGGACATCATCTCGCCACTGGCGTCGCCCACCGTATCGCGGCGCCGCTGGCCGCGGCGGGTCGTCCGGTGGTGGTGATGCCCTGCGTCTGGACCGGCCTCGCCGAGCATCACGTCGCCTTCGGCGGCACGGTGACCCTCGACTACGAGAGCTTCGCCGGGTGCTGAAGGGCATCGTCCGCTCGGCCGCGCGGCCGGCTTCCAGCCGGGTCATGCTGCTCCAACGGCCATGGCGGCAATGCCGAGGCGGTCGCCGTGGCCGGCCAGCGCCTTCGCGGAGGAATTCGGCATCACGGTCGCCGCCGGCACCTACTGGCACGTGGTGCCGGAGCGCCTCGCCCCGCTCCTGGAACGCCAACCCGGCCTGATGCATGCCTGCGAGGCCGAGACCAGCATGGTGATTGGCCCTGCGCCCCGAGAGGTCCGCACCGAACGTCTGCCCGAGGCGCATGGCCCGGCCTCGACGCGGGTCGAGGGCCAGCCGCCGGCCCTGGCGATGCGGCGGTCCTTCAAGGTGCTGTCGCCCTCCGGCGTGGTTGGCGATGCGCGCGTCGCCACCGCGGAGAAGGGCGAGAAGCTGCTCGCCGCCATCGCCGGCCGGATGGCCGAGGTGCTGGCGAACCCCAAGCTCTGGGCATGACGGCGGTGGGATTGCTGGTCGGCCATGCCGCCTGGGTGGCGCTGGCGGTGCCGCCTGCCGGGCATCGTCTTCGCCCGCGAGGAGGGCAGGCTGGACCCGGCCGAATTCACTGCGGTGGTGCGGGCATCGGGGCTGGTACGGCCGGTCGATGACGCGGCGCGGATGGCGGCGATGGTGGCCGGCGCCAACCTCATCGTCACCGCGCGGGATAGCGGCGGGCGGCTGGCCGGGGTGGCACGCAGCTTCACCGACTTCGCCTATGGCTGCTACCTGTCGGACCTGTGCGTGGACCCCGCGGCGCAGGGCCGGGGCATCGGCCGGGCGCTGATCGCCGAGACCAAGCGCATCATCGGCCCGGGCTGCATGCTGCTGCTGCTCTCGGCGCCGGCGCCGATGGCCTGGTACCCGAAGCTCGGGATGGAGGCGGTGGCCAACGGCTTCATCATCCGGCGCGACGGGTAGCGGCCCTCAGCCGGCTTCCTGGTCCAGCGCATAGCCGGCGGAGCGGACGGTGCGGATCAGGTCGAGCCTCGTCCGTCGCCGTTCATCGCCTTGCGCAGGCGGCGGATATGCACATCCACGGTGCGCGGCTCGACATGGATGTCGCGGCCCCAGACGGCATCCAGCAGCTGCTCGCGGGTGAACACCCGGCCGCGGATGCTGCAGGAAGAATTCCAGCAGGCGGTACTCGGTCGGGCCCAGGTGCAGCGCCGGCTCGCCGCGCGTCACCCGGTGCGCGTCCTGGTCCATGGTCGATGTCGTGATAGCGTCAGCTGCCCTTCGTCGGCGCCGCGCCGGACCGCCGCAGCAGGGCGCGGATGCGGGCGAGCAGGGCTGTCCATGGCGAAGGGCTTGGTGATGTAGTCGTCGGCGCCGGTATCGAGCGCGCGCACCGCATCCTGGTCCTCGGTGCGGGCGGTGACCATGATGATCGGCAGGTCGCGGGTCGCAGGCTGCGGCGGAGCTGGCGGCAGACCTCGATGCCCGACAGCGCCGGCAGCATCCAGTCGAGCAGGATGAGGTCGGGCCGCGCCTCGGCGACGCGGAGCAGGGCTTCCTGGCCGTCGGCGGCTTCCTCGACGCGGAAGCCCTGCTTTTCCAGGTTGTAGCGCAGCAGGGTCATCAGCGGCGCCTCGTCCTCGACCACCAGGATGGTCGGCTTGGCATGGCCCTGGACGATGTCGGGCATGATCCTCATCTTGCCGCTTATTGCCGGGGGCCGGACCACGGCATAGGCCGAGCCGTCGCCCTTCGGCCGATCATCCGGCAGGCCGTCGCCACGCACCGCGTAATGCACAGTCTCGGCGATGTTGGTGGCATGGTCGCCGATGCGTTCCAGGTTCTTGGCCATGAACAGCAGGTGCGTGCGCGGCGGTGATGTTGCGCGGGTCTTCCATCATGAAGGTCAGCATCTCGCGGAAGATGCCGTTGTAGATGGTCGTCGACCGGCTCATCCGCCGCCCAGACCTCATCGGCCTGGCTGCATCATTGTTGACCAGCGCGTCGATCGCGCCTTCAGGTTCTCCTGCACCAGACGCGCCATGCGCTGCGAAGCCGTTCAGGCTGCCGATGGGCGGCGGCTGCGCCAGCACGATGCTGCGCTTGGCGGCGTTGGCGCGCGTAGTCACCGATGCGCTCCAGGCCGTCGGTGATCTTCAGCGCGGCGACGATCAGCGCGCAGGTCCTCGGCCATCGGCTGGCGCAGTGCCAGCATGCGGACGCAGAACTGCTCGACCTCGCGTTCCAGCGCGTCGATCGCGGCGTCGCGGCGACCACCTCGGTCGCCGGGTCGGTATCGCGGCGGACCAGCGCCGCGACGCGCATCGCCACCTGGCTCTCGCACAGGCCACCCATCCGGGCGAGCATGTCGCGCAGCCTGCGCAGTTCGCTGTCGTAGCTTCGCACGATATGTTCCGTGCTGTCAGCCATGACTGGATGTTCCCGCCTCAGCCGAACCGGCCGGTGATGTATTCCTGGGTCGCTTCTGCTTCGGCGCGGTGAAGATCTGCGCCGCCGGCGCCACCTCGACCAGCTCGCCCAGGTAGAAGAACGCCACCTGGTCGGCGCAGCGGGCCGCCTGCTGCATGTTGTGGGTGACGATGGCGATGGTGAAGTCGCTGCTTCAGCTCGTCGATCAGCTCCTCGATCTTCAGGGTGCTGATCGGATCGAGCGCGGAGGTCGGCTCATCCAACAGGATCACCTCCGGCCGCACCGCAATGGTGCGGGCGATGCACAGCCGCTGCTGCTGGCCGCCCGACAGGCCCATGCGCCGGCTGTGCAGCCGGTCCTTCACCTCGTCCCAGAGCGCGGCCCGGGTCAGCGCCCACTCGACCCGCTCGTCCATCGCCGCCTTGGACAGCTTCTCGTGCAGGCGCACGCCGAAGGCGATGTTGTCGTGGATCGTCATCGGGAAGGGCGTCGGCTTCTGGAACACCATGCCGACCTGCGCGCGCAGCGCGTTCAGGTCCACCTTGGCGCCGATGATGTTGCTCGCCGTCCATCATCACCTCGCCCGTCGGCACGCTGGCCGGGATACAGGCTGTACATCCGGTTCAGCACCCGCAGCAGCGTCGACTTGCCGCAGCCGGACGGGCCGATCATGCCGGTCACCTGGCGGTCCGGGATGTCGAGGTTGATGTCCTTCAGCGCCTTGTTGGTGCCGTAGTAGAAATCCAGGTCGCGGATGGCAACCGCGGCTGGTTGAGTCGGCGCTCGGAGCGGGCCTGCATGCCGCCGAAGGCTGGCGGACGTGGTGCGCTTCGGTCGCGGATTCGCTGTCGATGCTCATCGGTCTCCTCCTTTCACTTGCGGCTGCGCAGCAGGCGCGCGCGCCGGATGTTGACAGCCAGCACGGCGAGGGTGATGATCAGCGCGCCGGCCCAGGCCAGCTGCATCCAGTCCTCGAAGGGCGATCCGGCGTATGGATAGATGGCCACCGGCAGGCTCGCCATCGGCCGGGCCATGTCGGCTGGACCAGCCACTGTTGCCGAGGCTGGTGAACAGCAGCGGCGCGGTCTCGCCGGCGATGCGGGCCATCGCCAGCAGGATGCCGGTGACGATGCCGGACATGCGCCGCGCGCCAGCAGATGCTGCACGATCATCTTCCACTTCGGCGAGCCCAGCCCGATCACCGCCTCGCGCAGCGCTGTTCGGGATCAGCGCAGCATGTCCTCGGTGGTGCGGACCACGATCGGGATCACGATGCATCGCCAGCGCCAGCGACGCCGGCCCAGCCGGAGAAGCTGCCGAAGCGGCAGCACCAGCAGCTGGTAGACGAACAGGCCGATCAGGATGGAGGGCGCCGACAGCAGGATGTCGGAGACGAAGCGCACCACGTCTGCCGAGCACGAGCCGCGGGCGTATTCGGCAAGGTAGGTGCCCACCATCATGCCGATCGGCGTGCCGATCAGCGGTGGCCAGCGCCACCTGGATCAGCGCTGCCGACGATGGCGTTCAGCAGCCCGCCGTCGGAGCCGGGCGGCTTGGTGACTTCGGTGAAGACCGGCAGGTTCAGCGCGCCGAAACCCCTGCACGAACAGCGTCGCCAGGATCGAGACCAGCAAGACCAGACCGATCAGCGGTGGCCAGCAGGGACAGCACGCGGGCGATGACGCGTCTGCTGCGCTTGCGGCGGCGGCCCAGCGCGGGCGGCGACCGGACGTCCTTCGCCGGGCCCAGGACGTCGAGGCTGGATGGCGCTCATGGCGCGTCAGACCTTCAGCCGCGAGCGGCAGCAGCCAGCGCGAGGATGCGCCAGCACGATGAAGGACAGCACGAACAGGATGAAGCCCAGCGCCAGCAGCGCCGAGAGCTTCAGGCTGCCGGTCGCCGCCTCGCCGAATTCCAGCGCGACGACCGAGGCGATGGTGTTGCCCGGCCCGAACAGCGTGGTGGTGATGCGGTTGGCGTTGCCGATGACGAAGGTCACCGCCATGGTTTCGCCCAGCGCCCGGCCCAGGCCCAGCATGATGCCGCCGACCACCGAGATGCGCGTGTAGGGCAGCACCACGCCCTTCATCACCTCCCAGGTGGTGGCGCCCAGGCCGTAGGCGCTTTCCTTGAACACCGGCGGCACCTGCTCGAACACGTCGCGCATCGTTGCCGCGATGAACGGCAGGATCATGATGGCCAGGATGAGCGCGGCGGTGAAGATGCCGGTGCCGAAGGGCGGTCCCTGGAACAGGAAGCCGATGAGCGGCAGCTCGCCGATGGTGTCGATCAACGCCGGCTGAACATGCCGGGACATCAGCGGCGCGATCAGGAAGAACCCCCACATGCCGTAGATGATGGAGGGAACGGCGGCCAGCAGCTCAACCGCGGTGCCAACCGGGCGGCGCAGCCAGGGCGGCGCCAGCTCGGTCAGGGAGAAGGCGACGCCGAATGCGCACCGGCACCGCGAGGATGATGGCCAGCACCGAGGTGACGATGGTGCCATAGATCGAGACGCCGGCGCCGAACACCTCGGTCACCGGGTCCCATTCGGTGGACCAGATGAAGGGCAGGCCGAAGGCGCGGAACGCCGGCAGGCCACCCAGGAACAACTCGATGATGATGGCGCCGAGCAGCAGCAGCACGAAGGCGCCCGCCGCATGGCAGGCGCCGGAGAAGATGGTGTCGCCAAGGCTCGAGCTGCGCCGGGCGGAGGTTGGTCTGGCCCCCGCGGGCGACCCGGCTGGGAATGTTGCGGCCTGCTGCAAACGCTTTGCTCCGGGCTACGGAGGAAGGATGGGGTGGCGGCCGGTGACCCGGCCGCCGGCGTCAGCCAGGTTCAGCCCTTCCAGACCGGCTCGCCGTTGACCTTCACCTCGGACGCCCAGGCGGCACGGATGCGGTCCGTCACCGCCGGCGGGATCGGGATGTATTCCAGCTCTTGCGCCAGCTTGTCGCCGTTCTTGAAGGCCCAGTCAAAGAACTTCATAACGTTACGGCTGCGGTCCGGGTCTTCGGGGTTCTTCGGCAGCAGGATGAAGGTCGGCGAGACGATCGGCCATGAGGTCTCGCCCTGCTGGTCGATCAGGCTGGCGGCGAAGCCGGGCGTGCTCCAGTCGGCGTTCTCCGCGGCGGCGATGAAGTTCTCCTGGTGGGGCTTCACGAACTGGCCCGCCTTGTTGCGGAGCTGGGTGCTCACCAGCTTGTTGGTGATGGCGTAGGCGTTCTCGACATAGCCGATGGCGCCCCGGATGTTCTTCACCGTGCCGGCCACGCCTTCGTTGCCGCGCGCGCCGGTGCCGGCGGGGAAGCGGACCGAGGTGCCGATGCCGACCTTCTCCTTGAACTCGTTGGAGACCGCGGACAGGTAGGACACCCACACGAAGGTAGTGCCCGAGCCATCCGCCCGGTAGACCGGGGCGATCGCCAGGTTCGGCAGCTTCAGGTCACGGTTCAACTCGACGATGCGGGGGTCGTTCCACTTGGTGATCTTGCCGAGGTAGATATCGGCCAGCACCTCGCCGGTGAGCTTCATCTGCTCGTTCTCGATGCCCGGGATGTTCACGATGGCAACCAGGCTGCCCATCACGGCGGGGAACTGCAGCAGGTTCGCCTCGTTCAACTGCTCAACCTTGAGCGGGGCATCCGTGGCACCGAAATCCACCGTACGGTTGCGGATCTGGTTGATGCCGGCGCCCGATCCGACGGACTGGTAATTGACGGTGATATCGGTGGAGCCTTTGGCCGCTTCCGCCCACTTCTGATAGACCGGATTGGGGAAGCTTGCACCGGCGCCGGTGATCTGGGCGCCCTGGGCGAAGGCCCGGGTGGTCAGGGACGTGCCGGCCAGCAGAGCGGCGGCGGTCAGGAAGCTGCGACGTTGCACGGGGGTCTCTCCGCAAGTTTGGTTGGCCGGGGCGGTCACGCCGCCCCGTTGGCCGCGCCTAACTAGGCCGATGATGCGACGTGGCGGTTGCGCTTCGGTGAAGCTTTGATGACACCCGGCGGATAACCGACCATGTCATCCAGGATTATTCACGATTTCGTGTGGTCTGGCGCCCATTCCGGCGCCCGCTTGCCGCGGAACGCCGCCAGCCCTTCGCGCCCTTCGGCGGAGGACCGCTGCATCCAACCCTCATGCGCCAGCAAGGCCATCTGCCGGGCATCCAGCTTCATGCCGTTGACGCCGAGCATGCTGTCCTTGGTGACCGCCACGGCGCCGGGGGCGGAGCGCAGGGTTTCCGCCAGGATCGCCTCCAGCCGGGCCTCGATGGCATCCGCCGCCACCACCTCATGCACCAGGCCTATCCGCAGCGCCTCGGCCGCATCGAAGCGTTCGCCGGTAATGGCGTAGCGGCGGGCGTGGCGCAGCCCCATGGCCTGCACCATCTGGGCCGAGATGGGCGTGGGGGAGACGCCGACCCGCACCTCGGTCAGGCCGAACATCGCCGCCGGGGTCGCCAGCGCCACGTCGACGCAGCAGACGATGCCGCAGCCGCCGCCGAAGGCCGCGCCCTGGATGACGGCAAAGGTCGGCTTGGGAAACTCGTTCAGCAATTGCATGGCGCGGGTGGTGGCGAGCGAGGCTTCGTAGGCCGCCTCGGGCGGGTAGCCGGCGACCTCCGAGAGCCAGTTGATGTCCGCCCCGGCGGCGAAATGCCGGCCGGCCCCCCGCACCACCAGCGCCCGCACCCCGGCATCCTCCCGCAATGCGCCGAGCGCGCCGATCAGCGCATCCAGCACCGCAGCGTTGTAGGCATTGCCGAAGCGCGGCCGGTTCAGGGTGGCGGTGGCGATCCCGCGGGCATCGCGGGTGAGCAGGACGGGGGCATCTTCGGTCATGGCGAGGTCCTTGGCAGGTCCAGGGGGGAGGCTTCCGGGCGGCAAGGTGGCAGCGCCGGGCGGCCCGGGCCAGGGGGTGCCGCGCAATGCCGTCACGCCGCCCGGGCGTGGGGGGCGGATCGACGCCATCCTTGCCCCGCGCCGTATTGCCCGCCATCCTGCTGGTCGATCGACCGAACATCCGCTCCTCGACCAGCCAGGAGGCCTTATCATGCATGATATCGTGATCCGCGGCGGCACCATCGTGGACGGCACCGGCAAGCCGGCCTTCACCGGCGACGTCGCCATCGATGGCGACCGCATCGCTCAGGTCGGCGGCAAGGCCGGGCCCGGCAGGCGGGAGGTCGATGCCGCCGGCCGGCTGGTCACGCCCGGCTGGGTCGACGTCCACACCCATTACGACGGCCAGGCCACCTGGGACCCGGTGCTGGCGCCGTCCTCCTGGCACGGCGTCACGACCATCCTGTTCGGCAATTGCGGCGTCGGCTTCGCCCCGGTCCGCAAGCGCGACCACCAGTGCGCTGATCGACCTGATGGAAGGTGTCGAGGACATCCCCGGCATCGCCCTGGCCGAGGGGCTGAAATGGGACTGGGAGAGCTTCCCCGAATACCTTGACGCGCTGGAGCGGCTGCCGCGCACCATCGATATCGCCGCCCAGGTCGCCGCACCACCCGCTGCGCGTCTATGTCATGGGCGACCGCGCCATCCGCCGCGAGATGGCCACCGCCGAGGACATCGCCGAGATGTCCCGGCTGACCGAGGAAGCGCTGCGGGCCGGCGCCTTCGGCTTCACCACCTCGCGCACCGACCAGCACAAGACCCCGGCCGGCGACCTCGTGCCCGGCCGCTACGCCGAGCATGAGGAGCTGATCGGCATCGGCGAGGCGCTGGGCAGGGCCGGACGCGGCGCCTTCGGCATGCTGTCCGACTTCGAGGACGAGGCCGCCGAATTCGGCTGGATGACACCACGCCCGCGCCAACAGCGGCCGGCCGTGTGGTTCCTGCTGACCGACCGCTCCTACGACCCGGACCGCTGGCGCCGGCTGATGGACGGCGTGCGCGCCGCCCGGGCCGAGGGCATCCCGATCGTCATCGCCCAGGTCGCCGGCCGGCCGGTCGGGCTGATCCTCGGGCTGACCACCTCGCTCAACCCCTTCGCCCTGCGCGAGGCCTATCGCCGAGACCGCGGCGCTGCCGTCGGCCGAGCAGCTTGGCCCGGCTGCGCGACCCGGCCGTGCGCGCCACGATCCTGGCGCAGGAGGCTTCCGACGCGGCTGCTGGAGGTGCTGCCGCCGCTGTCCGCGCCAGATCGCCACCCGCTGGGACCGCATGTACCTGCTGGGCGACCCGCCGGACTACGAGCCGGGGCCGGAGCGCAGCATCGCCGCCATGGCCGCCAAGGCCGGCCAGACCGCGGCGGAGTTCTGCTACGACTACCTGACCGGCGGCGACGGCGGCCGGATGCTGTATTTCCCGGTCACCAACTACGTCCATGGCGACCTCGCCGTGGTGCAGGAGATGATCACCGATCCGCATACCGTCCTCGGCCTGTCGATGGCGGCGCGCATTGCGGCGTCATCTGCGATGCCTGCCTGCCGACCTACATGCTGACCCATTGGGTGCGCGACCGGACCCGCGGCGAGCGGCTGCCGCTGGAATTCGTCGTCAAGCGGCAGACCAGCGAGACGGCGGATTTCTTCGGCTTCCACGACCGCGGGCGGCTGGAGGTGGGCAAGAACGCCGATGTCAACGTCATCGACATGGAAGCGCTGCGCCTGCACCACCCCGAAATGATCTACGACCTGCCGGCCGGCGGCCGTCGCCTGGTGCAGCAGGTCGAGGGCTACGACATGACCATCGTTTCCGGCGTGCCGATCTTCGAGCGGGGCAAGGAAACCGGCGCGAGGCCCGGCCGGCTGGTCCGCGCGACGGCCTGAGCCCGGGCCGGGCTTTCGCCACGTCGGTTCGTCGCCGCCGGCCCGTCCGGCCGGCGGCGACCACCCCCTACCGCCAGCTATGCCGCGGCGCGTAGCCCAGCACGCGCCGGGCCTTTTCGATCGACAGCAGCGTACCGTGCTCGGCCAGCGGGCCGCGCAGGGGTACGCCGGGGAAATGGGCGGCCATCAGCGCGCGGCTGGGCTTTTCCATCAGCGTGTCGGCCGCGGCGATGGTGAAGGCGTCGCAGCCAGGCACATCGGCCTCGAGCGCCAAGCGGCAGGCGAGGCCGACGTCCCGGCTGTCGACCCAGCTCCACATGTTCCAGCGCCGCAGCGTCTCATCGGCCTGGAAGCCCGGGATCAGGGCGTAGTCCTCCGCTTCCAGGATGTTCGATATGCGCAGCCCGGTGAACCGCGTGCCGGGGTTCCATCGGTGCATCTCCGCCGCCATCCGCTCGCACAGCACCTTGGCCAGCGCGTAGCCCGATTCCGGCACCAGCGGGTGATCCTCGGTCACCGGGGCGAATTCCGGCGGCGAGCGCGTGAGGGGCAGGCCGTAGGTGGTCTCGGAGGAGGCCCAGACCACCCGCTGCAGCCCCACCAGGGTGGCGGCGCTGAAGATGTTGTAGGTGGTCATCAGGTTGTTCTGGAAGGTCGCCGCATCCGGTGCCAGGCCGGGCGCCGGGATGCCGGCCATGTGCACCACCGCGAAGGGCTCCCCGAGCGGTTCGCGGCGGCGGTCCACCGTACCGGCGGCGCGCTTCAGGCAATCGACCGCCTGGCCGAGGTCGTTGAGGTCGGCCTTCAGGAAGTGGCACAGCGGCTCGGCCGGCGGCACCACGTCGACATTCATCACGCGGTAGCCATGCGCCAGCAATTCCTTGATGGCGGCCCGGCCGGCCTTGCCGCTGCCGCCGGTGACGACGACGCTGCGCATCTCAGCGACCCCCAAGGAACATCAGCACGGCGCGGTTGAAATCCGCCGGGTTGTCGCTGCTCATCCCATGCCCGGCATCGCCGATCACCACCCGCTCGGCGCCGGCGATGCAGCCTTCCAACGCATTGATGATGGCGACGAAATTCGGTTGGGTATTCTCGCCATGCACCAGCAGGGTGGGCGTGCGGATGCCTTCCGCCGCGGCGCGGGAGAAGGGCCGGCGCTGCTCGTCGATCTGCCCGGCCAGGGTCTGGGCATTGTCGCGGTTGATGATCTTGCGCATCTCGCTGCGCTTCTCCCAGGCACCGGGGCCGCCGGTATGCTCGGCGAAGAGGCGCAGGCCGCCTTCCACGTCGCCCGCCTGGACCAGGGCCGCCGCGGCGGCGAAGGCCTGGGCCTGGCGGCCCTTCGCCCCTGGCGCCACCGGCTTGCCGCCGAGGCTCTCGTCCAGCTCCCCGCCCGGTTCCGCCAGCACCACCTGGCGCAGCAGGTGGGGGTGCAGCTCGGCCAGGCGGAAGGCGATGTGGCCGCCGCGCGAATGGCCGATCAGCCGCACCGGCCCGGCCTCCAGCGCGGCGATGAAGGCGGCCATGTCCTCGACATGCTGGTCGATCTTGAAGCGGCCGCCGCTGCCGTCCCACTTCTCGGGCCAGTAGTGCCGCAGGCTGGGCGCGATGACCCGGAAACGGGCGCCGAGCGGTTCCATCTGCGGCGCCCAGTAGCGGTAGTCGTTCAGCGAGCCGTGGATCAGCACCAGCGGCTCGCCGCTGCCCTGCTCGGCATAGGCCATGTCGTAGCCGTTCACGGTAAGGCTCGGCATCGCAGTTTCCCCCTTGGTTCCACGGCAGGATGCGCGGCCCGGCGCCGCACGCCAAGCCCGGCAGCGGTGCCCGGACATGCTTGGCACGCCGCGCCCGCGCCCCATGTCCCTCGGTGACGTACCCGTGAAGGAGCCGCCATGCGCCGCCGCCGCCTGTTCGCCATGCCCGCGGCGCTCGCCGCCGGTTCCGCGCCCGCACTGGCCCAGCCGGCGGAAGTGCCGCGATGTCTTGCTGGTGCTGGCGGTCGATGCCTCCGGCTCCATCAGCCCCGACGAGTTCCGGCTGCAACGCGAGGGCTATGCCGAGGCGCTGACCAACCCGGCGGTGCTCTCGGCGATCGCCGGCAAGCCGCATGGCGCCATCGCCGTGGCGATGGTGGAATGGGGTGCGCCCGGCGGCGCAGCCACGGTGGTCGATTGGCAGCGCCTGGGCGATGCCGCCTCCGCCCGGCGGCTGGCCGAGGCCGTGCTGGCCGCGCCGCGCAGCCGGCAGAGCTACAACGCCATCGGCGATGCGCTCGACCATTGCGCCCGGCTGATCCTGGCCGCGCCCTTCCGCGCGGCCGAGCGGGTGATCGACCTGTCGGGGGATGGCCCGGACATGCGCTCCCTCCGCGCGGCGACGGCGGCACGAGACGATGCGGTGGCCGCCGGCATCACCATCAACGCGCTGGCCATCGCCGCCGCCGGCCAGGTGACGCGCTACGGCGAGCCCCTGGCAGAGACCTACCGGCGGGAGGTGATCGGCGGCCCCGGCGCCTTCGTGGTCAGCGCGGAGGGCCGCTTCGACATCGCCCGCGCCCTGCGGGCCAAGTTGGTGCGCGAGATCGCCTGAACCGTGCGGCCCCGCCGAACCATGCGCCTCCTGCCGCGCTATGGTAACGAAGCAGACCGGACGGGGGCAGGACGCAGATGCGATGGCGCCGTTGGGGTTTGTGGCTTGGCCTGCCGCTGCTGGCGCTGGCCGTGCTGGTCGCGGTGTTCCGCTGGGACTGGCTGATCCCGCTGGTCGAGCCGCGGGTCAGCGCGGCGGCCGGGCGGCCGGTGGACATCGGCCATCTGCATGTGTCGCTCGGCCGGGTCATCACCGTCACCGTCGATGAGGTGCGCGTCGGCAACCCGGCCGGCTTCCCGGAGGAGCCTCCCTTCGCCGCCGTACCGCGCGCCACCATCGCGCTTGAAGCCTGGCCGCTGCTGCGGGACCGCCGGCTGGTGGTGCCCTCCATCACCCTCGACCGCCCGGCACTGACGGTGCTGGAGCGCGATGACGGCAGCCACAACTACGGCTTCGGCACCGGCGCCGAGCCGGGCGAGGCCGGGGAGGGGCCGCGCATCGGCGAGTTGCGCATCCTGGATGGCACCGCGCATGTCGCCCTCAGCAGCCTGAAGGCCGACTTCCGCGTCGCCCTCGCCACCGAGCACCCGCCCGGGGAGGAACCGCAGGTGGTGGCGGAGGCGGAGGGCACCTATGCCGGGGAGCCGATCACCGGCCGGTTGCGCGGCGGCGCCATCCTCAACCTGCGGAATGCCGCTACGCCCTGGCCGATCGACCTTACCCTCGCCAATGGCCCGAGCGAAGTGGCGCTGCGTGGCACGGTGCAGGAGCCGTTGGCCTTGCAGGGCGCGGACCTGCGGCTCGACCTCAAGGGGCCGGACATGGCGATGCTCGCGCCGCTGGTCGGGGTGCCGATACCGCAGACGCCGCCCTACCTCGCCACCGGCCGGCTGGATTACGCGGGCAGCGCCTTCCGCTTCACCGATGTCGAGGGGCAGCTCGGCAACAGCGACTTCGCCGGCCGGTTCAGCGTCACCCCCGGCGGCGAGCGGCCGGTGCTGGATGCCGAGGTGACCTCCCGCCGGGTCGATCTGGTCGATCTCGGCGGCTTCCTCGGCGGCACCCCGGGCCGCATCGGCACGCCCGGGCAGACCACGGCACAGCGCGAGGCGCTGGAGCGGCGGCAGGCGGACCCGCGGCTGCTGCCGAACCAGCCGATCAACATCCCCGCGCTGCGCGCCGCCGACATCCACCTGCGCTACCGCGCGGAGGATATCCGGGGCCAGGGCATGCCCTTCGACAGCCTGGCCGTCACCCTCGATATCGAGGACGGCACCATCCGGCTGCACCCCGTGCAGTTCGGGGTCGGCCGGGGCAGCATCGGCGGGGATTTCGTGCTGGTGCCGCAGGAGGGCGGCGCCCTGCAGGCCAAGGGGGAGCTGGAGCTTCGCCGGGTCGATGTGTCGCGGCTGCTGCGGGCGGCCGGGGCGGGTGGTTCGGGCACCCTGGGCGGCACCGGGCGGATCGAGGGCACCGGCCGCTCGCTCTCCGAGCTGCTTGGCCGCGGCAACGGGGAATTGACGGTGGTGATGGTGGGCGGCAACGTCTCCTCGCTGCTGATGGACCTGTCCGGGCTGCAATTTGGCAAGGCGCTGCTGTCGGCGCTCGGCCTGCCCGATCGCAGCAGCATCGAGTGCCTGATCGGCGATTTCGGGCTGCGGCGCGGCAGCCTCACCACCCGGACCCTGCTGCTGGACACCGAAAGCCATCTGGTCACCGGCGCGGGGACCGCGCATCTGGGCAGGGAGACCCTCGACTTCCGGATCAAGACCGAGAGCAAGCGTCCCTCCGTCGGCTCGCTGCCGACGCCGATCGCCATCACCGGCAGCTTCAAGGACCCCTCGGTCCAGCCTGAGGTGGGGGAGTTGGCGGCGCGCGCCGGCGCGGCGGTCGGGCTTGGCGTGCTGTTCGCGCCCCTGGCGCTGCTGCCGACCATCCAGCTTGGCGTCGGCGAGAACAGCGCCTGCGAGAACCTGACCCGGCGGTCGCGGTAGCCGCCGGCCGGGTCAGCGCGATGCATCAGACGTAGCCCGGCCCCTCGATGGCGGGATGCGCGGCGAGGAAGCCCTCGTCCACCTCGACGCCGATGCCCGGCGCATCCAGCGGCAGCACCGTGCCGTCGCCGGCGATGCGCCACGGCTCGCTGCCCAGCGCGTCGCGGAACAGGTTGGCCTTCGAGACATCCGCCTCGAAGTAGCCGGCGTTCTCGATGGCGGCGAGCAGGTGGATGGAGGCCGCCTGGTTCACCCCGGTCATCGAGGAATGCGGGTGGACCGGGATCTTGAAGGCGCTGGCCATGGCGGCGATCCGCAGGGTCTCGGTGATGCCGCCGCATTTGGACAGGTCGGGCTGCCAGATGGTGATGCTGCGGTCTTCCAGCACGCGGGTGAATTCGAAGCGGGTGAAGTGGTTCTCCCCGGCGGCCAGCGGCGTCCGCCCGTAGCTGGCGGCCTGGGCGTAGAGGTGGTGGTCGTGTGCCGGGAAAGGCTCCTCCAGCCAGCCGATGTCGAGCTCGTCCATCGCCGGGATCACCCGCCGCACATCGGCGATGGTGTAGCCGGTATTGGCATCCGTCAGGATGGCAAGCTGGTCGCCGAAGGCGTTGCGGATCGCCTCCATCCGCGCCGTGTCGTCGCGCACCGTATCGCCGATCCGCAGCTTCAGCGCGCGGTAGCCGGCCTCGATCAGCGGCTGCGCCTCATCGATCAGCGAGGCCGGCGGCTGGTAGCCTAGCGCGATGCCGCCGGCATAGGCGGGGATGGGCTTGCGGCTGCCGCCGAGCAGCTTCCACAGCGGCCAGCCCACCGCCTTGCCCTTGATGTCCCAGAGCGCCATGTCGATGCCCGACATCGCCATGGCGCAGGCCGCGCCCATGCCGTGGCTGCCGAGCTGGTACTTGTAGATCCTCGCCCATACCCCGGTGGTGTCGCTGGCATCCATGCCCATGATAAGCTGCGACAGGGTGGTTTCGATCAGCCTGGCGATCGCGGTATGGGCGCGGCCGTGGTGGCTTTCGCCCCAGCCGGTGATGCCGTCCTCGGTGGTGACCTTCACCATGACGCAATCGCGCTTAACCGACTGGCCGATGCCGAGCCGCACGCCGCCGGGCGGCACGGGGAAGCTGGTGGGGTATGCCTTGATCTCGCGGATCTTCATGCCTGCCTCCCGTGGCGCGCGACGAACTCCTCCTTCACCGTGATGCCGAGGCCAGGGCGGTCCGGCACCGCGACGAAGCCGTCCTGGACGGGGAATTGCTCCTCGATCAGGTCGTGCAGCATGGGGTTGTGGCCGAGCGAGTATTCCAGGATGAAGCCGGCGGACTGGCTGGCGGACAGGTGCAGCCCGGCGGCGAAGGCCGGCGCGCCGGACCACAGATGCGGCGCGAGGCGCAGGTTGAAGGCGCTGGCGATGGCGCCGATGCGGATGCCCTCGGTGATGCCGCCGGCGATGGCGAGGTCGGGCTGCAGCACGTCTGCGGCACGCAGCTCGGCCAGTTCGCGGAAGTCGTGCCGAGTGAACTCGCTTTCGCCAGAGGAGATCGGCACGCTGCTGCTGCGGCGCACTTCCGCCTGGCCCTGCTTGTCATCCGCGGTGACGGGTTCCTCGAACCACATCAGGTCGCAGTCCTCGACCATGCGGCAGAAGGCCTTGGCCTCGGCCACCGTCCAGGTGCCATGCGCATCGGCGGCGAGGCCGACATCCGGCCCGAGCGCCTGGCGCGCCGCCCGCACCCGCGCGGCGGAACGCGCGACCGAGCCATCCATGCTGCCGACCCGCATCTTCACCGCGCGGAAGCCGCCCTGCTCGATATAGCCGAGCAACTGCTCGCCGATCCTGTCCGCGCCGGCCCAGCCGCCGGAGGCATAGGCCGGCATGCGTTCCGCCCGCCGGCCGCCGAGCAGCCGCCATACCGGCGCATCCAGCGACTTGCCGAGGATGTCCCACAGCGCGAGGTCGACGCCGGCGATGGCGCTGATGGAAAGCCCGCGCCGGCCGAGCGCCGGGAAGACATGCCCCTCGGCGATGGCGAAGCCCTGGCGCGGCGTGTTGTAGAGCGTGTCCCATAACCGGGAGATGTCGCGCGGGTCCTGGCCGATCAGCAGCGGCGCGAAGTCGAGGTTGATGATGGCGGCGAGGCCGCCGCAAGCCGCGGTGCTGGCGACGCCCGCCTTGGCCTCGCCCCAGCCGGTGATGCCGGCATCCGTCTCGATGCGGACGATGACGCTGTCGAAGCTCGGCTGCTTGCCGAAGTCGGAGAGGTGCTGGCGTTCCGGCGGGATCGGCACCTGCACCCAGGTGGCCCTGACGGTGGTGATCTTCATGTGTTCAGCCCCAATACCGTGCGACGTGCGGCATGCGCGGCGGCCGCTTCCGGGTTGATGAGGTTCAGCGGCGGCTCGCCGCGCAGCACCCGCACCACCTCGGCGGCGGCGATGCTGCTCATCTTCGCCGCGGATTCGCGGGAGAGGCCGGCGACATGCGGCGACAGCACGGTATTGGGGAAGTCGCGCAGCGGATGTCCTGCCGCAAGCGGCTGCACGGCGTAGACGTCCAGCGCCGCGCCGCCGATGCGGCCCTCGCGCAACGCGTCCACCAGCGCCGCTTCATCCACCACCGCGCCGCGCGAGACGTTGCACAGCCAGGCATCCGGCTTCATCCGCGCGATCAGCGCCGCCGAGGCCAGGCCGGTGGTCTCCGGCGTCAGCGGGCAGGCCAGGGCGATGAAGTCGCTTTCGGCAAACAGTTGTGGCAGCCCGGCGTATTCGACGAAGCCGGGCAATGCCTCCCGCCGCCGCTGGAAGCCCAGCACGCGCATGCGGAACCCATGATGCGCGATCTCGGCCAGCCGCGTGCCGATGGCGCCGACGCCCACCACGCCGAGCGTCCGCCCGCGCAACTCCGTCGCCGTGGCGGCCAGGGCGCGGCCGGCCTTCCAGCCCTGTTCCAGGTGCACCGTGGCCATGCGCTGCACCCGGCGCGTGGCGGCGAGCATCTGCGCGACGACGAACTCCGCCACCGCATCCGCATTGGCGCCGGGCACATTGGTCACCAGCACGCCGTTCGCCGTGCAATTCTCCACCGGGATGAGATCCACGCCGACACCGTGCCGCGCCGCGACCAGCAGGCTGGGGCAGGCGGCGGCGAGGTCGTCCGGCAGCTTCTGGCGGACGATGACGGCATGCGCATCGCGGCACAGCGCGCGGAGCTGCTCCGGGCTCTGCTCGCCGCCGGGGCCTTCGATGACCTCAAGGCCGGCATCGCGCAGTATCGTCGTGCCGGCCGGCTCGATCGGCTCGGTCAGCGCCACTTTCATCATCCGGCCGCCCTCCCAGGCATGTTGCGGGGCAGGCTGCCACGCGGGCACGTGGCTTGCTACCCCCGCGGGCACGCGGCTTGCTGCCTCCGCGGGCACGCGGCTTGCTACTCAAGTCCCACGGGGCCCGCCATGCGTCCCGCCTGCCTGATCAGGGAGCAGACATGATGGAACCGGAGCTTGTTGTGCCAACCATGGAGGCGATCGGCCGCTGGAGCGGCGTCGCCTGTCCCAACGATGCCGCGCGGCATGGCCTGGCGGATTTCGCCGCGCTGATTGCCGAGCTGGAAGCCCTGCGCGGCAGCATGGCCTTCGAGGATGAGCCGAGCGGCTTCGAGGCGGCCCTGCAAGACTTGAAGGAACGCGGCTGATGAACGCCCCGGTTGCCACCACCGATCTTGCCCTGCTGTCCATGACCGAGGCGGCGGATGCCTTCGCCGCGGGCGAGGTGAAGGCCAGCGCGCTGCTCGCCGCCTGCCTGGCGCGGATCGACGCGCATGACGGCAAGCTCAACACCGTCATCCGGCTGGACCGCGCCGAGGCCGAGGAAGCCGCCGCCGCCGCCGATGCGGCGCGCGCCGCCGGCAAGCCACTCGGGTCGCTTGCCGGCGTGCCGATGATGCACAAGGACATGTACTACCGGGCCGGCAAGGTCAGCACCTGCGGCTCGGAGATCCGCCGCGACTTCGTGGCGCCGGTGACGGCGACGGTGCTGGAACGACTGGATGCCGCCGGCGCCATCGACATGGGCACGCTGAACATGGCGGAGTTCGCGCAGAATCCGACCGGCCACAACGCCCATTTCGGCCATTGCCACAACCCGTGGAGCCTTGAGTACTGCACCGGCGGGTCCTCCTCCGGCTCCGGCTCAGGCGTCGCAGGTCGGCTGTTCTATGCGGCGCTCGGCTCGGATACCGGCGGGTCCATCCGGCTGCCGGCGACGCTCTGCGGCGTGACCGGGCTGAAGGGCACCCAGACCCGCGTGTCCCGCGCCGGGGTCATGCCGCTGTCCTTCTCCTGCGACAACGTCGGGCCGTTGGTCCGCACCGCCCGCGATGCCGCGCGCTTCCTCGCCGTCACCGCCGGCCACGACCCGAAGGACCCGACCAGCGCGCGCGAGCCGGTGGCGGATTACGAGGCGGCGCTGACCGGCGACATCCGCGGCCTGCGCGTCGCGGTGTGCGAGACCTACTTCCTCGATGGCGCCGATGCCCCGGTGGTCGCCGCCTTCGATGCGGCGCTGGATGTGCTGCGCGCCCGCGGCGCCATGGTCACCCGTGTCGCGGCGCCGTCGCTGCGTGCCATCAATGCCTATACCGCGCTGATCAGCCGGGCGGAGGGTGCCGCCATCCACGCCAACTGGATGCGCGAGCATGCGGGTGACTATGCCATCCACCTCAGTGCCCGGCTGTTCGGCGGCTATGCCATCCCGGCGCATCTCTATATCGAGGCGCTGTCCCGCCGTGGACCGCTGCTGCGGCAGTTCGTGGCGGAAATGGGCGAGTTCGACGTGGTGGCGACGCCGACCCTGAAGACCAGGGTGCCGACCCTGGCGGAAACCGACATCGACCAGGACCCGGACAACTGGTCCCGCTTCATGGCGGTCTCGGCCAATACCCGGCCGTTCAACTACCTCGGCCTGCCGACCATCAGCCTACCTTGCGGCTTCGACGACCGCGGGCTGCCGATCGGCCTGCAACTCGCCGCCCGGCCCTTCGCCGAGGCGACGGTGCTGAAGGCGGGGGATGCCTTCCAGCGGGAGACCGACTGGCACCAGCGGGTCCCGGCGCTGTAATCCGCTTGAGTTGGGGCTGATCCGCCCCATATCCTCGCCATGAACCGGGCGAGGATATGGGGCAGGCCATGGCAGGCGATCTGGTGAATGATGCGCTGATGCCGGATGGCCGTATCCAGCCGGACCGGCTGACCGCCAGCCTCGGCACCACCCGGATGCAGCTTGCCGCCGCCGCAGGCCTTTCGCGGGATGCGGTTTCCAAATCCGCCCGGCTGAACGCCCCGGCCACCCAGGCGCGGCTACGGGACGTGCTGGAAATCATCAACCGCATCCATGGCTGGGCCGGGTCCCCGGAAGCGGCCTTCGCCTGGTACCGGTCGCAGCCCATCCCGGCTTTTGGCGACCTGACCGCCGAGGACCTGGTGCGCCAGGGCCGCGCCGAGACGGTGAAGCGCCACCTCACACGGATCGCCGCCGGCGGCTTCGCCTGACCCCGCGTTGCGGCTGATCACCGTTTGTTATCGTGCCCATCATCCCGGCTGGGCCTGGTCGCCCGATTCGGGTGAGGGCGCGCGGCTGTACGGCGGGCGCTTCAACCCGCCCGGCATGGCCGCGCTCTATACCGCGCTGCGGCTGCAGACCGCCTGGCTGGAAGCGCAGCAGGGCTTCGCCTTCAAGGCGCAGCCGATGACGCTCTGCGCCTACCGGGTGGATTGCGCCGATGTCCTCGACCTGACCGACCCGGCGGTGCTGGCGGCGGAGGACCTCGCCCCCGCCGACCTTGCCTGCGCCTGGGCCGATCTCGCCGACCGCCGCCAGCCGGTGCCGAGCTGGAACCTCGCCCGGCGGCTGCATGCGGCCGGCACCGCAGGGGTTCTGGTGCCGAGCTTCGCCCCCGGCGCCGGGCCGCGCGACATCAACGCGGTGTTCTGGCGCTGGTCGGCGGCGTCGCCGCACAAGGTGCAGGTGGTCGACGACCACGGCCGGCTGCCGCGCGACGCGGCCTCCTGGCCGGCGGTGTAACGGCGGCTAGCCGCGCAGCGCCTTGATCTGCGCGGGGTAGCTCCCCGGGTCCACCAGCACATCCACCAGCACCGGCCCCGGCGCGGCCAGCGCCTCGGCCATGGCGGCGGTGTATTCCGCCTCGTTCCGCGCCCGCAGCGCCAGGCCGCCGAGCGCCCCGAACACCCCGGCGAAATCCGCCATCGGCCAGCCGAGCGCCTCGGGCGGGATCGCACCGGCCTTCTTGATATCGATGAGCGACAGGGTGCTGTCGTTGAACACCACCACCAGCAGCTTCAACCCGAGCACCACCGCGGTCGCCAGCTCCCCCAGCGCCATCAGCAGCCCGCCATCGCCGGTGAAGGCCAGCGCGCCGCGCGCCGGGTCGTGCAGCGCCGCGGCGATGCCGGCGGGCAGGGCGAAGCCCATGGTGGCGAGGCCGTTCGAGATCAGCAGGTCGCCCGGCCGGCTGGCCTGCCAGAAGGTCGTGCAGGGGAACATATGCGCCCCGGCATCCACCGAAACCCGCGGGTCGGCGCCGGCCTCGCGGCAGGCGGCCTGGGCCAGCGCCACCACCGCCTGGGGCGAGATGCCGCGGTTGCCGCCCGGCCCGTTCGCCAGGGCCGCCAGCCAGCGGTCCCGGTGCGCGGCGATGCCGGCTTCCGTCCAGCCGCTGCGGCCGGCACCCTCGGCCAGCGCCGCCAGCGCCGGGGCGAGCGGGCCATGCAGCGCGGCGGCCGGGGTGCGATAGGTGACAGGGCGCGGCGCGGTCGCCAGGTCGATGACCGGTGCGGCGAAGCGCCAGGGCTGCGGGATGAACTCCACGGGGTCGGCGCCGGCCAGGATGATGCAGTCGGCCTCGGCCAACATCGGCGCCTCGGCCTCGCCGCCGGTGAAGACGCCGCCGAACAGTGGGTCTGCATCGGGCACCACGCCCTTGGCCTTGTAGGTCACCAGTGCCGGGCAGCCGAGTGCGGCGACCAGCGCCCGCACCGCGGCGCAGGCGGCCGGGTCGTTGGCTTCCAGCCCGGCGACCACCACCGGCCGGCGGGCGCCCGCCAGGATGCGCCGGGCCTCGGCCAGCGCCGGGCCGGGCGTGAAGGTGGGGGCAGGGGCATCGGCCGGTGGCAGCGGGGCGGCGCCGGCGCGGGCCACGGCGGCGGACAGCTCCAGCAGCACCGGGCCGCGCGGCGCGGCCATGGCGGTGGCGAGCAGGGTCGCGGCCATCGGCCCGGCCGCGGCGCCGGCTTCCACCGCGCGGGCGGCGGCCTTGGTCACCGGGGCCAGCATGGCGGCGTGGTCGAAGAACTGATGGTTGGCGAAGGCCCGCTCGGCACCGGTGAAGCCATCCGCCAGCAGCAGTACCGGCGCCCGGTCCAGGCTGGCCTGGGCCATGCCGTTGGCGGCATTGCCGACGCCCGGGCCACGGGTGACCAGCACTGCGCCGGGCCTGCCGGTGAGTTCCGCCTCGGTCGCCGCCATGATGACCGCCGCGGTTTCCTGCCGGGCCAGCACGAAGGGGATGCCGCGCGCCGCCGCCGCGGCGATCAGCGACAGGCTGGAGCCGCCGCCCGGCACGCCATAGACCCGCGTGACACCGGCCGCCGCCAGGGCCTCGGCCACCGCCGCCGCGCCCGTGATTGATCCATGCGCCGGCCTGTCCATCGCGTTTCCCCCTCAAGTCCCGGAATCGGCGCCAGCATAGGGGCGTCGCGCCGCGCGCCAAGCTCGGCCTTGCCCGCGGGAGTGGCGCGGCTCGCGGCAGTTTTGGGCAGGCGGTAGGCATAATCGTGTGGGGGGCACAATTCGCCGCGCCGCGCCGCTTGCGGCGGCGGCACGGTCCGTGCTGCGGTGCTATGAGTGGAAACGCAGGATGGGAGCCGGGTCCTTACGTGGCGCAGGCAAAAACCGTGGCTTTCGACGAAATGCGCGCAGAGGTTGGCGTCCACGCCGCCTATGCGGAAATCGACCGGTGGCTGCGCGCTACCCCGCGGGAGCAATTGGACAGCAAGCGGCGCGAGGCGGAGCTGCTGTTCCGCCGCATCGGCATCACCTTCGCGGTCTATGGCGAGGGCGGCGACCCCGAACGGCTGATCCCCTTCGACATCATCCCGCGCATCATTGCCCGGTCCGAATGGGACCGGTCTGTCGCGTCGGCCTGCGCGCAGCGGGTGCGGGCGCTGAACGCCTTCCTGCGACGATGTCTACCGACCGCAGGAGATCCTCAGCGCCGGCAAGGTGCCGATCGCGCTGGTGCTGGAGAACGAGGGCTACCGGCCGGAGATGGTCGGGCTCACCCCGCCGGGCGGCGTCTACACCCATGTCGCGGGCATCGACATGGTCCGCACCGGGCCGGACGAGTTCTACGTGCTGGAGGACAATTGCCGCACGCCCTCCGGCGTCTCCTACATGCTGGAGAACCGGGAGGCGATGCTGCGGCTGTTCCCCGGGCTTTTCGCGCGCACCGGGTCGCGCCGGTCGGCGCACTACCCGAGGAGCTGCTGGAGACGCTGAAGGCGGTCGCGCCGCCGAACTGCCACGCGGCGAGCCCGACGTCGTGGTGCTGACGCCCGGCCTCTACAACAGCGCCTACTTCGAGCACTGCTTCCTGGCCGACGAGATGGGCGTCGAGCTGGTCGAGGGCGCCGACCTGTTGGTGCAGGACGACCTCGTCTACATGCGCACCACCGCCGGGCCGAAGCGCGTGGACGTGATCTACCGCCGCATCGACGACGACTTCCTCGACCCCACGGTGTTCCGCGACGGACAGCATGCTGGGCGTGCCCGGGCCTGTTCCGCGCCTACCGCGCCGGCAACGTGACGCTCGCCAACGCGCTCGGCACCGGCATCGCCGACGACAAGGCGATCTACCCCTATGTGCCGGAGATGATCCGCTTCTATCTCGGCGAGGAGCCGCTGCTGGCCAACGTGCCGACCTTCCTGTGCGAGCGCGACGACGACCGCAAGTACGTGCTCGACAACCTCGACAAGCTGGTGGTGAAGCTGGCGCAAGGGCTCCGGCGGCTACGGCATGCTGATCGGGCCCGCACTCGACGCGCGGAGCAGCGCGAGGAATTCGCGCGCCAGCATCAAGGCCCGCCCGGGCGACTACATCGCCCAGCCGACCCTGGCGCTGTCCACCTGCCCGACCGTGGTCGAGCAGGGCATCGCGCCGCGGCATGTGGACCTGCGGCCCTTCGTCCTGTCCGGCAAGGAGATCCGCATCATCCCCGGCGGGCTGACCCGGGTGGCGATCCGCGAGGGCTCGCTGGTGGTGAATTCCTCCCAGGGCGGCGGCACCAAGGATACCTGGGTGCTGGAGGACGAGGGTCCGGGTGCCGAGGCGCCCGTCGCATCCCAGTCCCAATCCCAGTCTCAGATCCGGGTCCCAGTCCCAGTCGCAATCGCAGTCGCAGACGGCGCGCGGCTGATGCTGAGCCGGACGGCAGACAGCCTGTTCTGGCTGGCGCGCTACACCGAGCGTGCCGGCAACATCGCCCGCGGCCTCGGCGTCGGCCTCCGCATGGCGGCGATCTCGGCGCGGTTCGGCGCCGAGCAGGACGAGTGGCGTTCGCTGATCACCGCCTCCGGCGGCGACCGGGCTTCTACCGCAAGTACGATGCGCCGACCGCCGATGCCGTGGTCCACTGGCTGGTCTTCGACCCCGACAACACCTCGGGCATCGTCCCCTGCATCGAGGCGGCGCGGCGCAACGCGCGGGCGGTCCGCACTGCGCTGACCGTCGACATGTGGGAGGCGCTGAACGACAGCTGGAACCACCTGCGCAGCCTGCCGCCGGAGGCGATGGAGGGCGAGAAGCTGGCGGACTTCCTCGGCTGGGTCCGCGAACGGGTCACGCTGTTCAACGGCGCGGCGCATGACACCATGCTGCGCAACGAGGCCTGGCGGTTCGTCCACCTCGGCACCATGCTGGAGCGCGCCGACAACACCGCCCGGCTGCTGGACGTGAAGCACGAATTGCTGACCGCGGCCTCGGATGGTGCGGTGGACTACGTGCAGTGGCAGGCGGTGCTGCGCTCGGTCTCGGCGCTGCGGTCCTACCAGTGGATCTACCGGGACCGACTGCAGCCGCGGCTGATCGCCGAGCTGATGATCCTGCGGCCGGAATTGCCGCGCAGCCTGATGGCCTGCTTCGCCGATGTGGCCGAGACGCTGGACGCCATTGCGCTCGGCCAGGGCGGCCGGCGCGGCGAGTGCCACCGGCTGGCCGGCACCCTGCAGGCGCAACTGCGCTACGGCCGGATCGACGCCATCCTGGAGGAAGGGCTGCATGCCTTCCTCACCGCCACCATCGAACGCACGGCAGCGCTCGGCTCGGAGATCGACGCCTTCTACATCCGGCACTGAAGGCGCCAAGCCTCAGGCGGCGTGCAGCCCCAGCCGCTGGTCCCGCCGCCGCAGCAGGTGGATGAGCGGCAGCGCCGCAGCACCATCCACAACTTGCCCACCACCTGGCCGCCCAAGTAGTTCCAGGCTGCCGAAGGCCAGGCCGAGGAACACCAGGCTGTCCACCACCAGCCCGACCATGCTGCTGGCCGCCACCGCCAGCACCAGCCCGCGCCGCTGCAACGGGGTATAGACTGCGAGATCCGCCGCCTCGCTCAGCAGGAAGGCGACGGCCGAGGCCAGCACCAGCGCCGGCGGCGCCAGGGCGGCGGACAGCGCCGTGCCGACCAGGATGGCGCCCACCGCCCAGCGCACGCCCAGCCGCCGCTGCACCAGGTCCCGCAGCACCAGCGCGAGGCCCGACCATCAGCACGCCGGACGGCGCCATCAGCCCCGGCGCCACCGGGATGAGGCAGGGGCCGTTCGGCACGCAGACCGTGCCGGCATTGCCGATCAGCCAGTTCGCCGCCGGGATGCACAGGCGAAGGCCGGCGAGGAACAACAAGCCCTCGGTCCGGCGGCGGGTGGCGAGATCAGTCATCGTCGTGGTCCTCGATTGTTCCGGCTTGCCAGCGCTGGTAGCCGGCGCGGCGCAAATCGCAGGCCGGGCAGGTGCCGCAGCCGTAGCCCCAGGCGTGCCGCCGGCTGCGGTCGCCGAGGTAGCAGGTATGGGTGTCCTCCGGATCAGGGCCTCGACCAGCGGCGCGCCGCCCAGCCGTTCGCGCCAGCGCCCAGGTCGCCGCCTTGTCCCGCCACATCAGCGGCGTGTGCAGCACGAAGCGCCGTTCCATGCCGAGGTTCAGCGCCACCTGCAACGCCTTCAGCGTGTCGTCGCGGCAGTCCGGGTAGCCGGAGTAATCCGTCTCGCACATCCCGGCGACCAGGTGCCGCATGGCCGCGCCGGTAGGCCAGCGCCGCGGCGAAGGTGAGGAAGACCAGGTTGCGGCCGGGGACGAAGGTGTTGGGCAGGCCGTTCGCGTCTCCATCTCGATGGCCGTGTCGCGGGTCAGCGCGGTGTCGGAGATGGCGCCGCAGCGCGTCCAGCGGCAGGGTGTGGTCCTCGCCGAGCTTCGCCGCCCAGTGCGGGAAGGCGGCGGCGATGCGGGTCGCGGAACACCGCGCGGCATTCCAGCTCGACCCGGTGCCGCTGGCCGTAGTCGAAGCCCAGGGTTTCGACCCGGCCGAACCGTTCCAGCGCCCAGGCCAGGCAGGTGGCGGTATCCTGCCCGCCGCTGAACAGCACCAGCGCTCTCGGTCATGCCGTCTCCAATCGCCGTGCCGCCCAGCGGGCGGCATCCGCCACCGCCGGGTCGGGGTCCTCGGCCAGGGCCTGCGCCACGCCGCGCAGCGCCGGCTCGCCGGAGTTGCCGATGGCGACCAGCACGTTGCGCACGAAGCGGTCGCGGCCGATGCGCTTGATCGGGCTGCCGGTGAACAGCGCGCGGAAGCCGGCGTCGTCCAGCGGTGGCGAGTTCGGCAAGCTGCGGCGCATCAGCGCGGCGCGGGGCAGGAAGGCCGGCTCGCTGTGGGCCTGGGCGAATTTGTTCCAGGGGCAGACCGCCAGGCAGTCGTCGCAGCCATAGATGCGGTTGCCCATCGGGGCGCGATGCTCGCGCGGGGATCGGCCCGTGGTGCTCGATGGTGAGGTAGGAGATGCAGCGGCGGGCATCGAGCCGGTAGGGCGCGGGGAAGGCATCGGTCGGGCAGATGTCGAGGCAGGCGCGGCAGGACCCGCAATGGTCGCGCTCCGGCGCATCCGGCGGCAGCGCCAGGGTGGTGTAGATCTCGCCGAGGAACAGCCAGGAGCCGTGCGCTGCGGCTGACCAGGTTGGTGTGCTTGCCCTGCCAGCCGAGGCCGGCCTGCTGGGCCAGCGGCTTCTCCATCACCGGCGCGGTATCGACGAACACCTTCAGCAGGTGGTCCTGGCCAGCGCGCGACCATCCAGCGGGCCAGCGCCTTCAGCCGGGACTTCACCAGGTCGTGGTAGTCGCGGTTGCGGGCATAGACGCTGATCGTGGCCCGGTCCCGCTGGGCCAGCACCGCCAGCGGGTCTTCCTCCGGCGCGTAGTTCAGGCCGAGGGAGATCACGCTGACCGCCTCCGGCCACAGCGCCTGGGGATGGGCGCGCTGCGGCGCGCGGTCGGCCAGCCAGCCCATGTCGCCGTGCATGCCCTCGGCGAGGAACTGGTCGAGCCGGGCGCGGGCCTCGGGCGGCAGCCGCGCCGCGGTGAAGCCGACGGTGCCGAAGCCGAGCCGCAGCGCTTCGGCGCGGATGGCGGAGGTCGGGGCGATGCTGGAGGTCACGACGGCTGATCAGCACCGAATGCCCGGGCCGGGGGGAAGGCGATCGCGATTCCGGCCGCGCCCGCCGGGCAGGCCGGCTAGCCGCGGCCGCGATAGGGCGGCACGCCCTGGTCCGGCACCCAGACGCCGTCCGGCGCCGCGCCGGTCTGCCAGAACACGTCGATCGGGATGCCGCCGCGCGGGTACCAGTAGCCGCCGATGCGCAGCCAGGCCGGGGCGATCTCCGCCACCAGCCGGCGGGCGATGCCGACGGTGCAGTCCTCGTGGAAGGCGCCGTGGTTGCGGAAGGCGGAGAGGTAGAGCTTCAGCGACTTGCTCTCGACCAGCCATTCGCCCGGGACGTAGTCGATCACCAGATGCGCGAAATCCGGCTGGCCGGTCAGCGGGCAGAGGGTGGTGAATTCCGGCGCGGTGAAGCGCACGCAGTAGCGCATGCCGGGATGCGGGTTCGGCACCCGTTCCAGCACCGCCGCGCCCGGGCTGTCCGGCAGGCCGGCGGTGCGGCCGAGCAGGGTCAGGCCGGAGGTGTCGGTGTTGGTCTCGCTACTCATCGGTTTTCTCCGGGTTTTCTCCGGTGCGGGTTTTTCCGCCGCCCAGCCGGCGTCCAGCGCCGCCGCATGGGCCTCGAAGCGCCCCTCGCATATGGCCTGCCGCAGCCCGCGCATCAGGTCCTGGTAGTACTGGATGTTGTGCCAGGTCAGCAGCATCGGGCCGAGCATCTCCTCGGCCTTCAGCAGGTGGTGGATATAGGCGCGGGAATGCCGGGTGCAGGCCGGGCAGCCGCAGTCGGGGTCGAGCGGCCCGGGATCCTCGGCATGGCGGGCATTGCGCAGGTTCAGCACGCCGCGGCTGGTATAGGCGCGGCCGGTGCGGCCCGAGCGGGTCGGCATGACGCAGTCGAACATGTCGATGCCGCGCCGCACCGCGCCGACCAGGTCGCCGGGCGTGCCGACCCCCATCAGGTAGCGCGGCGCCGCCGGCCGGCAGCAGCGGCGCGGTGGCATCCAGCATGCGCGAACATCGCCGCCTGGCCCTCGCCGACCGCGAGGCCGCCGACCGCATAGCCCTCGAAGCCGATCGGCCGTCAGCGCCGCGACGCTTTCGGCGCGCAGGTCCGGGAAGATGCTGCCCTGGACGATGCCGAACAGCCCGTAGCCCTCGCGCGGCACGAAGGCCTCGCGGGAGCGCGCGGCCCAGCGCATGGACAGCCGCATGCGAACTGGCGGCCTGTTCCTCGGTGGCGGGGAAGGGGGTGCATTCGTCGAAGCACATGGTCACGTCGGCGCCGAGCAGGTGCTGGATCTCGATCGCGCGCTCCGGCGTCAGCCGGTGCTTCGTGCCGTCGAGGTGGCTGCGGAAGGTGACGCCATCGGCATCCATGTTCCGCAGCTCGGACAGGCTCATCACCTGGAAGCCGCCGGAATCGGTCAGGATCGGCCCGTGCCAGTCCATGAAGCGGTGCAGCCCGCCGAGCCGCGCGACCCGCTCCGCCCCCGGCCGCAGCATCAGGTGGTAGGTGTTGCCGAGCACCATCCGGGCGCCGGTCGCGCGCACCGCATCGGCGGTCATCGCCTTCACCGTGCCGGCGGTGCCGACCGGCATGAAGACCGGCGTCTCCACCGTGCCATGCGCGGTGTGCAGCACGCCGGCGCGGGCGGCGCCGTCCCGTGCGGTGGCGGTCCAGTGCAGGGTCATGCGGCGTCCTCCCGGAACAGCAGGCTGCCGTCGCCGTAGGAGTAGAAGCGGTAGCCCTGGGCGATGGCGTGGGCATAGGCGGCCCGCATCCGCGCCGTGCCGGCGAAGGCGGAGACCAGCATGAACAGCGTGCTTTTCGGCAGGTGGAAATTGGTCAGCAGCGCATCGACGCCGCGGAAGCGGTGGCCGGGCAGCAGGTAGATGTCGGTCAGCCCCTGGAAGGGGGCGATCCGGCCATCCTCGCCCGCCGCCGCCTCCAGCAGCGCGCAGCGCGGTGGTGCCGATGGCGACGATCCGCCCGCCGGCGGCCCGGGCAGCATTGATGGCGGCGGCGGCCTCGGCGTCACCTCGCCCCATTCGGGGTGCAGCCGGTGGGCGCGGGGGTCCTCGGCGCGCACCGGCAGGAAGGTGCCGGCGCCGACATGCAGGGTCACCGTCGCCCGGCCGACGCGCGCCCCACCAGCGCCGCGAGCAGTTCCGCGGTGAAGTGCAGGCTGGCGGTGGGCGCCGCCACCGCGCCGGGGCGGGCGGCGAACAGGGTCTGGTAGTCCGCCTTGTCCTCGGGGCGGGGGCCGTCCGGTCGGGCGATGTAGGGCGGCAGCGGGATCTCCCCGGCCTGGTCCAGCGCCGCCGCCAGCGCCGCCTGGTCGGGGCCGAAATCCAGCAGCGACGGTGCCGCCTTCGAGCCGCTCCACCACCCGTGCGGTGAAGTCCCGCCGCACCCTCGATGGAGACCGTGTCGCCGGGGCGCAGCCGCCGGGCATTCCGCACCAGGGCTTCCCAGAGCCCGGCGCCCTCGTTGCGGTTCAGCATGATCTCGACCATGGCATCGCCGCGGCGGGCGCGCAGCCGGGCCGGAATGACGCGGGTGTCGTTCACCACCATCAGGTCGCCGGGGCGGAGCTGGCCGGGCAGGTCGCGCATCACCCGGTCTTCGGAGCCCTGCGGGCCGACCACCAGCAGCCGTGCCGCATCGCGCGGCCGGGCGGGTTCCTGGGCGATCAGCCGATCGGGCAGGGCGAAGTCGAAATCAGCGGTATGAAGCGGGGGAAGGGACACCGCGGGCGGGTAGCCCGCCGACAGGGATAAGGCAACCGGCCGCGTGCATGGGCGCCGCGGCTTCAGCGGATCTCAGACGGCATCGGCCTCGGGCAGTATCTCCAGCTCGCGCAATGGTTGGCGGCGGTCGCGGGTAATTTCATCGACGGAGACGAGGCGCGGGTCCAACCATGGCGATTGCCGGCTGGACAGGTGCGGGCCCGGATGGACCGCGACTGTGTACTGGCAGGCAGCAAGCACACGGGCCTGATGGGCGGATTCGGCGGCGATGTCGCAGGGGCCGAAGTGCCAGCTCAGCATCCAGGCCGGATCGGGTATCCCTTCCTGTGCGGGTTGCAAGCGGAAGATAAACATCGATAGTCGCTCTCCATCATCGAAAAGCAATCTAGACGTGCACAGAAATCCGTTCGCGCCACATTTCCGTTAGATTTTGTTATTTCTTCACATTTTTTCGACACTTCGCGCCGCCGTGAAGCTATCCGCCGGGTGCAAAGGGAATTCATCGGAGTGCAACCGGCCACGGATTCCGGCCGTGTCGGATCTGCCCTATGCATCCCGCATGCGCCCCATGCCCTTGCTGCTTCCCCTGGTGCTTTCCCTGGTGCTTCCCCTGGTGCTGGCGCTTCCCGGCGCGGCCACCGCCGAGCCCTTCCGCTTCGCGGTCTTCGGCGACATGCCCTACTGCAACCCGCGCAACGCCGGCGCCTGCCCGGCCGAGATCACCCGGCTGGATGCGCTGGTGGACGAGATCAATGCCGCCGCGCCGGCCTTCAGCATCTTCCTCGGCGACACCAAGGGGGGCGGTGAGCTTTGCACCGATGCCATCATCCTCGACCGCACCGCGGCCTGGATGGATCGCGTCGCCGGGCCGCTGGTCTATACGCCGGGCGACAACGAATGGACGGACTGCTGGCAGGCCCGCGGCGGAGGCTTCGACCCGGTCGAGCGGCTGGGCCTGCTGCGGGCGCGGTTCTTCTCCGCCCCCGCCAGCCTGGGCCGGGCGCCGATGCCCCTGCTGCGGCAGGCGGATGTCTCGGCGGAACACCGGCAATACGTGGAAAACGCCCGGTGGGAGCGGGCCGGGGTGACCTTCCTCACCACCCATGTGGTGGGCTCGGACAACAACCGCCCGCCCGGCCCGGCCCGGCCCCAGCCGCCCGGCGCGGCGGTGGAGTACCCCGCGCGCAACGCCGCCAACCTGGCCTGGATCGCCGAGGGCTTCGCCGCCGCCACCCTGGCCGGCAGCCGGGCGATGGTGGTCGCCATCCAGGCCGATCTCTATTACCGCGACCGCTGCGGCCGGGGCACCTTCGAGGGGCATGTCGATACCCGCGCGGCGCTGGCCGAGGGGGCGAGGCGGTTCGGCAGGCCGGTGCTGCTGCTGCACGGCGACAGCCACGCCTGGCTGCATGACCGGCCGGTGCCGGAGGCGCCCAACCTCACCCGGGTGATGGTGCCGGGTGACGGCGACACCCGGGCGGTGGTGGTCGAGGTCGATCCGGCGGCGGCAGCGCCCTTCGGCTTCACGCTGATCGGCCCGGCCGACCGGATCGCCGTGGCGGATTGCGGCTGACCAGGCGATGAAATCCTTGCCGGCGCGGCGGATCGGCCTAGCATCCGGCGACGCAACCCGATGGAGCCCCCCGATGCCGCTGGAATCGCTTGAACCGCAGGACCTGGCGCTGGCCGACCAGCGCTGGCAGGCCCGGGTCGATCTCGCCGCCGCCCACCGCATGGCGGTGATGCACGGCTTCAACGAGGGCATCTTCAACCACTTCACCCTGCGGGTGCCCGGCAGCAACGACCGCTACTACCAGATCCCCTTCGGGCACCACTGGTCCGAGGTGACCGCGAGCTGCTTCATGGAGGTCGGCTACGACGGCACCCGGCTTTCGGGCGAGGGCGAGATCGAGCGCTCGGCCTATTGCATCCATGCGCCGATGCACCGCGCGCTGCCCACCGCCGCCGCGGTGTTCCACACCCACATGCCCTTCGCCAGCGCCCTGTCCCGGCTGGAGGACCCGCGCATCCTGCCGATCGGCCAGACCGAACTCGGCACCATGATGAACACCGCCTACGACATGACCTACACCGGCCTCGCCTTCGACCCGGCCGAGGGGGACCGGCTGGCCGGCGTCCTCGGTGACAAGACCGTGCTGATCATGGCGAACCACGGCGTCGTCACCGTCGGCAACACCGTCGCCGAAGCCTATGACCGGTTGTACTACGTCGAGCGGGTGGCGCAGGTGCAGCTCTATGCCATGTGGACCGGCCGGCCGCTGAAGCACCTGCCGCAGGAGGTGGTGGACCACACCATCAGCAGCTTCAAGGCATCCGGCCAGAAGTACGGCGGGCGGTCCAATGCCGACTGGCACTTCGCCTCGCTGAAGCGGATCCTGGACCGCAAGGAACCCGACTACAAGGAATGAGCCGGGACCGGGGGGCGTGCCCCCCGGGCCTCAGCCGATCTCGATCGCCTCGACCCGGTCCGGGTAGAAGGCAAGGTGGCCCTTGATCTCCGCCATGGCGGGGAAGGGGTCCTCGTAGCTCCAGGCCACGTTCTCGGCCCGCTTTCCGCCGGCCTCGATGCTGTAGTAGCTGGCATCGCCCTTGTACGGGCAATGGGTGCTGCGCGGGCTGGGGTGGAGCAGTGCCATCATCGCATCCTCGCGCGGGATGTACTGGACCGCCGGGTATTGCGCTTCCCGCAGGGTCAGCGCCCGCGTCGTCTCCGCCACCACCTGGCCGCCGAGCAGCACGCGCACCCGCTGGGGCGTCGGGGTTATGGTGATGGGGTGGTCGGGTCCTGGCAGTTTCATGGCGCGCTCTCCTGGAAGCCAGGTTGCAGGTGGTGCCGGCGCCGGCTTCGCGTAACCCCGGCCATGCCGCCGGCGAAGCAGTCGGCAGAGCCGGGTTGGAGCATTCCGCCATGACCAAGCATCGCCTGCTGCAGGCCGCCGTCTGGGCCGCCGCCTTGTGGATCGCCTATGAATTCCTCTGGTACGAACAGTATAAGCTCACCGGGAACCAGGGCTCGATCGACGGCGTGTTCCAGCCGTTGGCCAACTGGTTCGGCATCCCGGCCCATGAGAAGCCGATCCGCCTGGGCGTCGCCATCCTGGAGCTGATCGCCGCGGCGCTGGTGCTCGTCCCCCGCAGCCGCATCCTCGGCGCCGGGCTGGCGCTGGGGCTGATGACCGGCGCGATCTTCTTCCACGTGATCGGCCCGATCGGCATCGACCCCTACGGCGATGGCGGCCGGTTGTTCAAGGAGGCCTGCTTCACCTGGGCCATGGCGATGGTGATCCTGGTGATCGAGCGCCAGCGCGTGCTGGCCCTGCTCGACCGCCTTGGCATCCTGCGCCGGCCGGTGGCGGCCTGACCATGCCCTTGCAGGCGCCGCCGCGCGACACCCGGCTCGACCTCATCCGCGGCTGGCTGCAGTTGCAGATCTTCGCCTCCCACGCGCATGGGTCCTTCATCGGCGCCTGGTTCATCACTGCCGCCTGGGGGCTGTCCGACAGTTCGGAGCAATTCGTGTTCCTCTCGGGCTTCGGGCTCGGCTCGCTGTTCGTGCTGAAGGCGGATCGCGGCGGCATGCGTGGTGCGGTGCGGGATCTGCTGCCGCGCATCGTCCGGCTGCATGCGACGCATCTGATCGTCTTCTGCGGCTTCGCGGCCATGGTCATCGCCACCGAACTGGCGCTGCGCGTGCCCGGGGAGGCCGCCGCCATGGGCTGGGGCTGGCTGCTGCGGGAGCCGTGGCTGGCCCTGCCGGCCGCCGCCACCCTGCTGTACCAGCCGCACTACATGGACATCCTGCCGGTGTTCATCTGGTGCATGCTGCTGCTGCCGCCGTTGATGTGGGGCATGGACCGCGCCGGGGCCTGGGCGCTGCTGCCGGCGGCGGCGGTCTATGCCGGGGTGCAGGCCTGGGGCTGGCACCTGCCCGGCCTCGGCGGCACCGAGATCGGCCTCAACCCGCTGGCCTGGCAGGTCCTGTTCGTGCTCGGCGCCTGGTTCGGGCGGCAGGCGCTGCTGCATGGCCGGGCGATTGGGCGGTATCCGCTGCTGCTCGGCGGCGCGGGGCTGGTGCTGGCCTTCGGTCTCTGGGCGCGGCTCGTGGGCCACGGCATCATCGCCGGGCCGGCGCTGGATTTCGAAATCCTCATGGGCAAGCAGGACCTCGCCTTCCCGCGGGTGCTGCATGCGCTGGCGCTGGCCTATGTGGTGGTGGCGCTGGTGCCGCCGCAGGCGATGCGGCTGCCGGGCCGCGTGCTGCCGGCGCTGGCCGCGACCGGGCGCAACAGCCTCAACGTGTTCTGCGTCGGGCTGTTCTTCTCCTACGGCATCGCCAGGCTGTTGTGCGCGCATCCGGCGGCGGCGGCCTGGCTGGACCTGCCCCTCATCGCCGGCGGCGCCATCGCGCTGATGGCGCTGGCCGTGGCCGCCGAACACCGGCGCCCGAAGCAGGTGCCGCAGCGGCCCGATGCGGCGCCCGGGGGCTAGCTTTTCACCCTGATCCTGCGGATGATCCCGCGCCGCACCGCAGCATGGCTGCCGCGGATCATCGCTCGGGGATACGGAATTCGACTGCAACGGAACGGCCGGTCCGCATCGCGGTGGACATCGGCGGCACCTTTACCGACCTGCAGATCCTGGACGCGCGGGATGGCGCCGTCCGCGCCTGGAAGACCCCGACCACCCCGGAGGACCCCTCCATCGGCCTGCTGCGCGGCGTCACGGAAGCCGCCGGGCGCTTCGGCTTCGCGCTGCCGGAGGTCGGGCTGCTGCTGCACGGCACCACCATCGCCACCAACGCGGTGCTGGAACGCCGGCTGGCGCGCGGCGTGCTGCTGAGCACCGCCGGCTTCGAGGATGTGCTGGAGATCACCCGCCATGTCCGCCGCGAGCTCTATGCCGTGGACCCCGATCCCTTCCCCTGCCTGATCGAGCGCGACCGCCGGCTCGGCATCGTGGAACGGCTGCGCGCCGATGGCAGCGTGGAGACGCCGCTGGATGAAGCCGCCATGCCCGCGCTGCTGGCGAGGCTGGATGCGCTGGGGGCGGAGGCGGTGGCGGTCTGCCTGCTGCACGCTACGTCAACCCGATGCATGAGCAGCGGCTGAAGGCGCTGCTGCAGGCGGCGCGGCCTGGGCTGCCGGTATCGCTGTCGAGCGAGGTCAGCCCCGAAATCCGCGAATACGAGCGCAGCAGCACCACCGTGCTGAACGCGCTGCTGGTGCCGGTGGTGAAGGCCTACCTCGACCGGCTGGAGAAGCGGCTGGGGGAGGGCGGCTTCCGGCCGCTGGTGTTCCTGGTGCAGTCCAACGGCGGGGTGTGCAGCCTGCGGGCGGCGGCGGAGCAGCCGGCGCGGCTGCTGCTGTCCGGCCCGTCGGGCGGGGCGCTGGCGGCGGGGCGCATCGCCGCAACTGCTGGCGCGGCCGAACCTGGTCGCGGTGGACATGGGCGGCACCAGCTTCGATGTCTCGGTGGTCCAGGGCGGCCGGGTCTCGGTGGTGACCCAGGGCGAGATCGACCGGCTGCCGGTGCGGCTGCCGATGGTCGAGATGCGCACCATCGGCGCCGGCGGCGGCTCCATCGCCAGCGTCGACCATGGCGGCCGGCTGACGGTCGGCCCGCGCAGCGCCGGCGCCCGGCCCGGCCCGGTGGCCTATGGCCGCGGCGGCACGGAGCCGACGGTGACGGATGCCAACCTGGCGCTCGGCCGGCTGGACCCCGACTATTTCCTCGGCGGCGCCATGAAGCTCGACATGCCGGCGACGCGCGCGGCGATCGCGGAGAAGGTCGGCACGCCGCTCGGCCTCGGCGTGGAGCAGGCGGCGCAGGGGATGCTGACGGTCACCAACGCCAACCTCGGCGCGGCGGTGCGGCTCTCGCTGTTCGAGAAGGGGCTGGACCCGCGCGAATTCTCCATGCTGTCCTTCGGCGGCGCGGGCGGGCTGCACGCCACCGACGTCGCCGCCGAGATGGGCATCACCGAGGTGATCTTCCCGCGCGAGCCGGGCACGCTGTCGGCCTACGGGATTCTCTACAGCGACCTGGTGCAGGACATCGCGCGGTCCCGGGTGATGCCGGCGGTGGCGGCCAGCCTGCCGGGGATCGGCGAGATCCTGGGCGAGTTGCGTGCAACGGCCGATGCGCGGCTGGCGGCCGATGGCGTCGGCCCGGCGGCGCGCGGGATCGAGGTGGCGGTGGACATGCGCTACCACGGCCAGGCCTTCGAGCTGCTGGTGCCCTGGGGCGATATCGCCACGCCGGATGCGGCGGCGCTGGAGATGCTGCTGGCGCGGTTCCACGCCATGCACCACCAGCGCTTCAGCTATTCCGATGCGCAGGAGGCGGTGGAGATCGTCACCCTGCGCGTCATCGCCACCGGCCGGCTGCCGAAGCCCGATGCCGCCGACGTGCAGCCCGCCGCGCGGCCGGCGCTGAAGGGCAGCCGCCGGGTGTTCGAGGATGGCGCCTGGCGCGACATCCCGGTCTGGGACCGCGAGGCGCTGCCGCCGGAGGATATCATCACCGGCCCGGCCATCGTCGAGGAACCCTTCGCCACCCACTACATCAGCCGCGGCTGGACCGCGACGCTCGCCGCCGCCGGCGCATTGATCGCGAGGACCACGCCATGACCACCAAAGCGCCCCTGGGGCCGCCCCTGGGGCCGATCGAGATCGAGGTCATCCGCAACGCGCTGACCGCCGCCGCCGCCGAGATGGACGTCACCGTCTGGCGCACCAGCCGCAGCACCATCGTGCGCGAACTACTGGACTACTCCACCGCGGTGTTCGACGCGGAGGGCAACAACCTCGCCCAATCCGCCCGCATCCCGAGCCACCTCAACAGCATGTCGCACTTCCTGCGGGAGCTGCTGGACAAGTGGGTGAAGGTCGAGGACTGGGGGCCGGAGGATGTCGTCATCTCCAACGATCCCTATTGCGGCGGCCAGCACCTGCCGGACATCATCGCCTTCAAGCCGGTGTTCCACGAGGGCCGGCGCATCGCCTTCGTCGGTACGCTGTGCCACCACATCGATGTCGGCGGGCTGGTGGCCGGCAGCTACGCGGCCAAGGCGATCGAGATCTTCCAGGAAGGGCTGCGCATCCCGCCGGTGAAGCTGATCGAGAAGGGCGTCCGCAACGAGGGCGTCTGGGCGATGATCCGCCAGAACATCCGCAAGCCGGACCTGCTGCTGGGCGACCTGCAGAGCCAGATCGCCAGCCTGGAAGTCGGCGCCGCGGCGCTGCGCCGGCTGGCCACGCGCTACGGCGCCGATGGCATGATCGAGGCCGGCGCGCCGCATCCTCGACATGAGCGAGGCGGCGATGCGCGCGGCCATCGGGCGCATGCCGGACGGCACCTATGAGTTCACCGATTGGCTGGATGACGACGGCATCGACCTCGGCAAGCCCATCAAGCTGCATGTCGCGGCTGACCATCGATGGCGAGCACGATCAGCGTCGACCTGTCCGGCTGCTCGCCGCAGGTGCAGGGGCCGACCAACGCGACGCTGGCCAGCAGCAACGCGGCGGTGATGTTCGCCATGATGTGCGCCTGCGACGAGCCCTTCGCCGCCAATGCCGGCTGCTACCGGCCGATCAGCACCTTCGCCCCGGAAGGGCTGGTGGTGAATGCCCGGCACCCGGCGCCGGTGGTGCACCGGATCGCGGTGACGCACCGGCTGCTGAACGCCATGTTCGGCGCGCTGCACCAGGCGGTGCCGGACCGCATCCCGGCCGCCTATTACGGCAACTCCTACGTCTGCACCTTCCAGACCGTGGCGGCGGATGCGCAGCGCGAGGTGCTGGTGGAGATCGAGATCGGCGGCACCGGCGCGCATCCGAGCAAGGACGGCGTCAACGCGCTTCGAGCGGCATGCACAACAACAGCAACATCCCGATCGAGATGATCGAGGCGCAGATCCCGCTGACCATCACCCGCTACGAGTTGCTCGCCGGCTCCGGCGGCGCGGGCATGCGGCGCGGCGGGCTGGGCCTTGCGCGGGAATGGCGCGTCGACAGCCCGCGCTGCTTCTTCACCGCCAACATGGACCGCTTCGTCCACGCCCCCTACGGGCTGGCGGGCGGCGGGCCGGCCAGCCTCGGCCGGCTGGTGCTGGTGCGCGACGGCGTCGAGACGCCCGATGCCGCCGAAGTCCGACAACGTGCCGCTGCGGCAGGGCGACCGCATCCGGCTGGAAACCTCGGGCGGCGGCGGCTTCGGCGACCCGGCGCAGCGCGACCCGGCCGCGGTGGCGCGGGACAAGGCCCTGGGCTACGTGGCGTGAGCTTCGATCCGCGCGCCCACCGGCTGGTGGACGGCAACGCTGGTTCGAGGACTTCAGCCTCGGCGAGCGCTTCCCGCTGCCCAGCCGCACCATGACCAGCGGCATCTTCGCCGCCTTCCAGGCCGCCTCGGGCGACAACCACCCGATCCACTACGACGCGGAATTCTGCCGCGCCCGCGGCATGCCGGACATGCTGGCGCATGGCTACCAGGTGGCGATCCAGACCTGCGCCGGGGCCGGGCTGTTCCCGCATATGGTCGAGGACGTCGCTGAAGGGCTTCCTGGAACAATCCAGCCGCTTCCTGCACCCGGTGGTGCGCGGCGACACGCTCTATCCCGCTGCTTGAAGTGGACGAGCTGGTGCCGCAGCGCACCACCGGAATCCTTGGCCTGCGCGCCACGGTGCACAACCAGCACGGCGCGCAGGTGCTCGAAGGCCGCCACCGCTACCTGTTGCGCGAGCCCGGCCGGTCAGCTGACCAGTTGCCGGACGTAGCGGCGGGACTGGCGGAACAGCGGCCGCACCCGCTCGGTCCAGGGCGTGCTGCGGGCGGTGATCCATTCCGGCGTCTCGTTCACCTCTGGCCGCTCGAAGCGGTAGGCCGCCAGCAGGTTGGGCGCGCCGCCGTCCAGCCGCCGGTAGCGGGTGCCGCCGATGCAGCCGGGGCAGGCGGTGAGCATCGGCAGGTGTTCCTTCTCGTACCATTCGAAGACCGCCGGCAGGTCCGCCTCGGCGATATCGAGCTCGACGGTATAGAGGAAGGGCGCCGGCCGGCTCACGTCGCCGAGCGAGGCGATGAAGGCATAGGGGATGCCCTCCGTCGCGTCGGGCGGCGGATTTTCCAGCCAGTGCCAGACGTCGGCGGCATCCTCGATGTTGCGGTAGTGCAGGCCAGCGCCCGTTCCGGACTGGATCAGCAGATCGGCCATTTTGTTCCCTCCGTCTTCGCGGCAGTATCGCCGCCGTAGCGCGGACCACAAGCGCGGAGAGGACGTCCATGGCCAGAATCCCCTATGCCGACCCCACGACGCCCGAGCATCTGGAGGCGGCGGCGCATATCGTCGCCAGCCGGAAGAAGCTCGGCCACCTGCACCGGATGCTGCTGCACAGCCCGCCCGTGGCGACCGGCTGGATCCAGATGTACGACGCGGTGCGGTGGAAGACCGTGCTCTCCGGGAAGCTGCGGGAGCTGGTGATGTGCCAGGTGGCCGCCATCAACGGCGCCGAATACGAATGGGCGGCGCATGCGCCGATCGGCCTGCAGGAAGGGCTGACCCAGGCGCAGCTCGATGCCCTGCCGGACTGGTCCGCGACGGAGCATCTTCGATGCGCAGGAACGCGCGGCGCTCGCCCTGTGCGATGCGATGACGAAGCATGTCCATGTGCCGGACGAGGTCTTCGCCGCGGCGCGGGCAGCGTTGCCCGAGCGCGAACTGGTCGAGCTGGTGGTCACTATCGCCGGCTACAACTGCGTCTCCCGCGTGCTGGAAGCGCTCGGGATCAACGGTGCGGACCCGCTGTCGTGAACGGCGCCGCCTCCTTGACCGGCGCCGAATGGCTGGCGCGCAGCCTCAAGGCTTCCGGCCAGACGCATCTGTTTTTCGTCGATGCAGTGCTGCGGCGGACCCTGCTGGAGCTGGAGCGGGTCGGCGTGCAGCCGGTGCTGGCGCATACCGAGAAGGCCGCCGCCTATATGGCCGATGCCTATGGCCGCATTTCCGGCCGGCCCGGGGTGGTGGCGGCGCAGTCGGTCGGTGCGGCCAATCTCGCGGCCGGGTTGCAGGATGCGTATCTCGGCCGCAGCCCGGTGCTGGCGCTGACCGGGCACAAGCCCATCGGCCACCAGCACCGCAACGCCTACCAGGAAGTGCCGCATGCGCCGCTGTTTGCGCCGGTCACCAAGCATGCGGCGCAGGTGCATGAGGCAGCCGACCTGCCGCGGCAATTCCGCCAGGCCTGGGCCGCGGCGGTCTCGGTGCCGGCAAGGCCGGTGCATCTGGACCTGAACGGCCTGATGGGCGAATTCGTCGAGACCAGCAGCACCGACGCGCCGCTGGCCGAACTCGGCGGCTGGACGGCGCCGGCGCACCGGCCGGTGGCGGATGCCGGCTCGGTCGCGGCGGCCGCGGCGGCTCTGCTTTCGGCCGGCAAGGTGGTCATCGTCGCGGGTGACGGCGCGGCGCTGTCCGGCTGCGGCGCCGAGGTGCTGGCGCTGGCGGAGGCCTTGCGGGCGCCCATTGCCACCTCGCTCGGGGCGCGGGGGATGGTCTCCACCCGGCATCCGCTGCATGTCGGCGTGGTCGGCAATTACTCGGCGCCGCCGGCCAACCAGGTGGTGCATGCGGCGGAGCTGGTGCTGTTCATCGGCTGCGATACCGGCGATCAGGTGACCCATACCTGGCGGGTGCCGAAGCCCGGCACGCGGGTGGTGCAACTGGATGCCGACCCGCTGGAATTCCACCGCAGCTACGCCGCCGAGGTCACCATGCTGGGCGACCCGCGTGCCAGCTTGGCGGCGCTGGTCGCGGCAGTCGGCAAGCCGGTGCGGGACGGCGGCTTTCTCGCCGAGGCGCAGGCGCTGATGGCGTCCTGGCGGCAATCGGTGGCGCCGCGGCTGGGCAGCGACGCCGTGGCCATCGACCCGGCGCGGCTCTGCGCCGAGATCACCCGGGCGCTGCCGCACGATGGCATCCTGGTGGCCGATACCGGCTATTCCGGCATCTGGACCGGCACGCTGATCGAGCTTGAGCCGGGGCAGACCTACCTGCGGGCGGCGGGCTCGCTGGGCTGGGCCTTCCCGGCGGCGCTGGGGGCCAAATGCGCGGCGCCCGGCCGCAAGGTGGTGGCCTGGTCGGGCGATGGCGCGCTGTACTACCACTTGCCGGAGCTGGAGACGGCGCGGCGGCGCGGCATCGCCGTCGTGCTGGTGGTGAACAACAACTCCGGCTTCGGCCAGGGCTGGCCGAACTACCTGAAGCAGGCCGGCAACCGCCCGCAGGCGGCCGAGCAGGTGCTGCGCTTCGGCCCGACCGACTTCGCCGAGGTGGCGCGGCAGTTCGGCGTGAAGGGCATCCGGGTGGAACGCCCCGGCGACCTCGCCGCCGCGCTGGCCGAGGCGATCGCCGCCGACGAGCCCGTGGTGGTGGATGTGGTGACGGATATCGACAGCAGGGCCCCCGAGCCCTGGACCCCGCAGGAGAGTTGAGCATGGCACGCGTAGCAGTTGTCGGCGCCGGCACCATGGGCCATGCCCTGGCGCTGGTCTTCGCCCTTGGCGGGCACCAGGTACGGCTGACCGACAGCAACGAGGCGACCCTGGCGCGTGCGCAGGGGCTGATGGAGAAGGCGCTGGCCACCCTGGTCGAGGGTGGCGAGGCGCCGGCCGACTGGACCTCGGCGCATCTGGCGCAATCCGTCACGCGCCATCCGACGCTGGCCGAGGCGGTGGACGGGGCCGAGCTGATCGTCGAGGCGATCATCGAGACGCCGGCCGCCAAGCAGGCGCTGTTCGAGCAGCTCGATGCACTGGCGCCGGCCGATGCGGTCATCGCCAGCAACACCAGCCATCTCGATGTCTTCCCGCTGATCCCCGAGGCACGGCAGGCCAGGGCGCTGATCGCCCATTGGTACACCCCGCCCTATCTGGTGGATCTGGTCGACGTGATCCCGGGACCGAAATGCGAGCCGGCGGTCTTCGAGGGCGTGATGGACATGCTGCGCGGCATGGGCAAGCAGCCCTTGGGGCTGAAGAAATTCGTCCCCGGCTATGTCGCCAACCGCATCCAGGCGGCGATCGGGCTGGAGGTGCAGCACCTGCTGGACGAGGGCGTGGCGACGGCGCCCGAGATCGATGCCGCCATCATCCACGGGCTGGCGCTGCGGCTGCCGATCCTAGGCGTCTTCGCCAAGGCGGATTTCACCGGGCTGGCGCTGTCCCAGGCGATCCTATCCAACAAGAGCTACTCGCCGCCGCCGGTGCGCGGCCGCAGCGACGTGCTGGACAGGCTGGTCGCCGATGGCCGCACCGGCGTGCTGGCCGGCGCCGGCTACTACGACTGGCCGCAGGACCCCGGCGCGCTGTTCGAGGCGCGCGACCGCCGCCTCATTGCGCTGAAGCAGGCGATGCGGGAGATCGGCACCATGGCAGGACTGGAGCGCAGCACATGATCCGCTACGATTTGCAGGGCAGGACGGCGCTGGTGACCGGGGGCGCCTCCGGCATCGGCCTCGCGCTGGTGACGCAGCTGGCGCGCAACGGGGCCAAGGTGGCGATCAACCACCTCGCCGATGATGAGCGCGGGCCGCAGCAGGTGGCGGCGCTGCGCGATGCCGGCCTCGATGTCATCGGCGCACCGGGCAATGTCGGCGATGCCGAGGATTGCGTGCGGATGGTCGAGCAGGCCGTGACGGATCTCGGCCAGCTGGACTTCCTCGCCAACAACGCCGGCACGCCGGGCAGCCGCACCGCCATCCCCAGCAAGGAGCTGCACCGCATCACCGAGGAGTTGTGGGAGACGCTGCTGCAGGTGAACCTGCTCGGCGTGTTCCGCTGCACCAAGGCGGCGGCGGGGGCGCTGAAGGCGGCGGGCGGCGCGGTGGTGAACACCGCCTCCATCGCCGGGCAGAATTCCCGGGATCGTCGCTGGCCTATGGCGCGACCAAGGCGGGCGTCATCAGCCTGACCAAGAACCTCGCCCGCGCCCTCTCGCCCGAGGTGCGCGTGAATGCAGTGGCGCCAGGCGCGGTGGACAGTTCCTGGATGATCGAATGGACCAACGAGCAGCGCAGCAGCAGCATCGACAAGGCCCTGCTGAAGCGCCGCTGCACGCCGGATGACTTGGCCGAGGTAATGCTGTTCCTGCTGGCCGGTGCGGCGATGGTCACCGGCCAGACCGTGACGGTGGATGGCGGCCTGACGCTCAGCGGCTAGGCAGCACCACCACCGTGCCGCGCTTGGTGCCGGATTCCACGGCCTCATGCGCGGCGGCGGTCTCGGCCAGGGGGAAGGTTCCGGCGATGCGGTGCAGCCGCGTGCCTTCCCGCAGCCAGCGGGTGATGTCGTCCATCGCCTGCCGCCGGGCCGCGGCGGGGGCGCTGTTCAGCACCACGCCGCGCAGGTTGACGTTCTTCCGCATCAGCGTGCCGGAGACCGGGATGGTGGGGGAGGGGCCGCCGCGGCTGGCATAGCCTATGACGCTGCCGTTCAGCGCGATCACCGCCGACCACAGCGCGACGTTGCCGGCGACATCGACCTCGACGATGCGGTCCACGCCGCCGGTCGCCGCCAGGATGCGGTCGGCGCAATCCGCGGCGCGGTAGTCGAACACCGCCTCGGCGCCGGCGGCCTCCGCATCGGCGGATTTCCAGCCGCCGCTGGCCGTCGCGCCGACCCAGGCGGCACCGCCCCAGCGGGCCAGTTGCACGGCGTAATTGCCCACCGCGCCACCGCCACCCGAGACCAGCACCCGCAGCCCCTCAAGCGGGCCATCGGCGAACAGGCACCGATGCGCCGTCATCGCGGGAATGCCGAGGCAGGCGCCGGTCTCGAAGCCGATGCCTTCGGGCAGGTCGGCGATGTTCGCCACCGGCACGCAGGTGAACTCCGCCGCGGTGCCGAAGGGGCGGCCGCGCTGCGCGTTGTAGAGCCAGACGCGGCGGCCGAGCAGCGCGGCATCGAGGCCGTCGCCCAGCGCCTCGACCACGCCCGCGCCGTCGCTGTTCGGGATGATCAGCGGCCATTCATTGGCGTAGCTGCTGCCGGCGCGGCGATAGGTGTCGGCGGGGTTCACGCCGGAGGCGTGCAGCTTCACCCGCACCTCGCCCGGCAAGGGTTCCGGCAGCGGGCGCTCGCCGAATTGCAGCACCTCGGCCGCCGGCCCGGTGCGGTCGTACCAGACGGCGCGCATCAGTCGAGCGCCACCACGCACTCGATCTCCAGCAGGAAGTCCGGCACCGGCAGCGCGGCCACCACGCAGGTAGTGCGGGCCGGCAGATGCGCCGCCGGGAAGGCGGCGGCGTAGAGCCGGTTCATCTCCCGCACGTCGCCTGCCCGGGTCAGCAGCACGTTGGTCTTCACCACCCGGGTGATGTCGGTGCCCGCCTCGGCCAGGATGGCGTGGAGGGACTTGATCACCTCGGCGAATTGCGCGGCGAAGTCCCCCGCCGCCAGGGTGCCATCGGGCGCGAATGGCCCGATGCCCGAGACATACAGCGTCGCCCCATGCCGCACCGCGACCGAGAGCGGCGGGAAGGGGCGGCCATCCCGCGGCGGGGCGAAGCGCTGGATGTCGGCCATCTCAGGCCCCCTTCTTCAGGCTTGGCAGCGCACGAGCTTGCCGGGCAGCGCGCCGGTCGCCTCGCCATGGCGGTAGGTCACCTCGCCGGCGACGATGGTCGCGTCGTAGCCGCGGGCGCGCTGCATCAGCCGCCGGCCACCGGCGGGCAGATCGTACAGCATGCCCGGCTTGTCGAGCGCCAGCGCGTCCAGGTCGATGACGTTGATGTCGGCCCGCATCCCGGTCCGCAGCGTGCCGCGGTCCGGCAGCCCCGCGGCCCCGGCGGTGTCGCTGGTCTGGCGGCGGATCAGCTCCTCGATCGGCAGGCCGCGCTGCTTGCCCCAGTAGCTCAGCAGGAAGGTCGGGAAGCTGCCGTCGGAGATGAAGCCGACATGCGCGCCGCCATCGGACAGGCCGACGATGGTGTTGCGGTGGCGCAGCAGCTCGGCGCTGGCATCGAGGGTGTAGTCGGCATAGTTGGTCAGTGCGCAGAAGATGAAGCTGTTGCCTTCATCGGCCAGCAGCATGTCGTAGGCGACCTCCTCCGGGCTGCGGCCCTCGCGGGCGGCCTGGGCGGCGATGCTGGTCTCGCGGTGCGGCGCGTAGTCCGGCGGGTCGCCGAAGGGGAACATCCGCTCGAAGGACAGCCGGGTGATGAGCGGGAAGTTGCTGCCGGTGATCCGGTCATCGGCCAGGATGCGGGAGCGGGTTTCCGGGTCGCGCATTGCGGCGACGCGTTCCGGCACCGGCAGATGGGCGATGGCCTTGTAGCTCGGCGCCCCGCTGAACGGGTTCTGGCTGCCGAGCAGGCCCATCAGGATGCCGATCGGCCGCGGCGGGAAGACCGGGCGGATGTTCACCCCCTCGGCCGCCGCCTTGTTCGACAGCGCCAGCAACTCCTTCCACACCTCGGTGCGGTCGTGGCGCGCCGTCAGCGAGAACACCATCGGCCGGCCGCAGGCTTCCGCCACCCGCCGCAGCATGGCGAATTCGGTCGCGGCATCGGGCAGGTTGAAGTCGGAGACAACTTCCAGGAAGCCGGCGCCGGCCTCCTTCAGCCCCATGGCGATGCCGATCAGCTCGTCTTCCTGGGCGCGCAGGGTCGGGGTCGGGTCGCCCTTCAGGGTCTTGTGGCTGATGGTGCGGCTGGTGGAGAAGCCGAAGGCACCGGCCTTGACCGCTTCCGTCACGATCTGCCGCATGGCGGCGATGTCGCCCTGGTTCGCCGGCTCCAGCGCCAGCGCCCGCTCGCCCATCACATAGACGCGAACGGCGGCGTGGGGCACCAGCGCGCAGATGTCGATGTCGCGCGGCTTGCCGTCCAGCACGGCCATGTATTCGGCGAAGCTCTCCCAGGTGAAGTTCAACCCCTGGGACAGGACGGGGGCGGGGATATCCTCGACGCCCTCCATCAGCTCGATCAGCTTCATCTCCTCCCCGGCATGGACCGGGGCGAAGCCGACGCCGCAATTGCCCATCACGGCGGTGGTGACGCCATGGATGGCCGAGGGGGCGAGGTGGCTGTCCCACACCGCCTGGCCGTCGTAATGGGTATGGATATCGACGAAGCCCGGCGTCACCAGCCGGCCGGTGGCATCGATCTCCTCGCGCCCGGCAGGCAGGTTCGGCCCGATGGCGCTGATGCGGCCATCGGCGACCGCCACATCGGCGAGATAGGGGGCGGCCCCCGTGCCGTCGACGACTGTGCCGCCGCGAATGACCAGATCGGCCTCGATACCCATGGCCTGCTTCCTTCCGTTTTCGTGGACGATTGGAGGCAAGCCTAGGCTCATCGGGGGCGGGGTGGAACCCTAGTCCGGGACGGCAGCCAATTCGTGGCCGACCGGCACCGGCTTCACCGCCAGGGTCGCCCGCAACTGGGCCAGCATCGCCTGCGCCGCCTCGCCGAGCTCATCCTCCGGCCCGGCCACCGCCTCGACCGCCGCCAGCGCCCGGCGGCGCTCGGCCGGCTTCGGCAGCAGCTTCGGCAGGGTGGCGAGGGCTTCGGCCGGGGCCATGCTGGCGATCACCGTCTGCTCACGGATCAGCGCCTGGCGGGCGCTGGCCGTCAGTTCCGCGAAGGGCGCCTCGGTGGTGAGCATGGCGTTGGAGCGCGCCAGCCTCGACCGCCGCACGCCGCCGCGGGCCTGGGCCAGCAGGATCATCATGCGGATGACCGCCTCGGCATAGCCGCCCTGGCCGACCCGGGCCAGCGCCTCGCGCGCCTCGGGGCCGGCCGGCGCGGTCGCGGGGGCGGGCACCTCCTCCGTGCTGTCGCCGCTGTTGACGCCCATGGTGCCCATCATGCCGTAGACCGCGTGGAAGGCGTATTCGGTCCAGCCGTCGCGCATGTCACGGTAGAGGTCGAAGCTCTTCTCGACGCTGTGGGCCCAGAGCCGTTCCCAGGCCAGGAAGGGGTTGGTCGGCGCCGCCGGGGCGCGGTTCCGGCGGGCCTGCTCGGCGAGGGTGGCGACCGGCGCCATGGCCGGGTTGTTGTCGCTCAGAAGGGTCCGCCGCAGCCGCATCGGGTGCATCTGGCGGCGCAGCTCGGCGGACTGTTCGGTCGCCATCCGGCGAACCACCGGGGAGATGAACAGGTCATAGATCGACTGGTTCAGCGCCGAGATCCGGGCGACGGCGGGGAAGGCCTCGTTCTTCGCCTCGCCGCTGCGGGCGCGGATATCGGCCATGGTCCGCTCCTTGAGCTCGACCTGCCATTCCTTGCTGGTGCCCTCGGTGGTGATGTGCATCTCGTACAGGCCGGGCGCCACGCTATCGATGAGCTGCAGCGTCTCGGCGATCTCGGTGTGCTCCTTCAGCGCGACGGCGCCGGAGACGAAGATGCCGAGATGGCCGATGTCCTCGTGCATCAGGTAGACGATGGTCTGGCCGAGGGTCTTGATCTCCTGCTCGTCCCGGTAGACGTCGGCGATCCAGCGCAGCGCCTGGCCGGGCGGGGTGATGTTGTCGCCGGCCGAGGCGAAGACGATCACCGGCGAGCGGATCGACCGCATGTTGAAGGTCGCGCCGCCGCCGGCCGAGATCTCGCCGCGCGCGAAGCGGTCGCCGATGAACAGGTTCTCGACGATCCAGCTGATCTCGTCCCGGTTCATCAGGAAGTAGCCGCCCCACCACTTCTCGAATTCCAGGAAGCGCGGGGTCTCGGTGTCCACGTTGGCGAACAGGCTGTAGTATTTCTTGAACCAGGTATTGGCCGGGGACAGGCTCTCGAAGTTCAGCACCAGGTTGGCGCCGTCGAACTTGCCATGCCCGAGGTCGGCCATCAACGCCGCCGGCCAGGACCCGCCGGCGAGGCCGCCGAGGTAGCGCATCGGGTTGCGCCCGCGCTCGCCGGCCCAGTAGGACAGCGGCGCGCCGTTCAGCACGATGGCACCGGTCAGCTCGGGCTGGGAGGCGCCGAGCATCATCACCGCCCAGCCGCCCTGGCAGTTGCCGATGACCACCGGCTTGGGGGCTTTCGGATGCGCCTCGTGGATGCGTTCGAGGAAGATGCCCTCGGCGCGGGTGATGTCGAGGATGGTCTGGCCCGGCTCGGGGTCGCGGAAGAAGATCACGAAATAGACCGGGTGGCCGCGCCGCAGCGCCACGCCCACCTGGCTGTCCGACTTGAAGCCGCCGATGCCGGCGCCGTGGCCGGCGCGCGGGTCGATGATGACGAAGGGTCGCAGCTTGGGGTCGAGCGGCGCCGCACCCTCGGGCTGGCGGATGCGGACCAGGGCGTAGTTGCACGGCCGTGGCAGGGTGCGGCCATCGACCACCATGTCCCACTCGAAGAACAGCACCGGCGGGCAGCCCGCGGCTTCGTGCTCGACGAAGATGTTGCCGGCCTGGCGCATGGTGTCGAGGAACAGGACGGCGCGCTGCCCGGCATCAACGGCGTATTCGGCGGCATCGGTCAGCAGCGCGAGGGGGCTGGCGGGGACCGGCGGCGGGGCGGGCGGCAGGGCGGCGGGAACCAGGACTGCCGCCTGCCGGCTGGCGACATCGGTGAGGGTGCGGGCCTGGTCGATGACCCGCGACATGGTCTCGGCCCCACTCGCGAGGAGCTCGCTGCCCGGGGGAGGGACGACGACAGTCATTGGCGTATCCTTGGTCTTTGGGGCTTATGCTGCACTGCACCATCGGGAAAGTCCAGCGGAATGCGAATCCTGTAAGGAATGCGGTGGCCATGTGGAATTTTTACGCCTAGCCTCCCTGGCGGGGAGAACCTAGCCGTGCCGCAAGCTGAGAAGCGAAGCATCGCCCTGCCGCCGGACCAGGCGCATTACGTGGATTCCCTGGTGGCTTCGGGCACGTATGAATCGACGACCGCGGTCCTGCTGGCCGCCATCCGTGCCTTGCAGGCCCGCGAAGCCGCAATGGAGCGCTGGGTGCGGCACCAGGTCGTGCCCGTGCTGGGTGCGTTGCAGCCCGACCCGGGCTGGTCGATCCAGGATGAGCATCTGGTCAGCGCGGTACGGCGCCAGCAGGCGGTCTGGATGCGCGATAAATCCGAGGACCGCTCGGACTGCTGAACCCGGAGCCCGGTCAGCGCACCAGGATGTAGTTCATCGTGAAGTCGATGGTGACGCCGTTCGGATCGGCGCCCGGCGGGAAGGCCGGCAGCACCGCGCCACGGAACATCGCCACCAGCCCGGCATCCAGCCAGACCGACCCCGAAGGCCCGGTCAGCCGCACCGAACGCACCCGGCCGTCCGGCTCCACCGTCACCCGCACCCGGGTGCGGCCCTGCTCGCCGACCAGCAGGGCATTCGGCGGGTAGCGCTTATGGTCGTCCACCCAGCGGCGGAAGGCGTTGCGCCAGTCCGGCCCGACCTCGGCACCGCGCACCACGGCCTCCGCATCCGGCGAATCCCGGCCGCGCGGCGCCAACGGCGCCAGTGACAGGTCGAGCCGGGACCGCGGGGCATTGGGGCGCGGCGGGGCCATCGCCGTGGCTTCCGGCATCCAGACCCCCGGCAGCCGCTGCGGCGGCGTCGCGGGCCTCGGCGGGGCTGGGGCGGCAATCTCCGGGACGGGGCGCAGGGCAGGGCGAGGCGGAGCCGGCGGCGGTGGCGGGGGCATTGGCAGCGGTGCGGCCAGTGGCGGTGGAGGCGGTGGCGGCGGCGGCGGTGCCTTGGCGAGGTGCTGCTCGCGCGGCACCGGCGGCGCGGGGTCAACAGCCGGCGGCGCCGGGGTCGCGACCGGTGGCGCCAAGGGTGCGGGTGGCGGCGCCGGCGGCTGCGGCACGGCGGGTGGAGTGGGCGGCGCGGGCGGCGGCGCCTCCGTCCGGGCCTCGGACTCGGATTGCTCATCACCCGGACGGTCCGGCGCACCGGCCTCGTAGTAGATGGCATAGGCGGGGGGCGGCAGCGGCTCCGGCGGGCGCGGCCTGGTCATCATCGCCAGCAGCACCAGCGCCAGCAGGCCGAGATGCAGCAGCACGGACCCGGCGAGTCCCGGGCGCAACCCGGCCCAGGGCCGCTGCCGGCGCGGCAGGCGGCGCGGCCGCCGCCGCTGTGCCGGCTCGGCCCGAAGCTCAGGAACTGGCACGCCGCGCGGTCAGCCCTGGCCGGACTGGCCGCCCGAGGATGGCCCCTTGGGGGTGGTGCCCATGGGCGTGAACATGCGGAACAGCCCGGCCATGGCATCGCGCATCTGGTCCGGGCTCTGCGGCGCCATCGGCAGCCAGTTCTTCAGCAGGACCTCGGGCGACAGGGCGTTGACGCCGTCCAGCATCTGCTGCTGGACCCTGGCGAGGACCGCGTCCTGCATCGGCCGCAGATCCGGCAGCCCGAGGAACTGGCGGGCCTCCTCCGGTGTGCAGTCGATCTCGACATGGATCTTCATGGGCTTCGGCTCTCTCCGCGGTCGCCCGGCATATGGACCCGCCAGGGCCGCCCCGCCAGCCGCCCCGCCGGCCGGGTTGCGCTTTGTTGGCGGGGGGCAATCCGGCTAGGCTGGCCGCCTCGCCCCAGGACGGAGCCCGCCATGCTGAAGTTCAGCAACTTCCTGTTCCCCGAAAGCCGCGAGCCGGCCACCGATGCGCGGGTCATCCGCGAATGCCTGGAGGAGGCGAAGCTCTGCGATGCGCTGGGTGTCGAGGTGATCTGGCTGGCGGAGCACCATTTCGACGGCAACTGCGCCTATGTGGACCCGACCACCTTCGCCGCCGCCATCCTGGCCGCCACCAGCCGCATCAAGGTCGGCTTCGCGGTGGCGCAGGTCTCGCTGCACCATCCGGTGCGGCTGGCCGAGCAGATCGCGCTGCTCGACAACCTCGGCGAGGGCCGGCTGATCGTCGGGCTGGGCCGCGGCACCGCCTACAACGTCTATGAATACCAGGGCTACGGCATCGACTGGCAGGAAGCCCACGACCGCTACGCCGAGGCCGAGGCCATCATGCTCAAGGCCTGGACCAGCCCCGGCGGCTTCAGCCACCACGGCAAATTCTGGGACATCAAGGCACCGCGGCTGCGGCCGGAATGCTTCACCCGGCCGCATCCGGCGGTCATCCGAGCCGCATCCTCCGAGGAAGGCGCGCTGCACCTTGCCCGCCGCGGCCTGCCCTTCATGATGAATGTCCAGTCGCTGGAGGCGACGCGCAAGCGGCTCTCGGCCTATCGCGCCGAACTCGCCGATACCGGCCATGACGAGGCGACCATCGCCCGCTGCATGGAGGAAAGCTGGGTCTGGCGGAACGTCGTGGTGGCCGAGACCGACGCCGAGGCCGCCCGCATCGGCATCCCGGCCTTCGAGGCGATGCAGGACCAGCGCCGGGTGATGCGCGAGCGGGTCTATGCCGAGCAGGGCATCCGCATGGTGAAGGAGGTGGTGCCGCCCGCCCGCACCCAGGTCGAGCATTCGCTGATCCATGGCTCGCCGGCCACGGTCGCGGCGAAGATGGCCGAGATAGACCGCACCGGGGTCGGCGGCGTGATCTGCTCATTCCGGCTCGGGCCGATGCCGGCCGAGGTCGCCAACGAATCCATCCGGCTGTTCATGACCCGGGTCGCCCCGGAGTTCCAGCCGCGCCGGTTTGCCGCCGCCGAGTAGCTGCCGGGGGCAGCACCACCCTCAGCCGGGAGATTTGCTGCCGTGGCTGTGCTGCCCGCCCTTGCGGCCGGCCTGGGCGGCCTTCTCACGGTCGTTGGCGAAGTTGCCGGGGTTGTTTTCCTTGCCCTGGTGGGTGCCGCCGATATGGCCGGCTTCCCGGGCCTTCTCGCGGTCGTTGGCGAAGTTGCCAGGATTGCCCTTGCCGCGTCCCGTGCCGCCGCCGCCGGGGGGGTGCTGGTTGGCCATGGTCGCTTCCGTTCTTCTTGGCGTTGCGGGGCCGCCGCCATGGCGGCCCCCGATCATTGAACGCCGGCGAGGGGTGGCTGTTTCACCGGGCATATTGGGGGGCCTTGCCCCGCGGCGGCGGCGGCATAGGCTGGCGGTCCTGACACGGGAGATCGCATCCAATGGCCGAGCCAACGCCCTCCGGGATTCTCCGAGACCTCTGGCGCTTGGCCGGGCTGCGGCCGGAGGCTATGGGCGAGGTGGTGCTGCACGGCGCGGAACCGGCGCTGCCGTCCTCCTTCCGGGTCGGCGCGGCGGCGCAGGCCAGTATCGCGGCGGCGACCGCGGCGGTCGCCGCGGTGCACCGCGGGCGAGGCGGCCCGGCCCAGGCGGTGCGGATCGACATGCGGCACGCCACGCTGGAGTTCAATTCCGAGCACTACCTGGCCCTGGCCGGTAGTGAGGCCGGTGCCCACTGGGACCCCACCGCCGGCACCTATCGCTGCGGCGACGGCCGCTGGGTGCGGCTGCACACCAACTTCCCGCACCACCGCGCCGGCATCCTGAAGCTGCTGGACTGCGAGGCCACGCGCGAGGCGGTGGCCGCCGCGCTGGCCCGGCGCGAGGCCTTCGCCTTCGAGGATGCCGCCGCCGCCGCCGGCCTCTGCGTCTCCGCCATGCGGAGCCTGGCGGAATGGGACGCCCACCCGCAGGGCCAGGCGGTGGCCAGCCTGCCGGCGCTGCGGATCGAGCGGATCGGTAATGCCCCGCCGACCCCGCTGCCGCCCGCCGCCGCCCGGCCGTTGCAGGGGATGCGGGTGCTCGACCTCACCCGCGTCATCGCCGGGCCGGTCTGCGGCCGGACCCTGGCGGCGCATGGCGCCGATGTGCTGCACATCAACGGGCCGCACCTGCCGTCCTTCGACGGGCTGGTGGTCGATACCGGCCGCGGCAAGCGCAGCGCCGGCATCGACCTGCGCAGTGCCGCCGGCCGGGAGACGCTGCGCGGCCTCGCCGCGGGTGCCGACGTGTTCCTGCAGGGCTACCGGCCGGGCGCCGTCGCCAGCCATGGCTTCGCCCCGGCCGAACTGGCGGCGCTCAGGCCCGGCATCGTCTGCACCTCGCTCTCGGCTTATGGCGAGGTCGGGCCCTGGGGCGGGCGGCGCGGCTTCGATTCCCTGGTCCAGACCGCCAGCGGCTTCAACCATGCCGAGGCGGTGGCGGCCGGCGCCGACCCGGCCGACCCGGACCCGAGGGTGCTGCCCTGCCAGGCGCTCGACCATGCCTCGGGCTACCTGCTGGCCTTCGGCACCCTGGCGGCGCTGCTGCGGCGGGCGGAGGAGGGTGGGTCATGGCAGGTGCGCGTCTCGCTGGTCGGCACCGGCATGTGGCTGCGCGGGCTGGGCCGGCTGGCGGACGGCTTCGGCGCGCCGGTGCCGGCGATGGCCGAGATCGGCGACCTGCTGGAAGAAACCGAGAGCGGCTTCGGCCGGCTGACGGCCATGCGCCATTCCGGCCGGCTGGACGAGACGCCGCCCTACTGGGCGCTGCCCTCGGTGCCGCTCGGCACCCACCGGGCCGAGTGGCTGTGAGGCCGGGGCATCAGGCGCGCTGCCGGCGCCGCAGCATGTCGGCCAGCATGGCGTTGAAGGTCTCCGCCGCCTCATAGGCCACCCAGTGGCCGGCGCCGGGGACCAGCCCGGTCCAGGCATCCGGCTGGACCTCGTGCAGTGCGGCGAAGCGCCTGGGCACCTCCGGCCAGGCGATGGCGTCGCGTTCGCCGTACAGCAGGGCGACCGGCGCGCGGGTATGGGCGATGGCGTCCTTCAGGCTGGCGGTGCTGGCGAAGCCGCGGCTGCGGAAGCGCGCATGTTGGGTGTTCCATTCCTGCACCGCCAGCGCCAGCGGATCGACCGAGGCGGGATCCGCGAACATCAGGGCGTTGAGGTTGTGGCGGTGCGCGGCGATGCGGGCCTCGCCCTCCACGCTGCGGACCTTGACCAGGGTGGTGATCTGCCGCTGCAGGCCGAGCGCCCCGGCCCCCACCAGCGTCACGCTGCGGACCTCGTCGCCGGCCTGCTGCGCGACATGGCCGGACAGCATCGCGCCGAAGGAGAAGCCGCACAGGTCGTAGCGGGTGCCGGCGCCGAGCACCTCGGCCAGCCCGGCCCGCACCACCGCGGCAACCGGCGCCGGGCTTTCGGCCGCCGGCGGCATGGCGCTTTCGCCGAGGCCGGGCAGGTCCGGGCAAACCACCTGACGGTCGCGGGCCAGCGCCTCCACGTTGCGGACCCAGTGGCGCCAGGAGCCGGAGCCGCCGTGCAGCAGCACCAGCGGCGGGCCTTCGCCCCAGACCCGCCACACCATGGTGCCGTCGCCGCAGGGTGTCTCGATCCGGCGGGCCGCCGCATCGATGCGGGCGAGCAGCGCGTCCGGCGCCTCGGGCCTGCTGGGTATCAGGTCGTGCATCCTGTCCTGGTTCCGTATTCCGTCCGATGCCGCAGGATCGGCCGGCCGGCCCATGCTGGCAACCCGGCGGCTAGCGGCTTCGGTTGGTGAAGCGGGCGTTGCCAAGGCCGGTGCCGATGGTCAGCACGCCCCAATGGCTCACGTCGCTCATCCAGGGCATCTGGCTGAGGCCCTGCACCACGGCATCGTTGTGCAGGACGACCACCGTCGGGTGGCCGCTGATCTCGGGCAGCGCGTCGCGCAGCCGGTCGGGCAGGTTGAAGCCGCTGGCTTCCCAATTGCCCGGCAGATTCTGCGCGCCACGGCTGATGCCGCCATCATCGCCGATATGGCCGGGGCAGCCGACGCCGATGAAGGGCGCGACCGCCAGCCCGCGCTTCTTCGCCTTGCGGAGCATGTCGTGCAGCATCTCGCACAGTCGCTCGATCGCCTGCTCCCGGGTCGGCTTGTCGTCGCGGTGGCGCCAGCCAGCGCTGTCCCAGAGGCAGGCGGCCGCCAGGTCCGGGGCCTTCTTCAGATGCGGCCGGACCAGCCCGACACGGATGTTGGAGCCACCGATATCCACCGCCAGCAGCGCGTCATGCCCGAGGAAGATCCAGGGCGGCGCCAACTGTGTCGCGCCGATCAGCCCGGCCTCGTCCGGGTCGTGCCGGATGGGGATGAGGTCGATGTCGATGTCCTCGCCCTTCAGCAGCATGGCGGCGCGGCCGATGGTCAACTCGCCGACCCGGCTGTCGCGCATGCCGCCGCCGACCACGATCCGCTCGGTGCCGGCCCAGCCCTTCAGCTTCAGCAATCGCCGGACCACCGTGGCGAAGGACTGGGCGAATTCCTCGACCACGCCATGCACCAGGCCACCAAGCTCGGCGCTGCCCTTGGCCAGCAGCAGGTCGAGCTGGCTGCGGCTGATCTTGTCGGTCGGCGTCTTGCCGAGCGGGTCCTTGTCGTCCGCGTCCTTCAGGGTCTTGCGCCAGGCTTTCAGGATGTCCTTGAAGGCGCCGCTGCTGGCCTGGTCACCGAGGAAGCCGTCAGGCGTGCGCAGCTCCGCATTCACCGCGTCCACGGTGACGGCGGGGAGGTTGGTCGCGCCATGCGTCGGGAAGCCAGCGGGGGTGGGCCGTGCGGCCTGTTCCGTCATGAGGTGATGGATATCCGGCAAGGGGAAGGAGGCAGACGCAACGCGCCGCCGGGCCGGATGTTGCGCCTCAGCCGGCCTGGTAGCGGACCGCCACCACCTCGAGCTGTTCCACGCCCTGGGGCGTCCGCACCTTCACCACATCGCCGATGCCGGCCCCGAGCAGCGCGCGCGCCACCGGCGAGACCCAGGAAATCCGTCCCGCACCGCTGTCCGCCTCGTCGACGCCGACGATGGTTATGGTGACCTCGCGGTCGTCCTCGCGTGCATAGGTCACGGTGGCGCCGAAGAACACCTTGTCGCGCCGGGTCTGCGCCGCCGGATCGACCACCTGCACCCGTTCCAGCCGCTTGCGGATGAAGCGGACCCGGCGGTCTATCTCGCGCAGCCGGCGCTTGCCGTACTGATAGTCCGCATTCTCCGAGCGGTCGCCGAGCCCGGCCGCCCAGGAGACCACCTCGACCACCTTCGGCCGTTCCTCGGACCACAGCCGGTGCAACTCGGCGGTGAAGGCGGTGTGGCCCGCGGGGGTCATGTAGAAGGGGGTGCCGGAGGGCAGGCCGGGCGGGCCTGCATCGTCGTCATCGTCGTCCTGGGTGCTCATCGGCCGGCATGAAGGCGAGGGGGCGGCCGGAGGTCAAGCGCGGCGGCCCGCGTCACGGCATGGCAAGCAGCCGCCGCAGCCCGAGCCCGACCGGCACCATCCCCGGGATCACCTCGCGGGTGAAGGTGCCGAGCGCCGCCAGCACCGCCGGCCCGTGCCCGTTCGGCACCGGCCCGGCGATGGCCAGCGCCGGGCGCAGCGCATCCGCCTCGCGTTCGGCCAGGCGAACCGTCGCCACGCGGGCCGCCACCACTTCCGCCGGGTCGATCAGGTCACCCGCCAAATCCGGCAGCGCCGCCAGCAACGCCGGCCAGTGGCCGAGGTGCAGGTAGAGGCTCGGCACCACCCCGGTCGTGCCGTGCCGGGCGGCGAGGCCCTGGACCAGCGCGGCGGTCTCCGGCGGCAGCTCCGCCAGCCGCGGCAAGGGCGGCGGGGCGGGCAGCATGGCGGGCGGCGGGATGGCGGGCGGCGGCAGTATCGGCTCGGCCGGCACCTCCTCCAGCGCCCGCCGCAGCGCGGTGAGCAGGATGAGGTTGGTGAGGTTGCCGCGATTGTACACCTCGACCAGCGCGGCGATGGCGGGGCGGTCCGCGGCGGTGAGCCCCAAGGCCGCCCAGGTTGCGGCGGGAACCGGCGCGAGCGGCGGCAGCGGCACCGCCCCCGCCAGCCTCTCCCGCGCGCCGGCCAGGGTGCCGTCCTGCAACGGCGGACGGATGGCGGCCCAGGCCCAGGGGAGCACGCCGTCCAGCGTGGCGAGGTGGCGGTGGATCAGGTTCACCAGCGGCACGCCGCTGGCCTCGCGCAGCGCTGCATAGATTGCGGCGATGGCGGGCGGCGCATCGGCTTCGCGCAACTCGGCCAGTGGCATTGCCAGCGACATGCGTGGTGTTCCCCCGGGGCTAGAGCGTGGTGACGTTGGTCGCCTCGGGGTACCAGCCGAAGCCTTCGCCTTCCCGCGCGACATGCCCGACACCCGGCCAGGGGAAGTGGTAGGACATGACCTTGAGCTTGTCATCCGCCATCCTGGTCAGCATGCGCAGGCGCGACTGGGCGGCCAGCTTCGGGTCGGTATCATAGGCGAATTCCCACAGCGGCTTGCGCAGCAGCAGGATCTGGTGGTGCGCCAGGTCGCCGGCGTTCACCAGCACATTGTTCCCGTCGGCGATGAAATACACCATGTGCCCGAGGGTATGGCCCGGCGTGGCGAAGGCGGTGACGCCGGGCACCACTTCCTGGCCGTCCTTCACCATGATCATCCGGTCGCGGTAGGCGGCGAGGTTCTTCTTGGCACCGTCGATGAAGGGCACCATGAAGGCGGGGCCCTTCTTGTTGGAATCATCGGTCCAGAATTTCAGGTCGACCTCGCTGATGGCGACCTGGGCGTTGGGGAAGTTCTTCTTGCCGTCGGCATCGACCAGCGCCCAGCAGTGGTCGCAATGCGCATGGGTCAGCGCCACCACATCGATCTGCGCCGGGTCGATCCCGGCGGCGCGCATGTTCGCCAGCAGCCGGCCGGTGGTCGGGCCGAACATCTTGCTGGCCTCGCCCATGCTGTCGCCCATGCCGGTGTCGAACAGGATCAACTGCCGGCCGGTGTTGAGCACCAGCGCGTTCTGCTCCAGCGTCGCGGCATCGGGCTGCAGGAAGTTGCGGGTCAGCAACTCCCGGATCTCGTTCGGCGGGGATGCGGGGAAGGCGGGTTCGGGCGCCCCGAGCGGCAGCGCGCCATCGGTGATGATCGTCAGCTCGTAGCCGCCGAGCCTGGTGCGGTGCCAGCCCGGCGCCATGTCGTTGCGGAACGGCGCGGCGGCCTGGGCGGTGGGCAACAGGGGCAGGGCCACGGCCGCGGCGGCCGAGCCCAGCAGGGCACGGCGGCTGAGATTGTTCATTGTTTCCTCCTGGAACCATTCTGTCCGCAGCGACGTGCGGCATGCCAGCATGGCACAACCGCCCGTCGTTGCGACCGGTATTTTCGCGGCGACGGGCCTGGCTCGTGGCGCCCGGCGCGCATTGACGCGGCGGCATCGCTGCCGCCACCCTTTGCCGCAACAGGAGGAACCGGATGCCGCAACTGGCCCATTGGGCGGAACGCCAACCCGACAGACCCGCCGCACTGTTTCCCGACACCGGGGAGGTGCGGACCTATGGCGGCCTCTACGCCCGGGCCCGGCAGGCGGCGCAGTGGCTGGTCGGGCTTGGGTTGCAGCCGGGGGACGGCATCGCGCTGCTGCTCGACAACCGGCCGGAGTTCCTGGAGATCGCCGAGGCGGCGCGGCTCGCCGGCCTGTACTTCACCCCGCTGTCCATCCATCTGCGGCCGCATGAGGTGGCCTATGTGCTGCAGGACAGCGGCGCCCGGCTGCTGATCGCCAGCCCGGCCCTGGCCGACCTGGCGACCGCGCTGGTGGCCGAGGGGGTGATCGGCGACCGGCCGCGCTACGCGCTGGGCGAGGGCCTGCCGGGCTACCAAAGCTACGAGGCGGCGCTGGCCGCGCACGACCCGGCGGGGGCGCTGCCGGAACGCCCGGTCGGGCGGGAGTTCCTGTATTCCTCGGGCACCACCGGACTGCCCAAGGGTATCCGCCGGCCGCTGGTTCCCTGGGCCGACCGCAACGCGCCGATGTGGGACATGACCTGGAAGTCGCTCTACGGCTTCGACACGGACACCGTCTATCTCTCGCCGGCGCCGCTCTACCATGCCGCGCCGATCGGCTATGTCAGCCGCACGCTGCTGGAAGGCGGCACCGCGGTCATCCTGCGGAAGTTCGATGCGGCGCAGTGCCTCGCGGTGATCGAGAGCCACCGCATCACCCACAGCCAATGGGTGCCGACCATGTTCGTGCGGCTGCTGGCGCTGCCCGAGGACGTGCGGCGGGCGCGTGACCTTTCCTCGCACCGCTGCGCCATCCATGCCGCGGCGCCCTGCCCGGTGCCGGTGAAGCGGGCGATGATCGAATGGTGGGGGCCGATCGTCTGGGAATACTACGCCGGGTCCGAAGGTGTCGGCACCACGGTCATCAGCAGCGCGGACTGGCTGCGCAAGCCGCGCTCGGTCGGCCGGCCGGTGAACGGGGTTAAGATGCACATCACCGGCGAGGATGGCCAGGAATTGCCGCCGGGCGAGACCGGCAGCATCCGCTTCGAGGGCGGCCCGCGCTTCGCCTACCACAACGCCCCCGACAAGACCGCCGCCTGCTTCGACGAGCGCGGCTGGGCGACGCTCGGCGACCTCGGCTGGCTGGACGAGGACGGCTTCCTGTTCCTGTCGGACCGGCGGGCGGACCTGATCCTGTCGGGCGGCGTGAACCTCTACCCCGCCGAAGTGGAAGCGGTGCTGTCGCAGCACCCGGCGGTGGCGGAGGTCGCGGTGGTCGGCGTGCCGCATGCCGAGATGGGCGAGCAGGTGCACGCCGTGATCGTCCCGCGCGAGGCGGTCGAGCCGGCCACGCTGGACGCCTGGTGCCGCGAAAGACTGGCCGGGATGAAGCGGCCGCGATCTTTCGAATTCGTCGAGGAATTGCCGCGCAGCGAGGCCGGCAAGCTGCTGCGCCGCATCCTGAAGGAGCGCTACCTCAGCCCGTCCTGAGCCCGAGCCGCTTCACCCGGGCTTCCTCCATGTCGATGGTCTTGGCCATGTTGTGGGCGTAGTCCTCGCTGTTGAGGTATTCCAGGGGCTGGAACAGCCGCTCCAGCGCGGCGAGATGCGCGGGGTCGTGCACCGCCTTCTTGAAGCCGTCATGCAGCGCCTTGAGGATATCGGGTGGCAGCCCCGGCGGTCCGACCAGCCCGTAGGGCGAGGTCACGACCATACCCTCGTAGCCGAGTTCGAGCAGCGTCGGCACATCCGGGAAGGCGGGAATACGCTTGGGGGTCCAGAAGTTCAGGAAGCGCAACTGGCCCTCGGTCACCAGCGGTGCTCCGCCGGAGCCGGCGGCGGTCGCTTCGATATGGCCACCGAGCACCGCCGGGACGGCATCCGCCTCGCCGCGGAACGGCACATGGATGACATCCAGCTTCTCGCGCTCGGCGAGGTCGATCATCGCCAGGTGCGGGGTGCCGTTGGCGCCGGTATTGCCCCAGCGGACCGCGCCGGGCCGGTGGCGCGCATCGTCCACCAGGTCCTGCCAGGTCTTGTAGGGACCGTCCGCCCGCACCAGCACGCCGAAGGTGTAGCCGGTCAGGTGCAGGATTGGGGTGAAGTCCGTGCGCGGGTCGTAGGGCATGCGCTGCATGAAGGGCAGCCGCAGCGCCGGCAGGGTCATCTGCGACACCAGGTAGCCATCCGGCTTGGCCCGCGCCACCGCCCCGGCCCCGAGCGTGCTGCCGGCGCCGGGGCGGTTCTCGACGATGACGCTCTGGCCGAAATGCCGCGTCGCCGCCTCGGCCAGGGCGCGCATCTGCACATCGGTGGCGCCGCCGGCGGGGAAGGGCACGATGACGGTGATGGGGCGTTCCGGGAAACCCGACTGGGCACGGGCGCCCACCCCGGCCAGCACCGCGGGGGCGGCAAGGGTGGCGAGCAAGGCGCGGCGCCTGACGTCTGACATGCGGTATCCTCCCGATTGAGCAGCCCGCGGCATTCTGGTGCCGCGTCACGATTATTTGCATGCGCGAGCATGCACCACCGCCACCTTCCGGCCCCGGTCCGCGGGACAGGTCTGGTTGAAGGTGGCGCCGGCGAAGGATAGCCTGACACGCATCCCATCGGCTGACCAACAGCCCAATAAGATCGCAGGGGAGGATCCGGGATTGAGAAGCTCGACACGCATCCGCGCAAGCGTGGTGGCGGCACTCGCCGTCTCGTTCGGCCTGGCGGCATCGCCTGCCCTGGCGCAGCGGACACTGAACATCGCGACGATCGTGCCGCCAAGCGCGCTGGACCCGCACTACCACAACACCAGCAACAACAACCAGGCGCTGCGGCAGATCTTCGACAGCCTCGTCTACTTCGACAACGAGGGAAAGCTGCATCCCGGCCTGGCGGAAAGCTGGCGCGCGATCGATGAGCTGAACTGGGAGATCAAGCTGCGGCCGGGCGTGCGCTTCCACGACGGCACGCCCTTCGAGGCGGATGACGTGGCCTTTACCATCGCCCGCGCGCCCAACGTGCCGAACAGCCCGGCCGCCTTCACGCCCTATGTGCGCGGCATCGCGGCGGTCGAGGTGGTGGACCCGCTGACGCTGCGCATCCGCACCAAGGCGCCCAACCCGATGATGGACTGGGACCTGGTGTTCGTGCTGATGCTCTCGCGCAAGATCCATGGCCCGGAGCCGAGCACGGCGGATTTCAACAGCGGCCGGCTGGCGATCGGCACCGGTCCCTACCGGCATGTCTCCTTCGCGCCGAACGAGCGGCACGAGATTGCCCGCAACCCGGACTACTGGGGCGAGAAGCAGCCCTGGGACCGGGTGGTGACGCGCTACGTCTCCAACCCCGGCGCCCGCGTCGCCACGCTGCTGTCCGGCGAGGTGGACCTGATAGACGGCGTGCCATACCAGGACATGCCGCGGCTATCGGCCGACCCGAACCTCGCGGTGTTCGGCAGCGACAGCATCACCTCGGTCTACATGTTCCCGGATTCGATGCGCGAGCAGACGCCGCATGTCACCGACCGCTCGGGCCAGCCGCTGCCGCGCAATCCGCTGGCGGACCCGAGGGTGCGGCAGGCGATGTCGCTCGCCATCAACCGCCCGGCCATCGTCGAGCGGCTGTACCAGGGCCAGGGCCGCGCGGCGGACCAGTTCGCCTCGCCGCCCGCGCTGCACCGGGTGCCGGGGCTGCCGCCGCTGCCCCATGACGTGGCGCGGGGCCGGCAGCTTCTGGCCGAGGCCGGCTACCCCGACGGCTTCCGCATGACCATCCACGGGCCGAACGGTTTCTTCAGCGGCGATGACAACCTGTTGCAGGCGGTGGCCCAGGGCTTCACCCGTATCGGCATCGAGACCCAGGTGCAGGCCATGCCGCCCGCGCCCTTCTTCACCCGAGCGACCAACCGCGAGTTCTCGCTGTTCATGAGCTATCTCAGCAGCGACACCGCGATCAACTACATGCGCCAGGTGGTGATGACGCGCGACCCGGCGCGCGGCACCGGCCCCTTCAACCGCCAGCACTATTCGAACCCGGCGGTGGACGGGCCGGCCGCCGAGGCGCTGCGCACCATGGACGAGACACGCCGTTCCGACCTGACCATCCAGGCCAGCCGCGCGTTGCTGGAGGACATGGGCGTCATCCCGCTGATCTACCTGCGCTACAACTGGGCGGCGCGGAAGGACCGGGTTCGTTACCTCCCCTCGCATCGCGGCTATACCAGCGCGATGTGGGCGGTGCCGGTGCAGTAGCCGGTGCGGCCGCGCGCGGCATGGCGCGCGGCCAGCAAGCCTAGAGGGTGCGGCCGATGATCTCCTTCATGATCTCGCTGCTGCCGCCGTAGATGCGGCCGACCCGGGCATCGGCCCAGGCGCGGCCGATTTCGTATTCGGCCATGTAGCCGTAGCCGCCGTGGATCTGCAGGAAATCGTCCAGCAGCTTGTTCTGCATCTCCGAGCCCAGCAGCTTCGCCGTGGCGGCCAGTTCCACCGAAAGCTCGCCGCGCAGGTGCAGCGCCAGGCAGTGGTCGGTGAAGACCCGCAGCATCGCCGCCTGGGCCTTGGCATCGGCCAGCTTGAAGCGGTTGTGCTGGAAGTCGATCACCGGCTGGCCGAAGGCCTGGCGTTCCTTGGCATAGGTGACGGTCTGCTCCAGCATCACCTCGATGCTCATCGCCGCGCGGATGGCGATGACAAGGCGTTCCTGCGGCAGGTTGCGGATGAGGTAGGAGAAGCCCTTGTTCTCCTCGCCCAGCAGGTTGGCGACCGGCACCCGCACGTCCTCGAAGAACAGCTCGGAGGTGTCCTGGGCGTGCAGGCCGATCTTTTCCAGGTTGCGGCCCCGGGTGAAGCCCGGCGTGCCTTCCTCGACGCAGATCAGGCTGATGCCCTTGCGGCCGGCGGCGGGGTCGGTCTTGGCGCAGACGATGACCAGCCCGGCGTTCTGGCCGTTGCTGATGAAGGTCTTGCTGCCGTTGATGACGTAGTGGTCGCCATCCTTCCGCGCGGTGGTGCGCATCGCCTTCAGGTCGCTGCCCATCCCCGGCTCGGTCATGGCGATGGCGCCGATGATCTCGCCACGCACCATCTTCGGCAGCCATTCCCGCTTGCGCTCGGCGGTGGCGAGGTCGGCGACGTAGGGCACCACGATGTCGGAATGCAGCGGGAAGCCGGGGCCGCTGCAATTGGTGCGGGCGATCTCCTCGATGATGATGGCGCTGTAGCCGAAATCGGCGCCGGCCCCGCCGTACTCCTCTGGCAGCATCGGGCAGAGCAGCCCGGCGGCGCCCGCTTCCAGCCACAGGCTGCGTGGCACGATGCCGTCGCGTTCCCATTGCCGGTGGTGCGGCACGATGTGCTTGTCGAAGAACCGCCGCACCTGGTCGCGGAACATCTCGTGGTCCGAGTTGTAGACCGTGCGCGGGCCGCTCAGGCTGCGGCCGAGGCCGCCGGGGTTGGTATCCATGCTGGTATGCTCCGTCAGATTGCTTTGGCGCTGCGCAGGGCGTCGATCTCGGTGGCGGAGAACCCGCGGTCGGACAGCACCGCTTCGGTATGCTCGCCGCGCAGCGCCGCCGGGGCGCCGGCTTCGGCCGGGGTGCGGCTGAAGCGCGGGGCGGGGCCGGGCTGCACCACCCCCTCGCGGTTGAGGAAGGTGCCGCGCGCCTGGTTGTGCGGATGCGCCGGGGCCTCGTCCATGTCGAGGATGGGGGCGACGCACGCATCGGTGCCGGCGAACAGCGCCGCCCAGTCGTCCCGCGTGCGGCCGAGGAATATCGCGGTGAGTTCCTGCTTCAGCGCCGGCCAGGTGGCGGGCGACATGCGGTCGGGGAAGCGTTGCGAGTTGAGGCCCAGCTTCTCGCACATCAGCGCGAAGAACTGCGGCTCGATCGGCCCGACGGAAAGATACCGGCCATCGGCGCATTCGTAGGTATCGTACCAGGGGGAGGCGCCGTCGAGCATGTTCACGCCGCGCTCGTTCCGCCAGCGGCCGCGTGCCTTCATGGCATAGATCGGTGCCATCAGCAGCGATGCGCCATCGACCATGGCGGCATCCACCACCTGGCCCCGGCCGCTGCCCTTGGCCTCCAGCAGCGCCGCCAGCACGCCCATGGCAAGCAGCATGCCGCCGCCGCCGTAGTCCCCGACGAGGTTCAGCGGCGGCACCGGCCGCTCGCCGGGCCGGCCGATCGCCCATAGCGCGCCGGTCAGGGCGATGTAGTTCATGTCGTGCCCGGCCGATTGCGCCAGCGGCCCGTCCTGGCCCCAGCCGGTCATCCGGCCGAAGACCAGCCGCGGGTTGCGGGCGAGGCAAACCTCGGGCCCGAGGCCGAGCCGTTCCATCACCCCGGGGCGGAATCCCTCGATCAGCGCATCGGCGCCTTCGGCCAGCCGCAGCACCGCCTCGATGGCGGCGGGGGACTTCAGGTCGAGCGCCATGGAGCGCCGACCGCGCAGCAGGAAATCCTCCCGCGCGCCGGGCGGGCCGTCCTTGCGGTCCAGCCGGATCACCTCGGCGCCCAGGTCAGCCAGGATCATGGCGCAGAACGGGCCGGGGCCGATGCCGGCGAATTCCAGGATGCGCAGGCCCTTGAGTGGTCCCATCAGCGTTCCTCCGATTGGCCGGGCCTAGCTGCCCGGCCGGGGTTTGGCATCCGCGGCCGCTACTCGCTGGGCGGCAGGTCGAGCCGCGCGACGATTCCCTCCAGCCCCGGGACGGTGGGATAGCGCCGCATCACCTCCGGGTCATGGCCGGGGATGATGTGCTGCGGGCTGGGCGCCAGCCGGCGCAGGGTATCGTAGCCTTCCAGCATCTCGCCGATGTGGAAGGCGGTGGTGAAGGGCCGGCCGGTGTCCATGTTCTCGTAGAAATGCGTGACATCGGAGGCCAGCACCACGGTGCCGCGTTCGGTCTCCACCGTCACGCATTGCAGCCCGGCGGAATGGCCGCGCACCAGATGCGTGCGGATGCCGGGGGCGATCTGGGTGTCGCCGGTCAGCATCCGCACCCGCTTGCCGAAGTTCAGCTTCACCATGCCGGCGATGTCGTCCGGCTCGAAGCTGTGGGACAGCTTCGGGTAGCGCATGAAGCGGCCGCAGGCGTAGTGCATCTCGGCTTCCTGCAGGTGGAACTCCGCCTGCGGGAACTGGTCGAAGCTGCCGACATGATCGTAGTGCAGATGCGTCAGGATCACGTCCTGCACCGTCGCGGCATCCAGCCCGATAAGCTTCAGGCTCTCCGCCGGGCAGCGCAGCCATTGCCGCTTGCGGCGCTTCGCCACCGCCTCGGTGAAGCCGGCATCGACCACGAAGCTGCGTTCGGCGCCGACGACCGCCCAGACGAAGTAGTCCATCGGCATCGGCGCATCATGCGGGTCGCCGCCGATGAAGTGCTCGGTGCGCTTGCGCGTCGCGGTAGGCGTAGCGGATGGCGTAGATGCGGTACATCAGGCGCCATCCTTCGCCAGCACCGCGCGGATCGCCGCCGGATCGACCGCGATGGAGACGCCGGCGCGTTCCTGTTGCAGCAGCATCGGCGCCCGGCTGTCGCGCTGGCCCCAGCCGCGGTTCAGCGCCTCGGTCATCTCCTCCAGCACCAGGTTGCTGAGGCGCATCGGCACGCCGAGCTCCCGGCCGAGCGAGACCGCCAGCGAGACATCCTTGTGGCCGAGCCGCAGCGCGAAGGCCGGCGGGTCGTAGTTGTTGGCCAGGAACTGGTCCTGCAGCCGGTCGAAGCTGCGCTTGCGGCCGACCGCGCCCTGGCGCACCGCGGCCCACAGCTCAAGCGGGTCCATGCCGGCCTTGACGCCCATGGTGAAGGCCTCGGCCATCACCGTCTGCATGGCGTAGCCGGTGAGGTTGTGGACCAGCTTGGCGACCGTCGCGGTGCCGATCGGCCCGATATAGGCGGGCTGGTCGCCGAAGCCGCGCAGAATGGGCTCCAGCCGGTCATAGGCGGCGCGGTCGCCACCGACCCAGATCGCGAGTTTGCCGGTGCGGGCGCCCTCGGGCCCGCCGCTGACCGGCGAATTGAAAGCCTCAACGCCCTTCTCGGCAAAGGCCGCGTGCATCCGCTTGGCCATCGCCTGGCTGTTGGTCGAGAGGTCGAAGAAGGCCATGCCGGCATGCGCGCCCTCCAGCACGCCATCCGGGCCGAACACCACCGCCTCGACATCCGGCGGGGCGGGGAGGGAGGCGAAGACCACCTCGCTCTGTTCCGCCACCTCGCGCGGGGTCGCGGCCCAGGTGGCGCCGCGGGAGATGTGCTGGCCGGCGGCCTGGCGGTGCAGGTCGTGCACCACCAGGTCGTGGCCGGCCTTCTGCAGGTTGGCGGCCATATGGGCACCCATGGTGCCAAGCCCGATGAACCCGATCTTCATGCTGCCGGTGTCCCCGCTTCCATGGCTTCGTAAACGTCGCAGGCGATCTGCGCGGCGGTCAGCGCCGCCGGCCAGCCGGCGTAGATGGCGAGATGGGTGATCAGCTCGGCGATCTCGTCCTTCGTCACCCCGTTGCCGAGGGCGCGGCGGATATGGGTCGCCAGCTGCTCCTGCCGGCCGAGCACCACCAGGGAGGCGACGGTGACCATGCTGCGGTCACGCTTCGAGAGCTGCTTGCGCTCCCAGATATCGGCGTAGGCGACCTGGTTGGTCATCTCAACGAGTTTCGGGAAATGCGGGATCAACCGGTCGCGGCGGGCGGAAGGTGGGGCTGCCATGGACGTCTCCCTTTTCGGGTGATCCTGCGCCAGCAGCCCGGGATGCGAAAGGGGCCGGATTCGTCACCGGCCCCCTTCGGCGCTCAGCCCCGGAGGGCCGCGCCGGCGGCCTGCGGCGGCGGCATGGTCGGCGGCAGCGGCGGGTTCTGCGGCGGCACCTCGGGGCCGGGGGCGGGGCTGGGCGGCGAGGGCTCGGGACTCGGGCCGGGACTGGGCGGCATGGGCGGAATTCGGGGCCCGGGAAACCAGGGTTGGGGGTCGGGTCGGACATCGCGGCGCTCCTTGGTTGCCCAAGGTGAACGCGATACCTCCGCGTCTGTTGCGCCACCGGCTCCGGCACGGCATCGGTGGCCCGGACCACATCCGCTGTTGGCCCCGGTGGCCCGGACGGTGCATACCGTTGGCACGAATGGGTTGCCAGGCGGGCGCCGAACGCGACCAGGGGTAGCTTGGCCGCATCGGTCGGGCGGGCAGGGAAAGGGTTGAAGGCATGGCGGTGGATGAACGGCCGATTTTCATCCTCGGGACCGGGCGATGCGGCTCCACCTTCGTGCAGACCGCGCTCTGCGCCACCGCCGACATCTGGATCTGGGGCGAGCATGCCGGGCTGCTGAAGGGCCTGTTCAACTGGGCGGAGAAGGTGCGGACGGCGCCGCTGCTGGTCGAGGCCTCCTATCCCTACCGGGAGATGGACCCGCTCGACCGGCTGGCGGGCAAGGGCGGGGTCGCGCCATGGATGACCGCCTGGATCAACGGCTTCGGCCCGGACACCCTGGACGACATCGAGCGCATGGTGCTGCGGCGCCTCTTCGCGGAAGGCCTGCCGGCCGGCAAGCGGCGCTGGGGCTTCAAGGAAATCCGGTACGGCGGCACGGAAGCCACGCCCGAGCGGCTGCTGGCGCTGTTCCCGGCCGCGCGCATCGTGCATGTCGTGCGCCACCCCTTCGCCACCGCGGAAAGCTCGATGTCGGCCTGGTGGGCGAAGGGCTTCCAGGAGGCACTCGCCGCCGGCGACCGCCCGCTGGTCCTCGACCACTACCGCCGGCTGCTGCTGCAATGGACCGAGGTCACTGGCCGCTTCCTGCAACTGGAGGCCGCCCGCCCCGAGGCCGTGGCCAGCTTCCGCATCGAGGACGGCGAGGCGATGCTGGGCGCGCTGGCGGAATTCCTTGGCGTGGATGAGGCGGGACTGCGCCGCGCCGGCGCCACCGGCGGCTTCCGCAACACCAGCAGCGTGCTGCGCGACAGCCATTCCGAAGATGTCGCGCGCCTGCTCGGCAGTTGCCGCGACGAGTTGCTGCCCCTGGTGGGCGAGCTTGCGGCGCGGCTCGGCTACGAGCCGGACGGGTCCGTCATCGCGTCGCCCGCGGCGGCGGGGCGCTAGACCGTTCCCATGCCATCACACCCGACGCGAGGGCCTGCCATGCCGAGCGAATTCACGCATGACCTGATCTACGACCTCGGCCTCCACCATGCGCTGGACGCCGGCTTCTACCTCGCCAAGGGCTTCCGGGTGGTGGGGCTGGAAGCCAACCCGGCCTTCGTCGAGCGTGCCCGCGCGCAATTCGCCACGGAAATCGGCAGCGGTCAGTTCGATCTCGTCGGCAAGGCGCTGTGGCAGCAGGACGACGAGGAGATCAGCTTCTACCTGAACGCGGTCAAGGACGACTGGAGCAGCGTGCTCAAGGGCTGGGCCGGCAAGGGCGGCCACCCGACCCAGGAGATCCGGGTACGCAGCATCACCCTGGCCTCGCTGTTCGCGCAGTTCGGCGTGCCCTACTACGTCAAATGCGATATCGAGGGGGCGGACGAGCTGTTCGTGCGCCAGCTCATGGCCGACCCGCGCCGCCCGGCCTTCGTCTCGGTCGAGGCGATGTCGCTCGATGCGCTCGGGCTGCTCGCCGCGGCCGGCTACGACCGGTTCCAGCTGGTGAACCAGGCCTTCAACGCCTTCGTCGCCCCGCCCGAGCCGCCGCGGGAAGGCCGCTTCGCCGCGGTCAAGTTCAACGGCCACATGAGCGGGCTGTTTGGCCGCGAATCGCCGCCGCAGAAATGGCTCACCTTCACCGAGGCGGCACAGCGCTACCTTGCCTTCCGGGAACTGAAGGCGCGGGATGAGCTGCTGGCGCATGGCTGGCTGGACTTCCACGCCACGACCCAGGCCCACCTCGCCACCTGAGGCCGGCCACCCCGGCCGGCGCGAAGAACCGCGGCCACCGGGCGGCGTTCGGGCTGGAATACGCGCAGCAGGCCCGGCTGCCAGCGGTGCCGCGTCGCCTGCGGCTTGTTCCTGCCCGACGAGGAGCAACGACGGCCATGATCTTTCGGAACCGCGAGGAAGCCGGCCGGCAGTTGGCGCAGCACCTGTTGCACCTCGATGGCACCAGGCCCGTCGTGCTCGCCCTGCCGCGTGGCGGCGTGCCGGTCGCGTTGCCGATCGCCGAGGCGCTCGATGCGCCGCTCGACCTGCTGCTGGTGCGCAAGATCGGGGCGCCCGGCCAGCCGGAATTCGGCATCGGCGCGGTGGTGGACGGCCACCAGCCGGAGATCGTGGTCAATGACGACGTCGTCCGGATGCTCCGCATCCCGGAATCCTATGTGGCCGACCAAGCCGCCGCGGAACTGCGGGAGATCGAGCGCCGCCGGGCCGTCTACCTCAAGGGGCGCCAGCCGACCGAGCTGCGCGGCCGCACCGTCATCATCGTGGATGACGGCATCGCCACCGGCGGTACCGCGCGGGTCGCGCTGCAGGCACTGGCGCGCGCGGGGGCGGCGCGGCGGGTGCTCGCCGTGCCGGTGGCCCCGGCGGACACCGCGCAGGAATTCCGCGGCCAGTGCGACGAGGCGGTGTTCCTGGATACGCCAGCCGGCTTCGGTTCGGTCGGGGCCTACTACCAGGACTTCTGCCAGCTCGATGACGCCGAGGTGATCGAGCTGCTCGACCGCGCCGCCTCGCGCGACGGGATTGCGTGACGCCGGGCCGCTTCATGGCCGCTGGCTGGGAACCTCCCCGCCAGGCGGCACCGGGCCTGCGCCGCTCGCCTCGGCGGTGCCGCGGAACAGCTCCCGCAGGTAGGTCAGTACGTCGCTGAAGCGCCGCTGCCGGCGGGTGTCGATCTGGACGGTGGCGGTGATGCCGGCGCGCAGGGCGGGTTGGCCCGGCTCTGGCAGCAGGCGGATCCGCACCGGCAGCCGCTGCACCACCTTCACCCAATTGCCCGAGGCGTTCTGCGGCGGCAGGATCGCGAATTCCGCGCCGGTGGCGGGGCTGATGCTTTCAACCTCGCCGTCCCAGCTCAGCTCCGGGTAGATGTCCAGCACCACCCGCGCCGCCTGGCCGATCGCCACGTTGGTCAGGTTGGTTTCCTTCAGGTTGGCCTCCACCCAGGGCCGCCGGTCGGAAACCAGGACGAACAGCGGGGTCGCCGCGCTTCACCTGTTCGCCCGGGCTGCAGCCGCACATTCACCGCCGTGCCGCTGAGCCGGCGCCGTGATGGTGGTGCGTGCGAGGTCGAGCGCGGCGCTGTCGCGCTCGGCCTTGCTTTCCCGCACCGCGGGTGGTCATCGGCCGGCAGGTCCGGGTCGCCGTTCAGCGCGGTCAGCATGCGGGTCAGCCGGCGGCGCAGCCACTCGACCCGGTCGCGCGCCACAGTCGGCCTCGTTCTGCGCCTCCTCCAGCCGGGTCGCCGGCGCCACGCCGCGTGCCGCCAGCTCCTGCTGCCGGCTGGCCTGGCGGGCGAAGTATCCGGCCCGGCTTTCGACCTCGCCGAGTTCGCTCTGGGTCTCGCGCTAGGTGGCGCGGGCGGTCTCGACCAGGGTGCGCGCTGTGTCCAGCTCGGCTTCCGCCTTGGCCAGCGCCAGCAGGAAGGGCTCCGGGTCGATCCGCAGCAGCACGCGCCGGCCTCGACCTGGGCGTGGTCGCGCACCGCGACCTCGGTGACCCGGCCGGCGACCTCCGGCGCGATCTGCGCGATATCGGCTTTCACATAGGCATTCTCGGCGGTGACGTAGCGCCCGCCATCTGCCAGATCACCAGCGCGACCCCGATGGCCACGCCGGCACGATCACCATCAGCACCAGTCGCAGCATCATCCGTCGGGCCAGCGGCATATCAGGCGCCCTCCCCGCGGTCGGCGAGGGGGGCGCGTGGCCCCATGGATTGCAGCCGCGCCTTCACCCGCTCCATCATGTCGGTCAGCAGGTGGCGTTCCTCGATGGCCAGGGAGGCCAGGGCGTCGTCCAGCATCTCCTCGGCGATGCGGCCCAGCCGGCCTGCACATCCTCGGCCTCGGGGGTCAGGTGCAGCCGGTTGACCCGCCGGTCCGCGCGGTCGGGCCGGCGCACCAGCCAGTTCCTTCGCTCCATGCGATCGACCATCCGGCCGGCGGCGGGGCGCTCGACTTCCAGCATTTCCGCCAGTTCGGACTGGCTGACCCCGGGGCGGCGGTAGAGCAGGCTGATCACCAGCCATTGCGAGCGGGTCAGGCCGATCCGCCGCACCCGGCGGTCGAAGGCCGTGCGCATCATCCGCGCGACGTCCGAGATCAGGAAGCCGATATGGCGACGGTCATCCGCCTGGAGCGGGTCCGGGGACGGCGACTTTGGGCGAGGCATGTCTGCGGGGGCCACGGGATGCCTCTCGGCCAGGCGGGCGCAGCAATGGGCTCGCCAGCAATAGGTGCCCAGGTTACCATCACCCAGGCAATATTGGTCAAGGCTACCATGCCCGAGCTTCCGCGCCCCGCCGGCCCCGATGTCTGACGCGGAGGACGCCGGCTACCTGCCTTTCGGCCGCCGGGTGGTGATCCTGGCGGCGGTGGTGCTCGGCGTCGACCCTTTATTCCACCACCCTGCTGATCGCCTCGACGCTGCTGCCGCAGATGCAGGGCGCTATGGCCGCGACCGCCGGACGAGATCGCCTGGACCATCACCTTCAACATCCTGGCCACCGCCAGTCGTGACCCCGATGACCGGCTGGCTGGTCGCCCGGTTCGGCCGCCGGCGGCGTGATGGTGGTCTGCGTCGCCGGCTTCACCATCGCCACCTATCTGTGCGGCGCAGGCCGAATTCGCTGGAAGCCTGGTGCTCTGGCGGATCGTGCAGGGCGGCATCGGCGCGCCGGTGGTGCCGCTGTCCAACGCCATCCTGCTGGACAGCTTCCCGCGCCGGCAGATCGGCGTGGTCACCTCGATCTACGGCATGACGGTGGTGATCGGCCCGGTCATCGGCCCGGCGCTCGGCGGCTATCCTGGCCGAGGCGTACAACTGGCGCTGGGCCTTCTACATGATCGTCCCGGTCGGCGCGCTCGCCGCCATCGGCGCTGCGGCTCACCCTGCTGCGCGACCAGCGCCGCCGGCCAGGTCCGGCTGGACTGGATCGGCTTTCTGGCGCTGTCCGCCGCGCATCGTGCTGCGTGCAGCTCGTGCTCGTCGCGCGGGCAGCGGCTCGACTGGTTCGACAGTCTACGAGATCATCACTGGAGACAGTCATCGCCGCGCTGGCCTTCTACGTGTTCGTCGCGCACAGCCTGACCGCCGAGCGGCCGTTCCTGAACCTGCGGCTGCTGCTCGACCGCAATTACGCGCTGGGCCTGGTGCTGGTCATCGTCTACGGCATGCTGAACTTCACGCCGATGGTGCTGCTGCCGCCGCTGCTGCAGCAATATGCCGGCTATCCGGACGTCGTCATCGGCGGATCGCTCGGCTGCCGCGGCGTCGGCGCGACCATCGGATTCTTCAGCGCGATGTTCGATCGGCCGGCTGGACCCGCGCATCGGCATGGTCATCGGCTTCATGCTGCAGGCGATCGTCCGGGTTGTGGCTGATGAGCATCGACCTCAATGTCGGGGTGACCGTGCTGCTGGCGAACGCGTGCTGCAGGGCATCGCGGTCGGGGTGATCTGGGTGCCGCTGACCATCGCCACCTTCGCCACCCTGGAACAGCCGCTACCTGGCCGGAGGCGATGGCGGTGTTCCACCTGCTGCGCAACATCGGCTCCAGCTTGTTCATCTCGCTCTGCGTGGCGCAGATCGTGCAGCGGCACCGGCCAGAACTACAGCCGGATGACCGAGATGATCTCCCCGTACAACCGGACGCTGGCGCTGCCGGGTCGATGGGCGGCTGGAATGTCGATACCCTGGCCGGGCTGGCGAGGCTGTCCCGAGAGATCAACCGGCAGGCGGCGATGATCGGCTATCTCGACTGCCTTCGGCATGTACACCGCCGCCTCGGCCGCGGCGGTGCTGCTGGTCCTGCTGGTTCGCCGCAAACGCCGCGCCGAACCGGCCTGACCCGCGCCATGGATGCACTGCACGTCATGCGAGTGGGAAGATTTCGATGAAGCGGCGGCCGGCGCCGGTGGCATGCTCCGGGGCCAGGCTGCGGGACACCCCCGCGGCATGATGCCGCTGGTGCTGGTGTCGCTCGGCGGCGCGGTCGGCTCGGTCGCGCGGGTCTGGCTGGCGGGGGCTGTCACCCAGCGGCTCGGCGCCGGCTTTCCCTGGGGAACGCTGGTGGTCAATGCCACGGGGGCGCTGGCGATCGGCGTCCTCGCCGGCGCCATGCGGGGGGCGCCGGAGGCCTGGCTGCTGCTCGTCGTCGGCATCCTCGGCAGCTACACCACGGTGTCTTCCTTCAGCCTGCAGACCCTGGCGCTGGCCCGGGGCGGGCAGCCGGGGCTGGCCGCCTGCAACGTGGCGGCCTCGCTCGGGCTGTGCCTGGGGGCGGCCTTCGCCGGCCAGCTCGGCGCCGCCTGGCTGTTCGGGGGCTGAGGCGCGATGGCCGGCAAGCCCCTGCTCTACATGGCCGTGGCGGCGGGCGGGGCGCTCGGCTCGGTGCTGCGCACCCTGTGCTCGGTGGGCGCGCTGGCGCTGCTGGGGCCCGGCTTCCCCTGGGGCACGCTGCTGGTCAACCTGGCGGGATCGCTGCTGATCGGGTTCTACGCCACGCTCACCGGCCCGGACGGGCGGCTGCCGGCGGGTCCGGTGGCGGGGCAGTTCGTGGTGGGGGGGGTCTGCGGCGGCTTCACCACCTTCTCGGTCTTCAGCCTGGAGAGCATCCGGCTGCTGCAGGCCGGCGCCGCCGGGCTGGCCGCCACCTATGTGCTGGCCTCGGTCACGCTGTGGCTGCTTGCGGTATCGGCCGGCCACCTGCTGGCACGGCGGCTGAACCGGCGGCCCGGGGAGTGACCCCGGGCCGCCCGCGAATTCAGGCCGGCCAGACCATCCAGACATAGCCGACATAGCCGGCCAGCAGCAGGGCACCCTCCCGCCGGCCGATCCGCCACCCGCTGCGGGCGAACAGCAGCAGCAGGACGGACGCGCCCAACATGACGAAGGCATCGAAATACGCGATGTCGGGCGGCACGATGGTCGGCGAGATCAGCGCAGTGGCCCCGCCGATGCCGAGCGTGTTGTAGATGTTCGAGCCCAGCACGTTGCCGAGCGCCACCTCCGCCTGCCGCCGTAGCGCCGCGACCAGCGAGGTGACCAGTTCCGGCATCGAGGTGCCGACCGCGACGATGGTGAGGCCGATCACCGTCTCCGAGATGTCGTAGGCGCGGGCGAGGCCGACCGCGGCATCCACCAGGACCTTGCCGCCGAACACCACCAGCGCCAGCCCGCCGAGCGCCATGAGGATCGGCACCAGCAGCGCGCGGGGCGTCGGCTTGGCCGGCGCCTCGGGGTGGGCGACCACATGCACGCCTTCCACGGCCAGCGCCTTGTCGAAGGCGGCGGTATGGTCGGTGGTCCCGACCCGTTCGGAGCGGAAGGCATAGACGATGTAGCCCACCAGCCCGGCGAGGAAGACCAAGCCCACCACCCGGTCGAGCGTCCAGAACAACCCGACCGCCACCAGCAGCGCGGCGGTCGCCGCCACCAGCACGCCGTCGCGCCGCAGCGCCGCTGCCGGCACCTGGATCGGCCAGATCAGCGCCGAGACGCCCAGGATCAGCAGGATGTTGGCGATGTTGGAGCCGACGATGTTGCCGACGGCGATGCCGGGCGAGCCGGCCAGCGAGGCCTGCACGCTGGTGACAAGCTCGGGCATGGAGGTGCCGAAGCCGACCAGGGTCAGGCCGATCAGCAGGGGCGAGACGCCGAGCTGTTCCGCCGCGCGTACCGAGCCGCGCACCAGGAACTCGCCGCCCAGGGTGAGCAGGACCAGGCCGCCGAGCAGCCCGAGCAGGATTTCGAAGGTCATGCCGGGTCAGCCACGCGGGTGCCCTGGTCCGCTGCGCTGCGGCGGCGGAAAACAACGATGGTCATCGGGAAAAAACGCCCCTCCACTGGCGCCGGCCGCGCGGCGGAATGCCGGCGACGGGCGGAAGGAGGTCCGACATCGCGCCGAACGGACGGCGAATTCCCGCCGCGGCGCCAGAGGGGCCCGGACCGACCCGGTGCGCAGATTGCGGCGTCGCCGTTGTCATTCAAGGGCCGGACGCGAACTGCCGTGCCGCAACCTTGAAGCGGTGCGTTGAAACCGTATTTTTGCTCAAATAAAAGGCAATATTCAGAGAATATGACTATATATCATTCAGTAATCGAATGTTGCCTAATTCACCGGCAATGTCATAGGGTGTCGCCGCCGCTGACGCCGGCGTAACGGGCCATCTCGCCCGAGCACAACGATAAAGACAGGGACTGCACAGCATGAGTTTGACCATTGGCCGCCGTGGCCTGCTCGGCGGATTGGCCGCCGCCGGAGTGCTGCCCTATGACCTGGCGATGGCCCAGGGGGCGCCGACCGCCACGCTGCGCGTCGGCATGACCGCCTCCGCCGTGCCACTGGCCAATGGCGTGCCCGACCAGGGTGGCGAGGGCCACCGCTTCATGGGGATCACTTTGTACGACCAGCTCGTGCAGTGGGACCTGTCGAAGTCGGATGTCGCCTCGGTGCAGCGGCCCGGCCTCGCCACCGCCTGGAAGGTCGATCCCGCCAATCCGAAGCGCTGGATCATCACCCTGCGGGAAGGCGTGAAGTTCCACGACGGCAAGGTGATGACCGCCGACGACGTGGTGTTCTCCTACGACCGCGCCTTCAAGCCGGATGCGCCGCACTACGACCTGCGCGCTGCCGCCCAGGCCCGCATCCGCATGCCGACCATCGCCTCCTGGCGGGCGGAAGGGCCGGGCACCTTCATCGTCGAGACCACCCGGCCGGACAGCCTGGTGCCCTTCGGCCTCACCTGGGTCGGCATCACCCACCAGGGCGCCTGGGAAGCCGCCGGCAAGGACTGGGACAAGTACATGCAGCGCGCGGTCGGCACCGGCCCGTGGAAGATGGAAAGCTTCTCCATCCGCGAGCGCTGCGTGATGACCCGCAACGCCGAGTACTGGGACGAGAAGCGCATCCCGAAGGTGGCGAAGCTGGTGCTGCTGCCGCTGCCGGAAGCCAATACCCGCGTCGCCGCGCTGCGTTCCAACCAGGTGGACTTCATCGAGGCGCCGCCGCCGGATGCCATTCCGTCCCTGAAGCAGGCAGGCTTCAAGATCGTCTCCAACCAATACCCGCACAACTGGACCTGGCACTTCAACATGGTGGAGGGCTCGCCCTGGCGGGACATCCGCATCCGCAAGGCGGCCAACCTGGCGATCGACCGCAAGGGCATGAAGGAGCTGCTCGGCGGGATGATGGTGGAGGGCTCAGGCCTGGTGCCGCCGGGGCACCCCTGGCACGGCAACCCCAAGAACCCGATCCGCACCGACGTGGCCGAGGCGCGCAAGCTGATGGCCGAGGCCGGCTATTCCCCCAGCAACCCGCTGAAGACCTCGGTGGCCATCTCCACCAGCGGCTCCGGGCAGATGCAGCCGCTGACGATGAACGAGGCGGTGCAGCAGAACCTGAAGGACATCGGCATCGACATCACCTTCGAGGTGATGGAATGGAATGCCCTGCTCGGCATCTGGCGGGAAGGCTCCAAGGCGCCGTCCAACCGCGGGGTCAGCGCCATCAACATCTCCTATGGCGCCTTCGACCCCTTCACCTTCGCGGTGCGCTTCCTGAAGACCGACATGGTCCCGCCCGCCTCGAACAACTGGGGCTATTTCAGCGACCCGGACTACGATGCGCTGATGACCCGGATCTACGACACCTTCGAGCCCGGCCCGCAGGAGCTGCTGCTGCAGCAACTGCATGAGAAGCTGGTCGACGACCGGCTGTTCCTGTTCGTCGCGCATGACATGAACCCACGCGCGATGAGCCCGAAGGTGAAGGGCTTCGTCCAGGCCCAGTCCTGGTTCCAGGACCTGACGCCCATCAGCCTCGGCTGAACCCGCCGGGGCGGCCACCTGCCAAGGTGGCCGCCCTACCGGTCCGGCAGCCAGATCTCCAGCGTCTGCGGCGCCGGCGCGGGCTCGAAGGTGCGGAAATCCTGGATCGCCCAGCCGCGCCCCAGCCGGCCGGCCAGCCGCGCCGCCGCCGCCGCGTCCTCCGCATGGAAATAGCGGACCACCCGTTGGGACGGGGTGCCCTGCACCTCCCGCACCTCGGCCAGGGTGAAGCCGCTGTCGCGTATCTGATCGGCAAGGCTGGCCGCGGCATCGGCCGCTGCGATCGAGCCCGCCCGCATGTGCACGAACACGCGGGGCTGTCCGCTCGCGGGCGGAGATGCGGCGGCCGGCTCGCTGCGCGCCGGGCGGGGCGGCGGCGCGACCGGCACGGCGGGCGGCGGCGGCGGGGCCGCGGCGAGATCACGCTGTAGCCTGGCCACCGCCGCCTCGGCCGCAGCCCGCTGCACGAGGATGTCGTTCAGCCGGGCCTGCTCGGCCGCGACGGTGGCGCGCAGCGAAACCAATTCGGCCCGGGCCAGCTCCGCCAACTGCAACTCGGCCTGCCCGGCCGGTGCCCGTGCGGAGGGAGGGGCCTGGACCGCCACCCCGCCGCTGCCCCTGTCCGGCGCTACCGGCGCCTGCAACCCCAATCCGAATATCAACCCGACCGCCACCCCCGCGAGCCCAATCGCCACCATCCCCAGCATCCCCCGGCCGGTTCGCCGGGGCGAGCGGATCAGGGACGGGGAGGGTGGACGTTTTGCCAAGACACGCAACAGGCTTTGGGCCGGGCCACTTGCCCGGCCGGAGGTCAGTGCCGCTCGCCGCCTTCCACGGCGAGTTCGGCGGCAGGCTGCGCCGCGAGGCTCTGCGCGGCGAGCGCCCGGGCCATCTGGCTCAGCGCCTCCTGGTGCTTCTCGTTGTCGATCAGCGCGAAATTCCGTGCCAGTTCCAGGCACATGCGCTGGCGGGGCGAGATCTCGTTCGGCTCGGCATCCTCCGTCAGCCCTTCGAAGAACCAGGACACCCCGACCGACAGGACCTGAGCGATTTCGAACAGCCGGCCCGCGGAGATACGATTCAGGCCGCGCTCGTATTTGTGAGCCTGCTGGTAGGTAACTCCGATCATCCGGGCAAGTTGTTGCTGAGACAGACCCATCATGACGCGGCGCTCACGGATGCGCGCTCCGACATGACGATCTGCTGCATTCGCCCTTTGACCAACCTTCACCGGCGCTGCGGGAGGTGTATCCGTATCTGTTACTGGTGGCATGATGATCCCTCGGAGCCCGTGTGTGTCTCACCTTGGGCAATGCCGTGGCACCCATCCCGTTCCACCGGGGCGCGTGACGAACGCGTGATGGATGCGTCACGGCCGAGATTCACCCGCCGCGCGAGGTATCCGGCGAGGTCCGCTTCAGTTCCGCAAGCTGCAGGCGCAGCGATTCCACCTCGGCTTTAAGGGATTCGATCGTCTGTGGTGCCTCCGGCTGACGGAAAGGTGAGAAAAGGCTCATCGCCCGCTCCATCATCGCAATGTTCTGTTGCCGCACCTCCTCCAGGCCGGGAACGGCATAAAAGCCGCCCATCGCCTGTTCCATCGCGCGGCGCATCTGCTCCTGCTGCTCCGCGAACGCGCCCATCGCCAGTTCCAGGTATCGTCGGCACCACGGTCTGCAGCGCTGTCGCCGTAGAAGCCGATGAACTGGCGCAGGAAGCCGGTGGGCAGCAGGTCCGGCCCTTGCATCTCCTCCTCGACGATGATCTGCGTCAGTACGGAGCGGGTGATGTCGTCGCCGGATTTCGCATCGTAGACCACGAAGTCGCGGCCCTGCCGCGACCATGCCGGCCAGGTCTTCAAGCGTGATATAGCTGGAGCTTTCGGTGTTGTAGAGGCGGCGGTTGGCGTATTTCTTCACCACCACGGGCGTGCCCGGGGCGTGGAGGGCGCGTTTCGTCCAGCTGCTTCGACTGCGGGCGTTGCTGTCCGCCATGGCGATTCCGATGCGGCTAGATCAGATGACAGATGGCCCAACGTATGTTCACGCACCGTGCCGCATTCGTAGCAGGTTTTTTGCATCGCGCATACGCAACGCATCCCGCTGCCACGGCGCTTCGGCGTAGGCCGTCGGCCGGCTAGGATCGATGACCGATGACCGCACGGCACGAGGATCGGGCAGCCGCGAGCAGATCTGGCGCCTCGGGCGAGGCAGGCATTGGCGGCGACCCGGACCTCGACCGGCTCGCAGAGGATTGGATCGCCTTTGGCAGGAGGAAATCGCCAGCCTGGCGGCGAGACCCGGATGCGGCGGCCGTCTGGCGGCAGGCCATGGCGGCCGGTGCCGCCTGGTTGCGCCCGGCGCCGGCATGGCCAACCCCGGATGCGGCGCATGAGCCCGCGCCGCGGCCCGCGCCCGCTGCCGCTGCACCTGGCGCTGCTGGCGCTGCGGCGGGAGGCGGCGATGGCCATGCTGCCCCTGGCGACGACCCAGCCGCCCTGCGTGCCCGGATCGATGCCCTGGAACAGCGGCTGGCCGCGATCGAAGCCGGGCGGCGGAACTGGCGCGGATCCCCGCGCAGCTCGCCGCCGGCGGCCACCCGCCTGAGGCGTTCGCCGCCGCGGTCTGGCGCGCGCTCGGCCGGGCGGATGCGGCGTTGCTCGCCGGCATCGCCGCCTATCGCCGCCATCCCTGGCGGCGCGCCTGCCGGATCCCGCCGGCGTTCTGGGCCGAGGGCGGCACCGGCTGCTCGACTACGGCGGCAGCCCCGGCCCGGCGGTGCTGTTCGTGCCCTCCCTGATCAACCGCGCCCATGTGCTCGACCTGGCTGCCGGGGCAGTCCATGCTGCGCCACCTCGCGGCAGGGGGTCCGCGCCGCTGCTGCTCGACTGGGGCGGCCGGGGCCGGCTGGAACGCGGCTTCAGCCTCACCGACTACATCGCCGGCCGGCTTGAACGCGCGCTACGGCGCCCGCCGCCACCCAGGGGCCGGTGGTGCTGGTCGGCTACTGCATGGCCGGGCTGCTGCCGCTCGCCGCGGCACAGCGCCGGCCCGACTCGGTGCCGCCCTCGCGCTGCTGGCCACGCCCTGGGACTTCCACGCCGCAGAGCGAGGCGCGCCCCGGCCATCGGCGGCCTGCTGCCGGGGCTGGAGCCGCTGATGGGGCAGCCGGCGCGCTGCCCGTCGACGCCATCCAGGCGCTGTTCGCCGGGCTCGATCCCTTCGCCATCGCCGGCAAGTACCGCGATTTCGCCGGCTCGACCCAGCCAGCCCGCGCGCCCGCCGGTTCGTCGCGCTCGAGGACTGGCTGAACGACGGCGTGCCGCTGGCAGCCCCGGTGGCGCGCGAATGCCTGGCCGGCTGGTATGGCGCCAATACCCCGGCGCGCGGCGAATGGCGGGTGGCCGGTGCGGCGGTGGACCCGGCCGGCCTGCGGCTGCCCAGCTTCCTCGCCATCCCCGCGCGCGACCGCATCGTCCCGCCGGACACCGCGCTGGCCCCTGGCCGCGCTATCCCCGGGGGCGGTGGTGCATCACGCGGCGGCGGGCCATATCGGCATGGTCGCCGGCACCGCGGGCGGAGGCAGCGCTGTGGCAGCCGCTGCGGCGCTGGATCAAGACATCCCTGGCTCAGGGGGCGCCCGTTCAGAGCGCGCTTGTGCGCGGCGGTGTGGCGCGGGCCAAACTGCGCCGCAGCAATCCAGGGCGGGAGGACGCAGTCATGGACGATATCGTCATCGCCTCCGCGCCGCACGCCGGTGGGCAGCTTCAACGGCGCCTTCGGCCGCTGCCCGGCGCATGCGCTCGGCACCGTCGCCATCCAGGCCGCCATCGAGCGCGCCGGCATCCAGGCCGGCGAAGTGGACGAGGTGATCCTCGGCCAGATGCTGACCGCCAACGCCGGGCAGAACCCCGCCCGCCAGGCCGCCCGTCGCCGCCGGCATCCCGGTGGAGCAGCACCGCCTTCGGCATCAACCAGCTTTGCGGCTCCGGCCTGCGCGCCGTGGCGCTGGCGGCCCAGCAGATCGCGCACCGGCGAGAGCGCCATCGTCGTCGCCGGCGGCCAGGAAAGCATGACCCAGGCGCCGCATGGCGCCAGCATCTGCGCGCCGGCGCAGAAGATGGGCGACCTCGCCTTGGTCGACACCATGATCAAGGACGGGCTGTGGGACGCCTTCCACGGCTACCACATGGGCAACACCGCCGAGAACGTGGCGACCAAGTACCAGATCACCCGCGAGCAGCAGGACGAGTTCGCCGCCGCCAGCCAGCGCAAGGCCAGCGAGGCGATGAAGGCCGGCCGCTTCAAGGACGAGATCACGCCCGTCACCGTCAAGGCCCGCAAGGGCGATCACCGTCTCGGACGACGAATACCCCCGCCCGGAAACCACGCTGGAGATGCTGGCCCGAAGCTGCGCCCGGCCTTCACCAAGGACGGCACCGTCACGGCAGGCAACGCCAGCGGCATCAACGACGGCGCCGCGGCGCTGGTGGTGATGTCCGGCCGAGGAGGCGAAGCGCCGCGGCATCACCCCGCTGGCGCGCATCGCCTCCTGGGCGACGGCGGGCGTCGATCCCTCGATCATGGGCACCGGGCCGATCCCGTCCAGCCGCAGGCGCTGCAGAAGGCCGGCTGGGACATCGGCGACCCTCGACCTGATCGAGGCGAACGAGGCCTTCGCGGCGCAGGCCTGCGCGGTGAACAAGGACCTCGGCTGGGATCCGGCGAAGGTGAACGTGAACGGCGGGGCCATCGCCCTCGGCCACCCGATCGGCGCCAGCGGCGCGCGGGTGCTGAACACCCTGCTGTACGAGATGCAGCGGCGGGATGCCAAGCGCGGGCTGGCGACGCTGTGCATCGGCGGCGGCATGGGCGTCGCCATGTGCCTCGAACGCGCCTGACCGAACGGCGGGGGCGGCATGCCCCCGCCAAACCAGGCTTCAGGCCGGCGGGCCGGCGGCCCGGACCAGCGCGGCGTTCTGGTAGCGCGGGTCGTCGGTGACTTCCCGCCCGGCCCAGCCCGGCAGTTCCACCCACTGGTCGGCCGAGGCCAGTTCCACCTCGGCCAGCACCAGCCCGGCGAGGCGCCCGGCGAAGACATCCACCTCCCACACCAGCCCGGCATGGCCGACGCGGGTGCGGGTCTTCTCGATCACCGGCGCGGCGCAGAGCGTCTCCAGCATCGTCGCCGCGTCCCCGGGCGGGATGGGGTATTCGTATTCCGCCCGCGCCAGCAGCCCGGGGCCCTTGATGGTGAGGAAGGCGGTCTCCCCCGCCAGCCGCACCCGGACCACGGGGCCATCCGCCCCCCCTGCCAGGTAGCCCTGCCGCAGCGGCACCGCCGGACCCACGGCCGCCGACCGCCAGCCATCGCCGGTCACCAGGAATTTACGTTCTATCTCGAGTCCCATTGCGGGATGGAGCCAGCAGCGGGGCGCCGGATCAAGTGCCCTGGCGCCAGACCCCTTCCGCCACCACCTGCCGCCGCTGTCGTGCCTTCGCCGGCACCGCGGCCGAGGGGATCATCTCGGCGAAGTCCTTCGAGGCCTCCATCAGCGTCACCCCGGCGAGACCGGGGCAGATCCGCGGCCCGAGGCGTTCCCACACCCCTGCACCGCGCAGCAGCATGCGGGTACGGAAGGGCGGGACGAACAGCGCCGCCTCCCGCCGGGTGATGGCGAACATCTGCCGCCGCAGCAGCCGTTCGAGCTGGCCGGAGGAGAAAGGCTCGCCATGGCCGAAGGGCGTACGCTCCAGATGCGCCCAGAGCCCGAGCCGGTTGGGCACCACCACCAGCAGCCGGCCATCGTCCTTCAGCACCCGCCAGGCCTCGCGCAGCAGGCGGCGGGTGTTCTCGGCGTGCTCCAGCCCATGGACCAGCAGGATGCGGTCGAACAGCAGGTCCGGGAAGGGCAGCGCCTCGCCTTCGCCGACCGCGGTGCGGCTGGGGGCGCTGCGTGGCCAGCGCCATTGCGGCAGGTGCCCCGGCACCAGGCTGATGCAGCGCCGCGCGCCATCCTGCTCGCCTGGCCGCCACAGCCGCAGGAAGGGGCTGGCATAGCCGAGCCCGAGCACGGCCTGCCCGGGCAGCCGCGGCCAGATCGCCCGCAGGCGCTCCCGCAGCAGCCGGGCGGCGACCAGCCCTGCCGGGGTGGTGTAGAAATCCCGCAAGCCTTGGACCTCGTGGCGCATGGGATAGATATAGAACCATTGCGGCCCGAATTTCATGGGCCGGCCCAAGCCGGCGCGCGTTTCACCCGGGCAAGCTGGCCGGGCAAGGAGCGCGGCCGCCACAAGGAGACCTCCGCCATGCCCGTCTCGGCCACCGCCGTTCCCTGCCTCTCCGACAATTACGCTTGGCTGCTGCGCGATGCGGCGACCGGCGCCACCGCCATCTGCGACCCCGGCGAGGCGGCGCCGATCATCGCCGCGCTCGAAGCCGCCGGCGGCCGCTGCGACCTGATCCTGCTGACCCACCACCACGGCGACCACATCGCCGGGGTGGAGGAGGTGAAGGCCCGCTTCGGGTCCAAGGTGGTCGGCGCCGCGGCCGATGCCCACCGGCTGCCGCCGCTCGACATCACGCTGCAGCCCGGTGAGACGGTGAAGCTCGGCGAGACGCCGGGCACGGCCATCGACTCGCCCGGCCACACGGTGGGCGCCATCGCCTATCATTTTGCCGATGGCGGCGTGCTGCTGAGCGGCGACACGCTGTTCTCGCTCGGCTGCGGCCGGCTGTTCGAGGGCACGCCGGCGCAGATGTTCACCGCGCTCCAGGCGCTGGCGGCACTGCCGGACGAGACCCTGGTCTGCTGCGGCCATGAATACACCGAAAGCAACGCCCGCTTCGCCCTGACCGTGGAGCCGGACAACCAGGCGCTGCAGGCCCGCGCCGCCGAGGTGAAGGCGCAGCGCGCCGCCGGCCAGCCGACGGTGCCGACCACCATCGCCCAGGAGAAGGCGACCAACCCCTTCATGCGCGCGAAGGATGCCGCCCGGCTGGCCGAGATCCGCACCGGCAAGGACAACTTCCGCTGACCTCCGGCCCGGACCTGCGCGACCCCGGCCTCGATGCCGCCGCGGTGATCGCCGCGCTGGACCTCCACCCGCACCCCGAGGGCGGGCACTACCGGGAGGTCTGGCGGGACCAACCGGCGGGCGGCGGGCGCGGCGCCGGCACCGCCATCCTCTACCTGCTGGCCGCCGGGGAGCGCAGCCACTGGCACCGCGTGGATGCCGCCGAGGGCTGGCACTGGCACGCCGGCGGGCCGCTGGCGCTGGGCCTTTCGGCAGCGGGCGATGCCATGCGGGAGCTGCGCCTCGGCCCCGCCCTCGGCGCCGGCGAGCAGCCCTTCGCGCTGGTTCCGGCGGGCTGGTGGCAGGCTGCATGGCCGCTCGGGCGCTGGACGCTGGTCGGCTGCACCGTCAGCCCGGCCTTCGAGTTCGCCGGCTTCGAGATGGCGCCGCCGGGCTGGGCACCGGGCTAGACCTGCTTTTGCCGCAGGATGCCCGCCTGCCGTCGCGTCGCGACCTGCTGTCGGCCGCCATGGCTGCGGGCAGGATGCGTCAGGACCCTGGCCAGGGTGAAGCGGGCGGGCATCCGGCTGGAATGAGCGCCGCCGCGGTTCACACCACCTTCTGTGCCCTGAGCGCGGCGATCTCGGCCGCGCCGTAGCCGATCTCGGCCAGCACGCCATCGGTGTCGGCACCCAACATGGGGGGCGGGCTGTCCACCTGCGGGCCGCCATGGGCCAGCCTGAAGGCGGCGACCGGCACGCCGAAGGCGCCAGGCACCCCCGGCGCGCCATCGGGGAACTGGTGCAGCACGCCGCGGCTGGCGAGATGCGGGTCGGTAAGGGTTTCCTCCAGGCGGCGGACCCGGGCGGCGGGGACGTGCTTCGATTGCAGGTAGCCCTCCCACTCATCCGCGGTGCGGGTCGCCATGATCCCGGTGAGCACGGCTTCCTCCTCGGCGCGGGCGGCGGTGCGGGCCTCGTTGTCCGCCTTGGCCAGCTCCGGGCGGCCGAGTGCGGCCCATAGCCGGCGCTGCTGGCCGAGGTTGCTGGCGCCCAGCATCACCATGCCGTCCTTGGTCTCATAGGCGCTGTTGGTCGCGTGCAGGTGCTTGTTGCCGGCCGGCCTGGGGCCTTCGCCGGTGCGCAGGTAGGCCGCGACATGCGAGGCCTGCATCATCAGCGCCACGTCCAGCATGGCGAGGTCGATGCGCTGGCCACGGCCGGTCTTCTCGCGCTGGAACAGCGCGGCGCTGAGGGCGAAGGCGCCCATGGTGCCGGTCGCGTAGTCGATCGCCGGGGCGCCGAACTTGATCGGGTTGACCTCCGGCGTGCCGGTGGCGGCCATGATGCCGGAGGTGGCCTGGATGACGTGGTCATAGGCGGTCTGCTCGCCGCGTGGCCCACCCTGGCCGAAAGCGGAAATGGAGCAGTAGATCAGCCTGGGATTGAGCGCCGACAGTGCCTCATACCCGATGCCGAGGGCATCGAAGGCGCCGGGGCGGAAGTTCTCCACCAGTATGTCGGCGGTCAGCACCAGCTTCCGCAGCACCTCCCGCCCCGCCGCGGCCTTGAGGTCCAGGGTGATGGCGCGCTTGTTGGCGCCCTGGGTCAGGAAGCCGCAGCCCATGGCGGTGCGGTTGAGCGCCAGGTCCGGCCCGCTGTCGCGGCTCTGGTCCGGGTCCCCGGGGTGCTCGACCTTGATGACGTCGGCCCCCAGCAGGGCGAGCTGGTAGGCGGCGAAGGGGCCGGCCAGCACATGGGTGATGTCGATGATGCGAATGCCCTCGAACGGCCGCATGGCTTGCTTCTCCCGGTTTCTGTTCGGGTGACTATGGCGGCGGGGGCCATTCGGCGCCACCATGGCGGAAACGGGCGCCACCGGGCGCCGGGGGGAAACGATCAGCGTGACCGCACTTGCGGCGGCGCCCGCGCGCCTGTTTGCCGAACCGGATTTCCGCCGGCTCTGGGGCGTCGGCCTCGTCGTCTTCCTGGTCCGCTGGCTGGAGATGCTGGCGGTCAGCCTGTTCGTCTACCAGGCCACCGGCTCGGCCTTCCTCGTCACCATGATGGGCATGCTCCGCATCCTGCCGCTGGGGCTGTTCGGCGCCATCATGGGCGCCGTGGCGGAGCGGGTGGAGGCGCGCACCGCCCTCATCGGCATCGTGGTGGCCAGCCTGCTGACCTCGGTGGTGCTGGCGGTGCTGGCCTATGGCGGGGTGCTGGCGGTGTGGCACCTGGCGGTGGCCAGCTTCATCAACGGCGTCGGCTGGGCGGCGGACAACCCGGTGCGGCGGATGATGATCGGCCAGGTGGTCGGGCCGGCGCGGATGGGCCAGGCGATGTCCGCCGATGTCGGCAGCAACAATGCCAGCCGCATGCTGGGGCCGGTCCTGTCGGGGGTGATCTTCGCCCTGGTCGGGATCGAGGGCACCTTCGTCGCCTCCGTGCTGCTCTACCTGGTGGCGCTGTATGCGGCACTGACCCTGCGCTACCGCAGCGGCGTGCAGCCGGCCAACGGCGAGGGGGTGCTGGCGCGAATCGGCGAGGGCCTGGCGGCGGTGCGGCGCGACCAGCGGCTGGCCGGGACGCTGATCGTCACCATCATCTTCAACATCTTCGGCTGGCCCTTCACCAGCCTCATCCCGGTGGTCGGGCAGGACCACCTGGGGCTGGGGCCGCAGGGGATCGGGCTGCTCGCCAGCATGGATGGCGTGGGTGCCTTCGCCGGCGCGCTGGCGATGGCCGCCTGGGTGCGGCCCTCGATCTATGCGCGCTGCTACCTCGGCGGGGTGACGCTGTACTTCGTCACGGTGGTGGCCTTCGCGCTGGCGTCGCAGCCGGTGCTGGCGGGGGTGGCGCTGCTGTTCACCGGGCTGGGGCAGGCGGGGTTCAGCATCATGCAGGCGACGCTGGTCTACCTGCTGGCGCCGGTCGAGCTGCGCAGCCGGGTGCTTGGCCTGCTGTCGGTCTGCATCGGGCTGGGGCCGATCGGCTTCGTGCATATCGGGCTACTGGCGGATGCGCTGGGCGCGCAATGGGCCTGCGTCATCAGCGGGGCGGAAGGGCTGCTGGCCCTGGCGCTGACGCGCCGTTTCTGGCGCCATGTCTAGGGGAGGTACACACCGATGAATGACCTGACGATCCGCGAACTCCGCACCACGCTGCTCCGCATGCCCTGGGTGGAAGACCCATGGATGGCCGGCCATGCGCTGGGCCCCATGCGGGACCTGGTGGTGGTGGAGGTGGTGACGCAATCCGGCATCACCGGCATGGGCTACCTGCACCTGCTGAACCTGCCGCTGCAACGCACCATCGGCGCCTGCATCGCCGAGGCCATGGCGCCGCGCGTCATCGGCCGCCAGGCGACGGACGTGGAGGCGATCTGGCGCGACCTGTGGCGCACGACCTTGACCGGCGGCCGCGGCGGGGTGGCGATGATGGCGCAATCCGCCATCGACATCGCGCTGTGGGACGCGGTGGGCAAATCCGCCGGGCTGCCGCTGCACCGGCTGTGGGGGCACTACCGGTCCGAGATCCCCATCTACGGCAGCGGCTGCTTCCGCGGCGCGCTGGGCGACGGGATGATCGCCAAGGCGAAGCATTACGTCGACCAGGGGTACAAGGCGATCAAGATGCAGGTCGCCCATATCGGCGACCGTGCGCACCGATATCGACAATGTCCGCCGCATGCGCGAGGCGCTCGGCCCCGACATCGAGATCATGATCGACGTGAACATGGGCTGGACCGCCGATACCGCCATCCTGGCCGGCCGGGCCTTCGAGGAATACGACGTCTACTGGCTGGAGGAGCCGGTGCTGGCCGATGACTTCGCCGGCTATGCCCGCTGCGCCGAGGCGCTGGACCTGCGGGTGGTCGGCGGCGAGACGCATTTCGGCCGCGCCGACCTCAAGCCCTTCTTCGAGAACCCTCGCCTGCCGATCCTGCAGCCGGACCCGATGCGCGGCGGGCTGACCGAGCTGCGCAAGATCGCCACCGTCGCCGAGACCTGGGGCATGACCATGGCTCCGCACCTGTTCCCGGAGCTGAACGTCCACCTGCTGGCCAGTCATCCCGAACGGGATCTGGGCCGAGCAGATGGGGCTGCTGGACGATGTGTGGGTGTCCCGCCCCACCATCGCCAACGGCATCATCACCGCCCCCGAGACACCCGGCCACGGCCTGGCGTTCCGGCCGGAGGTGCTGAAGGACTTCGTGCTGAAGTAGTTATTCCGCCAGCACGGTTCAGGCTGGCTCCGCCAGCAGGGCGATCGCCGCATCCACCCCGCCCGGGGTGTGCGGGATGCCGGCGACCTTCATCGCCAGTTCGACGGTCGAGAGCGTGCCGAGGATCATCGGCTCGTTCAGGTCGCCGAGGTGGCCGATGCGGAACACCTTGCCGCCCAGCGGCCCCAGCCCGCCGCCGAGCGAGACGTTGAAGCGCTTCAGCGCCACGGTCCGCAGCGCATCGGCGTTGCTGCCTTCCGGCATCATCACCGCGGTCACGCTGTCCGAGTACCGACCGGGGTTGAGGCAGAACAACTGCGGGCCGTTGTTGCCGGACCAGTGCTGCACCGCGGCGCGGACGGCGCGGGCGAGGCGGGTATGGCGGGCGAAGACATTCTCCAGCCCTTCCTCCTGCTCGATCAGCCGAAGCGATTCCTGCAGGGCGTAGAACAGGCTGACCGGCACGGTGCCGACGAAGCTCTTGTGCGGCCGGGCCAGCATGTTGGTCCAGTTGAAGTAGTGCTTCGGCAGCCGGGCGGTCTTGTGGGCCTCCATCGCCTTGTCGGAGACGCCGTTGAAGCTCATGCCGGTCGGCAGCATCAGCCCCTTCTGGCTGCCGCCGACCGCCGCATCGATGCCCCACTCGTCCATCCGGAAATCGAGCGAGCCGAGCGAGGAGATGGTATCGGCCAGCAGCAGCGCCGGGTGGCCGGCGGCATCCAGCGCGGCGCGGATTTCCGGCAGCGGGATCATCATGCCGGTGGCGGTCTCGTTGTGGACGACGCAGAGCGCCTTGATGGTCCGCTTGGCGTCGGCCGCCAGCGCCGCCTGCACCGCGGCGATATCGACGCCCCGCCGCCAGTCGGCCGCCACGGTCTGCACCTCGATGCCGAGGTCCTCGGCCATCTTCGCCCAGGATTCGGAGAAATAGCCGCTCTCGACGATCAGCATCGTGTCGCCGGGCGACAGCAGGTTCACCAGGCAGGCTTCCCAGGCGGCATGGCCCGAGCCGGTGTACATGAACAGGCTCTGCCGGGTCTTCAGGATGCGCTTCAGCCCGGCGACGCAGGCGTCGTAGACCTCGATGAAGTTGCTGTCGTTGAAATCGACGGTCTGGTGGGCACCGGCCAGCAGCACCGAATCCGGGATGTTGGTCGGGCCGGGATTGGCGAAGAACTGGCGGCCACGGGGCTTCCGGGCAGGCTGCGTCGCACTCATGGCGTCCATTTCCCCCTGGGGTACGGCTACTGGTTGCCATGGTCATCCCACGGCCCGCGCCGGTTGCCCAGGGGGCACGGGAGGGTCAGACCGGGAAGGGGTATTTCTTCAGGTAGGGCATGTAGCTCTCCTCGACATCGACCTCCAGCGAGGCCAGGGTCCGCACGACAGCGCAGTAGAAGGCGGCGGTCACCACCAGGTCCATGAGGCTTTCGTTGTCGAGTTCGGCGCGCAGCGCGGCGAAGGTGTCGTAATGAACGCCGGGTCCGTCATGCACCTCGCGCGCCGCCTTCAGCACCAGCCGGGCCAGCGGTTCCAGGCCCGAGGTCTCGCCGCGGCTTTCGGCGATCAGCGCCTCGATATCGGCATCCGTCACCCCGAAGTCGTAGCCGATCTTGACGTGGTGCGACCATTCATAGGGCGAGCGTGCCAGCCACCCCACCTGCAGGATCGCCAGTTCCCGCAACCGGGCATCCAGCTTCGTGCCGTGGCGGATGTACTGGCCGAGGCCGGAGAAGGCCCGCGCGGCGCCGGGGTTATGGGCCAGGGCCTTGTGCAGGTTGATGTCGCGCGAGAGCAGCCCCTGGTCTTCCGGCTTCAGGTCGGATTTTTCCAGGTAGGGCAGGCGGGCCATGGCGTTTCCTCGGTTTCTTGGGGAGGCCCCATGTTGCCCGCGCCGGGCCGCCGAGTTCGAACCGCCTGCCGCCATGCCACGGCCCGAGAATTGCGAAACCGCGGATCACGGGTTTCCCCGTGCCGCGGTCGCATGGCAGGTCGTCAGGACCCGGCGGGCGCCGGGCCGGCCGATCAGAAGCCTTCGCGTTCCAGGCGCTTGCGCTCGACCTTGCGGGCGCGGCGGACGGCCTCGGCGGCCTCGCGGGCGCGGCGCTCGGACGGCTTCTCGTAGTGCCGGCGCAGCTTCATCTCGCGGAACACACCTTCGCGCTGAAGCTTCTTCTTGAGCGCCTTCAGCGCCTGATCGATGTTGTTGTCACGGACGACGACTTGCACGCGGCGCAACCTCCTGTGGCTTGCAGAGAAATACGAAAAGCCGCCTGGGAGGCACGGAATGCGGCGGTCCGGCCCAGCCAGACCACCTTCCCGAACTCCACCCCCATGCGGAGGACGGTCGTCTAACACATTTACCAGGCGCGCTGGAAGCCCCTCATGGGCAGGTGCCCTCCCATTTTGCCAACCGGTCCCCAATTCTGCCATGCAACCGCCGAGGCATCCGGCACGGAGACGAAATCTTGGCCATCCTGAAGATCGCCCGCATGGGCCACCCGGTGCTGCTGCGCGAAGCCGAGGTGGTGGATGACCCGGCCCACCCGGAAATCCGCCGGCTGATCGCCGACATGGCGGAAACCATGCTCGATGCCGCCGGCATCGGCCTGGCGGCGCCGCAGGTGCATGTGCCGTTGCGGCTGTTCGTCTGGCGCGACCAGACCGGCGTCTCGACCCTGGTGAACCCGCAGCTCACCCCGGTGGGGGAGGATACCGAGGCCGCCTGGGAAGGCTGCCTCTCCATCCCCGGGCTGCGCGGCAGCGTGCTGCGGCCCCGGCGGATCCACTACCGTGGCCGGGATGCCGAGGGCCGGCCGGTGGAAGGCGAGGTGGAGGGCATCACCGCCCGCGTCATGCAGCACGAGACCGACCACCTCGACGGCATCCTCTATCCCATGCGGATGGAGGATTTCTCGCTGTTCGGCTTCACCGACGAACTGGCCCGCGCGGCCGGGAGCCAGCCACGATGACCGAACAGAGCCCCATCCGCGACGCCGCCATCCGCGCCATGCTGCCCATCGCCGGCGGGCAGGGCTGGACCTGGGCCACCGTGCGCGCCGGCCTGGCCGCGGCCGGCGAGGACCCGGCGTTGGCGGAGAGCCATTTCCCGGCCGGCCCGCCCGGCGCGGTCGCCGCATGGATCGACCTTGCGAACCGCGAGATGGAGGCAGCCGCCGCGGCCGAGGACGTCGCCGCCCTGCGCGTCCCGGCCCGCATCCGCCGGGTGGTCGAGCTGCGGCTGGTGGCCGTCGCGCCGCACAAGCCCGCGCTGCGGCGGGCGCTGAGCCTGCTCGCGCTGCCCTGGAACGCGGCGGTGGCGTTGCGGACCACCGCCGCCACGGTCGATTCGATGTGGCATGCGGCGGGCGACACCTCGGCGGATTTCTCCTGGTACACCAGGCGGGCGACGCTGGCCGCGGTGTACGGCACCACCCTGGCCTATTGGATGCGGGACGACGACCCGGACACGACGGAGGCCATGGCCTTCCTCGACCGGCGGCTGGCCGGCGTCGCCCGGCTGGGCAAGCGGCGCCGCAGCGCCTGACTGAAGCGATGGTGGATTGACCGGCGCGCCGGTGCGTGCTGCGGTTCCCGCAAGCAAAGGGGAAGCGCCATGCCCATCGTGCCGAACCACGCCAAGCAGCGCTTGGCCGCGGGACAGCTCTCGCTCGGCTTCGGGGTGCACCACCTGCGCGGCAGCGCGGTGGGGATGATCGCCGCCGCCACCGGCTACGACTGGCTGTTCATCGACATGGAGCACGGCGCGACCTCGGTGCAGGAAGCGACGCAGATCTCCATCGCGGCGCTGAACCAGGGCATCACCCCCATCGTCCGCTGCTGCAAGGATGCGCTGTTCGAGGGCACCCGGGCGCTCGACAACGGCGCCATGGGCGTCGTCGTGCCGCATGTCGATACCGCCGAGGAAGCCCGCGCGGTGGCCGCCGCCTACCGCTTCCCGCCGATCGGCACCCGGTCCTGGGGCGGCCCGCCCTTCGCCTACAACTTCAAGCCGCCCTCGACGGCGGAGGCCCAGGCGGAGCTGAACCGCGACATCCTGGTCGCCTGCATGATCGAGACGCCGGAAGCGGTGGCGAACGTCTCCGCCATCGCCGCCGTGCCGGGGGTGGACGTGCTGCTGATCGGCACCTCGGACCTGACCGCGTCCATGGGCATCCCCGGCCAGATCGGCCATCCGGACGTGCAGGCGGCCTATGCCAAGGTGGCCGCCGCCTGCGCCGCCGCCGGCAAGGCGATGGGCATGGGTGGCGTCTACGACGAGACCTGGGCGGCGGCCTACATCAAGCTTGGCGCGCGGTTCCTGCTCAGCGGGTCCGACCACAACCTGCTGATGGCGGCGGCGGCGGCTCGCAGCCAGTTCCTGCGCGGCCTGCAGCCGGGGTGAGGGCGCCGGGCGGACGAAACCGGCGCGACCCGGCATGGAGTGACTTGCGAATGGTTCTCATTAGCCTTATCAGTGGTGGCACCAGACCGGAGTAGTCGCCATGTCCGCTCGCCCGACCCGTCGCCTGCTGGGCGTCCTCACCGCCGCACTGGCCATGCCGCTGGCCTGGGCCGGCCCCGCCGCCGCGGCGGACGATGTGGTGAACCTCTATTCCTCCCGCCACTACGACAGCGACCGCGCGCTGTATGATGCCTTCACCAAGGAAACCGGCATCCGGGTCCGGCTGATCGAGGGCGATGCCGACCAGCTCATCGAGCGCATCCGCAACGAGGGCGCCAACAGCCCGGCCGATGTGTTCATCACCGTGGACGCCGCCCGGCTGGCCCGCGCTGCCGCCGCCGGCATCCTGCAGCCCTTCAAGTCCGAGGTGATCGAGAGCCGCATCCCGGAGGCGCTGCGCGACCCGAACGACCAGTGGTTCGCGGTCTCCACCCGCGCCCGTGTCATCATGTACGACAAGGAGCGCGGCAAGCCCGAGGGGCTGACCCGCTACGAGGATCTGGCCGACCCGCGCTTCCGCGGGCAGATCTGCGTCCGCACCTCCAGCCACCCCTACAACACCAGCCTCGCCGCATCGATCCTGGCGGCCAACGGGCCGGAGAAGACCGAGGCCTGGGCCAAGGGCTTCGCCGCCAACCTGGCCCGCCCGCCGCAGGGCGGCGACCGTGACCAGTTCCGTGCCATTCCGGCCGGGCAGTGCCAGCTGGCGATCGCCAACACCTATTACCTGGCCGCCATCGGCGCCTCGGACAAGGCGGAGGACAAGGCGCTGTTCAACCGCATCGGGGTGATCTTCCCGAACCAGGGCGAGGGGGACCGCGGCACCCATGTGAACATCTCGGGCGCCGGGCTGGTGAAGGACGCGCCGAACCCCGATGCCGCCCGCCGCTTCCTGGAATACCTCACCAGCGCCCCCGCGCAGGCGGCCTTCGCCCTTGGCAACATGGAATACCCGGCGGTTGCCGACGCGCCGCTGCACCCCGTGCTGCGACAGATGGGCAGCTTCCGGCCCGAGCCGGTGGATGCCAAGCGGACCGACACCCATGCCGGCCCAGCGCTGCAGATCATGCAGCGCGCCGGCTGGCGCTGAGGGCGGGCGCCGTGATCCTCTGCCTCTGCAATGCGCTGACCGACAAGCAGCTCGCGGATGCGGTCGCCAAGGGCGCCTGCCGGCCGCGCGACGTCTACGCCGCCTGCGACTGCAAGGCGCAGTGCGGCACCTGCACCCGGGCGATCCTGCGAATGATCCGCGAGCCTGTCCCGGCCCCCACGGCGACGGCCGGCTGCCCGGCCTGACGCCAAGGGAGCATTCCGGGGGAACCGCCCGCCGCCGGCACCGCTGTGGTATGCAGCGATGCGGCATGGGCCATTTCGCCCGGCCGCCCATCCGTGCCGGAGCCGCCATGAAAGCCGACCCCAAGGTCATCGAACACCTGAATACCCAGCTCACCAATGAGCTGACCGCGATCAACCAGTATTTCCTGCACGCACGGGTGCTTCGCCATTGGGGCGTGACCAAGCTCGGCGAGCATGAGTACAAGGAATTGATCGAGGAGATGCACCACGCGGACTGGCTCATCGAACGGATACTGTTCCTCGGCGGGTTGCCCAACGTGCAGCGGCTGAACCAGGTCCTGGTGGGGCAGACGGTGGAGGAGATTCTCCGTGCCGACCAGACGCTGGAGGAGAAGGCGATCGGCGACCTGCGCGAGGGCATCGCCTATGCCGAGAGCGTGCGCGACTACGTCTCCCGTGACCTCCTGCTGAAGATCCTGGTGAACGAGGAGGAGCACGAGGATTACCTCGACCGCCAGTTCGACCTCATCAAGCTGATCGGGATCGAGCGCTACATCCAGCTGAACAGCGCCGCCGCCCCCGACCAGGGCGACTGAACACCGCCTGTCATCCTCCGCCCCGAGCCATGCCGGCCTGTTCCGGCATGGGCCGGGGCGCCGGCGGTAGCGCGGCCTAGGCGCTGCCGGCCACGGAGCGGAGGGCGGCAATGAGCCGCGACAGTTCGATGGGCTTGGTCAGCAGTTGCAGCGGGCCGCTGCCGTCGTGCAGCGCCGCGGAGCCGCCGTCGGGTGGGTAGCCGGTCATCACCACCACCGGCAGGTCCGGCCGGCAGGCCCGCAGCCGGGCGATCAACTGCCGCCCATCCACCCGCGGCATCCGCAGGTCGGTCAGCAATACATCGAACCCGGCGCCGGCGGAGGCCAGATCCAGAGCGGCTTCGCCATCCCGTGCTGGCAGCACCTCGAAGCCGGCATCCAGCAGGCCTTCCTCCAGCACCTCCGCCGCCAGCCATTCGTCCTCGGCCATCAGTATGCGGAGCGGGTGCATCATGCGGGCTGCTCCTCGGATGGATCGGCCAGCGGCAGCGCCACCTCGAACACCGCCCCGGCGCCGCGGTTGAGCCAGCCAAGCCTGCCGCCCATGCCGCGCAGGATGCCAGCGGCGATGGGCAGGCCGAGGCCGGTGCCTTCGCCAGGGTCCTTGCCGGTCACGAACGGCTCCAGGATGCGCGGGCCGAGGCTGGCGGAAACCCCGCCGCCGGTATCCTGCACCGCAAGGGTGATCTGCCCCGGCCGTGGCCCGACCCGCAGGCTGACCCAGATCTGCGCCGCGGCATCGGGCTCCTGCCGGCGCCGCCGCAGCACCGCATCCCGGGCGTTCTCCAGCAGGTGCAGCAGCGCCTGCTCGAACTGCGCGGCGCGGCCGAGCAGCGGCACCGGCCCGGGCGCGTGGAGCGAGATATCCACCCGGTCGAGCGCCCAGCTGCGCCGCGCCACCTCGACGGCGGCGGCGGCGGCGATGGAGGCGTCGAAGGTTTCCGCCTCGCCCGGGGCATCGCGCGCCAACTCCCGCATCCGTTCGAGAAGGGTGCCGAGCCGGCGGGTCTGGCCGAGGATGACCTCGATCGCCCGATGCGGCGTGGCGGCGGCGGCGTCGAGGCCGGCGCGGGCGCGATCCGCCCAGAGGCCGATGATGTTGACCGGCTGGCTCATCTCATGGGCTACGCCGGCGCACATGGCGCCGATGGTGGCCCGCCGCGCCGCCTCGACCAGGTCCACCTGCAGCCGGCGCAACTCGGTCACGTCGCGCAGGCTGCCGAGCAGGCGGCGGGGCTCGCCCTCGACGACCGGCAGGGGCACCAGCACCGTGTGCCAGTGGCGGATGCCGCCGGGCCCGGACACCGCGCTTTCCCAGTTCCTGGAGGAGCCGCTGGCCAGGCAGGCGGCGAAGGCCGCCAGCAGCTCCGCCGCCGGCGCATCCTCCAGCAGCCGTTCCGGCCCGGCGCCTTCGATGCTCTCGCGCTGCGTCCCGAACAGCCGGCAGAAGCTTGGGTTGACCGTCTCGAACACGAAGCCGCCGGGCTGCGCCTGCACAACGAACAACGCATCCGACAGATGTTCAAAGAAGCCGGAGAGCCGCGCCTCGCTTTGCCGGCTGCGCGCCTCGGCCTCCCGGCGTTCGGCCACTTCCCGGGACAGGGCGGCATTGGCCTCGGACAGCGCGGCGGTGGAGGGTATGGCCAGGATGCGAGGGAGCAGCGGCCACAGGGCAGCCGCGGTGGCGACCGAAACCACGGCGGTGATCGCCTTGAGGGCACCCTGCACGCCGTAGTCAGGGTGCCAGAGTGTCCAGATGCCCATGAAATGCGTGGCGCCGCAGGCCAGGATGAACGCGGCGAACAGCTCGAACACCCAAGGGTAGACCAGGTCGCGGCGGCGCACCGCAATCACCACCAGCACGACCGGGATGGACCAGTAGGCCAAGCCGATCAGGGCATCGGAAGCCACGTGCAACCACAGCAATTCAGGCCGCCAGAGCAGACAGACCCCGTGCGGGGCAAGAGCTTCGGTGTCAAGGAATTGGGCCAGGTTTGGCATGAAGTGCGGGACCACCGTTCGGGAAGGGAAAGCGACACCCAGTCTCATATTGCGCGAAATTCGATAAGTAGGTACAACCTGAGCGTGTACCCACCCAAGGACGCGCACATATGTTCGCGCTACCCGAAGTGTGATCGCTCGCCGACTGATGGCGGGCGCAATCCTGGACAACCACGCCGGTCCGGCCGCGTCAACGCCGACGTGCCTGTGGCAACCATTCGGATCATGAGCGTGTCAGCCGCGCCGCATCGCCCGGGTCAGGGCCAGCACCGGCAGCAGGCCGACCAACACGATCAACAGCGCCGCCGTACTCGCCTCGGCCAGCCTCTCGTCCGATGCCAGGCTGTGGACCCTCACCGCGAGCGTGTCGAAGTCGAAGGGGCGGACGATCAGGGTCGCCGGCAACTCCTTCATGGTATCGACGAACACCAGCAGGAAGCCGGTCAACAGGCTGCCGCGGACCAGCGGCAACTCCACCCGCAGCACCGCCGCGCCGGGCCTGGCACCCAGCACCCGGGCGGCATCGCGCAGGCTGGGCCTCACCCGCGCCAGCCCGGACTCGACCGCCGACAGCGCCACGGCGAGGAACCGCACGAGGTAGGCGAAGACCAGCGCGGCAATCCCTCCCGACAGCAACAGCCCGGTCGAGATGCCGAGGTTGGCGCGCATCCAGGCATCCAGCGCGTTGTCGAACAGCCCGAGCGGCACCAGCGTGCCGACCGCGATGACCGAGCCGGGGATCGCATAGCCAAGCCCCGCGATTTGTACCGCCGCGCGCTGCGCCGGCCGCGGGCGCAGCCGCGCCGCCCAGGCGAGCAGCCCGGCCAGCAACACCGCCAGCAACGCCGCCAGGGTGGCGAGCAGGATGCTGTTGCGGGCGAAGGGCAGGAACCGGCCGGGCGAAAGCGGGTCGCCCACTTCCAGCATCAGCACCAGCAGCACCCCGGCCGGCACCAGGAAGCCCAGCACCACCGGCATGGCGCAGGCGGCCAGCGCGGCCCAGGCACGCCAGCCCCGCAGTTGCACCGGCCGCAGCGGTGGCTGGCGGGTGGTGGTCGGGTGGAAGCGACGTCCGCCGCGCGAGAGATGTTCCAGCACCAGCAGCAGCGCCACCAGCCCCATCAGGCAGGCGGCGAGCTGGCTGGCCGCGGCGCGGTCGCCGAGGCTGAACCAGGCCTCGTACAGCCCGGTGGTGAAGGTGCGGACGGCGAAGTGCTGCACCGTGCCGAAATCCGCCAGCGTCTCCATCAGCGCCAGCGCCACCCCGGCGATGATGGCCGGCCGCGCCATCGGCAACGCCAGCCGCAGGAAGCAGCGCGGCAGCGAATGGCCAAGGGTGCGGGAGGCCTCGATCAGGCAGACGCTCTGCTGCTGGAAGGCGCTGCGGCACAGCAGATAGACGTAGGGGTACAGCACCATGCCGAGCATCAGCGCGGCGCCCGGCAGGCTGCGGATCTCGGGGAACCAGTATTCGCCCCAGCGCAGCCCGGTGGTCTGCCGCAGCGTGGTCTGCACCGGCCCGGCCACGTCGAGCAGCCAGGTATAGGCATAGCCGCAGACATAGGCCGGCATCGCCATGGGCAGCAGCAGTGCCACGTCCAGCACGCGATGCCCGGGAAAACGGCAGGCGGTGACCAGCCAGGCCGAAAGCGCCCCCGCCGAGGCAGTCAGCAGCCCGACCAGCAGCGCCAGCAGGGCGGAATTCGCCAGCATTTCGGGCAGGGTGGTGCTGGCGATGTGGCGCCAGACCTCGCCGGCCGGCGCCGCTGCGGTGACCAGCACCGCCACCAGCGGCGCCGCGATCAGCCCGGCCAGCGGCAGGGCGAGCATGGTCCAGCCCGGCCCTCGCCCGGCTGGACGGCCCGGTGGCAGGGGCGGCCGCACGATCGTGGGAACCAGTTCGGGGGCTAGGGGGGCGCCGGACATTTGCGAATTACTCTCAAACGTCCGGTAGCATGGCCCGGGGCCGCGGGGAAGGCGCCCGCGCCGGGCCGGCGGCGCAGGGTTATTCGGCGGCCTTCTTCGCTTCCCACTCCGCCACGGTCATGCGCGGGACTTCCAGGCGGTCGGTGGTGCGGGTGTACCAGCCACGGCCATGCATGCGGCCGACCAGGTTCATCTTTGGCGTATCGACATAGCATTTGGCGGCATCCAGCACGCAGTCGTCCTGGATGTGCACGCCGACGACCCGGCCAAGCACGATGGTATGCTCGCCGGCCGGGACCAGCTGGTAGGTCACGCATTCCAGCGCCACCGGGCTTTCCGCGATGCGCGGCGGCCTGACCTTCGACGAGGCGACCTGGGTCAACCCGGCCTCGGCCAGCTCGTCGACGCCGGCCTCGAAATCGATTGCGGTGGCGTTCATCTGGTGGATTGCCGTCTCGGGCACCAGGCACACCACGAATTCTCCCGTCGCGCGGATGTTGGCCGCGGTGTCCTTCAGCGCGCCCGGCGCCTTCGGGCCGCAGCCGATGCCCACGACCACCGGGTTCGAGGAGAAGGCATTGAAGAAGGAATATGGCGCGGCATTCACCACGCCATCGGCATCCTGCGTCACCACCCAGGCGATCGGCCGGGGCACCACCGAGGAAACCACCAGCTTGTAGCAATCCTGCGGCGAGAGTTTCTCGAAGTCGAACAGCATGGGGCGGCGTCCTTCCGGCCGGGGGTTCGGCGTTGCCGGAACGTGGCGCGCGGGGGCGGGGCTGTCGAGTGGGCGTTTGCCGCTTGTTAAAGCCGGGACGGGCATGCTGGCGGGCATAGGAGAACCTCCATGCGCCTGTTCCGCAATCTTTCGGTTGGCCGAAAACTGGTCGCCAGCGCCATCGTCGCGGTCCTGTTGCTCGGTGGGATGGTCGGGCTGGTCCGCCATCAACTCGGCAACCTCGACCGGCAGCTGGCCGCCGAGCGGGGTGCCGGCGGCGCCCAGATAGCGGCGAACCAGGCCGCGATCCATGTCGCGCGTACCGCCATGGCATTGCGGGACGTGCAGCTGTCGCAGGACCTTGAGGCCGCCGAGCGCGGCAGCGCCGGGCTGAACGCCGAGGCCGGTGCCGCACGGATCTGGCTGGCCGAAGCCGCCGGACTTGCCTCCACTCCCGCGGTGCGCGAAACGCTGGCCGAGGCCGCCCAGGCACTCGACGCCTATACCAGCTCGACCGCCGAGCAGGCGGTGCTGCGCAAGCGGCTGATCACGGAACGCGACGGCAAGCTCCAGCGCCTGAGCACCGACTACGACCAGATGCATGAGGCGCTTGCCAACCTGCTGGAACTCGACGTGCCCGCGACCGCCCGGGAGGAGGCGCGCCAGCGACTGGCGGTGTTCCACCTCGCGGTGAACGAGATCCGGCTGGGTACCCAGCGCTTCCTGGCGACCGGCGAGGCCATCCAGGCGCGGCGGGTGAAGCGCGCCAGCGCGCAGCTGCGGGTGCACCAGCAGGCGCTCGCGGCCATCCCGGTGGCGGCCAGCGCGGCGGAAGACCTGCGCCGCATCACCGCCACCGCGCAGGCGATGGCCGAAGTCTCGCTGGAGGTGGTGGGACTGGCCGAGGCGGCCCAGACGCTCCGCGCCAAACGCAGCACGCCCGCCCGGGAGAAGCTGCAGGCCGCGGTCGAGGCCGCCGGCAGCCTGTTGCAGGTGGAGGCGGCGCAGCGGGCGGAGGCCAGCGCGGCCGCCACCGTCGCGCTGGAGCGCGGCGTGCTGCAGATCGGTGCGGTGGTGGCGCTGCTGCTGGTGCTGTCCGGCTGGCTGAACGCCCGGGCCATCGGCGCACCGCTGCGCCGGCTGGCCGGCACCATCCGGACGATCGCTGCCGGCGAGGCCGGGGTGGCGGTGCCCGACCGCGGCCGGCGCGACGAGATCGGCGCCATCGCCGATGCGCTGGATGAGCTGCGTGGCACGGTACAGCGGGCCTTCGCCCAGCAGCAGATGCTGGAACAGATGCCGACCGCGGTCATGACCGCCGATCCGCAGGACAACTTCCGGGTCAGCTACATGAACCCGACCACCCGCAGCCTGCTCGGCACCATCGAGCACCTGCTGCCCTGCACGGTCGCGGAACTGGAGGGCCAGAGCATCGACATCATGCACCGGCGCCCGGAACACCAGCGCGCCATCCTGTCCGACCCGAGCCGCCTGCCGCACAAGGCGCGCATCAAGCTCGGCAAGGAAGTGCTGGACCTGTCGATCAGCGCCATCCGCGACGCCCAGGGCAACTATGTCAGCGCCATGCTGGTCTGGTCCGTGGCCACCGCGCAGGCCCGGCTGGCCGACAGCTTCGAGCAGGAGATCGGCGGCGTGGTGCAGGCGGTGGCCGCCGCGGCGGCGCAGGTCCAGGGTGCCGCCCAGGCGTTGTCCGGCGCGGCCGATACCAGCGGCCGGGAGGCTGAGGCGGTGGCCGAGGCCGGCAACCGCGCCGGCGCCGATGTCCAGGCGGTGGCCGCCAGCGCCGAGGAGCTGGCGGCCAGCGTCGCCGAGATCAGCCGCCAGGTGGCGGATGGCGCGACGGTGGCCCGGGCCGCGGCCGCCGAGGCGCGGGCGACCGACGAGACGGTGCAGGGCCTCGCCCAGGCCGCCCAGCGAATCGGCGATGTGGTGCGGCTGATCGGCGACATCGCCGGCCAGACCAACCTGCTGGCGCTGAATGCCACCATCGAGGCGGCGCGCGCCGGGGAGGCCGGCAAGGGCTTCGCGGTGGTCGCCTCGCGAGGTGAAGGCGCTGGCCGGCCAGACGGCCAAGGCAACGGAAGAGATCGCCGCCCAGATCGGCGGCATCCAGTCGGCCACCGGCAAGGCGGTGGGCGCCCTGCGCTCGATCGGCTCGACCATCGAGCGGATCAACGAGGTGACCACCGCCATCGCCGCGGCGGTCGAGCAGCAGGGCAGCGCCACCCGGGAGATCGCCCGCAGCGCCAACCAGGTGGCCGAGGGCACCTCGGCAGTCGCCATCCGCATCCAGGACGTGCAGCGCGCGGCGCGCGAGACCGGCGAGGCCTCGGCCTCGCTGCTCGGCGCGGCGGAGGGGCTGACCGGCCATGCCGGGGCGCTGCGCGAGAAATCCGGCGAGTTCCTGGTGAACATCCGCCGGGCGTAGCGCCGGGCCGGCCGGTGGCCTAGCCTTCGCCCATCATCAGGGAGGCATGAAAGCCATGGCAATGGTCCCGACGCGGCAGGTCGCCGGCGTGTATCATCGGCGAATTGGCGACATCACCATCAGCGCCATCTCCGATGGGCACCTGGATGGCTCCATGGCGGTCATCCAGAACATCCCGGAGGAGGACGCGGCGGCGCTGCTGCGGGCCGCCTTCCGGCCGGTGCCGCGACGGACCGCGGTGAACACCTTCCTGATCCATTCCGGCGGCCGGACCGCGCTGGTCGATACCGGCTGCGGCCCGGCCATGGCGGCAAGCGGCGGCAAGCTGTTCGAGAACCTGGCGGCCGCCGGGGTGGACCCGTCGGACATCGACACGGTGCTGCTGACCCATATGCACCCGGACCATTCCAACGGGCTGGCCGATGCCGCGGGCCATGCCTTGTTCTACAACGCCGAACTGGTGATGCACGCCGACGAACTCGCCTTCTGGCATGATGACACCGCGATGGGACGGGCGGATGAGGCCAGCCGCCTGCGGAACTTCCAGGCGGCCCGCGACCAGGCCGCGCCCTACCGGGGCCGCACCCGGACCTTCACCGGCGGCGAGGTGTTCCCCGGCGTCACCGCCATGCCCTTCCCGGGCCATACACCGGGGCATACCGGCTACCTGATCGCCTCCGGCGCGGAGACGCTGCTGATCTGGGGCGACATCATCCATGTGCCGGAAATCCAGGTGCCGCGCCCGGAGGTGACCATGGCCTTCGACATCGACCCGGTGCAGGCCGCGGCCACCCGCCGCCGGGTGTTCGACATGGTGGCGACGGACAAGCTGGCCACGGCCGGCATGCACATGCATTTCCCCGGCTTCCTGCACCTGCTGCGCCGGGGCGAGGGCTATGCGCTGCTGCCGGAGGCCTGGGCGACCGCGCTGTAGGGCAGGGGTAAGGGGGCCTCGCCGCGCCGGGCCGGCCGTGGCAGGCTGCGCCGCGTTGCCATTGAACGAGGAGGAAGCGAGCATGCTCGCACCCGGTCGGCCGAAGCCGAAACCAACACCCGAGACCAAGCACTTCTGGGACGGCTGCAAGGACGGCAAGCTGCTGCTCCAGCGCTGCGGCGACACCGGCCGCGCGTATTTCCCGCCGCGCCCCTTCAGCCCCTATACCGGCACCCGCAATGTCGAGGTGTTCGAGGCGAGCGGCAAGGCGAAGCTGCACAGCTACGTCATCCACCAGCGCGCGGTGCCCGGCTTCACCCCGCCCTACGCCATCGCGGTGGTCGAGTTGGAAGAAGGCCCGCGGCTGATGACCAACATCGTCGATTGCGAACAGACCCCCGAGGCACTGGTGCTCGACATGCCGATGGAGGTGGCCTTCACGCCACTGGACGAGGACATCACCCTGCCCCTGTTCCGTCCCGGCGAAGGGAGGCGCCTGATGATCGGTCGCGGTGAAATCGCCGTCGTCGGCGCTGCGGAAACCACGCAGCTCGGCGTCATCCCCGGCATGTCGCAGATCATGCTGCACGCCGATGCCGCGCTGAACGCCATGGCCGATGCCGGGCTGAAGCCGTCGGACATCGACGGCGTGGCCTGCGTCGGCCCGATGATGCCGCAGCAGATCGCGCACTACCTGGGCATCACCCCGAAATGGGTGGATGGCACGGGGGTCGGCGGCTGCTCCTTCATGCTGCACGTCCGCCATGCGGCGGCGGCCATCCATGCCGGCTATGCCAACACCATCCTCATCACCCATGGCGAAAGCGGCAAGCTCGCGCATCAGTGCGACGCCCCGCCCGGCCGGAGCCGGAAAGCCTGAACGGGCAGTTCGAGATGCCCTACGGCGCCGTTCGGCCCGCCGACCCTCTTCACGATCCCGGTGCTGCGCTACATGAAGAAGCACGGCGTCACGCATGAGCACCTGGCCACGGTCGCCGTCGTGCAGCGGGAATGGGCCGGCAAGAACCCGCGCGCCATGTTCCGTGACCCGATCACGGTCGACGACGTGCTGAACTCGCCGGATGATCGCCTATCCGTTCCGCATCCTGCAGTGCTGCCTGGTGACGGACGGCGGCGGCGCGCTGATCCTGACGAAGTCGGACCGGGCGAAGGACTTCCCGACCAAGCCGGTCTACATCCTCGGCAGCGGCGAATCGGTCGAGACCACCATGGTCTGCCAGATGGAGGACTTCACCTCCTCCCGCGCCTTCCGGGTGGCCGGGCCGACCGCGTTCGAGAGGCCGGGATCGACCGCAAGCGACGTCGATCACCTGATGATCTACGACGCCTTCGCGCATCTGCCGCTGTACGGGCTGGAAGACCTCGGCTTCTGCAAGCCGCGGCGAGGCTGCCGGCTTCATCTGCGAGGGCAACACCCGCCCGGCGGCAAGCTGCCGCTGAACACCAACGGCGGCGGGCTGTCCTACACGCACACCGGCATGTACGGCATGTACGCCCTGCAGGAGAGCGTGCGGCAGATGCGCGGCACCGCGCCGGCGCAGGTGCCGGGGGCCAAGATCTCGGTCTGCCATGGCGTCGGCGGGATGTTCAGCGCCAGCGGCACGGTGGTGTTCTCGAACGAACGGCCGTGAGGCTGCGGGGCGGTGCTTCGGCACCGCCCCAGGTCGCGCAACGGCCAAGTTGGCCGGTTGGCGGCCTCAGCCGGTATGACAGGGGTTGGACCTGTGGCTTCTGCCGCGCCACGGCGGGGCCTGCATGGTCCTAGGTGTATGCCTTCGGCCCGCAGGTGGTGTCAGCGGTGGTGCGGGTTGTCCCACCGAGGCCCGGCATGCCTGGGCCGCAGAACGGTCAGCGCAGGCCGAGGAAGCTCAGGATGGCGATGACCACGACGACGAGACCGATGATGTAGATGATGTTGTTCATGATGGCTTCTCCTACTGGCCGCCGACTAACGTTCCCCCGCCGCGACCGTTCCCGTTTCCGGAAAGATATGGAGCGGCCGCGCATCAACGGGTTGACGAACAGGAAAGGGAGCCGGGGCCGATTTGGATGAGGCGGAGTTGCACCAGGCAACTGCTCGCAGCGGAGCCGCCCCGAAACGCGCATAAGTGACTGGAAAGCCTGCAGGCGTGGTGGGCGCAACAGGGATTGAACCTGTGACCCCTACCGTGTCAAGGTAGTGCTCTACCGCTGAGCTATGCGCCCACGCCTGCTGCAAGCTACTGAATCCTTTGGCGTTCATGCGCGTGTTCCCTTGGTGAGCCGGCGCGGCAGGTTGCTGGTAAGCGTATAGTAAGCTGCGGCAGTCGGACCGACCACTTTCGATCCATTTCGCCTACGCTGTGTTTTAGCGCAGCTTCAGCGCCGGCGGAGGTCGCGTTGTGCGGAGCAACGGATAGACCAGCCGGGGATCGCATCTTCTCCATCGACTGCGCCCCCGCCAGCAAGCGCCTAAACCGGCGTCCGCGCGACGCCGGCCTCGGGGTAGGCAAGGTGTTCCACTCGTTCAGGCACACCTTCAAGGGGGTTGCGCGGCGGCACATGGACGATTCCTGCACGACAAGCTGACCGGGCATGCGGCCAAGACGGTTGGGCAAACGTACGGGGATTACGATCTGCGGACGTTGAAGGAGAAGATTGATTTGATTGGGTTTGGGATTGAAACGTTTGCCGAACTCGATCGTCGCGCTGGGCGCCACCTAGAGCAAACCCCGAACGGGTGGATCACCCGGCAGGGGTAATTTGCTCGCCTAAACAACAGGCTAGAGCGCATTCCGTGAGCCATGTCGAACGGAATGCGCTCTAACTGCGAAAGGCTAGGTTTCTTTTGGCTCAATGACGCGCCGTTGAAAGCCAGCAAAGATCAGCCCGGAGACGCGGTAGGACTTTATAAAGTAGCGAAGTTTCCGTGAGTGCTGCAGCGTCATTTTAGCAGGCGTTGGTCCGCCCGACAGGACGTTTGCCTATTGCAACGCAATGGTCCCATTGCCCGCTTTTCGATGTCTCCATAGCATCATTGAATTGGGAGGATCCAGTGATGTCAAGCGATTCCAAATCATCTCTGTCTGAGATTTCCATAAAGTCCCAACAAGCACAACTGGTAAACCACAGGACGTTTTGTGGGAAATGGAAAATGCGATTTGATAACACATTTGGGGTACGCTTCCCTCAATTTGCTAATGCTTTTTGGAAGACATTAGGGGCAATTGGTTCGAAGTTAAGAGCGCCAGTTGGCACGCAAGAGTATTTTGATTTTTCCGAAATTTAATTCAAAAGCGAAAAAGAGAATTTAAAGCGAAAAATAATTCATATTACTTGCTTGCTAATCACGAAGAAAAAGACAATTTACAAATTTCCGTAAACCGAGATCTCGATAAGTATATTTACGAGATAGCGGCTAGATCGGCATTGATGATTGCCTCTATTACGTTAATAATTACGCTCTATACCAACAGTACGCTTCGTAGTGGCTTCGGAATTTTCGTCTGCATTATTTGGCTTTTCACCTCCATGTCACTTCTGTTCAATGTATACCTGATGATGATTAGGCCGAAGGACAAAGACAATCACTCATTTGAATATAATGAAACCGTGTGCATTGTTGTGGTCCGCATATTTATTCTTAATAGTAATATTTGGCTAGCATTGATTTTTTCTTCGGTATTATTGCTATGTTTATTGTTTGGCCTGAGATTCATGTTTATTTTATAGAGAATAGACTTTCTGTTTTTCCTTGGGGTCCTTGATTTTTTGCTATTTTTGCCAGTTAAATTTTTTCTGGCTTTGTTTTAAGGTAAGCTCGCGACTACCGACAATTTCGTTTCTAGCCAAATAAACACTGGAGCCAAAAGTCCGAGAATGCAATCCAAAAGACCGCTTCCCAACTTCGAAAACTTTATTGGTTGAACAAAAACCTCCAGACGGCGGTATTTTTCGAGATTTTATGAGCAATCGGTCACCGCCCATGCTTTAATTTCTGGTGCCGCTGTTCAGCGCTTACCGCCCAGGCTGATGATCACCTAAACACCTTCTGAAACCCAGTATTACCCTGTGCTTTAGCAGCGGCGGGCGTCGCGGCAGAGTTTTGACTCCGTTGTCTTTAGGCAGGGTCAGGGTCGAACCAGAGCATCTTCAGGTAGAATAAACCAAGATTTGGGCGGTCAGCGGCTGTAAGGAAACTAGCATATTGAATTTCTCCCGAGACTGCTGAAGTTAGATTGAAGCCGGCAAACCCAAATTGCGCTTATGGCGGCGCGCGTTGTCAAAATCCGCCGCGCTCCTAGCAGCCTCGGCAAATTTAACTAAGGCTACCTCACTCGCCCTTCGCCAAGGCCAACGCTTCTCGCAATGCCGCCTCGCGCGATAGCCGGACGCCAGGGCCACCGCCGTTGGCCGGGATGAACTCGACACCGGCTGTAGTCAGCGCAGCGGCAAGCGCCTTCAGAGTTCGGGCTTGAGGACGGGCGGTTTGCCCCATTCGATTTCAACCAGCGCCCTCAGTGACACACCGCTCTGTTGAGCAAGCCGTGTGCGCGTCCAGTCCAACAGTCCGCGACCCGCCCGAATTTGGGCTGGTAGAACTGCATATTTCGTGCGGAAATCTGGGTCGCTCACGGAAAGCGGTGCCAGACCCGGCGCCGTTGCGCAAGCGGGGATCGTTCAGCGTCATGTCAAGGGCACCAGTCGCGACCAGAAGCACCGATGTGGCGGACCTTTTCAACCAAAGCCAAGGTCCAGGTGTCGGCGGATCGAAGAACGATACCGACCTTTTCAGCTTTCCTGCCATACGTCGCCGACAAACGGATGCCGAGTTGCTGGCGGAACTTCGCGCCTTTGGGAAGGTGTATGCAGCCGAAGATCGCACGATGCAGAACTACCGGCGGTGGTCGCAGCGACGGTTCCACGAACATACCATCATAAGTCAGTTGGGAAGCTGGGTTGGTGCCCTCAAGCAGGCGGGCTTGTCCCATGATACGCGTCGCCGAGACGCACCTACCAAGGCCGAAGTTGAAGTCGAACTTCGGAAATTCGCCAGCGCGACGCCGGTAGCGGAGCGGACGCTCGCCAACTTCAAAACGTGGCGGCTGCGCCGCATCAGCCTTTACTCCGTGACCCACCATTTCGGCAACTGGCACGACGCGTTGCTACGGCTTGGCATCACCGTGCCGCGCCAGACAAGGTCCGTGAAAAACTCGGACGAGGAAATCCTAGAGCGCATTCCGTTCGACATGGCTCACGGAATGCGCTCTAGCCTGTTGTTTAGGGCGAGCGAAATTTGCCCTTGCCGGGTGATTCCACCCGTTCGGGGTTTGCTCTAGCTGCGGTCGAGCGCATATGGCGGTGGTGTGGCCGTCCTCCGTCTGCCGACGACTTTAAAGAATATGGGCGCGTCCACGACGACGGCGTGTCGTTTGGGACGATTTACTACCGGTTCGGTCCGCTCAAGCCCTTCCTGGCGGCTTTCGTGCAGTGGAAACAGCAGAAAATCTCCAAGGCCGAGCTACTGATCCGTGCTGAAACCCGACGGCAGCGCGCACCAATCCCCGTGGGAATCAGATTTAAGGTCCTACGAGAACGCGAAGCAGCCTGCGACACCTGTGGCCGCAACCCGAAGCGCGACCGCGGGACCGTCCTGGAGATTGACCACGTCATCCCGGTATCAAAGGGCGGCACGAACGACGTTCAAACCTCCAGTTGTTATGCCAGTCCTGTAACCGCGGGAAGGGCAACCGGTATATCGGATAGCCCCTGCTTGAACGTCACCATATCAGGGTCGCCGCCGGCCATGGGCACAGTAGGTCCGCCCCTTCGTTCTTCGGGTCGTTCACCGCGTCGGACACCCGGTAGCGGTTCAAGGACCCGGCAGCGGTCGGCCGGAGCAACGCCAGCAGGTCGCCGGCGTCACGCTTTACCCCATCATCCCCGAGCCAAGCGGCGATGTCCTCGGGCGTAAGGATGGCAGGCATCCAACCATTCGGTGCCGCCTTGGTGTCTTTGGCCGGTACGGTGATGACGGCGAAGCGTTGGTCAGCGCCCTGCCGGTCCGCGCCGTAGTCGTCGCAGAGGCCGGCCAGCATCATCGGGTGGCCACCGGCCATACGGACCGCGTAGACGTGCCGCTACTTCGGCAGGCTTGGTAGGGCGCAACCCAGTCGTAGTACCCGTCAACCACGACCACGCACCGTCGATGCTGCATCAGGTCCCGCCACTAGGGCTTACCCAGATCGGCCTTCCGCGCGGATGGGACGAGTTTTCCCGGCGTGGTCCCACTGACCGGTCAGCCTTCTTCGCCTTCCAGGTTGGCTCCGGCATTTTGATGCCGAATGACCCAGGCCAGGCCGGGATGCCCCCCTCCTACCGATGCGGGCGGTGGGGCGGCCCAGCACCTTACCCAGCGATCCAGCCAGAATACTTTTCG